>NZ_JBXDSE010000003.1:0-705327 GCF_056844665.1 Chryseobacterium sp. FR048 | reverse complement strand
GAAACAGAAGAATAAAGACCGTACTTTTCAGTGGTGCTAACTCTGCTATTATGTACGATCCGGAAATCAAAGCGTATTATAAAAGAAAAAAGAGCAGGGAAAAGCTCATAATTCTATTATTAATGCGGTATGCTGTAAACTCGTCTATAGAATCTTCGCCGTGGTAAAAAGAGAAGAACCTTTTGTAAATTTAACAAGATATAATTTGCATATGTCTTAGAATACACGAATAAATTTTTTATTCATAAAGAAGATTATTCGTGCATTTGTGGCGATAAAAAAAAATAATAATTTGTCTGTGAGATCTATTCTTTGAGAGGGTTTCAAAAAGATATTGTGGGATTTTTATCATAAATACAATCTTTGCACCTTTATGGTGATGAATATAGCTGAAAAATCAGCAGCAAAAAGGCTGTCTTCATATTGAAACAGCCTCTGTATATTTTATATTAAATAATATTCACTTCCCGCTCAAGCTCAATCCCGAACTTTTCTTTGACGGAGTTGATGATCTCTGTGGAAAAATCGAAAATCTCTTTTCCTGTTGCCTCTCCTGTTGCATTGATGATAACCAATGACTGTAGTTTGTGTGACGCTACATTTCCGATTTGTTTGCCTTTCCATCCGCATTGCTCAATCAGCCATCCGGCAGGAACTTTTACCATATCTCCGTTCGGATACCCCTGAATATTTTCGAATTTCTGTTTCAAATCTTCAAACTGGGCCAAAGGAATCGTCGGGTTTTTGAAAAAGCTTCCGGCATTCCCTATTTCTTTAGGATCAGGAAGTTTGCTTTGTCTGATATTAATTACCGCTTTGGAGACATCCTGAATAGTAGGATTGGCAATTCCCAGATGTTCCAGTTCAGATTTAATTGCTCCGTATTCAGTTTTGATATGATGGTTTTGTGAAGTCAGTTTAAAAGTAACTTCCAGAATAACATATTTCCCTTTTCCTTCCTGTTTGAAAATAGAATCTCTGTACCCGAATCTGCATTGCTCAAGATCAAAAGTTTTAAGTTCAAGATCTTCCAGGTTCAGAACGATACAGCTGACAAAAATATCTTTGATTTCAGTTCCGTAAGCACCAATATTCTGCATTGGAGAAGTTCCTACATTTCCGGGAATTAAAGATAGATTTTCCAATCCGCCATAGTTTTTCTGAAGGCAGTATAGTACAAATTCATGCCAGTTTTCTCCTGCTTTTGCTGTGACAAGAGTTTCATGATCGTTCAGATTTTCTTCAGAAATTCCTTTTAAGTTAAGTTTAATGGCCAGGCCGTCAAAATCTTGAGTCAGCAGGATATTACTTCCGCCACCTAAAAACAAAAGATGAAGTGACTGTGCTTTTGCAAAAGTGAGTACATCTTTTAATTCTTCAATGCTGTTTACTTCAGCGAAGTATTTAGCTTTGGCATCAACGCCGAATGTATTGTAAGGCTTTAAGGAAAAATTTTCTTGCATGTTTTATTGGTATTCTTTGTATTCTTTAGGAAGAATTTTGTCTAATTGTTCTTTAAGCTGTTGCAGTTGCTTGTAATGTGCCGTGTCTGCAAATGAGTTGACATAGAAATGGGCCTTTTTCGGGGTCCGGATCTGAAAAGTTTCATCAATTCCGTATACCGATTGCTGGCTTGGAGAGCTTTTGATACGGTCGAGATCTGAGGTTTTGACAGAAGAAACGAGCCGTTTCCAGGTGTCAGTATTGATGGCTGAACTCCATTCTTTATGGATATGTTTGGCTGTAGCTCCCTTCTCAGCAAAGACAGAATCTTTAGTCGCTTTAATGATTCTGTATTCTCCAAGCGTACCTCCGATATGGGATACACTGATCGACGTTATTTCGTTTGGATTTTTGTGAGCTACAGTCTGTTCCTGTTTCTTAGGGTCACAGGAAAAAAATGCCGACAGCAAAAAGATCGAAAAAAGTATTTTCAGATGTATTTTTTTTGTTGTCGGCATTATATAATGTTTTTATAGGCTAAATTCTTCTCTGTACTTCTTTAAAGCTTCTTTAAGAATCTCAGCACTTCTTTTTAAATCTTCTTCTTTCAACACGTAAGCAATTCTTACCTGTTTTTTTCCTAATTCAGGATTACTGTAGAATCCGCCTGCAGGAGCTACCATAATCGTTTCATTATTAAGGGAGTATTTTTCCAGCAGCCATTGTGCAAATTTTTCAGTATCATCTACCGGAAGTTCTGCCACACAGTAGAAGGCACCTCTTGGCTTAGGGCAGATCACCCCAGGAATTGCATTCAGAAGGTCTACCAATACATTTCTTCTGTGAGTATATTCTTCTCTCACGGCTCTGATGTAAGGTCCGTCATTTTGGTGAGCTGCTGTCGCGGCAATCTGTCCCAAAAGAACAGGGCTTAGTCTTGCCTGTGCAAAAAGCATTGCTGCATCACGGATCTTTTTAGAACGGGTTACCATACAACCGATTCTTACTCCACACATAGAATAACGCTTAGATTCAGAGTCGATGATGATACAGTTTTCGCTCAGCTCAGGGAATTCAAGCATTGAGATCTGCTGCTTTCCGTCATATACATATTCTCTGTATACTTCATCAGAGATGATAACGATGTCATATTTTAAAGCAATTTCAGCAAGCTTTTGAAGCTCTTCACGTGTATACAGGTACCCCGTTGGGTTTCCTGGATTACAGATTACGATCGCTCTTGTTCTTTCCGTAATCTTTTTTTCAAATTCTTCAACAGGAGGTAAAGCAAAACCGGTATCAATCGTTGAAGGAACTGCTACTACATTCACATCAAAAGTGCTGGTGAAACCATTGTAGTTGGCATAGTAAGGTTCAGGAATAATAACTTCATCACCTTCGTCACATAATGTGGAAATGGCAAAGTTAAGGGCTTCAGAACCTCCGTTGGTTACAATAAAGCTATCCGGAGTAAGGTCTGAAAAACCTAGTGAATGATAGTATTCTGTAAGGGCTTTTCTGTACTCAATATTACCTTCAGAAAGTGCATATTCCAATACTTTTAAATCAATGTTTTTTAAAGCATTTAAAGCCGTTTCCGGAGTTTCAATATCAGGCTGTCCGATATTAAGGTGATATACTTTTATTCCTTTTTGTTTTGCTTGTAATGCAAAAGGAACCAGTTTTCTTACCGGTGATGCCGGCATATGCAGTGCTCTGTTTGAAATATTTGGCATTGTTCAAAAAATTTGTATGACAAAAATAGGATTTAATTTCCCAATAATAAAATTAAGGATCAATAAGAAATCGTTCGTTTCTACCATAGATTTAAAATAATAATATTAGTTTGTGTATTAATATTTGATGTTTTTTAAATAAATATTGATTTTTTATTAAAAATAATCTTTTCGTGTTGAAATTTTTCTTAATTTTCGACACAAATGTGAATAAAATGACAATAAATTTATTTTCTAGAGCAGTACCTGCTATTGCTCTTTTCTGTGCCTCAGCATTGATGGCTCAGAATTATCAGACGATGCCGATTGCTTCCGGCTATACTGCAGACGTAATTGCAAACGGAGTAGGATCTTCAGCAATTTCCACCAATAATGACGTAGACGGCGTTTCTTATGCCTTTGTAGCGAGAGATTTTCAGTTGACCAATACAAGTCCGGTTCTTACGTATGGTATTCCGGTTGATGGGGTTATTAATTCTGTGGTGGCATCCACTCCAGGGTTGAGTTTTCAGCTGGGAAATCTGAGTGCGAACAATTCTTTGAGATTAGCTGCCGTAAATGATAATGGAACCTTAGTGTTTACAACACCAAAGGCTGTATCTAAATTGTATATGCTTGCCGTGAGTGGAAGTGGAACTTCTGTGGTAAATGCAGTTGTCAATTTTACAGACGGCAGTTCGCAGACTTTTTCAGGTCTCAACCTTTTAGACTGGTATGGGGGAAGTAATTATGCAATACAGGGAATTGGAAGGATCAAAAAGCCAGGAGCTACTCCTGC
Source organism: Chryseobacterium sp. FR048 (assembly GCF_056844665.1). Lineage (NCBI taxonomy): Bacteria > Pseudomonadati > Bacteroidota > Flavobacteriia > Flavobacteriales > Weeksellaceae > Chryseobacterium > Chryseobacterium sp. FR048. The sequence goes on along the minus strand of NZ_JBXDSE010000003.1, from coordinate 701,370 downwards.
CGGTGGAGATGATTCCCCATCGCCTGAAGGAGGAACCAACCCAAGATTATATCAGGCAGAGCTGGCAATAGATGCGGCAAACCAGGCCAAACTGATACAAAGTGTAACGGTAACGAAAACGAGCGGGACAGGGTTACCGAATATTTTTGCTTTTTCAGCAGATGCCTATTCAGATTGTGCACCTCCTGTACTGCAGGCTGTTTCGGGGATAACGGCAAATTCTGCATTTGTTTCATGGACGTCTCCAACGAATGCCGTAAATTATGATGTATATCACAGTACTTCAGCTACAACACCTACAAATACAACGTCTCCTACCTATACGGGCGTAACAGGTACCGGCACTACGATAGGAAGTCTTAGCTCCAATACAACTTATTATTATTGGGTAAGATCCCACTGCAGCTCAGCAACAAGCCAGAGTGTATGGTCTTTTGCAGGAACATTTAAAACAGCTTGTTCTACTTTCACCACTCCGTACACAGAAAATTTTGATACTACGGCAACCGGGTCCTCAAGCAATACTAATGCTCCAAGCTGCTGGGCATATCTTGAAAGTACCTCATTTGCGGGCTATGGTTATGTAAATGCATCAACAACCAATAGTTTTTCGGCACCTAACGCTTATTATCTGACGAATTCAACTGCTACTACAGGCAGCCAGATGTTGGTTTCACCTCCAACTGTAAACCTTTCAGACGGTAATAAACGAGTGAGATTTTATGCGAAAGGAGGAGCAAGCAATTACACATTGTCAGTAGGTACTTTATCAAATCCTGCAGATCCTGCTTCTTTTACACCAATAGGTTCTCCTATTACTCTGACAACAGCTTTTGTACAGTATACGGTGAATATTCCTGCCGGTTCTGATTTGCAATTGGCATTTAAGCACGGTTTAGGGGGCACTTCCCGATCTATTTATATTGATAATATTACTGTACAGGATATTCCTACCTGTGTTGAGCCAACTGCTGTTACAGCATCGAATGTCACAATGAACTCGGCAACAATTGGCTGGACGGCTCCTGCTTCTACTCCTGCAAACGGATACGAAGTATATTACAGTACATCAAATATTGCCCCTACTTCTACTACCGTTTTAGATGCAACAAACTCTAAAACTTCTTCTACAATTTCTGCACCACTGAGCTCGCTGGCTCCCGATTCAAATTATTATGTTTGGGTAAGATCTGTGTGCAGTTCTACGGATAAGAGTAGCTGGAGTGATCTTGCTGCTACCTTCAGAACAGGGTATTGTCTGCCTTCATCCAGTGGCCAGAGCTCATGGGTTTCTGCTTTCAGCTCAACAGGAGCAGCTACAGATATGGCCTATACTTCAGGTTCCAGCGTAACGGGAGGATACCAAAACTTAAGTGCAACCAATAATAAAATAACCAATATTGCAGGAAGTACAACTCCGATATCTTTAACGGCAGGAGGACCAACATGTGGATTTGGGGTTTGGGTAGACTGGAATAATAATTTAACTTTTGAAACTTCGGAAAGAGTTTTTGTAACGAATGATTACATTACATCTACTTCCGGATCTATCACCGTACCTCCGGGAACATCGGCAGGAAATTATAGAATGAGGGTGATGGTTGATTATAATAATACAGCACCTTCAAATCCTTGTACAAGTATTTCAAGAGGAGAGTTTATTGATTTTACATTTGAAGTAGCTGCAGCACTGTCCACTTCAGAAACGGCGGTGAAGAAAAAAGAAATCAATGTATATCCGAATCCGTTCAAAGATGTTCTGTATATTTCTGATATGAAAGATGTGAAATCTGTAACGGTTACAGATGTAGCAGGAAGAGTAGTGAAAACGATTGATAACCCAACAAAAGAACTTCATTTAGGTGAACTGAATGCCGGGTTATATTTAGTGACGATGAGCTTTAAAGATGGTTCTAAGTCAACCGTAAAGGCAATAAAAAAATAATTTTTTGAGTTAATAATTTCACTAAGACGGCTATACCTGTTATAGCTGTCTTTTTTATGGTATTGATCATTCCATTTTCATGTCATAAAATAATTGTACTTTAGAAGAAACTAAAAAAAATATGCAGATCCAGGCAGTTTCCATAGAAGATTATATTTCAAAGATTCCTGAAGACAGGCAGGAAGGATTTAAAAAGCTTTTTGATACAATCAGTAATAATTTACCGGAAGGTTTTGAAGAAAGCCCCAGTTATGGGATGGTAGGTTGGGCTGTACCCTTAAAAACTTATCCTGCAGGCTACCATTGTACTCCTGGCAGTCCGTTGCCGTTCATTAATCTGGCTTCACAAAAGAATTTTATAGCGCTTTATCATATGGGACTTTATTCCACACCGGATCTCTTGGATTGGTTTGTGGCTGAATACCCAAAACATTCCAAAAGAAAACTGGATATGGGGAAATCCTGTGTCCGTTTCAAAAAGGTAGAAGATATTCCTTTTGATCTGATCGCTGAGCTGAGCCGCAAGGTGACACCGGAAGACTGGATTGGAATTTATGAATCTCAGTATAAGAAATAACCAAAGCCCTGAAATCAAACAGATTTCAGGGCTTTGGTTATGCAGGAAGCTGGGAGAGGGAGGCTGGAAGTTTTTACAGGCCGGAGAATAACTATCTGACAATTAATTGCTTTTTTAAAGCGAAAGCTAAACACTATTATTATATGGTTATTAGAGATGGCATAGCTAATAATACTCCTAGTCTCCAACTCCCATCTTCCAACTAAAAATTAATATCCCAAATTCCAGCTTTACGCTCCAGTTCCACTAGGGCTGCTGCGTTATCTGCAAGAGCCTGATAGTAATCTTTTCTGATACCATTGTAGGTTCTTTGGGCGTTCAGTACTTCAAGGATAGAGCTTTCTCCTCTTTTGTAACTATACGTGATGCCTTCCAATACACTTTTGGCTTCTGTAAGCATTCCGTTGTGGAACTGTTTTACCTGTTTTTGGGTCGCCAGATATTGCTGATAGGCCTGCATCACTTCGGCCCGTATTCCCTGTTCAATCTGCTGGTATTCTACCTCAGCCTGAGAATGAGCCATTTCAGCTATTTTCAGTCCGGCATTTCTTCTGTTGGAAAACTTAAGCGGAATGCTGAGTCCTAATTTTACAGCGTTGACTGTAGGGGAAGGGGCAATTTCGTTAGTGGCTTCAGTGTGACGCTCTGCTCCGGCATTGATTCCCAGATCAATCATACGGTTGGCTTTCTCAAGGCTGATCTGACTTTTGGCAACTTGGGTATTTTGCCTGGCTGCCAATAAATCTGCACGTTCATTTAATGCCTGAAGAATAAGATCATCAACACTGAAATCTCTGTTGAAGGCATTGAAATCTCCATTGACATCTCTTCCGGTCAGCTTATTGTCACTGAGAAAGACAGAGAGATTGGTCAGTGACTGCTGTTCGGCGCTTTCAGCCTGATAAATTTCATTCAGAAGAGAGGCTGCTTCTAATTTACTCTGTTTTGAAGTCACCAGAGATATTGTTCCCAAACGGTATCGTATGCTGTCTGACTTTGCCAGTTGTAGTACATTTTTATAGGAGTCCTGTTGTACTTCCAGGATAGCTTTGGATTTTAAAGCTTCAATATAACCTAAGCTTGCATCTGCGCGGAGATTTCTGAAAAAATCAAGAAGCTGTATTTTGCTCAGTTCAGACTGATTTTTAGCTAAATTAATCCTTGCCTTCCTTTTTCCACCAAGCTCCAGGGTCCAGCCGATGGAAGTTCCGTAGACATAGCCCATATCTTTATTGACTCCATTATTGGTGGTTTCCACCTCCAGTTGAGGATCAGGGAACATACTTGCGGTCTGAATAGCAGCTTCTGCCATACTCACATTGTATTTCTGAGAAGCATAGCCAAGATTCTTCTTTCCGACAAGGCTCAAATATTCTTCAAAAGATAAGAGCTCTTTTTCCTGTGCTTTTATCGTTCCCGTGATGCCGGGTAAGATGGCCGCGATTAAAATAAAATAAACTCTAAATGTTATCTGTAGGTTTAAGTGCTTCATCTGATTCCAAATTTTGTTTTTTGTTACCACGTTCTGCCATAAAATAAATAGCAGGCAGAACAAACAGGGTTAAAATAGTAGAGAACATCAATCCGTAAACGATTACTGTGGCCAGAGGTCTTTGTACATCTGAACCGATTCCTGTAGCCAATGATGCCGGGAATAATCCGATTACAGCAACAGTAGCAGTCATCAGTACCGGTCTGAAACGATCCTTTGCTCCTTTGATGACAGAAGGCTTCAGATCATAACCTTTCTTTCGGAGATCATTGATGTGGGAGATCATAATCACTCCATTCTGAATCGCTACTCCGAATAAGGCTATAAATCCTACTGCAGAAGATACATTCAGGGACATTCCACGAATATTGAGTGCCAGCATTCCTCCGAATAAAGCCAGCGGAACAATAGACATCAGTACTAAAGCCTGTTTGAAATTACCAAATGCACCATACAATAACAGGAACATAATGGCCAGTGCCAATGGAACAATGAATGCCAGCCTTGAATAAGCCCTGTTCTGATTTTCAAACTGACCACCCCATTTGATCTGGTATTTTTCGTGATCGTATTGGATGTCTTTTTCAATTTTATTCTGAGCTATTTTCAGGAAAGAAGAAAGGTCGGTCCCTCTTAAATTCAATTTTACAGTAAGATGTCGCTTATTCATCTCACGGGTAATGGTGCTTTCTCCGGTACTTAATTTTACTTCTGCGACCTGAGACAGAGGAATTTTAGCTCCTGTAGCTGAGGTCAGCATCAGATTCCCGATTTTATCCGGAGTATCCCTGCTATCCTCAGTGTATCGGCAGGAAATATCATAGACTTTGTTACCGATAAAAATCTGGGAAATCGCCTTGCCGCCTAAAGCCACTTCAATAAGATCTGCTACATCCGCTACATTCAGTCCATATTGGGCAATTTTGTCCCTGTTGGCAATGATCTGCAGCTGAGGTAATGGAGGTTCCTGATCGATGGCGAGATCCGCTGATCCCGGAATTTTATTTAAAGTGGATAAAACATTTTCGGCAATTCTTCTGGTTTCTTTAAAATCTTCGCCATATACTTTTACCACCAGTTCACTGTGAGCACCGGAAATTTTATCCATTACTCCGTCAATCATCGGTTGTGAGAAACCTACAGTAAATCCCGGCATTTCTTTATAATCTGCAGCCAGCTCTTTAATGAGATCTGCCTTTGTTTTTCCTGAAGGCCATTCGCTATAAGGTTTTATTCCAACAGAAACTTCAAAGTGAGAAGCGGTCCATGGGTCGGTACCGTCATCATTTCGGCCTGCCTGCACCATCATATACGTAATCTCCGAATGTTTTAAAGTCCGGGCTCTTAGCGTATCACTCATTTCTTTTGCTTTAGCCAGTGAAATTCCCGGTGGAAGCTGTACCTGAAGCCAGATAGAACCTTCATCCAGTTCAGGAAGGAAGTCTTTTCCTACGGTATAAGACAGGATTCCGGCAGACAGTAAAACAATGCTTATAGGAATCATCACCTTTTTAGGCGTTTGCATGATTTTATCTATTCTTTTTCCATACGCATTGCTTATTTTTTCAAGCCATTTGTTGTGATAGATCTTCTGTGGCTTACGGTAGATCACATAGGCTAACCCCGGAATCAGAAGCAGTGCTACTGCCAGGGCTCCGAACAAGGCGTAACCTACTGTGAATGCCATAGGGGTAAATAATTTTTTCTCTACTCTTTCAAAGGCAAACAGGGGAAGATAAGCGGTAATAATGATAATGGTGGAAAAGAAAATAGGTTTTGCCACTTCAATCACCCTTTGGGTAATGGTTTTCTCTTCTAATGCCTCTTCAGGATTTTCTTCTCTTTTCTTCAGAATCGTTTCCAGCATTACAATGGCTCCATCCACAATAATCCCGAAGTCAATGGCTCCCAGTGAAAGAAGATTGGCCGGTATATTGGTAAAATGCATTAAGATAAATGCAAATAATAAGGAAAGCGGAATGGTTATCGCGACTAGCAATGCGCCCCGCCAGCTTCCCAGAAATACGATCAATACGATGATTACCAATACAATTCCTTCGGTAAGGGTATGGGATACGGTATGAAGTGTGGTGCTTACAAGATCTGTTCTGTCCAGAAAAGGATGAATTTTTACGCCGGGAGGGAGTGTTTCATTATTCAATTCGTCAATAGCTTCATGAACGCCTTCCAATACCTGTGATGGATTTTGTCCTCTCAATAGTAAGACGATTCCTTCTACACTTTCGGCGTAATTACGTTTCCTGTCGGTATATCCCAGAATTCCTTTTCTTTCCAGGTTTCCATATTTTAATGTTCCTACATCATTCAGGAAAACAGGGACTCCGTTTTCGGTTTTTACAACAATTTTTCCCAGGTCATTCAGATCTTTTACAAGACCTATTCCACGGATTACATACGCCAGATTTCCCCGGGGCAGCATACTTCCTCCTGCACTGACGTTGTTTTTCGAAATGGTTTCGGTAACTTCAGATAAAGAAAGACCATATTGCTCAAGCTTATGAGGATCAAGCTCAATCTGAAACTGAGTGGTAATTCCTCCAAAATTGGTAACATCGGCAATTCCTGAAACCTGTTTGATGCGAGGGATAATGACGAACTTCTGTAAATCTGTAAGTTCCCGTAAGCTGTGATTGTTGCTTTCAATAATATATCGGTAAACTTCGCCGATAGGAGAGGTGAGGGGATCGAGCCCCGGTTGTGCTCCATAAGGCAGGGTGACATCAGACAGTCTTTCCTGGATGCGCTGTCTGGCCCAGTAATCATCTATCCCGTCATCAAAAACGATAGTGATAATAGAGAGTCCGAAAGTACTTTTGCTTCGCATCACATGCATTCCCGGAAGCCCGTTCAGAGAGCGTTCCAATGGAATGGTAATCTGTTGTTCTACTTCTTCGGCTGCCAGCCCGGGAACTTGCGTTACAACCTGTGAGGTGACGTCGGCAATATCAGGATAAGCTTCTACCGATAATTTGGTCCAGGAATAATATCCAAAGAATCCCAGTAAGAGGAAGAGGGCCAGCATCAGCCATCTCTTCTGTATAGAGAGTGTAAGTAATTGCTTCATAATTCTTTATTGGTATAAAGGGGCATATAAAGTATAGCTGCTTGGTATTTCCGTATACTTTATGCATTTTCATTGTACATTCAACATTATTTTGCATCCAGCATATAGATTCCACCTTCAGTCATGATGGTTTCCCCAACTTTCAAACCTGAAAGTACTCTTGTTGTTTTCTGATCTGTTTCTCCTGTGGAGACTGAGCGTTTGGCAAATTGGTTTTTGCCTGTTTTTACCCATACATATTGTGAGCTGTCATTCTGCATCAGAGCAGTAACAGGAATCATAATTGTTTTTTCAGGAGTTGTGGAGAAGTTGACGGTAGCGTACATTCCCGGCTTCAATCTTCTGTCGGGATTATCGCATTCAATGAGGACTTTTATACTTCGCGTACTTTCGTCAACCACTTCATTGATGTGATATACTTTTCCGGTAATATTCCGGTCCGGATAAGCGCTTACTTTTACCGATACGTTATCACCGATATTCACAAAACGGATGTCTTTTTCCTTTACATCTCCGGAGATCCATACTTTTGATAATTCTGCAATAATGATGACTGGGTCTGCATCACTTTTCAGGAATTGGCCGTTCACAATTTTGTTGGAAATAATTTCTCCGCTGATAGGAGCTCTTACAATGAGTGGACTTCCTATGCCTCCTCCTTTGCTGTTGTATACTTTTAAAGCTGAAGAAGCATTAGACAATGATGTTTTTTTATTTTTAAAATCGGTTTCCGCCTCATCCAGTTCTTTCTGAATACCTACCCCATGTTTTACCAGATCCTGCTGGCGTTTGTAGTTTTTCTCTGCCAGCTGTACATCATTCAGGGCGTCCGTATAATCTTTCTGAACTGAAAAGTAATCAGAGGAAAGGATTTCAAAAAGGGGACTGTTTGCTGAAACATTTTGCCCGAGACGGATAAACGATTGGGTAATTCTTCCTGAAAACGGACTGGCAATTTCTGCATAATGATTGGGGATTGCCTGGATTGTTCCGACAGAAACAACGCCATCACTGTGCTCCTGCTCAACAACTGTTTCGGTTTTGATTTTTTTGAAAACAGGGTTGTTTTCAGGAACGATGACGTTGTCTCCTTTTATCAGAAGGTCCTGATCCTGGGAGGTTTCACTTTTGGGGTTTTTACAGGAAATAACCAATGTCAAAAGTACGATCGTTAATACTGTTTTTCTCATATAAATTGTTTGTAACCAATTATTTAATTCTAGTTTTTATTTCGGTTGGGTGTGGGCTTTAAAATTGTATTTGTAGTATCCAATTCTGATCCTGCTCAATGAACATAAGTGCTTCTATGCTACAGCCATTGCCCAAATTTGTTGATGAACCAATGTTTTACCGATTGGGTAAGAATGCAGTATCCTGTGAGGATGGCCATTAGATAAGGGAAATAGCTTAAAGGTAAGGCCTGCATTTTCAGATATTCAGCCAAAGGAGTGAAAGGGATCATAATTCCGGCCAGCATGATTAAACTGGTTAATGCAACTACCGGAGCGGCTGCCCAGCTCTGGATAAATGGAATTTTTTTTGTTCTGATAATATGAACAATCAGGGTCTGGGAAAGCAAACCTTCCACAAACCATCCGGTCTGAAATAAGCTCTGGTGTTCCGGAGTATTGGCTTTAAAAATAAAGAACATGACCGCAAACGTTATATAGTCAAAAATGGAGCTCAATGGTCCTATATACAGCATGAATTTTTTGATGCTGCCGGCTTCCCATTTTTTCGGTTTTTCCAGAAAATCTTTATCCATTGTATCCCAGGGAATGGATGACTGAGATACGTCATACAGTAAATTCTGAGTAAGAATCTGCAAAGGAAGCATGGGGAGAAACGGAAGCAAGGCACTTGCGCCGATCATACTGAACATATTTCCAAAATTGCTGCTTGCCGTCATTTTGATATACTTGATGATATTTCCGAAGGTTCTTCTGCCATAGATAACACCACTTCGCAGGACCATTAAGTCTTTTTCAAGAAGGATAATGTCTGCACTTTCCTTGGCAATGTCAGCGCCCGTATCTACAGAAATGCCCACATCTGCCTCTTTGATGGCTGCAGCATCATTGATACCGTCACCCATGAATCCTACCGTATGCCCCTTAGATCTTAATATTTTTACAATACGCTGTTTCTGTAAAGGGCTCACTTTTGCAAAAACAGAATATAGCTCCATATCTTTGCTGAGTTCTTCATCCGTCATGTTTTCCAGTTCGTCACCGAGCATAATCGTATTGATAGGAATGCCCACGTCATGACATATTTTTTTAGCAACAATATCATTGTCTCCCGTTACTACTTTCACCTCTACTCCCAGTTTATGCAGAGCTTTGATGCTGGGCTCAGCTGATGGTTTGGCAGGATCAAGAAATCCTATAAAGCCGGTAAGGGTAAGCTGGTTTTCATCTGCAACAGAATAATTCAACGGGTGGTTTCCATCAAATTCCCGGATAGCCACCAGTAAGACTCTTAGTCCTTCTGCATTGAGCTTTTCAGACATTTTGATGATCTGTTGCTTCATGAGATCATCCAGAGGAACAATATTGTCATTTTCTATGTGAAGGCTGTGATCTTCTCCCGGATCCAGTGCATAATGACACAGTGAAAGCATTTCTTCTACGGCACCTTTGGAAATCATCAGGTGTTTTCCTTTGGATGTGTTCAGGATTACAGACATTCTTCTTCTTTCGAAATCAAAAGGGATTTCATCTACTTTCAGATAAAGCTCATCTGCCTTCATTAAATTATGAACTTCAGCATGATCCAAAACGGCCTGGTCCAAAAGATTTTTAAGACCTGTTTGGTGAAAACTGTTGAGGTAAGCCCATTTTAATACTTCATCATCTTCGAGCCCACGAACGTTGAGGTGGGTTTCCAGAACGATTTTATCAAGGGTCAGGGTTCCTGTTTTATCAGTGCAGAGTACATCCATTGCTCCGATATTCTGAATCGCGTTCAGCCGTTTTACAATGACTTTCTTTTTGCTCATGTTAACGGCACCTTTAGCAAGATTGGCTGTAACGATCATAGGAAGCATTTCAGGCGTAAGTCCTACGGCTACGGCAATTGCAAATAACAAGGCTTGCATCCAGTCGCCTTTTACCAATCCGTTAATCAGGAATATCACAGGGGTCATGATCAGCATAAATCTGATAAGAAGGAAGCTTACTTTATTTACCCCAATATCGAAAGCGGTTTCAGGTCTTTTGGAAACCAGACTTCTGCTGATGCTTCCGAAATAAGTGAAAATACCGGTATTGGCAACGACTACTGTTGCAGAGCCACTTACCACGTTGGTTCCCATAAAGCATATATTCTGGAGGGTAAGCGGGTTTTTATCTTTAGCATCACGGATGGGAAAGGCATTTTTTTCTACAGGTAGTGCTTCTCCGGTAAGAATAGACTCACTGATGAAAAGGTCTTTACTTTTCAGGATTCGGCAGTCGGCAGGCACCATATCACCTGCGGAAAGGATAATGAGGTCTCCGGGAACAATTTCCGTGATCTCTATTTCTTCGCTGTCTTTAAATTTTCTTTTGGTAAGGCAGCTGGTTTTTACCATTTTCTTTAGTGCTTCAGCAGCCTTATTGCTTCGGAATTCCTGAATAAAACGTAAAGTTGTACTAAACATAAGCATGACCGAAATAATGATGCTTGTACTGAGATCCTTTTCTTCTGCGGGTGCAAGAATGACATCAATGAATAATGAAATCACAGCGATACAGGCCAGAATATAATTGAAAGGATTAAAGAAAGAATGGGCAAACTGCTTCAGCCACGAGGGGGCCTTCTGGGTGGCAATTTCGTTTCTTCCATAGATTTTCAAACGGTCTTTTACCGTATTTTCACTGAGCCCTTCTTCTGAAGTTTCCAGCATCGCGTAAATCATTTTTTCATTCTCAGCCGCAGCTTCTTTCAGTTTTACAAGAGCCGCAGAATTGAGATTTTTGTTTGAAGATTTTTTTAACATGGCTTCAGATGTTGTTTTGTATCTAGTTATCTATTGTTTTTAAAAGTCATATGGCATCGCAGCATTTGTGTGCTAATCATGGTCATTTCAAATGCTATAAATCGTTTTCTGTTCCTATAATTTCCCAGCTTACTTTGATCACTTTATCTTCAATGGTAAGTCTGCTGGCTGTTTTTTCCATGAAGCTGTCCTGTGGAGTGGAAGCATGTACTTCTGCTGTGATGATGGCATTCTCAGGAATTCCATTGTCGTCGCTGGTAAGGGATTTTAAGAGGACTTTGTCATTTCCGCTTAAAGACTGCATCAGCTGTACCCGGATGTGATTTTCTACCTCGCTTTTGCATTTGATGCTGAGTAAATATTCTGTGTAATCATTTCTGCTGCTGATATTGTTGCCGAGTTTTACGCCTAATGGACGTAGAATAAGATGGGTGATAATAATAAAGCCACTGGTGATGGCAGCTTCAAGAGGTAACCCCAGTGCAGAGAGGGCTCCTACAGACGCAGAACACCAGATGGTAGCTGCTGTATTGAGTCCCCGAACGGTAAGCCCATCTTTCATAATGACACCCCCACCCAGAAAACCGATACCGCTCACGATATAGGAAGCTATTCTGCCTGTAGCATCACCACCGATTCTGATAGACAGAAGAACGAATGCTGCAGAGCCCAGGCATACGAGTGTATTGGTACGGAGGCCTGCACTTTTCTGGCGCCATTGTCGCTCAAAACCGATACTGGCGCCCAGGGCAAATGCTGTGAAGAGACGGAGTGTAAATTCTAATGTGGTCATAACCTTTCTGTTTTAGAGCATTCAGCCGGTATACAGAAAGGCATACTGCTGAATACTTAGTTGTTGTTTCGATGATGTGATGAATCAGTATCCATAGTGATTTTTATCTGCTGCAAAGATAATCCTGCTATCAGAGAGAAGCCGTTAGAAAAGCTTTAGAATATTATTAGAAAACTATTAGAAAGAAAGTAACTTTGTACAGTACCCATGAATTTGGAAAAATAAACCGGAATCTGTACCCATTCTGGAAAACAAAATTTCAATACATTTGCGGGCAGACTCTTATCAATTGCAGATTTCGATTGTAATTGATAACATGAAGTTCGCTCAGGTCCGGAAATTCCTTTCCAAAAACGGTTGATAATAATATAAGATTTTAGAAATGAAAAATTCAAATATAGCGATACCTGCAACGCTTTTAGCCATCATCTGTGTTCAGGGAGGAGCTTCGATTGCGAAGCAGCTTTTTCCTCTGATAGGACCTATTGGAACGGTTACTTTGAGGATTGTATTATCAGCTATTTTGCTTACATTGATTAACCGTCCGAAATTTTCCCAGTTTACCGCACAAAAATGGAAATATTGTGCCTTATACGGTATAGGCCTGGCAGCGATGAATCTTATTTTCTATATGGCGATCCAAAGAATTCCATTAGGATTGGCGGTTACAGTAGAGTTTGCAGGTCCTTTATTTCTTGCACTGGCTCTTTCCCGAAAGTTATTGGATGTGGTCTGGGCATTACTGGCCTGTGTCGGAATTCTGCTGATCGTACCATGGAAAAGTGATCATGTTGACTTGGTAGGGCTAGGCTTAGCTTTTCTGGCAGGAATATTCTGGGCTGTTTATATTGTAATGGGTGGGAAGGTTTCCAAAATAATGGATGGAAAAGATGCTGTTACCACGGGGATGCTGTTTGCCAGCCTGGTGATCATCCCTTTTACTATATGGGACGGAGCAGTGTTTAATCTTACTCCTTCTATTTTTGTGAAAGGTCTGGGCGTTGCCATTCTGTCAAGTGCGTTGCCGTTCTCTTTAGAAATGATGGCGTTGAAAAGACTTCCTGCCAAAACATTTAGTATTCTGATGAGTCTGGAACCTGCGTTTGCTGCTCTTTCCGGATTGGTATTTCTGGCGGAAGAATTAACATTTTTGCAATGGATTTCTATTTCCTGCGTTATAGCTGCCAGTATAGGTACAACTGCTTTCAATAAGGCTTCAGCTGCTTAAAAAGAAGTTGTTTAATAGAGAATAAAAGATAAAGCTATTATTAATCGTAAAACTTTAAGAAGGATTAAAGTTCAAATTTAAAAGATCAAACCGTTTCAATTTCAAATATCACGGTAAAAACAGTGGCATTATGTTCTGAAGTTACCCTGATTGCAGCATTATGCAGATGAATGATTTTCTCTGTGAGGAAAAGCCCGATTCCGTATCCTTTCTCTTTTCTTGAGTTTTCACTTCTGTAAAAAGGTTCAAAAATATGCTGTAAATCTTCCTGAGAGATAGTGATCCCCGTATTTGAAAAATTGATGTATAGCTTTTGGACATTCACTTTTACGTCAATAGAACATACATGCTCCGGCGAATATTTGCAGGCGTTATCAATAAGATTATTAAAAGCAACCTGTAGCAGGTACTCATTTCCCTGGATGGTCAGCTGATGTTCATCTATCGTATCTTCAATATTCAACAAAACTTTATAGCCGGAATTTTCCCGGATAATCTTAGTATAGGATTCCAGAAGAACCTCGTCAAGCCTTACTTCAGAGAAGCTGATTTCATTGGGATCATAGCTTGCTTTGGCAAGATCCATCAGGCTGTTGGATAGTTTGACCATATTTTTTGCGTCGTCCAGAGCGTACCTGATGGTTTGCTGGTACTGCTCTCTGGTCAGTTCTTTTTCAGAAGCGAGTTCAAGTTCTGTGATAATTGCTGATAAAGGTGTCCGGAGTTCATGAGAAATATTGGAGACAAAATGTTTTTGAGAGTCAAATGAATTTTCCAGACGTTCCAGCATTCCGTTAAAGTTTTGGGCAAGCTCACTGAGTTCATCCTTTTCTCCGGTTGTTTTAAGGCGCAGCTGTAATTTCCCGGCAGTGATTTTCTTAATCTGATTCACCATTTCACTGAGCGGGCTCAATGTTTTTTTAGAAAGAAAGATTCCTGCCAGATAAATAAGAATTAGAATACTGATAAAAGAAGCAATACTTATGGTCAGCAGATGAGAAAGATATTCATACCCATATTTATCATACGAGGCGGCAGTTACTGCGTAGGATTTTCCATTATAGTGGTATACCATTCCGATGACCTGTAGATTACCCAGAAAGAAGCTGATTTTCTTTTTCTGAAAGATTCTGGAAAGCATTTCAGGAGTTTCTTTTACATAATCTACCTTGGCATCATCATGGTAAATGAGCTGATGATCGGCATCGTAGATGGCCACCTGCACTTCATTCAGGGTTCTGTTGTTATTCTTATAAAGTTTATGCATTTCCTGTTCGGGAAGTGAACTTTGGAAATAGAGATCTGCCTTGGCTATTGCTTCGTTTTGAAGCTCTCCGTAGAAAGAGGTTTCTCTGGCTTCTTTTGATGAATAATAAATGGAGAAACTGTAAACCCCTAAAAGCATCGCCGTAATCAGCGTAAAAAGCAGTGTGAGCCTGGTTCTTATTTTCATCCGTCTATTTTTAATTCATCCAATGATTATTGTATAAGTCCGGATTCATAGTCCTTTTTAAGGATGAATCCCATTCCTGCTTTAGTATGAATAAGCTTGCTGTCAAAATCCTTATCAATTTTCTTTCGCAGATAATTGATGTATACGTCTATGAAATTAGTCCCTGTATCGAAATGGGTTTCCCATACTTTTTCAGCAATTTCGCTGCGGGAAAGAACCCTTTCAGAATTTTCGAGCATGAATTTCAAGAGGTTGAACTCTTTTGGGGTCAATTTGATAGGAGTATGATCGCGGCTGACTGTTTTTTGCTCCAGGTTCATTTCAATTCCTTCATATTTCAGGACAAAAACTTTCTGTTGTTTCTGTTGTGAAAAACGCTTCAGTAAGACTTTGATTCTTGCTGCCAATTCGCGCATTTCAAAAGGTTTGGTCATATAATCATCGGCTCCTGCATCAAATCCTTCCAGCTTATCATCCGTAGTTCCAAGTGCGGTAAGCATGACTACCGGAAGATTGGGTTTTAATACTTTTATTTCATCGCAGAATTCCAGACCGCTTTTTTTAGGAAGTACAATATCGGTTACTACCAGATCAAAATTGTTTTGTAGTGCCAGTTTCAACCCCGTCACTCCATCATATGCGGTGGTTACTTCAAATTCAGATTCCTGAAGCCCTTTTGTGATAAGTTGGGAAAGCCTGTCGTCGTCTTCAACTAATAAAATATGTGGCATAAGAATATGGAATGTTTAGGATGGTGTGAAGAGTAGCTCAATATTCTTCACAAATGTAATGAATTCTATTTTGTAATTTTGGGCCGAAACAATATTTGAATGTCAGAATTTAAAAAATCATTAAAAGAAAGAATTAAAAAGAATAGTCTGGTGGGAATCCTGTCCCTTTTCATCCTTTTGCTGATAGGTTGTGCTTCTTCTCAGACGTCTTCACTTAAAAATGGGGATCTGCTTTTTGTAACAGCAAAAGAAACAGGACTTTCCGGTGCCATCAATAATGTTACCCAAAGGCAAAAAACAGCTTCTTTTGATCATATTGGTATTCTGGAAAAAGAAGGACGTCAGATATTTGTACTGCACGCGGCTCCCAAAGGAGGTTCCCAAAAGCAGACTTTAAAGAATTTTATCAAAGATCAGGAAACAGACGGGCAGAAGGTTATAGTTTATCGCTTAAAGCCGGAGTATCAGAAAGCAATTCCGCATGCCCTTGGAAAAGCCAATTCAATGATCGGTAAACCTTATAATTTCAATTATATCCTGGATGAAAACTCCTATTACTGCTCAGACTTTATTGAAAGGGCTTTCAGGAATGATTCTATATTCAGATTAGAACCTATGACATTTATTGATCCTAAAACAGGAAAAACGAATACATTCTGGGAAGAATTTTACAAAAAAAAGAATCTGAAAGTACCTGAAGGAGAGCCTGGTTGTAATCCTAACGGGCTGGCAGGCTCAGATAAACTGGAAAGAATAGGAGTGTTGTAAAGATAGAGAGAAGCTGAAAAGCTTCTTTTTTTGTTAAAATTTAAAAAATATTAGTCTACTAATTTGGTAGACTAATATTTTTTTATATTTTTGTCACAGATTTAAATGCAGAGCGCAATATGATCTGAGAGTATTTAACCCAAAATGTTTAACGATGATTACACCTAACCCTAGTCTGCAGGTTTTTCAAAATAAACTGAACCTGCCTAAAAAAGAATTATTACTGGAAATAGAGTTGAATGGCAAAATGAAATTTGAGCATTTAATGAATACCATTTATAATCAGATGGGGATATGTCATAGAGTGTTGTCAGCCAATGTGGAATATGTGAACGGATATAGTTTTGGTACAATACAGTTGTATATAAATGTCAATTCAGAAGATTATCAGCAACTTGAGTTCTATCTGAATAAAAATAAACTTATCAATACTGCGGTAGAATATACCTGTAGAACCTATTTTTAAGTGAGATTCATATAGTTTTAATTACCAAAGCGTCCGGTTCTTTTATCGGGCGCTTTTTTATTTTTAATGTTTGTGAAGATTATACGGATATTTTAGAATAAAGAATAAAGAATAAAGAATAAAGAGGGGGGAGTTCATTAGAAGTTTCCGATTCAGAGAGCAATGACAATTGGAGGGCGAGAATTTTTGAAGTGTGGTCAAAAAAAGCGCCCAGATTTCTCTGAGCGCTCTATAGTAATAAAAATAATTTTAAATTCTTTCAATATCAGCACCAATGGCTTTCAGTCTTCCGTCGATATTTTCATATCCTCTGTCGATCTGTTCGATATTGTGGATAATTGATTTTCCTTCTGCGGAAAGGGCTGCAATCAAAAGGGCATTTCCGGCTCTGATGTCCGGGGAAACCATTGTTGTTCCTCTTAACGGAGCTTCCTGGTTCAATCCGATTACCGTTGCTCTGTGCGGATCACATAAAATGATCTGAGCTCCCATATCAATCAGTTTATCAACGAAGAATAATCTTGATTCAAACATTTTCTGATGAACAAGAATACTTCCTTTTGCCTGAGTAGCTACTACTAAGATAATAGATAATAGGTCCGGAGTGAATCCAGGCCATGGTGCATCAGAAATCGTAAGGATAGATCCATCAATAAATTTCTGAATTTTATAATGTTCCTGAGCAGGAATATAAATATCATCACCGCTTTGCTCAAGCTGGATTCCTAATTTTCTGAAAGTATTCGGGATAACACCAAGCTGGTTCCAGTTTACGTTTTTGATGGTAATTTCAGATTTCGTCATCGCCGCAAGACCGATCCATGATCCGATTTCCACCATATCCGGAAGCATTGTGTGCTCTGTTCCTCTAAGATAATCTACCCCTTCAATCGTAAGAAGGTTAGATCCGATTCCTGAGATATTAGCACCCATTCTGTTCAGCATTTTACACAATTGCTGAAGGTAAGGTTCGCAGGCAGCGTTATAAATTCTTGTTTTTCCTTTTGCTAAAACAGCAGCCATTACAATATTAGCTGTTCCGGTTACAGAAGCCTCTTCCAATAGGATGAATTTTCCTGTAAGTTCTTTTGCTTTTAGAGAGTAGAAATATTCTTCCTCATCATAGTGGAATTCAGCACCAAGTTCAACCAATCCCTGGAAGTGTGTATCCAATCTTCTTCTTCCGATTTTGTCACCACCCGGAGTCGGCATATAAGCTTCACCATAACGGGCTAACATTGGCCCCATCAACATGATTGATCCACGAAGCTTGGCACCGTCTTTTTTAAATTCGTTGGATTTTATATAATCAAAGTTTACTTTATCCGCCTTGAAAGTATAGTCTCCATGTCCGTTTTTAGTAACTTTTACTCCAAAATCTCCAAGGATCTCAATCAGTCTGTTCACGTCATGAATATCCGGGATATTTTTAATTCTTACTTCTTCGTCGGTCAACAGCACCGCACATAAAATCTGTAGAGCCTCATTTTTGGCTCCTTGTGGAGTTATTTCACCCTGCAGTCTTTTTCCTCCTCTTATTTGAAATGTTCCACTCATTATTTTCTGTTTTTATGATTGTTATTATGCCTTCTTTTGTTAGGCTGGTTATTGTTATTATTTTTATTATTGCTGTTGTTCCTGTTGTTATTGTTGTTATTTCGGTTGTTGTTATTACTTGTGTAATAGATTTTACTTTTCTCAAGAGAATCTATTCCTGTAAGATCCAACCTGTTTTCAGACAGTTCCTTCAGGTGGCGGAAAATAACATCATCCGTCACATGTTCTTTATTATAGACATTATAGGATTTCTTCATATTGTTGGCAATCACCTCGATAAGAGCTTCTTTTTCATCACCCGTTTCAAGTTCAATTGCTTTTTCGATCAATTGAAGAATACTTTTTCCGTAAAACTTAAAGTCACCCTGAAGTTTTGGATATTCCATTCTTTTTGGCTTTTCTGCCAATTGTTCCATGGTAGGGAAAGGATAAGGAGAATCTACATCCAGGTCATGATTGGCCAGAATATAAAGATGATCCCAAAGTTTATGTTTATAATTTTCTTCGTCGCGAAGTTGTGGGTTTCTCTGACCCATAAAATCGATGATTGCCATAGCCATTTCGTTCCTTTCCTCTTTGGTAGGAAGTTCTTTGCAGCGCTCAACCAACTGTTGTATAATTCTGCCGTATTCCGGCATATGAAGCTGAGTTTTTTGGGTATTGTATTCCATAGTATGCAAATATATGGATTAAAAGAAAAATTGTTTCGGGAATCTTAAAAATTTATGATTTTTTAATGAAAATTTCAAATGAATTTCTTCATGATTCATTATTTAGAATGAAAATATTTCCCATTAAATTGAATTTGTTTTCAATAAAAATGTAACTTAGTTAATGAATTCATAATTAAGTGTTACGATGAAAAAAACATATTTTTTCCTTTCCCTGCTGGCTTTAGCGCTTGTAAGCTCATGCCGCAATAATGATGAAATGATTACTGAGCCCTCTCCAAAAGAAGAAGTGCACAACAAGATTGTAAACGTTACCAATCATGACGGCAGACCTTTCAGTACCGGAAAAGGTTCCGGGTCTGTACAAGGTAAATTTGTAGCCGGCCCGGGTGGTGGAGTTCTTATGCAGGGATTCTACTGGGATGTTCCGGATGGAGGAAACTGGTGGAACACGGTGAAAGATAAACTGACGGCCTGGTCTAATGCCGGAATTGGTGCTGTATGGCTTCCTCCAGCTTCAAAAGCTCAGAATGGTGCTTATTCTATGGGGTATGACCCTACCGATTATTATGATTTTGGAGATTATAACCAGAATGGAAGTGTGGAAACCCGTTTCGGATCAAGAACAGAACTGGAAGCTCTTATTACCAAAGCCCACACAGAAAATATGCAGGTATATGCAGATATTGTGATCAATCACAACAGTGGCGGACAGTCTGAAGCCAATCCTTTTACCGGAACCAATACATGGACCAATTTTTCAGGGGTAGCCTCCGGCAAATTTAAAAGAAGCTACAACGATTTCTATAAAAATGCGTACGGGAATAATGACGAAGGTTCCTTTGGCGGTTTTCCGGATCTGTGTCATGCCAATCCTTATGTACAGGACTGGCTGTGGGGAAGAGATGATTCTGTCGCCAAATATTATAAAAATGTGATGAAATTCGATGGGTGGAGGTTCGATTATGTGAAAGGTTTCGGTCCGTGGGTGGTGAATACCTGGAATTCTAAAGTAGGAGGATTCTCTGTTGGGGAATTATGGGATTCTAACGTGAATACATTAGAATGGTGGGCGAATAATGCGAACAGCTCCGTCTTTGATTTTGCCGCTTATTACAAAATGGATGAAGCTTTTGACAATGGAAATCTAAATGCCCTGAATGATGATATGATGTGGAAAAGAAATCCTTACAAAGCGGTAACCTTCGTTGCCAATCATGATACGGATATTATCTACAACAAAATGCCGGCTTATGCTTATATTTTAACCCATGAAGGCTATCCTACGATTTTCTACCGGGATTATGAAGAATGGCTGAATAAAGAAAGACTGAACAATCTGATCTGGATTCATAATAATAAAGCTACCGGAACAACATCTATTTTATATACCGATAATGATGAATACATTGCAAGACGTAACGGCTACAACGGAAATCCCGGTCTGGTTGTTTATATCAATACTTCCTCAAACTGGCAGGAAAGATGGATTCAGACCAATTGGGCAAGTCAGCAGATTAAAGATTTTACAGGAAGTTCAGGTTGGTATCCTACCACCCAGGCTGATAAATGGGTGAAGATTCAATGTGCTCCGAATTCTTATTCTGTTTGGTCACTGAATCAATAAATAATCAGTTAAAATTAAAATGTAAATGAACAAAAAAGACTGCTTCACTATTGGAGCAGTCTTTATCTTTTTATTATAAGTATTTATCTACTTGTCTCACGAAGAAAGTTTTTCAAACCTGTATAAACTTCTTCTTCTGATGTTGATCCGGCAGATAGCATTTCTGATTGGCCAGTTTCATCCGGTTTCTGGAAATCATATCATATACCTTATCATTCAGGAATGTTGGGAAAGCTTTTCCAATAAAAGAAAGTTTGTAAATTCCGCCCAATAAATTGGCAATCGTTAGTACAGCCCGCGATTTTATTAAGTAATATTTTTTTGGTTTCCAGAGATACATGGTATTGAATTCTGTTGTATTCAGTCCCCTTTCAGAAAGAAACTGCTGCCCGAATTCCGATTGTAAGGAAGCAAACATGAATTGATCTTTCCTGTCTCTTTCCAGAATCCACTGAACCCAGAAATTACAGACACCGCAATCTCCGTCAAAAAATACAATATGTTTGTTCTCCCAGTTCTCCATGACTTTTATTTATTAAACATAATTCCTCTTTCAGTATCTTCTTTTACCCTTTTGAAGTATTGAACAAGATCTGCACGCTGCTCATCTGAGAGCTTGGCGTTCTGATGTCCCAGATAATAAGACTCAAGAGGCATTTCTTTTTTTTCAACCATTTCTATACATTCATCCAACTTATGGATCTGTCTTTTAGGTTCATATACTGCAAAGGTAGAAAAATTAAGATGTTTCCTGCCTTCATCAATATGATTTTTTACCCACCATGAAGCAGGAGAAATATTGGTATACCACGGATATTTTGTTTCGTTGGAATGGCAGTCGTAGCATGAAGTTCTGATGATTTTTGCTGTTTTTTCCGGAGTGTTTTTAAACTTCAGAAAATCCATTCCCGGTGTAGGAAGAGGATTGGTTTTGTCGATAGGAAAAAACTGAATGATAATGAATGCTACGAGAATGATAACCAGTACTTTTTTCATAGATGTTCATGTTTCTTAGGATAAAGATAGTTAATTTTTTTTTGATGAAGTAAGGAAGAGATGGAAGAGGTAATAGTTTGAATGCCAGGTTTAAAATATTCTATAAGGTCACATGTTTTTTAACCAGAAAAACCTTATTAATAGAAAATTTTTTCTTCTTCTTTTGCTTTAAAATGTCCTAAACTTATTTTCCGTCTGAAATAAACTTCCAGCTTCCCTCTTCCAACTTCTAGCCTTTTCTTACATTGAGTTATTCTAAATAGAGCCGGGTTGGCTGAATGGATTTAAAAAATGACTAACTTAATACCACAATTATGTCTTAGCCGTGATGCTGTCGAAATTATCTATTTATAGTTTTTAACTATCGTTGAAATAAAAATTAATAGATTGTATTTATTAAGTAAACGTTGTAGGTTTGTGATGTTCTTACAACAGAGAATTAAAACTGTATTAATCAATAATAAAATAAACGACAATGGAAAAAGATTTGAATGACATCAGCAAATGCCCGTTTCACAACGGAACAATGAAGACGAATAATGTAGCGGGAGGGGGAACTCAGAATTCAGATTGGTGGCCGGATCAGCTTAGAGTAGATCTTCTGCGCCAGCATTCGTCACTGTCTGATCCTATGGATAAAGACTTTGATTATGCCAAAGCTTTTGAAAGCCTTGATCTTGAAGCTGTAAAAAAAGACCTTCATGCATTAATGACTGATTCTCAGGATTGGTGGCCGGCTGACTTCGGCCATTACGGACCTTTGTTTATCCGTATGGCATGGCATAGTGCCGGAACTTATCGTGTAGGAGACGGAAGAGGTGGAGCAGGAGCAGGACAGCAGCGTTTTGCACCATTGAACAGCTGGCCGGATAATGTAAGCCTTGATAAGGCAAGAAGACTACTATGGCCTATCAAACAAAAATACGGAAGAAATATTTCATGGGCAGATCTTCTGATTCTTACGGGAAATGTGGCTCTTGAATCGATGGGCTTTAAAACATTTGGATTTGCAGGCGGGCGTGCAGACGTTTGGGAACCGGATTCCGATGTATACTGGGGATCAGAAAAAACATGGCTGGGAGGGGATGTAAGGTACGCTCATGGTTCAGAAGGAGTACCAGAAGGGCATTCAGCAGTTTTACCTACCGATGAAAAAGCAGATGGAGATATTCATTCCAGAAATCTTGAAAATCCACTGGCTGCAGTACAAATGGGATTGATCTATGTAAACCCTGAAGGACCGGACGGAAACCCTGATCCTATTGCAGCTGCCAAAGATATTCGTGACACATTCGGACGCATGGCCATGAATGATGAAGAAACTGTTGCTTTAATTGCCGGAGGACATACTTTTGGTAAAACCCACGGTGCAGGACCGGCAGATCATGTTGGGAAAGAACCGGAAGGGGCAGGCATTGAACAACAAGGTTTAGGATGGGCAAGCACCTATAAATCCGGAAGCGGAAGAGATGCTATTTCCAGCGGTCTTGAAGTAACCTGGACAGAAACTCCTACGCAATGGAGTAATTATTTCTTTAAAAATCTTTTTGAAAACGAGTGGGAGCTTACAAAAAGCCCTGCCGGAGCTCATCAATGGGTAGCAAAAGATGGGGCAGACATCATTCCTGATGCATTTGATTCTTCTAAAAAGCATAAACCAACCATGCTTACAACAGACCTTTCATTGAGACTGGATCCTGTTTACGAAAAAATTTCAAGACACTTCTACGAAAATCCTGATGCCTTTGCAGAGGCTTTTGCAAGAGCCTGGTTTAAACTTACCCACAGAGATATGGGACCTCGTGCCCGTTACCTTGGTCCGGATGTACCACAGGAAGAACTGCTTTGGCAGGACCCGATTCCGGCAGTAAATCATGAATTGGTAGATGCAGCGGATGTGGATGGTCTTAAATCTAAAATATTGAATTCAGGATTAAATATTTCTGAACTTGTATCTACAGCCTGGGCTTCAGCTTCTACTTTCAGAGGCAGTGATAAACGTGGTGGTGCCAATGGAGCAAGAATCAGACTGGAACCTCAAAGAAACTGGCAAGTAAATAACCCTTCACAACTGAATAAAGTATTGGGAGTACTGGAAGGAATTCAGAAAGAATTCAATGATTCCCAAAATGGAGGTAAGAAAATATCATTAGCAGATATAATTGTATTAGCAGGAAATGCAGCCGTGGAAGCTGCCGCAAAAAATGCGGGTCATGAAGTGAAAGTTTCTTTTGCTCCGGGAAGAATGGATGCTACTCAGGAACAGACAGATGTAGAATCTATGGGCTATCTTGAGCCTGCTGCTGACGGATTCCGTAATTATCTGAAAAGAAAATATAACGTATCTACAGAATCTTTGTTAATTGATAAAGCTCAGTTATTGACCCTTACTGCACCGGAACTGACTGTTCTGGTAGGGGGAATGCGTGCTTTAGATACCAATTTTGACGGTTCTAAACACGGCGTATTCACCAGCCGTCCGGGAGCACTTACCAATGATTTTTTTGTAAACCTTCTTGATATGGGGACACAGTGGAAAGCCATGTCGGAAGATAGAGAATTATATATGGGCAGCGACCGTTCAAGCGGCCAGCCAAAATGGACGGCCACTCGTGCCGACCTTGTTTTCGGATCCAATTCTGAATTGAGAGCAGTGGCTGAGGTATACGGAAGTGCTGATGCACAAGGTAAATTTGTGAATGACTTTGTCGCAGCATGGACGAAGGTGATGAATCTGGACAGGTTTGATCTGATGTAATAAAAAGTAATTTGAAATAGTAAAAGACAGCAGTGGTGCTGTCTTTTTTTGTTTCTGAAAAACAATGAGTATTATTCTATTTATTCAGTATCGGAAGGGTAAGGTGGGAGTATCAACTTTAAAGAATTGATATAATCTTCTTCAAAATAAATTGCTCTTATTTCTTTATATAAAAAGGTTTCCAATTGCAGCCAGACTGCACTGGGACTAAACAGGTGAACCCTGAAAGAATGTTTTCTAATGCTGTTGATCTTACCAATAAAAGCTCTGTGATGATCCTTGATCTCAACTCTGATAATTCCGATTTTAGATTGTAAATCAGCCAACAGTTTTTCATTGTCATCAAGATCTAGTATTGGGCTTTTCACCGAAATAGCTCCTTTTAGTTGTAATATCCGCTCCTTAAACTGATCTTCTTCAGTGATCTCGATGTCAGCTATATATCTTTTGTTGATGACTACATAACCATCTGTCATATAGTCAACAGGAATGTATTTTAAATAACACCAGTTATCTGAAATATCAATGACGATCCCCTGAAAATATGCTTTGCTCTTTAATGTAATTGAAACGACTTTATTGATGAGGTTTTCCGTATTCATGCTTATCCTGTTTTCAGGAAATAAATATATAAAAATAGAGAGGTAAAATGTTACTATGGTTATTTTATGTTTTATGAGTGAATGGCGGGTATTTAATTCTTATAAGGCTCTAAAATAATGCTCACTTTTCTATCAAAAAATTCGTTCTGGATTAAAAATATAAAATACACACTTATGTGAATTTTACATTAAATCCCGTTAATATTGATCTGTGGTTTTATAAGAAATGCTAGTTTCGTAAAGCGTTTATCAACGTAGACTAATTACTAATTCAAAAGCAATACGAGAATGAAAAAACTTTATCTCGGTGCATATACCTTATGCGCAGTCTTTGGTGTGTCCGCCCAGGAAGTCGTGTGGCAGAAAGACATCAAATCCTCTACTCAGGATTTTCTAAGCCAGATTACCACTACAATCGA
Organism: Chryseobacterium sp. FR048; assembly: GCF_056844665.1. NCBI lineage: Bacteria > Pseudomonadati > Bacteroidota > Flavobacteriia > Flavobacteriales > Weeksellaceae > Chryseobacterium > Chryseobacterium sp. FR048. The sequence goes on along the minus strand of NZ_JBXDSE010000003.1, from coordinate 676,220 downwards.
TCAGCAGTATCTTATTACAGGAAGCTCTATTCAAAGCGATAAGCAACAGGCTTCGGGCAGTAAGCGAAACAACGGCTATGATTTTCATCTGGTGAAACTCAATCAACAAGGAGATGAAGTCTGGGAAAAGTATTTTTCAGGGCAGAATCATGACTATTTATCAGCAACAGTTACCACTCAAGATGGCGGATTCCTTCTGGCCGGAACTTCTTATTCCGGAAAAGGTCTGGATAAAAAAGAGGATTCCAAAGGTGGTTCAGACATCTGGCTGATCAGAATTAATGAATTTGGCGATGAATTATGGCAGAAAACCTTGGGAACTTCTTCTGATGAAGAAGCCAGATCAGTGATTCAAACTACAGATTTAGGATTTTTTGTGGCCGGAAATGTACAAAATGCTTCAAAAGGCTATGGTTCCAAAGATGTCTGGATTACCAGACTGGATAAAGACGGAAAAGAGCTTTCACAACTGATTTTAGGCGGAAAAGGTCTCGATGAAGTTGAAAAAATGATTCCAACGAAAGACGGTGGGGCATTACTGGGAATTTATTCCAGAAGTTCCGAGGTTCGTGATACGGGTTCTGGAGTAAGAAATCCTGAAAGTAAATCCTCAGCCGAAAGTACTGCTACCCGCAACCTAACATCTGCCACCTCCAAACAAAGCACCAACTTCGGTGAAGGCGACTACTGGATCGTAAAGCTTGACAAAAACGGAAAAGTAGAATGGGAAAAAAACTATGGCGGAAAAGAAGATGATCATATCAGAACTCTTGCTTTGACATCAACAGGTTATATCATCGGTGGAGAGTCCAGATCAGAAAGATCAGGAAACAAAACAGTAGGTATTGAAGAAGGAACAGACCTTTGGCTGATTTCTTTAAATGAAAAAGGAGATGAACAGTGGCAGAAATCCTACAACTTCAAAAACCGTGATGTTTTGATGGGAATGAGTGTGATTCATTCTTCAGATGACAAATCTTCTAAAGGAATTCTTTTAGGTGGTTATACTCAAGCGGAAGGCAGAATAGAAAAAGATGATGAAACATTCTGGATGTTGTATTTGGATCAGAATGGGAATGAGCAGTGGAGAAAACATGTAACAGGAGAATCCAGAGAGAGGGAAGAAAGACTGTCAGATTTGAAACTGAACAGAGACGGTTCTATCATTTTAGCAGGAACCAGCGCGACAGAACTTGGAAAGGAGAACTGGAAGATCGTAAAGCTAGGAGACAAACAGGTTAATCAGCTGATCGAAAAACAAGACATCAAGATTTATCCAAACCCTGTATCGGACTATGCTTACGTAGAAATAGGTTTTGATTTCAAGGAAGCTGATATTCTGTTGTATGATATGAGTGGGAGACAGCTTCAGAATCTGAAGACAAAGAATAATGTGACTAAAATTAACACCCAGTCTTTGGTGCAGGGAGCTTATCTGATCACGATCAAAACGGATACTCAGAAAACAGCAAATGCCAAACTAATTAAAAACTAATGAAAAAATATACAATACTCATGGCTGTATTATATTGTTCTCTATATAATGCACAAAAGATCAATATAAAATCTCCTCAAAGTTATGAGATGGAGAGATACGGAAACATTCCGGTCAATATGAATGTAGGAGGAGTGGATATGAATATTCCTTTATTTCAGGCACCTATTGGAGCATCAGATAAAAGTTTTACCATGAATTTATCGTACAACTCTTCAGGATTTATCCCAACCAAAAGATCAAATTATGTAGGACTAAACTGGATGCTGGATGTTGGCGGGATGATAACAAGAGAAGTTAATCACCTTCCTGATGATGAACCTCAATTTGCGGTGGAAAATAATAGAGAAATAAATGGTCTTTTAGTAGGAATCAGAAATACCAATATCTCTAAAACAACTTTGTTTGACAATAATACTGATGTAGATGATTTTGGAAATTTTAAATCAGGAGGAAGTACAGGTTTTGAATTGGGACCGGATAAGTTCTCATTCAATTTCATGGGAATTTCCGGGTATTTCTACATTGATGCTGAAAAAAATCCGGTTTTTGCTTCCAATGATCCCAACCTGAAAATAGATATTACAGGATTTCAGAATCAAAAGAGTCCTAAAATAGGATGTCATGATTTTAATAGCAGTGAAATTGTGATGACGGACGGAAAGGGGAATAAGTATTATTTCGGCGGACCGGAAGAAAATATAGAAGTCAATTATCCATTGGGAACGAGTAGAGACTCTCCTGGATCAAGTGTTAATGGACAAAATTATTACATTAATGCATGGTATCTGAGTAAGGTTGAATTTGCTGAAGGAAGCAATATGACCATTTCGTATCTTAAATTTCAGGATGTAGGATCTATTGGGGTAAGTGACGGGTTCTGTCAAAACAGCTTTTTTCCTCCTACCTATCGTCTGCCGGGCTCTGAAGTTTTTTTTGAACAGCATAGCTACGTCAATGCAAGTTCCACGGCATATGTAAATGTGATCAATGATGGTTTTTTTTCAGGAGTGAGCAGTAATTCTTCCAATCCGGCCTTAAGCTATCATTTTAACCTGCTGAAAAAGGTTTATCCCTCAAAAGTTATGATCAATGGGAAGAAAGTTGCAGAGTTTACCTATAAACAAAATGAAGGAAGCTCGTTTACTAATCCTGCATTGGGTAATGTATTCAATAAATATTACAAATCTTTTAGTTTAGAAAATGTATTTCTTTACAACGGGGTAAATGATGTGTTGGTCAAAAAAATAGGATTTACTTACTACCGTAATAATGAATATTTCTTCCTGGATGAAGTAACACTTAATGATCTGAAATATAAGTTCGATTATTACGATAAATTTGCAAGCTTAGCTCATGAAACCACCACTTCTGTTGACCACTGGGGCTATTGGAATAATAAAGCTGAATTTTCTAACCCACTGATTCCTGATTATAAAATTAATCCCAATACAGGAGAATACATTATAACGGGAACTTCAAGAGAGCCATCTACCACTTCGGTTCAGCGGACATTATTATCCAGAGTTACTTATCCTACAGGCGGATATTCAGAATTTATCTACGAACCACACGATTATTCTAAAAAGCTGGACAGAACTCCCAATTCTAACTTTTTTGAAGAACTTAAAACTCAAAATGGAACCGTAGGTGGGGCTAGAATTGCCAAGGTATTGGATTTTGATGGAACTAAAACCATTGAAACAGAATACAAATACAGGAATAACTATCCTACAGGAACTACTTCATCAGGAATCAGCAATAGAGTGATAAGATATTCGAATTTTGTGAAATCCGGTAATAATACTCAATATGCGATGGTTCAAAAGAGTGTTTCCAATAATATTATTCCTGGTTCAATGAGTGGCTCCCCGATTAACTATTCCGAAGTGTCCGTATTGAAAAATGGGCTTTTACAGAAGAAATATTTGTTTTCTGATCAGGTCACCAATCCTGATACATTGGTCTATAGAAACAGAGCCAGCTTTGGAATTACTGACCTTTTGCCAGATAATATCGTCAACATGAAGAGAAAATATCAGGACAGAAGCTCTCTAAGAGGAAAAATTATCCGTGAATTGGACTTTAATGAGAATGGGGCAACGATAGTGAGTAAGGAATATAAGTATTCGGATAACAAAAAACTTCCGGTCAATAAATATAATTTGTTCTATGTTGAAACAGGTGAAGCAGAAGTGTTGTATTATAAAGATTTTCTCTTTCCTAATAATCTTACTAAAACAACTACCACCAATTTCTTCAATGCTCAGTCTGTCAATACTGTTAATGAATATTTTTATGATCACACCTATGACAATAATATTTCGAGGGAAAGAACATCTTCAAGTAGTACCGGAACCTCAGAGGTTTCCTATCAATATGCAAAAGAGTTATACGGAACAAGCAATGATTATGTTACTCAAAATATAGTTGGGATCCCACTTGTTACAACAAGATTTAACAATAATCTTCCGATTTCAAAAACAAAGCTAAGTTTTTACAGATATTGGTTTGGGTATGACAAGTTACTTCCTTCACAGCAGGAGTCTGTTCCTATTCAGTTGATCAATACTCCTAATGAGGTATATGATAAGGAAATTACATATGATCATTATGATACCAAAGGAAATCTGGTACAGTATACAACTAAAGCAGGCGTTCCTGTAACCATAATCTATGGCTATAACCAGGCATTACCTATTTTGAAAGTGGAAGGAGTGTCCTATTTAAGCTTTATGGATCTTTTAGGGATGGACGATAATGCGGTGAATTACTACAATCTGGAAATATGCAAAAAGTCGGACCTGGATATTGACCGCAATACTGAAGATGTATTAATTAATGCTTTGGATAATATCCGTCAGAATCCTTTTTTACGGGGAACTCAAATTACAACCTATACCCACGATCCTTTGGTGGGTGTGACGACTATTACCCCTCCATCCGGGATCAGAGAAAGGTATTTTTATGATGCAGCCAACCGATTGGAGAAAATAGTAGATGTCAACAATAAGGTAGTGAAAGAGTTTAAATACAAACACAAAAACTAATAACGATGAAAAAGATAATTATTCCCGTAAGCATATTGTTGATGTCAGGAACAATAAACGCCCAGCTTACTTCCACTGAAAATTATATCCAGGCAAAAACATATCTGGATTATGACGCCGCAGGTCAACCTGTTAAAAATTCTGAGACCGTTCAGTATTTTGATGGATTGGGTAGGCTTAAACAAACTGTAGGAGTAAAATATTCACCCCTTGGGAATGACGTGGTGACTCCTGTTGAATATGATTCCTATGGAAGACAGGCTAAAGATTATCTTCCTATTCCTCAGGGAGGAACTTTGAATGGAGGAATTGTTCCCAACCCAACAGGAAGTGCTTCGACATTCTATGGCGGAGAAAAGATCTATTCAGAAAAAATAATAGAAAATTCTCCGTTAGACAGAATTAAACAACAAATTCAGGTTGGGAATGACTGGAGTGCCAAACCCGTTAACTTTGGATATGAGGCGAATATTGGGGAAGACTACGTAAGAAAGTATGAAGTCTCTACAACATGGGTTGAGGAAAGGACGCAAACCTCAGTAAAGCTGCTTCAGTATTTCCAGGCTGCCCAATTATACAAAAATACGGTTACTGACGAAGACGGAAACAAAACCATTGAGTTTAAAAATACTAAAGGGCAAACCCTTTTGGTAAGAAAAGTACTGAGCCCTACGGAAAATGCAGATACCTATTACGTTTATAATGAATATGATCAATTAGCATTTGTCATTCCGCCACTGGCATCTGCTCCCACTGTGGAACCTGCCACTGTAGAGAGTTTGTATTATCAATATCGATATGATGGGAGAGGAAGATTGGTAGAAAAGAAGCTTCCCGGTAAAGATTGGGAGTATATGGTCTATGACAAACAGGATCGGTTGGTTTTGACTCAGGATGCCAACTTAAGAGCAAAAGGGCAATGGCTTTTTACTAAATATGATCAGTTTTCAAGACCTGTTTATACAGGGATATTAAACAGCGCTCCAGGAAGACTTCAGCAAGTGAATGCCATAGAAAGCAAGGGATCTAACTATGAAGTAAGAACTACCTCAGGTTGGAGTAATAGTGGGATGACAGCCTTTTATACTAATAATACAGCATATCCTACTACAAATTTCAAATTGTTGAGTCTCAATTATTATGACGCTTACCCTGGGTATGATTTCAATCCGCCATTTCCATCCGGTATTCAGGGAGAACCTACTTTATCCGATGTTGTGGTTGATGGGAAGAGCACAAAAGGATTACTTATCTTGAATATAGTTAAAAATGTTGGAGATGATTTCTGGACAGATAATGATAAATGGACCAAAAACTATACTTATTATGATAAAAAAGGAAGAGTTATTGGTACCCATTCGGTTAATCATTATGGAGGCTATACCAAAGTAGAATCTAAACTGAATTTTGCAGGTGATCCTCAAAATGTGATTACAAGACACAAAAGAATGCCTACAGATTCTGAAAAGACGATTACTGAAAATTTCACTTATGATTCTCAGAATAGATTATTAGTACGCAAACATCAGGTTGCTAATGGAGCTGAGGAAATTTTAGTTCAGAATAAATACAACGAAATTTCTCAGTTAGAGTCTAAAAAAGTGGGTGGGACAGACCTTATCACACCTATTCAGACTGTAGACTATAAGTATAACATCAGAGGCTGGATCTCACAGATCAATGATCCTGTTGCTCTGGGAAGTGATTTATTTGGATATAAATTGAAATATCAAACCCCTGAAGCTCCTTCCTCAATAGCCCGATTTAATGGTAATATCGCTGAGGTAGATTGGAAAACAGCTAACGATGGAGTTCGCAGAAGATATGGATATACTTATGACAAGCTCAACAGAATGGCACTTGCGAAGTATCAGAAACCCGATGCAGGGGTCGTAGAAACCAATGCCTACAATGAAAGTGCAACCTATGATCTTAATGGAAATATTCAGACACTATTAAGGTTTGGAGGATCTGATGGAAACTCAGCGCTTAAAATTGACGACATAAAATATACCTATGAGGGTAATCAGCTTGTAGATATTTGGGATTCAAGTGGAAACTCTTTGGGACTTGACGGAGGAGATGCTATAGTATATGACAAAAATGGTAATATAATTATGGATGGAGCCCATTTTATTGATGGGATTGCATATAACCACATGAATTTACCCGAGTCATTGGAAAAGAAGCATGAATATTTTAAGTATATTTACTCTGCAGATGGAACTAAACTAAGTTCATTCCAGTTTTTAAGAGAATTCAGTCAAATGATCGTAAATGATTATCTTGATGGTTTTCAGTACAAAGATGGAGTGTTGCAGTTTATACCGACAAGTGAGGGCTATTATAGTTTTACAGATAACAGATATGTGTATAACTATACCGATCATTTAGGAAATATAAGATTAAGTTATACCAAAAACGGAGCAGGAGCACAGATTTTAGAAGAAAATAATTATTATCCGTTTGGATTGAACCATTCAGGATATAATTCTACTCCGGGAACTTTTTCCTATAAGTATAAGTACAATGGGAAGGAATTGCAGGAAACAGGGTATTATGACTATGGGGCGAGAATGTATATGGCGGATATTGGAAGATGGGGTATGCATGATCCTTTATCGGATGCTACATTCCAACCTTATAATTATGCAAACAATAATCCTGTTTTCTATAACGATCCAAGTGGAATGATTGGTGAAGCTCATGCAAGTATTGGGGTGAAGAAAAATAAAAATGGAGAATATGAAATTGTAAGTGCAAAAAATGATGGAAATCTTGGGATTTATTTAGTAGGTTCTGATGGAATAAGTTATGATGTTAACAAAAGCCAAAGAGTCGGGACTTTAAATAATGCATTTGACTTTTTATTTACTAATGATGAAACAGGTAAGTTTCTAAATACTGTTGCAAAAAGAGCTAATGGTTCAAATATTAAACTTACAACATCGTTAAATTTAAGCTCAATATTAACCAAATACAGTTATAATACAGATAACAATATAGAAAATTATTATTTAGATCTATTGAATTTAGCTTATATGTCAGCCAATTATAGGGAAGGTGGAAATATGGGAAAATTAGATCTGAAAAGTTCATTAGGGTTAGACATGTATACCCCTGTAAAAGCAGGTAAAAATATTACTTCTTTAAGAGCAGCATCTAATATACTTTTTGGATTTAATATGCGAAGAATTTATGATAAATATAGTGGAAATTCTAATTTTAGAAATAAGTTTCCTACAGCTGGAGATTTCTATACCTACGCAATGCAGGCAGTAGGAGGGTATAATCAGTTCCAAAATAACCGAAGTGGTTTCTTTAATGGAAATGGATATAATAAAGGATTTCCATTTTATGGAGAACATACCTATTCTGGAACTAATATTTATAGAGGATACTTTCATCAATTTACTAATCAAAAATTACATAGATAATATGAGATACCTGTTTTTATTAGGCTTACTGGTTTTAATATCATGTAATAAAGAAAAGGTTTTTTATAAAAAAATTGAAACAAAAGATTATTTAGTAGAGGGGTATTCATACGAGAATCATACGGATAAGATATTTCCTAAGGAGCTGATAATAATAGATAAAGCCTCAAAAGATACTATTTATCATTGCAGTAATTGTTACAATGATTTTCATATGATTCTTCAAGATACATTATTAATTTATGGAGGAAATAGATTAGACAGTACAATTGCTCATGGAATATTTTTAAAGCGTATACCAGTGGCACAAATGTATAGATATAATTTACCTTTTTCTGATAAATAATGAACTTTTGGAGAACGTTTTATAAATATGAAAATAACATTTAAATCCCTGTCAATAATATTTTTATATTCAGTATTTTTTAGTTGCCAAAAGCGGAAATCAGAAATACATTATATTGGATTGTACACAGCTACTGTAACTTCAGTAAGTTGTGAAAATCTAAAGAAAGCAACTCATAAAACCGATCTTATTTTGTCTGAAAAAGAAAATAATGAACTGTTGAAATTATTTTCCCAGCTTAAACCTATAGGGAATGATGTGAATATAAATGCAAGGCTGTATGGAGAGATTATAAATGAAAATGCTGAAAGATCTGACTTTTGTATGAACCTTGGATTTATAGAATTAAATGGTAAGAAGTATATGGTAAATGATGAATTGAGGGAGTATATTTTGCAACTGACAAAGAAGAAAAAATAGTTTCACTAATAAAAGATGATAAAGCCACCATTCATTATGGTGGTTTTATTATAAAGGGGAATCAAATAACAGACTTTTCATAACGCCAATTGTAAGCATAATCAAAAAGAGGAGTAAAAAATAGGCGAAAAAATTCACAAGTTGTTTTCTATTATCATGATTTTTCAACGTATTGGTATTATAATTATTTACAAAGCCCCTCATTCCTAAAATAAATGCAACTATTATTGATGTAAATGTGATATAAATGGTAATAGATTGCTTTAGTTCAAAAAAGAATAATATTACTAAAATATCTATTAATGCAACAATCCAACTTAATTTAAATATTGGAAAGGACTTTATATCTTTTCCCAACATCAAAAATGTTGAATTTGAAAATATAATGGTAAGAAGCGTTATTTGTAAGATCGTATTCATTGGTAAGATTAGATATTATGCTCAGAACTGTACATAAAATAAAGCGCAAGGAAATAGGTTTTTTCACTCCCGTTTAGCTTTTTGAATTAGATATTAGTCCTTTTTAAACCTGCGCTAAATTAACTGTTTTTAAAAAGGTTTACAGAGGTTTTTAAAGTGTGTTAGTATGATTTTTGTCACTCTTTAGTGTGTTGTATTTGTACAATCGATTTTCTGTGAATTGACTTTAGAATTAGGAAAGTAAGAATTTTTTAATTACGGTAGAAAGAAGGATAGAAGTCTGGTATAAAAAACAAAAAACCACCCTTAAAAAAGAGTGGTCTGTAGACCCACAGGGATTCGAACCCCAGATGACTGAACCAAAATCAGTAGTGTTACCGCTACACCATGGGTCTGTTTTGACGCTGCGAAATTAGAAAATTTATTTTAAATATGAAAATCAAAATTGAAGATTAATGAACATAATAGAGGGGTAATGGGCTTTACTTATTGATAGCCAAAGAATTATTTTTAAGATATTTTTTCAAAATATATTGGATTAGACAGCAAGATGGCTTGATCAGGGAATATTCAACCCGTTTTCATCGAAATATGGATCATACATTATCCGTAGAATAGTAGCTTCCTGCCTCCCTCTTCCTGCTTCCCGCCTTAAATCCCCAGCTTTCCTTACGTTAAATAATAAAACCTTATCTTTGCAAAAAAATTGGGCTCCAAAAGTTGGAGTAACCCATTAATAACACATCCTGAGCGCAGCAAAAGGATTATTAAACATTTTTTATGTCAAATATTGTCGCAATCGTTGGACGTCCCAACGTAGGAAAATCCACACTTTTTAACCGTTTATTAGAAAGAAGAGAAGCTATTGTAGATTCTACAGCCGGTGTTACCAGAGACCGTCACTACGGAAAATCTGACTGGAACGGAGTAGACTTTACCGTAATTGATACCGGAGGGTATGATGTAGGTACAGACGATATCTTTGAAGAAGAGATCCGTAAGCAGGTACAGCTGGCGGTAGACGAAGCTACCTCTATTATCTTTATGATGAACGTAGAAGAGGGACTTACCGATACCGATTACGAAATTTACAGACTTCTGAGAAGATCCAACAAACCGATTTATATCGTTATCAACAAAGTGGATTCTTCAAAAGAAGAACTTCCAGCAACAGAATTTTATCAGTTAGGAATTGACAAATATTATACACTTTCTTCTGCAACCGGTTCAGGAACAGGAGATCTTTTGGATGATATTGTTAAAGATTTCCCGACTACAGAATATAAAGACCCTTTCGAAGGACTGCCTAAGATTACGATCGCAGGACGTCCGAACGTAGGAAAATCTACAATGACCAATGCCTTATTGGATGTAGAAAGAAATATTGTAACCGATATTGCAGGAACTACAAGAGACAGTATCCAGACCTTATACAACAAATTCGGACATGAGTTTGTATTGGTAGATACCGCGGGAATGAGAAGAAAGTCTAAAGTAAATGAAGACCTTGAATTCTATTCCGTAATGAGATCAATCCGTTCTATCGAATATTCTGACGTGGTGATCATTATGGTAGATGCTACACAGGGATGGGAGTCTCAGGATATGAACATTTTCGGATTGGCACAGAAAAACAGAAAAGGAATTGTCATTCTTGTCAACAAGTGGGATTTGATCGAAGATAAGCAGACCAATACCATGCGTGACTTCGAAAAATCAATCAAAGACAAAATCGGTCAGTTCCAGGATATTCCAATCTTATTCGTTTCAGCTTTGACGAAGCAGAGAATTCTGAAAGCAGTAGAGGTGGCAATGCAGGTTTATGATGACCGTAAAAAGAAGATCAAAACATCCAAACTGAATGAAGTAATGCTTCCGATCTTCGAAAATACGCCACCGCCGGCATTGAAAGGAAAGTATATCAAAATCAAATATTGTGTTCAGCTTCCTACGCCATCACCACAGTTTGTATTTTTCTGCAACCTGCCACAATATGTGAAGGAGCCATATAAGAGATTTACTGAAAACCAGCTGAGAAAAGAATTCGGATTTACCGGAGTTCCAATCGAAGTGTATTTCAGACAAAAATAATAAGAACAGTGTTCACAGAAAATCCGGTAAGCTTGCTTACCGGATTTTTTATTTTAAATAGTTTTAAAAAGAACAAGTGATCACAATATCTTTACTACAGAGAAAAAACTTCCAGCTTCCCTTTCCATGCTTCCTGCCTTTTTCTCATAACCATTTTTCATACACCAACCTTACAGGTCTGTACCCCTGTGAAGCCAGCCATCGCTGCATTGTATCATTATTGAAAAGAGTATAACGGTATATTTTGCGGATTTTATAATCTGAATAAGCCTCTTCAAATGTTGTATTGAGCGCAGAATAGATTCCCTGTTTTCTGTATTCTTTTTTTACATACCCTTCAGAAACATACAGGTCATCATTTTCCCCAAGTTCAAAATTACTGTCATCCTTTTCATCAATATACCCGAATATAAAGCCTATAGCTTTTCCGTCAACTTCTGCAATAAGGAATGTTCCGTCATTCTCTTCTTCACATTCTGCCATGAAACGGAGATAATTGTCTCTGATCTGGCTCCAGTCAGCAGTCTTATCATTCATTTCTTTTTCCGAAACATGAAGTTCGCCCACCAGTTCATCAACGATGGGTAGGTTTTCAGCGATTTTTATTTTTTTGATAGAGTAGTTCATAATGATGTTTTTATATTATTTGTCGGAAGCTGGAAGAAGGAGGATGGAAGTAATTAAGGTTAGTACAATAATATACGTTGTTCATTCAAATTATTTTGTTTCAGATGACAACTATTATATGAATGTACCATAGAAACTTCCATCTTCCATCCTCTGGCTTCCCTCCCAATTACTTCCCTCTCAACGGGCTTCCATACCAGGAAGTATCATCAGAAAGAACTTCTCCTTTCATCACCAGAGAAAGCGGGTCAATATTAACATTGTTTCCGATTTCACTATCATATAAAATAATGGTTCTTGAATTGATGGTCGTCTGGCTTCCGATTTTTACACTTCCGATCTTCATAATCCTGTCCTCAAAAAGGTGAGTCTGAGGTCCGCAGTCTTCGTTCAGCATCGTTTCATCTCCAATGGAAACCATATCAAATTCTGTAATATCAGTAGTGTTAAGCCAAACTTTTTTTCCGATTTTGACTCCTAAAAATCTCATGAAAAATGGCAACCAGAATGTTCCACGCAGAAAATCCAGGAAAAATTGTACCGGAAGGGCTTCATAGATCGTTGTGATGCCCTCGCTCAGCCATACTTTCATACTGTACATCGGCATTTCTGTTTTCTTATATTTTCCAACAAAAATCCATTTGAGCAATACCGTGAAGAAAAATGAAGGTAAAGCCACAATTCCTAAATAATAGAATGGCGCAAATAATAAAAGGTAAATAATTTTTCCTTCCAGATAAGTGCTGGTATAAGCGATAAATAATACACTGCAGATAATCACAACAGTCTGTGGAAGAATAATCCTGATCCCTTCCACAATAGCTCTTGCCAGTTTAAGGCGGAATGGAGGATTGTATGTAAGATGATCTTGGAAAACATCAGATTTTTGTCGGGAAGGAAGTCCTATCGGCGGAGATCCGAACCAGTCCTTTTCAGTAGAATTTTTCAGCTGCTCTTCCGTTGGGGCTTTACTCAGTACACCGATCAACATATTGTCTTTCAGCTCATACCCTTGTGGAATAAGACCGCTGTTTCCTACAAAACTGTTGTTCCCGATGGTTGTTTTAGATAAAATTAATTTTTCATTTCTTACATCATGCTCCCCAAGAATAACCGCATCTGCAATGAATGAACCTTCACCAATTTCCAAAAGGTGATGAGAAACATCGCTGGCTGTTGAAATTTCTGAATTTTTGCCCACTTTAGCTCCCATCATTCTGTAAAATTTACTGATATAAATTGAAGCAAAAAGAGGATGTACAATGATGAGTGATAAGTTGAAAATCTGATCTTTAATCCATTTTTTGTAATACATAAAACTGTACACGGAATAAACACCGGGTTTCATATTATATTGTAAAATTCTTGTCAGGATACTAACCACTGCAATAAACAGTAAAATGTATACGGTAGACAGAATAGGAGCTTGCCACAGATAGTAAAAATTGTAATCCGCGGAGCGGTCATCCAGATAATATAGAGTATATAGGGTAGGAGCTAAAGGCAAAACGATAAGTAACGGGAAGAAAAACAGTGAGCATGCATACAGAAATGCAAACCGGTTTCTTTTTGCTGTGGAAGCCAGTTGAGGAGCTTCAATTTCTTCGCCCTCTTTCACTCTTACCTTTTCTGCCGGGCTGCCATTCCATACTTCTCCGAATCCTATTCTGCCGCCTTCATTAAGACAGCTTAAATCCTGAAGTTCACCGAATTTTTCAATAACCGTATCTCCACATACAATAACTGACGATCCGAGATAAGCGTGAGCTTTAATATGTACTTTTCTTATTCTTAAAACACCGTTTTCCACCGAAGCATTGTCAATACTACAGCCGGAACTGGAGTTTACATTTTCATCAATCGTAACAAGATCTTCCGCTGCAATAGGCAATAAACTCAATTGGGCACTTGGGTGGACCTTTACCCCGAGTAATTTTAAATATTTCGGATATAAGGGCGTTTCTACGATAAATTCAGAAGGCATTAACCTTTTAACCGTTTTCCATAGCCACCATCTGAAATAATACCAGCCCCAGAGCGGATAATCACCTTCTTTTATTTTGCCTATCACCAGCCATTTGGTCAGAACAATAATAATCGAATATACCGGCGGAATCAATGTGTACAGTAAAAAAGCACTTAATAATGCATAATGCAGTCCATATCCGTTAAGCTGGAAATAATAATAGCTTAGATAAGGAAAAAATATCTGAATACTTAGCAATCCAAAAACAACCAGTAAGCTGATGGTCTGGGCAATATTACAGGCAATATACTGTAATGTTGAAACCCTTTGAAAAGGTTCCTGATGTACTATCACCTGGCTGTGCTTGGTTTTAAGACATTCCGAATAAGCCGACAAAGGGCGGTTTTCATAAATTTCCTTTAATGAAGCCGTTGGGAATCCTGCCTTTTGGCGCAAATGAGAAACCAGAGTAGCTGCCAGAAGAGAATGCCCGCCAAGATCTGTGAAAAAATCCTGGTTCAGATTGATTTCTTTTCCGGGAAATACCCATTTCAGGGTTTGGATAAGCTTTTCCTCTACAGGAGCTTCAGGATCAATGGTAATCTCTTCATTTTTCTCATGAACCGTGAAGCTTTCCGGAACAGGAAGGCGCTTTCTGTCAATTTTACCACTCGGCATCCGGGGCATTTCTTTCATCAGAACAATAGAGATCGGAACCATATAAGGAGCCAGGAATTTGGCAAGTTCCTTCCGCATTCCGTTTTCATCAAATGAAGACTCATTGCTCATTACCACATAGCCTACAAGCTGTCCTTGCTCGTTGGAATCTTCTTTTACCGCTACAGCAGCAGATGAAACATCCTGAAGCTGGTTGAGGCGGGTTTCAATCTCTCCAAGCTCAATTCTGTAGCCCCGTAGTTTGATCTGATCATCTATTCTTCCCTGGAAATCAATGAATCCGTCTTCACGAATGATAACGGCGTCTCCGGTTTTATAAATGGTACTTCCCGGTAGCTCAGGAAAAGGATTCTGTAAAAATTTCTGTTCAGTAAGCTCCGGAAGATTAAAATATCCGTTACTCACTCCGGGGCCGGAGATAATCATTTCCCCACGCTCTCCCCGCGGAACAATACTCATGTTTTCATCAACTACAGCAATATGATAATTGGGAAGCGGAGGGCCAATAGTAAGCGGCTGTTGGCTGTTCAGCTTAGTCATATTGGAAGAAACGGTAGTTTCCGTAGGACCATAGCTGTTGATGAATATTCTGTAAGGTTTTGCCCATTTCTCCTGTACCTGTTTAGTACATGCTTCACCACCTGTATTGATAAACCTGATGGCAGGAACTTCATCAATGATGGCCAGAATACTCGGAACGGCATGAAGTACCGTAATTTTATTTTTTGTTAAGACGTCGCTAAGTTCATCTATTGCCTTTACAGTGGTGGCATCTGCAACCCATATGGTGGCTCCGGCAAACAGACTGATCCAGACTTCCTCACACCACATGTCGAAAGAAACAGAAAATCCCTGATAGACGGTATCTGTATCTTGTATCTGTATAAAATCCTGTTCAGAACGGATCAGGTGACATATATTTCTGTGAGAAATAGGAATTCCTTTAGGATTTCCCGTACTTCCGGAAGTAAATAATACATACGCCCAGTTGTCCGGACTGTAATGTACAGCAGGTGCAGGGATCACCTTCTCAGGTTGTGGAGCGATTGGTATCGGCTGACAATGAATCTGAGCATCCGTATCGGAGAAATAAGTTTTTACATGAATGTCTGTAAATACCTTTTTGATCCTGTCTTCCGGCATTTCCCGGTCCAACGGGATATAAGCAGCACCTGCCTTTAAAATACCGAGTATGGCAACAGGAAGCTCAAGACTTCTCGGATACCATACTCCGACACGATCACCAGGTTGTACCCCTTGGCTCTGTAATTGTAAAGCAATAGCATTGCTCCAGCTGTCTAATTCAGCGTAGGATATTTTTTTATCTTTAAATATAAAGGCTGTTTTATCTTTATATTTTTCAAAAGTGGGAACCAGTAGCTCAGGCAGAGTTTCTTCTTGGATAAACTCCGGACTGATTTTTCCTAAAATCAGGCTTTTCATCATTAAAAAATTGTAATATCTATTGATCGGGAATATTTTATAAATATACTTTATTTCTATTCACATCCGATCTTTCAATTCGTTTTTTAGTTGTAATTTTGCAGGAATTAATATCAATTTAACTGAAATTAAAAAAAAATAAAATTTTCATGCTTACCGTATTATCTCAAAACTTTTCTCTTGTCAATGAATGGATCAATGAACTTCGAAACGTCGAAGTGCAGCATGACCGTATGAGATTCCGTAGAAATATGGAAAGAATCGGGGAAATTGCAGCTTTTGAAATCAGTAAAGGATTAGAGTATAGAGACGTTGAAATTCAGACTCCTTTAGATACCATAAAAAGTAGAGAAATTGCAGTGCAGCCTGTTATTACAACCATTTTAAGGGCTGGTGTTCCATTGTTTGAAGGGATTTTGAACTATCTGGACAGGGCAGACTGTGGTTTTGTGGCAGCTTACAGAAAGCACGATGCCAACGATTATTTTTCTATCAAACAGGATTATCTGACATGCCCCAGCATCGAAGGAAGACCACTGATTGTGGCAGATCCTATGTTGGCAACAGGAGCTTCCCTGATTGAGGCTATTAAAGATTTGCTGACCAACGGAAACCCAACCCAGCTTCATATTGTAGCAGCGATTGCTTCAAGGCAAGGAGTGGAAACCGTTCAGAACGCTTATCCTGATGCTCACATCTGGGTAGGAGCCATCGATGAACAATTGACCTCGAAAGGGTATATTACCCCGGGATTGGGAGATGCCGGAGATTTAAGCTACGGAGAAAAACTTCAGAGATAAATTAAGAGAGATTCCAGAAATCTTTCATTAAATTCAACAATAAACCTGGTCGTACCTTATCCATAGGATGTTTAGTATCCGGAAGTACGGCCAGTTTTGCATTAGGCAGGTTTCCGTAAACATTTTTACTTTCCTCAAGCGTTACCATATTGTCTTTATCACCTACCATAATCTGAACAGGGATCTTAATGCCGGTAACGTCATTTTTCAGAGGTGGATTTTTACCCAGATTCACCATCAGATCAGCAATAGCTGGAAGAAGTTGTTTCCATTTTGAGCCGTGTTGCGCTTCCAGAAGCTGAGCGTATTGTGGAACTTTTTCAAGGATCGCATCAGGGTTCAGCATTTTACTTTCTTTCAAAGCCTGCTCCTCGGTCCAGTCAAATTTTGTTCCCAGAGTCATGACGGAGTTTACATTCTCAGGGTTTGTCATGGCATAGCAAAGTGCAACATACCCACCCATGCTGTGTCCGAAAATAGATACATCAGTTAAATCGTTGTCTTTACAGTACGTTGCCAGTTCCTGAGTATATTTCTCTATGCTGATTCCTTCTGCCGGAAGTTCAGTATCTCCGTGTCCGGAAAGCAAAGGCGTATGAATAACAAAATAGGAGGATAACGTTTCTAAATAAGGCTTAAAAATATCGCTGTGACCTAAAGCGCCATGTAATAAGATCAGATTGGGCATTGTGGTTTAAGTTTTCCGGAAAATTAGGAAAAAGAATCGGAACCCGAAAATCAGTTTTGAGTGTAGAATAAATGTATTTTCAAACAACTTTAAACTTTGAACCTAAAACTTACACATCCATTGCCATGACCAGCACGCTTACTTTATTGTCTCCGGCATTCAGAATTTCCCAGGCAACAGAAGAAATGGTATTCCCTGTGGTGAAAACGTCATCAATCAGTAGGATATGCTTTCCGGTAACAGGTCGGGTGACAGAAAATGTATTTAGAGTTTCCAGTCTGTGTTTTTTATCTTTCAGGGCCTGTGCTTTTGAATAATGATTTCTTTTGAGAAGCTGGTGGTCAAAAGGAATTTCATAAAATGCAGATAGCGTTTCCGTAAATAGATGAAGCTGATTATATCCTCTCTCTTTTAATTT
Source organism: Chryseobacterium sp. FR048 (assembly GCF_056844665.1). Lineage (NCBI taxonomy): Bacteria > Pseudomonadati > Bacteroidota > Flavobacteriia > Flavobacteriales > Weeksellaceae > Chryseobacterium > Chryseobacterium sp. FR048. The sequence goes on along the minus strand of NZ_JBXDSE010000003.1, from coordinate 658,341 downwards.
CTTCGGGTGAAGCGGAACACTTACCATAAGATCCGGTTTTTCATTTTTAAAATCCAGACGCTCAGTAGTCCATTCTGCCAGAATTTTTCCAGCTTTTTCCCGGCTTCTGTATTTCAGTTCATGAATAATTTTCCTGCTCAGGTTCTCTTTTTCAAACTGGATTAATGCGAAAGCATTTTCAATAGGAAAGAAGAGGCTGCATTTTTCTTTGATCGGGGTATTCTCAAAATAATCATAATGAGTGAAATGGATCTGATTGAAACAAATATCGCAAACCAGAAGATCAGAATCGATAATCCTGCTGCATTCAATGCAACGGTTGGGGAAAAAAAGGTCTAGTATCATGGATGTGTTTTTTACGAAGTTATGAAATAGTTTTCACCCAATCAATGAATAAAAACCATCATCTCCAAACTCCAAAACGCTCCCCCTTTAACCTCACACTCTCAAACACTCCCACACTCAAACTCCAAAACCCTCTCACTCAAACCCTCTCCTGATCTTCTCAATAGAACTCTTCATGCTCAGATTAAAATGCTCTTTCTCCAACCGTACAGGAGGAGCCTGTCTTACTTCACAGTCGGCTATGCTGCAGGATTCGCAGGTAACACCTACATTGATGGTTTTTAAAGAAGGAGATTTGACAAAGCTGATCTTTTTGATGGTCTGAGGATTCAGTAAAATACCAAGACAGTAGCTTCTGTTGCTGCCATCAGAAAAGGGGTTCTTTTGTGAGGTAGAAATCACCAGATAACTTATGCCCTGATCCTTATAATGGGAAATCTGTGCATCCGTCAGGGTTTCATTTTCTTTTAAATGGTCAAGATTTTTCACAGCAATCCATCTTCTGCAGTAATGTTCGTTGGTGGCGTTGGCATGAGGAGCCTGTTGGTGGTTGAGGTGAAGTTCCTTTAAAATCTGAATTTTATCCGAATTTTTCTTTTTTACGAGACACAAATAAAAAAGGTCTTTGATTCCCATCTCTGCTGAAAGAATATTCGTAAGACGATAGTAAAAAGTCTCCGGAGAATGGGTGAAACTGTTGATCAGGCTTGCGAAACTCTGAGGCTCCCAGCTGTTTTGCTGGAAAAATTCTGAAGTTTTTTCAATGACAGGTTCTTTTGAAATTAATAAAGCTCCTGCAAAATAGGATGCATAAAAATTATTCAGAATCTCCTCAAAACTACCGAAATCAAGCCATGAGTACGTATTGGGACGGATCTTTAAATCCAAAACTTTAAAACCGATCTCTTTTGCCAGAATGAATGTTTTCTGGTCCTTCTCAAGTTTTTTATTCAGAAGCAGCAGGTTCTTTTCAGGAATAAGTAATGAACGTAGATTATCCAGTGTTCCGTAAACTTCAAAATCTTCAGATTGAATCGTATAACCGAATTTTTCCGTAAGAATGTGCTCCAGAATATCAGATTTTAAATTTTTATCAATCTGTAATTGATTTTCCTGGATAAACTGGCTGACTTTTTCTTCAATTTCCGGGAAATAATTATCATACAGCTCCTGGAATGACCGTAAAACGGCAAAATAAAACCTTTCCTTCCCCAGGTTATAATTCTGGGAGATCTCGATCAGGGCATTGATGAAAGCAGTAACCTTTTTAGGGGCATCACTGATTATGCTGATGAGGTTGTTCTTGTTGATTCCAAAAAGTTCCAGTGGAATTTCTTTAAAAAAATCTGACTGTAAAATTTCATTGAAAGGAGCCAGGCTTTTATCAAGTTTAGTAGAAACCAGATCATCAAAAGTACAGTTCAATGCATCCGAAAGCTGGATGATTTTGTCATGCTTCGGATATTTTTTTCCGTTTTCAATTTCGTTGAGATAAGATTTTGATAACCCGGTTTTTACAGCAAGATCCTGTAGAGACCAGTTTTTCTTCTGCCTTTGCTGTTTCAGTTTCAACCCGAAAACTGTTTTGATAAAATCGCTTTCTGAATTCATTACTTCAAATATAAATAATTAGATGCGATTATTCGCATAATAATTTTTAAATATATTTAGCGAACGTTCGCTGTTTGTGAAAATTTTTGTTTATGTTTGTAACATCAAATCACAAAATCAATATGTTATGGAAACCAAGACACAATTAAAAATAAAGGCTCAGAAGCAGTTTGAAGAAATTTTCACTCCCGATTTGATTGATTTTCTTGTAGCCCTGCATCAGAATTTTAATCACAAAAGACTGGCGCTTTTAGCAGAAAGAAAAAAAAATCAGCAGGAATTTGACCAGGGCATTCTTCCGAAGTTTTTACAGGAGACCGAAGAAATCAGAAAAACGGATTGGGTCTGTGCTCCTTTACCGGAAGATCTGTTGGACAGAAGAGTAGAAATTACCGGACCTGTTGATCGGAAAATGATCATTAATGCATTGAATTCGGGCGCTTTTACGTTTATGGCCGATTTTGAAGACAGTAGTGCTCCGACCTGGGGTAATTGTATGGAAGGACAGATTAATCTTTCCGATGCGATCAGCAGAACCATTGATTTTGTAAACGAAAAAGGGAAAGCCTATACCCTTAATGAAAAAACGGCTGTTTTATTGGTTCGGCCAAGAGGACTTCATTTACCTGAAAAACATATTGAGATCTCTGGAGAAGAGGCATCCGGATCACTTACCGATTTTGGAATTTATTTTTTCAGAAATGCCCAAAAACTTCTGGAAAACGGAAGCGGTCCTTATTTTTATCTTCCCAAATTAGAACATTATAAAGAAGCCCGCTGGTGGAACGAAGTATTTATCTTCGCTCAGAAATATCTCGGTATACCGGAAGGAACTATTAAAGCAACGGTGTTAATAGAAACCATCACGGCTTCATTTCAGATCGATGAAATTTTATTTGAATTAAAAGATCACAGCGCCGGACTGAACTGTGGAAGATGGGATTATATTTTCTCCTTTATCAAAAAATTCAGAAACCTGCCGGCATTTATTGTTCCGGACAGAGATCAGGTGACAATGACTTCCCCTTTTATGAGTGCTTATTCAAAAAGAGTGATTGAGATCTGTCACAAAAGAAACGTTCATGCCATTGGCGGTATGGCAGCACAAATTCCTGTGAAAGATGATGATGAAGCCAATAATGCGGCTTTCGAAAAAGTAAGAAATGATAAAGAAAGAGAAGTTAAAAATGGTCACGACGGAACCTGGGTAGCACATCCGGCATTAGTTTCGGTGGCAAAAGAAATTTTTGACCAATATATGCCTTCCAAAAACCAGATCGATAAAAAAGTGGAATACCACATTACAGAAAGCGATCTGCTGGAAATTCCAAAAGGAGAAATTACAGAAAAAGGAGTTCGGAAAAATATCAATGTCGGAATCCTTTATCTTGAAAGCTGGCTGATGGGAGTGGGAGCAGCAGCCATTTATAACCTGATGGAAGATGCGGCTACTGCAGAAATATCAAGAACCCAGATCTGGCAATGGCTGAAAAATGAAGCCGTTCTGAGTGATGACAGAACCTTGACAAGAAGTATGGTCCTTCAATGGGAAGCAGAAGAAATGGACCGTATTGAAAAATATGTAGGCGAAGAGCGCTTTAAAAATGGAAAATTCAATCTGGCCAAAGAACTTTTCAATGAACTGATCTTCTCTGAAAACTTTGAAGAATTTTTAACCTTAAAAGCATATCCTTTTATCTAGTGAAAATGCTGGTTGCTGGTTATATAGTTGCTGGTTGAAAACCAAATCAACAAGTAACAAGTAACAATAGAACCAGCATCCAGCAACAATATTACTTTCAAACCTAATTAAACAAAATCCAAATATTATGAAAACAAAACAAGAACAGATCCAGGCTTTAGAGCAAGATTGGCTGACCAACCCACGCTGGAATGGGGTAAAAAGACCTTATACAGCAGAAGAAGTTTTAAAACTTCGTGGTTCTTATAAAATAGAGTATACCATTGCGACTGAAATGTCTAAAAAATTCTGGGAGAAATTGAATACCCAGGATTATGTAGCAGGACTTGGGGCGCTTACAGGAAACCAGGCTGTTCAGGAAGTGGATGCAGGACTGGAAGCAATCTATCTTTCAGGCTGGCAGGTAGCAGCTGATGCCAATCTATCAGGAGAAATGTATCCCGATCAGTCATTATACCCGGCCAATTCAGTGCCTTCTGTGGTGAAAAAGATCAATAATGCTTTATTGAGAGCAGATCAGGTGCAATCGGTGAGCGGAAACGGGGATAAAGAATACCTGGTACCGATTATTGCAGATGCCGAAGCAGGTTTTGGCGGTAATCTGAATGCTTTCGAACTGATGAAACAGATGATCGAAGCAGGAGCCGCAGGAGTACACTTTGAAGATCAGCTTTCTTCTGCAAAAAAATGTGGGCATTTAGGAGGGAAAGTACTGGTTCCTACTCAGGAGGCTATCAATAAACTGATTGCAGCACGTCTGGCAGCCGATGTATTGGGAGTTCCAAGCCTTATTATTGCAAGAACGGATGCCGATGCGGCAGATTTATTGACTTCAGATATTGATGATAGAGATAAAAAATTCGTAACCGGAGAAAGAACTTCTGAAGGGTTTTATGTAGTAAGGAACGGAGTAGAGCAGGGCATCGACAGAGGTTTATCATATGCTCCTTACGCAGATCTGATCTGGATGGAAACCTCAAACCCGGATCTTGAGCAGGCAAAAAGATTTGCTGATGGTATTCATGCTAAATTCCCTGGGAAAATGTTAGCTTACAACTGTTCCCCTTCATTCAACTGGGCGGCAAAGCTAAGTGTTGAAGAAATGTCTACTTTCCGTGAGGAGCTGGCTAAAATGGGTTATAAATTCCAGTTTATCACCTTAGCAGGATTCCATGCGTTGAATACGGCCATGTTTGAGTTGGCTTTAGCTTATAAAGAAAAAGGAATGGCAGGATATTCTGAATTGCAGGAGCGTGAATTTGCTTTACAGCAGAAAGGTTTCAGAGCCGTGAAGCATCAGTCTTTTGTAGGGACAGGGTATTTTGATGAAGTTCAGAATGTGGTTACAAACGGTTCTTCCGCCACCGTAGCTATGAAAGATTCTACAGAAACGGCACAGTTCCATTAGTCATTTTTCCATATTTTTTTGATGTTAAACCTTTCTCCAAAACTGAGAAAGGTTTTTTGTAACGAAACTCTCGTAGAATCATACACCAACAATTTTATTCGTGCATCCGTGGCAATATTAGTATACGGAAAAGAGGTCTGAATTGAGATGATTATTTTGCCACGGATACACGAATAATTTTAAATAAATATGGGGCACATTAAACGATGTTCATATTTTACATCCGGTAGTTTTTTAGATCATGTGACCATCCATATTTTGATAATGACAAAAATCTCTGTAAAAAAACTGCTTAATTCAAGGAAAATAATCCCGTATTTATCCGTCTTCATCAGGCTTAAAAAGTCGATAGAGATTTGATGAAAATTTGTGTTATATTTGACGGCAAAAAACAAACGTTTTTGAAAATTATATTAAAAATGAATTTAATTAAAGTATTTTTTATTACAGCCGGATTAACATTGACGGCTAATGCTGCGAATGCTCAGCAGAAAATTGGGAACGTAAACTCCGATGATGTCTTTGCTAATTTATCCGAAGTAAAAACAGCAGCTGCAGCTATTGATAATCTGACTAAAACTAAGCAGACTGAAGTTGAAAAACTGATCTCTGAATACCAGACAAAGCTGAAAGCAGCACAGGACAAAGAAAAAACATTAAGCCAGGCTAATAAAGAAGCTGTGACAAAAGAACTAATGGCTGCACAGACAGAATTGGAAGCTCTGGGTAAGAAAATAGAAGACACAAGAGCGCAGGCTGCTAAAGAAATTGGTGCCAAGCAAACTGAATTGTACACACCTTTACAGCAAAAAGTAAAAGGAGCAATTGCTGCCGTAGCAAAAGAAAGAGGATTGAATTATGTTTTCGATACTTCATCACAGGATGCTAACAATCTTGTTTACACGGATGGAAGTGAAGATATAACGGCTCAGGTGAAAACCAAACTAGGAGCTACAGCTACCCCTGCAAAAGCTAAAGGTAAATAATCATTTCAACATTGAATATAGACGGAATCGGATCAGCATCTGGTTCCGTTTTTTTATAGATGGCCACCATCTTTGTCTCAAAAGAATGCTGGAAATTTTATTTTTAAATGATACATTTGAGTAAACTTTCAGACGGATGAATTTAGTGCATGAAAAACAGATAAAAGTAACGGAAGAACATATTGATGGAAATAATCATGTCAACAATGTACAGTACGTACACTGGGTAGAAGAAATAGCGGCAGAGCACTGGGAACTTTTAAAACATAAGACAGACTATGTAAACGATGCATGGATGCTGCTGGACCATCATATACAATACAAAAAACAGGTTTACCTGAATGATGTGATCACTGTGAGAACCTATCCAATGGCCCCTGAAGGTGCTAAACAGCCAAGAAAAGTAGAATTCTACTGTCATGACGAGCTTGTGGTAGACTCAGCAACACTTTGGATTCTGTTCGATCCGGAGACCAAAAAAATCAAACGCTTAGAAGGAAATTGGCTGGAAAAGCTGATTTAGACTTCATAAAACTGAAATCAATGAGTAAGCATTCATTGATTTTTTTTATTTTTAAGCTTTTCGCCAAAAAACAAAAACGATAACATGAAATTATTTTATTCGATAAGCTTATTGCTTCTTAGTATATCAGGATATTGCCAGGAAAACCATTACTTGTTTTCTGATGACGTTAAAAAGACAATACTGGAAGACTCTACCCAATCAGCATCCTGGAAGAGTCAGATGGGAGCAACATATTATTCTATAAGTGGAAAATATAAACCCGCTTTGGAAATGTGGGATACGGTCATGGGCAGAACTAAAAAACTCAGTACTCCTGACAGTCTGAGATTCTCAAAATTAACGCCTGTCAATGCCAGAGATTATATTATGGACAGAGCGTCCCGTGAAGAAATGATCATCATCAACGAAGCCCATCACAATGCTAGCCACCGGGCTTTTGCCTCTTCATTGCTTCAAGGGCTGTATGATAGAGGATACAGATACCTTGGTGTGGAAACTCTGGCCAATGATTCTTTAAATACTACAAAATTTGCCAACCTGAATAGCGGGTTTTATTCGAAGGAACCTGAATTTGGGAATTTTCTTTATCAGGCTCTGAAAATCGGATTTAAACTTTTCCCATACGACGCAGAAGGAAATGGAAAAGAAAGAGAAATAGGGGAAGCAAAAAATATTTACGAATTCATGCAGAAGAATAAAGAAGGGAAATATCTGATCTATTGTGGTTATCAGCATGCTTATAAAGGAGTACATAAAAGCTGGGAGAAAACAATGACAGAGCGACTGATGGATCTTACCGGATTAAATCCTTTAACGATAGACCAGACTCAGTTTTCAGAAAAAGGTCTTCCAAAATATAACGAGCCGTTGTTACGATTAGTAAAGAATACTGTTCCGGTGATTTTAAAAGATAAAGATCAGGTCGTATACAATGGAGAAGATAAAGTGCTGTTTACCGATATTAAAATTATTCATCCCGCTACGCAATATAAAAAAGGAAGACCCGGCTGGATGCTGACTGAAAACCGAAAATGGTATGAAGTTCCGGCTTCCCAAGTTCCGGAATATCCGGTTCTCGTGATGGCGTACAGAAAAGGAGAATTTGAACGGGAGGGAATTCCTGCCGATATTATTGAACTTAATGATTCTAAAGACACTCGTTTTTTGATTCTCAATAAAGGCAACTACGATATTGTGATGATGGATCGTAAATACAAAGTAGTTAAGAAATTTGATAAGACGGTAAAATAATAACGGTTCATGATATGGAAGAGTGCACACATATAAAAGATGATTGAAAATGAAGAATAAGCTAAGAAAAATAGTGATCAATAATCTGGAATACCTGTATTTTGTCACCGTCCGGTTTCATGCAGGAACAGGTATGAATACGACGTCCGTAAAAGTATTTTTGAGTGGCTTCAAGAAGACCCCTCTGATCATTGAATTCCTGACCCTAAATGATTATTATATAGGATCACGTTTAAATTTTGGGATTATGCTGATGAATAAAATGACCCATGTTGAAACTGAAGTCAATCTTAATAAACCCGGACTCATCAGGAAGCTTATTTTACAAGGACAGGAGAATGGATGGTCCGGAATCAATACTATTGAAGTACAAAATGGACTTAGTTATCTGGAAGAATTAGGTTTTGAAACAAACCCATTACAGCAGTAGAGATTTAGTTTTTATCAATGAACTGTAACCTCTCGCATTGAGCGTTGTCTTTAGTAAAAACAACAGGATTATACACCGGTAATAACAAATAAGGAAACAGTTGAAAGACGGTCCATTTTTATTCTTTAAAAAACAGGAATAAAAGGAAGGTTAATAATAGGTTAATGAAGGCTGTCCGTTCAGAATTTGTATTATTTTTTTCTAGATTGCAATCATTAAAATAACCCGTTTCTGACGTTTTGATATGATCTGTAAGAGGGGAAATGTATAACATAAATGTATTAACGATGCTAAGGAAATTCTTTCTATTCAACATACTATTGACATCATCAGTAGTATTTTCACAAAATTCAAAACAGGAAACACCAATTCCTGATCAATTGACTGATGGTAAAAATATGGCCAAAGCTGTAAAAAATATCAGTGACCAATTGAAAGGACAGCTTATTGTAGGGCTTGGTGAGGGAACACACGGAACAAAAGAATTCAATGAGATCAGAAGTGAACTTTCAAAAAGGCTTATTGCTAAAAATGATTTTAAAATCGTGGCGTTTGAGAGTGCCTATGGAGATGCAGCCCTTTTGAATGAGGCTCTTAATTCCGATGAGGATGTAAATACCATATTAAAAAGTTATATGACTTCTATCTGGCAGACGAAGGAGATAGCAGATCTTTTGACCTGGATTAAAACATACAATAAAAACCATAAAGACAAAGTGGTTATCTCAGGCTTTGATACCAATGCTTTAGCCAATAATGTAGCGATTCTTAAAAAAGGCAGTATTGCAGAAAAAGAATATTCAGAGCTGGTTGCTGAGCTTGATAAAAAAGCGAACTTCCAGGATGAAATGTGGGAAAAGCAGAATGATCCTTCTTTCAGACTGGATATGAATGCGGTCATTAAAAATGGTACGGAAGGCTATTTTCTGGCAAAAAAAATGGACAGTATCTATCATGGGAAAATAGAGGTGAAGAGCAGATTAGCCCTTGATAATCTTAAATTAGGATTCGAAACCATGTACGAGGCCAGTAAGAAAAATTACGATGTTTCAAGAGATTATATCATGGCGGAAATGATTGCAAAAATTCAGAACGGCTATAATAAAAAAATGATATTGTTCGCCCATAACGCCCATATTGCACTGAAACCGATCTTAGTAGACGGAATGGGCGGATATATTAAGAAAAAATATGGAGAAGGCTATTATGCGGTGGCAACGTTTACAGGATTTGGAACTTACAGTGCCACAAAAGATCCGCGTGCTGTAAAAAAGAATGAGTATAAGTCCTATACATTACCTGCACAAATGAAAAACAGCTGGGAAGAAAAACTAAGCAATAAAGAATACAAAAATTATTTTGTGAACTTCAGAACAAATAAAGATGCATTGTATCAAAATGCCTTAAAGATGAGGTTTATAGGATATGGACCCGTCATTCCGGAGGCAGAGCAGTATACCATTACAGAACCGATAAAACTTAATGAGTGTTTCGATGGAATGATCTTTATAAAAAATACCAATGCTTCAGAACATCTGGCAGCTGGTTAATAATTAGAATTCTTTATCTTGTAACCATTTCTTCATCTAATAATAAGTCTATGAAAAAAATACTTTTATCAGGGATAATACTTATTGCTATAAGCTGTAGCTCTCACAAACCTCTTTCAGATTCTGAGCGTGGAAAGATTATTTCTGAATTAGACTATATCCGGAATATTGATCAGCAATATGCAAGAATACCGCCTAAAGAAATGAGAGAAAAATATGGTGAAGAGAAGGCCTGGAAAATATTTGAAGCCAAAAGGGACAGTGTTGGGAAAGATAACCAGAACAAAATCAAAAAGCTATATATTCAATATGGCTACTTAGGCTTTAAGCAGGTGGGAAAAGAAAATACTACCAAATTCTGGATCTCCATACAACATGCCGATAATGATGTTGAATTTCAGAAAGAAATGCTTGCAGCAATGAAAAAAGAGATCAAAAAGAATAATGCCCACAAAAATGAATATGCTATGCTGGAAGATAGAGTGGCCATCAATTCCAATCAAAAGCAACGATTTGGGACACAGGTAACCTATAATAAAGCTGAGCAGGCAGTTCCTAAAAATGGTTTGAAAGACAGTGTGAATGTTGATAAACTACGTCTGGAGTACGGACTGTCAACCTTCAAAGATTATTACAATCAAATGACTACCATGCATTTTGAAATGAATAAAGAGTCTTTTGTAAAAAAAGGAATTACAGGACCCAAGCTTTATCAGTAATAAAATGAGCAGATCATTTTTATTAAAATCTGTGTAACCTGTGAAATTTATGAAAAAATAAAAAACAGATTCCAGCCAGGAGTCTGTTTTGCATTTTATTTTATCTGACAAAATCTGAATGATATGTAATATTTTAATACCAACAAGTGTCTTAATAAAGAACCACAAACCGATTAGAAAATGAAAAGATCAGTTTTAGCCACTTTATTTTTGAGCTTATCTCTTCTGGGATATGGCCAGACAGCAGAACAGACGAAGAATATTGATAACTATATCAGGCAGGTGATTCAGGTCAATCAAATTCCCGGTATGGCCGTTGGGATTGTGAAAAATAACAAAATAACATTCCAGAAATACTACGGAACAGAAACGTTGGAAAATAATAAAAAAGTGGATGCCAATTCCATGTTCAGAGTATATTCTACAACGAAACTGATGACAAATGTTGGCCTTTTTCAACTCATCGAGCAGGGGAAAATAGCGCTGGATGATAAAATTTCAAAATATCTGGACAATTTACCTGAAGCGTGGCAAAACGTCCAGGTCAAAAATATTTTAAGCCATTCCTCAGGCATTCCGGATTGGATTCGCTTCAGTGATATTTCCGTAGATGATACCAATGCTGCAGTCATTGCCAGGCTGTCAAAAGAAAAAATGGATTTTGAAACAGGGAGCGATTATCGGTATAATCAGACCAATTATCTGCTGATTGCCATGATCATTGAAAAAATAACAGGTGAAAAATTTGAAGACTATATTGTGAAAAATCAGTTTTCAGATGCTAAAAACCAGGTGGTATTTTCATCCAATTCCATTGAAGACATTCCGAACAGAATTGTAAAATATATCTACAATAAGGATACGGACAAATATGATAAATCTACTTTTGTAGAAGGAAGAAGAGCTCACCCGGCCAATGGTCTGGCCATTACATTACCTGCCTTTTTACAATGGGGCATCCATTTGAGTAAAAATGATTTTCTAAAGCCGGAAACCACAAAAATGATGTGGAAGCCTTTTGATTTTAAGAACAAAGATATTCTTTTCGGAAATGGGTGGGATATTACTGAGGTAAACGGAACAAAATTCTATGGTTTTTCCGGGGGAAATGTAAGCGCGTACAGAATATATCCGGATCAGGATATGGCGATTATTTTTATGTCGAGTGGATATAAAAATTTTCCAATCCATTATCTGTTGGTCAATCATATAGCAGGACTAATGGATAAGCGTTTGCTGAATCCTTATATGGCAGCAGAGGAATATACAAGGTCAGAACCTTTTGCTCATCCGGGACTTCAAAAGAAAACCTACGGTTACAGAACCGATAAAGATCATATCATTTTCTCTTATCCATATCCTGAAAACTCAGGTGCAGAATGGATTAACAATGTTTCAGTGACGGGGTCATTTAATGACTGGAACCCCGAAGATCAGGCTTACAGACTGAGTCTGAAAAAAAACAAAACCTTTGAGCTGGCAGTACCGAAATCAAAATTTGAAAAAGGAAAGACCTATACCTTTAAGTTCGTAATGAATAAAGGTGGCTGGCTTTCCGTACCTTATCATGCAATGAATGTGGATGGAACAAAGGATAATAATTTAACTTTTAAAATTGATCATTAGATTTCAATATCATAAGAAACAAACCCGCCGGAAAATATAAAATGCTCTCAAAAGTGGTCTAACTTTTGGGAGCATTTTATTTGTTGCTCTTTTTATCTTAACTTTGAACATAAATTTTACAGTTTTTCATCAGGTTGATCACTTTTTTTTGACCTTTCTGTGATTTTTTATTTATAGAAAGATGAAAATCAGTAATTTAAAACTTATTCATTGAGTATGATACGTATTACAAAAATTTTTACATTCGAAACCGCTCACGTACTTTATAATTATGACGGGAAATGTAAAAATATGCATGGACATTCCTATAAGCTGTTTGTGACAGTGAAAGGAAAACCGATTAATGATATTGAAAATCCTAAAAATGGAATGGTGGTTGATTTCGGAGATATTAAAAGTATCGTAAAATCTGAAATCGTAGACGTCTGGGATCATGCGGTTCTCGTAAATGCGCTGTCTCCACACAAAGAATTGGGGGATGACCTTGAGCAGAAAGGGCACAAAGTAATCTATTGCAGCTTCCAGCCTACCTGCGAAAATATGCTGTATGCCATTGCAGCCAAAATAAAATCAAGACTTCCTGAAGGAATTTCTCTGGCTTATCTTAAACTTCATGAGACGGAAAACTCTTACGGAGAATGGTTTGCAGAAGATAATCAATAATTTTATCCAACAAAACTCAGACGGTGTTAAAAACAACAATCAATCTAGAACCCGGGAAGAAAGTATATTTCGCTTCAGATCAGCATTTTGGTGCTCCTACTCCTAAAGAGAGCCGGGTACGTGAAGAGAAGTTTATACGTTGGATGGATGAAATAAAGGAAGATGCCCAGGTTTTGTTTTTAATGGGCGATCTTTTCGATTTCTGGCATGAATGGAAACATGTTGTTCCCAAAGGCTATGTACGTGTTCTGGGAAAAATTGCAGAACTGAAAGACAGAGGAATTCATATTTACTTCTTTGTAGGAAACCACGATTTGTGGATGAAAGATTATCTGGAAGAAGAAATCGGGTGTACCGTTTTTTATCAGAAACAATACTTCGAAATGGGAGGTAAGCAGTTTTTACTGGCCCACGGAGATGGATTGGGACCTGGTGACAAAGGATACAAGAGAATGAAAAAAGTCTTTACCAATCCGGTGGCACAATGGTTTTTCAAATGGCTTCATCCTGATATTGCTATGAAAATCGCATTGTATCTTTCCCAGAAGAATAAAATGATCTCAGGAGAAGAAGATAAAGCATTTTTAGGAGAAGATAAAGAGTTTCTGATCATCTATTCTAAAGAAAAACTCAAGACAGAGAAGATCGACTACTTCATCTATGGACACAGACATCTTCCTATGGTGCTGGATCTGGAACAGAAGGCAAAATATGTCAATTTGGGTGACTGGATTTCTTACTTCACCTACGGCGTTTTTGAAAAGGATTTTGAACTGAAAACGTTTGATAAATAAACAAAAAAATTACCCCTGAGAGAGGTAATCTTTCGAATAGACTGAGATCTATTCTTGTTTTTAATCCATATTCCACTTTAGAACTTGCAAGAAGTTTACCAAAGTAGGGTGGCCATATTAAAAAATTATTAAATAAAATTATTTTATCCTTATAATTGCTTTATAATGAGCAGGTAAAGGATTATGAAAAAATGGAACTTAAAAATATATTCAACATACAGACAGAAGAAGATTTCCTGAAAGCATCTTTGAAAACATTTCGTTATCAGTATGAAAATGTTGAGGTATACAGGAAGTTTGTTGATTTTTTGAAGGTCAATCCTGATGAAGTGAATCATTTGGACAAAATACCTTTTCTTCCGATAGAAATGTTTAAAAATCATCAGATTCTTGACCGCAACGTGACGGCAGATCTGTTTTTTCAGAGTTCCGGAACCACGCAGATGAACCTTTCAAAACATTATATTGCCGATCCGGAATTGTATGAGGAAAGTATTTATAAAAGTTTTGAGCAATACATCGGTAAGCCTGAGGAATTTATTTTCCTGGGACTGCTGCCAAGTTATCTTGAAAGACAAAACTCTTCACTGATTCATATGGTAGACTATCTGATGAAGAAATCTGCCAGACCGGAAAACGGATATTTCCTTTACAACCATTCCGATCTTTTTGACCTTTTGAATACATTAGAAGATAAAAAAGTGATCCTCTTCGGAGTTTCATTTGCCCTGCTTGACTTTTTAGATTACTGCCATTCCGAACAAAACGGGAAATCTCTGAATTTTCTTGAAAATTTAATCGTTATCGAAACCGGAGGAATGAAAGGCCGTAAAGAGGAAATGACAAAAGACGAATTACTGAAGATTTTACAGGAAGGCTTTAAGACCAATAAGATCTATTCAGAATATTCGATGACAGAGCTGTTGTCACAGGCCTATTCCCTTGGAAATAATGAATATGAATGTCCGAATTGGATGAGAATTATGATCCGGAATGCAGAAGATCCTTTATCTTATGAAAAAGAGGGGAGAACCGGAGCTATTAATATCATTGACCTTGCCAACACCCATTCCTGTTCCTTTATTGCCACTCAGGATCTGGGAAAAATAATCGGAGATAAATTTCAGGTATTAGGAAGAATCGATCATTCCGACATCCGCGGCTGCAGTTTGCTGGTCAGCTAAAGATATTACCATAATAAGATTCAGAGCCCATGTCTCTCATCTCTTCGTCTATTATCTTTCATCTATTATCTCTTCATCTCTTTAACCCATTCAGATCATGATTAAAATAGAAGAACTTGTTCACGCTTATATTCATACCCATTGCGATTTTGAAAAAGAACTCGTTCTGACTAATTATTTTCAGGCAGACTGGGAGGCGGATATTCTGATCATAGATGCAGAAGGATTCAGTCATGAGATTGAGATCAAATTTTCGAAAAGTGATTTTAAAAATGATTTTAAGAAATCATACCTTAATAAAGATACCGGGGAAAAATACCTGAAGCATGATAAAATTTCGTGTGGTGATTATATCTGCAATGCATTTAGTTTTTTGCTTCCGATGGGAATGGTAGAAGCTTCACTCATTCCTGAACATTGCGGAATCATAGAATTTTATCATAATGTAGACACTTGGGAAACCGAATTCTACCTGATCCGCCCACCGAAAAAACTTCATGAAGATTCCTATTGGAAACTGAATGATAAAGATCTTTTTATCCGGAAAATGGCACTTAATCTGCTTCAGCGCAAAATGGAGATTAAAGGAAAACACGAAGAACTTATTTTCAAAAATCCTTTTGAAATCAAAAAAATAAAATAGGGGCAATTCCCCAAAAAAATAAGACTATTCTTTTTTCCACAAACATATTTAATTTTCTCCATAAAGAAGATCATTCGTGCGTTCGTGGCAATCTTAATATAAAGCTTTAGATATTTTTTTGCCACGAATGCCTTTAGATTTGCAAAAGGATTTAGTAATAAATTAGATACTAATTAAATTCTGAAGAACCAGAGAAAATAAAGTGAACTAAACGAATGCATAGAAACGAACTATTTCGTGTATCAGACTCTATTTTCTCTTTTGAATACTCGCCATTTAGAATTTTAAGCATTGTGGCTTATTAAAGGTTTTAGCATGATTCAAAATGGTTCATTCAGGATTAGCCTAAATCCAAAGTTATGAAAACTTATTTTATTGGAATAGATATTTCCAAGGATACACGAATTTTTTATTTGCAGTGTTATTGTGGATGGAAGCAGATTGGTTTTAATTTCTCAGTTTATTTATGGATCAGGAACAAAATTTGAGAGTACAAAATCTATACTTTTTATGGAAGCAGCAAGTCATTTTTTAATCGCAAAGAAAGATGATTCAAATTTTTTATTTTAGCAAACTAAGAAGTGCACCTTGTCGCTGAAGAAGCTTAGTGGATGTGCATTTGCTTAGGAAGAATCAATGAAATTGATTCCATCCTTTGCTCTCTTGAAAATATGAGATAAGAGGCTAAAAACTTTGCGTTAAATTAAATTTCATAAATACAATATTATACCCAGTTTTTGAGACTGATCCGTATTTATTATAATCGTTGACGTGAGAAAATCAATGTCAAACCAAACAAAAAAATCCTGCCAGCTGACAGGATTTTATATTATTGAAAATGCTTAACATTAATCTACGATTTCATCAGCATCTCTCTGAAGTAAGAATTTGTAGATCAGTCCACCCACAATTCCTCCCAAGATAGGTGCTACCCAAAACAACCATAGCTGTGACATCGCACTTCCTCCTACGAAAACAGCCTGAGAAAGAGATCTTGCAGGGTTCACAGAAGTATTGGTGATAGGAATAGAGATCAGGTGAATCAGGGTAAGCGCAAGACCAATAGCAATCCCGGCAAATTTACCGTTCGCCCATCTGTCTGTAGCTCCCATAATCACAATAAGGAAAAACGCTGTTAATAAAAACTCAGCCAGGAATGCTGCTCCCATACTGAAAGCCTTTCCGTTATATACGGCTTCACCGTAAAAGTTAGTGGCAAAAGCCCCCGGTGCTGAAAAATCTACAGCTCCCGCACCATTAAGGATGGTATACAGAGATGCTGCCGCTACAATAGCTCCCAGACACTGGGCTACAATATAAGGGATAAGGTCTTTTGCAGAAAATCTTCCGCCTGCCAGAAGCCCGAAAGAAACTGCCGGATTGAAATGTCCGCCGGAAATATGACCTACAGCGTAAGCCATCGTAAGAACGGTAAGACCAAAAGCGAAAGCAACTCCTAAAAGTCCGATCCCAATATCTGGAACACCGGCTGCAAAAACAGCGCTGCCGCAACCTCCGAAAACAAGCCAAAATGTGCCGAAAAATTCAGCAAAAAGTTTTTTTATCATGTTGTTTATTCTAAAAATGTATCTCAAATGTAGAGTTTATATCTTAAAATAAAAAGTTAAATCTGAAAAAATATTTCAAAAATGAGGGAACAAAAAGTTATAAATTCAACAATTTGGTTTAATGTTTGTTTGGGTTGTAATCAGATAGTATGATGAGCCATTTTAAAAATAATATAATTGGTTTATCATTCATTTTGAATTTAAAAGGATGGTTAATGAGAAAGTTTCTTTGTGTGGTCTTCGTACCTTTTATTTATAGTTTACATTATTCGCAGGCGGCAAAGAAAACTTTCCCCTGTTATGATCTTACGACTGTTCTGAAAGTGGAGCCTACAGCGCTTTACAAATCCCATCTTGATGCCTCGAAAAGTTTCGGAATACAGCTGCTGAAAGATTCTAAATCTGTACAGAAATATATCAACAATGGAAAATTTCACAAAATAAAAAAGTCCGGAAAAGGGTATCAGGTACAGCGGCTCGACTACAGCAGGGCGTACATGGTTTCCAAAGCCAAGACAACTCTGGAGAAAATAGGTTCTAAATTCAGCAAAGATACCAAAGGAGGAACATTTACCGTTTCATCCATTACCAGAACCCTTGAGGACCAGTGCAGGCTGAGAAGAGTAAATTCTAATGCTTCGCTGGGAATAAGTTCCCACAATTATGGTAATTCTTTTGACATTTCTTATGTAAGATTCAACAATGTTCTTAAGTATAATCCGAAAATGGAAATTGCTTTGGAGAAAGTTTTAAAGCACTATGCTGATGCCGGGAGAATTTATTATATAAAAGAAAAACAGCAGAGCTGTTATCATATTACAGTGAAAAATTATTAATTAAAAATCATACTTGCACAGCATGTTTAGTTTACATAATTTTATGCAGCTAAAAACCATGCTATATGACAACAGTAGACCTTCAGATTTCAACACTTTCTTATGAAGAATGTAAATTCGCAATGGATCAATGGACCAATTGCAGATCTTCCTTCTATGAAATAAAAAAAAGAATTCCTACCAATTACGTTTTTAATCTTTCCAAAGAAAATCTTGACTGGATGAGAAACATCGGTAGTAAATCACCGGAATTCTGTGCAGGAGTGGGATTGTATAAGGATCAGCTTATTTTGATTCTGTACCCAATGGATGATTCAGGAAAAAGAATAGAGGCCAGAGAATACCCTGTCAGCTTTCTTTCTGAGCTTACAAGAGATGTGATGCTTCAGGAAATTCAGCAATATACCATCGTTAAAAATGCGGTTCTTTCCAAAGGTCTTGAGCCAATAGGAAAAGATGCAGATATGGCATTTCCTATATCTGAAAAGCCGGTTCTTGAGCAGGATGTAGCATTGGAAGCCATCGAAAAATGGAGACTTGAAGCAATGGATTGGTTCTACAGAGAATGTGGAATTGACAAAGGAACGGGAATCTTCAGAAAATTCTATGTTCCTACCGCAGATCTTTGCCTTACAGATGAAGGATTAACAGATATTGTATGTTCTTTCGGACTTAAGTACAACGATATTTATGGAAAGATGCTTGCTACGCTGATCTTTATCTCTTTCCGTGAAAATCTTCAGAACGCAGGCCGTGCACAAACGATTTCAAATACCTATGACTGGGCAAAACCATGCCCGCCTATCTGCCGTCTTCCGGATGATGGAGTAGGTTGTGAATTTTAAATTATTAAAGTAGGGAATGGCTGAACTTTATAAAGCAATTTTATTCCTGAACTATGGGCTGCTTCTATCAGTTATAGTGCTGGGAGCAGCTAAATACCGCATATTAGATCGTAAAGAAAAGCAATATTTTTATTGTATTGCTTTTCTTTTTTTTATTGAGCTGATCAATTTTGTATTGCCTTATATTTTCAGACTCAATGATACTTCATTCCTTTATCCCGTCTATATTGCCGGGGAATTTTTTCTGCTGACCGGTTTATTCATCAGGAAACTGGATTGGCCTGCCTATATCCGGGGATTCGTAGCAGCAGCTGCAGCCGGATTTATGGTGGCTAAATATGGCTTTGACTGGCCGTCTAATGCAGATATAGCAAAAGTAGTTTCCAATATCATCATCATTTGCCTTTCCGGATATGTGCTGATCCGTGAGATTAAGAATGCTTCCGTTCAGGGGCGCTTCCTTTGGGTAGATGCCTGTATTTTTTTCTATTATTCCGTTTCGGTGTTTATTTTTATCATTCAGCATCAGATTGCCAATCTGTCGGAAAACGACTATTACACACTTTTCAGTGCCAATAATATTCTTTCAAGCATTTTATACTGTTCATTTTTATATACCTTTATCAGATTAAAGAAGTAACTTTAAATATCAACCTGTTGATTCTTATAATTGTTACCATAGCAATTATAGTATCTTTTATTCTGCTTGCGTACAAAGCCTTTATCACCAGAATCATTAAAGAAAAGAATGTACAGCACGAAGCAGAAGTCCTGCACCAGAAAAAACTGGTCTTGGAAAATATTAAAGCTCAGGAGGAAGAGCGGAAGAAAATAGCCGTCATGATTCATGATGATATAGGAAACCGACTCAATATTTTGTCTCTATGGCTGAATAATCTTGATACCCAGGGTGATGAACTGATCAAAAAAAATATTTACAGCCAGATGTCTTCCCTGATTGATGCTGCCAGAAGTATTTCTCATTCATTGTATCCCGTAAATCTGGAATCGGTAGGACTGGTTCTGTATGTAGAGGAACTGATTACCAACCTCTCCCACAAAATCAATATTTCCCTGCAGGTGATGCCCGGATATGAAAAAAAAGATCTCTTTGTGGAAGTACAGCTGTACAGGATTATTCAGGAATTTACAACTAACGTGATCAAGCATTCCACTGCAACAGACCTTTGGATCTACATCAAGGATTATCCTGAAAACATGGCGGTCGTTATTTCGGATAACGGGCAGGGATTTGATTACGAACAGGTAAAAAAAGGAATGGGAATCAAGAATATTGAATCCCGGATCAAGTCAATGAATGCCACCCATAAATGGAAAAAAACTTTTTTACATAAAGGAAGTCGTCTAATTATTAAAATTCCAAAACATCATGAGTTCCCAAATCAAAATAGCCCTGATTGATGATGAACAGCTGATCCTTGAAGGGGTAAAAATGCTGCTGTCTAATGAAAAGAACATATCGGTCTGCCTTACTGCTGACAACGGACCTGATTTTATAGAAAACCTGGGGAAACTTTCAAAAGAAGACTTTCCGGATCTAGCCCTTGTAGATGTACAGATGAAACCTATGAATGGTTTTGAACTGGTAGAAATTCTCAAAGAAAAATATCCCGAACTCAAAATTATCATCCTTTCTTCCCACTACAAAACTTCTATTCTCGGATATATGGTCAAGCTGGGCGTTTCAGCATTTCTTCCTAAGAACTCCAATAAGAAAACATTTATAGATGCTATCACAATGGTGAACAAAAATGGAGTTTTCTTTACTGCAGAAGATCATCAGATGCTGTTTAGCTATATGAACAGTACCGCTAAGAAAAATTCCCTTTTTGAAACAGAAGATGAATTGTCTGAGCGAGAAAAAGATGTCGTAAAGCTGATCTGCCAGGAATTTACGAACAATGAAATCGGAGAAAAACTCTTTATCAGTCCCAGAACCGTAGAAAGTCACAGACAGCGGATTCTTGAGAAGATCGGCGCTAAAAATACGGTGGGTATTGTCATTTATGCCATTGTAAACAATATCTACTCGCTTGAAAAAATATAATATGATTCCGTAGAAATACGGAATTTTTTATTTGGTACTTTCCACTCTATATTAATTTATTTTTCTTCTGTTATTTTGAAATGTCTCTTCTGGAGATTTTGGATGAAAACAATATACAGATAGAATCTGTAAGATAAATAAACAAAGCATGAATGATAACAGAGTGATTTCCGTTGGGATCTTCTTTGATGGCACAGGTAATAATGGAGTCAATGCACTTTCCCCGGATAAGCCGCTGAATAATAATGAAAGTTATTTCGGTGCCTTTACCAATATTTATAAACTTTACAGTTTATTCAATGGGAATAAAAAAATATATATCGAAGGAATAGGAACGGTAATAGGGCGTGAGGACAGTAATTTTGCAATGGCAACCTGTGCCAATCCTCCTTATGGAATAGGATATTCTTCAGATGATAAACTTCAGAAAGCTGATGATTTTGTACAGGAAATACTCACGGATGCAGACGCGGAATATCATTTTTATATCTATGGATTCGGAAGAGGAGGCATGCTGGCGAGAACTTTTGGTAACCAGATATTATCCTATTATTCTGCTTTGAAAAACTGTAAAATCAGGTTCTTAGGAGCTTTCGATACAGTAGAGTCAAAACCTTTTAATAAATATGATCTGAATTTATCTGTCGGAGTAGAAAATGCACTGCATATCTGTGCCATGACTGAAGGAAGGTTCTTTTTTCCACTTACCGGGTTTTTTGAAAATTCAAAAACGATGCGGGATCAGAAATCAGAAACGTATTCATCCGTATGGAAAGAAATTTTTGTTCCGGGTGCCCATGCAGATATAGGCGGAGGTTACCTTGAAGGGCCGCAGTCGGTTTATATTTCTACAGATTTTGTCAATAGAGGAGACTTAGAAGAGTATATTTCAGAGATCAGGAATAGAAGGACCAATACAGAAGGGCATAAAATCTGGGATGCCCTGCTCGCCGGTTATCAGGTGGAGACAAGAGAGATATTTTCACAGGCATACGTATGCCGGGACAGAGTATATAATGATTTGTCTAAAGTATATGGAAAACTGATGCTGGAAGAAACCAATATTATATCACCTGTTTTCAGCTTAGAGAGTGATGTATACTTTGGAATGGATTATAACAGACATTTTTTACTGAACCGTTTTGCCATAAAGCTAAAAGAATATTTGAAAGATCTTTCAATGGACAGAAAACCTGTGTATGATTTCGAATGGTTGGCAGATTATACCCATATTTCAGCCAATTTCGGCTTATACAGAAAGGGATTTCAGGAGAGGACAGAATGGGAGGTCAATGCAGAGCTTATCAATAGTGGTCTGAATGTTTCCAGCAGTACCACGACAGATCAGGATAGTCATGCGAGGCTTTCCGTAGAGCTTCATCTGCCCGAAGACAGTTTTGTAGCAGATTATCTTTACGGAACCAGCGTACCCAATAATGATATTTGGATCCGCTCTATCGTAAAAGCACCTGTAGCCAGATTAAATGAAATGAATAAATAGTGCAAGCACTTGAGTTTTAAATTTAGGTTAGAGACCGTCTTAGAGATGGTCTCTTTTTTTTGATTTCATGTCTGGATCATAATCACTTTTGATTCTGAAGAATTAAATGGGATCGGGTTCAAAAGTTAGAGGAACAGTACAAAACATACACTATTTTGTTGAATGGAACAATCTATTTTAAAAAACGTAAAGAAAGTTCATTTGAATGTTTTGTTTTAGGGAGCAAAGAATAGCGACTTTGTCGCTGAAGAAGCTTGATGGATATGCATTCGCTTAGAAAGAATCAATGAAATTGATTCCATTCTGTGCTTCCTTAAGAATAGAGGATAAGATGCTAAAAATCTTTGCGTCAATTAAATTCCATAAACATAAACAATATGATCCCCCAGTTTTTGTGCTTGTTCCATTATATGCCATATAAAACATGTATTGGTCCCAAATTCTGCTTTTCATTTCTTTTTCCGTATTTTTGCAGCCGAAAATTCATACTCATTACTAACAATTAATTAAAAAAATGCTTTCGGTTCAAAGTTTAGGATTACATCATTCAGGAAATTATTTATTTCAAAACGTCAATTTCACCATTAAAAAGGATGATAAAGTAGGTCTGGTAGGTAAAAATGGAGCGGGAAAATCCACTTTATTGAAAATGCTTTCCGGAGAAATTAACTTCTATGAAGGAGAGGTCATTACAGAAGGAAGCGTTACCATCGGATTCCTGAAGCAGGATCTTGATTTTGTGAAAGGAAGAACGGTTTGGAATGAAACCATGCAGGCCTTTGAGCAGATCAATGCATGGAAAAATGAGCTTGAAGAGGTGAATCATCAGATGGCAACAAGAACCGACTACGAAAGCGATTCTTATACGGACCTGATCAACAAGATGACCGAACTGAATGACCTTTTGATGAACCATGATGCCTACAATCTTGAAGGTGACATGGAGAAAGTATTGTTCGGTTTAGGGTTTAAAGCAGATGATTTCCAGAAGATCACCGATGAATTTTCAGGAGGATGGAGAATGAGAATTGAGCTGGCAAAACTGCTGCTTCAAAAGAATGACATCATGCTTCTCGATGAGCCTACCAACCACCTTGATATGGAATCTATCATCTGGCTGGAGAATTTCCTTAAAGATTATCCGGGAGCTATTGTTCTGGTAAGTCACGATAAGCAGTTTATGACAGCGGTTTGTAACAGAACCTTTGACATCAACAATAAAAAAGTAGACGACTATAAAGCGAACTATACCAAATATCTTGTTATGCGTGAAGATCGCCGTGAGAAACTGATTCAGGCTAAAAAGAATCAGGATGCGGAGATCAAGCAGATGGAAGATAACATCAATAAGTTCCGTGCCAGTGCTACCAAAGCATCCTTTGCACAGTCATTGATCAAAAAACTGGATAAAATAGAACGTATTGAAGTGGATAACGAAGATGTTTCCAAGTTCAATATCCGTTTCGTACAGTCTATGGTTCCTGGAAAAGTGATTTTTGAGGCTGAGAATTTAGGAAAAGCTTATGGTCAGAAACAGATCTTTGACGATGTAGACTTCATCGTTCAGAGGGGAGACAGAATCGCACTTTTAGGACAGAACGGACAGGGGAAAACAACCCTGGCAAAAATTCTGGCAGGAGATATTAAAGATTATTCAGGAAATTGGAATCTTGGGCATAACGTGAACATCGGATATTTTGCACAGAATCAGGAAGAGGTTTTAACCCCTAATAAAACGGTTCTGGAAGAAGCTGAAGATGCGGCAACTGAAGAAACCAGACCAAGAGTAAGAGATTTATTAGGATCTTTCCTATTCCAGGGAGATGCCGTTTCCAAAAAAACAAAAGTACTTTCCGGAGGGGAGAGAAACCGTCTGGCTCTTTGTAAACTATTGCTTCGTCCTTTCAACACATTGATCATGGACGAACCTACCAACCACTTGGATATTCAGTCTAAGGAGATCATCAAACTGGCATTGCAGAATTTCGAGGGAACACTGATCGTCATTTCGCACGACAGAGAATTCCTTCAGGGACTTTGTGATAAGATCTATGAATTCCGTGACGGGAAAATGAAAGAATTCCTTGGGGACATCAATGAATATCTTGAGTACAGACAAAAAGAAACGATCAGAGAGATTTCTGCAGAAAAAGCCAAACTTCACAATGAAGAGGTAAAAGTAGAGCCTAAGAAAGAAGAAAAACCTGTTGTCAGCAACAGCCAGGCTTCTAATATCGTAAGCAAAGAGCAGAAAAATATTCAGAATAAAATCAAGAAGGTTGAAGAGAAAATTTCAGAACTTGAAACCAAGATAGAAGAAATGGAAGCCTCTTTTGCCAAAGAAAACCCTTCTGACGATACGTTGGAAAAATATAACAAAGCTAAAGAAGAGCTCGACAACGCTTTACAGGAGTGGGAGTATCTGGGTACTCAACTGGATTAATTTTCAGGACCTAACGCTTAGAATTTAAAGTTTAAGGTTGGTATTTTTATAAACAGACATTCGTTTATAAGAATACCAACCTTTTTATTTTTCCGTCTTTTCATTCATATTATACTAAAAATTAACATCCAGTATTAAAATATTTTCATAATTTTGGAGCATGATTTTTAAAGAAAGCAGAAACCTGAAGAGTTTTATCTCCAAGCTATTGTTTGGGGTATACTTCCTCGCCCTGCTTTCTCAGAGCTTTCACCATCACGATTCTGTAGACAGCTTCAAGGGGTTCAACCTTAAGAAAACAGAGAACACCGTGACGAAGGCCGCTGCTAAAGAGAAAGCCGGCGACTGTCTGGCATGCCACTTTTTGGCTACCGGACATACACTAGCTCCTGAAGAATTCAGTTTTACTTTTGAGCACTATACTCAGGAAGTAAAACAGATCATCGCCATCCAGGAGAAAATCTGGTCTCAGACCAAATTTACATTTCAGCTTCGGGGACCACCCGCACTTTCTTAATTCATAGACTCTCTAGGGTTTAAAGTTCTGTACTTTAAAGTTCAATGTTTAATGCTTATAATTTAAACTAAGGCTTAAGGTTGTCGTAAATTGATATTTCAAAAATATCCAATTACCAATATCTAATCTCCAGCCTATATCTTCTTACCATTAATACATTTTACTTTTTACATTGTAAATAATACATTGTACATGTTACATGATACATTCTACAATTGAAACCAACCCTATCCATAAATTTTAACGAAAAATGTACCCCTATCAACAGGGTACGCAATCAATCTATTTACAATGAAATTGATATATTGCCTGCTGCTGATCTTTTGTGGATCAGTATTGACGAGTGCACAGAAAACTTACACCGTACAAGGAACCGTTCAGGATTTTCACGATAAAACCATGCTGGAAAATGCTGTGGTGAAAATCGGAGGGTTTACAGCAAAAACAAATAAAAAAGGAATATTTTCTTTTGATAAGATCCCTGCAGGGAAGTATACACTCATTGCCAAACATCCTGATTGCAATGATTATACTGAAAATATAGGAGTTGATCAGGATTTGTATATAACGATAACCCTTGAACATCACGTAAAGGACATCGAAACGGTGACTATTCACGGAAATCACAAGAATAACGGATCACTTATTGTGAAAACACTGGGGAAATCTGAAATAGAGAAAAACTCTACAGACAACCTGGGAAATCTGCTATCAAAGATTTCGGGTGTGACCGCTCTGAAAACCGGGAACAATATTTCAAAACCGGTTATTCATGGGTTGTATGGAAGCCGTATCAACATTCTGAATAATGGAGTACGACTTGCTGAGCAGGAATGGGGAGTAGAACATGCTCCGAATGTTGATATTAACAATTTTCAGCATATTGATGTGATCAAAGGGGCATCCGCTCTGAAATATGGGAGCGATGCAATTGGTGGTGTCGTGGTAATGGAACCTGAAATTTTCCCTAAAAAAGATACGGTAAAAGGTTCTGTAAACCTTTCGGGAATTTCCAACGGAAGAGGATTGGGACTGGATGTAGATGTGGCCAAGACCTGGAAAAACGGATGGGCAGTGAAATCCGGAGGAAGCATTAAAAAATTAGGAGATCAGCACACACCTGATTACAACCTGATGAACACCGGAATGGATTTTTCTTCCTTCAATTTTACAGTACAGAATAACAGCTATGAGAAAGGAATTTCTTTTGATTATTATCTGACACGCCAGAATATTGGCATTTACAGAGGCTCACACGTAGGAAATAATGAAGATTTCTACAATGCAATGACGAGAAAAATTCCTGCCTATACCGGAGATTTTAGCTATAATATCGATAATCCGAGACAGGTTATTGATCATCATATCGCTAAAATTTCAGCATTCAAAAGATTTGAAAATATTGGGAAAATTTCAGCGACATACAGTTATCAGTACAATCACAGACAGGAATATGACATAAGAAGAGGTGATCTGAATGATATTCCGTCTTTAGATCTGGCATTGATGACCCATCAGTTTAATATTAATGATTTGCTTGAAAGAGGAAAATGGTCCCTGGAAACAGGTATAGATGCAGGTTTCCAGAACAATTATTCTGATCCTGCAACCAAAGCCAGACGTTTGATTCCTAATTATGATAAATATTCAGCGGGGGTATATTCTATTTTCAAATACAAAATTTCACATGATTTTAATGTAGAAGCCGGAGCCAGATACGATTTCAATCGCTACGATGTTACCAAATGGTATGATAGCAATGACTGGGAGAACCGCTACGCAGATTCCTACCCTGAATTTTATGTGAAAACCAATCAGAACAGAGTACTGACCCGTCCTAAGCTGAACTATCAGAATATTTCGTTCAATGCAGGACTGGAATACCGTCCGGATGCTAATTTTGACCTGAAGTTTAATTACGCAAAAGTAGGGCGAACGCCTAATATTGCAGAATTGTTTTCAGATGGGCTGCATCATTCTGCAGCAGTAATTGAAATTGGAGATATGAGCCTGAAAAATGAAGAGGGGCACCAGTTTAATTTAACAGCTGATGCTAAATTCAATGTTTTGAAAGGCCTTAATGTTTCCGTAAATCCGTATTTCTTTATTACCAAAAATTTCATCAACGAGATTCCGACTGGTATACAGAATACGATCAGAGGAGTATTTCCAGTGTGGGAATATCAGCAGATTGATGCCAAAATGTATGGGGTAGACCTGGATGTCAATTGGAAACTGACGGATAATCTGACCTATGTAGGAAAAGGAAGCTACGTTTATGGACAGGACGATACCCATAACGAACCATTGATATTAATGATGCCTCCTAATTTCTCCAATGCATTGCAGTTTAATAAAGAGAACTGGAGTAATTTTTATTTCACTCTTGAAAACCAGACTTTTTTAAAGCAGAACAGATTCCCGATTCATAATGCTACTATTTCTATTTATGAAAATGGGGATGAAGTGACAAAAACCGTTGACTTCAGTACGCCACCGGGTGGGTACTCGCTGTGGAATATCCGTACAGGAATCAACATCAGCAAAAACCTTTCTGCCGGTCTTATTGTAAATAACATCTTTAATGTTTCATACAGAGATTATCTCAACCGTATGAGGTTCTTTGCAGATGAGGCAGGAAGAAACTTTATTTTAAACTTTAGATACCGTTTCTAAAGTTGATACAAACAATTCAAACAAAATTTTACAATCTTAAATTTTTTAAAATGAAAAAACTATTCAATACTCAAAATATTATCAAATTATTAGCTGTTTTATTTCTTTCCATTACAGCCATTTCCTGTCAGAGAGATGGTTCTGCGCAGGAAGATGATATTCCGCAGGAAGAGCTTACGAACATTGTCTTATTGGTAACAGAAGACGGTACTACCAATACAATTCCTTATAATTATAGTATCGGTGCAGGCGGACAGCCTACAATCCCTTTAAAGGACGGTAAATCTTATACTGTGGTTGCCACTTTTAAAAATGGAAACGAAGACGCTACCGATGAAATTCTTAAGGCTAAAAATGAACACTTTTTAATATTTGACTTCCCACAATCGAATATTACATTAGAAAGATTAGATGGCGGTGATCTTAGAAATGATGGAAAAAGAGTAGGATTGAGAACAAAATGGACTGTTGTAAAAGCAGTCAACGGTACCGCTCCTATATTGAAACTGGATCTTATCCACGCTCCACAGAGTGTAAATGATGCAAAATCAGGTACTGCCTGGGGAAGTGTAGTAGGGGGCGAGACCGACGCAGAAGCTAAATTTAACCTAAGTAATTAGGAATAATTAATCTTGTTTGGGACCACCGGATTTTCCGGTGGTTTTTTATTTAACAATATTTGGCTGTATTAGTTGATTTTAAATGAGTGATTTTCATAAAAAATTCATATTTTTGCAACCTAAAATTTTAATCAATAATGAAGGTTACCGCACAAAACCATGATGATGTAAGTGCATTGCTTACAGTAACATTGGAAAAATCTGACTACAAAGAAAAAGTAGAGAAGCAGTTGATTAATTATGCTAAAAATGCGCAAGTTCCTGGATTCAGAAAAGGGAAAGTGCCTTTGAGTATGGTTAAAAAACAATATGAAGCAGGTATTGCATTTGAAGAAATCAACAGACAGGTTTCTGATGCTTTGAACAACTATGTGAACGAAAACAAATTAAGATTAGTTGGTCAGCCTATTCCTCAGCCAGTAAACGAGTTCGATTACAATGCTGATCAGTTGGAAGTTGCTTTCGAAGTAGGATACGAGCCTGCATTCACTATAGATTTAGCTAAATATGAAGCGCCTCACTATAAAGTAGAAGCTTCTGACAAAGAAATCGGAAAGAGCATTGAGAACATGCAGAAGCGTTTTGCTGAGCAGGTTCCTCAGGATAAAATCACTAAAGATTCTTACATTGCTTTAGAGGTTTCTCAGGTTGTAGAAGAAGATGCTGAAGGAGAGCACCACCACCATCCAAAGAACATTACCATTACAGCTGAAAACAAAGAAGCTTTCAAATTGGTAAAAGGTCTTAAAATGGACGGATCTGTAAAAGTAACGAAAGAAACTCTTGCAGGTGATGAAGAATTAGCTAAAGAATTAGGATTCGGGAAAGAAGAAGTAGAGCACCTACACCACAATGAAATTGAAGTAAAAGTAAAAGACTTCTATTCATTGAACCTTGCTGAGCTAAACCAGGACTTATTCGACAAAGTTTACGGAGAAGGAAACATTACCTCTGAGGATGAGTTGAAAGACAAAGTAAAAACTGAATTAGACGAGTATTTCCAGCAGAATGCTGACGTTCACTTCGTGAATAAAGTATTGGAGCAGGTTACTGAAAAAGAAGAAGTAGCACTTCCTGAAACTTTCTTGGTAAAATGGTTAATGTTCTCTAACCAGAACATCCAGTCTGAAGAGCAGGCTAAAGAAATCCTTGAAGCTGAGAAAAACCAGTTGAGATACCAGATCATCGAAGGTAAATTGATGACTGATAACGAAATCAACCTTGACTATGCTGATGTATTGGCACAAGCTGAGCAATTAGTGAAAAACCAATTGGCTATCTACGGAATCCACCACTTAGGTGATGAAGAAATCCAGAAATATGCTGTTGAAATGTTGAAAGACCAAGAACAGGTAAGACAAATTTCTTCTGAAGTTGCTATGGCTAAATTGAAAGATGTAATTCTTGAAAAAGCAAGCAAAAAAGAAACTAAAATTTCTCACGACGAATTTTTAGAAGAGCTTAAAAAATAATTATACAACGATATAAATATTTGAAAACCGTCAATTTTTTGACGGTTTTTTTTATTTCCTTATCCTGAAATGAACAGGGTTTCTAAAAAAGAGTTAATAAATAAAATATCCTTCTTCCGTAAACAAGGGAATATCACGCATCCCTCATTATTTATCATTCATCATATATAATTATATTCCTATATTTACCCCTTAAACTTTATATAATAAATATGAAAAAAATAATCATTCCTTTTTTCTGTGCAGTGCTGTTTTCAGTACCGGCAGTGGCTCAGAAAAAGGCAGCTGCTTCTGCTACAACGACAGCTGTGGCTACAAAACTTACTCCTAAAGATGTTATTGATAATTACTTCAAAGCATCGGGTGGAAAAGAGAAATTGGAAGCAATAAAATCCATTATCATAGAAAATACTGTAAGTGTACAGGGAATGGAAATTAAATCAGTCACAAAGAAATTAGGAAATAAATTCAAATCTGTACAATCGGTGATGGGGAAAGAAATGATCCAGTTCTTTGATGGGGAGAAAGGATATTTCGATCAGATGGGAACCAAAATGGATATTCCTGCAGATAAGATCAGTGAGATGAAGAAAGGAAAGCCAGTAGATGCTTTAGCTTTTGATGCGGCTAACTTTAAGGAAGTATCCGTAGAAAAACTGGATGGGAAAGATTATAATGTACTTACCTCAGATAAAGGGAAGTTCTATTTTGATCCTTCAACCGGTCTTTTGTATAAAACTGCGGCAAAAGAAGGTAACGCTACTATAAAAAGCTATATGACAGTAGATGGAGTACAGCTTCCTGCTGATATGGAAGTTGAGGCAGGCCCTCAGAAACTGGAGATCAAAACCACAAAAGTTGTGATCAACTCAGGGGTTACTGATGCAGATTTCAAGTAAGAAATACTTTTTTAATGATATTAAAACCGGGTTTTGCCCGGTTTTTTTAGTATATAGATAATTTTAACTCAAATTTAACTATAATATGTATTTTATGATTTCTTCAGTTTGTGAATAATTGATACTTTTAGCGGGTAAATAAAATCAAATAACATGAAAAAAGTATTGTCTTCATTTGCGGTCATCTTCCTGATGTCTTCAAATGCCTTTGGGCAGAATATTCCAGTGGATGCTTCTGTAAGAATCGGTACTTTGTCCAATGGGATGAAGTACTACATCAAAAAAAACACATTACCTGAGAAGAAAGTAGATTTCCGTCTGGCCATCAATGCCGGATCTATTCTTGAAGATGAAAATCAGAGAGGATTGGCTCACTTTATGGAGCACATGAATTTCAACGGAACCAAAAATTTTCCAGATAATAAATTAGTAGACTTTTTACAGTCTATCGGGGTGAAGTTTGGTCAGCACCTTAACGCTTACACTAGCTTTGACGAAACAGTTTATATGCTTCCTGTACCATTAGACAAGCCAGGCAACCTGGATGCGGGACTGAAAGTAATGGAAGACTGGGCTTTCAATGCTACACTTTCTGACGAACAGATCAATAAAGAAAGAGGAGTCGTATTGGAAGAATTAAGACTGGGATTGGGAGCTGATAAAAGAATGATGGATAAATACCTTCCGAAACTATTATACAAATCTCAATATGCAGAAAGACTTCCGATTGGTAAAAAAGAAGTTCTTGAAAACTTTAAACCGGATGTCATCAGAAAATTCCATCAGGATTGGTACAGACCGGATCTTATGGCAATTGTGGTAGTAGGAGATATTAATGTAGATGAAGTTGAAAAGAAAATTAAAGACAACTTCAGCAAATATAAAAACCCGGCAAAACCGAGAGAAAGAAAGACTTTTGACCTTCCGAACCATAAAGAAACACTGGTAGCCATCGAAACAGATCCTGATGCTACGAGTTCCAGAGTACAGTTCATCATGAAAGATGCTGAAGCTTACACTCCGGATGTGACGGTTGAGCAGTATAACCAAAGTATGGTAGAAAATCTTTCAACGACCATGTTGAATAACAGGTTGAGAGAACTGATCAACTCTACGAATCCTCCTTTTACTTTCGGATCTGTATATCATGGTGGGACCTATGCAAGAAGCAAAGAAGCTTTCCAGGGATTTGCTATGGTGAAAGAAGGAAATCAGCTGAATGCACTGAAGGTGTTATTGGAAGAAGTAGAAAGAGCAAAAAGATTTGGATTTACCCAGTCAGAATTAGACAGAGCAAAAGCACAGGTACTTTCCAATGTTGAAATGTCTTACAACAACAGAGATAAAACGGAAAGTGACATGCTGGTGGACGAATACGTAAGAAACTTCCTGGAGAAAGAACCGATTCCGGGAATTACCTGGGAATATGAAGATGCCAAATCTTTCTTACCAACCGTTACCCTTGCACAGACCAATGAGATCATCAAGAAAATGGTGAAAGATGACAGCAGAGTAATCGTTATCACAGGGCCTAAAAAAGATAATGTAACCATGCCTACAGAAGCTATGGTACTGAATACATTTGATGCTGTGAAAATGGCTGACCTTAAGCCTTACGAAGAAAAAGCGACCATCAAAAACTTAGTAAAACCTTTCAAATCTGAAGGGAAGATTGCTAAAACAGAAACAGATGCCAAATTAGGGACAACAACCTGGACTTTAAGCAATGGTGCGAAAGTTACCTTTAAGAAAACAGATTTCAAAGACGATGAAATCGTATTTACGGCGAGAAGTTTAGGTGGAAACTCTATTATTCCTGATGCTGATTTTAATAAAACGCAGTTTGCTTTCGGAGCATTAACGGAAGCTGGAGTAGGTGGGTTCTCCAAATCAGATCTTACAAACTATCTTGCAGGCAAGCAGGTGAATGTAAATCCATTGGTAAGCGCATATTTTGAAGGTGTTTCAGGAAGAACCACTCAAAAAGATCTGGGAACAGCTATGGAACTTATGTATGCCTACTTTACAAGTCTGAACTATAATCCTGCCTCTTTCAATGCCTTTAAAGAAAAGCAGTCTGCCATGCTGAATAATCTGTTGTCTAATCCACAGACTTATTTCTCTAATGAGCATGCAAAATTCATGAACCAGAAGAATCCTAGATTCATTGGTCTGTTCCCTATGGAGAAAGATTGGGCGAATACGGATTATAAAAAAGCATATGACATCTACAAAGAGAAATTTGCCAACGCAGGAAACTTCCACTTCTATTTTGTAGGAAATATTGACGAGGCTAAATTGAAAGACCAGGTGCTGCAGTATATTGCAAGTCTTCCTTCAACAGGAAAAACATCTACGTTCAAAGATACAGGTTACAGACAGATGACCGGAGATTATACCAAAGTCTATAAAAAAGGAAAAGATCCTAAGAGTATGGTAACCATTTCCTATGCCGGAGAAACTCCTTATAACGAAAAAGAAGCATTGGCTTTAGCTGCTCTTGGAGAAGTGGCAACCATCAAGGTGATCGAAAAACTGAGAGAAGATGAAAGCGGAATCTACGGTGGTGGAGCAAGAGGAGGAATGAATAGAATCCCTTACAGTGCCTACAACTTCAGCATCAGCTTCCCTTGTGGTCCTGAGAATGCTGACAAACTTACAAAAAGTGCCATTGCTGAGCTTCAGAAACTGATCGATAAAGGACCTGAGCAGAAAGATCTTGATAAGTACAAAGAAGCAGAATACAACGACAACAAAACTGAGCTTAAAGATAATATGTTCTGGATGAGCGGTATTGCTAGAAATCAGTTGGATGGAAGTGATAAATATGATATTCTGAACTATCAGGATAAAGTAAAAGCACTTACTGTGAAAGATCTTCAGGATGTTGCTAAAAAATACCTTACCAAAGGAAGAATTGTAGCAACACTGATGCCGGAAGATGGTTGGGAAAATGCTAAAAAAGGAGATGCTAAAGCAGAAGTAACAGGGGCTACTGTTGTAAGACAATAACAATAATCGCTTTACAATTAATAATAAAAAAACCGCAGACCAGTCTGCGGTTTTTTGTTTTCTTTAAAGTCGGAAGTTTTAATAAAAATAAACTTCCCGTAATGGTGATTAAAAAATATTTATTAATTTAAAGAAAAATTATTTCGATATGGTTAGATTTGATATTTTATGGAAGAATCATCCTGGTACTTTTCAGCCATGTAATGTTTCGTTATTTCCAAATCAATGTGCGATAAGAATGAGTGAAGCATTGAGTAAATCAGGAGTAGACTTAATG
This sequence comes from Chryseobacterium sp. FR048, assembly GCF_056844665.1. Classification (NCBI taxonomy): domain Bacteria; kingdom Pseudomonadati; phylum Bacteroidota; class Flavobacteriia; order Flavobacteriales; family Weeksellaceae; genus Chryseobacterium; species Chryseobacterium sp. FR048. The sequence goes on along the minus strand of NZ_JBXDSE010000003.1, from coordinate 624,169 downwards.
TCTTTTGCAGGAGCAAGATGTTGGGAAAAACATGTGGATAAATTTCGGCATATTCTAAGAGCTCAGGAGTTGGCAGATTGGATCGATAGACATCCTGAAATTTTTGGTAATACATTAAAACTCTCAAGAAAAAAATATCCTGATATAAACAGTAAAAGCTTTAAGCATAAAGGATTAATTTTCATTAAAGATGGATGGGGAGCGACTGATCACATTGACCTTTGGAATGGGATGTCTTTAAGGGCAGGTTCTGCTGATTATTTATCTTTGGGAAAAGAAATATGGTTTTGGGCTTTAATTTAAATTATCTTGATATGAGAATAATAGCATGTTTTATTATCGGTGTTTTCTTTTTGCAATCATGTAAGAAAAATGAAAAAGAAAATTCGACGGAAGATCATAAAATCGTAAAAACCGATACCGCTAATATCAATGGAGCATTTCTTGAACTAATTAATAATAATGGGATCGGAGAATTAAAAATAACATCTGATAAATATAAATTTTCAGGTAAAATAAAAATTAAACCTCCCTGTTATTTTTTAAGAAACAATGGCAAAGTAACTTCATATCCTTATCCAAAATTCAATATTGAAAAAGCAATTGTAATAGTGGGAGGAACAAAGAAAGACAGTTTGAATCAAGTGTCAGGAACGGAAATTCAAGGTCTTTTATTTAAAAAAGATAGCATCATAATTACTGATGGTACTTTGAAGAATTATAGTCCTATTAATAAAGATATCGGAATCGACGAAAAAGACTACTGGGGATTTGCTTCAGGAACTTATAAAGATTAAAAAAGGTTGTCTTAAAAATAAGACAACCTTTTGTTATTTACATTCAAATCCTATGGGTTAAGAACCATATTCTTTTTTCCATTCATCAGCGGCTCCGCTTAGAATAGTGTAGAATTCTTCCCCGTATTTTCTGATCAATGGAGTTTTCAGGAATTTATAAACAGGTACCTGAAGTTCTTTTCCAAGAGTACAGGCATCGCTGCATACATTCCACTCATGATAGTTCAAAGCAGTGAATGCAGAATATTCTGTCACACGAATAGGATAGAGGTGGCAGGAAATAGGTTTCTGCCAGTCTACAGCACCATCCTCGTACGCTTTTTCAATACCACATTTGGTAATTCCTTTTTCGTCGAATGTTACATAGGCACATTCACGGTTCTCCACCATTGGAGTAACATACATTCCGTCGTGTGGATCAGTAGTCCATGTCCCTTGTTCTTCAAGAGCTTTAATACCTTCCTGAGTAAGATAAGGTTTTATTTTGTCAAAAATACCGTCCAATATTTCAAGCTCGTTTTTATCCAACGGAGCTCCTACATCTCCTTCCACACAACATGCACCTTTACACTTGGTAAGGTTGCAAACAAATTCTTCGGAAAAGATTTCCTCAGAAATCAATTTATCGTCTATCTGAATCATAATTTTTTAAAATAAATCAAAAACTGTACCTGCCTTAAAGGTCAGTAAACTAATAATAATCAACCACAAACTGGCTTCCTGCATCCAGTATTTGGGTAAAAATCTCAACATTCTGCTCAGAATAATGCTTGAAGGAAATGCCAGAAGCAGCAGATATTCATAGCTCATATTCATATACAGAATGATCGTAATAAGCTGAGCAAGAGAAAAAACCAGCAGGAAAGTATACTTATATCTGCTTATCGGGCTTTTCTTGTTATAATTTTGAAAATGGTCATATACTGCATAGATAAGCATCAGGACCACCGGAATCAAAGGAAGCAGTTCCATATAATCCTTTACCGGCTTCATTTTCCCGAACGGGAAATAATCGATATTCCATGAAGTGAACTGAACGAAATACATGACGGAAAAATAACTGAACGTGATCAGAATCATTCCCAGCAGGAATCTGAAAAGGTTCAACCCTATTTTGGCAGAGGTCGCAATAACGTGAATGATCACAAAAACAGCCATTGGCCATGTGGTGGGAAGGAATATGAAATTCAATGCTACGATTGCCCCTACCAGGACATAGGATTTTTTTCTTATATCCTCATCTGCGCTCGTCAGGAGAAGAATCAGAAAAGAGTTGGTAAGCAGTGAAACAGCGATTCCTATATCTAAATTTCCCGGATACAATCCGAAAATAAAAAATGTATATAAAAATAAAGGAAGGTGCGTCTGATAATTGAGGGCAATACTGTGAAAACAAAAATATCCGAGAGCAATTCCCAGAAAAGTAATTCCGGCAACGATAGCTTCGTATGTATTGAAATTCAGTATGTTAAATATTACGACTACTAAAAGAAGACAACCAATATAAACAGGAATTGAAAAAATATTGCTTTCTTTTGAAAGTAATTTAAACATTTTTTATAAATTTGTACAAAGTTAATTTAAAAAAGGAAAATAATGACGTCTTTCTTTCTATTCTTAAGCAAAGTTTTCAAATGGACTTTCGGTTTCTTTGATGCTTTCGGTAATGTTTTGAACTGGATTTTATTTACAGTTTGCTGTGTACTGTTCATTTACTGGTGTTATGTATTAGTCGTTACACTAGGTGGTGACAAAGATAAAGACTATTATTCTCCAACGGAAGGTAAGCATCCTTACTATGATCCGAATATCTACAAAAAAGAAGGTTAATTAATTGGTTATATAGTAAAAAACCGATCAAATAATTTATTTGATCGGTTTTTTTATTACTAACGATTAAAATTTTCTTTGTTTAGTCGTGGATGGGAAGAACCAGCACAGGAATTTTTGAACTTTTTGTAATTCCTTTGGTAAGGCTTCCTACAAATACATCATAAATTCCACTTCTGCCATGTGATCCCATTACGATATAATCTGCATTTTTTGCTTTCGCATGTTCCAGGATAATATCTTTGGCGATACCTTGTTTCAAAAGATGTTCACAATCAATATCGTGAGCGATAATTCTTTGTTCGATCTTATTCAGCTGAACGAGTTCTTCTCTTATTTCATTAGCTTCCACTTCCGGAAAATACTGAAATCCCATATCACCGATCGCAAAGCCAATGTCTGAAGGGGCTACATGGATCAGGTAAATTCTACCGTTAAGCTGTTTTGCAAATTTTATGGCACCGTCCACCAATTGGTCCGTCTTGTCCCCAAAATCTACGGGTAATACAATATTGATCATAACCTTTCATTTTGTTACCTAAAGATATGAAAAATTTGCCAGACTTTTATGTTAAATACTTATAATATTCGGATGTCAAGGATTTTTTCCGACTCCAGATAAGCTTCAAGAATATCATTTTCTTCTACTTTTCCAACCCCTTTTGGAGTACCCGTAAAGATAAGATCACCTACCCTTAAACTAAAGTATTGAGACACAAAAGCGATAATATCATCAAAATGGAAAAGCATGTCCTTTGTATTTCCGTCCTGAACCTTTTCTTTATTCTGTAAAAGAGAAAAAGACAGGTTTTCAAGGTTGTAATTTTCTTTTTTAAAGAAGTTTCCCACCACTGCAGAACCGTCAAAACCTTTAGCCAGCTCCCATGGAAGACCTTTTGACTTCAGTTCGCTCTGAAGATCTCTAGCCGTAAAATCGATCCCAAGACTTAGCTCCTCATAATGTTTATGGGCTGTTTCCTTCTGAATGTATTTTCCTCCTTTAGAAATTTTCAAAACCACTTCCAGTTCATAGTGAATATCATTAGAAAATTCCGGAAGATAAAAATCATTTCCTTTTAATACCGCTGTATCAGGTTTGATAAAAATAACAGGTTTCTCAGGAATTTCGTTTCCCAGTTCTTTAGCGTGCTCGCTGTAGTTTCTTCCTATACAAATGATCTTCATAACTATATTAATTAATTGACTATACCTCTAAAATATCCTTTTCCTTCTTCTATCTGTTTTTGAGGACCATATCCTCTTTGAATGGTAAGCTCAGCATATCCGAATAGACTGTCTCCCTTTTTATAAGAATCCTTATTCAGAATAAGTTTACTGTCCAAAACTTTATAATATTCGCCCGTATCCAGAAAATCAAAAGGCTTTATATTATCTGTGTAAGAATAGGGTGAAACTTTATATCTGTTTTGGATAACATCTATTTGGTAGCCACCGCCACTGAAGCCGTCTCCAACGAAAAATGTAACCTTCAGTAATGGGTCCTTATGAATAGAACAGCCGAAATATTCAGGACTGAAGCTGTCATACTTTACCCTGAAGTTATTGGTTTTAATCTCTTTACTTTCCGCTTGCAAAAGACTTGCCTGTTTCTGTTGGTTAAAACTTTTAAAAATAGTTTTATGGCTTAAGCTGTTATCAACTTCTACACTATTCCATACCAATAAGAACTTGCCTGCCAGAAAGAGAAGGAAGCCCAAAATAACGATGAGTAAAACCTTTCCTGCCTTTTTTAAATTTCTGACCATATTAAATCTTAATGGGTGAATTCATTCCCACAATAATAGCAAACAAACTTATGGCTGGTCAGAAATGAAATTCCAAAAAAGCTGGTTGCTCTGTCATCCCTGTAGATGTGATTGGAACCACATTTCGGGCATACAAAATCAAACTCTGGGTCTTCAATGGTATGTTCTACTTCCAGAGAGTATTGTTCATTGTCTTTATAATCCTGTAAGATCTGTCTGGCTTTTTCCAGATCTTCTTCAAAAACCTGAAGCTGAATACCTCCCACAGCTTGTGAAAGCAGCCAGTCTGACTGGATAAGCTGCTCGTTCGCAATGAAACTGTTGATGCCGTTTTCAGCCAATATCTGTTTGTCCCTGTTGGCTTCAAGGGCAGTTTCATAAAATTTAAAACGGATCAGATCAGACATCTTATTAAAATCTGCTTGATAATTGAATTTTCGTAAATACTTTCTTCGTATACAGAGGGAAATCAGCATTCTGAAGCCATCCGAAATACCCAAGATCTTTCTGGAATACCGCTTTTACCCCCTGGCCTTTGTATTTTCCAAAGTTGAAAACCTCTTCCTGCTTATCATTATACCCGATGAACCCGGCAAGATCAGCATTTTTGTTATGGAATGTAAATTCACTTAACGGTGCTACCTCATTCGGAATGTCATCATATTTTCCAACCTGAGCATCCAGTACTTCAAAAGTTGCCATCACATCCGCTTCTGCAGAGTGTGCATTTTCCAACGTTTTTCCACAATAAAACTGATAAGCAGCCCCCAGATTTCTAGGTTCCTTTTTATGGAAAATAGTCTGTGCGTCTACCAGTTTAAATTTGCTAAGATCAAAATCCATTCCTACTCTTAATAATTCTTCCGCTAAAAGAGGAACATCAAATCGGTTAGAATTAAAACCTCCCAGATCAGTACCGGAAATCATTTCCATTACTTTAGATGCAATTTCTCTGAAAGTAGGAGCATCTTTTACATCTTCATCATAAATTCCGTGAATTTCACTGCTCTCCTTTGGAATGGGCATTTCAGGATTTACCTTCCATGTTTTGCTTTCTCTGGAGGCATCAGGATTTACCTTTAAAATGCAGATCTCAACGATTCTGTCTTTTCCGATGTTCGTTCCTGTAGTTTCAAGGTCAAAAATACAAAGTGGTTTATGGAGTTTTAAATTCATGTTGATTAATAATAATTTGAAAATGTGTTAATTTGAAAATGAGATCATACCCTTGTCGCTGCATCTCATATAAGTTGTCTAATCTCTATTTTAGCTGCCCCTGAAAAATAAGGGATACTAATATATAATAGATGACCAGCATCGGAATTCCTACAACCTGAAATAGAGCGAGAATAGCAATACCACCAACGAGTAGGACTACTTTAGGATAATTATCTTTTAATTGTTTGGATTTAAATTTCATCGCCATCATCTTAATCGGGCTTATCAGAAGCCATGAAGTAAGGATGGTAAGAAGAACCAGCAGCAATTCGTTATCAAATAAAAAGCTGAATGTTCCGGTTTCCTTAAAAGCATAATATAATCCGAATAATAAAACGGTATTGGTAGGCGTATTCAATCCTTTGAAATAATAGCGCTGCTCTTCATCAAGGTTGAAGATCGCAAGTCTTAAGCAGGAAAATATGGTTACCAGCAATCCGAAATATTTGATTTCGAAGGGAAGCTGAAGTCCTAATAATTCTGTTCCGAACGGCTCCAGAGCTTTATACATTGTAAGCCCGGGAATCAATCCGAAGCTGACCATATCAGCAAGAGAATCAAGCTGAAGCCCAAGATTTGAGTTTGATTTTACGGCTCTGGCGACAAAACCGTCAAAAAAATCGAAAATTGAAGAGAGAATAAGACAGATTGCTGTCGTCTGATAATCTCCTAAAATAAGATGTATGGCACCTACACAGCCCGCAAATAAATTAGCGAGGGTCAGGGCGTTGGCCAGATTATTCTTTATAAAATCCATAACCACAAAATTACAGTTTTTAAAAATTCTAACTCGAAATAATCTGAACTAAAAAATGGATTAAAGTGATTTTGATGTAAATTTGTCGCATGAAATTTTTAAAAGGATTTAGAAAACAGGAAGTTCTGGCATTGCTGTACAGAATTTTTTTAGCATATGTTTTTTATCAGATGGCGAGGCTTTTATTCTGGTTTTTTAATAAAGACCTGATCAAAGTAGACTCAGTTTCAGAGTATTTCAAGCTTGCCTATCATGGTACAGCTTTCGATACGACAGCTATTCTGTATGTGAATTCACTATTTATATTACTAAGCCTTTTGCCTTTGGTAATCAATACCAAAAAAGGATACCAGAAAGTTCTTTTCTGGGTGTATTTCATCACCAACGGATTGACTTATGCCATGAATTTTGGAGATTTTATCTACTATAAATTCTCACAAGCCAGGCTTACATCAGCCGTATTTCAGGTAGCTGAGCATGAAGACAATGTTTCCAAAACACTGATGATCTCAATAGGCCAGCATCCATTCGTACTGGTTTGGTATGTGGTGTTGATGATCGTGTGGGTTTTCCTTTATAAAAAAGTGAAAGTAAAAGAAGAAAAACCTGCCAGCCTGCTGCCATACTTTCTTTATTCAGTACTTACCTTATGCATTACGACCGTATTGGTCGTTGGAGGAATCCGCGGAGACTTTAAACACAGTACGAGACCTATAAACATGGTGGATGCTACGCGTTTTGTGACCAATCCGTTGCAGGGGAATATGGTTCTGAACAGTACCTTCTCCTTTTTCCGTACGCTGAATACCAATAACTTTAAGGAAGTTCATTTTGTAGATGAAAAGTACATTACAGACAATGTACAGCCTTATAAAGTATATGACCGCAAAGTGGAAAACCGCCCGAATATCGTTATTTTCATTGTGGAATCTTTCGGACGGGAATATTCCGGGGCTTTCAATAAAGATAAAAACATTAAAGATTACGTTTCCTACACTCCGTTTATGGATAGTCTGGCCACTCAAAGCCTTATCTTTCCCAATACTTTTGCCAACGGAAGACAGTCTATTCATGGAATGAGCAGTGTTTTGGCCGGAATTCCGAGTCTTACCGATGCGTTTACCGGATCTCCGTATTCCAATCAGAAAATACAGTCTATTGTTTCCGTTTGCAATGACCTGGGATACGATACCTCTTTTTATCATGGTGCTCCGAATGGATCGATGGGATTTCTTGGATTTGGGAATATTTTAGGGTTCAAACATTATTTTGGTAAAACAGAATACAATCATGATGAAGACTTTGACGGAATGTGGGCGATCTGGGACGAGCCCTTCCTTCAGTATTTCGCTAAAAATGTAGGGAAGAAACAACCATTTATGACGACTGTGTTTACAGCTTCATCCCATCACCCTTTTAAAATTCCTGCAAAGTATAACGGAAAATTTAAAAAAGGAAAAATAGAAATGCATGAGCCGATACAGTATACGGATTATGCGATCAGACAATATTTTGAAACGGCGAAAAAACAGCCTTGGTTCAATAATACAATCTTTGTTTTCACCGGAGATCATACCAATCAGGTCTATTATCCGGAATATGAGAGAGCCATGAACCGCTATGCCGTTCCATTGGTGTTTTATTCTCCAAATCCAGCTTATCAGCTGAAAGGAGTAAACCAGGAAATAGCACAACAGGCAGATATTTACCCTACGCTGGCAGATCTTATCGGCTACAATAAACCTATCAGAAGCTGGGGCCGAAGTCTCGTAAGTGATAAGAAATATCCTTTTATCGTAGTCAACTCAGACGGAAGTACAGAACAGTTCATGATCGGAAACTATATCTACCGCTTCGACGGAAAAGAAATCATTGGCGTGTATGGTAAAGAAGATCTGGGCATGGAAAAAAATCTGGTGGGAGAACTTAAAACCCCGGAAGTAGAACAAGGAAAGAAAACCGCGAAAGCCTGGTATCAGGATTATATGGATAGGGTGATTAATAGGAAGTTGTATTAGGGGGCAAAAAAGCAAAAAAGCAAAATCGTAAATAGGTGAAAAGGTGAAATAGTAAAAATGTAAAATCGTAAAAGAATACATAGGCTTATCTGCAAATTGACAAATTAGCTTTTTCGCCTTTTTGCGATTTCGCTCTTCTTTCCCCTGCTTTATGCTTTGTATAACAAAAGTTTTTGTTCGTTGAAAATTAATTTATATTTTTATCAATACTATAGATAAGAATATTGTATAAAATTAAAACTATAAGAAATATGAAAAAATTAATGTTAACATTCGCACTTTCGCTGTTCAGCGTACTTTCGTTTGCACAGATTGAAGGGAAGTGGAAAACAATAGATGATGAAACAAAACAGGCAAAATCTATTGTAGAAATATTCAAAAAATCAGATGGGAAATATTACGGAAAGGTTTCTCAGTTGCTGATCAAACCTGCTGAGCCCAACTGTACAGCTTGTAAGGATGACAGAAAAGGAAAACCGATTTTAGGATTGGAGATTATCAGAGGATTGTCTAAAGAGAAGGATGAATTCACCGGAGGAACCATTACGGATCCTAAAACAGGGAAAACATACAAATGTACCATTACAAGAAGCGGTGATAAGCTGAATGTAAGAGGGTATCTGGGATTATCTTTATTAGGAAGAACCCAGGTTTGGGAAAAAGCTAATTAATAAAAGTTTAAATAGAATTTTAAGACGGCATTTCAGCAATGAAATGTCGTTTTTTTTTGAAAAATACTGTAACGAAAATAAAATCTCTCCACTTATACAATATGAGCACGGAACAGGAGAAAACATTTGTTGAATTTTTTAAGCCGAATCAAAGGCTGATTCACAAAATATGCAAAATATACACGGACAATGCAGAAGATCATAAGGATCTTTTTCAGGAAATCACCATTCAGTTGTGGAGATCCTTTCCGGGATTTAAAGGAGAATCTAAATTTTCTACATGGATGTACCGTGTGGCATTGAATACCGCCATTACTTTATTCAGAAAACCTCAGAAAAAACAAATGCAGGCTGCTGAAATTGATCTTTCCTCTATTACCTTAGAATATGAAGCTTATGAAGATGATGAGTATAAGCTTAAAAAGATGTATCAGGCAATTTATGAGCTGTCTGATGTGGAAAAGGCTCTGATCATGATGTATCTGGAAGATAAACCTTATAAAGAAATAGGAGAGATCCTTGGAATTACAGAGGGAAATGCAAGAGTGAAAATGAACAGAGCGAAAAATAATTTAAAAACCAGAATCAATACAAAATAATATGGACGAACTAGAATTACTGAAGAAAGACTGGAATAAAGAATCTGATGATTTTAAAGAATATTCTGAAAATGAAATCTATAGTATGATAAAACATAAGTCTGTTTCCATTACCAGAACATTATTACTGATAGGCTTCATTGAAGTTGTATTGTGGACTTTATATGGGTATGTGGACGAGCAGTTTCCTTATGTAAGAGTAGCGATGTTTGCAGCTTTTACAGGATTGATCATTTTTTTGTTCCGCAGAATGAAAACCGGGCAGGATAGCATTTCATTAATGAAAAGTATTTTGACCTTGAGGAGACTTATTTTAGGGTATGCATTTGTATCGCTGGCGTTGGTTATTATTGACGGTGCCATTCATTTTGATCATAACACGAGAGATTTTATGGCAGGGTCCAGAGATGGCTGGAACAGTACTCATGATACAGAAGCTTTACCTACCAATCCTGATACAATGATGCCTGGCACAGCAAATTATATTGTTTTTGGAATTTTTGTACTGATCGGTCTTTACATTCTGTATGTAATCTACAAAAGAACCTACGGGAAAGTTTTACAGGATCTTAGGAAGAACTATAAAGAGCTGAGCCTTCAGGAAGAAAAAGGAAAGTAAGAAATGAGACAGAGAACCGGGAGAAGAAAGTGATGAGAAGAATGAAGAACCATTTTTTGTTTTTTTTAAATGGTGATAGGTATTGATTATACGGCTAAAAATAACATCCAGCCTCCTTCTTCCAGCTTCCAGCCCCTTTTTCCGCAAAAAAAATCTTTTTAATTATTCTTAATATTAAGGCATTCCATTCAAATGAAACGCCTTTTTTATTATGTGTGTAATAAAAAAACACTATTTTTGTAGTCTAAATTTTTCAAGAAAATATGGCAGAATATACTTTTCGTGAGGTAATTGCACAGGCAATGAGCGAGGAAATGCGTAAAGACGAATCCATCTACCTGATGGGGGAGGAAGTTGCAGAATATAATGGTGCATATAAAGCTTCAAAAGGAATGCTGGATGAATTTGGTCCAAAAAGAGTAATCGATACCCCGATTGCAGAACTTGGATTTACAGGAATCTCTGTAGGAGCTGCAATGAATGGTAACAGACCCATTGTAGAATTTATGACCTTCAATTTCTCATTGGTAGGAATTGATCAGATCATCAACAATGCGGCGAAGATCCGTCAGATGAGTGGTGGACAATGGAACTGCCCAATCGTTTTCCGTGGACCTACTGCTTCTGCAGGTCAGTTAGGAGCTACTCACTCCCAGGCTTTTGAAGGTTGGTTTGCCAACTGTCCTGGACTTAAAGTAGTAGTACCTTCCAACCCATACGATGCAAAAGGATTGTTGAAAACTGCAATTCAGGATAATGACCCGGTTATTTTCATGGAATCTGAGCAGATGTATGGAGATAAAATGGAAATTCCTGAAGAAGAATACTACTTACCAATAGGAAAAGCAGATATTAAGAGAGAAGGTACAGATGTTACTTTAGTTTCTTTCGGTAAGATCATGAAGCTGGCTTTACAGGCTGCTGAAGATATGGCAAAAGAAGGAATCTCTGTAGAAGTAATCGATCTTAGAACAGTTCGTCCTTTAGATTTCGATACCATTTTAGCTTCTGTAAAGAAAACAAACAGATTGGTTATTTTAGAAGAAGCTTGGCCATTTGGTTCAATCTCTTCAGAAATTACTTATATGGTACAGCAAAAAGCATTCGATTATTTAGATGCTCCAATCAAGAGAATTACTACTCCTGATGCACCTGCACCTTACTCTGCAGCATTATTTGCAGAATGGTTCCCTAAACTTGAAAAAGTAAAAGAGGAAATCAAAAAAGCGATGTACGTAAAATAGTTATAGAAAAAAACTTCCGAAAGGAAGTTTTTTCATTTATTATATTCATGAAGAAAAATTCTTGACGTCATAAAATTAGTATAAATTTGCGCCTTTAAAATAAATTAAGCTGATATGGCAGAAGTTACAGAAGATGGCTACCACTTCGACATAAAGAAACTTTCCTTCATAGGAGTTTTAGTGTCTCTAGGAATTGTTTTTGGAGATATTGGTACCTCTCCGCTTTACGTAATGAAAGCAATTGTGAATGCAAGATCCCAAGGGAGCAATATGCCTTTCAATGAATACATCGAAGGAGCTCTTTCCTGTATTATTTGGACCCTTACTCTTCAGACGACAATCAAATATGTGATCATTGCTTTAAGAGCAGATAACAAAGGAGAAGGAGGTATTCTTGCTTTATTTTCATTGGTGAGAAACCTTAAGAAAGGATGGTTGTATCTCATTGCGATTGTTGGTGCTGCGGCCCTTATTGCAGACGGGGTGATTACACCATCACTTACCGTAATGTCGGCCATTGAAGGTCTTGAAATCTATAACCCACATACCCCCGTTGTTCCTATTACCATCGGTATTCTGATTGCCATTTTTGTGGTACAGCAATTCGGAACCAGCTTTATCGGGAAGTTTTTTGGTCCTGTGATGGTGGTTTGGTTCCTGGTATTAGGAGGTCTGGGAGTAATGCATTTAAGCGAAAACTTTGAGATTTTAAGATCTTTCAACCCTTATTATGCTTACAAACTTATTGTCAACTCTCCGAGTGCAATTGTTATTTTAGGAGCAGTTTTCCTTTGTACTACAGGGGCAGAAGCGCTTTATTCCGACTTAGGACACTGTGGTGCCAAAAACATCAGAGTAAGCTGGGCATTCGTTAAAATAATGCTTATCCTAAACTATCTTGGGCAGGGAGCATGGCTTTTGACCAATTACAATAAACCTGGATTTTCTGTAGTAAACCCTTTCTTCGGAATTATGGAAGAGTGGATGATCATTCCGGGAGTAATTTTAGCTACGGCAGCCGCCATTATTGCCAGCCAGGCTTTGATTACAGGTTCATTTACCATCTTCTCAGAAGCAATGTCGCTCAACTTATGGCCTAATCAGAAAATTGATTATCCTTCCGGGGTGAAAGGGCAGATGTATATCCCAAGAATTAACTGGGGACTTTTGATCCTTTGTATTATTGTAGTTCTGCACTTCAAAGAATCAGGAAAAATGGAAGCCGCTTATGGACTTTCCATTACCGTAACGATGTTGATGACGACAGTTCTGTTGGTTTTCTGGTTACTAAAACACAGAGTGAGCAAAGTGCTTATCCTTCTTTTTGCCTTAGTATATATGGCGATAGAATTAGGTTTCTTCAGTGCAAACATTATTAAATTCATGGAAGGTGGATGGATTACAGTAGTATTGGCTGGTTCTATCGGTGTTTCTATGTATGCATGGTATAACGGAAGACTGATCAAAACAAGATTTATCCAGTTTGTAAAAATTGAGAAATACATCTCTATCCTTAAAGATATGAAGCTGGATGAGACCATTCCAAAATATGCAACCAACCTTGCTTATCTGAGCAGAGCTAAAAGAAATGATGAAGTAGAATCAAAAATCATCTATTCCATCATCAAAAAACAACCGAAGAGAGCTGATCATTACTTTATTTTAAGTATTGTCAATCAGGAAGATCCATATACATTCAAATATACAGTAGACGAGATTCTTCCGGGGACGGTTTATAAGATCAATTTCCTTTTAGGATTTAAAGTAGACCGAAGAATTAATGATTATTTCAATATGGTATTGAAAGATTTAATGTCAGATGGTACGATTCCTTCAAGAAGCAGCCATCCGTCTTTAAGAGCTCATGACATACCGCCGGATCTGAAGTATGTGATCATAGATAACACCTATATCAACGATATACTTTTAACTGTTAAACAGAAGATTACCCTTAATATTTACAACTTTGTGAAGTATATCGGAAGTGATGACTTTAAGGCTTGGGGAGTATCTTCTCACAATGTTGAAGTAGAATCTGCACCGATCACAGAGCTTACCGTTTATGACAATAAGATCGAGCAGTCAGGATACTTCCGTCACAACTCGTAACCTGTTGGGTATGCAACCATACTATCTATTTAAATAAAATTCAATAAATTTGTAGATAATTTTTTTAATGGATACAGTACAAAAAGAAAAAAATATAGCTTTGATCAAGGATGTTTTAAGGAATTACTTACTAGAAAAAGGGTTCAGAAACACTCCTGAAAGATATACGATATTAGAAGAAATTTATAATATGGATCATCACTTCAATGTTGATGATCTGTATCTTCTGATGATGCAGAAGAAATACCATGTTTCCAAAGCAACGATTTACAATACTATTGAAATTTTCCTAGATGCAGGATTGATCCGTAAGCATCAGTTCGGAGAAAAAACATTGACCTCTTCTTCTTATGAGAAGTCTTATTTTGACAAACAGCATGACCATCTGGTGATCTACAAAAAAGACTCTGATAAAGAAATTGAAGAAATTATTGAATTCTGCGACCCAAGAATTCAAGGAATCAAAGAAGCCATCGAAGAAGCATTTGGCGTAAAAATTGATTCTCATTCGCTGTATTTCTATGGCACTAAGAATGACTAATTAATGAGAAAAATCCTTTTTCTGTTTATCTTGATTTCTGCGCTCGGTTTTGCGCAGGATAAAACCCCCGTGAAGAGAGATCCTTATTTGCAGCCTTCTTCACCGGCTCAGCTCAAACAGGTAAAACCTGAAGATAAAATAAAGATCATCCACGCAGATGAGATCAAGAAAAACCCTGAAAAATATAACGGGAATCAATACTTTATCGGGAATGTTCAGATCGAACATCAGGGCTCTGTTCTTACGGCAGATGAAGTCATCATATACAGCGAAGAAAACTTTGTAAAGGCCATAGGCAATACAAGGCTTCAGAATGCTGATGGCTCTGTCATTACTGCAGGAGAAATGGAGTATGATGGTAACACCCAGAAAGGTGTGGCCAGAAAGAATGTTGTTCTTACCGATCCGAAACAAACCATAAAAACGGATGTGCTGTATTACGACAGGCTTGCAAGCCAGGCTTATTTCAATACAGGCGGAACCATTACCGACAGCCAGGGAAATGTGATGTATACCAAATCTGCAACCTATTTTCTGAATACCAAAATGATCGATTTCGTTGGGAATGTTAAAATAGACAATGCCCAGTATATCATTGAAGGCGTTAATATCAAACAGAATCAGAATACCAAAGTAGCAGAGTTTTTTGGGCCTACAACCATTACCAACCGTGCCAATCCTAAAAACAGAGTCTACACCGAAAGAGGGACTTACAGAATGGAAACCAAAGAAGCTTTCCTGAATAAGAATTCCAAGATCTTTTATAATGATAAAATTCTTACCGGTGATGACATGTACTTTAACCAGATTACAGGATTTGGCAAAGCAACAGGAAATGTAACCCTTGATGATCCCAAAGAAAGAAGATATATCAAAGGTGGCTATGGAGAGATCTTTGAGAAAAAAGATTCTTCGATGATGACGAAAAATCCTTATGCTGTTAAAATCATGGAAAAAGACACCGCCTATTTTGCAGCAGAAAAAATTATCTCTTATCAAAGACCCGATTCTCTTGATATAAAAGTGAAGAAAAGCTTCTTAAGAGCCTATAGAAAAGCCAGAATTTATAAATCCAATGCACAGGGAAGAGCAGATTCCATTACCTTCAATGAAACCGACGGAATTATGCATATGTACACCAAACCGATTCTCTGGAGTGGGGAAAAACAGGTGACCGGAGATAAAGTAGAAGCTTATTTTAATACCAAGAATGAAAATATAGACTCCCTGAAAGTGATCGGAAATGCTTTAGCGATCAGCAAGGTAGATTCGTTGACTTTAAAAGATGAATTCAACCAGGTAAAAGGGAAGTTCATGACGGTCTACTATGAAAAGAACGACATTAAAGAAGTAAGAGTTGTAGGAAACGCCCAGGCTATTGCCTATGTGGATGATAATGATAAGGAAACTAAAAAGCCTGAAAGAATAGGAATTACACTTTCTTCCTGCGGAATTATAGGAGCTTTGTTCGAAGAAAGAACCTTACAGATCATTTCATGCAGTATCGGGGCTGCTTCAGATACTTATCCTATGAGTATGATAGAACCGGCAAAAAGGAAGTTTCCGGATTTTAACTGGAACACGAAAGACCGGATCAGGAAATGGCAGGATATTCTGGTAGACAGCCCGAATAACGAGGAAATACAGTATACAGCCGATAACGAACTCTTCGATAAAGCTCAGAAAGCAATAGATGATGAAAGAGCTAAAGAAGAAGCTAAAAAGCCGAAAAGAGTAAGAAAATAATATAAAAGACCAGCAAGTACTGGTCTTTTTTATGGATTAATTTTAGCGTTTAATGAATCTTTTATAGCTTTGCTGAAATTTTTGAGACGATGGAAATGCATAACGATTTTTTTATATATCAGGCACAAACCACAAAATTTGCCGCAGGTTTTGAAGTTGAAAAAGCAGAAGGAAACTATATCTACGGTACAGATGGAAAGAAATATCTCGATTTTGTAGCGGGGGTTTCTGCCAATACGCTGGGACATTCACATCCTAAAATTGTCAATGCCATCAAAGAGCAGGCGGATAAATACCTTCATGTAATGGTATATGGGGAATATGCACAGGAAAAACCTGTTGCATTATGTAAACTGCTTGCAGAAGCTACTCCCGAACCTTTGGAGGTGACATATCTTGTCAACAGTGGGGCAGAAGCCATTGACGGAAGTCTGAAGCTTGCCAAAAGATATACGGGAAGAGAAGAAATTGTATCTTTCAAAAATTCTTACCACGGAAATACCCACGGAGCATTAAGCGTTTCAGGAAGCGAAAATCATAAAAGAGAATTTCGCCCTTTATTGCCAATGGTTTCTTTCATTGAATTTAACAATGAAAAGGATTTTGATAAAATAACAGAAAAAACAGCTTGTGTCATTCTGGAAACCATTCAGGGGGCAGCAGGATTTCTGGTTCCTGATCAGGATTATCTGATTAAACTGAAAAAAAGATGCGAAGAGGTAGGTGCTCTTTTGATTCTTGATGAAATTCAGCCGGGATTCGGAAGAACAGGAAAATTGTTCTCATTCGAACATTTCGGCATTGTTCCCGATATTTTGGTTATGGGGAAAGGAATGGGCGGCGGAGTTCCTGTAGGAGCTTTTATGAGTTCCCGAAAAATAATGGAAACTTTGGCTCATTCTCCTAAGTTGGGACACATTACTACCTTTGGTGGAAATCCTTTGATTGCAGCTGCCAGCTATGCTACTTTAAAGGAAGTTTTGGACAGCGGCCTGATGAACGAAGTGGAAGAAAAAGAAAAGCTGTTCAGAGAGCTTCTGGTACACCCGAAAATTAAAAATATCAACGGAAAAGGATTGATGCTTGCCGTGAATCTTGGAACTCCGGAATATACCCTGGATGTTGCTAAAAAATGTATGGAAAGAGGACTTATTGTTTTCTGGCAGTTGTACAGAAACGAATACCTGAGAATTTCTCCACCGCTTACATTGTCTTTGGACGAAATCAGAAAAGGATGTCAGATTATTCTGGATATACTGAACGAAAATTAGATATAAAATCTCTCCCGAAAGGAGAGATTTTTTTATGCTTTACATGGCAGTTTTGGATAAGTGGACTTAACATAATACAGATTTGAAACCTGTGATAAATATCATACAGATTCTATAAAAAAGTAATTGCTTTTTTGTGTAATAAAAAAATTAATTTATATATTGCGGGACGATAAAACAAAGATTATATGGCGAAACATAAAGTCCATTACGAATTTCCAATGCACTGTTTATCAGAGATTTTGTATGAATATCTGGCTACTGCAGAGGGGTTGTCTGAATGGTTTGCGGATGAGGTAACAGAGAAAGGCGATGATTTCTTTTTTAGCTGGGGTGGAGGCCCTGCCGAAAAGGCCACTTTGATCAGATATAAGCCTGAAGGTTTCGTGCGTTTCAGATGGGAAGAAGATGAAGGAACTAAGAATTTCTTTGAAATGACTATCGTAATAGATGATATTACAGAAGATTTATCTCTTAACATTACAGATTTCTGTGAAGATGGAGATGAAGAAGAAAACGCAATGTATTGGGAAAATCTTATTGAAAACCTCAGAATTAAATTAGGTGCGGCATAATGTTGGACTGTATTAAATGATAAAACTGATGAACGATTTATCGTTCATTATTTTTTTGTAAATAAATCACATCAAAAATTGAAAAATCAATATTTTACATCAGACGGGTTAAATGTTAAGAACAGAGCCTTTCTTTTGGGCGACTCGGTGAAGGTTTCTTTCTTTGTAAGAAAGGGTAGGTTGATCATGGATGAAGAATGCTATTTCTTCCTGATGGCTTCCATGAGAAAGATGAGAATGAATATTCCTCTGAGTTATACACTGGAGTTTTTTCAGACCTTATTTCAGAAAGAAATCATTGAAGGTGCGGGAATACAGAACGGAATTATCAATTTCCAAGTGTTTAGGAATAATGACGGATTAACCCTGGCTAAATCTTCTGTATCTTACTTTTATGAAGTGACGGAAATGGATGATGTATTAGCCGTTTACCAGAGACCGCAGGAATTGGATCTTATCAAAGAAATCAATGTTAATAATAATCTTCTGAGTAATATCAGAGTGCATTGTCCGGAAAATATTTATGGAGGGATTTATGCCCAGGAAAATGATCTTGATGATGTCATTCTGCTGAATCCAAATAAAAGAATTGCCCGTACTACTTCAGGTAATCTTCTGTTCCTGGAAGGAGATGTCATTAAAGTTCCGAAACAGACCGAAGGTGCTTACATTTCTCCTTTGATGGAAAATTTTGTTACGTTTTTACATAAAAATAATCTCGCTGATATTCAAGAACATGAAATCATTGCCTTTGAATCACAGAAAGCAGAAGAAATTTTAATGATCTCTGAAGAAAAGGGAATCTTCTCTGTAGGAAAAATAAGAAATAAAACTTTTGAAAATGCCCGCTTCCTGGAACTGGTGGAAGGCTGGAAAAAAAGTTTTGATCAATAAAATTGACAAACCCGGTAAACAACGAAGTTCCAAAAGTCCTTTACCGGGTTTTATTCTGATTAAATCAGAAATTGTTTCATTATTTAATATTCATTGATGATTTCAATGAATTTCTGTGCGATTTCTTTTTGACCTTTCTCACTGGTCATATAATTTCTGTCTTTGGTATTGTTGATGAATCCAATTTCTACCAATACCGCAGGTGCCTTAGTCTCCCTTAGAATTCGGTAATTACTTTCTTCTTTTATTTTATGGGCGTTGAACTTTTTATAAATTTTTCCCGCAAGTTCCTTTGATGCTTCAGAATTCTGAGCATAAATTTCAACCCCGCTTTGAGGAGTTTCCTCTTGCGCTGAAGTGCTGGCATGTAATGATATAACCATTTCAGGATTCAGCTTATTGATCTGTTCCGTTCTTTCCGGAAGAGTAGGGTAGCTATCTGTATCTCTCGTTAAGATAACTTCATATTTATCCTGACTCTCATTGATCTTCTGAATTTCCTTTGCAATCTTTAAAGAAATCTCTTTTTCTGTAAACTGACCATGCGTAGCTCCTTTGTCATTTCCACCGTGGCCGGCATCAATGACAATGTATTTTTTGTTGACAGGAGTGAATGATAAAAATGCAGCAGAAAAGACTGATAAAGTAAGTAATGATATTCCTTTCATTTCAGTGGTTTTTGTTTTTCCAAAGAACGGGAAAACTTTCTTTAAAATTGGTTAATGAAATCTTAAAGTTTGTTAATTATCTTCCTGCTATACAGAGGGATAGGTTTTAGTTCAATGAAATATCCTCAGGAGAATTGGCCCAAAGAAGAAATTCTCCACCCAGATTCTGCATGATAGATTTCCAAAGAGTCTGATCATTAGGAAGTGTATAGTCGAGATTGTAAACGTCCACTACCGTCCACATTTTTCTCTGCACTTCAGTATCCAACTGATTGGGTGACCATCCGGAATACCCGGAAAATATTTTTATATTGTGAATATCCAGATCATTACTTAAGACAGCATTGATGATGCGTTCAATATCTTCTGTAAGATAGTACTCATCAGTGATTTCAGTATAAATTTCAGTGACCTTTTCACCTTTTACGATAAAAAATACCTTATCGTTTTCTACAGGTCCCCCATCATATACTTCGATTTTGAAATCAAAAAAATCTTTGAATTTACTACTCATCTGGCTGTTCTTTTTATTCAATATCAAACCAAATGCACCGCTTTCATTATGTTCAATAACCAATACTACCGATCTGGAAAAAATATCGCCGGAAATGTCAGGTGTCGAGATTAATATTTTACCTTTGTATGAGTGATTCATACTCAAATTTAATAAAAAATATTTATGGAAAACCTGCACGACAAAAGAAAAGTGTACGAGAAATCCCAACTTATTGAAAGTGAGATAAAACAAAATCCAATTGAGCAGTTCAGAGACTGGTTTTTGGAGGCAAGTGAGAGTGCAATGATCTCCGAAGCCAATGCTATGGCGGTTTCTACAGTAGAAGAAGATGGCTGTCCAAGGACAAGAATGGTACTTCTGAAAGCCTATACCCATGAAGGATTTATTTTTTATACCAACTACAGCAGCAGAAAAGGAAAAGCGATAGAAAGCAACCATAAAGCCTGTCTGCATTTTTTCTGGCCTAATCTGGAAAGACAGATCATCATTAAAGCAAACCTGGAAAAAGTAGCTGAAAACCTAAGTGATGGTTATTTTCACTCAAGACCGAAAGGAAGCCAGCTGGGAGCTGTAGTTTCACCACAAAGTCAAGTGATCCCGAATAGAGAGTTTCTGGAAGAAAAGCTGAAAGAACTGGAAAAAGAATATGAGAACACGGAAGTTCCAAGACCCTCCAACTGGGGCGGATACCTGGCAAGACCTTATGAAATTGAATTCTGGCAGGGAAGACCTAACCGACTTCATGATCGGATTATCTACACGCTGGAGGACCTGGATTGGAAGATTTCCAGATTGGCTCCTTAATGAGAGGTTAGAAGTTAGAAGTTAGAAGTGGATGTCTTTTAATAGAGAATCGTCCCCTGAAAATATCAGTAGGAGCTTTCAGAGAGGATAAAATTGAAATATAATTTTTATATCAATAGGAGCGGGCTTTAGCCCGCTTATTTTATAATGCGCTATGATAAAGGCTTTAGCCAAAACCTATTCGCTTTAAAAGAGAGATGACAAAATATTTATATTGGGGTAGGTTTTGGCTAAAGCCATTGGAATTGGTGGTTATTTTTTTAACGGGCTAAAGCCCATTCCTATTGAATGGATATTTTTCCGCTTTATTAGACCGTAAACCGAAACTTAAATATTCTGAACCGCTTAAAATATCTTAACGGTTCAATCTTCTCTCATTATTGGATAAAAAAAAGCTGCTCCCGAAGAAACAGCCTTTGAATTTTTGTAATCTGAATGATTATTTTTTCTTAGCACCAGAAACTGCATTTGATAAATCAGCTCCAGCTTTAAATTTAGCAACTTTTTTAGCAGCGATTTTGATCGGTTTTTTAGTTGCAGGGTTGATCCCTTGTCTAGCTGCTCTCTCAGCTACTGAGAAAGTACCGAACCCTACTAAAGAAACTTTTCCGTCTTTTTTCTTTAAAGTAGATGTTACGTTAGAAATGAAAGATTCTAAAGCAGCTTTTGCTGCAACTTTAGTGATACCTGCATCTTTTGCGATTGCGTCGATTAATTCAGACTTGTTCATAATTTTTAATATTAAAGTTAGTTCGTAATTATAGCAAATATAATACTATTTTCTAATTGTGCAATTTTTTTATTAAAACTTATACAATTTTTTTACTTTTCAGTGAAAATAGTTAAAATATGATAATTCGGTTTTTCACGAAAAATCTACGTTACGGGCTACTAAAATCATGCCAAATGCTTATGTTTATTGACTTTAGCAAAAACTTAATATTATTTCCTGTATTTATTAAATCCTAAATTGTGTATAAAGTATTGATTTTTTTAAGCATATGATTGTTAAGTTTATAAGTAAAATTAATATTCCTTGTGTTTTGTGAAATTAAACCCCTGTGTTTGTGGGAGTTTTTAAATCATGATAAAGGTCTGTTTTATTAATTTTTATTAATAAATTTGCATCATGTTAATAGAAGTTTTCAAGTCTAAGATCCACAGGGTGAGAGTTACAGCCTCTGATCTTAATTATATAGGAAGTATAACGATAGATGAAGATCTTATTGAAGCTGCCGGATTGGTAGTGGGAGAAAGGGTTTATATCGTGAATGTGAACAACGGAGAGCGTTTTGATACTTACGTTATCAAAGGGAAAAGAAAATCTGGAGAAGTATGTCTGAACGGACCTGCAGCTAGAAAAGTACAGAAAGATGATATTATCATTATTATTGCTTATGCGCAGATGACCCCTGAAGAAGCCAAAGACTTTCAGCCGAAGATTGTTTTCCCGGACGAAAAAACCAATTTGCTTACCTAGTTCATGGAGAAAACATCAAAAAGTCCATTAAAATCAATACTTACAATAGTAATATCGCTTGCTTTTGCAGGCTTTTTTTTATGGCTGGCTCTTAGGGGGCTCGATTTTAAAGTGATTCAGCAATCATTGGCTAAGGCCAATTATCTTTGGGTCTTGTTTGCCTCTGTATTTGGTCTTCTTGCCTATTGGTTCAGAGCGATCCGATGGAATCTGATGCTGGAACCGATGGGGCATAGGATTTCAAACTCCAATTCTCTTTGGTCTATATCATTTGGGTATCTGATGAATCTTACCATCCCGAGAAGTGGGGAACTGGCAAGGGCTACTGCTTTATATGGAGTAGAAAAGGTACCTGTAGACAAGTCTTTTGGGACCATTATTCTGGAAAGAGTAGTTGATCTGGTATGTATGATGGGGTTTTTGGGACTGACATTATTGTTTAAATATGATGCAATTTTGTCTTTCTATAAAAACTCGGGAATAAGTATGAATCCTAATAAAATTTTATTGGTCCTTTCAATTCTTATCGTAGGAACGGTATTGTTTTTTGCATTTAAAAAGAAACTTTCAGGAATTCCGTTTTTGGGAAAGGTTGTCAATTTTATTGACGGGATTTTTCAGGGATTGACTACTATCTTTAAATTAAAACAAAAAGGAAAATTTGTTCTGTATACATTAGGGATCTGGATTTCATATTATTTTGCAGCTTATCTCGTATGTTTTGCCCTTCCTGAAACGTCAGGATTTACTTTTGCAGATGGTTTCTTTATTATTGTAGTGGGAACTTTGGGGATGATTATTCCTGCCAGTGGTGGAATTGGGGCCTATAACCTTGCGATGAAGTTTGGCTTTATGGCACTTTTTATCTCAGTAGGGAAAAGCGCTGAGCTGGGAGGTGAAATGGGACTTACCTATTCCTTTATTTCTTTACCATTGCAGATTGTGATTATGCTTGTAATGGGACTTATTTCTATTCCTATGCTGGCGAAAGCAAGAAATGCTGCTGTTTCGGATCATGATTTTAAAGATTAGTTTTAAACGTCTTTTATATAATATAGGGTTCAATTGAAAAATTGGACCTTTTTTATTGCCTGTTAATGAAGGTTGAAGGTCACATTTAAAATTTTCGTGATTTTATGATTGAGAGTTTGATATTTTAAATAAGTTCAGAATAAAAATAGGGTTGATTGAAGTGTATGGATTATTTTTCATAAATAAATTTGGTCAATTCGTAAATCACATTTATCTTAATGCAAAAAATAATTCATAATATAAAACACTATGGCAATTAATCTACAGAAAGGGCAAAAGATCGAGATAGGATTGACGAAAATGACGATTGGACTTGGCTGGGACCCTAATGAAGGAACAGGCTATGATTTTGACCTGGATGCTTCTGCAATCATGATCGATGCGGATAGAAAATTAGTAAGCGAGGAGTATTTTGTTTTTTATAATAACCTTCATTCTCCGGATGGAGCTCTTACTCATACTGGAGATGATCCCAATGGTAAAAACAGTGATGGAGACGATGATGAAGCGATCATTATAGATCTTGATAAAGTAGATTCAAGAGTAGAGGAAATCCTTTTTGTAGTCACTATAGAAGATTTTGAAAGAAGAAGACAGAACTTTGGACAGGTAAGAAATTCATACATCAGGGTGGTAGATAATCATTCAAACCAGGAAATTGCAAAATACGAGCTGGATGAGGATTTCTCTATTGAAACAGGTGTAGAGTTCGGGAGACTTTATAAAAGAAACGGAAGCTGGAAATTTGAAGCTTCAGGAATAGGATACAGAGCTGACTTAGGCTTCTTCCTTGAAAAATATTATAAAGGACAAATCATTAAATAATAATCAAACACACAAAATAATAGCTATGGCAATTAATTTACAGAAAGGTCAGACGATTGATTTAAGAAAGAATGACCGTGGAGAAAGCGTTTATGATCTTTCAAAAGTAACGATAGGCTTAGGATGGGATGTAAGGAAACAAGGTGGTTTCTTTGGAAAGCTATTTAATAAAGAAGCGGAATATGATCTTGATGCAGTCGCTTTTCTTTTGGATGGTAACGGAAAAGTAGCCAACCTTGGAAAAACTGTACAGACCAACGATGGAAGACAGATAGGGCTTTATCAGGGAGATGTGGTTTTTTTCAATTCTATGCAGCACCCAAGCGGAAATGTGTGGCTTACGGGTGATAACAGAACCGGTGCAGGAGATGGAGATGATGAGCAGATCATTGTAAGACTTGATCAACTGGATCAAAGCTACCAGAAGATTGTATTTCTGGTAACGATCTATCAGGGAAGAAGCAATAATCAGCATTTCGGGATGATTGAAAATGCGTTTATCCGTGCGGTAGATGCTACAGGAAAGGAAATTACCAAGTATAGCCTTTCCGGAGATTCAAGTATGAACGGAATGTGTGCGATGGTTTTTGCAGAAGCATACCGTCATAACGGAGACTGGAAATTCCGTGCTGTGGGAGAACCACATAATACCGATAATTTCATAGATATTCTGAGACAGCAGTATGCTTACTCGAACTAGATTTATATTTCTTTTAAAAACATCATAAAAGCCGGCTTGGAAGTCTTCGACTTCCTCCGCCGGCTTCAGAATTAATACTTGTCTTATAATGACCAGAAGATTATTAGCCTATTTTTTATTAGATACTTCAGGCTCTATGAACGGAGAGCCGATCCAGGCGCTGAACAATGGCTTCAACGGATTGATCAGTATGCTTCGGGCAGATCCGCAGGCAATGGACAGCCTTCATCTGAGTGTTATTACTTTCGATAGAGAAGTTAAAAATATCATCCCGCTGATTGACCTGGCGAGCTTTTATCCGATGGAAATTACCTGTCCGGATAGTGGGCCTACTCATACAGGAGCTGCATTGGAAATGGTTTCGGAATTGGTACAGAGAGATCTGGTAAAAGAATCTGCTGAGTCCAAAGGAGACTGGCAGCCGTTACTTTTCATATTTACGGATGGGAAACCTTCGGATATTCAGAAATACAGGCAGATGATCCCTGTGATCAGAGGGCTGGAGTTTGGAGCTATTGTGGGCTGTGCTGCAGGGCCAAAAGCTGACGAACAGTTTCTTAAGGAGCTTACGGATCATGTGGTGAAACTTGATACGACAGATGCTATTACGCTTTCTTCCTTTTTCAGGTGGGTGAGTTCTTCCATTACCCAAGGGGGACATTCACAGAATACGGGAGAAAATGTAACACTTCCTCCGCCACCATCGGAGCTTAATATTATTATTTAAAAAAACGTCTTTACCATGAGAAGACTGCCCATTTATTTTTTAGTAGATATTTCTGAATCTATGGTAGGTGATCCTATCGAGCAGGTACAGGAAGGGATTGCCAATATTATCAGAGAATTAAAAAAAGACCCGTATTCACTCGAGACGGTTTATATTTCTGTAGTAGGTTTTGCCGGAGAAGCTGAAGTGATTACTCCGCTTCAGGACATTATTAGCTTTTATCCACCGAAGATTCCGATCGGGAGTGGTACATCTTTGTCTCAGGGATTAATCAAAGTGATGGATTGTATAGACCGGGATATTGTGAAAACAACGTACGACAGAAAAGGGGACTGGAAACCTATTGTCTTTCTGTTTACCGATGGAGTTCCAACGGATGATGCTACCAAGGCTATTGAAAGATGGAATACTAAATACAACGGAAAAGCCAATACCATTGCTGTTTCCATAGGGGAAAATACCAATTACAAACTTCTGGGATCGTTGGCTGATCATGTTTTATTGTTCAACAATACCGATGAAAATTCTTATAAAGAGTTTTTCAAATGGGTGACAGATTCCATTAAAACAACCAGTCAGAGTGTTACCGAAGCAAAAAAAGAAGGAATTAACCTCTCTAAGATTGATTCTCTTATTCTGGAAAAAGTAGACCCTGAAATGGAGCAGAGATTTCCGGATAACAATTTTGTGGTGCTGAACGGTAAATGTTCAGAAACAGAGAAGCTGTATCTGATGAAATTTAAAAAAACATTTGCAGAGTCCAGTATACCGGGAATGTCAACCCGTTATTACAGATTGGATGGGGCCTATAAAATTGATGAAAAAGCATATTACAGACTTTCTTCTTCGCAGAAGACGAATCTTAAAATTTCTATAGAAGAGCTTCAGGGAGGGACTTCGTGTCCTCATTGTGCCAATCCTATTGCGCTGGCAACGTGTTCTTGCGGTGGTATCCACTGTTTGGGCGGGGAAGGTTACAACAGATGTCCGTGGTGCGGTACATCAGACTATTATGGTTTCTCCAGCGAAGGATATGACATCAACAGAACATTGGGATAAATAAACGGCCTATGAAAATACCTTCATTTTATTTCGGAGCTCCCAAAAAAACGATGGATCAATCTGTTGTTGATAAAGAAAAAGAAGAATTTAAAGAAGCCCATTGGGTGTTAAAAAATGCCCATTCCAATAAGTTCTATGAATTCAGTTTTGATATGGAGGAATTCCCCAATATAAGAATTCAGAAGATTGGAAACCTTGAAGAAGCCGGGCTTAGTTTTGATCAGAATAAAATTTCAGGAACTCCCACGATCAATAATGTCTATCATCTGGAGATTGAGTTTTACCATATCGGTGATGAAAAGAATGTGGATGTCAAAAAAGTAGATCTTTTTGTAAATGCAGATCCTAAAGATTTGTGGAAAAATATTCCGACTAATGAAAATGATCTTTTTTATAAACCGGATGCAACTTCATATAAAGGAAAATTTTCAGATAAAAAAATTGTGGTAGCTTCCAAAAGAGGCCGCTCTCATGCACACGAAGGTAAATTCAGGGAAGATGATTTCGCTGTCAGTGAACTTCCTGCTGAATGGAGTATAATTTCTGTGTCTGACGGAGCTGGTTCGGCACCATTGGCGCGAGAAGGTTCCAGACTGGCAACGGTGTCGGTTAATCAATTTTTCAATTCAAAAGAGGTTTTGGATGAAATAGAAAATAATGTCAGTATTCTTTATACAGGAGAATATGCTCAGGAGACCGTTTCGGATGCCCGAAAAAACATGATTAAACTTCTATACAAGGGAGTTTTATATACGCATGAAACATTGGATAAAACCGCAGCCGAAAATTCTGTTGTACTCAATGACCTGAATGCGACACTTATTTTTGCTTTGGTTAAAAAATTCAGCTTTGGATATGTTCTGCTCACTTTTGGAGTGGGAGACTGTCCGGTTAATCTGATCAATCCTGATTTTTCCGAAGTAGAGCTTCTGAATAGAATGGATGTGGGAGAATTCAGCGGCGGTACCCGTTTTATTACCATGAAAGAAATTTTTAATGATCAGATCAGTACGCGCTTCAGAATTACCTGTGTAAATGATTTCTCCTATCTCGTGCTGATGACTGATGGCATTTATGATCCCAAATTTAGCACAGAAAACAAACTGGAAGATACAGAAAGCTGGAAAACATTCTTTAATGATCTGGCAGGAAACAATGATGATTCCGCTAAAGTAGATTTTATAAACGATACCGATATTGATGTACAACTGTCTGTATGGACTGATTTCTGGAGCAGAGGAAACCATGACGACCGTACACTGGCTATAATCTATTAATACAAATGAAAAAGACCGTTAAGGTTGTTTCCGTTCTGGATACAGCCAAATCCTATGAATATGTTGATGAAAACCCAATACAGGGTGGGGTGAAAGATGTCTACTTTTCTCCTGAAAGAGATTATGTAGTGGCTTTTTACAGAAATCCATTGGATGAAGGGCAGAAAGAGCGGATCATGAGAATTGTTTCCACTTACCTGCAAAATATACAGAACGGGAATTCTTCAGAATACTTTTTGAATGAAATATTCAGATGGCCCCATGATATTGTTGAAAAAGGGAAGCTCACAGGAATTGTGGTTCCTGTCTACCATCAGAAATTTTTCTTTGCCAAAGGCTATATCGGTTCAGATAATATCCAGGGACAGGATAAAGTGGGGAAATGGTTTACCGCTCCTATGTTCAGGAATCCGCAATACCCATTGAGACTGGATCCGTCTGAATTGGGAGACTGGCTGAGCTATTTTCAGATTGCAATCAATATCAGTAGGGGAGTCAAGAAGCTGCATCAGATGGGGCTGGCTCATTCGGACCTTTCCTACAATAATATTCTGGTAGATCCGGTGACGAAATCGGCATGTATCATTGATATAGACGGCCTTGTCGTTCCAAAACTATTTCAGCCGGAAGTGATCGGGACTGCCGATTTTATTGCTCCCGAAGTTTTAAAAACCCAACATTTAAGCCTTCAGGATCCTGGCAGACATTTGCCTAACCAAAAGACCGATCTCCATGCGCTTGCCGTTCTGATTTATATGTATCTGCTTAGAAGACATCCTTTGCGGGGAGGAAAGATCTGGGATCTGGATTCTGAAAAAGATGAAATCATCTCAATGGGAGAAAAAGCATTGTTTGTAGAGCATCCGAAAGATCCTTCCAATCAGGTAAAAGCCGATCATCTTAGAAAATGGGATGCATTCTGGGGAGATCCTCAAAAGATTTCCCATTCGGTAACAGGACCTTATATTTCAGAACTGTTCAGAAAAGCTTTTATTGATGGGTTGCACGATCCTATCAGACGCCCTACTGCCAATGAATGGGAAACTGCTTTGCTGAAAACTGTAGATCTTATACAGCCTTGTCATCATGCTGAATGTACAGAAAAATGGTACGTCTTTGACAATACCAGTAATCCGAAATGCCCGTTCTGTGGAACACCTCATCACGGAACATTACCGGTTTTGGATCTGTATTTTAAATTTGATGATGAGGTATGGAAACCGGAGAATCACAGACTGATGGTCTATCATAATCAGTATCTGTTCAAATGGCATGTTTCCAGAAAAGTGATCCGGAATGAGAACCTGACGATGCAGGATAAAATGCCCGTGGGGTATTTCACCTTCCATCAGGGGAAATGGGTTCTGGTGAATCAGGGGCAGCATGGCATGAAAGATATTACCGAACAGAAAGATATTCCGCCAGGTTCTATGGTAGAGCTTACGGATGGTAAAAAAATATTGCTTTCCGCAGAAGAAGGAGGGAGGCTGATTTATGTAACGATGGCGAATCAATAGCGGAAGACGAGGATGGAAGCTGGAAGAGTGAGGCTGGAAGATGTACCTTCCTCATATAAAATAATAGTATGAAAATTCAATAGGAGTGGACTTTAGTCCGCTTTTTACATTGCCCCCATTCCAATGGCTTTAGCCTAAACCTATGATGTGTAAATATGAAAAATTTAACCAATATTTTCCCAAATCCGGAAATTGTGTTATTCGTGTAAATTATTCGTGCTATTTGTGTTTTCAAAAGGTAAGAATTCCATGAAGAAAGAATGTTCATCTTCGCCCACAATTTCAAAACCCAGACTGGAATAGAGATGCTGCGCTTTATTGGTCTTTAAAACACTTAAAGAAGCTGTTTTCCCTGATGCAGAAGCTTCATCCAGAATATCGCTCAGAATCATTCTTCCCAGTCCTTTCCCTTGCTGATTGGGATCTATCTGAAGTTGAAGTATATCAATATTCGTATCGGTGCGGTCAACTTTCAGAAGGCCGATGGGATGATTGTCCAGAAATATAATATTCGCCTTGTCAAACTGATAAAGAATCCTTTGAAGAGTCGTTTCCCGGTCTGTAGGCAGATTAGATTCAGCATAATGCGGAACCATCGTTTTCGTCCTTAGATCAAGAAGATAGTCAATATCGTTTTCTGTAGCTTTTTGATAGGTAAGTGAAGTTTTCATAGATTTTTTGAATTCGAATTTCAGGCCATACTTAAAGATTAATAAGAATCTATAATGACAATTCTCGGATTTTTTTGAACATCAATCCTGGATTTCATTTCTATAGATGTGCTCAGAAAATTATAAGCATGGTAAATGGTATGTGAATAAGGACCATCATTATCAGTAGCAGACATTTCTATAAGAAAATTCAACTCATTCTCAATGACTTCAGTCAGAAGAGCATTGTCCTTGTTTTCATTTTTAATGATGTCAATAATATTTTTCTCTTCTTCAGTCAGTTCATAATCATAACCATCAAGTTTTCTTTCGAGAATTCTTTGCATGACGAGAATGACATAATCATTGAAGCGCAGAAAATCTTCAGATAGGATATTGGCACCGCCATCCTCACTTTTTATTTCATCAAGAGGAAAATACTCAGTATAGTTCCCATATTGAAACATATAAGCTGTGCATACGGTTTTACTTGGAAGCTCAAAAAGTTTAATAATTCCATAGTGGTGATATAAGTTTTCAATTTGTTCCATTACAATGCTCCAGTCTTCCTGTTTAGAGTGTGTATAGACCTGATGGCTCAAAAATAGAGTGATCTCAAATAAATCTTGAGGAGTGAGGAGATTAGCATCTTTTCTGAGGGTTTCCAGAATGTTGTCAAAACTTATATAGTCTTCATTGAACTTCTTTTTTCTGTCCTCAATAAACTTTTTAAATGTTTCGGTAGAGTAGACTTTGTTTAGTAAATCATTATGGAGAGTGGTAGAGGTTTTTGCTCTATCAAACATATAAATTGAAGTATCTCTTCCCATGGTACTAGTTGGAATATATGTTGGAAATTTCTTTATCGTCTGCGGTTTTTCTTAATCAAATGTGATATGCCTTTGGCTGAGGTATTCCTCATCAATTATTTCTCTTTCAAGACGATCCGGATACATCGTGATTTTTATCATTTCTTCATCATGGTAAAAGCCTGCTAAAAACAATTCATTCCCTATTACTTTTACCCGGATGGTAAGGGCATTGATTAGGATTTCCTCGTCCTGTAATATTTGGCTATTAAAAATAAACAGTCTTTGATAATGCTTATCCTTGTATTTTATAATCAGATATTGTTCATGAAAATATAAAAATCCATCCCGAAAGATGGGCTGCTCTAGGGTATTAACAGGAGGTTTCCAGGTGATCATCCTTTTATCTCTGAGCCTGATCTGAACCTGTTCTTTTCCAGCTTCATTGCATTGCCACCATGCAGTATCTCCATGACGATTGCTGGTTGTCTGATGGGGAAATACCAAATTTTCCGAAGACTCAGGATAAGTCCGGATCATTCCCTGTTCGCCCAGCTCCGTATTCATTTGATCCCTCAATAGCGCTTCATTGATCTGTTTGGGGATTTCAGCTTTCGCCATTATTTTTTATTTACAGGAGCGAAGATATTGATTTAATTGGACTATGAAAGTATAAAGAAAGGTTAAATAAAAACCGGAAGAACTCAATAATACGCTTCCGGTTTTCGATTTTTTTATACCAATTCAAAGAAATTTCTTTTTCCGATTTTTATTTTAATCTCTTTTAAAAGTTCAATTTCCCGATCAGGATCTAAAACTTTCACAGAATCGATCTGGATACCTCCGCTTTGGATCAGCCTTCTTACAGCGGATTTGCTGAGGTCATTTTTTAACAGGTGACAAAGCTCGACAAGGATCATTTTGTTTTCAATAGAATTCAGGGAAAGAATTGAAACAGGTTCAAAGCTTTTCTCTTCAAAATTCTTATTCTGAAACTGATTATTGAAGAACAGTTCTGCATTTTCAGCCGCTTCATCATCATGGTACTGGCTGATGATATTTTTAGCGATCAGTTTTTTGATGTTCATAGGGTTTTCGCCGTTTTCCATTTTTGATTTCAAACTGTTTTTATCTTCGATTGAAAAATCTGTGGTAAGGTCAATGAACTCTTCAATCAAAGCATCCGGGATTGACATTGTTTTACCGAACATTTCATTCGGTGCATCGGTCAGTCCGATGATGTTGTTTAGAGATTTACTCATTTTTTCCTTTCCATCAAGCCCTTTCAGTAAAGGCATACACATCACGATCTGAGCAGGCATCTGATGAATTTCCTGCAATTGTCTTCCCATGGTACAGTTGAAAAGCTGATCCGTACCTCCCATCTCAACATCACATTCAATCTTTACCGAATCAAAGCCCTGAAGAATAGGGTACACCAATTCATGCATGGCAATAGGAGTGTTCTCAGTAAACCTTTTATTAAAATCATTACGGTGCATCAGTTGGGCTACCGTTACCTTTGAAAGCAGCTGTATGACTTCTGAAAAGTCTAGAGCATCCAGCCAGTCGGAATTGAATACAATTTCTGTTTTTTCAATATCAAGTACTTTGGAAAGCTGGTTGATGTAGGTCTGTGCATTATGCTGTACATCCTCAGCACTCAGAGGTTTTCTTGCTTTATTTTTTCCTGTAGGATCCCCGATTCTTGCAGTGAAGCTTCCCACCACAATAATAATTTTGTGACCCAGATCCTGAAACTGTTTCAGCTTTTTGAGAACCACGGCATGCCCCAGATGAAGGTCCGGAGCTGTGGGATCAAAACCAAGTTTGATGGATAATGTTCTGTTTTCTTCTTTAGCTTGTGCCAGCTTTTCTTCCAGACCGTTTTCCGGTAGGATGATAGCTACATTTTCTTGTAATGTGTTGATCATGATAAAAATTTTTAAATGAAAAAAGCCCGGACAGGTACTGTCCGGGCTCTATATATAACGTTAGATTATTTTAATGAATTACAGATATAGAAAGTCTTCCCGAACGATAGCCCGGAGTATAATATTCACTGAAGAATGGAAGACGCAATATGCTGTTAAGATGTTTCATGCGATGCAAATGTAGCAGATTTTTTCTGCCGTTCCAATATCTAAACCATTAAGATACTTTGTAAGGGTTATAACAAGATTTGTTTTCAGAAAAAACTTAACCGTTTACGAATCTTAATGGTTTAAAATAATGGTTCAAAACAATTTTACTTGCGATTCCTAAAGCTAATTCCATGCCATAAATCCTTTAAAAGCAAAATAGAGAAGAAAGATGTAAAAACGATGTTTGATGATCTTCTTTATCAGTTTGCCAGAAGTCAATAGAATAGGGTTGATGCTTTGTTTTTCTGTGTATTTTTCTATAGAAAGAATTTTTAATAATTAACAACTTGTTTCGGGTACAGATTTCTAATCTGAGCCTTCCAGCCTTCCAGATTTTCCGAGGACGTTCTATCTGCTTTATCGAAAAATAAATGCCTGGTGATGTCCAGCCCGGAATAAGTGAAAATACCACCATCAGAGGTCAGGCTAAGTGCTTTATCCATTCCGGAGCGCTCATATTCTTCATGTGATTTTCCGTGGGTATTGATGATCACTGTAGTTTTACCTTTCAGAAGGCCTTTTTGTATTCCCTGATCGTAGCGGTAAGCAAAACCATAACTGAAAACACGGTCTATATACCCTTTTATAATGGCAGGAAGCCCGGTCCACCAGATCGGATAAATAAAAGTAATCTGCTCTGCCCATGAAATATAGTCCTGCTCAGTCTGTACATCTTCCGATACCTTTCCCATGTGCTGTCCCTGCATGTCAGCCAAAGAAAGCACAGGATCAAAACCGATGGCATAAAGATCTCTTACGATAATCTCCTGATTTTGAGATTGAAGAGTTTCAATAACGGTGTTTAAAAGATGATGATTTAAACTGTTTTCGTTGGGGTGTGCGTAAATGATTAAATGTCTCATTGCTTTGTTGTTTAAATTAATTGAGACAAAAGTAGGAGGTCGTACCTTTCAAAAATTGTAAGAAAACGAAACGGCTTATGATGACTTTGGATTACAGATTTCCTGCTGGAACTTTAGATATTGGGCCGGTGAAATGTTGATAAAATGCCTGAAATCATGGATCAGCTGGCTTTGGTCATAATACCCGCACTCATCAATGATGCTGAACCATTTGACTTTATTCTGTTTTCCGGTTTCCTCTTCAATGATTTTTATTGCTTTTAAAAAACGGTTGTAGCGGGTAAGTTCCTTTAAAGAATACCCGAACTGTTCCTTTTGTTTCCGCTGAATGTTTCTTTCGGTCTGATGGGTTTGCTCAGCAATAACTTTAATAGGATTTAAAAGAGGATCTTCAAAATTACTTA
The DNA here is from genome assembly GCF_056844665.1 of Chryseobacterium sp. FR048. Lineage (NCBI taxonomy): Bacteria > Pseudomonadati > Bacteroidota > Flavobacteriia > Flavobacteriales > Weeksellaceae > Chryseobacterium > Chryseobacterium sp. FR048. Next base: position 590,035 of record NZ_JBXDSE010000003.1, on the reverse strand, counting down.
AAAGTTCACCGGTCATATCCTGTTGCTGAAGATAGGGTTTGCAGAACTCAAGAATATGACTCACCTGTGCTGTGGTGGAATCTAATACGGTGAGTTGATGCCACAAGTCTGTAAAACAGTTTTCCTCCAACAGTTCGTCAGGATGTCTTACCGATTGTTCAATAGAGATTTTTCCAAAAAACCTGAAAAATGCATCATCTTTAAAATTGGCTACCAGAATAGAGCAGCCTGCCGGAAGACTATAGTCGAAAGCCTGTCTTACAGGGCCGAATATCATACATTTATTAACTTCCACTATTGTTTTTTCCCGGGTAGACATCGTAGCATTTTCTCCAAAACAGAATAACAGAATGGTCTGATACGTTGGCAAAAGTGTTTTTGTAACCGGATTTTCAGAAATATTTTCAGCAAAATAAAAATGAGTGAACACATTTTCAAATTCCTCTGGAACTGAAATTCTGTATTCGTTATATTCCGGTTGTAATTCCATACGTCATAAATTAAGAGATCAGATCTTTTGCCATTTTATAATTCATAAGGGCAGTTCCTTTTACGTCCACCATCTGTTCCCGGATCACATGAAAACCAACTTTCTCAAAAAATGGTCTGGCAGTTTTGCTCACATCTGCTGTGATTTGTTCCGCATGGTGCAGCAGAGCTTCTTTTTCAATCTCATGATAAAGTATAGAGGCGATACCCTTTTGCTGATGATCTTTATGTACAAAAAGAAGATCAATATAACTTCCCTGATCCAGCGTACAGAAACCCACTATCTGATGTTCACATTCCGCAATTAAAACATATTGATTTCTGAGCACATTCATCCATCTTTCCTCATTTTCTGTTCCAGACTGCCAGGCTCTGCGCTGTTCCTCATTATAATCTTTTTGGCAGATGACTTCTATGGTATCTGTGAAAAGCAGCTGCATCGTTTCCAGATCATCGAAACTTCCTTTTCTGACCCTAATATTTTGATTACCCGATGTATTGTTCTTCATAAAGCTTCTGCTGTTTTTTGTTGAGAAGAGGATAGAAGAGGTTCATCTGAAGAAGCGTATAATGCTGTATAGCATCCTGCTGATCGAGTTTTGAAATCAATCTGTTGTGGGTAAGCCAGTTATCGGCAATGATGAAGATCTGCTCGGTAAGGCAGTTTACCACAAAAGCAGGAATGTCTTTTTGAAAAATATTATTCTTCTGAAAACCGGAAAATATCTGATGGAACTCTTCTTTCCGGCTGAAATTGATTCCTTCATACTGTGATTCTATTTGAGGAATGTTTTTCAGTATATCTACAAAGCTGATGAATATAAACCGGTAAGAATAGAAGATTTCGCAGGTGGAGAAGGTAAATCGGTAGAGATCTTCAAGGGTTGTACGTTCCATACTTTTCATATGGTTCAGCAATGCATCCATTTTCAGGGTAAGCTCCGAAAAAAGAATTTTGATGATGTCTTCAGAATGTCTGAAATGATAATGAAGATTCCCTGCGCTGATGTTGAGCTCAGCCGCAATATGTCTGGTAGTGATCGTATTGTATCCCCTTTCATTAAACAATTCCAGGGCTTTAGACAGGATTTTTTCTTTTGTGTTCATCATTCAAATATATGAATAATAAGTATGGATATAAATCATATTTGCAAAATTAGAACGTTTGTTCTAATTTAAGTATATTTGCAGGATCAAATTCTATTGACAATGGAAGGGAAACAAAAGTTCAATTACGAATCTCCGGAAAAGAAAACCCCAGAAAATAAGACGGATTTTCAGGATACGATCGCCAAGATTCTGCAGGTGATCCTTGGGATTATCATGGCAGTACTGCACATGTGATGGAAAGGAAAATTTCATATTGGTTTCTGCTTGGACTGGCAGCATGGGTGAGTATCATTCTGCTGAGGCGAAACGGAATCTATATTCCTATCATCAATGATCATTTTACAGACCTGATCACGGTTCCTATGTATTGTTATCTGATAGAATATACCATGAATACGATATTGGGCTATCATTGGAAGCCCGATCTGAAGTTTGTCTTGACTTCAATCCTGTATCTGGCTTTCCTGTTTGAAGTTCTCTGTCCGAAATTATCAGGAATATTCACCGGAGATTTTCTGGATGTACTGGCTTATGGTATAGGAGGGCTGATCTATTATTTTTTTAGCATTAAAAAATATTCATTTGTAATCCGGAAAAATAAAAAAGCCGGCAGATCCACATCATAATGAGGAAACTGCCGGCAGGTGTTATAGTTTTTATCCTGGTTAGGCAAATTATTCAGGTGAAAGAGGCTTAATTACCCCCACCTGCTCTGTTGGATTCTTCAAACTTCACTTGCTTGGTAGCGCCTTTCACATTATTGTTCCCGAATTTATAAGTAAGAGAAAGATGAACGTTTCTTGTAATTCCTTTATATTGATAATCGATGTTATAGGTTGGATAATATTCAATACCTTTTTCACGGTTGGTATTCAGAATATCATTTAAATACACATTAACGAGAAGTTTTTTATCCATGAAGGCGAGTTTCATCCCGGTGTATAGAGAATTACTGGTATAATAGTAAGTATTACCGGTCCTGTTAGGAAGGCTGCTCCAAAGTCCCAGCATCAAGGTTACGGTTTTTTCTTTGTTCAGAAAGAAGCTATTGTCAATATTCAGATTGGCACTGTAGCCGGCTGGTGCTGGTGAAATAGCCGGGTCATAAGATTTTGACTTGGAATAAGATCCGTTGACGAAAATAGAAGATTCCAGCCATTTCAGTTTATTGTAATTGTAGCTGATATTGATTCCGGCCTGGTCTTCATTATAGAAATTTCGGGCAACCGTATATCTGTAGTTTCCGTCTACCATCTGGATTCTGTCCCAGTTGTCTTTGTTATAATTATAGTATAAAGTGAAATTCAGACTATTTTTCAAAACATAACCAAATTCAAAATTATCTGAGAATGATGGCAGAAGGTAAGGGTTTCCGGTAGTGTATTCATACTCGGATGTATAATATTTGAACGGATTCAGGTTACCGAAATACGGGCGGGAAATTCTGCGGGAATAGTTGAGAGAAAATGAATGATTTTCATTAGGTTTATAGCTGATATAGGCTGTAGGGAAGAACTTTCCGTATTTGATCTTAGCAGAAGTATCGTCATTCATAGAAACTCCTTCCAGAGTGGTATATTCATATCGAAGGCCTGCCTTGGCATCCCACTTTTCACTGATCTTAAAATTGGCAGATGCATAGACCGCATAGTTTTCTTCATGATAGAAGAACGTATTGGTTCTGTCCGTATTCAGATCATATTGTCCGTTGTTGATATTAAAAAAATTAAACTCGGAATCATTTTTTATTTTCGTGTATTTCAATCCTGCTTCAGTCTTGATTTTTCCAAACGTTTTTTCAAGATCAGCCTGCCCGGAATAAATCCTGTATTTGCTGATGGGATTGGCCATTGTAGAGATGGTTTCTGAAGTAATGGTATTGGAAAAATTCCTTGCATTCGAATTATTGAGCATCATATTGGCTGTAAGGTTCAGCTTACCTCCCATGCTGTCTAATTTTGTTTCATAAAATGCCGTTGCATTATGAACATCCCTGCTGTTTCTGTTTCTGAAGTTGGAAGTAATATTCAACAATCCTTCCTCATTGAATCTTTCCGAAGTACTTTCTCCCTTTTCCAAAGGATTGCTGTGAGAATAGTTATAGTTGATCCCGATCAGGTTTTTGTCATTGATCTTATATTCGGCCTTTACGTTTCCGCCTTTATATTTGTAATTGTTCAGATTTTGGGTATCTCTGTTCCAATAGTTATTATTGGTTGTTCCGGTCAGATAATTATAAGTGGTATAATACCAGTAATTGTCACCCACAGATAGATTGGTACTTAGCGATAGCTTTTCTCCCTGATAATTGAAGGTAGCCCCGCTTCTTGCTGATACTGTAGGCCTTCCCCAAAAATAATTTCCTGAGGTCTGAAGAGATCCGTTCCAGCCCAGATTGGCATTTTTCTTAAGGATGATGTTGATCAGCCCGCTTTTTCCTTCAGCATCATATTTAGCAGGAGGTGTGGTGATCACTTCGATTTTAAGAATATCGTCGGAACGGAGGGTCTTCAGATAATTGATAAGTTCCTGCCCATTCAGATTCAGCAGCCTGTCATTGATCATTACGGCTACATTACTCTTTCCGGCAATACTTATCGCATCATCACTGGTTTTTACCATCGGTGTTTTGGCAAGAGCTTCTATAGCATCAATTCCCTGAGATGCTACAGAATTCTCTACATTGAAGACCAGGCGGTCTACTTTTCTCTCGAATAATTTTTTCTTTGCAGTCACAGTTACCCCTTCTATCTTCTGCTCAGCAACGGGAGCTTCTTTGAGTTGAATATCTTTTCTGTGGTTTCCGTTGACTGTTATTTTTTCAGTATTGGTTTTTACCCCGTCTTTGATGATTTCAAGTAGGTAATCTCCGTTTTCTTTTAAAGGAATTTTAAATAATCCTTTTTCATCCGTGATGGCAGAAAATTTGGTGTCATTCTTTGTAATCAGAACTTCAGTATCAGATACCGGTTTATTGTCTTTATCAGTAATGCTTCCTTCCACACTTTGTGCAAAAATGAATGAAGATGAAATAAGACTTAAAAGAAAAACGAGCTTTCGATTCATACTTTGTTTTTATACAAGACAATTATTTTGAGGATCCTATTACATGGGTAAGTGAAAATTCTTTTAAAAGATTGATAAATACTGATGTTTTCTTTTGGTATTTTTGTATCAGACTCAAAAATATTCACTTCAATGCACACTAAACTTTTAGAATACATTTGTTCAGATCACGATTGCACTTCCGAAGAGCGGGAAGCGGTCATCCGGTATTTTGAGCCTGTGGGATTTTCAAAAAATACCGTGATAGAAGAAGCAGGGAAAGTCCCTCAGTATCTTTACTATATTGTGTCAGGATACCTGAGACTTTTTTATGTGGATCAGAATGGAAATGAAGTGACTACCCATATCAACTGTCCACCGGGCTTTTTTACATCATATTCTGAGTTTATCGATGGGAGAGTTTCTGAAAATAATGTGGAATGCATTACAGATTGTGAGCTATTGAGGATTTCCAAGACCGATCTGGATCTGCTGATCCATGAAAGCCAGGCCATGAAAGATTTCAGTATTTCGGTTTTTCAGCAATCGATAACCTATAATGAAAACCGGTCGAAAGCATTATCTGTTTTAAATGCTGAGCAACGTTATCTGAAGCTCATGGAAGAGTACCCCGGAATTATTCAAAATGTTCCCATTCAGTATATTGCTTCATTTCTAGGCATGAAACCGGAAAGCCTGAGCAGGATCAGAAGAAAAATAATTAACTAACAAAAGTCAAGTGGTTCCGGAGACAGGAAGGTGAACTTTGCTGTATTAAAATCAATGCAATGACAAATCATTTAAGTCTCGTGTCAGGAGCGAATGGCCATCTGGGGAATAATTTAGTAAGATTTTTATTAAAAAAAGGTCTGCCGGTACGGGCGACAGTAAGAAATATCAACAACCGTAAACCTTTTGAAGGGTTAAATTGCGAAGTCCTACAGGCTGATATAACAGACAAAGCTTCCTTTGTAAAAGCTCTGGAAGGAGTAGATACATTTTATGCCGTAGGCGCCTCATTCAAATTATGGGCGAAAAATCCAAAAAAAGAAATTTATGATGTGAATATCAAAGGGACCCGGAATACCATTGAAGCTGCTGCTGAAGCAGGAGTAAAGAAAATAGTTTATGTAAGTTCCATTGCCGCTCTCAACTATACTCAGCTTCCCACCAAAGAAAGCAATGGCTATAATCCGGACCGGAGAGATATGTACTACAACTCAAAGAATGATGGTGAAAAACTGGCCTTTGATCTGGCAGCCAAGCTGGGAATTGAGTTGGTTTCCGTGATGCCATCAGCAATGATCGGAAGTGAAGCATTTTTACCTTTGAATGTTTCATACGGAGTACTGAAGCTTATTCTGAACAAAAAAATTCCGGTAGATACTAAAATTACCCTGAACTGGATCGATGTGAAAGATGTGGCAGAAGGATGTTATCTGGCTGCAGAAAAAGGACGGTCCGGTGAACGCTATATTCTAGCCAATGAAAAATGTATGACCATTACAGATACCACTATTTTAGCCAATACGCTCTATCCCGAACTGAAACTGGAAATTCCACGGTCAGTTCCGAAAGGAATTCTGATGACGATTGCAGCACTTATTGAATTTACAGCAAGACTGAGTGGGAAAGCCCCGGTACTGACGAGAAAAGATATTGCTATGTTTTCCGGATTGCAGCAGGATTTTGATATTTCCAAATCCAGAAATGAATTGGGGTTTAATCCTAAAAGTCCTGAGCAGGCAGTAAAAGAAGCGTTAGATTACCTGATGCGGAATCCTGAAATCTTAAAATGAAGCAGATTTTTTTTCACGCAAAGAATTAGTGATTCGGATGTTTTATTTTAGGGGGCTAAGAATAGGCAGCTTCGCTGCTGATGAAGAGTCGTGGCTACGCGTACGCTTCATAAGAATCAATGAAGTTGATTTCATCCTTTGCTCCCTTAAGTATTGCAGCATCAAAATAAAAACTTTGCGTTTACAGAAGACCCTTATTTATTGCAAATTTACCACGCAAGGAATTAGTGATTCGGATGTTTTTATTTTAGGAGGCTAAGAATAGGCAGCTTCACTGCTGATGAAGAGTTGTGGCTACGCGTAAGCTTCATAAGAATCAATGAAGTTGATTCCATCCTTTGCTCTCTTGAAATATTAGAGTATCAGAATAGAAACTTTGCGTGAAAAAAATCCGAGATCAAAATAGATGATATTCCCTTCAAAAAAAATACACCTGATCCAATCCCCAAATCAAGAAAGCGTACTATTTAAGTCACTTTTATTGATGCTCAAGCTTGATAATAGACCCTTTATAAAATCTAGTTAAATCATAGAGGTCTGTAAAATAGTTCTGAAGATCAGGAATCACTTTTTCATCAAAATCTTTTGATTTGCATTCATTTTCTGCCAGTAAATACAAAGACTGATAATCCGGTTTCAGAAAATCACAAAGAATATTTTCATTGCCCTGTTCTCTGTTGATGATTTCCGTGAAAAATATTCCATAGATCAGGAACTGATTGAAATGCTGGGCGTCAACAATATAGTTGAGGTGCTGTTGGGAGAGCTTTTCATAATGAGAAAGAATCTGCAGAAAATTTTCGGTATGATCCGTGGAAGGAATTTCATAAAAAAGATCAATACCATTGATGAACAACTGTGTTTTGGCTTCTTCATGATCAGAAGAGTAGGTATTACTGAACCATGAGAAAATAGTTAAGAGCTCTTCAGGGCTCAGCTCTTCTATAGAATCTTTTACTTTATTTTTGATAATTTCAAGATGGGCTCTTGCATCCGGTTGCAGGAAGTTCAGAATATTTTCTTCCTCACGACTGAGCTTATTGTACAAATTGATTTTGGCAATATTAGGGTTGGTCTTGATGAAATAAAGTTCTTCTGCCATAGGTATTTACCAAATAATTTTATGAAAATGGTAATTAAAGATACAAAATATACATTAAGCGCCTTGAAAAAATATTATGTTATGAATGGAATATCTCTGCAATAAGCCGTTGAGGTTGATAGATGCAAAAAGAAAGTGGATGAGGTTCAAAAAAGAATGAAATAATGTTCACTCATTTTTCGATACACTTATCCACTTTCAGTTTTTTATTTAATAGTTTCGTGTAGAGCAATCCTGTTGCCTTCAGAATCTTCAAATTCAGCTACAGCAAATCCGTATTTGGGATCAGTTTTCTTTGGATAGAGAAGTTTTCCGCCGTTTTGTAAGGCCTTCTTCAGCGTTTCATCGATATTTTCAGTTTTGAAATAGATAATGATTCCGTCCTTCGATGGTTTATAAACATCTCCTTTTGCCAGAGCACCTGTGATCCCGCTGTTTTTCTCTTCAAAAGGAAACATAGCCATTTCATAATGATCAATCATTTCTTTCTCAAAACTAAAATTGAAAACAGCAGTATAGAATTTCTCTGCCCGTTCCATGTCACTGACAGGAATTTCAAAATAAACGACAGGATTGGAAGTATTCATAGCTTTTGTATGAGTTGGTTTTTGAGACTGATCACAGGATATACACATCACAAGTAAAAAGACATATAAAAACTGCTGCCGCCTCATGATGATTATTTTTTGAAAGGAGGAAGTTCCTTTATTTCCGGTTTACAAATGGTGCCTGCTGCCAAAGTATTGATCAATGATCTTGCCATAGAAAGCGGGTGTTGTGGAAATTCAGAATCATATTTCTCCACTTCAGACTTATTCATCGGAGTTCCCTGTTTAAAGTCAGGATCATAGGGATCTGCAAACCAGTTGATGAGACCTTCGTCACCGAATTCTACTTCTCCGGATGCCATGAGTTTGCTGAGAATAGTGTTATCCCTGATCCCGGTAACGCCCACTTCATTGGCCTGGATTTTTATGACAAAACTGCAGTTTTCAAAAGGGATGGTAATAGAGGCTATATAAATCATCCCTGTTTCTTCCTGAGGAATTTTGATGATCGTTTTTACAGCAGGAATGTCCTGAATCTTCATAATGTCTGTTTCAATAGTCCCTCCGTTGGCTGAGACAGCAACATTTCTGTAAAACTTTTTAAGGTAGTCGAGATCTTTTACGGTAGGAATATCAGGCTCTTTATCAAAAAAATGCAGGGCGATAAGAACAGATTGTTCCGGATTGACCCATCTTATGACCTGGCTGTCTTCAGAAATTTTATTCCATCCCTGATCCGGTATGGTGACAGAATGAATATTGACTTTACTTTTTTCTTTCTTCTTGAAAATATTGAACATGGTTTGTTTTTTAGGGGGCTAAATATCGGCTAATTTTCCCAATAATAAAGTATTTCTCGGAGAAAAATAAATGTTGGCTCTTCTTGTAATTTAAAAAGTAGATAGACTTCTCTATTTTTTGTGTAGTTTTGTAAAAAGTTTTTTTGAAATGAAAAAAGAGAAAGCAAGGGAAAGAATTATCAGAGTCGCTTCCGATCTGTTTTACAGACAGGGTTACAATTCTACGGGGATCAATCAGATCATTGCAGAAGCAGACATTGCGATCGGTTCTCTGTACAATCATTTTGCTTCCAAAACTGACCTTCTTCAGGCTTATCTTGTGAAAGAAGAGCTCGATTGGCTGGAAGGTTTTGAAAACAGCATCGCTGCAATTTCAGATCCTAAAGAAAAAGTATTAGCCGTAGTTGACTACCGTAAAAAACTGCAGCAGACTTCAAAGTTTGCCGGATGTCATTTTATTAAAATTACGGCTGAAATAGGGGAAAGTAATCCTTCCGTTTCAGATTTTGTAAAAGCTCACAAAAGAAAACAAAAAGAGCTGATCCATGCATTAGTTAAACAGATCAGTGAATATACACCGGAAATGGATACAGATCTGATCACTGAAAATATTTTTCTGCTGATAGAAGGTGCTGTTGTGACCTCAACGATCAATAAAGACAATGAAGCATTTGATCAGACTAAAAAAATAATTCAGGGTTTATTGCCCTAATTTTTTTAATTATTAAAAAATAGATATATCTATATAAAAATGAATCGTAAATTTTTGATAATGATCGTTATACTTTTTGGTCAGCTGCTGACGATCATGGATATTTTTATCATCAATGTCTCCATACCTTCCATACAGCGTGATCTTCAGGCAACTCATGGAGAAATGCAGTTTATGATTGCTGCTTATCTGATTGGATTTGCTTCCTTTCTGATTACAGGAGGTAGATTGGGGGATGTATATGGCCGCAAAAAGATATTTATGCTGGGTTTATTATTCTTTATGGTGAGTTCATTAGCTTGTGGAATTTCATCAGGAGCAGTTCAACTTGTCGTGTCAAGGCTGGTACAGGGGATGAGTGCCGCTATGATGGCTCCACAGGTGCTTTCTATGATACAGACTCTGTTTACGGAGCATGAAGAACGGACGAAAGCAATGGGCTGGTACGGAATTACCATTGGGATAGGCACCATTCTGGGACAGTTTCTGGGCGGATATTTTTCATCATTGAACGGATGGGATGAACCCTGGAGGTTTATTTTCCTGATCAATATTCCTATTTGTCTGACGGCCATTTTCTGCAGTTTCAGTTATTTGGAAGAGTCTGTGGTGAAGATTGGGCAATCTTTTGATATTTGGGGAGTTCTTGTACTTTCTACGGGACTTTTCCTTATAACTTATGCATTGACAGGTTCTGAGCAGAATGGAGTTGGTCTTCAGAATGGGGTATTGATGATTGTTTCAGCCGGAATTCTACTGTACTTTATTCAAAATCAAAAAAATAAACTGAAAAAGAACAGGCCTTATCTGATTGATTTTGAATTGTTCCGATACAGGAATTTCAATCTGGGAATTGTGGCCGTTTCTTTCTTTTTCATTATGCTGGATTCCTATTTTTATATTCTGTCGGTATTTTTCCAGGACGGATTAAAGATCAGCCCGTTAAATGCAGGAGAAGTGATCGTTTTTCAAGGGCTGGGTTTTATCCTGGCATCGGTCTTCTCTGTGAAACTGATTTTAAAATATGGTAAAAATGCCCTTCTATCAGGATTAGTACTGATTATTATTGTTCTGATACTTCAGATGATGGTATTCAACATGTCCACAAGCTTCTGGAAATTCTATCTGCTCTTGTTTTTACATGGAGCCGGGGTGGGAAGTGTGATTCCTTCTCTTGCCAATATTGCCTTGTCCGGAATGCCTGGAAAGTTGACAGGAAATGCATCAGGAGTCTATAATACTTTTCAGCAGATTGCAGCGATCATTGGTATTGTGGCTATAGGAAGTGTTTTTTATTATTTTCTTGGTGATCAACCTTTACCCTCAAATTATCATAAAGCTTTCTCAATAGCGATCCTAATCAATATTTTCTGCCTGGTGCTTGTAATCATTACCGTTTTTAAGGTCCCGGATGATGTTTTGCCTAAAAGTAAGATCAAAAAATAATCTATATTACTTCACGGTCCACTGGATAAAGCTGTTCATCACTTCTTCCCAGTGAGGTTTATCATGGTTGGTTTTCCCATTTTCCACCTCAAAGAAATTATGTTCTGTGTTCAGGTATCTTTTATAGGTTAAATTATTCTTATGTGCTCTGATGAAATACAGCGGAACCAGATCACAGAGATCACTTGCAATATCATTCGTTCCATAGGCCATGTAAAGAGGTTTGTTAAAAGCCAGCCAATCCTCAATCAAAGGAACCGAAAAAGACTTCCAGGACAGGAGGTAAGGTTTCTGTTTTACCATTCCAGGATTATGAGCATCCTTGTAAAGCTGATATTCTTTCTCAATTCCTTTATCAGCTTCAGCCCATGTGATGGTATTCTTTTCAGCGTCTTTCCTGTAATCACGGATGTTCTGGTCTATTCTTCCGAATGGATTGGCTCCGAAAACGCCTAATTGGGTGACCGGTTTATATTCGGAGGCAATTTTGGTTGCCACTTTAGATCCCTGAGAATGTCCGGCTACGACCAGTTTTGAAGAGTCTACCCAGTCCTGTTTTTTCAGAAATTTTAAAACCTTTATAGCTCTGTTTACATAATTTTCAAGATAGTCGGCTTTTATAAAATCCTCCGACGGTTCATTTTTATCTTTTGAATTTCCAAAATACCAATATGAATCATTGATCTGATCTTCCTCTGCAATCACAGGCGTTTTCGGCATAGAAACAATAACCAGATGATAGTATTTCTTAATATTTTTCACATCAAAATTGGAAATTCCGCCTCCGATCATCCAAAGTCCGTCTTTTTTTGAATCCACATACAAAGGGTAGGGCAGCGAACCCTGGCACCAAAGAAGGATAGGCTTTTTGACACTAAGTTCAGGATCCAATACAATGAAATCGATATTGTCAGTCTTATCCGGAATTTGAAACTGAGTCGATTCATTATTAATAATCTTCCTGTTTTGAGAAAATAATAACGGGCATGAAAGAGCAAATACTAAAAGAGAAATAATGAGTTTCACAGAGAATAAATATTAGTTTTTAAAAATGTTACGATTACTTTCTAAGGAGACGCTACCAGAAAAACCTCTCCGCTTGCAGGCTCCAGACCATCGGTACGCTCTGAAAAATATAGCTGTTTTAGATGGTTGTCAGAAATAATTTCAGTCTTTTCAAACCCGGCTTCCTGAGCAAGAGATAAGATTTCAGATGGGGTGAAAAAACTTATAAAAGGAGTTCCTGCTTCACGGGCTCCTTTTTCAGCAATTTCCTGCATGGGCTGATCTTCCAAATCAAGAAGTTCCATAGGAAGATAAAAAGACATAGCCAGCTTTGAGCCTGAGGCAAAATTGGCGATTTGTTTTAATGTGGAAGCTATGGCTTCTCTCGTCAGGTACAAAGTGACTCCTGTACAGACTACCACAGAAGGCTCATTGAGATTGAATCCCGCTTTGATCAGTTCGTCAAACCATGAAGAAACTTCAAAATCAACAGGAACAAAATGAAGATCATCCGGAAGCCCAAGTCCTGTTTCTGAAAGGCGTTTCTGCTTCCATGCCAATGTTTCCGTCTGATCGATTTCAAAGATCTGAAGTTTCTGGGCAATATCTGTTCTGCGTTGGGCAAAAGTATCAAGACCGGCTCCCAGAATCACACATTGCTGCGTTCCTTTTTCGATCTCCTGAATCATAACATCTTCAATGAAACGGGATCTGGCTACAATAGAAGCCCGCAGTCTTTTGGTATATTTCATATCCGGACGTTCCTGCCAGTCTTCTTCCGGGTTGACAAGCTGCAGGCCGATTTCATCTTCCAGAATATGGGGCTGAGCATCTGCCTGAATATGTAAAGCTCTCCACAAAGCAGTTCTTACCGCCGTATTATCCGGTTGAGGATTGTTCTGTGCTTCCATAAGAATTATTTTTCGGCAGAGATTAACAGCATCATTGGGCGGCGCAGTTCTTCTTTCATCTCAGGAATTTCTTTCAGCATTTCCGGACCTGGTTGAGGCTCTATGATTTCTTTGATTTTGAAACCGTGTTTTAATAATGTATTTAAATAAGAGGTCAGTGTCCTGTGGTATTTGATGACATTCTCACCCAGAAATGTAGTATTTCTTTTCCCTTCTAAAAAATAGCGGTCAACGGGCCAGCAGGTTTTCTGTCCGTCTTTATCATACACCCAGTCCTGTCCGCCTTCAGCAGTGAAAACCGGATGTTCCACAGAAAATACAAAATGTCCTCCGGTAGTCAGCCATTGATGAATATTCTGCACCAGGGTATCAAATGACTCTACATAATGTAAGGTCAGTGAGCTCAGGACAAGATCAAACTGCTCAGCAGGATAATCTACATCTTCCAGGGCTTTTCTTTCATAATGTATGCCTTCCAGATGGTTTATTTCCTGAGCTTTTGCCAGCATTCGTTGTGAAAGATCAATTCCGATTACAGATTTTGCTCCGTTTTCCATCGCATAGCGGCAATGCCATCCAAAACCACAGCCCAGATCAAGGACTTTCTTTTCTTTAAAATCCGGCAGCATTGTTCTGAGGGCATGCCATTCTCCGGCACCTTCCAGTCCCAACTGGGATCGGAGCATTTTCTCATACTGGTCAAAAAATGACGGGTTGTCGTATTTATTTTCTTTCATAAGATCAAATGGATTGGTTACATTATATGGGGGTTGGTTCACCCTCTGTTGTTAATAAAGCTCATAGCGTATCGTCTCTTTCCCCTGATTTTTTACGATCACAGATTTTGCCTCATAAATATACTCTGTTTCACTAGAGGTTGTAAATTCAGTACCTGAAGCATTTTTGGGGTATAAAAGGCTGGCTTTGGTAAGATGGTTCTTATCATTATATTCAAAGACCATTTTAGCATTGAGAGTAGGGCCGAAATAGGATTTCATTTCTGTCAGCAATCCGTTTTTATAGGTATACTGATCCTGATATGATTTTGCCCCACCTTTTATTTCAGAAACTTTGGTCAGAAGATTTTTTTCATATTCAAATTGTTTCTTTCCCAGATCAATACCGCCGGAATAATCAGTCATTGAAGATATATTGCCAGCGTTGTCATAAGTATATTGGGTGAAGCTTTGCCCGCTGCCATATTTTACCATTCTGTTTTTGGAATCATAGGATATAGGATCTATCATTCCTGAGCTTTTACCCATTATTTCTCCATTGCGGGTCGCTTCCTCTTTGTATTGGATGCCAATCAGGTTTTTATTGGTATCATACAGAAATTCTTCTGAGATGGTCTTTTCCATCATGTTGTCCTTTATTTTTCTGTCTCTTTTGGCAAGCAATCCGTTTTTGTAGGTATATTGTTCGGTGCCGTTCGCAGATTTTACAGAAGAAATCTTACCATTCAGATAAGTAATATCGGTCTGTTGTTCGGAAGTGAGTTTCTTATCATTTCCTGTGAAGGTAAACTCCTGAGTACGGAAAGAAGTCACCTGATTTTTATTGTTGAGAGTTGCCGTATACAGACTTTCTGTTTTGTTGGATTCGGCATAGGCCACACTGCCCATTCCATTTTTTGCTGTTTCAGCTTCTCCCGTTCTTAGAGACTCCCGGTTGGCTGCTTCTGTTTTTTCTTTATCTGGGAAGTAGAGGTATTGTCTTTCGGTAAGAATCCCATTGGTGTAGGTACATTTTATGGTCTTTTTGAAACTGCCCTGTTGGGTTTCCTCCTTGATGACATTGCCATTTTTATCATATTCCGTTACCCCTGCAGAAGTAATTTTTTTCTTGATAGGCAATTTTTTTAAATTCAGATCTTCCACTTCCATATTGGGAGTGACCAGGAAATTTATTTTGTTGACCCTTACTTCGGGAATAGCGTAAGTAGGGCATATGTTCATTTGTGCAGAAGCCGTGAGAGAGGCTGTTATCAATAATAAAGGTAAGTATTTCATCATAGGTTTAATATTTAATAAGGGATAAAATTACAACTATTGGCTGAATAAAGTTTTGAAAAATCCAGCTTTTAAAAACAAAAAAATCCTTTACAGAACTAAAGGATTTTAAGGTATAGGGGTAAAAACTATTTTTATTTTTGACTTTCACGTACTGCGCGAATCAAATCTTCGTTGCGTTTATTGGCTCTTTCATTATTTAAAGACATAACCGCCCAGATCGCTGCAGGAAGCCAGCCAATCAGTGTGATCTGTAAGAAAAAGCAGATGATTCCGGTAAGCACTTTTCCCCGAACGATAAAAGACAGAAAGGGGAGTACAACAGCTAAAAACATGATTTAAAGTTTTTTAAGGTTATTATTGAGTTGGTTTATCAAATGTATTGATTTTTGGTTTAATGAAAAAAGAGGGCCAATTACTCCTCCATGTGCTCATTCCACAATTTTTCAGCATAGTCTCTGAAAGCTTTTGGACCTTGTTGAAACGCTTTATCAAAGGTATAAGAGCCGCCTTCAAATACCGGTTTGCCGTGGCTTTCCATTCCAGTTCGTATTTTGGATTGCCCACGCATGGCAAATTTTTGTTTTCCTTCATACATGATGATCTTTAAATCTGAAGGACTTATATCACCTTTACAGGCCATTTCATACATCACCCAGATTTCAGCAATACCATTTTTATCAAGATCTGTTACCCTTAAAGAGTTTTTCTTAAATGCGGCATCAATATCTACTATACAGTCTTTGATAAAGTCATTCACCTTCCACACTTGTTGGTTATTTTCCAGAGAATAGCAATGGGCAAAAACTTCAGCATCACTTCCGTCATTTTCATGCGAAAAGCTTTCATTGATGTAAACTCCGGTTTCGGAGGTAAGCACTAAATACTCGCCTGTCTTATCTTTCCATCGGAATCCGTCTTTAAAATTTCCTTTGTATTTCAATGCATTCGGAACCTGAGCAGAATCAATTCTTGTAGTGACCAAAGAATCTGTTTTTTCCACCTGATTGGTTTCCGGAACTTTTGTCTCAGCGATTGAATCTTTCTTTTCGTTTTTGCAGTTTAAAAATAACAGGAGGGGAAGGGTATAAAGGAAGTACGTTTTTTTCACAATCATTATATTTCTTATTGGTCTGATAACAGGGCTCGAACCTGTGTCCTCCCGGACCAAGAGCCGGGTGCTCTGCCACTGAGCTATATCAGAAATCAGGATAGGTGCAGGGCTCGAACCTGCGTCAACCCGGTTAAAGAGCCAGGTGTTCTACCACTGAACTAACCTATCCTTTTATTTTTCTTTTCAGAGTTTTCCTGAAAAATATTTGTTTTGTCTTAAAATCTTAGCCAGGAACGGATTGGAGACGGTGACTCCATGTACCAGTTCCGGGGTTGGCCTGAACGGGCTCACTCCATGCGGCCGAGGGGCAATCCATCCTGATTTTTCAGGATCAATGTCTGCCTGCTGACATGCGTTGGCAATCATTTCCCTGTTACAGAAAGCTTTTTCCTGAAAAACTTCCCATGGCAAAGGTACAATATTCCAGACTTCTGTATTGGGATCGATCTTTCCGCCGGTTGATAAATGCCAGGCAATAACATCGGCGGCCATAAGGCGCATTACTTTTCCGAAGCAGACCTCGTCAAGAATAAATTCCATTCCAAGGGCATAGATGAGATTCATCCAGTTGTCTCTGGCTTTATTCCAGGCTCCGGCAGTATTGTTCCAGGTCGTTGAATCATTACCTTTCTTTACAGCCATCGTTTTTCGGTAGATGTCATTGTCATTCCAAAGTTCTTCCAAAAAGCCCGAAACTTCTTCAAGAATAAGAGTCCATTGGCCTAATAATTTTCCTTTCTGTTCGTCTGTAAGATGCTGCAGCACTTCTTTGTCGGAATAGCTGTAAGAAATTGCCGACCAGTTTGTCGTACCAGAATTTTGTTTACATCTGTTGAAGAGCATTTCACATATTTCATCAAAAGGTCTGTCCTGACTTTGATTGGTAAATACACTTCTGAGATTACTCCTGGCATTGAAATAAGCAATAAAACAGGCTGTATTCAGATCTTTGCTGAAGTCTTCAAAACTGATGGTATGGGAAAGCCCATGTTTGGCAATTTTCTGAAGTTCGATCTTTTTTGATTCTTGAATGAATTTTTGAAGTCTTATTTCAATCCGCTTCAAAAGCCGCCATTTCTTGTTGTAATTTCGTTTTGAAATATCCAGCCCGGCAAGTTTTCTCAGATCTTTATTCAGACGATCCTTTCTGAAATCATTTTGCCCGACATTCTTGTGAATAAGGGGAGAAACTTCATTCAGGAAGGTTTCAATTCCGTCTGCATTATAATGTCCTGAGTTTTCTTCCTGATCAATTTTAAAGATCTCAATCGCTTTTTTGATCTGTTTGTCTGCACCAATCGCTTTTCCAAAAGTTTCAAGCATTGAAGTATAGCCGTAGATGTTGTTCTTCAGAGAACGGTTGGCCGCTTTACTCAACGTTGCCAGTTCATGAATGGCTAAATGACTTCTCATTAATTCAACGATCATTTCCGCTACATCTTCGGGACGGCGGCGTTGATCCAGGGTTTGATAAAGCTGTTCAATGGTGGTCATTTCGTGATATTTTACTTTTGGTTCTGGTGTCTTCTTAATCTTTCTCTATGAAATCAATTCTTTCAATGTTTTATCCGTTTTCAACAACTCTCCCTGAGGAATCTGGTGATTAAGATAAGTAAACAATAAATTGGTTACCCAGCTGTTTTCAATATCGTGAATATAATAAGAAGAGATCAGTCCAAAATCATCGGAAATATAAGCTGGCAGTTCTGATGAACCCGTAGCCCTGAAGATGGACACAAAGATTTCTTTTCGGATGTCGCTGATTTTATCTTCGGTTTCTTCATCCGTTATTTTATCCTTAACAGCCTGGTAGGCTTTCATCCACAAATCTGAGAATGTGGAGGTATCTCTGTTATCTAAGATTTCATCAATCTTTTCCGAATCAATATGGTGAAGAGCAGCTTTTAACGATTCATTAAAAGCTGCTGCTAGTTGATGTATTTTTTCTGTTATCATTAAAAAAAGATATGATCCAAAAGTTCTTAACGGGATTGCGGTTCAAAATGCGCTTTAAAGGTAAGAGGGTTCTCTACTTTTTCTTCAACATCTTCAAGATACTCTAAATATTCTGACTGATGTTTCTCCATATAAATCATCACAATAGTCAGGTTTACAAAAAGATTTTTATCCTCTGAGCCTAAACTTAAAGCCTTTTTTAAATAATCTAAAGCTTTCTCATTTTCTCCCATATCAGAATATATTGCACCAATATTGGTAAGTGCAGAAGTATTCTCAGGTTCTATCAGTAGAATTTCATCTAATTCTTTAACTAAAAGATCGTTTAAAGTATCCCAATGGTCTTCATTTTCCCATCTTTTGGCCTGGAGTTTTTTTACGTTCTCCAGTCTTTGCACTGTATTGTTCATTTTCCTTGAAAGTTTTCCTATCCGAATGCTCTTTTCAACAAACTTTCCACCTTCGGTTCGCTTCCTCTGAAGTTTTTATACAGTTCCATAGGATCTTTTGTTCCCCCTGAAGAAAGCAATACTTTATATTTTGCTGCAATCTCAGGATTGAAAATTCCGTTTTCTTTAAAATACTGGAAAGCGTCGGCATCCAATACCTCTGCCCATTTGTAAGAATAATATCCTGCAGAATATCCGCCCTGGAAAATGTGTGAGAAACTTGGGCTCATGGCTGTTTCAGGGTTTGTAGGATACAATGCGGTAGCTTTGGTGTACTTATCTTCAAAGTCTTTTACACTTTCGTTCTCCAGCTCTCCAACTTTTGTATGGTAGTTCATATCCAGAAGTCCGAAACCTAGTTGTCTTAAGGTCTGGTAGCCCTCCATAAAGTTTTTGGACTGCTCAATTTTTTCGATTTTTTCATCAGGAAGTACTTCTCCTGTTTTATAATGCTTGGCAAAAGTTTTCAGGAACTCAGGCTCGTAGCAGAAGTTTTCCAGGAACTGAGACGGAAGTTCCACAAAATCCCATTTTACAGAAGTTCCGGAAAGGCTGGGATATTGGGTATTAGCCATCATTCCGTGAAGGGCATGTCCGAATTCGTGGAATAAAGTAGTCACTTCCTGGAAGGTTAATAAACTAGGCGTATCTTTTGTCGGTTTGCTGAAATTGCAGACAATTGAAATATGCGGGCGTGAATTTTCCCCGTTTTGCTTGTACTGATTTTTATAGCTGGTCATCCATGCGCCGGCTCTTTTCCCTTTTCTTGGGAAATAGTCCACATATAGTAGAGATTTATAATTTCCATTTTCTTTTACCTCATATACTTTTACTTCTTCATGGTATTTCGGAATATCATTTCTTTCCTCAAAAGTCAATCCGAAAAGTTTTCCTGCCAGTCCAAAAACAGCATCCTGAACCTGGTTCAACGGGAAGTAAGGTTTCAACTCCTCATCATTAAGATCGAATTTCTGCTTACGAAGTTTTTCTGCATAGAAAGCATGGTCATAGCTTTGCATATCTTCAATGCCGTCAGCTTTTGCCAGAGCTTTTAATTCTTCGATCTCTTTATCTGCATAAGGTTTTGCTTTTGTTAAAAGTTCGTTCAGAAAGTCAAAAACCTTTACCGGAGACTTGGCCATTCTTTCTTCAAGAACAAAATCTGCATAATCTTTATAGCCTAAAAGAGCTGCTTTTTGTTGTTTCAGATTAAGAAGCTCCTTGATCATATTCTGGTTGTCATATTCTCCGCCGTCAAAAGATTTTTTACCATTGGCCAACGCAAGTTCTTTTCTCAGTTCGCGGTTTTCAGCATAGGTCATGAACGGGATATAGCTTGGATACTGTAAAGTTACAACCCAGCCTTCAAGATTTCTTTCTTTAGCTTCTTCAGCATATTGCTCGATGATGGCTTCCGGAATTCCTGCAAGGTCTTCTTTATTGGTGATATGTTTAAAATAAGCATTTGTAGAGGCCAATACATTCTGCCCGAACTGTAAAGATTTTAAAGAAAGATCCATGCTGATGTTCTTTAATTTTTCTTTGTCTTCATCATTCAGTAAGGCACCACTTCTTACAAAACCTTTGTAGGTTTCATTCAAAAGCATTTCCTGCTCTTCATTCAGGTTGTATTTTTCCTTTTCATCATATACTTTTTTGATTTTGCTGAAAAGAGCTTCGTTTTGAGAGATCTTTGACGAATATTCTGTCAGGATCGGAGAAACTTCCTGAGCGATCTGCTGGATCTCATCACTGGTCTCGGCAGAATTCAGGTTGAAAAATATATTGGATACTACATCCAGCTGTTCTCCGGAATAGGCAAGTGCTTCAATAACGTTTTCGAAAGTAGGGGCTTCAGGATTATTGACGATGGCATCAATTTCCGCTTCAGACTGTTGAATCAGTTCTTTGAAAGCCGGAAGATAATCTTCGTTTTTAATGTCAGTGAATGGTGCTGAGTGGTATGGTGTAGTGAATTTCTCTGTTAAAATATTCATTTTTCGATTTTTATATAAGGTAAATTTAATGATTCACTGTGGAATCCTGACAGAAATGCTCAAAAATAATGCCCGAACAGGTTGATATGACAAAAATGCATTATCTTTAAATAATCTTGTCATATGGAAAGTGAGGTAGGAATATTTAATTTTGGAAAGAGATTCAACAGTCATCTTAAAATACATAACCTTAAATAAATAGACTATGAAAACATTCTTAAAAATCATTGGAACCATCCTTCTGCTGGTGGTAATTTATGCAGTAATTGCTATACTGTTTTTCAGTAAAGATTATCACTATGAAAAATCTATTGTCATTAACGCTCCGAAGGAGAAAGTATGGCAGCATGTAGGCTCTTTGAAAGGATACAATACCTGGGACCCGTTCTCTAAAGAAATAAAAAACTTCTCTGTTACCTATTCCGGTGAAGGGGATAAAATAGGAGATTCTTACCATTGGAAAGGAGATGACAGCGAAGGAGAACAAACCATCACTGAGATCGTTCAGAATGAAAAACTGGGTACTCAGCTTCACTTCATTAAACCTTTTGACGGAATGGCTAAGTGTAATTTTGTACTGACCCCCGAAGGAAGCGGAACGAAAGTAACCTGGATGATTGATAATGAACTGACGGCCATGATGAAGGTTATGAAGCCTATGATGAATGGCAATATGGATAAAATGTTCGGCCAGGGACTGAATGATCTCAAGAAAATTGCAGAGAAATAAAAATTATTTTCTGACCTTATAGTAAATTTAGGAAGACTGCTTTAAAATTGTAAAGCAGTCTTTTTTATGGTAAACCGTTGTGTTGAATGAAATGTTTTCAACAAAGCAAAGCTTTTTAAGGATGAAGTATAGCTATTTTCTTTTATTACAGTGGCAGTGCTGATGTCCACAATGTCTGCAATGGTTGCTGTGTACCATATTACTTAGCAGTGCATTCTGAAAGTCATCTGTAGTGGTATTGATGGTATCATTGCCTTCACCTTTAGGATTGGGGCCATATTTATTAACTCCATAATCACTGCCACCCAATACCATAAAGAAAAAATATCCCGGAATAAACTGATACAGTCCGCTGTTGCCTCTGTCATGGCATCTTCTGGCTCCTTTCAGTAAAATAAAAACAAGGAAAGGGAGTATACAGAAACCCAGCATTCCTTTTCCGTCTTCTGACAATTGATAATGCTTTTCAATTAACGTTAGCGGATAGGCTAAAGCATAAAATATAATAAGAGAAATGACATATTCTCCTCTGGTAATCCTTCCTTTGCGGGAGAACTGATTTAAAATTCTATGGATCATTAGTTTTTTTATGAAGTGACGAAAATATAAATTATTATTCTAAAAATATTATCTTTATATAAAGAATCGATTGTATGGAGAAGATTGTATTTGAAAAAAGTGATATCAGAGACTTTGTAAAAACTACCATTGCAGAGAAAATTGAGAAACTTAAAAATTTTATTGAATTTACCCTGGAGGCCAGCCGTGAAATTAAAAAAACTCCGAAATATGACAGCATAAGGGAAGAGATGCAGGAAGAAATCTATCAGATGCAACGTCAGCTTGGAGCTTTGAATGATCTTAAACGGAATATGGCAAAAGTCCTCAATACCGCTACCGAAAGAGTACAGCTGGGATCGTTGGTGATTACCAATAAAGCCCGTTTTTATATTTCAGTTTCATTAGGCGAATTCTTTTTTGAAGGAGATCGTTTCTATGCTATTTCCCCGGAAAGCCCTATGGCCAAAAAGATGATGGGAATGAAAGCCGGAGATGAATTTACTCTGAACAAGATTCATCAGAAAATCGTGGAGGTTTTATAGGAAAGATGCCAGATTATGGATTTTAGATAGAAAGGCCTGAAAGAGTGTTAAATACTCTGTAACGATTTAGCCTTAATCAGCAACTAATATCCATAAACTTACACTAATACATGAAATTTGAAAAATTAAGAACCAGCAGATTCAATCAGTGGGTAATCATTCATCTCCGCTACCTGATAGGATTTGCCTTTTTTCCATCGGGATTAGTAAAGCTTATGGGAAACAGGTTCACGAGAATCTCAACGGATAATCCCATCGGCTATTTCTTTGAAGCCTTATACCAATCTGGATTTTACTGGAATTTTTTGGGACTGGCCCAGATTACGGCAGGAATTTTACTGATGACACAACGCTATGCCACGCTTGGAGCATTGATGTTTTTAACGATATTAACCAATATCTGGATCATCACCATCAGCCTTTCATTCAAAGGAACCTGGATCATCACTTCTTTAATGATGATAGCAGTTCTTATATTGGTAATATGGGATTGGCATAAATTTCTTCCGCTTTTCAGTTATAATAAGACAAGTACAGTAAAAGAATATCCAGATCCGGCTCCTATATGGATTGTTGCAGGAATGATATATGCCGTCAGCTTTATTGCATTGTATATGCTTGATCCTGTAAAAGGGAATATATATGAAAAAGGATTAACCGGAATATTGGTTGTCATTATTTTATCAACTTTTGCGTTCAGTAATTATAAAGCTTACAGAAATCGCAGGTTAGTGTCGGATGCCTAATGCCATAATTATTTAGAGGATAAAAGCGTGCCATCTCTTCTCCAAAACTTTCAACAATTTCAATGATTTTAAATGGAACAGATTGACTTCCATGTTGTAAATTTGCAGGTATGAATAAAGCAGAAGTTTTAAAAGAAATTATAGAGCAAAGAAGAAGTATTTTCCCAAAAGATTATACCGATACAGAAATAACTCAGGCAGTCATTGATGAAATTTTACATTCAGCGACACTGGCTCCGAATCATAAACGTACGAAACCTTGGCGTTTCAAGATCTTCAAAGGAGAAGAAAAAGCAAAACTGGCTTCAGAAATGCAGGCGATCTATAAAGCGACTCAGCCTGAGCAGCTTTTCCTGGAGAAAAAATACAATGACATAGGCTTTAAAATCAATAAAGCAAACGTGGTTGTATCTATCGTGGTCAATTTCAGCGGAATGGTTCCGGAGTGGGAAGAGATTGCTGCGACTTCAATGGCAGTACAGAATATGTACCTTACCTGTACAGCAAACAATATCGGATGCTACTGGAGTTCTCCTAAAATTGTAGACTTCCTGAAAGAATCTTTGACGATAGAGGAAAACCAGAAATGTCTGGGGCTTTTCTATATGGGAAACCTGGATTAATAGCCCTGATTGAGCGGCCTGTCTGAGCTCTTTTTCTTTGCAAAAGAAAAAAGCGAGTAGCGAAAGCAGGTCCCCGGCTTCTGAGAAAATAATTGAATTTTTCAAAACTTTTTACTTGGGGCTTTTTACTTCAAACTTTTTTACTATCTTTGCACTCTTAAATATTTAACTGGGACGAGTTCCCGTAAAATTCAAACATTATGTCAGTAAAAATCAGATTACAAAGACACGGTAAAAAAGGAAAACCTTTTTTCCACATCGTGGTTGCAGATTCTAGAGCTAGAAGAGATGGTAGATTCATCGAGAAACTAGGAACTTACAACCCAATTACTAACCCGGCAACTATCGAGTTGAACGTTGATTCTGCTGTACAGTGGTTAAACAACGGTGCTCAGCCTACTGATACTGCTAGAGCTATCCTTTCTTACAAAGGTGCCCTTTACAAAAAACACTTACAAGGTGGTGTAGCTAAAGGTGCTTTTGACGAAGCTGAAGCTGAGAAGAGATTCAACGCTTGGGTAGAAGCTAAAGATGCAAAAGTTCAAGGTAAAGTAGAAGGTTTAGCTACTGCTAAAGCTGATGCTAAGAAAGCTGCATTAGAAGCTGAAGTAAAAGTAAACGAAGCTAGAGTAGCTGCTGCTGCACAAGCTGAAGCTGATGCTAAAGCTGCTGAAGAGGCTGCAAACGCACCTGCTGAAGAAGTTGCTGAAGCTACAGAAGGAGAAGCTCCTGCTGCTGAAACTGAAGAAAACACTGAAGCTTAAGAACAATTTCTGTCATGCGTAAAGAAGATTGCTATTTTTTAGGGAAAATCACACGCAGACATGGACTTGCGGGTAACGTGATCCTTAAATTGGATACCGACCAACCCGAGCTTTACAATAAATTGGAATCAATATTCGTTGAAATCAACGGATTATTGGTTCCATTTTTTATTGAAAAATCATCATGGAGCAAACTGGATGCTCTGAATCTTGCCTTCAAAAACTCTTCTGAGGCAATGGTAGACCAGGCTTTAGGTAAAAGTGTTTACCTTCCGCTGGCTTCTCTCCCAAAACTTACAGGCAAACAATTCTATTACCACGAAATCATCGGATTTGAAATTTTTGATGAAAATAACAATAACTGTGGAGTGATCAGATCCGTAAATGATCAGACTGCACAGGTGTATTTCATTACCAATCTGGATGGCAAAGAAGTGGTAATCCCTATGATCAAAGACTGGATTCTTGAAGTAGACCGAGAAGAAAGAACAATCAAAATGGAACTTCCTGAAGGTCTTATTGATGTTTTTCTGGTTCCTACGAAGAAAGACGAATAGTTTTGCAATAAGCAATAAGCAATAAGCAATAAGCAATAAGCAATAAGCAATAAGCAATAAGCTATTCTTTTTCACTTTTCTACATTACTTCATTAACGATTATTTATTACTCATTTTAAGGCGGGTAAAAGATATTCCTGTACCATCTTATCAGCCTGTGAATGGGCGTAAGGCTGGTTGTATGCCTTTGCTGTAATGACCATGACAACGGGGATTTCTGTAAATATGATAATCTTGTTTCCTCCATTTCCACTGCACTGATAGGCTTCAAAGTTTTTACTTCCTACTTTATAGACCTTTCTCCAGAATAAATATCCATAACCTTCAAAGTCTTTGTTATCGGCAAAATAATTGGTGAATGATTTTTTGACCCAGGCTTTATCTAAAATGGTTTTTCCATTCCACATTCCGTTATTTTTATACAACTGACCGAATTTGGCGAAATCAAGAACATTCATTCGTAATCCTCCGGCCAGTGAAGGCTTTCGCTGAGGAGTAAACTGCCATTGGTAACGGGTGATTCCCAGAGGCTGAAATAATTTCTGATCGGCATAATTTTCCAATCCCTTTGGAACTCTTTTATCCAGAATATCTCCGGTGGCAACAACACCTGCTGTGAAATAACTCCAGTGTTCTCCAGGTTTATTCTCTGTCATGGGTAAATCCAGTGTAAATTTTACCCAATTCTCCGTAGGATACATATTCTCTTCATTTCCGGGAGAATCTGAGTCTTCATCATTTCCATCAAACCCGGAACTCATTGTCAGCAGACTTTTTAGGGTGACGTTATCTTTCTGAGAAGAATAATTTTTAAATGCTTTCAGATCATAGAACTCTTTCAGATATTGATTTTCACTTTTCAGATAACCTTCTTTGATGGCAATCCCGGTCAAAGCAGAAGAAAAAGACTTTCCTACAGACCGTGTATCCTGTAAAGAATCTCTTCCGGAACCATTGAAATACTCTTCCAGCAACAGTTTTCCGTTTTTAATGACTGCAATGCCGGTAATATTTCTGAATCTGTTTTCAGCGATTTTTTTATTCAGATTTCTGATCATTCCGGGATCAAACTTCTCAGAAGAAGTAGTCCACCCACTGTTGGGCTGAATGGACTGAACGGCAATTTGAGCTTCATTGACATGTTTTTGGGGAACTTCCAGACTGATGGTTCCTGATGCAATGAGACTACCGATCTTTACTTCCGGTGTTTTAAGATAAGGACGGATTTCAATTTTCAAAAGATGCTTTCCAGCTGTCAGGGCATCAATTCCGTCATGTCCCATATAAAACCGCATCCATAAATACCTTCCCCATGAATCTTCATTTTGGCTGCTGAGGAGAGGAATCCTTAAAGCTGTTTTAAATTTTTTATTCTCAGGGGTTCCTGCACCTGTATTCAGATTCTCTGTGTAGATCAGCTTTCCGTCAACATAGAAAGTAAATTGATAATTTCCATTTCTGATGAGTTCCTCCACTGCCCAACCAGGTTCAAGCTGATGAAGATAATTGACCAGTGAATTGTCAAAAAAAGCATGAATGCCCAGATCTCCGTTTTCCTGAAATTGAGCAGAAGTAAGCATATCCGAATCTTTCAGGTTGTCAAGAGCAACATTTTTGGTGAGAAAGATAATTTTACCGGAATATTTTTTCTGAATCGGACTCTCAATTTTCTCAGGGTTGACTATATTGTTGCTTTGTCCCTGGTGAAGACAAGATGTAAAAATAAAAGCCAATAATAGAAATGGTTTCATCTGAAGAAGTATTTAAACAAAAATAATAAACTTCCTGACAGCAAAATAGAATGAAATTAACATGGCTATTTGGGAAACCTGTATGCTAATTGAAAAGCTTTCTGAACTCTCCCGGCGACTGATTCGTTTTTTGTTTAAAAAGTTTACTGAAAGACTGTGGATGTTCAAAACCGAGTTCATAAGCAATTTCGCTCACGGATAAACTTGTTGTGCTCAAACGTTCTTTTGCAGAATCAATTAATTTGTTCTGAATATGCTGTTGCGTGTTTTGCAAAGTATGAAGACGAAGTAAGGTTCCCAGATAATTGGGTGAAATATTCATCTGCTCGGCAATACATTTCACCGTAGGAATACCATTTTCTATGAGGTTTCCGTTTTCAAAATAGCCGGCGAGAACCTCTTCAAATTTATGAAGCAATTCATGACTTGATTTTTTTCGGGTAAAAAACTGACGTTCATAAAAGCGGTCAGAATAAATCAGTAATAGCTCAATCTGTGCAATAATCAATTCCTGGGTGAATCTATCGATGTTTGACTGATATTCTCGTTCAATATTTTTAAAAATATCAACAAGAATTCTCTCTTCCTTATCAGACAGGAAAAGAGCTTCTTTCACTTGGTAGCTGAAGAAATCGTAAGATTTTATCTTTCTGGTTAATGAAGTGTTCCACAGAAAATCAGGGTGAATGAGCAATAAAAATCCTGTGGGTTCTATCTGAATATCCTGTTTTATTTCCAGACTTAAAAACTGCTGTGGCGAAACAAAACACAATACTCCCGAATCAAAATCATACTGCTGCTGTCCATAATTGAATTTCGGATTGACATTTTTCTTCAGCCCGATCGAATAAAAATCCTGAATCCATTTCAATTCTTCATCTTCCACAATATAATGAACTTTGCTGTAATCTATCAGACTGATCAGAGGATGCTCAGGATTGGGAAGACCGCAGAAAGCATGAAAATCTGCAATAGAATTAAAACGGACAGGCTGTTTCATAATGGCTAAGTTAATTGTTTTTGGTAAAAGTTAATGCATTGTGCGAGAAAGTCTTCGGCTTCGGCCAGAATGTTTTACTTAATGAATCTATATAAATTAAAACAGTAAATATTAGGAATGTCATCCTGAGCGAAGTCGAAGGATATTATCAAACGATTAAATCGCTGTGGAAACCGTTAGGCTTTCCCATTTTTCAGCATCTTTCTTTAAAATATCGATCTTATTATGTAGAAATTCCTTGGTTCCTACCCCTAGTAACAGATGAACAGGCGGATTTTTCTCTTTACTGATCTGAATCAGAACATCAGCTGCTTTCACCGGATCATTAGGCTGATTTCCATTGATTTCATGAAGGTGAGCCTGCTCTGAACTTCTTGCAGCCTCATAAGCCTGAATAGGATTGGCAGGAGTTTTTACAGAATCCTTATTTAAAAAGTCTGTACGGAAATAGCCTGGATAGACAACGGTAGCATGAATTCCGAAATCTTTTACTTCTTCAGCTAATGCCTCCGTAAATCCCGCAACAGCAAATTTTGTTGAACAGTAAATTCCCCAACCCGGAAAGTTCCCTGAATATCCGCCCACAGATGAAATGTTAAAGATGTTTCCTGATCTTTGCTCACGCAGGTAAGGCATCGCATTTCTGATTACATTTAAGGTCCCGAAAACATTCACCGCGTAATTCTCTCTTGCTTCTTCATCGGTAAGTTCCTCCAGAGTTCCTATTTGCCCGTAGCCGGCATTGTTCACGACCACATCAATTTTTCCGAAATGTTCCACAGTTTTGTCAATTGCAGATTTTATATCATCATTATCGGTAATGTTGACGCCGAGCGGGAGGAAGTTTTCTGAAGTTTCTCCTATTGTAGAAATAAGGGATTCAACGGTACGGCTGGTGGCAGCAACCTGAAATCCTTCGGATAATAATTTCTTCACCAACTCGAATCCTAAGCCTTTAGAAGCTCCTGTCACGAACCATACTTTTCTTGTTTCCATTTTTAAATATTTTTTTGTTTAAATGATGGTACAAAGATGAAAACTTACAGGAGGGAAAATGTAGCCGAATCGGGGAAGGATGTATCCAAATCGTGAATGGTGATTTTACTCAGAAAGATTTTAGTGAGCTTTCAGAAGATTCCTGTATTTCAAAGGAGTGATTCCGATATTTTCTTTGAAACAGCGAATGAAATGGCTTTGATCTGAAAAACCACACTCCAAAGCAATATCCGTTAATGAAGAAGACGAATGGAGAAGCTCCATAGATTTATTAATCTTTAATTTCCGAAGATATTCACCCAGGTTGCAATGGAAATATTTATGAAAATCCCTGCTCAGGTGAATAGGGTGGATGTTCAGTGTTTTAGAAAGCTCGGTCAGGCTCAGGGTTTCAGCAACGTTTTCATGCAAGATTTCATGAACCTGGCTTACCCACAAAGGTTTTTTCTCTTTGATTTCCTTTTCATGGGTCAGTTGACTGAAAAGATGTAACAACAATTGATTGACAGCCATTTCAAAAGAGGTAGCATTGGTTTTCGTTTCTTTAAAAATCTGATGTACCAATAATTTGAAGGCCGGATTTTTGATATTGAAGCTGCCTTCAACCTTGTTTTTCTGAATGTCAAACCGTTCAAACCAATTTTGGGTGATCTCTATGTGGAAGCCTCTGGTAAAGACATCCGGTTTAATATTATAATGCGGATCTTCCCAATGATGATACAATAATGTACCTGCTGAGCATCCGTAGGTTTCTTTTTTGTTTCCTTCCGTCATATTACCCTGAAGGAGAAAGGTAAAGTAAGCATTTTCGTGATAATGCCAGTCTACATAAGGGTGAGTATATTCCGTATCTGTGATGGTTAACCCTTCAAAGCTGATTTTTTCATTGGTGTGACCAAAATATTCACCGTTACGGAGACTGTTCATGATAGATTTTGTTTTAAACGTTCAATCTGTTCATACATTTTATTAAAAAATACTTTCCTTTCCCGGTTTCCGGATTCATTCAGTGATCTTGAATTTTTGATCTGATGCTCAAAATAGCTCAGAGAATCTTCACACGTCAGTTTATCATTGGTCATCATATACCCGAACATGCTGAAAGGAACAAAAAAGGAGCACTGCTGATCATTCTTAAATAAAATACTATTGTTCAAAATTACCAAATCATTCACATAAATCTGAAAATTAGTTTTTTCCAAAGTTTTGCTTTCAAGTTCTTCTAGTAATTTCCTCAGATCATCAAGGATCAGGTCAACGTCGTTTTTCCTTACCAATCCCATTTCATAATAAAAAGAAATCTGTCTCAGAGCACTCATGATGGTCGTATCATTCCATATTTCTGTTACATTTTGTTTGTCATACAGATCTTTCAGCATTTCATTTTTTACAGAATGGTATTCCATCTTAAAATCATGGAAAGGGCTCAGAAACTTATCCTGATTCAGCAAATTCATCCAGACATAAAACTTGAAACGGGAGAGGATTGAATCTGAAATAGTATAGAAAAAAGGAATGTCCTTCGCAGAATAAAATACTTTGGAATGGGTGATGTCCTGGAAGACATTTAGAATCTTCAATGAATTTTCAAAATAATTCAACAGATCTTCAGTAGTTTTTACAGGCTGTGTTCTTTTGACCACCAACTGATTTTCCGTTCCCAGAAACTGATCCAGTGAGATCTGATAGTATTTTGCAAGTTCCAGAGCCTCTTCAAAGCTGAATTTAGCTTTCAGGGAAGTTCTTCTGTGGGCGGCATCGTAGCTGATGTTAAGGATGTTCGCAATCTCATCATTTAAAGATCTTTCCCCGATTTTTCTCCGGATTTCCTTCAGTAAAGCTTCCTGGTGCATGGTTTTGTGATTTTCACAAATGTAGTGCTTTTTTGTGGAAAGCGTTGTTGAGTTTGTGAAGGCTGGAAACATTTGCCGGGATATGGGGTTTTGTTTGATGAGGTGGGAAGCTGGGAGCTGGAAGATGGAAGTTACTTTCAGTTATAAATATTAATAGTCATTATAAGGTCAATTTACAATAACAAATCGTCATTTATTATTTCAACCTTCATTACTTCCCTTCTTCCATCTCCCATCTTCCTAACTTCTATACCCCCTCTTCCTCTCATTTTGTGATTTTCGCAAATGTGATATTTTTTTTAATTTTTTTTCACATTCGGAACTGTGGTTTCTGCTGATAATTTTGAACTGTAATTTTAAAATAATGAGTTATGAAAACACGAATCTTATTAATAGCAGTTTTTGTATTCAATAGCCTGGTCTATGCATCAGATACCTTAAGAGTAGATTCTTTAAAGCCCAGATTTATTGCGGCTTCCCCTTCAAAGAATGTCAGAAATGTCAACGGAATCCTGTTTAAATACTATGATGATGAAGAAGGCTTTAAGCCTAAAAAAGTAAACGGATTAGGAATGGGCTTCAACTTTCTTGGGATTTTTCTTCCGCCGTTGTTGTTTTTCGGTTTGCCTTCCATAGGTGATTGGAGTCTTAATGATGATTATATAATTGTTCCCCGGGAAAAGATGAATAAAATCAACGGACTGCAATTGTCACTGATCAATATGGAACCTACGGTAACGAATGGTTTAGAGGTCAATGTCTCCAGTAATATCAGCACATATGCCGTGATCAACGGAGTGTCTGTTTCTCCTTTTTTTAATCTGCATCATGAGATGAAAGGCGTTTCCGTTGCCCCGTTTGCCAATGTGGGAATGAAATGCAGGGGAATTCAGATTGGGCTGTACAACAGATGTAATGATTTCAGAGGAATCCAGATAGGAATGTGGAATGAAAACGGGAAAAGGAAGTTGCCGCTGATCAACTGGAATTTTAAAAGACCCAAAAACAATAAAGCGCTATGAAAAACTCAGTGGTCATCATTGCCGTATTTCTCTGTAGTCTGATGAAAGGCCAGCTTGAGAATCTTAAAGATAGCAAAGGTCTTATGTTTCTTCTCAATACAAGAATAGAAGGAACAAGTATGGGAAACAAAACATACTTGTCCATAGGAACAAAGCTGCCGGACGGGAAAAACTATTACAGTTTAAGAGGCCATTTCAACTGGTGGGATAAAAAGAAACTGCTGGTTATTCCGGAGTTTGATTATTTCAGAACGGTCATTTCTTCTCATGATTCCAAAGATGTATTTGATGTGTATGCAGGAGCAGGCATTACGCCTTATACCGTTTCTCCGAAAGCAGGATTTGTTTTCCTCTATTTTCTTTGTGCAGAAGTGGGATGGAACTTTGAATATAATACGTTCAATCAGCTTCCGGTGAAAGGTTTCCGGTTTGGGTTGGGAATTAATACGGTTTTTTAAATTTTAAAAAAGAAACATCATGAAATCCAAGATTAAATTTAAAAAGGCAACTTCTCCCTTTTATTCGGAACTGCGGGAAGAAGTGAATATTTTGCTGACAGATGAAGTGATCAAAAAGGCAAACAGGTTACTGATCATAAAATTCTTATCCTATTCAGTTATTTTTCTGCTTTTGTATGCCAATCTTTTTAATCCTTATATGGAAGATAAAAGCTGGGCAGTAATGCTGAATTATATCCTGTTAGGGCTTACAGGAATATTGCTGGCCTTCAACTGTTCTCACGACTGTGTACACAATACATTTTCAAAATATAAGAAGATCAACCAGCTTATTTATTACATCACTTTTAACCTTCAGGGAGTAAATGCCCGTTTGTGGAAAAAAAGACACATCGCTTCCCATCATGTTTTTCCCAATGTAGATGGTTGTGATGCGGATATTGATGATAATATTTTCATCCGCTTATCAGTCAATCAGCCTAAAAGAAAAATACATGCCTACCAGCATCTGTATGCAACGGTGTTATATTGTTTTTATACGTTACACTGGATTTTGATAAAAGATTTTATCTACGTCAGGAAGAAAGAGCTGGCGAATCTCAGAAATCAAAACTATTCATGGAGATCTGTGGCAGAAGTGGTCATCCTGAAACTTGCCTATTTTACTTATATGCTGATCCTTCCGGTTCTTTTTACAGATATTCCGGTGCTGATGATCTTATTGTCTTTTCTGATCATGCACCTGACCATTTCCCTGTTTTTTGTACTGACGCTGATTATTTCTCATCTGAGCCTTGAAACGGATTTTCCCAAAGCTGATGATAATGGGTATCTGCCTTATGATTATTATGAACACCAATTAGCAGTATCCCTGGATTATCATCCTACAAGCAGGCTGGCTAACTGGATTTTTGGGGGATTCAATTCCCACGCTGCCCATCATCTTTTCCCGGGTTTGCCCCATACGGTGTACACCATTATTACTCCGGCAATAAAAAAAGCCGCCGTCAGGAACAATTTTCCTTATCATGAAAAAAGTATTGCGAGTGCAGTAATTTCCCATTATCAGTACCTCAGAAAATTGAGTAAATGCTAAGAAACTGAATATGTTGTAACCTTAAAATAATTAAATCATGAAAAATGATCAACTGATCGTATTCCTGCTGATGTTGCCGGGATGGCTTTTTTCACAAAATGCCAAAAACGATACCTTGAATACAACAATGGATGACTCTGTTGCTTATAAAAAATATGATGACTGTGATGATGGGGAAGGAAATGTATTAATTGTAATCAAAAAAGGGAAACAATTTACAGACCTCCAGGACTTAAGAAAATCAAAAAAAGGTTTTGCCATCAAAATGGAAGCGATCTATAGTATGGAATTCACTGATGGAAAAAGATATGAGACCAATGTGGTAAAAAAGATAACCGCAGACAGTATTTCTATAACGAACTTCTTTAATGAAAATGCGGCTCGTGTTGCCGGAAAACCCTTTGAACAGATTCATTATCCGCTTTCCGCTCTGAAATACGTTCGTTTTATCAATGACCGGATGCTCTCCCTGTACAGTAAAAAAAACATTATCAAAGATTATGATCTGATCGTTACAAAAATGAATGATGCAAAAATCTGTCCGGCA
Source organism: Chryseobacterium sp. FR048 (assembly GCF_056844665.1). Classification (NCBI taxonomy): domain Bacteria; kingdom Pseudomonadati; phylum Bacteroidota; class Flavobacteriia; order Flavobacteriales; family Weeksellaceae; genus Chryseobacterium; species Chryseobacterium sp. FR048. The sequence goes on along the minus strand of NZ_JBXDSE010000003.1, from coordinate 556,294 downwards.
GTTCTTAATTTTAAAAACAGAAACGGAGAAATAAAAGTCTGTCGTTTCTACCTGACGGATCAGGGATATGATCTCCTTTACGAAGACAAAGGGCAGGTCTATTATCTGGAAGGTAAAGTAGAGTGGAGATGAGGGTACTTTCTTTTCATAGTCATATCAATATTCATCGATTAATAGAGCAAAAAGCTGGTGAGTATTGATTAAAATAATATTTTTGTAGGATAGCTAGGATTCAACGATGAAAATAAAATTTTTGATACTGTTGTTGACTGTTTGTAATGCATGGCATGCGCAAACGGGCAATATCAAAGACCATTCTCTGGAAAAACAGACCTATAAAGAAATGGAACAGGATTTCTATGGCAGCGGAGCAGAGGATCTTAACAGTAAAAGATATATTGCAGAATATTATCTTAAGAAAGCCAGAGCTGAAAAGAATACTTCTGAGATTGCAGAAGCATATGTTATGCTGCATTTTGATCAGCCTTTACCGGTTGCCTTAAAATATCTTGATAGTTTACAGACCATTACAAAAAATTCTAAAGAAAATATATACCCTGCCAGAACATATCTGCTAAGAGGAAACCTTTATTTCAGGACAGAAAACCTTCAAGCGGCATTGAACAATTATTTGCTAGGGTTGAAATATGCCAAAGAAAAAGGATACAAAAGACAGATTGCGATGGCAAACATCAGCATTGCTTATCTGAATAATTATATCGGGAAACATGCAGAGACCGCCAAAACATTAAGATATTATGCCTATAATGCTGATTATATGAATGAGTCGGAACGGCAGCTTCTTAAACTAAATTTAGCAGATGCTTACATAGAGATCAATAAAATGGATTCCGCTTATATTCTGATTCAGGAAGGGCTGCAGAATGCTGAAAAGAACAATGATAAATATGGGCGGCATCAGAATTTAGGCTTGATGGGGTATTATCATTTGAAACAGAAAAAATATAATGCTGCCATTGATGATCTGGTTCCTTGTGAAAAGTTTTATTTCGATAAAAATAATCAGAATAAAAGAAATCAGAATTATACCCTTTTATATTTAGGTCAATCCTATGAAGGGTTAAGAAATAAAGAAAAAGCAATAGGATATTTCACAAGAATAGATTCTATGGTGTTGAAGACAAATTATCTGTATCCTGAACTCAGACAGGTGTATATGAGTCTGATCAACTATTATAAAGTAAACAATGATAAAGAGAAGCAGCTGTATTATGTGGATCGCTTTTTAAAAGTAGACAGCGTACTGGATTCCCAGTTCAGATACATATCCAGGGAAGTACCGAGACGATATGACAGCCCGAAGCTGGAACAGGAAAAAGAATCGATTACCAATGAACTTCAAAACAGAAAGACCCTCTTTTATATTGTTCTTAGTTGCTTGCTGATCTCCCATTTGCTGTTTATCAATGTTTATTTTAAGTATAAAAAAACGGAAAAGAAATATAAGAAGATTGCCCAGGACCTGATTCAGTCTGTTAATGAAAACAAAGCAGATAAAGAATATGAGGTAAAAGATGAAATAATGCCGCTGCATCTTCCCGAAGAAAGCCACGATGATAAAACTTCAAAAGTGATTTCCGAAGATATTGTTCAGTCCATTTTAAAAGAACTTGAGATTTTTGAAAGTAAAGATCAGTTTTTACAAAAAGGAATTACACTGGGAAGCCTTGCCAAAAAAATAAAGACCAATTCCAGATACCTGTCAGAAATTATCAATACCTATAAAGGAAAGAATTTTGCCACTTACCTCAATGATCTCCGTATTGATTATGCCATCAACCGTTTGGCGAATGATAAAAAATTCAGATCCTATAAGCTTACTTTTATTGCCGAAGAATTAGGCTACAATAATGAGCAGGCCTTCACTTTAGCGTTCAAAAAACGAACCGGAACGCCACTTTCCATCTACCTGAAAGAAATCGAAAACATGAAATTGATTTAAATTTAATCTATTGATTTTTAAGTAATTAAAACCTATAGATTCATGATTTTATAGATATAAATTTATGAATCTATAGAACATCTGCTTGCATGATCATTCCTCTTTGTAGCATCTTTGTTCCAGAGGTAAGAACACAATTTTTTTATATTTTGAATTTACACTGTACAAAATATAAATACAGAAAAAGACCGGTCGGTAAGACCATCAACCCATAAACGAGATCAGATAAAAATCGGAGATGAGGGAATGAAACAATAAAAGTTAGAACGTAGTAGTGAGTAGTGATTATTTAAAAAGAATTTATGAAGTAATTTAAAACAATATACCTTGAATTGATCTGTAATATTTAAAATGATGGGCTGAAAGTGGAACAGAGAATTTATCATTAAAAACTAATAACCATTTTCTATACATTTTCTAAGACTTAACCATAAAAACTCAGGATAGACTTGTCCTTTTCAAAGTGATAAAGACTAGTCAATTTTCAGTTCAGATCAATACAGATTTTATCAAAGTTCAAGGTGATATTGGATCAATTAAACTTAAAAATGAAGGAAAAAAGACGGAAGAAAAACTAAGTTTTACTGAACTTAAAGTTTAAATACTTGATAAATGATTTTTAAAGACAGCGTAACCATGAAGTTGCGCTGTTTTTTTGTAACTTTGCAACCATTAATTTTTATATAAAAAATTTATCATCAACAAATGAAAAAGCAAACGATCAAAGAAATCCTTAGGGATTACAAGAAAGTATTACATCATGACATTACAGTTTACGGATGGGTAAGAGCATTCCGTTCTAATCGCTTTATAGCGCTTAATGATGGTTCTACGATTAATAATTTGCAGATAGTTGTTGATTTCGAAAATTTTGACGAAGAACTTATCAAAAATATCAGTACAGCTTCTTCCCTTAAAGTAGTAGGTGAAGTGGTAGAAAGCCAGGGAGCGGGACAAACTGTGGAAATTATCGCTAAAAAGATCATTATTTTAGGAGATAACTTTACGGAAGAACTTCAAAATACGATTCTTCAGCCTAAGAAACACAGCCTGGAAAAACTTCGTGAGCAGGCACACTTAAGATTCAGAACCAACCTTTTTGGGGCAGTTTTCAGAGTGCGTCACGCAGTTAGCTTTGCCGTTCACTCTTTCTTTAACAAGAACCAGTTCTTCTATATCAACACACCGGTGATTACCGGAGCAGATGCAGAAGGGGCAGGAGAAATGTTCGGAGTAACGAACTTTGACCTTAACAACATGCCGAGAACTGAAGAAGGGGATATTGATTTTGCACAGGATTTCTTCGGAAGAAAGACCAACCTTACCGTTTCAGGCCAGCTGGAAGGTGAAACTGCGGCGATGGGATTGGGAAGAATCTATACTTTCGGACCTACATTCCGTGCTGAAAATTCAAACACGACAAGACACCTTGCCGAGTTCTGGATGATTGAGCCGGAAGTGGCATTCAACAACCTTGAAGACAACATCGATCTTGCAGAAGATTTTCTGAAATATGTGATCCAGTATGTATTGGATAACTGTAAAGATGACCTTGACTTCTTAGACAAGCGTTTTGCCGAAGAACAAAAGACAAAACCGGAAAAAGAAAGAGCAAAAGAAGGTCTTATCGAAAAACTTGAGAATGTAGTGGCGAAGCGTTTCAAACGTGTAAGCTATACAGAAGCTATTGAGATCTTATTGAACTCAAAAGAAAACAAAAAAGGAAAATTTGCTTACCCTGTTGAGAAATGGGGAACTGATCTTCAGTCTGAGCACGAAAGATATTTGGTTGAAAAACACTTTGAAAGCCCGGTAGTATTATTTGACTATCCAAAAGAGATCAAAGCGTTCTATATGAAGCTGAATGAAGACAACAAAACAGTTGCTGCAATGGACGTTCTTTTCCCAGGTATCGGTGAGATCATTGGTGGATCAGAAAGAGAAGCAAGATTAGACGTATTAAAACAGAAAATGGCAGATATGCATGTAGATGAGCACGAACTTTGGTGGTATCTTGATACCCGAAAATTCGGTTCTGTACCGCATGCAGGCTTCGGATTAGGACTGGAAAGACTTGTTCTTTTCGTAACGGGAATGACGAACATCAGAGACGTAATTCCTTTCCCTAGGACGCCGAAAAGCGCTGAATTCTAGAACAATAAAAAAAAGCCTTAATCAGAAGTTAAGGCTTTTTTTATTTCTTAATAGTTTATTACGTTAGAGTATATAATGCAAAAATCATGCTAAATGTATTTTTTATCAAATAAATTTATTAAATTCGTAGAATATGTTATGTTAAAACGCAAATAAGAATATGCTTAAACAACACTTACAACTCAAATTAGGACAGAAGCTGGCCCCTCAGCAGATCCAGTTGATGAAGCTTATTCAGCTTCATACTCTTGAATTTGAAGAGGAGTTGGAGCGAGAGTTAGAAGAAAACCCTGCTTTGGAAATTGCCAAGGAGGATTCTAAGGAAGATGAATATTCTTCTTTGGAAGACGCTTATCAGGATGAGGGTACAGAAAGCATTGAAACAGATTTTGACGTCAATGAATATCTCTATGACGACGAACCAAGCTATAAAACTGCATCCAGCAACTACTCTCCGGATGATGAAGAATTTGATAACGAAAGTCTTTTAACAGAAGGCCAGTCGTTATATGATTATCTGATGGAACAGATTCACCTGGTGAATATCAATGATGAAGACCTGAAGATTGCAGAATATCTTATCGGAAATTTAGATACAGACGGATATTTAAGACGAGAAATCAAGTCGATTGTTGATGATCTTGCTTTCTCCCAAGGTATTTATACTACCAGAGAAAAAGTGGAGGACATCCTTGAAAACTATGTTCAGAAGCTGGATCCGTCAGGAGTAGGAGCAAGAGGACTACAGGAGTGCCTGCTGCTTCAGATCGAAAAGAAAGTAAGCTCAGATAAAGCCGTTTCTCTGGCTGCCAATATCTTAAGACATCAGTTTGATGCACTGACGAATAAGCACTACAATAAGATCATCCAGAAATATGATATTGAAGAAGATGATCTGAAAGATGCCTTGGATGAAATCTCCAAGCTATCTCCTAAAGTAGGAGGAAATTTTGATACACAGACTATTACGATCAACCAGGAAATTATTCCGGATTTTGTGATCCAGGTAAAAGATGGTCAGGTGGTTCCTATGCTTAACAGCAAAAATGCTCCAACATTAAGAGTTTCTGAAGAATATAAAGATATTTTATCTACCTATTCTCACGATAAAAATTCATCAGAACATAAGCAGGCTGCATTATTCATCAAGCAAAAACTGGATGCCGCAAAATGGTATATTGATGCCATCAACCAGCGTCAGAATACCTTATTGCAGACCATTACTGCTATTGTGAAATTCCAGAAGGATTATTTTATTACAGGTGACGAAAAGTCTCTGAAACCAATGATTCTGAAAGATGTGGCAGATATTACAGGATTTGATATTTCTACGATTTCAAGGGTAGTAAAAAGTAAATACGCTGATACACCAAATGGAATTGTATATCTGAAAGATCTGTTCTCAGACAGTCTAACCAATGACGATGGAGAAGAAGTTTCTACCAAAGAGATTAAAACCCATCTTCAGGAAGTGATCAGTAAAGAGAATAAAAGAAAACCACTTACGGATGACGCCTTAGTAGTGATCTTAAAAGAACAGGGGTATAATATTGCCAGAAGAACGATTGCAAAATATCGTGAACAGCTCAATATTCCTGTAGCAAGATTAAGAAAAGAACTTTAATAATAAAAAAAGCATTTCAATTTGAAATGCTTTTTTGTTTTTATAGAGAGTAGGGAAGACCACCCCGTCAAATCTTTGATTTGACACCCCTCCAGAGGAGGGGAATATGCAGTCTTTCAGGTGTGATATTTGTCTTTGTATCAATGAAAATCAAAGATTTTCAAAAACTTAAGTGCCCTTCTTAAACAGTTAGTAGTAACTTAAAAAAACTTAAGTGTTTAAAAAAAGATACGGAGATCGTATGAAAATCAACCTAAGCCTTATAACTTTCCAGTCCCAGTTCCTTCATCGAAATCTCCCGCATTTCTACCTTCCTTATTTTTCCTGAAATAGTCATCGGGAATTCATCCACAAACTTCCAGTATTTCGGAACCTTATAATGGGCAATCCTTCCCTTACAATATTCCAGCAGCTCTTCTTCTGTGATGGTAAATCCGGCTCTTACTTTTACCCAGGCCATCACTTCCTCCCCGAATTTTTCACTTGGAACGCCAATGATCTGTACATCCAGAATGTTGGTATAAGTGTATAAAAAATCTTCGATTTCCTTCGGTGAAATATTTTCTCCACCCCGGATAATAAGGTCTTTGATTCTTCCTGAAATGGTAATATATCCGTCTTTATCCATTACGGCCATATCTCCGGTGTGCATCCATCGTGCATCATCCAGTACCTTTTTTGTATTTTCAGGATCATTCCAGTATTTCAGCATGACGGAGTAGCCTCTGGTACAAAGTTCGCCATGTTCTCCGCGCTTTAAGATTCTTCCGTTTTCGTCCACAATTTTTATTTCAAGATGATCCTGAACCGTTCCGACAGTGCTTACCTGTTTTTCCAGTGGGGTTCCGATCAGGGTTTGTGTGGAAACAGGAGAAGTTTCCGTCATTCCGTAGCAGATACTCATTTCTTTGATGTTCATCAGGCTTTCCACCTTTTTCATAATTTCCGGCGGACAGACTGAGCCTGCCATGACTCCGGTTCTTAAGCTTGAAAAATCATATTGATCAAAATCTTTTACGGCTAATTCTGCTATAAACATTGTAGGAACCCCATATAATGAGGTACATTTTTCATCAGAAACCGCTTTTAATGTAATTTCAGGATCAAAACTGTCATTAGGGATCACCATACAGGCTCCATGAGCGGTACAGCATATATTGCCGATGACCATGCCAAAGCAGTGGTAAAACGGAACGGGAATACATACACGGTCTTTTTCCGTATATTTTAATCTGATCCCGATAAAATAACCGTTGTTTAATATATTGTGATGAGAAAGAGTTACTCCTTTCGGAAATCCTGTCGTTCCTGAAGTATACTGAATATTGACAGGATCATCAAATTGTACGTGTTCTTCAAAACTGTGTAATACTTCATCCGAAATATCCTGCCCGTTGTTGACGAAATCTTCCCAGTTATCATCAAAGAAAATTTCATTTTCAAGACTAGGGCATACTTCTTTGGCATATTCCACCATCTCTTTATAGTTACTGGTTTTGAAGCTTAAAGAAGAAAAAATGAAACGGATTTCAGACTGATTGAGCACATAGGTCAGTTCATGGGTTCTGTAAGCAGGATTGATGTTGACCAGAATACTTCCAATTCTGGCTGTTGCATACTGCAGAAGCACCCATTCATAACGGTTGGATGCCCATATTCCGATTCTGTCACCGGATTTTGCTCCTAAGAAAATGAGGGCTTTGGCAACAGCGGTGGTCTGGTTGTAAAATTCCTGGTAAGTAGCTCTGTAATCCTGATGAACACAGACAAGTGCTTCCTGATGAGGGTATTTTTCGACAGTACTTTTAAGATTTCCTCCAATAGTCTGTCCTAATAATGGAACTTCAGAAGTCCCATAAACATATGATAAAGGCATAGTAAAAAGATTTGGCGAAATAAAATTAACAATAATATCCCGAACTATGACCTACCCATGCTAATTTTCGTGGGAATCTATTTCTTTAAGCTGCTTTAGATTTTTATCAAGTTTTCTGATAATAGTACCATATACCAGTCTGTAGTAAAACCAGATCATAGAGATCGCAAGCAATGTACTTACCGCAATTCCAACAATAATGATAGCCAGATTAGAGCTGCTAGGCTGTATATTTTGAGAGTTTAATATATAAAATATAAAAGAAATCAGTACGAAAGTGAATATTAACAGCAATACAATGCTGATTAAAATAAATGCATTCACTGTTGTTTTGAACTTAATAATTCTGGTGATAAGTCCCTTCAGATTTTCCTCAATTTTTATTTTTCGGTAATTCTGGTAGAATTTGAGAACAAAATAAGCAGTGATTAATAAGCTTAAAACTTTTATGGTCAGATAAGCATATCCGAAGTTGTTTTCTATTTCAGGAGCTTCCTGGGCACCCAGTCTCTCCAGCATTTTACGGAAGCTGTCAGATTCCTCTTCCGGGAATAAGTAAAATAACCCCAAAACGGAGAAGAACAGGAATTCTACCACACTGATCCAGAAAATATACTTTACATAATTACGCGACTTTCTATTCAACATCTGAAGGATCTCAGTGTTGTCATATTTTGGCTGGACAGGTTGTTCCTGCCATGTTTTTTTAAAGCTATCTAAATCAAATTCAGGCATATTTTTCCATCTGTTCTTTAAGGGTTTTCTTTAATCTGTTCATTTTTACACGTGCATTAACTTCGGTGATTCCGAGGTTTTCTGCAATATCCTTGTAAGGCAGATCGTCAAGATACATCATGACAATGGCTCTTTCTACATTAGGAAGAGTCTTGATTACAGTATACAAAAGCGATATTTGCTGCTGCTTTTCATCATCATCTTCCACAAAGTCCTTATGGTTGATGTCCAGTTCATTGGTTGGCAGGCTTTTGCTTTTTTTTCTAAAAAGAGTAATGGCTGTATTGAGCGCTACACGATACATCCATGTTGAAATTTTAGAGTTTCCTTTGAATGAGTCGTAACTTCTCCAGAGTTGTAACACAATTTCCTGAAAAAGATCCTCTTCATCTTCCAGAGAATTGGTATACAGACGAGATACCTTAATAATCAGACCCTGATTATCTTTGATAAGCTGCGCAAATTCTTTCTCTCTGGAATCCATAGATGTATAATGAGCACGAAGATAATAATAATGTGGTAATTGGAAGAATAATTGTGGCAAAATAGTGAAAAGGTGAAAGGGTGAAAAGGTGAAATTGCGGAAGGGCTGAGAAAGCAAAGGAAGCTTAGATGGCAAATAGGCAAATATGAAGAAGGAGGCTAATAGGGTGAGTTGATTTCTTTTTCAGTATAAAGCCTTTCAAAATGTTGAATAAATACATAGAGATATTGCTGTTCTAAATAATAAAAAGTTGTAAAAGTTCTTCATCAAGAATGAGAATACAGCAAATTTTTATTAACAGCATACCATAGCTCCATATTAGCAAAGTATATTAACTAATCTGCCTTCTCAGCTTCCTCAACCTTCCTCAGCCTTCTTCACCTCCTTTGCTATCTCAGCTATCTTAGCCTTTTCGCCCTTCCACAAATTTGCCCTTTCACCCCTCCCTTTCCCTTTTTCCCACAAAATTTACGTACCTTTGCCTCTACGAGAAGATCGGCTTGTTGATTTCCCGTTTTGGCGGGAGGTAGGAAAGTCCGGACACCATAGAGCAGCAAAGCGGATAACATCCGTCACCCGTGAGGGTAGGACAAGTGCAACAGAAAGCAGGTACAGTTCGGCTGTAGTGAAACCAGGTAAACTCTTTGCGGTGCAATGGTAAGTATATCGGTTCTTTTCAGCAATGGAAATAGGGGCGGCTCGTCCTGAAAACCGAGGGGTAATCAGCTCAAGTTTTGCAGCAATGTAAAACGTAGATAAATAACAGGCACTTCTTCGGAAGTACAAAATCCGGCTTATAGATTTTCTCGTGATTTTTCTTTATACCATCAGGATCTTCATATTCCTGAGCGGATTACAAAAGCAAAAAGTCAGATACATAAAAAATCCTCAGATCGATCTGAGGATTCTTTTATTATTCATTTTCAAGAGTTTTCTTGGCATCGATAAGTTCCTGTTTATCTTTTTCAGAAAGAGTAGGATACTTAAGATTCATTTTTTCCAGTGTATCGATGATGATCTGGATTGCAGCGACTCTCGCAAACCATTTGTTGTCAGCCGGAAGTACATACCATGGTGCATGATCTTTCGAGGTTTCGTTGATGGCTGTTTCGTAAGCTTCCATATATTGAGGGAAAAGTGCTCTTTCCGGAAGATCTCCTGCAGAAAATTTCCAGTTTTTTTCCTGTTCATCAATTCTGTCTAAAAGCCTTTTTTTCTGTTCATCCTTAGATACATTCAAAAAGATCTTGATAATGGTTGTCCCGTTTTGGGAAAGATGTTTTTCGAAATTTCTGATACTTTCATATCGGTTATCCCAGAATTTATCATCGAAATCTTTTACGGAAGACCATGTTTTTTCACTTAAATTATATTCAGGATGCACTTTACAAACCAGCACACTTTCATAATGAGAACGGTTGAAAATTCCGATCATTCCTTTCTGAGGCAGAGCAAGATAATGTCTCCATAAAAAATCGTGAGAATATTCTTTAGAGCTTGGGGTCTTAAAGCTGGTCACATTACATCCCTGAGGATTTACCCCTCCGAAGACATGTTCTATCATACTGTCTTTTCCTGCAGCATCCATCGCCTGAAGAACCACTAATAAAGATTGGCTTCCATCTGCGTAAAGTTTTTCCTGAAGCTCACGCAATTTTTCTTTTTCCTGAATTAATAATTGTACACCTTCTTCTTTGGTGAGTTTTCCTTTATAGGAAGTTGAAGCTTTTTTGATGGAAAATTTTCCTTTTACCTGAAAGTCGTCTGAGAAATTGGTGTCCATATTTTTTATAAAGATTAAAAGATTAAAAGATTAAAAGATTAAAAGATTAAAAGATTAAAAGATTTTGGCTATCATTCAAATTCCGGTATATAGTATCTAATATCTGACTTCTAGCCTCTAACATCTATTTCAACATAAATATAATAAAAAAACCGCCTCAATAGAGACGGTTCCTTTATTTTTTTGAGTAGAGCTTACTTCGCAGCAGCCTTTTTAGCTAGTTTTGCAGCTTTTTTCTCAGCCTTAGCAGCTTCTTTCTGCTCAGCAGGAGTCAATGGTTTTGGCTCAGGAGCATTAGCATCTACGTTTCCTTTGATGTAGATTACGCTTCTGTTGTTAGCCGGGTCGTTAGAAAATACCTCAATCATTTTGTTGAATGGTCCGGCAATAGCCGTATTGTATCCTACTTTGATCTTAGCAGATTTTCCTGGCATGATCGGATCCTGGCTGAATTCAGGAGTTGTACATCCGCAAGAAGGTTTTACATTAGAAAGGATCAAAGGCTTGTCACCTGAGTTAGTTACTGTAAAGAATCTGGTACCATCAGCGTTAGGTTTGATTGTACCATAGTCAAAAGTAGTTTTATCAAACGTAATAGTTTGTGCAGATGCTAGGGCAAATGTTCCGAATAATGCAATTCCTGCGATTAATTTCTTCATATTCTTGAATGTTAATATGTTTGTTAGATAAATTTTGTGAAACAAAGTTAAAAATTATTTTAATTCATGCTTAAAAATTTTTTTCTTTAGACTATTTTTGCAAATTGCAAGCCAAAGAAATAGAATTTATGCAGATTTCAGAAAAGTACAATCCACAGGAAACAGAACAGAAATGGTACAATTACTGGTTGGAAAACAAATATTTCCACTCAGAACCTAATGACAAACCACCATATACCGTGGTCATTCCTCCGCCAAACGTAACGGGGATATTACACATGGGACATATGTTGAACAATACCATTCAGGATGTTCTGGTCCGTCGTGCAAGAATGCGCGGGTTTAATGCCTGCTGGGTTCCGGGAACAGATCACGCTTCTATTGCTACTGAAGCTAAAGTTGTTGCTAAACTGAAGTCTGAAGGAATCAACAAGTCAGACATTACCCGTGAAGAGTTTTTAAAACATGCCTGGGACTGGACACACAAATACGGTGGAACCATTCTTGAGCAGTTGAAAAAATTGGGATGCTCTTGTGATTGGGACAGAACCCGTTTCACAATGGAAGAGAACCTTTCAAAACAGGTAATCATCAGCTTTGTAGATCTATATAACAAAGGAATGATCTACAGAGGATACAGAATGGTAAACTGGGATCCTGAAGCAAAGACGAATATTTCAGATGAAGAAGTAATCTTTAAAGAGCAGAACGGAAAATTATATTTCCTTAAATATAAAATTGAAGGTTCAGAAGAGTTCCTTTCAGTGGCTACGACACGTCCGGAAACTATTTTCGGAGATACTGCCGTATGTATCAATCCTAATGACGAAAGATATGCACACCTGAAAGGGAAGAACGTTATTGTTCCTATTGTCAACAGAGTAGTTCCTATCATCGAAGATGAATATGTAGATATTGAATTTGGAACAGGAGCATTAAAAATCACTCCGGCTCACGACGTTAATGACTACGAAATAGGACAAAAACATCAGCTGAAAATGATCGATGCTTTAGATGATGACGGAAATCTTAACGAGCATGGTCTTCATTATGCAGGAAAAAACAGATTTGAGGTAAGAAAGCAGATCGCTAAAGAACTGGAAGAAAAAGATCTTTTGTTAAAAGCAGAAGACTATGTAAATAAAGTAGGAACTTCCGAAAGAACAGGAGCTGTTATTGAGCCTAAGGTTTCTGTACAGTGGTTCCTTAAAATGTCTGAGTTGGCTAAACCGGCTTTAGATGTTGTAATGGATGATGAAGTAAAATTCTATCCTGAAAAGTTCAAAAACACTTACAAGCACTGGATGGAGAACATCCGTGACTGGAATATTTCCCGTCAGCTATGGTGGGGACAGCAGATTCCTGCATTTTATTATGGAACCGGTGATGAAGACTTCGTAGTGGCAGCCACTGCAGAAGAAGCTTTAGAGCTGGCGAAACAGAAGACAGGAAACAATGAGTTGACAGTAGATAACCTGAGACAGGATCAGGATACTCTGGATACATGGTTCTCAGCATGGCTATGGCCAATGTCTGTATTCGAGGGACTTTTAGATCCTGAAAATAAAGACATCAACTATTACTATCCAACTTCTGATCTGGTAACCGCACCGGATATTATTTTCTTCTGGGTAGCGAGAATGATCATGTCCGGATTGGAATACAAAAAAGAAGTTCCGTTCAAAAATGTTTACTTTACAGGTATCGTAAGAGATAAGCAGAGAAGAAAGATGTCAAAATCTTTAGGAAATTCTCCGGATCCTATCGAATTGATGGAAAAATACGGTGCAGATGGAGTACGTGTAGGGATTCTATTGAGCTCTGCGGCAGGAAATGACCTTCTTTTTGATGAAGATCTGATGCTTCAGGGAAGAAACTTTATGACGAAAATCTGGAGTGCATTCCGTCTGATCAATATGTGGAATCATGAAGATAAACCGGCTATTGCTACAGATAACCAGGCTATCGAATGGTTTGAAAATAAACTGAACAAAACGATTGCTGAAATTAATGATCAGTTTGAGAAGTTCAGAATTTCTGATGCGCTGCATTTGATCTATAAATTAATTTGGGATGATTTTTGTGGTTGGTACCTTGAAGCGATCAAGCCAAACTATGGAGAAGGAATTTCTAAAGAAGTCTATGATAAAACTATCTATTTCTTTGAAGAATTGATGAAATTACTTCATCCGTTCATGCCATTCCAGTCTGAAGAGATCTGGCAGTTGATTTCAGAAAGAAGTATCGATGAGGCACTTGTTATTGCTCAGCAGAAGAATGCAGATCAGTTTAGCGAAGAAATCATTAAAAACTTTGAAATCACGGCAGAATTGATTTCCGGAGTGAGAAATTACCGTCAGACAAAAGGAATCTCTCCAAGAGAAGCGGTTGAGGTATATACCAATGCTTCAGAATTTGTTAACGAAGCGGTTGTAAGAAAATTAGCGAATGTTTCTGAAATCCATTTCGGACAGAAAACAGATAAGCCAAGCTTTACCTTCCTGGTGGGAGCAACAGAAGTTTCTATACCTTTAAGTGAGAACTTAGATTTAGGAGAAGAAAAAGCTAAAACTGAAGAAGAACTGAAATATCTGAAAGGATTCTTGATTTCAGTAGATAAAAAGCTTTCCAATGAAAAGTTTGTGGCCAATGCAAAACCGGAAATCGTAGAGGTAGAGCGTAAGAAACAAAAAGATGCTCTTGACAAGATTGCGATCCTGGAAGAGAAGCTGAAAAGCTTGTAATAACAATATAGACAATAATTAATTTTGTCATAATCTCAGGCTGGATACAGATGAATACTTGTATCCAGCCTGATGGTTTAAAGAATAAATAAAATGACACATATAGAAAACATAAAAAAACTATTCTCGAAGGATTTTGTAGAAAGTCCGTTATTAGAAAGTTTTGAAGTAGGAAAGATCTACCTTTCCAGTGGAAAGCTTGTGGCTTGTGATCCTTTGATTACCAACGATATGCTTCCTTTTTCTACAGAGTTTCCTAAAGGAGATTTCTCGGTAATGCTGTACAAAGAAAGAGAAAGCAATTGTGTAGCCTATGCAGAGATTATCTTCAGCAATTCGGAAATTACAGATTGGAAACTGGCTACTACAGCCGGGCAGAACACGAAAGAGCTGGCTGAAGGAGAAGTTTTCGGATATCCTGTGGAGAGCGGTATGGGATGTTTCATGGATGTTGATACCCAAAACAGTCTTAATGAGCTGGAGCAGAAACTGTATCAAAATAAAGGCGGAGACTTCATGGGAATCTATGAAGAATTCTTCCATGAGCATTTTTTTGATGAAAAAGGAGCCATAGATCAGTATGCTTTCCTGAAGCCTGCAAAAGAACATCCAGGAACTATATTAGCATTTGAAACGGGATATGGTGAAGGTTTTTATGCCAGCTACATCGCTTATAATAAGGATCAGCAGCCGGTAAAGATAATTACTGAATTTATTGAAATAAGTTAATTAAAAATAGTTATTTTTGAAATGCCATTTTTTCAAAATATTAAACTTTAAAGCCAATATAAAACACAATGAATTTCTCATCAGAACAACCCCGTATCATCGTTGTAGGAAGCTCATCAATAGACCTGGTCCTGGAAACAGAAAAACTTCCTTTACCTAATGAAACTGTTTTAGCTGTTAATTCAGACAGTTATTTTGGTGGAAAGGGAGCGAATCAGGCCGTAGGAACTGCAAGACTGGGGGCAAGTGTTTATTTTATAGGTTGTGTGGGAATGGATCCTCTCGGACAGCAGATCATGAGGAATCTGGTAAGCGAGAATGTAAACGTAGGCTTTGTTCATGAAACAGATAAAGAAGCAACGGGGACAGCTTATGTGACCACTTCCAACGGAAATGCTGCCATTGTGGTAGTTCCGGCAGCCAACAAATACCTTAATAACGAGCATATAGATGATGCCGATAAGTATTTTCATACTGCAGATCTTATCCTTGTACAGCTTGAGGTTTCTATGAGCGTGGTAGAATATACCATTAGAAAAGCCAGAAAGTATGGCAAAAAAGTAGGTTTGTATGCTTCTCCTGCAATGAGAATCAGTGAAGAAATTCTTGACAATGTAGACTTTATTGTGGCAAAAAGTAACGAGCTGTATACTATTTTCGGCGAAGAGAAGAGAGAAGAGGTTCTTAAAAAATATTTCAATAAGGTATTTGTAAGAGACGATACCAACTCTACCATTTATTTCGATGGTACAGAAATGAAGTATTACAGAAATGATAAAGACGAAACCGTTTATAAGATGGGAATGGGGGATGCATTCACTTCTGGGTTTGCCATAGCGCTTTGCCATGGGAATTCTATTGAAGAATGTGTGAAGTTCGGAAACGAAGTTTCATCAAGAGTTTCTGCCGGTAAAGGTTCTCAGACTGGACTGCCGAGAATTTCAGATTTTGTTTCCTAAAGCTATTTACGACATATCAAAAGTCTGAAACTTAACATAAAAATATAGGTAAAATGTCCACTTTTATAGTGGATTTTTTCTTTTATACTATGGAAAAACTAATATTGACCACAGAAGACCATGCTTCCCTTGCCGTTCACCTTTTTCGGCCGGAGAATAACAACGGAAAATTATTGCTTATTAATTCTGCAACCGGAGTGAAACAGCAGGTGTATTTCTCGTTTGCCAACTATTTTTCTGAACAGGGATTTACCGTGATTACTTATGATTATAGTGGGATAGGTCTTTCCAAACCGGAAGAGATGAAAGGCTTTCATAGCTCTATGAGAATATGGGGTTCAAAAGATTATAAAACATTAACCCGATACATTCAGCAGAACTATTCTGAATATCGTAAATATTGCCTGGGACATTCTGTAGGAGCATTGATTTTGGGAATGAATGAAGACTCAGCGATGTTTGAAGAATTCATTTTTGTAGGAACGCAGAATGCTTTTGTAGGAAATCTGAGATTAAAAACAAAAATTGAAGCCTATCTTGGGTTTGGAATTGTACAGCCGCTAACCACTTCATTGCTAGGGTATTTTCCGGCACATTGGTTTGGGCTTGGAGAAAGTCTTCCAAAAAATTGTGCATATGACTGGAGAACCTTAATTTTAAACAGGAAATCAACCAACAGACTGTTGGAAAAAATTGAGGACTATTCTAAAAATTTAACACAGAAAGTATTTGTCATCCGCGCTGAAGATGATGTATGGCTCACAGAAAAAGGAGTATTGAGTTTATTAAACACTACCTATCCTAATCTTAAACCTACTTACAGACTGGTAAAAACTTCCGAATCCGATAAGAACGAAATCGGGCACGTTAATTTTTTTAGAAGCTACAACAGTAAACTCTGGAATATTATTTTAAATGAATTGATAGATTAATGAAAAGTACAATTGAAAACACCGTAGAATTTGTAAAAGAAAAATTAGAAGGAGCAGAAGCAGGACATGACTGGTTTCATATTGAAAGAGTATGGAAGCTGGCGGCTAAAATTGCAGAAACAGAAGATTGTGACAGAGAGGTAGTGGCATTATCAGCACTTCTTCATGATATTGCAGATCCTAAATTCCATAATGGAGACGAAACGATCGCTCCTAAAATATCCAGAGAATTTCTTGAAAGCCAGAATGTACCCGAAGAAACCATCGGAAAGGTTTTATTTGTGATCGAGAATATTTCATTCAAAAACAGAAGCCAGGCACCGGAGAATCCACCGATTGAATTAAAGATTGTACAGGATGCAGACCGTATTGATGCTATAGGAGCCATTGGAATTGCCAGAACATTCAACTTTGGCGGATTTAAAAATAACCCGATGCATGATCCTGAATCAAAGCCAAACTTGGGAATGTCTAAAGAAGAATATAAAAAATCTAATGGGACTACCATTAACCATTTTTACGAAAAATTACTCCTTCTGAAAGATCTTATGAATACTGAAAAAGGAAAAGAAATGGCCGAAGAAAGACATCATTATATGCTGAATTTCCTCGACCAGTTTTATAAAGAATGGAATGTAGACTAGAAAATATTATATCCTATAATTAAGGAAGTGTATTTCAGATCTGCATAAGGTCCTTTTTCTTCCAACATATTGATGCTGGTATTATATCTTGCTTCTATGCTGTATTTGTTGTTGTAATTGTAACCTATCCCAAACGTCGCACTTTTGAAACTTTGAGATGAAGACAGTTTTAATCGATCAAATACATAGCCGTCATAGTCTACTGCATAATCTTTAGACGAGCTGGTTTTAAGCGTAAGGAAGTTGATACCAGCATTGATAAAAATTTTCGATTTATCACTGATAAACATATAGTGTCTTATACTCACCGGAATGCTGATAAATGAATAATTATCTACATTGATGTTATACAGGTTGTCGGAAGTCCTGATCGTTGCTTTATTGCTGTAAAGAGAGAACGTAGGTTCTACTACAATTGACCATTTGTTTTTATTAAACGGTAATACCAATTCTGCTTCAGCACCAATTCTGAATCCTGATTTTGAAGGAAGCCCATCATTACGGTAAGCTCCTGCAATGTCCACCGGAGAATAGAAATTGATACCCGGTCTGATATTTAAGTTAAACTTAGACTTTCTTTTTTCCTCAGAAGAGAACTGTTCATCTGAAGTTCCTGAAATTTTATCATTATATGCTTTGAAGACTTTCTTTAGGTCACTACCTGTATACTTCGTTTTTGCAACCATTGTCTTAGCATTGCTGTCATCAGAAAAGATCGTTTTCAGCTGATTGATATAGTCATCATTGGTAGCAATCTGAGAGCTGCTCCCCTCGAAAAGATATTTCTTATAGATAAGCGGCTGAATCGCAGCTCCGGAATCCGCATAAAAATATCGTATTACATTCTGCCCCTGGTAAGAGTATAAATTCTTATTACCCGTTACAATTTCTTTTAAGAAGACGGACGCTTTTCTCAGTTCCGGTTCCTTGCTGGAAGAAAGATCACTGATGTTATCCGATGAATAATCAATATCACCATTGTAAGTGACATATTTTACTTCATTATAAACCCCGAATTCTTTGATGTTGGACGGATTACCTGTACTCTCTGTTGATTTTTCTTCCGTTTTGTAAACGAAACTGTTAGGGTTACTTACCCAGCCCAGGTTTTTAATAAGGACTTCTTTTTTTACATCATCACTACCGATGATATATCCTTTTTCAAATTTAATTTGTGCGTTGATAGAAATAATTAATAGACACAAAATAACTGACAGTCTTTGTTTCATGGTCAAGTTTATAGTTAAAATTTGGCGGCAAATATAGATAAAATACAGATAAGAAGTATCTTTGTAAAATATGACACTGATTATTTTTATAATATTTCTGGCTTCCGTTCTTTCTTTAGTCCTGTTCAAGGTCAAATCCGGGGGAATGGCGAAATGGGCCAAACTGTTTCGTATCGTAACAGTGGTTGCTTCGATTTCTGTTTTTACTTATTGGTTTATCAAGAAAAGTGCAGTGGCATTTGTAGCCAATTCAGTAGGATTACAGGTAGTCAATAAGTTGCCGCAGACATTGGATTTCTATCTGATCAATGTGAACAAGACAGACAAAAATACGACGCTTGAGCCTAAACATATCGGAAAAATACGCCCGGAATACTACAGAATAGAGTACCTGAAAATGGATAAATCTGATGAGTATTGGATTGCGGGGTATCTGGGGAAGAAGAATTTAGTCTATTTTTCTCAACATTCTGTACCTAATAAGAATATTGATCAGATTGTGGAAGTACAGAACTACATCAACCAGAGTATGAAGCTTTCTGATGCAGCCAAAAAACAGGTAGATGCCTATAATTATGAAAATACGAAACTGGGAATCTGGATCACATTAGATTTTCTGTTGCTGTTTCTGAATCTGGTATTGCTTTTAAAGAAAAGCAAAAGCCATTAAAATCCTGTAGAGGTAATGAGTAATCGGTTAAAATCACTCATTACCCATTCTCTTATCCGCTAGGGGTAATCCAGGATCTGCATCACCTGCTCCTTGAACTCTTCAGGGCAGCTCCGCACCAGTTTATCTTTATTCTGTTTGCTGATCTGGCTCGGTTTCAGCCACTCAACTTTGTTGGAATCTAAGCTATGATTATCGAATACTCTTTTGATTGTGTGATTGTCATAAAAGATATATTCATCGCCAAGCCAATTGCTGGCAATACTGATTTTACAAATTTCCTTTTCCATGTCTAATTTTTTTATATACATACCGTTTAGTGAAATACGGTATACTCTAATGTATGAAAAAATCTCTTATGAAAAGGGTTTTGAAGCTTTTTGGTCTTAAATTAAAATGAGTCTATTTAATTTTTTTAAGGTTGAATAATCAGTACTTTTTAAGCAATTGCTGCAATCTGCAAGTCATTTAAAAGAGGGTACCCGTACTTTCCGTTGCCATTTGTGGAATATGAATGTCGGTTTTCCATTCTTCATTCAGTTTCCTGATAAAATAAGCTGATAATAGAGGAGAAGCTTTCTCAATATTTTGGTGTACGAAGAAATAAAGATTCTGAAGGCCTTCCTTTTTCCATTTTGTAAGATGTTTCAACCAGTCGTCCAGTCTCTCGTAATCGCTTTCTGCATTGGCTCCTACGTAACGGATAAATGCATTAGGAGTGGTAAGGCGCATATGAAGCATATCTCTTCTTCCGGCAGTATCTACTATGATATTGGTGATATTGTGAGCCTCAAACAGCTCGCAGGTCGTATTGAGGATCTCTTCATCTGTAAACCATTCCGTATTTCTGAGCTCTATAGCCAAAGGAACTTCTTTGGGCCATTCTTTTACAAATTTCTCCAGCCTGTCGTAATCTTTAGGTTTAAAATTATCATGAAGCTGAAGAAAAGCCATTCCCAGTTTTTCGTCAAAATTAATAACTGCTGAAGCAAAATGAGTAACGGGATCCGTCACATCAATCAGTCTTCTGAAATGAGAAACTGTATTGGTGATTTTAGGGAAGAACTTAAAATTTTCAGGAGTTTTTTCCTTCCATGTTTTTACCTGATCAGGAGTGGGCATTCCGTAGAAAGTAGCATTCAGCTCAATGGAGTTGAACTGAGTGGCATAATACGTCAGTTCGTCTTTTGTTCCTTTAGGATAAAAGCCTTTAAGGTCGGTTTTATTCCATTTGGCACATCCGATAGAGATATTTTCCAATCCTTTTTTATTAAGGCTTAAAATTTCCTTGGTTCTGGAATGGTCCTTGGGTAGGGTGAAATCTATTTTTGATGGGTCTTCTACTTGTCCGAATTTCATATCTGTTGTGTTATAGCATTAAACAATAAACACAAATATAAACCAAAAAATTATAGAAGTTTCTATGATTTTTAAGGGAAATGATTATAGTAAAAACGACTGTTTTTTAGGTGTTTATAAATTGCTATTTAAATTCTATTACATAATTCTATTGTGAAAACAGGTTTGAGATGAATTTTATTTAAAGATTTTTAAAGAAGATAAACAATTATTAGTAATATGAAAATTATTTAAAGATGTCGGGCGATTGCTATTAAGTTTTTTTTAAGGAAATGTTAAACATTAGGTCATGTAATGTTAATTTTATGTTACCACACTTCATATTTACTAGATCTAATTTTACACCAGATTTAGTAATTAAAAAAATGAAGAAAAAATTAATCTGTGCTTTTGCCTTACTATCTTTTGGATTCGCATTTTCACAGGAAACCAGTTCTAAGATTTTTGGAAGATTAAAAGGAGTTTCTTCCGAAGTTACAGTGAAGGTCGTGCATGTCCCTACCAACAGTACTTTTGAAACCAAAAGTAACAGTAAAGGGCAATTCAGCTTAGATAACCTTCAGCCGGGTGGTCCTTATACTCTTGAAATTTCGGATGGGTCACAGGTTATTTACGAAAATAAGAACCTGCAGCTTTCTCTGGGAAATAATGATTTGCCTGTGGTGGAAGTAGGAACTAAGGAAAAAAACATTGATGAGGTGAAGCTTAGTTCGAAAAAGTCAGGTGCCAAATTCGGAGTCGGTATCAGTCAGGCTCAGATTTCAGGATTACCTAATATCAACAGGGGAATTCAGGATGTAACAAAACTGGTTCCTCAAAGTGCCAACAACTCTTTCAACGGAACTAATTTCCGTTATAATAACGTTACTATTGACGGTTCCATCAACAACGATGCTATTGGTTTCAGCCCATCTTTAGGAGGACAGACCGGAACTTCAGGGATGCCCGGAAGCAGTACCCGTTCCAATTCCATAAGTCTTGATGCGATTCAGGATGTACAGGTGTATATTGCTCCTTATGATGTGAAACTGGGGAATTTCCTTGGAGGAAGCATCAATGCTGTAACCCGAAGCGGAAGTAATGACGTTACCGGATCTATGTATGTATACGGAAGAAATGCAGCAATTACAGGGAATAACAGAGTTGGAGACAATTCCAAAATGCCAAAAGACTTCTCAGATTTTATCTATGGTGGAAGAGTAGGTCTGCCGATCGTAAGGGATAAGGTGTTTTTATTTACCAATTTAGAATATACCAAGAGAACAGATCCTGTGTTTTATAATGCCGGTGATCAGGGTGCATTAATCGATCAGGCTACCGCTCAGAA
This sequence comes from Chryseobacterium sp. FR048, assembly GCF_056844665.1. NCBI lineage: Bacteria > Pseudomonadati > Bacteroidota > Flavobacteriia > Flavobacteriales > Weeksellaceae > Chryseobacterium > Chryseobacterium sp. FR048. The sequence continues at coordinate 534,423 of NZ_JBXDSE010000003.1, read as the reverse complement.
CCTTTCCGATTTTATCCGTAACAAATATGGTTTCAACGTTGGAAGTTTTAATCAATACAATAACTTCTCCGAAAGTGCTAAGATTTTCAATAAATTAGATTGGAAAATCAATGACAAGCACACCTTATCCATCAAAAATAATACGGTATTCTCACAGGCCTCTAATCTTGAGAGAGATGGAGCCAATTTCAGATTTGCCAGCATGGATTTTGTTCAGAAGAATACCGCTTCTACAACTACCCTTGAATTTAAAAGCCGCTTTAATGATAAATGGAGTAATAACTTCGTAGCCGGATATTCTTCTATTCACGATTACAGGGATCCTACTTCAGGAAATGCAATGTTCCCACAGGTAGAAATCAGCTATAACGGCGGGACTATTCTCTTGGGGAATGACAGGGAGGCAACTGTTTTCAATATGAAACAGAAGACTTTGGAAATCACAGATAACCTTACATACAAAACAGGAAATCATACGTTCTTATTGGGAACTCACAATGAGTTTTACAACATCAATTATGGGTTCGTGAATGCATTAAACGGTAGAATTTCTTACAAAAGTCTGAATGATTTTTATAATGGTAACCCTTCCAGAATCAGAGGAACTTATCCTTTCAATGGAGACAGCAGACAAACTCTTTTCGACAATCCTTATGCTCAGTACAAAGTAAATCTTCTTTCAGTGTATTTACAGGATGAAATCAACTGGGGAAGAGTGCGATTGTCACCGGGAATCAGGGTAGATTACACCGATCTACCCAATAAACCGCAGCTAAGTCCATTAGTACAAAATTCGCCACAAGATCCGAATTATGGAAAAACCTATACTTATACTCCTTTAAGCCAGCTTACCAATGATTATCTGAATAAACCTACTTTATCTCCAAGATTAGGATTTACGGTTGACCTTACAGAAGACCGATCTGTAGTAATGAGAGGAGGTTCCGGAATTTTTGTAGGAAGAATTCCTTTTGCATGGCTTGGATATGCTTATTATAATGATGGAGTAGGATTTGGAAGCTATGACTATAATGCGCCAACAGCAGGACAGCTTGCAACAAACGGAGATCCGCTGGTTGGTTCCAATTTCCCGAAATGGCAGAATTCTTCAAAGGTACAGGTAGACCTTGTGGATAACAATTTTAAAATGCCAAGAGTATGGAGAAGCTCTTTAGGATTTGATTATACCGTTAAAGGTTATAAGTTTACTTTAGAAGGTATTTATACCAAAGTATTATATGATCTTAAATTCCAGCAGGTAAACAAAACGGATAATGTGACGTATTACAGCTATGATGTAAACCACGAGATGCCAATCTATACCACAAATATCAATAACAATTTCTCGAATGCTTATCTTCTTTCCAATACCAAAGAAGGGTACCGCTACAATCTGACGGCACAGCTTGCAAAATCTTATAATTTTGGATTAAATTTCTTTGTGGCCTATACTTATGGTGATGCTAAAGATATTACCAACGGGATAAGAAACTCTATGGAAAGTAACTGGCAGATGAATCAGTCCCTGACTCCTAATGATCCTAAACTGACCACTTCTAACTTTGCCATCAAAAACAGAATTGTGGCCAATATCGGCTATGGCTTTAATACTTCAAAGCTGAACCGATTATCTGCGAATATCTACTTCAATGCACAATCAGGAAATCCTTTCACCTGGGGATTTGTCAACAGTACTATTGCCAATACGGGACAGGCTGCAGGTCTATCTTATATCTTTAAAGATGCTGCCGAAGCTGCCAAATACATAGCTCCTATCAAAGACGGTTCCGGAAATATACTGGTAAGTGCTCAACAGCAGGTTGCAGATTATGAGAACTTTATCAACAATAATGATTACCTGAAATCAAGAAGAGGGAAGTTTACAGAAAGAAATGGTGATGTTACCCCTTGGAATATTCAGGCAGATATAAGGATCATGGATGAAATCAGACTGAGTGAAAAATCTAAGAACAGCATCCAGATTTCATTAAGCATTATCAACTTTACCAATTTACTGAATAAAGATTGGGGGAAAGTGTATTTTGTACCGAATACTTTCAATTCTACAGCGAGTGTAGGGCTTACCAAAGTAGGAAATATTGCAACAGGCCAGCCTTCAGCGGGAGATCCTACCTATAACTTTAAAACACCGGGATTGCCTTATACAATTGATCAGTTCGCATCAAGATTCCAGGCTCAATTGGGAATCAGATACAACTTTTAATCATTATTTTATATTACTTCATACCCTTCTTTTTCATAGGTCCGGATTTTCTTTCCGGATCTTTTTGTTATATAATGATAGGTAATGAATAAAAACATCTTAGTTCAGGTCACATGAATAAATAATGTAAAAAGACAATAAATCTGTGATTAAAATCAATATATCCTATTCAATAGGAACGGACTTTAGCCCGTTCTCAAAAAGATCAATATTCCATTGGCTTTAGCCAAAACCTATTTTGTGAACCCAATAATAAATGGATTTACCAATATTACCATGATTTATTCAAAATAAAAAAAGCACACCTTTCGGCATGCTTTTGTAAATATAGCGTGTTTATTACTTGATCCTATGCTTCACAGCTTGAGCATGATACGAAGTTCACCATCATTTCTTTCGAAACGGAAGAACTTCTTTGATAGTAAAGTGTTTTTACTCCTTTTTTCCAAGCTTCAATGTAAAGGTAGTTTACATCTTTTACAGGCATTGTAGAAGGAATCTGAAGATTCAGCGACTGTGCCTGGTCAATATATTGTTGTCTCTGTGCAGCCTGAGAAATGATCTCCATTGGAGAAATCTCTTTGAATGTTTTGAATACTGCTTTTTCTTCAGGAGTAAGTTCATTCAGGTGCTGTACAGATCCGTGGTTCAACATGATGGTTCTCCATGTTTCTTCATTGTCCAATCCTTTATCTTTCAGCAGTTTTGCCAGATATTTGTTCTTACGCATAAAGTTTCCTTTTGCAAGACCTGCTTTATAATAGTTGGAAGAGAAAGGCTCAATTCCCGGAGAAGTCTGTCCTAAGATAGCAGAACTTGAAGTGGTAGGAGCAATGGCCATTGTGGTGGTATTTCTCAATCCGTATCCTTTCAATACTTCCGGTTCTCCATAGATGTTGGCAAGCTCTCTTGAAGCCTGCTCAGCCTGTTCTTTAATATGTCTGAATGCTCTTGCGTTGAACTGAGTCGCTTCAAAGCTTTCAAACGGAATCATATTTTTCTGTAAATAAGAGTGGTATCCTAAAACACCTAATCCAAGAGCTCTGTGACGCATTGCAAAGTTTCTTGCTCCCTGTAGGTAATAGTTACCTTCAGTTTTGTCAATAAACTCAGATAAAACAGCATCCAGGAAGTATACAGCTAGTTTTACTGCATCTGTATCTTTCCATTCATCATAAAGTTCAAGGTTCATAGAAGACAGACAGCAGATGAAAGACTCATCCATTGTTGAAGGAAGCATGATCTCAGAACAAAGATTACTTGCGTTTACAGTCATTCCGTGATCTTTGTAGACCTGCGGTTTATTTCTGTTTACGTTGTCTGTGAAGAAAATATAAGGAAGTCCTTTTTGCTGGCGGCTTTCCAATACTCTTGCCCAAATTTTACGTTTGTCCATATCACCGTCGATCATATCCTGCATCCAGTAGTCGGGTACACAAATTCCGGTAAACAGATTCTGAATTGGGCTACCAATATCTTTAATGGATAAAAATTCTTCAATATCTCCGTGGTCAATATCTAAGTAAGCAGCAAAAGCACCTCTTCTTACGCCACCCTGAGAAACAACATCCATCGCTGTATCAAAAAGCTTCATGAATGAAACTGCTCCTGAAGATTTTCCGTTATCTGTTACAGCAGTTCCTCTGTTTCTCAATTCTCCGAAATATCCTGAAGTACCTCCTCCAATCTTAGTCTGCATGATTACTTCACCCATTTTGTGAGTAATACCTTCAATACTGTCCGGAATGTGAACGTTGAAACATGAGATAGGAAGACCTCTCTCTGTTCCCATATTAGCCCATACAGGAGAAGAGAAACTGATCCATCCTTTAGTGATCATTTCTTTGAATGCCGGTTGAAGTTCAGGTTTGTATAACCTTTTTGCTGCAGCAGTGGTAATTCTGTCGATAGCTCCGTCTACCGTTTCACCTTTCAACAGGTATCCTCTGTTCAGCATCTGCTCAGACTCTTCGTTGAGCCACCATATATTTGAATTTTGCTCTTCCATAGATGTTATATTTTCGAATTCCGGGATGAGATGGTCACCCCGGAATTTTGTTTTTTTATAATATTGATTGTAAAAGTTCTACTTTGTGGGAGCCGTTAAGGCCACTTTCATCCCTTAATTTCTGAAATTCTTTAAAAGACGGTACATTCAAAACTTCATGCTGAATCTCTTCATTGATGTAGTTTGAATAATGTACAAAAGTAACGCCATCTTCCTTCACATACACTTTATATTCAAAGGTGGACTGATCCAGATTTTTTAAATCCTCCAGAAACTTTTGAATATTTGTCTTATTGCTTGGGACAAATTCCGGGTTTACGGTGTAGGTTACGATTACATTGATCATCTTTTATATTTGTGTTGGTTACTATTTGCCATTCCAGGGATGAAGAATAGGGTATTCAACTTATTCGGAATGACGAAATGCTAATACGATCTGCTTTGACGCTCGCTTCGCTCGCGCCCTTATATTAAAACAAATCGTTGGCTGTAATACTCTTATCGTGTTTTGTATAGTCAACAGGTCTTTTCGCAAAGAAATCGTCTAATGAATTGGCGAAAACTTCTTCCTCGAACCATACCATTGGTCTGTATTGTTCAGGAGTGATGTTGTATCTTGTTTTCATGTTGATTTTCTTCAAGCTGTCATCCACACGGTATTTCATGAAGTTAAGAAGGTCTTCTTTAGATACGTTGTCAATTTCACCCAATTCAAAGATCCAGCTCAGAATATCTCCTTCTCTTTCGATAGACTCGTCTACAAGAGTGTAGATGTCTTCAATATCGCTGTCTGTCAATAGATCCGGTTGTTCTTCGCGGATTTTATTGATCAGGTAGATTCCTGCATTGGCGTGAATTTGCTCATCTACAGAAGTCCATGCAATGATATTGGAAACATTTTTCATAAATCCTTTGAATCTTGTGAAAGAAAGGATAATGGCAAATTGAGAGAAAAGAGAAACGTTTTCTACTAAAATACTGAATAATAATAATGCCGAAACGTATTCTTTAGGTGTAGCAGAATTGGCGTGTTTCAAAGCATTTCCAAGAAACTCGATTCTTCCTTTTACAGCAGGTATTTCAATTACGTTAAGGAATTCGTCATTATATCCCAATACCTCCAATAGACGGGAATAAGCTTCAGAATGACGGAATTCGCATTCCGCAAAAGTAGATCCTAATCCATTGAATTCCGGTTTTGGCAGGTGATTGTATAAATTTCCCCAGAATGTCTTTACAGACACCTCGATCTGTGCAATGGCTAACAGCGCATTTTTCACAGCGTGCTTTTCATGTGGTTCCAACTGCGAATGAAAATCCTGAACATCTGCAGTAAAGTCCACTTCCGAATGCACCCAGAACGATTTGTTGATGGCTTCTACAAATTGAAGAACCTCCGGGTATTCAAATGGCTTATAACTTACTCTTTTATCAAAAATTCCCATATTAAATATCTTTATAATTAAATAATTTAGATCCCTGTGGATAACGTTCCGGAAATACTTAACTTTTTGTTTTTCTGCTTATTGTGAATCGTACTTATTCACTTTCGCAATTCCATATTTCTTGTAAAGAACTAGATACAAAGTTCGAAAAAAAGAACTGATTTTAAAAGAGGTAAATACTAATAGGCTGACTTTTAGCTGTAAAAGTTTTCCACATTTACATGAAACGGGCTCGGGTAATAGGCTAGACGGCAATCTTGGGGATAAAAGGTAGCAAATCTGTAGTTACAGTTAAACATTAAAATGTAAATCACTATAAATAAAGGGTTAGTAGATTAAACAAAAAAATATTTGAATAAATTTTCATTCTTGTAACAATTTGAAAATATCATCTACTTATTGGGTATAAAACATACATCACTTAATGTTAGTAATTCAGGATTTAAATAAATCATACGATACAGGGAAAAGCAAGCTTCATGTTCTCAAAGGAATTAATCTGAATATTTCTGAAGGGGAGTTTGTTTCTATTATGGGAAGTTCTGGTTCCGGAAAATCTACGCTGCTTAATATTATTGGGATTCTGGATGAAAAAGATTCAGGAACCTATGAATTGGATGGAGTGCCTATCGAACATTTATCTGAAATAAAAGCTGCAGAATACAGAAGTAAGTTTTTAGGATTTATTTTTCAGTCTTTTAACCTTATCAATTACAAAACAGCTTTGGAAAATGTAGCACTTCCTCTGTACTATCAGAATGTACCGAGAAAAGAGCGAAATAAGAAAGCACTGGAATATCTGGAGAAAGTAGGACTTGCACAATGGGCAAATCATCTTCCGAGTGAACTTTCCGGAGGGCAGAAACAGAGGGTCGCTATTGCAAGGGCGCTGATTACTGATCCAAAAGTAGTATTGGCAGATGAACCTACAGGAGCATTAGATTCAAAAACTACCCATGATATTATGAAACTTCTTCAGGATATTAACAATGAAGGAAAGACCATCATAGTAGTAACCCACGAACCCGATGTTGCTGCACAGACCAAGAGGAATGTCGTACTGAAAGACGGGATTATTGAAAGTGATGAGTTTATTAAGCAGATTGTGCTTTAGACCATTTGATAATTTGAAAATGAGATAATTTGAAAATTTAATGATTCGGTTTTTAATCTTTAAATTTTTCAATCTTTTAATACCAATAAAAAATGTTTGACCTAGATCGTTGGCAGGAAATATTCAGTTCTATCCGCAGTAATATACTTCGGACGGTTCTTTCCGGATTTACTGTGGCTTTGGGATTATTTATTTTCATTGTCCTTTTCGGAATCGGAAAGGGGCTTCAGAATGCTTTCTCGGAAGGGTTTGCAGGAGATGCCAAAAATCTGATTACCATTTATACAGGGAAGACCACTTTGGCTTATAAAGGGCTGCAGTCTGACAGAAATGTTACCATGAATAATGATGATTACGATTTTCTGGTCAAAACAGATAAAGAAAAGGTGGGAGCATCCAGCCCAAGATATGCTGCTAACCTGATGGTAAAATATGGTAAAGAGAGTGGTCTTTATCAGGTACATGGAGCAGAGCCCGGAGAACAGATTATTGAAAATAGAAATGTTATTGACGGTCGTTATATCAATTCTTTTGACCTGGAAAGGAAGCAGAATGTTGCGGTAATCGGAAGAATGGTCCAGAGAGATCTGATTAAAAACGGAAGTTCTATAGGAAAAGAACTGGACATTAACGGAACCATGTTCAAAGTGATAGGGGTATTCTCTGATGACGGAGGAGATAGAGACGAAAGACATATCACTGTTCCGATCACGACCTTACAGCAAATGAAAAAAGGGTCTGATACAGTCAATACCGCTTATATTGCATACAATGAAAAGCTTACTCCTGAACAGGCCATCAAGTATGGTGATGAGCTGAGAGATAAATTGAAAGCCAGAAAGAATGTTTCTCCCGATGACGAAAACGGAGTCCGTGTCTGGAATAATGCTAAAAATATGAACGATACCTTTGTATTTATGGCTGTTCTTACAGCAATCGTAGGATTTATTGGTCTTGGAACCTTGTTAGCCGGAATTATCGGGATCAGTAATATCATGGTTTACATTGTGAAAGAAAGAACCAAAGAAATCGGGGTAAGAAAAGCGATAGGTGCAAAACCTGGAGGAATTGTTGCCCTTATTGTTCAGGAAAGTGTGGTCATTACGGTTATTTCAGGATTTGTAGGAGTTGGAGTAGGTGTTTTGACGCTGAATATGCTTGGGAATAGCCTGGAGGAATTCTTTATTAAAAGCCCAAGTGTAGGCTGGGGAACTATTATCATGGCATTTATTGCATTGGTTTTCTCAGGATTGGTAGCAGGATTTGTTCCGGCATACAGAGCTTCGAAAATTAAACCGATTGAAGCCTTGAGAACGGAATAATTATTTGGCTAAAAGGCGAAATTGCAAAATGGCAAAAAGTGAAAAGGCTAAAGAAGCTTTTGGGCTGAGGTAGCTAAGACATAAAAAGAATAAAAGGGGGCATCATGTGCTCATTGTTTAAACTTATAATTCAGAAAGGTGAATATCATATTCAAAAAAGATACTTGGCAGGAGATCTATTATTCATTGAGGAATAATAAACTCCGTACATTTCTTACCATGATTGGTGTAGGATGGGGGATGTTCTTATATGTAAGCCTTCTTGGGGCAGCAAAAGGAATGGAAAATGGTTTTAATAAATTGTTTTCCGGTTTTGCGACCAACTCCATTTTTCTATGGGCGCAAAAAACATCTATTCCGTACGAGGGCTTTCCCAAAGGAAGAGATGTTCATCTGAACCTTTCTGATATGGAGGTGCTGAAAAAGAAAATAACGGATATAGATTATATTTCTCCTCAGAATTCAAGAGGAAGCTTTACCGGATTGCCGGGAGAATCAATGTCACGAAACGGTAAAAATGCAACCTATGCTCTAACGGGTGACTACTCTGTAGGGAATAAAATATCAGAAAAGAAACTTATTTTCGGACGCTATATCAATGATGCAGATGTCTCCGGGAATAAAAATGTAGTGGTAATCGGAGAAGAGATTTATAAGAACTTTTTTGATGCTAAGAAAAATGAAAATCCACTTGGAAAATCGATCAATATCAAAGGGATCTTCTTTAATGTGATTGGTGTTTTCCGGGTGAAAAAGGGAGGCGGTTTTGAAAGCGATCAGTCAGCTTTTATTCCACTTTCTACCTATACCAAAATGTATAATGCGGGCGAGCAGGTAGATTTATTTGCGATTGTAGGTAAACCTACTGCTGACCTTAATGTGGTGGAAGATCAGGTAAAACAGATCTTAAAATCCAAAAATAAAGTTTCCCCTGAGGATACCAATGCTTTCGGAAGTGCCAATGTGCAGAAAGAATTTAAAAAACTGACAGGTTTCCTTACGGGAATGCAGCTGCTGACGATCATTGTGGGAACCCTTACAATCCTTGCCGGAGTTATTGCCATTTCAAATATCCTTTTGATCACGGTAAAAGAAAGAACCAAGGAGATCGGGATCAGAAGGGCATTAGGAGCAAAGCCGGCCGAAGTAAGAAACCAGATCTTGCTGGAAAGTGTGGTGATTACACTGTCCTCGGGGCTCTTAGGTTTTATGTCCGGAATTTTTGTGCTGATGATTTTAAATGCGGTGACACAGGGACAGGATTCATTTCCTTTCTATAACCCGACAGTAAACTACGGAAATGTATTTGCTGCAATGGCAGTCATGGTGATCTTAGGATTGATTATCGGGATGATTCCGGCGCAGAGAGCGGTGAAGATCAGGCCGATTGAAGCATTAAGATCAGAATAATTAATTTGAAAATGATATAATCTGAAAATTTGAAAATGAAAAACGATCAGTAACCATGAGGTATGAATCTTTTAATTTTTAAATCTTTCAATCCATTAATTAAAAAATAAACTATACATATGAAAAAGAAATTCACTTGGAAAAAAGCCATTTATATTGTGTTAGGGCTTTTCTTTGCAGTGGCATTGTTCTCAGGGATTGGCTATCTTATAAAATCGAATTCCAAAGAAGGTGAGGCTTTCCTTACCCGTAAACCTACCATTCAGAATATGGATGATAAGGTAATGGCAACAGGGAAGATCGTACCAAGAGAAGAAATTGAAATAAAACCCAATATTACAGGGATTATCGATAAAATTTTAGTGAAGGAAGGAGATAAAGTAGAAGTAGGGCAGCTGATTGCTACCGTGAGAATCGTACCAAGTATTTCTGAAGTAAATGCTGCTCAGCAGGAAGTTCAGAATGCACAGATTCAGATCAGCAACGCGCAGATGAATGTAGGAAATATGCAGAAGCAGTTCGAAATGCAGGATAAACTCTATAAGCAAGGGGTGGCTTCTAAACAGGATTTTCTGAATGCTCAGCAACAATTATTCTCTCAACAGCAAACCCTTAAAAATGCTCAGCAGCAGCTGAATACTGCACAAAAAAGATTACAGATCGCTAAAACAGGTGCTACTCCTGAACTTCAGGGTCAGGGACTAGCCACTACGCAGATCCGTTCAAAAGCTTCAGGAACCGTGCTTGAAGTTCCGGTGAAATTGGGAAGCCAGGTAATTGAAGCGAACAACTTCAACGCAGGAACAACAATCTGTTCCGTAGCAGATCTGAACTCTCTGATCTTTAAAGGTGAAATTGATGAAGCTCAGGCCGGAAAACTGAAACAGGGAATGGATATGAATATCGTGATCGGGGCACTACAAAACAAGACTTTCCCGGGTAAACTTACCATGATTGCTCCTAAAGGAAAAGATAATGCAGGTACCATCAAGTTCCCGGTAGAAGGAAATGTTGAGAACCCTAATAATGAATACATCAGAGCAGGTTTTTCTGCCAATGGAGAAATCGTATTAAGCTCCCAGAAAAATGCTTTATTGATGGATGAATCTTTGGTACAGTACGAAAAGAAACAGGGGAAAGATGTTCCTTTCGTAGAAGTGAAGCAGAAAGACGGGAAATTTAAAAAAGTATATCTTAAACTTGGAGCCAGCGATGGGATCAATGTTCAGATTCTTCCAGGGTCTGAGATTACAAAAGATTCTGAGGTGAAAGTTTGGAATCCGTCTGATAAAGACAAAGAAGAATTGAAAGAAAAAGCGAAAGCAAAATAATAAACTCACTATAAACTACTAAACTGTTAGGTCCCGGGGAAATATTTCTTCGGGATCTTTTTACTCCTGAAGATAGGAGGCAAATAATTCCTACATTTGAATTTAAATAATCAAAAAATGTGCAGATACGCCGAAAAGACTTATAAATCCCATTATGCCTGTTTTCAATGCCGAAAAGTATTTAAACAGCCGGATGCGTATGATATTCTGAAGCGGATCAGAAAAGAAAAAATATACCATGAGCCTGATGGTAAATCGATTCGTAAAGTAGGAGCTCTTTTCACAAAAGCACAGTGTGATCAGTTGGATGGATTAATCTCGGAAATAGAAAGCCGTATCATAAAATGTCCAGAATGCAGCAGTACAATGGCTGATCTTGGAAAAGATTTTAAAGCCCCCCCTAAAACAGCGGTAAAAGAATGGAAGATCATAGAAAGTCTTTTTAAAATAGGTAAAAGTTTTCATAGCTGTGGTTGCGATGGGATAGGATATATCCCCCAAAACCCTAAAGATTATGAAATTTATCTGAAGGCTGCTTTGCATAGCTATCAGGAATCTTTGGCTTCCTACCAGAACAGATCTATAGAAGAATGTGCTGATAAAATGGAGGCTGTTAACTACTGGTCGGATAAAATTACGAACATAAAAGATGAAATGATTCGTCAGAGATTGTTGCCGGCATAAAAGGAAGAATGATCCTTTTATAATAGCGAAAGATTTTGGAGTTGTAACATAAAAGGTATTTAAATTGTCTTACTCTTAGTTCAAACGATAATCTATGAAAAAAAGCTATTGGATTCTCATTCTTTTTATTCTTGCTAAATTTATACTTCAGTATTCACTGATCAGTCCGGAATATGAATTGCAGCGGGATGAGTATCTGCACCTTGACCAAGCCAATCATCTTGCCTGGGGGTATCTGTCCGTTCCTCCTGTTACTTCCTGGATTTCCTGGCTGATAAAAATTTTAGGAAACTCTGTATTCTGGGTTAAATTTTTTCCTGCTCTGTTGGGAGCGTTGACAATGTTTGTGGTCTGGAAAGCAATTGAAGAACTAAAAGGAGGACTGTTTGCTCTTGTGCTGGCTTCTCTGGGTCTTTTGCTTTCAGTATTACTCCGAATCAATATCCTATATCAGCCCAATTCTATTGATATATTTTTATGGACACTATTTTTTTATATTCTGATAAAATATGTAAATACAGAGAAAGTAAAATGGTTGTATTGGGGAGCCATTGTTTTTGGATTCGGTATTTTGAGTAAATATAATATTGCATTTCTTGCATTAGGTTTTATTCCTGCGATTTTGGTGACCAGACAAAGAAAAATATTTACGAATCCTCATGTATATTGGTCGGTTCTTATAGCTTTAATGATCATTTCGCCTAATCTTTTCTGGCAGTATAATAACGGTTTTCCGGTTATTCATCACATGAAAGAGCTTTCAGAAACACAATTGGTTAATGTAAACAGATTTGATTTTTTCAAATCTCAACTTCTTTTCTTTATAGGAGTAGCTTTTGTGATTCTTTTGGGTTTTTATGCCCTTCTGTTTTATAAGCCATTTGAGAAATTTCGTTTTTTCTTCTGGGGGTATGTTATAACCATTGGATTGTTTGTGTTTTTTAAAGCTAAAAATTATTATGCTATTGGATTGTATCCTATTTACATAGGTTTTGGTTCTGTTTATCTTGATTACCTTCTTAAAAGTGGCTGGAAGCGTTTTCTTAGACCGGTTTGTCTTTTACATCCGGTAATTTTATTTATTCCGATCTATAATGTTTCATTTCCAAACAAGAGCGCTGAGTTTATTGCAAGCCATCCTGAAGATTATAGGAAATTTGGAGATCTCCGCTGGGAAGATGGGAAAGATCATGCTATACCACAAGATTTTGCAGATATGTTGGGTTGGAAAGAGTTGGCTCAAAAAGTAGATCATGAATATTCCAGCCTGTCAAAAACAGGAAACACATTAGTGCTTTGTGATAATTATGGACAGGCTGGAGCGATTAATTATTACTCAACCAAAGGAATAAAAGCAGTTTCATTCAATGCAGATTATATCAATTGGTTTGATTTAAGTAAAAAATATAAAAACCTGATCAGAGTGAAAGATCGTCCTGAAGATGAACTTCAAAAAACCGGAGTCTTTTTTGAATATTCCAAAATAGCAGGTTTTGTTACCAACAAATATGCAAGAGAAAAAGGAAGCGTGATTTTCAGATTTGAAGGAGCTAAAATAGACATACGAAAAAGGCTTCAGGATGAAATCATAAAAGTTAAAAACAGATAGTGTAAAAAATAACTTTAAACTTAAATAGATACAATAGAAAATCACTATTGCAATTTTGTTGCAATAGTGATTTTTGTTTTAACTTTGCTCCATTAACTATCAAATATCAACTATGGAAAATAAAAACTTCGATGTCATCATTATAGGCGGAAGCTATTCAGGATTGTCTGCCGGAATGGCTTTGGGAAGATCTTTAAGAAATACTTTAATTATTGACAACGGGAAACCCTGCAACAGGCAGACTCCACATTCACACAATTTTATCACCCACGACGGAAAAACTCCAAAGGAAATCTCAGAACTGGCTAAAAAAGATGTTGAAAAATATGAAACAGTTCATTTTTACAACGGAACAGTTGTAAAAGCATCGAAAATCAACATTGGCTTTGAAGTTGAAATAGAATCCGGTGAGAAAATCTATGCAAAAAAACTGATATTGGCTTCCGGGGTCAAAGATAAGATGCCGGATATTCCCGGTTTTGCAGAATGCTGGGGAATTTCTGTGTTACATTGCCCATACTGTCATGGCTATGAAGTCAAAAATGAAGTCACCGGAATTCTTTCCAATGGAGAAATGGCTTTCGAATTTTCCAAGCTGGTTTTTAATCTGACCAAAAATCTGACCCTGTTTACCAACGGAAAAGCACTTCTCTCCGATGAGCAGATACTAAAGCTGAAACAAAATAAGATCAGTCTTAATGAAAATGAGATAGAAAAATTTGAACATCAGAACGGAACGATCCAAAGAATGATCTTTAAAAACGGAGATTCAGTTTCATTGCATGCACTTTATGCTAAAATTCCTTTTGAACAGAATATCAATGCATCGGAAAATCTGGGATGTGAACTTACCGAGCAAGGATTCATCCAGATAGACTTTATGCAGAAAACAACCGTTCCCGGAGTTTTTGCCTGTGGAGACAATGTGACGATGATGAGATCTGTGGCTAATGCTGTAGCACAGGGGAATTTTACAGGAGCGATGGTGAATAAAGAACTTTCAGAAGAGGAATTCTAACTCTTTTTTTTATGAAAATAAAAGCAAAAACAGTTTAAATTTACTTTGGATTATTTCGCTTTTGGGTGTTTAAAAATCATTCTTTTCATACCAATATCTCGGCGAAAAATCCGTACATTTGGGGTGAAAATTTCAAAAACTAAAAGTAAAATGGATATTATTTTCGACCTGATTGAAAAGGAAAGACAAAGACAAACCCATGGATTAGAGCTTATCGCATCAGAAAACTTTGTTTCTGAAAATGTGATGAAAGCAATGGGAAGTGTACTGACAAACAAATATGCTGAAGGATACCCCGGAAAGAGATATTACGGAGGTTGTGAAGTAGTAGATGAGGTTGAAACACTGGCAATCAACAGAGCAAAAGAACTTTTCGGAGTAGACTATGTGAACGTTCAGCCACATTCCGGTTCTCAGGCGAATGCTGCCATTTATCTTGCCGTTTTGAAACCAGGAGATAAGATCATGGGGATGGACCTTTCGATGGGAGGGCACCTTACTCACGGTTCTGCTGTAAACTTTTCCGGAATACAATATAACGTAGTTTCTTACGGAGTTCAGCAGGAAACAGGTCTTATTGATTATGACCAAATGAGAGAAGTAGCATTGAGAGAAAAACCAAAAATGCTTATCGCAGGTTTTTCAGCATACTCAAGAGACTTAGACTATGCTAAATTCAGAGAGGTAGCAGATGAAGTTGGGGCAACACTTTGGGCAGACATCGCTCACCCGGCTGGTTTAGTGGCAAAAGGATTGCTAAACTCTCCATTTGAACACTGCCATGTAGTAACAACTACTACACACAAGACTTTAAGAGGTCCTAGAGGTGGTATGATCATGATGGGGAAAGATTTTGAAAATACTTACGGACACAAAACTCCAAAAGGAGAAATCAAAATGATGAGCCAGGTATTGGATGGAGCTGTATTCCCAGGAATTCAGGGAGGTCCGCTTGAGCATGTAATTGCCGGTAAAGCAGTTGCTTTCGGAGAAGCATTGGATGGTCAGTTCGAAACTTATGCAAAACAGGTTAAAGCAAATGCACAGGCATTATCAAAAGCGATGATCAACAGAGGTTTTGATATTGTAAGTGGAGGAACAGACAATCACCTGATGCTGGTAGACCTTAGAAATAAGGGCGTAAACGGTAAAGAAACAGAAAAAGCATTAGTGCTTGCAGATATTACTTGTAACAAAAACATGGTTCCTTTTGATGATAAATCTCCATTCACTACATCTGGTATCAGATTAGGAACGGCTGCCATTACGACAAGAGGACTTAAAGAAAATGATATGGATACTATTGCAGGGTTAATCTCTGAAGTGGTAGATAATATCAAAAATGAAGAAGTTCTTGCATCAGTAAGAAAGAATGTTAATGAGTTAATGGAAGGTAAAGCCCTATTCAACTACTAATAGGATTTATAATATCATATAAAGAATGGGCGTGAGCTCATTCTTTTTTTATACAATGGAAAAAAAATCTTTTACTTTTGACGAAATTAAGCAAAAACTGGTCAGCTACTGCGTTTACCAGGATCGCTGTCATGCAGAAGTAGAACAGAAGATGAGAGAATTTTTGCTGATTGATGAAGCGAAAGAAGAAATTATCCTGTATCTCCTGAAAGAAAACTACCTCAATGAAGAGCGGTTTACCCGAAGTTATATCAGAGGTAAGTTTTACATCAAGCATTGGGGGAGAAATAAGATCAGAATGAATCTGAAACAGAAGCAGATATCCGAAAGGCTGATCAATTCCTGTTTTGATGAAATCTATGAAGAAGACTATACCAAAACCATCACAAGAATCTATGAAGATTACTTTTCTAAGCAGAAAGGATTGCAGGAATATCAAAAAAAATCGAAAACTATAAAATATCTCATGAGCAGAGGTTTTGAATATGAGAAAATAAATGATATTTTTGACTAAAAATTAAACACAGCAAAGATAGGGGAAGAAAAAAACGAGTATTACCATATATATAAAAGGTAACAACTTGAAAACGTATAGAAATACCTGATATAAAAGAAATTTTTCAAAATAGTACTCAACATAGGTGAACTTAAGATTATTCATTCATGACGAATTTTTCTTTGTTATATTTTCAAGAATGAATTTTTATCAATTGGAAGATACGGTAAAATTCAATTGATGAAAATGTACTAAGATTAATCATCATTTTATTGAGTACAAACATTTAAATATTATTGAAGAAAATAAAAATTAAAAAATAAATTCTAATAAAATAATCAAGAACACAGAACCTTATAGTGAATGATGTATTGGTATATATGATTTGAAAAAGTCATTTTTTTTGAAATTATATTTATGGTATACTTTTTGACCGTAGTTTGTGTTTATTGATAGAATACAATTTTTTTGATGATAATAACAAGAATAGGGCAAAGAATGTTCTGATACATCTCAGAAATTGAATTTATTTTTTGAAATCTAAAGGATAGATGATATTTTATTTTAATTTTGCATGAATACCATAAATGCAAAAAAGCATTTTAAATTAGTAACCAAGATTAGTACCGTATTAATTAATATATGAACACCAATAAAGACAATGTATAATTCTCTTAGGAAAAAAATATTTGGAGGAGATAATGTTGTCAATCTCTCAGACGTAAGATATCTTCCCAGATGGATAGTACTCATAATTGATATTATTATTTTGGGAATCTCACTGTTTCTTTCAACTTATATTATCGAAAAAATTACACAGAAAGAGTTTATTTATCATGAAGATAAAAGTATTGTTTTTGCTTCTATCATTGTGGTAAATACTATATTCATGTACCTCTTTAAAACTTATGCGGGAATCATAAGGCATTCAACATTTATAGATCTGTTCAAACTGTTGGTGTCATGTTTTTGTACAATGTTTGCTATAGGGACGATTAATATGTTCTATTTCTGGACTACCGGAGGCAAATTTATTCTTGCTCCTTATTTAGTTCTATATTTTATAATTTCCTTTATGGGATTATTTCTCTTCAGACTTTATGTAAAAGAATTTTTTCATATAGTAAGAGAATACAGAAGAAGTGCTTTGAAAAAAAGAATTTTGGTGTTGGGTATTGATGAGCAGTCTATCGCCATTGCCCGTGCTATTCTTGATAATCCAAGTTTACCATATCATGTTGTAGGATTTCTTACTCAAAGAACGGATTCCAAAAGGGCATCTTTATTGGGGAAACCTATTTATGAAAAACAAAAGATTGAAGAGAATACAAAAGACGATCTTGTTATCGATGGGGTTCTTATTGTTAAAGAAATGATGGCCAGGGATGAAATGAATTCATGGGTGAATTTATTTTTGGAAAAAGATCTGAATGTTTTCAAGGCTCCCTCAGTACAAAAACTCAGAGACAGCGACTTAGGAGGGTCTATCAAAAATCTTCAAATTGAGGATTTGTTAAACAGAAAGCCTATCAAGATCCAAAATGAAAAAATTAAAAGCAGGCATTTTGAAAAAATTGTCTTAGTGACAGGAGGTGCTGGCTCTATAGGAAGTGAGATTGTAAGACAGGTGGCTTTGGTGAATCCTTCCTTAATTGTTGTATTGGATCAGGCTGAAACACCGCTTTATGAAATTGAACTTGAAATGAGGGATAAGTTTCCCCATATCGCATTCAAATTTGTTTTGGGAGATGTTTCAAATCAGCATAGAATGGAAGCTTTGTTCCAAATGTATAACTTTTCAATGGTATACCATGCTGCCGCTTATAAGCATGTTCCTTTAGTAGAAGAAAATCCGCATGAAGCTATTTTTGTTAATATATTAGGATCAAAGATTGTTGCAAAACTATCCAGTAAATATAACGTGAATAGATTTGTGATGATATCTACTGATAAAGCAGTAAACCCAACAAATGTAATGGGGGCTTCCAAGCGTGCCGCTGAATTGTTTGTACAGTCTCTTCAGAATCTGGAGGGTAATACAACCAAATTTATTACTACAAGATTTGGAAATGTATTGGGATCTAACGGTTCTGTTATACCACATTTTAAAAAACAAATTGAGGCAGGAGGACCTGTGACCATTACCCATCCTGAGATTGTAAGATATTTTATGACAATTCCGGAAGCTTGCGAATTGGTTTTGCAGGCAGGAACAATGGGTGAAGGGGGAGAAATTTTCGTTTTTGATATGGGTGAACCTGTTAAAATCTTAGATCTTGCCAATAGAATGATAAAGCTTTCAGGATTTGAACCGAATATAGATATTAAGATTGTTTATACAGGTTTAAGACCTGGTGAAAAACTTTATGAAGAACTTTTAAGTGATAATGCAAAAACTCTTCCAACGCATAATGAGAAGATTATGATTTCTAAAGATCCATCAATGGGATTCGAAGAAATAGACTTATTGACCAGACAGATCACTAAAGCTTCTTTACGAAGAGATAAAGTGGAAGTCGTAAAAATTTTAAAGACCATTGTGCCTGAATTTAGAAGTAATAATTCTATCTATGAGGCGTTAGATAAATAGAAAAATATAAATGTATATTTGTACAATTTAAAAATATAATGAAAGGAAAAATATTAGCAGTAGTATTGGCATCTTCTTTAGTGATTTCCTGTAAAGTAAATCCTAATGCTAAGAATGATTTAAATTATATGCAGAATATAGAGCAGGTTGCCATTAATGCCTCTGCAAAAAATTCAGTTAACACAATACAGGTTGGTGATCAGCTTGTCATTCTTATTACAGCAAAAGATGCAGATGTTGTAAAACCTTTTAATCAAAACTATTCTTCATCAGAGTTTATTCAGACAAATGCTGTGGCTGGAGGGAATACTCCCAATCAAGGAGCTACAACAATTACTGGACCTACATATATTGTAGATGCAAACGGAGATATTGATTTTCCGATTTTAGGTAAAATCAATACATCGGGTAAGAGTTTACTTGAACTTAAAGATGAAGTAAGAGATAAAATGACAAGATTTGTCATTAATCCGACAGTAAGTATAAGACTTGCTAATTTTAAAGTGACAGTATTAGGGGAAGTGAATAGGCAGGGAGACTATACAATTGCAAATGGACAGGCTACTATTTGGAATGCACTAGGTCTTGCCGGCGATTTGACTCAATATGGGAAAAGAGATGAAGTTTTGGTTATCAGAACCGAAAACGGAGTTGTTTCACATGGGCGTGTCAGTCTTTTGGATGCTAATCTGATTAACTCTCCTTATTATAATCTTAAACAAGGGGATGCCATTATTGTTTCTTCAAACAATACAAAGGATGTCTTGGCAAAACAAAATCCAAATACAGGTCTTTACCTGACAGCAATTTCTATTGGTGTTACAGCCATAGCAGTAGTAATAAGTTTATTTAATAAGAAATAAAAATTGATGGATAACCAGCAATCTTCACAATTTTCAGAAGAAGAAAACAACTCAAACAGTATTAATATCAGTGAAATTATAAAACCATTTATCAGAAAATGGCCATGGTTTATAGTAAGTGCAATCATTGCTGTGTTAGTAGGCTATATTTCATTGAGATTTATGGTTCCAGTATATGGGGTAGAATCTACAATTCTTATCAAAGATGCTAAAAATTCATCGTCACCAGTAATGGCAAACGATTTAGGTGTTTTGCCTGATTTATCAGGGATTGGTGGACTTAAGACAAATAGTATAGCTAATGAAATAGAAATTTTGAAGTCAAAAAAAATGATGGGTGAAGTGATCACTAATCAAAATCTTCAAACCAATATTACAGCTAAAGGAAAAGTTAGAACTTTAGAATTATACAAAGAAACTTCACCTATAGATGTAAGAATAATTACAGAAAAACCAGGAGCCAGCCCTGTAAATATGATAAATCTTGCTATAGATGGGGATAAATTAACTTTAAGTTCTGAGGGCCTTAAAAAAGAAATTATCACTACCTATAATAAGACAATAAGTTTACCTTTTGCAAATATTATAATAACAAAAAATCCTAAATTTAATCCAGTTGACGTTAAAGGTATCAATATTAAAAATCTTCAGCTTCAGATTTCATCTTTAGATGCTGCTGTAAATAGCCTTCAAGGTCCTCTTAGTGTTGATCTTGTTAATAAGGAAACTACTGTACTTAAGCTAGGTTTTAAATACCCACAGGTTTCAAAAGCAAAGGATATTATTAATAGCCTTGTAGTAGCTTATAATAATGATGCTATTTCAGACAAAAATTCAGAATCAAAAAAGACTTTAGATTTTATTGAAGACAGAATCAAAAAATTGTCTGGAGAATTAGGAGAAGTTGAGAATCAGAAAGAAAGTTTTAAATCTAAAAATAATCTTACCGATTTAGAAACAGAAGCTAAAATTAATTTAGAAAGCTCTGCTGCAGCTAGGTCTAAACAGTTGGATGTAGATGCTCAGTTGGAACTTACAACGGCTCTTATAGGTTATGTTTCTAAACAAGGACAATATCAGGTTCTACCTTCAAATGTAGGATTGAATAATGCCGAAGCAATATCAGGAATATCTGCATATAATCAACTTGTTTTACAGAGAAATAGATTGCTAGAGTCTGCTACTACGGAAAACCCTGCTGTAGTAGATGTTACAAAACAAATAAATGCAATGCGTAGTTCTATTATGCAAAGCCTTCAAAGAAACAAGGTAGGATTAGAGCTAGCGAAAAATGAATACTTAGGAGAGCAGAATAAAGTTTCTGGAAAAATATCAAGACTTCCTTCTATTGAAAAAATGTTCAGAAGTATAGAAAGACAGCAACAGATTAAAGAGAATTTGTATTTGCTTTTACTTCAGAAAAGAGAAGAAACTGCTATTGCTCAATCTATTACAGCTCAAAAAGCAAAAGTTGTAGACACCGCATATGCTTCACCTGTAGCAATTTCACCAAAAAGTAATGTTATTCTAACAGTTTATTTAGTAATAGGCTTATTAATTCCTTTCATAATTATTTATTTAACATTGCTTTTCAATAATAAAATTATTACAAAACATGACCTTGAGAAGCTCGTTCATGCTCCTATTATTGGTGAATTACCTAGTCTTGAAAAAGGTGATCCAGATATAGTAAAAGTAAATGATATTAGTCCTATGGCAGAAGCATTTAGAATTCTTATTACCAATATGAACTTCATGCTTTCAAAAGAGAAAAAAGGAAAAGTTGTATTTGTTACTTCAACAGTAAAAGGAGAAGGAAAGACTTTTACTTCTGTTAATTTAGCTTTAACGTTAGCTAATCCTAAGAAGAAAGCTATTATCATAGGTTCTGATATCAGAAATCCGCAACTTCAAAGATATAATCCTGCCAGAAAAGGACTTACCGGGCTTACTGAATACCTTTATTCTGATCATACGAATTTGGAAGATATTATTCATGTATCATCTTTTAACCCACATCTTGATGTTATTTATTCAGGAATGATTCCGCCAAACCCAACAGAACTATTGTCTAATGGCCGCTACGAAGTTCTTATAGAAGAATTGAAAGGGAAATATGATTATATTATTCTGGATACAGCTCCATTACTTCTGGTTACAGATACTCTCCTGATCGCAGAACTTGCAGATATTGTTATCTATGTTTCCAGATCAAAGTATACAGAAAAAGCATTATTAGAATTTGCCAATACTAATATTGATCAGAAAAAGATCAAAAATGTTGGATTTGTTCTTAACGACGTAAACAGAGAAAATTTAGGATACAGCAATAAATATGGTTATGGTTATAACAATCATAGCGAACAATCGTGGTTTCAAAAAATAAAAAATAAACTTAGTTAATGATGAAAACGTATAGAATAGCGGTTATAGGACAAGGTTATGTAGGCCTTCCTTTGTCCCTTGAATTTGCAGGTCATTATCCAGTTCTTGGATTCGATATTAACGCTCAGCGTGTTGACCAGCTTAATAACGGACAAGATATAACGCTTGAGGCAGATCTTGATAAATTAAATGCAGGACTTGAAAAATATAATGAATCCAATGGGGCTTTTGGGTATAAAGCTACAAGCCAGTTATCTGAAATATCAGAAGCAAACATATTTATTGTAACAGTTCCTACTCCTATTGATAAGTACAATGCACCAGATTTAAATCCTTTAATTTCAGCATCTAAAATGCTTGGTGAAATTATTAAAAATGGAGATATCGTGATTTATGAATCAACGGTTTTTCCTGGATGTACAGAAGAAGAGTGTGTTCCGGTTCTTGAAAAATATTCTGGGCTTAAATTTAATGATGACTTCTTTGTAGGATATTCGCCAGAGAGAATCAATCCGGGAGATAAAGTAAATACACTTACCAGTGTAAAAAAAGTAACCTCTGGTTCTACAGAAGCAATTGCAGAGGAAGTAGATAATCTATATAAGAAAATTATTACTGCGGGTACTCACAAAGCACCTAGCATTAAGGTTGCTGAAGCTTCTAAAGCTATTGAAAATGCACAAAGAGACGTTAATATTTCTTTTGTTAATGAACTTGCTTTGATTTTCGATAGAGTAGGTATCGATACCAACGACGTATTGGAAGCTGCAGGAACAAAATATAATTTCCTAAAGTATAAACCAGGATTAGTAGGTGGGCATTGTATTTCAGTAGACCCTTATTATCTGGCACATAAAGCAGAGCAACTAGGATACCATCCGGATGTTATTTTATCCGGTAGACGTGTAAATGACTCTATTGCTGAGTTCGTTGCCTCTAAAGTAGTGAAGCTTCTTATTGCAAAAGGAGGAGTGATCAAAGATTCTAAAGCTCTGATTTTAGGAATTACCTTTAAAGAAAACTGTCCGGATGTGAGAAATACCAAAGTAGTTGATATTTACAGAGAGCTTTCTGAATATGGTGTGAATGTGGATATTTATGATCCATGGGCAAGCAAAGAAGAAGTGAAACATGAATATGGAATTGATATTTTAGACGCTCTTGAAGAAGGTAAAAAGTATGATTCTTTAGTTATTGCAGTTTCTCATAACGAATTCCTTGAAATGGATCTTAATGAACTGAAAAAGGAAAATGCGGTGGTTTTTGATACCAAAGCATGTTTAGACAGAAATCTGGTAGATGCAAGATTGTAACAGATAATGAACTATGATATTATAATCATTGGTACAGGTTTGGTAGGGCTTGCTACGGCCTACCAAACTAAACTGAAAAATCCTGATTCTAAGATCTTAATTTTAGAAAAAGAAAATGATGTGGCATTGCACCAATCGGGACACAATAGTGGAGTGATCCACAGCGGGATTTATTATAAACCGGGAAGTCTTAAAGCAAAAAACTGTATTGAAGGTTACAATTCGATTATTAATTTTGCTGAGAAACATGGGATAAAATATGACCTTTGTGGCAAAATAATCGTGGCTACTTCACAAGAGGAACTTCCTCTTTTAGATAATATTTATAAAAGAGGAGTAGAAAACGGACTTCAAAATCTTAAATACCTTTCGAGAGATGAGTTTCGTGAAATAGAACCCCATTGTGAAGGAATAAAAGCAATAAAAGTTCCACAAACGGGGATTATTGATTATCCGGGAATTGCCAAAAAGATTAAAGAGCTTTTTGAAGAACTTGGAGGAGAAGTAAGGTTTAACAGCGAAGTAAAAAATATTATTGATAAAGGTTCTGAAATTATTGTAACCACCAATAATGCCGAATTCAAAAGTAAAAAACTGATTTCCTGCGCAGGGTTGTATTCTGATAAAGTTACCAAAATGACCAACGAAAAAAATGATGTGGTTATTATTCCTTTCAGAGGAGAATATTATTAAAATTAAAGATGAAAAAAAATACCTGGTAAAACATCTTATTTATCCTGTTCCAGATCCTAGTTTTCCCTTTCTTGGTGTCCACTTTACCAGAATGATTGATGGTAATATTGAAGCGGGACCTAATGCTGTTTTAGCTTTTAAAAAAGAAGGATATAACTTTTTTGATTTCAATTTTAGCGAAACCATGCAGACTATGCTGTGGCCTGGTTTCAGAAAAATTGTGGCGAAATATGGAAGAACCGGAATGGGGGAAATGCACCGTTCACTTTCTAAATCTGCATTTACAAAAGCATTGCAAAAGCTTTTACCGGAAATACAGGAAAATGATCTTGTACCTGGAGGTTCAGGAGTGAGAGCTCAGGCATGTGATAGAAATGGAGGGTTGATTGATGATTTCGATATTGTGAAAAACGGCAATATCATTCATGTTAGAAATGCTCCTTCTCCAGCAGCTACTTCATGTCTTTCTATAGGAAATAAGATCAGTGAGCTCATAGCAAATTAGATTTTACACTTTGGGTGATCTCAAAAAAACAAAAATATACATATGAAAATTCAAATGGTTGACCTTAAAGGTCAATATCAGAAAATAAAACAGGATATAGATGCTGGGATTCAGGAATGTATCGATAATGCTGCATTTATCAATGGTCCTGCAGTTAAGGAATTCCAACAGGACTTTGAAAAATACCTTAATGTAAAGCATGTTATTCCATGTGCTAACGGAACTGATGCTCTTCAAATTGCCATGATGGCTTTAGACCTGAAACCCGGCGAAGAGGTCATTTGTCCGGCATTTACTTATGTGGCGACTGCAGAAGTTATAGGACTTTTAGGATTAAAACCTGTAATGGTAGATGTAAACGAAGATACTTTTGACATCGATTTAAATGACCTTGAAAAATATCTTACTCCAAATACTAAGGCAATTGTTCCTGTACATTTATATGGACAAAGTGCAGATATGGAAAAGATTGTTGAATTTGCAAAAAAACATAATCTTTTTGTCATTGAAGATAATGCCCAGGCAATAGGTTCTGATTATACTTTCTCAGATGGAACAGTAAGAAAAACAGGGACTATCGGAGATATTGGATGTACTTCGTTCTTTCCTTCGAAAAACCTTGGATGTTATGGTGATGGAGGTGCATTGATGACAAATGATGATGAATTGGCTTTGAAGATCAGAATGATTGCTAATCATGGCCAGGAAAAGAAATACCATCATAAAGTATTGGGATGTAATTCAAGATTAGATACTCTTCAGGCTGCTGTTTTAAAAGTTAAACTTAAACATTTGGATGAATATTCTGCAGCAAGAAATAAAATGGCAGATTATTACGATGAAAATCTTGCCGGGATCTCAGAAATTCAGACTCCAAAAAGAGCTGAGAATTCTAACCATGTATTTCATCAGTATACCCTTAGAATAAAAAACGGGAAAAGAGATGAATTACAAAAATACCTTGCGGAAAAGAATATTCCGAGTATGGTATATTATCCTTTACCTCTTTACAAGCAGGAAGCTTTTCTGCAGTATGTAAAAGAAGGATTTAGTCTTCCTGTTACAGAACAGCTTTGTGCAGAAGTGATCTCGCTTCCTGTACATACAGAATTTGATGAGGAAGTATTGAATGTGATTGTTACGGAGATTAAGAATTTTTTTAATTAATAGAAACCAGATATGTCAGATTTTTTTGCACACGAAACGGCTGTTATTGATGAAGGATGTCAGATTGGTAATGGAACCAAAATTTGGCATTTTTCGCACCTTATGACAGGATGCATTTTGGGAGAAAAATGTAATATAGGTCAGAATGTTGTTATTTCTCCAAAAGTAATTTTGGGAAAGAATGTCAAAGTTCAGAATAATGTTTCCATCTACGAAGGGGTAACATGTGATGATGATGTCTTCTTAGGTCCATCAATGGTTTTTACCAATGTAATTAACCCAAGAAGTGCTGTAAACAGAAAGAATGAATACCTAAAAACACATGTTGGAAAAGGAGCTTCTATTGGAGCGAATGCAACGATTGTTTGTGGTCATAATATAGGTCAGTTTGCTTTTATCGGAGCAGGAGCTGTAGTCACAAAAGAGGTACCTGATTATGCTTTGGTAGTAGGGAATCCTGCCAGACAAATGGGCTGGATGAGCGAATTTGGGCAGAGACTTCAGTTTGATGCAGATAATATTGCTGTTTGTGAAGAAAGCGGAGAAAAGTACAAGTTAGAAAATAATAAAGTTTCGAAAATTTAAAATAAACAAATGTCTGAAAAAATAAAATTTGCAGTGGTAGGCTGCGGGCATATCGGAAAAAGACATGCCGAAATGATCTCAAGAAATGAAGAATGTGAATTGGTAGGATTAGTCGATGTTAAAGATAAATCTGTACTGGGAATTGAAAATTATGATGTTCCTTTTTTTGCTTCATTAGAAGAATTTTTAGCTTCCGGAATTGAAGTGGATGTTGTTAATATTGCTTCTCCAAACGGATTCCATTTCGAACAATCTTATAAAGTAATTGATGCTGGAAAACATGTTGTAGTAGAAAAGCCTATGGCTTTGAATAAACAGCATGCAGAAAAACTTATTTTCCAGGCTTTACACAAGCATAAACAAGTTTTTGCAGTAATGCAAAACAGATATTCTCCACCTTCTGCCTGGATCAAAGAGATGGTAGAAAGTGGAAAATTGGGAGAAATCTATATGGTTCAGCTTAATTGTTATTGGAATCGTGATGATAGATACTATAAGCCTGAATCATGGCATGGTAAAAAAGAATTGGATGGTGGAACCTTGTTTACACAGTTTTCTCACTTCATAGACATCATGTATTGGTTATTTGGGGATATTACTAATATTCAGGCGAAATTTGCTGATTTCAACCACGAAAATCTTACCGACTTTGAAGACTCAGGTTTTGTAAGCTTTGATTTCGTAGACGGCGGAATGGGATCATTGAATTACTCTACTTCAGTATGGAATCAAAACCTTGAAAGCTCTATGACCATCATTGCCGAAAATGGAGCCGTGAAGATTGGAGGACAATATATGGATAAGGTAGAAGTTTGTAATGTAAAAGACTACGAAATGCCAGTTTTAGCACCAACAAATCCAGGAAATGATTACGGTGCTTATAAAGGATCTGCTGCAAATCACCATTATATTATCGAAAATGTAGTAGATGTTTTGAAAGGTAGAAATACCATTACAACAAATGCTTTGGAAGGATTGAAGGTTGTGGATATTATTGAGAGGATTTACAGCTTAAAATAAAAATGATCAAGAGATTCATAAATAGTTTTATTGACAAGACCATAGCATCTAAATCTGAGTATTTTAAGAATATCCTTACATTGTTGTCAGGAACAGCTTTTGCTCAGCTAATTTTATTACTTGTAACACCAATACTTTCTAGAATTTATACTCCTGAAAGTTTTGGTGATTATACTATACTTCTAAGTATTGTTAATGTACTTACTGTATTTGCAACAGGAAGGTATGAACTAGCTATTTTATTGCCAAAAAATTCTATTTGGGCTAAACAGATTTTATATTTGGTTGGTATTATTTCTGCAACATTCTGTATTCTGTTAGTACCGATAATTATTATTTTTAACTCATCACTCCAAAATGTTTTTAATTTATCAGATGCTTCCTCTGTATTATTTTTAGTACCAATATTGGTCTTTATTAATGCCAATTTAAGTTCAATCCTTTATTGGTTTAATAGAAAGAGGCAATATAAAAAAATATCGTTTAACAAGATTTCTGAAAGTACGGTGTCGTCTGTGCTTAGTATTTGTTTAGGTTTTTTGAAATGGTCTCAGGGACTTATAATTGGAAGAGTTTCAGGACAGGTAATTGCTTTAATTTTATATAGCAGGAGTGCAAATTGGAAAGAGATTTTTTATTTTAAAATTTCTAAAATAAAACTGTCGTATGTTGCAAAAAGATATGTTAATTTTCCGAAATTTCTAGTCGTTGCTCATTTTTTCAATACTGCAGCTTATGAGGTTCCTGGTTTACTTATTAATTATTATTTTGGAAATTCTGTTTTGGGACTTTATGGATTTGCAAACA
Organism: Chryseobacterium sp. FR048; assembly: GCF_056844665.1. Lineage (NCBI taxonomy): Bacteria > Pseudomonadati > Bacteroidota > Flavobacteriia > Flavobacteriales > Weeksellaceae > Chryseobacterium > Chryseobacterium sp. FR048. The sequence goes on along the minus strand of NZ_JBXDSE010000003.1, from coordinate 506,418 downwards.
GAATTGCCACAGCACCACTTAGTTTGATGGCAGGATCAATTGGGAATGTTTTTAGAGAGGAAGCTGCAAGGTATTATATAAGTACAGGTAATTGTCAGGCTATATATAGCTCAACATTTAAAACCCTTTTAAAATTGAGTATTATCCCTTTTGTTTTGTTTTTTATTTTTGCTCCGGATATTTTTAGAATTATTTTTGGAGAAAAATGGATTACAGCAGGATATTATGCCAGATACATGACCCCAATGTACTTTTTTCAGTTTTTGTCTAATCCTCTATCTGCTGTCTTTTTGATTGCGGAGAAGCAAAGAGTAGATTTTTTATGGCAGATTTTTTTATTTGCTTTGAATATAACAATAGTTGTTTTAGGGGCTTTATTTTTTGATATAAAGACTACCTTAATTATTTTTTCATTAGGGTATTCTTTTATGTATATAATTAATTTGTCATTATCTTACTATTTTTCTAAAGGTAAATAAAAATATATGCAAAAATTAATAAGTGTATTAACTGTTATTAAATCTTTTGGATATGTTAGAAAACTAACATATAAGCAAAACGATGTCAATATTAGAGATATTATTGATTTACACAATAGGAAATTCAGCAAAATTGATAATCAAACTAAGCTATACTTATACACTCATAAAAACCGGTCTTTATATACTATAATAAAAGACGGTAAATTAATTGCCTATGCACTTTATATTGCAAGAAATGATAGGGAAGTTCATTTAAAGGGAATTGCAGTAGAGGATAATTATCAAGGTAAAGGATTTGCGAAAATATTATTATCGGACAGTATTTCTGAACTTGGAAAGTTTTTTGACATGATTAGCTTAAATGTTGTTTCTAATAATATTAGAGCAATTTCACTATATGAGTCATTCGGATTTGCTATAATATCTGAAAATGAAGATGAAATATCTATGATTTTAAAAAAATAAATTGTTACAAATGTTAGAAGAATATAAAAAGAAATATATCGAATTATGTGATAAGGAACAATCGATCCCATTGTTCTCACAATACTGGTGGTTAGATGCTGTATGTGGAGAAGGAAACTGGGATGTATTATTATGTGAGAAAGGTGATATTATCATTGGATCATTGCCGTATTACAAGAAGACAATTAAATCTTTTTTTAATATTCTTACTCTTCCGCAGGAAACTCAGACTTTAGGCCCCTGGATTAGAAGTGGTAAAGATGCTTCGAAAACAAGCAGTAGGATAAGTAATGAGATAAAAGTGATGGACGATTTGATTCAAAAACTGCCAAAATTCGATTATTTCATTCAACATTTTCATTATTCTATTACAAACTGGTTGCCTTTTTATTGGAATGGCTTTAAATGTACCACCAAGTATACATATGTTATACCAGATATTTCTGATCCCGAAAAAGTATTAGCATCTTTTTCTTATGATAAAAGAAAAAGTATTAAAGATGCACAAGGAAAATTATCTGTAAAAATAGATGAAGATTATAAAGGATTTTATCAATTTCATAAAGAATGTTTAAAAGAGATGGGGCAGACTATCTCTTATAGTGAAGAACTATTTTGTTCAATCTATGAAGCTAGTAAAAAAAGGAATAGTGGGTGTATAATGAGTGCTTATGATAATGAAGGTAATAAACATACTTCACTTTTCTTAATATGGGATAGTAACTCGGCTTATCATTTAATTTCAGCAATTAGTCCAAAATTTCGGCAATCTAATTCATTTTCCTATTTAATATTAGAATCGATTAAATTTTTAAGTGATAAAACTAAAGCTTACGATTTTGAAGGAAGTATGATAAAAAATGTGGAGAGTGCATTTAGGCTTTATGGTACAGAGCAAAAGGCTTATTTTGAAGTGTCTAAAACAAATTCTTTTCTTTTAAAAGTATTCTGGCTTTTCAAGCCATAGTTGATAATTAACTTGTTTATTATATTTGATAGTGATGTTGAAAAGCTTGAGAACAGAAAATGCAATATTGTATACAATTAAGTCTTTACTGAAAATTGCATTTGGTTATACAGTTACTCCAACTTTAGAATTTTTATCGGAAGATAATGCTGTTGTCAGGATTGAAGAAATAAATATCAGATTCAAACTGTGCTCACAGGCAAGACTGACTCAACTTCTAGAAGGAAGAGTACAGATGAAGTATATATTTTCATATGATAATTATTATAAAATACCTGTTATTGATGAAAATGAAGAAAAACTCTATGAAAATAATGGTATTATTCAAATAAACTATGATATTATTACATTACCATTCCTTTTATTATCAGGTTATGATGAATGGGTATCAGAAACAAAAGATGAGTTTGATAGATTTAAATATGAGGACAGCTTAGTGTATAAGTATAATCTGATAAGTGTACCAATTGTTGATGAATATGCATTTCTGATAAGGGAAATTCTTAAAAGTGAAATAATAAGCTTTAATCCTTTGATCAAAAAAACAGAGCTTATTCCAACTCACGATATAGATCATCTTTATAGATTTGACGGTTTTTTTAGGTCTTTAAAGAGTTTGTTGGGAGAAGTTAGAGAAAAAAGGGCCGGACAATTTGTTTATTCCTTATTTAATATGATTAAAGCAAGTTTCTCAAAAAAAGAAGATCAATATTTTAAGGGGATAGAGATTTTATATAATGATTCAAAAAAATATGGACTGAAGTCTGTTTTTTTCTTTATGACCGCAGAACCCTCCCAATATGATAAAGGGCAACGTATTGATGAAAATATTCTTAAGCTGATTGTCAGAATTCAAGATGTAGGAATGAAAGTCGGAATTCATCCAGGTTTCAATACATTTAGAAATATTGAGATAATGAGAGATGAGATAAAAAGACTAAGGGAATCTTTAAAGTCAAATATTTTGCTTTCACGGCAGCATTATCTTAGATTTGATAAGAAAGTTACTTATAAAAATCTTGAGAGTTGTGGAATAAAAGTAGATTATACCATGGGGTTTGCAGAACATGAAGGTTTTAGATGCGGTACAGCACACGCATTTAACCCTTTTAACCTAGAGAATGATGAACCTTATGATATTATTGAAAAACCATTGATTGCTATGGATTCTACGTTACAATATTATCAAAAGTATTCTATAGATAAAGCCCGTAATATATTGGAGAATTTATTCAATATAATATCAAGAGTTGAAGGTGATTTTATTATACTTTGGCATAATGATCGTGTTTTAAGAGATCAAGACTGGTATAAAGAAGTATATAGAGTATTCATTTCAAATCATACTTAAGAATGTTGAGAAAAACAATAAAAGTATAATAATAATTCTATCAATTAAACTTAAATATAAAACTTCCGAACTGTTTTGTAGTTTTGCATATCTATTTTCAGGAAAATAAAACAGTACTCTCATCAAGGTTTATAAAAACATTTAATTTTTTTTTAATGAAATTCAAATATTTATTATTACTACTACTTATATATAAATTTAGCTTAGATTATATTTATCTAGAATTTATACAACCTGTATATGCATATTTGGGGTTTGTAAATGAAGCAGATTTAGTTTCCCATATGTTGTCAATTATAGGGACAGTTATTTTTGGGGTTTTTTATAAGAAACTTTTAGAAATGAATAAACCATCTTCATTCATTATATTAGTTTTTTACTTACTTTATTTTATGCCAAATTTAACTTTTAGTAATTTTAATGGAGAAAGGGCATATATGATCTTTAGTATTCTGTATACAATAATGATTTCATATGCCTATATAAAAATGCCGAAAGTGAAGGTGGTACAAATATTACCTAAAGCCCAATCTTTAATTCTATTTTATGTTCTGCTATACGGTGTTATTATTTTGATGGTTTTATTTTCGGTTTATTATAATGGATTCAATATAAAATTTGACTTTGAAGATGTATATGCAATACGAGCAAAAGTTCAGAGCTTGGATTTGCCTCCAATTATTAATTACTTAAAACCAATTGCTGCAATGTTTGTTACAATAGGTTTAATGTTCTATTTACTTAAAAAAAATATTCTGTTTAGTACGGTTTTCTTATTTTTTGGATTAATGTTATATTCTTTTGGAGCACATAAGACAGACCTCTTTTTAATAATTTTTACTTTTTTGATCTTCTTCTTTTATAAGGATGCTTTTAAAAAGTACTTACTGATTTCGATTATTTGTCTTAACCTTTTTTTGATTATACTTACAGCTTCAGTAAGCTCTGATTTCCAAGCGGAAATGGGAGGATTTTATATAAGAACTTTCTTTACCCCTCCATTATTAGGATATTATCACTATGACTACTTTGGGTCTAGAGAGTTGCTTTACATGAAAGAGCACTTTATACATTGGTTTGATAGTTCTGCTGTACATACCAAAAATTCCCCATATATTATCGCTGAGCATTATTTTGGAGATCCAGAAATGTCTTCTAATACAGGTCTTATTGGTAATGATTTTGCACAATTCGGTTGGGCCTCCTTAATTATATTTCCTTTGTTAAGAGGTTACTTCTTTAATTTCTTTGATGCAATATGTAATGATCTTAATCCTAAATTACTGATTATTAGTGCTATAATGTTTGGTACGCAATTCATAAATGGATCTTTTTTTACGTCTTTAATCTCAGGAGGGTTTTTAATAACAAGTTTATTATTATATCTCATGCCTCGATCAAAGGCAATCCTTAAAAAAACTTAGTAAATGAAAAAAACTGAAAATAAAAGAATACTTCATCTTTCTCCTACAGATATCCGCTATGATAGTAGGATCCTAAAAGAACTGAAAGCGGTAAAGAAGATTGAAAACACAACATTAGTAGCTTATGGGATTGATGATTCTGAAGGGCATAAATATGAAACAGAAAACATACCTTTTATTAGAGTATTCAATATTGCGACAAAAAATCTGAAATTTTTACCAAGACCAATCAGGTATTTTCTTAATCTGCTAGAAGCGTTTATCAGAATGGTTTTACCTGGAATTAAATATAAGCCAGATGTTATTCATTGTCATGATACGTTATATTTACCTATTGCAAAAGCTATCAAATTATTTAGTGGGTCAAAATTGATATATGATGCACATGAGTTGGAATCAGATAAGGCAGGGCAATCAAAAATACTTTCAAAGTACACGCTATTCATTGAGAGAATAATGTGGAAAGATATTGACGTTCTGATTAGTGTGAGTCCTTCAATTATTCATTGGTATGATAAACATCTTGGAAAAAAAGAAAGTGTATTAATATTGAATTCTCCACAGCTTGATACTTCTCATAAAGAAAACGATAAAAGTAATTATCTTAGAGAAAAATTTAATATTCCTGAAGGAAAAAAAATATTTTTATATCTGGGAATAATAAGTGAAGTTGGAAGGGGAGTAGATCTATATCTTGATGTTTTTCAGAGAGAAGAAGTAGATTCTCATATCGTCTTTATTGGGTATGGTGAGTATGTTGATGAAATAAAAAAAGTAGCACTCAATAATGCAAATATTCACTATCATCCGGCAGTTCCTCATCATCAGGTAGTAGATGTATCTATGTCTGCAGATGTTGGACTTTGTTTGGTGGAAGCTGTTTCTTTAAGTGATTACTATTGCCTACCTAATAAATTATTTGAATATGCTTTTTCTGAATTATATGTTTTGGCATCAGATTTTCCAGATATCAAAAATGTTGTTGAGGAATACAGCCTAGGTAAATGCAGCAGTCTGGAAGCAGAGAATATATTCAAAATAATAAAAGATATTGAAAGTTTAGATTTAAGTAATAGACACAAAAAAGATCTTTATCCGCTTAGCTGGAACTTTCAGGAGAGTGAGTTAATAAAAATGTATAACAATATTTTAAAAAATAAAAAATAAAACAAAATGTGTGGAATTTTTGGCGTCGTATCGAAGACGAGTATAAATAAACAGAAGTTTCAAACTCTGGTAAAGCATTCCGAACAAAGAGGAGTGGATTCCAGTGGATTGATCTATTATCAAAACAATCACTATAAGGTAAACAGAGCAGATTATAGTATTGAGAAATTATTAAACAAAGTACAGCCATACAATAATAACATTGTACTGGGTCACAGTAGGTTGATTACCAATGGGCTGGGGGATAATCAGCCTGTAGTTAGAGGAAATATATGTGCTATCCATAACGGAATCATTGTAAATGAAGATGAAGTTTGGGGGAAATTATCTGTGACCAGGCAGCTGAAAATTGATTCTGAAGCGATTGTAGCTATTGCAGAAGAGTTTCTTAGTAACAAGGAAAACAAAATTGAAGATCTTCCGAAAGAGATACTTACCTTATGTAGAGGGGTGGTTGCATGTGCCCTTGTATTACCGGAAATAGGCAAACTACTTCTTTTCTCTAATAATGGAAGTTTATATGTAGGATATAATGAAGACAAAACATATTTTGCTTCAGAGAATTATGGACTTAAAATTATCGGATGTGAAAACATCAGCCAAATCAAAGAAGAGGCTTTAATTTTAGATATTCCTGCTTCAGAAGAAAAGCTGGTAATTACAGATGAGAAGAGTAGAGTAGAAAATTTAATTCCTGAATTTAAATTCAATACCATTGAAGAGGGATTACTGGAATATAAAAAGATCAACATCAAAAGATGTACAAAATGTATACTTCCAGAAACGATGCCTTTTATAAAGTTTGACGAAGTTGGAGTATGTAACTATTGTAAAAGTTATAAACCAAGAAATAATCCAAAACCAAAAGAGGAATTATTTAAATTGGTAGAGCCTTACAGAAGAAAAGGGAAAGAATTAGACTGTATCGTTCCTTTTTCCGGAGGTAGAGACAGCTGCTACGGACTTCACCTTATTGTAAAAGAACTGGAAATGAAACCTGTTACTTATACTTACGATTGGGGAATGGTAACAGACTTAGGAAGAAGGAATATCAGCCGTATGTGTGCTGATCTTGGTGTAGAAAATATTATTGTTGCTGCAGATATTTCCCTGAAAAGGAAGAATATCAGAATGAATCTTGAAGCATGGCTTAAATCCCCACATTTAGGAATGATGGCAATGCTTACAGCAGGTGACAAGCATTTCTTCAGATATGTAGAAAGTATCAAAAAGCAAACAGGAATCAATCTAAATCTTTGGGGAGTAAACCCATTGGAAGTAACTCACTTTAAGACAGGATTTTTAGATATTGAACCTGATTTTGAAGAAAAAAGAGTATACAGCCATGGTGCAATGAAACAGTTGAGATATCACTCCAAAAGATTCAGAGCAATGATGCAAAGTCCTGGATATTTTAATAGCTCACTTTGGGATACCCTTTCAGGAGAATACTACCGTAGCTTCACAGAAAAACAGGATTATTACCATATTTTTGATTATTGGAGATGGGATGAAGAACAGGTAGATAATACTCTTTTAAATGATTACGACTGGGAAAAGGCGATAGATACTACTACTACTTGGAGGATTGGTGATGGTACTGCTGCATTCTATAACTATGTATACTATACGGTAGCTGGCTTTACAGAGCATGATACCTTTAGAAGTAATCAAATTAGAGAAGGGCAAATTACAAGAGAAAGAGCTCTGGAACTTGTTGAGATAGAGAATGCACCTCGTTATCAAAATATCAGATGGTATCTAGATACTTTAGGGTTAGATTTTGAACGTGTGATAAAAATAGTAAACAATATTCCAAAATTGTATAAAGATTAAGAGGAAATCATAAATATCTATCTATAGATGAAAGATTTAATATATAAACTGAGGTTTATTCTTATGTGTTTGTTTTGTACCATCGGCACTTGCCCGATGGTACAAGCATCTGTAAGTATATCATCTATGCTATCAAATGAACCGGTGTTCAGACAGCAGAACCTGACAACCACGGAAGTCATTAATATGATCAATCGCTATAGTGATATTTTTGCTTCTGAAACGAAAATGACGAATTGGCCAAATGCTCCCTATGATTGTGCTGCTTTTTTATATATACCGATTCAATATGCTTACGATACTAAAAATCAGGAAGTGATAAAAAGCCTACAGGGGCTTTTTACCTATAATACACTACTTACTGTAAAAAATAGATCGGATGTAGATGATTTAAGCAAAAGAACTTTCTATTTTACAGTATCTGAATATTTGAGAAGAAGCGGAATACGAGGTAATACAGAAAAAACCAAAATGTTTAACTTTATAAGAAAAGAAGTTTTAAACTATTGGAACAATACATTTGCAAATATCTGGGATGAAGAGTCAAAAAAATTCTACGGTGTAAAGCAAAGGGTAAAATATTTACTGAGTGGTGAATATAATGGAAATATGAGCTATTATAATGCGTTCACCGATCTTGAATTCTATATTCTGGGAACTGGTATAAGCCTTTCACTTATAGAAAAAGAAGCATCACTTACTGCTACTCCGGATTTGATAGATATTAGAGACCTTTTTTATGAGGTAATGCAGAAAAAAGTTGTATTCAAAGATAATGTATGGTATCTACAGCCCAATGTATGGAAAGATCATCCGAATTTTCAAGACGTGGTTTTAAAGAATAATCAAAGTGTGAATTGGGATGCTTCTCACTTTTCAAGAATGCCAGCTTATCTATACCTTCTTAAATTAGCATTCCAATCTGATAATACGAAATTTAAGTATTTGGAAAAACTTAATATACTGCTTTCAAGGCAATTATTGAATAATATTGCAATGTATAATTCCAAAAACGGAATCTATACTTTCAATAATTTTGTTGATGGAAATAACAGTAATTTTAGGAGTAACCTTAAAAAAGGGATAAAAGGATTGTTACCTTCTGAGGATTATGGTCATATTTTCTATGGATGGTGGAAAATGCTGAATACCGATGAGGTCAATTTAATGTATAAAAGGATAGCTCTTAAATATTCTTACTACTCCAATCACAATCCTTATATCAATGAAAATAAAGGATATTTTCAAGAAATTGTAAACTTAAAATAAAAAACTAAATGAATATTTGGTTAATTTCAAAATATGCTTCACCACCACAATATGCAAAAGTTCCATCACGCCTATTTTATTTGGCAAGAGAGTTCAGAAAATTGGGCAATGAAGCATTGATAATAACCTCAGATGCAAATCATTTTACCAATTGTCCTGAAACGGATAAAACATATAATGATGAAGAGCAGGATGGAGTTGCTATAAAATGGATTAAAACAAAAAAATATATAAAAACCGCATCTATTGACAGAATTTTGTCTTGGCTTGATTTTGAAAGAAAGCTTTTTTCAATGGATCTTTCTAAGCTCTCAAAACCTGATGTGGTTATTATCTCCTCACTTTCAATTTTTTCTATTATTTACGGATATTATCTTAAAAGGAAATTTGGAAGTTTTTTGGTCTTTGAAATTCGTGATATTTGGCCTTTAACAATGACCGAAGAAGCAGGATTTTCCAAATCGCACCCCCTTGTTTTATTGATAGGATTCATAGAAAAGTTCGGATACAAAAAGGCAGATTTAGTTGCGGGTACAATGCCAAGACTGGATTTACATGTAGAGCAATTGTTGGGGTATAAAAAACCGTTTCATTGTTCTCCATTAGGATTTGATCCTGAAAATTATTCTGAAGACTTTTTAAAAGAAAAAAATCCGTTTTCAGAAATAGCTCCCGCAAATAAAGTGGTCATTGGATATGCTGGCAGTATGGGAGTGACCAATGCTTTGGAACCTTTTATGGAAGCTATTCAAATGATGAAAGACAATACTAATGTACATTTTGTTCTTGTTGGAAGTGGAGATCTTAGATCTTCTTATGAAGAGCAATTGAAGGATTGTCCGAATGTAACATTCATGCAAAGAATACAGCAAAGCGAAGTTAAATATTTCCTTCAGGTTTGTGATATTTTATACTTGTCTACCAAAGATTCCAAAGTATGGGATTACGGACAATCTATGAATAAAGTAGTAGAATATATGTTGGCGGCGAAACCTATCATAGCATCTTATACAGGATATCCATCTATGATCAACGAAGCTGATTGTGGACAATTTATTAATAGTACATCTGCTGAAGATATTAAAATTGCTATCTTGCATTATGCTGATATGAGTGTAGAAGAAAGAGCAAAGATTGGTAATAACGGAAGAAAATGGATCTTTGAAAATAGAACATATCCGTTACTAGGTAAGCAATATATAGAAGCAATTGTATTGCAGTCTAAAAAGTAAAACAAATGATATATTAATCCTAAAGTATAAGGACTTCTTTATGAAGATTACTATAAATAATAATTTTATTTATAAACTATTCCTGTTGTCTTTCATTGTAGGAAATGTTATTACTATTTCCTTTGCTAAGCCTCTTGAAATAGATAGTAGAAATTTTTCTATACCTTATAGGGCATTTATTATTATCTTTTCTTTATTCATTATATATAAAGAAAGAAAAAATATTAATGGTAAAAATATTTCAATTATAAGTCTTGTTGTATTTTGGATTTACTATCTGATCAAGCTTATATATTCTTTTAATCATTATGCTTTTCATGAAGAAGTTCGGTTATTGGAGAAAGAGTATATTTTTAGAGTTTTACTTATTGTTCTTTTACCGAGCATCGCATTATTAAGTATTAATTATCGTGAAATAAATTTTAAGAGCATTGCAGAATATAGCATTACTATTTTATCTGCTCTTCTTATTGCAAATTATATCTATAACTACTTTGTAACGGACTTTATTTTCAGTACATATTATATTATGTACGGGCATATAGGAGCTTCATTATATATCATATCATTATTTTTGCTATTGTTTTGTAGAGAAAATTATAACAATAGAAGTCTATTTCTTTTATTTTTTTGTCTTTCATTAGGTCTGTTTAATACTATTGAATCTATTGCAAGAAGTCCAGTTGTAGCTGTTTCTGTTTGCACTGCTTATCTATTTATTTTAAAGGGAAGTAAAAAATATTTATGGTATATAGGGGGGGGGATTATAACCTTTATAGGCTTGGTTTTTTTACACGAGCGATATGGAAACGGTCAGATTATAAGCTTTAATAGAGTTTATAAATGGATCGCCTTTGGGGATACTACAGGTAGAGGACCTTTATTTACCCAAGCTTTTGAGATCTTTAAATCAAATTGGCTTTGGGGAGGAAGAGTTCTATATCAAGATGGAAACTACCCACACAATATTTTTCTGGAACTATTAATGGCTACAGGAGTTTTAGGATTCATTATTTATTTTCTGAAATTTTTACCTGTAATAAAGAATTTTGAAATATTTTGGAATAGTAAAAAGAGTAATATATATTATAAATTAATTTTCGCCTTATTCTTACAATACTTTACTTTAATACAGACTTCATGTAACCTTTTTGATATACCAGAATTTTTGTACTTTAGTTCAATGATTATAGGAATCAGTTTTACAGTAAAAAATGGGCAGAATTTGAACACATATTCACAAAATATAAAACAATAGACATATCTGAAGTTTTAAAAATGTATAAAAATTATTTAAAGAGAAGCTTTGACTTTATATTTTCTCTAATTGGGATTACCTTTTTACTACCCATTTTTCTTGTTGTGATGGTTGCCTTATTGTTTGCAAATGATGGCAAACCCTTTTTCTTTCAATTAAGACCAGGTAAAAATGGGAAAGTATTTAAAATTATTAAGTTCAAAACAATGAACGATAAAAAAGGGGCTGATGGAAATCTTTTGTCAGATGCAGAAAGACTTACGGCAGTAGGATCATTCGTTCGTAAGACCTCTTTGGATGAAATTCCACAATTGATCAATGTTTTAAAAGGAGATATGTCACTTATCGGGCCAAGACCTCTTTTAGTACAGTATTTACCCTTGTACAATGAACACCAGGCCAAAAGACATGAGGTGAAACCAGGAATTACAGGTTGGGCACAAGTAAATGGTAGGAATGCTATATCATGGGAACAGAAGTTTGATTATGATGTATGGTATGTAGAAAATATATCACTTATTTTAGATATTGAAATATTTTTTCTTACCGTTAAGAAAGTGTTTATCAGAGAAGGAGTTTCTGCTGATGGGCACGTAACTATAGAACCTTTTAAAGGAAATTAATCTTCATATATGTATTTATTTGGTGCAAGCGGACATGGAAAAGTAATTGCAGATATTGCAATCGCTAATCATGTAAAAATTAAAGCATTTATTGATCAGGACGTCACTAAAAAAGAATGCTACGGAATTCCTGTCCTAAATGATCTGCCAGAAAATAATGAAAGGCTGATCATCTCTATAGGAAATAATCTCACCCGTAAGAAAATTGCAGATAAAATTAATAATGAAATTGGGACTTTAATCCATCCCAGATCAGTTATTTCAGAAACAGCGAAAATTGGTTCTGGTACTGTAATCATGGGAGGAGTTACAATTAATGCAGACAGTACAATAGGAAAACATTGTATTATTAATACTAATTCTTCAGTAGATCATGAATGTAATTTGGGTAATTTTGTTCACATATCCCCCAATGCAGCACTGGCAGGCAATGTTTATGTAGGAGAAGGAACTCATATAGGAATAGGCGCCGTGATAATACAGGGTATTAGAATAGGAAAATGGTGTGTAATTGGAGCTGGAGCTGTAATTATTAACGATGTTCCCGATTATTCAGTTGTAGTTGGAAATCCAGGCAAAATCATTAAAAAAAATATTATATAAACAAGTTACTAATCTAATATATGAATACTAAAATATGGTTATCCTCACCCCATATGGGAGGAAACGAATTAAAATATATCAACGAGGCATTCGAAGAGAACTGGGTGGCTCCGTTAGGACCTAATGTGAACGGATTTGAAACTGATCTGGAACAGTTTTTAGGTGAAAATGCAAAAGTAGCAGCACTTTCTGCAGGTACTGCAGCATTACACCTTGCCCTTATAGAATGTGGAATAGAGCATGGTGATGAGGTCATCTGTCAGTCGATGACATTTTCAGCATCAGCCAATCCTATTGCTTATTGCGGTGCAATTCCTGTTTTTATTGACAGTGAGCCGGATACCTGGAATATGTGTCCGGATGCTTTAAAAGAAGCAATTCAAGACAGAATACAAAAAGGAACAAAGCCAAAAGCAATTATTGTAGTCCATCTGTATGGAATGCCTGCAAAAATGAATGAAATTACAGCCATTGCTGCAGAATATCAGATTCCTATTATCGAAGATGCAGCGGAAGCCCTGGGATCATCTTATCAGGGAAAAGCATGTGGAATATTCGGACGCTTTGGGATCCTGAGCTTTAATGGGAACAAAATTATTACCACTTCAGGAGGAGGCGCTTTGGTCTGTCATACTCAGGAAGATAAAGATAAAGCGGTTTTTCTTTCCACGCAGGCAAGAGATAATGCTCCTCATTATCAGCATTCACATATTGGTTTTAATTACAGAATGAGTAATATTGTGGCAGGAATAGGAAGAGGGCAAATGGAAGTTCTTAAAGATAGAGTTGCTGCCCGTAGAGCCATGCATGATTTTTATATTGAGATTTTTAAAAATATAGAAGGAGTAACTGTATTTACAGAACCAGGAGATGATTTCTATTCCAATCACTGGTTGTCGGCAATCATTATTGATCCTGAGACGACCGGAAAAAACAGAGAAGGTCTGAGACTGGCTTTCCTAGAAGATAATATAGAGTCAAGACCACTTTGGAAGCCAATGCATTTGCAGCCTGTTTTTGAGAAAACTTCTTATTATGGTACAGATATTTCTGAAAAACTTTTTGATAATGGATTGTGTTTGCCTTCAGGTTCTAATTTATCAGATGAGGACAGAAGTAGAATTAGAACAGTAATTCATAGTTATTTCGGAATTTAATTATTGAATTTTAATGAATCAGTATACTTATTGGAAAGTAGTTTTTGATATTACCTTGGCGGTAGTATTGATTCTCTTTCTTATACCAGTACTGATTATTTTATTTGTGATAGCAAGTCTGGATACATCTTCTAATGGTATTTTTTTTCAGACTCGTGTAGGACAATATGGAAAACCTTTTACCATTTTTAAATTTAAAACAATTCATGAGCAGAAGAGAACATGTTCAAAAATTGGACAGACTCTCAGAAGGTTTAAGCTCGATGAATTTCCTCAGTTGTTTAATATCCTGAAAGGTGATATGAGTTTTGTAGGTCCCAGGCCCGATATTGAAGGCTATTACGATAGACTTACCGGAACAGACAGAAGAGTTCTGAAGCTGAAACCCGGACTGACCTGTGAAGCGAGTATAAAATACAGAGATGAAGAAGACCTGTTGAAGAAGCAAAAAGACCCTCTTGCATATAATGATGAAATATTATTTCCGAACAAAGTAAGAATGAATCTCGACTATTTTGAAAATATGTCTTTTAAAAACGACTCAAAGATTTTGTTTAAAACAGTAATAACCACATTGAAATAGATTTTTTCACGATCATGAAAATTAAAGAAACCCCGCTTAAAGATTGCTACATCATAGAACCCACTGTTTTTGAAGACGAGAGAGGGTACTTTTTTGAAAAGTTCAACGAAAAAAGATTTGAAGAACTTACCGGAATGAATGGCCATTTTGTACAGGACAATATTTCCAAATCTTCTTATGGAGTACTGAGAGGTCTTCACCTGCAGAAAGGAGAACATGCACAGGCAAAATTAGTGTCTTGCCTTGAAGGAAGCGTATGGGATATTGCGGTAGACCTTAGAGAAGATTCTCCTACATTTGGAAAATGGTTCGGTATTGAGCTTACCGCTGAAAATAAACTACAGCTTTATGTGCCGAGAGGCTTCGGTCATGGGTTTTCAGTTCTGAGCACTCATGCTGTATTTTCTTACAAATGCGATAATTTTTATAACAAAGAATCCGAAGGCAGTGTGAGATTCAATGATCCGGACCTCAATATAGACTGGAAGATTGATGATAAAGATGCTGTGCTTTCAGAGAAAGACCAGAATGCACCAAGCTTCAAAGAAAAAAACTTTTAAAGGATGTCCTTGAAAACCACTTTTATAAAGTGGTTTTTTATTTTTTAATCTAACTCTTTAATATTTTGTATCTTTGCAGACTCAAAATCAAAACGATGCGTACAAAATCTGTAGGGAAGAAGAAAATCAATGTAGTCACTCTTGGATGTTCCAAGAATGTATATGATTCTGAAGTATTAATGAGCCAGTTGAAAGCCAATGGCAAAGAAGTGGTTCACGAAGACCGTGGGGACATTGTGGTCATCAATACCTGCGGATTTATTGATAATGCCAAAGAAGAGTCTATCAATACCATCCTTGATTATGTAGAGGCCAAGAACAGAGGTGAGGTAGAAAAAGTATTTGTTACAGGATGTCTTTCAGAAAGATATAAGCCGGATTTGGTAAAAGAAATTCCGGATGTAGATCAGTATTTTGGAACAAGAGACCTTCCGATGTTGCTGAAACATCTTGGTGCTGATTACAAACATGAATTGGTGGGAGAAAGGATGACAACCACTCCAAAGCATTATGCATACCTTAAAATTTCAGAAGGTTGCGACAGACCATGTTCTTTCTGTGCAATTCCTTTGATGAGAGGAGGGCACGTTTCAACTCCTATCGAAAAACTGGTTACTGAAGCTCAGAAACTGGCGAAAAAAGGAACCAAAGAACTGATTCTTATTGCACAGGATCTTACGTATTACGGATTGGATATTTATAAAAAGAGGGCATTGGGTGATCTTTTAAAAGAACTTGTAAAAGTAGAAGGAGTAGAATGGATCCGCCTTCACTATGCTTTCCCAAGCGGATTCCCGGAAGATGTTCTGGATATTATCCGTGAAGAACCTAAAGTATGTAATTATATAGATATTCCTCTTCAGCACATCAATTCTGATTTGTTGAAATCGATGAAGAGAGGAACAACCCATGAAAAAACAGATGCACTGTTAGGAAAATTCAGAGAAAAAGTTCCTGATATGGCGATCAGAACCACGCTTATCGTAGGTTACCCTGGAGAAACAGAAGAAAGATTCCAGGAGCTTAAAGATTGGGTAAGAGAGCAGAAATTCGACAGACTGGGATGCTTTACCTATTCTCATGAGGAGAATACAACAGCTTATGTATTGGAAGACGATATTCCACAGGAGGTAAAAGAGGCTAGAGTAGAGGAGATCATGGAGCTTCAGTCTCAGATTTCGTGGGAAAAGAATCAGGAGAAGATCGGAAAAGTCTTCAGATGTATCTTTGACCGTAAAGAAGGAAACTATTTTATCGGAAGAACAGAATATGATTCCCCGGATGTAGATAATACGGTTTTGGTTTCTGCTGAAGACACTTATATCTCTATAGGAGAGTTTGCAGAGGTCAGAATTACTTCAGCTGAAGAATTTGACTTATACGGAGAATTAGTCTAAATATAAAGGTCTATTAATCAGTATAAAAAGAATCTGAAAAAAATAAGAAATTAAGTAAATTTAACATAACTTATATTTAGCTTAAATGTTTTTATATGGCTGATAATTAAATAATTATGATTGAGTGATGATGGTTTTTCTAATTTTTTTTTATAAAGTATTTAAATTAGAAAATTAAATGTTAAATTTGCAGCATAAGCAATATTTTTAAAATATGTATTTTCAATAAGTTATTTATTGAAATGAGGCTCAAAGTTAAGTGAAATAATTATTTTTTTGCCCCTTTTAGTTTCAGAATGATAATCACAAGTTGAGATACATTTTTCCCTTAAAATATTGATGAAAAAAAATGTAATTAAAATCTTTAAAAACTTATGAAAAAATTTTTATTAACAGCGACCATGCTGGTTTGCTTCACGGCAATTTCCAAGGCTCAGCAGGGGCGAGTGGGGATTAACACAACCACACCTGCCACAACTTTAGACGTAGCAGCAGATGCTACTAATGCTTCTAAACCTGATGCCTTACTAGTCCCTCGTTTGACAAGAGCTCAGCTGACAGCTAAAGATGCAGCTTATGTTGCTGCACAAAACGGTGCTCTTGCTTTCGTTACAACTATTGATGGTACTGCAAGTGCTAAAACTACAAACATTACTGCTGTAGGCTTCTATTACTATGACTCTCCATCCACTACGTGGAAAGCTTTAGGTGGAGGTGCTTCAGTTGATACCAGTATCTATGTAGGTGATGGTACTTTATCAGGCCCAAGAACCGTTAATCAGGCAAACAATAACCTGACATTTACTACGGGTACAACAGGTCAGTTTATCGTAAACGGATCAAACAACCTGAAAGGTGCTCAGTATACAAACATCAGAGTGGAAACTAATGCGAATTTTACGACTCAGCCTGGTGATTATATGGTTCATTATGCTGCAACTGGTTCCGGAGGTACTGTAACTCTTCCTTCTGCTGTTACAGAAGTAGGACGTGAATTATGTTTCTTTGCAGAAACTGCTACTCTAAATACAGGAGCTTTAGGTAATGGAGCAAATGTACAGCCAGGATTAGGAACTTGTATTATTTCAAATGGTTCAATCTGGATAACTAAAAACTCATTCTAAATATTTAATGATGAAAAACATATTTATAACAATTCTATCTGTTGCTAGTATCTCTCTATCTGCACAATTAAGAAATAACTTAACTCCTGCAAACGGAGCAATTACTTCAACTACAGCGTTTTTAGATGCTTCATCATCTATCACTTGGAATGGTGCCAATAATAATGGTAAAGGTCTGGTTTTTCCAAGAACAGACTTGGTGGCAATGACGACTTTGGTTGCTCCAGGAAATGGTAGTGCTGCCCTTTTCCCTACCCGATTAGATGGTATGATCGTTTATAATACAGCGACCGGAACAGCAAGTACCGGAACAGCGGGAGTTTCCGTTGTACCAGGTTTTTATTACTATGATAATAAATCAGCTACTCTTAACGGTGGAACATGGAAGCCTTTAGCCAGTGTTGTAGATCCTAAATTCAATGTAACCAGTGCAGCTGCTGGAACACCTACTAATACATTAGTGAATGGAAATCAGGTTTACGCTATTAAAGGGACTTTTAATGCGAGCGGTACTTCTACAGCAGTAGATATTCCTGCTCCTGCCGGTATGTCAGCGATGTACGGAATTACCATTTATAAAGCAGGTACTAATACAGTATATGATAGAAGTTTATATTCTTATACTGTTGCAACCTCTGCTGGTAATGCTATTACAGGTTCTCCAAGCATGTCTGTAGTATATCCTAACGGAACATACGAATATGTATTGGAATATTTAAAATAAAATAATCTTATTTAATTACATAAAAAACCAATGAGCAATCATTGGTTTTTTCTTTTATAAGAAGAATGATGTTTGTGGGTAATAAAAGTAGTGTGGAAGAGTCATTTGTAAATAAATTTCCAGACATCATTGAAATGCTCCAAAAAAGCGGTTTGCTTTAAAATCAAGATTTACCATAAAGTAAGCAGCTCATACAGAAAATTGGATAATACCAAGCCATTATAAAACTATATTCTTATGAGACTATAATCTATGGTTTACTTTATCTTTATAAGGTCCTGATTTTGATAAAAATGCTGAAGATAATTTTAGGGCACAATATTTTCATTGATAATATAAAATAGACTTATACAGTTTTATTTTGAGTAAGAGAGTCTGATTTTTGAAGCAGCATAAATCGCTTTATTCATTTTAACAAAATAAACGGATGTTAAAATTACTTCAGTGATCTTATTATATTAGCTTAAATGTCTTCTATAGATACCTTTACCGGGGATTGGCATCTTAAGACTTTTATTTTTTTAGATTTGATTTCTGACTTTTATTTTAACTTTTAAGATTTTGTAATACATTGATATTTAATATTTTACAAATTTTGTTTTTTTAAATTATGCGCAAATTAGTTAAATATATTAACTTTTTAGTTATTTTTTTAACACTTTTTAACGGTGTGCTTTAAAATCCCTATTCATAGGGGATTACAGTGGTTGTTAACATATTTTTAAACTTTTATTAACGGTTTTTAACATATCGAGTAGGGACTTCTAAAGATTCCTGATACTTTTGCCCTGTCAAAACCAATAAAAGTTCAAAATGATGAAAAGATTCATTCTCGTAATCATAATGATGATTTCAACCTTAGGTATTTACTCTTTTACAGCAAATGCCTTAGATGCGAAAAAAACAAGTTATGCATCGTACTACCACGATAAATTTAACGGTAGAAAAACCGCTAGCGGAGAAATCTTTGATAACTCAAAGTTTACTGCTGCAAACAGAACGCTTCCATTTGGAACAAACGTTAAGGTAACAAACCTTAAAAATGGTAAAGAAGTAATAGTGAGAATTAATGACAGAGGACCTTACCATTCATCAAGATCTTTAGACATGTCTAAAGCTGCGTTCGATGAGATCGGAGATACCAATCATGGTACAATTCCGGTTGAATATGAAATTGTCGACTAAATTTATGATTTAAATTAAAAAAAGCCAGCTGATTCAGCTGGCTTTTTGTTTTGTATTGATGACGGAAGGTATGATCCTCCTTTGGACATGGAATACCTCTCTTGTCGGATCAAGCGCAAAAGCTGGGGGACCATATTGATTGTTTTTATGGAATTTAATTGAAGCAAAGATTTTTAGCATCTTATCCCATATTCTTAAGGAAGCAAAGAATAGAATCAATGAAACTGATTTTTTCTAAGCGAATGCATCTCCATGAACTGCTCCAAGAAGTTTCGTAAATGATACAATGAATCAGGATCATGCTCAAAAGCTTTGGTAAAACAATTGAATACTGATTGATTATTCTAAAATTTATAAACGCAAAGAATTAGTAATTCGAATACTTTATTTTAGGAAGCTAAGTAATGCAACTTCGTCGCTGATGAAGCTTTGTGACTATGCGCTCGCTTCTTCAGATCGATTGAAAATCGATCCCTTCTTAGCTCACTTAAAATAAAGCATACACAAATATGAAGCTTTGCGTGAAAACCTATCTCCACAACTGTTGATTCTAATTGGTAAAGAATATAAAATTTTTTCTATTCAGATGAACTCATTTTTTTGCTTGGTCCACAACTTTTGAGATTGATCCCTCTTGTCTTTAAAATGAATAATTTCTCGTAGATTTTACAGATAATTCAGATTTCATTACCGCAGTCTATCCGCTCACTTTTTCATTCCGGAGGAATCTCAACGCATATAAATTCTTAAAAAAAGAGAATTCCTGAATGAAAGAACTGATGAAAAATCAGGGGGAGTTATCTTTTTCCTGATTGACCATCACATAACCTCTTTTTATATATCCAATTCCAATAATGCCGGGCAATGGTCAGAATGTACGGCTTCTTTTAAAATAACGGCTCTGCTTAGCTTATCTTTTAAACTGTAGGACGTAAAGTTGTAATCCAGCCTCCATCCTTTATTTTTGGCTCTTGAATTCTGTCGATAGCTCCACCAGGTATAATTATCAGGTTCATTGTTGAAAAACCTGAAACTGTCAATCAGTTCACATTCATTGATGAAGTTGGTCATCCATTCTCTTTCCATAGGAAGAAAGCCTGAGACATTCTTCAGACGCACAGGATCATGAATATCGATCGCTTCGTGGCAGATATTGAAATCCCCGGAGATGATAAGGTTCGGAATTTCTTTTTTCAGATTTTTGATGTACTCCAGAAAATCATGGCAGAACTGCATCTTAAAATCCAGTCTTTCAATATTTGAGGCAGATGGAACGTAAACAGAAATAGCAGAATATCCGTCGAAGTCAGCGCGGATGATTCTGCCCTCATTATCGTAGCTTTCAATACCGCAGCCGTACTCTACATGGTTGGGTTTTACTTTTGAGGCAATTCCGACCCCGCTGTAGCCCTTTCTTACCGCTGAGTGCCAATAACTGTGATATCCTAATTTTTCAAGACTTTCGATGTCTATCTGATCGTTTCCGGCTTTGCTTTCCTGAATGGATATGATGTCCGGGTCTGCGGTCTTCAGCCAGCCCAGAAAATCTTTGGTAAATGCGGCTCTGATTCCGTTGACGTTGTATGTAATTAATCTCATGCGTCTTTTATAAAGATTTTAAAATTTTCGTTGTATTTCGATGGGATAAACTCGGTGATCTCATAATCTGCCACTTCATGAATATGAAAAGGATCTTCTTGAATGATCTGCTCAACTTCATTTTTGTCCGAAGCATTACAGAGAATAATACCACCTGTTCTGGGTTCCTTTCTTCCCGAAGCAATAAATAGCCCGGAGTCATAATATTTTTGAAGAAAAGAATTGTGTTCCGGAATATGGGACTCTACATTTTCAAGAGAGACCTTATATGTAAGTGAAATAATATACATGATGTATTTTCTACGAAGATATGAACTCTTGAAGACTATAAAAAAAGAAGCGGAAAAAATCAATTGATTTTTTCCGCTTAAACCCAAAATTAAATAAACTATGAAAAAAAACTACTTGGGTTCTAAAATACTGATCGGAATGATACATTCTTCCAGTGAAATTCCACCATGCTGGTAGGTTTCTTTATAGTAATTTACAAAATGATTGTAGTTCTTAGGATAAGCCAGGAATATATTGTTTTTAGCAAAAATATATTTTGAACTTAAATTTCCTTTAGGAAGGAATAATTTTTCCGGATTGGTAATAGCCCACACATCACTGTCATCATAGGTTAAACTTTTACCGGTTTTGTATCGGATATTGGTAGACGTTTCTCTGTCACCTACTACTTTGCTCGGTTTTTTAACGTATACTGTTCCGTGATCGGTAGTGATCACCAGTTTATATCCGTTTTCAGCAGCCGATTTGATGATCTTCAACAAAGAAGAATTTTCAAACCAGTTCAAAGTAAGAGAACGGAATGTTTTATCATCGCGGATAAGCTGATCTACAATGTGATTATCGGTCTTGGCGTGAGAAAGAATATCGATAAAGTTGTATACAATCACCAAAAGGTCATTGTTTTTATGCTGATTGAAATCATCATAGATCTTTCTTTCAAAATCAGCATTCAGTACTTTCAGGTATTTCATCGACTTTGATCCCAGACCTATTCTCTTCATCTGGTCTTCCAGGAAGTCACGCTCGAATTCATTTTTATTACCTTCTTCATTATCATTAAACCATTTATCCGTGAAACGTTTTTCAATCTCAGACGGCATTAAACCTGCAAAGAAAGAGTTTCTGGCATATTGAGTGGCAGTAGGAAGGATGCTGTAATAATAATCTTCGGAAATCTTATTATAATATTTTGTAAACAACGGCTCAATAACCTTCCATTGATCATAACGAAGATTATCAACCATTAACAGAAGAACTTTCTCCTTTTCCACCTCAGGTTTTACCTTCTCTTTGAAAAGAGTGTGGCTCATCATCGGTTTATCAGAATCGGTAAGCCAGTGCTCGTAATTTTTTTCAATAAACTTGGCAAACTGAATATTGGCTTCTTCTTTCTGCGATTGCAAAAGATCGGCAAATTCATTGTCCGCTACTTTATCAAATTTGATCTCCCAGCTCAGGATCTTTTTATAATATTCAGCCCACTCCTGATAGGTTCTCAGATAAGAGAGTTCCATCGAAAGATTTCTGAATTCCTGTTGGTATTGTAAAATTGTTTTTTGCTCCACAAGATTTTCCTGTTGCAGGTTTTTCTTTAAAGAAAGCAATATCTGATTAGGATTGACAGGCTTAAGGATGTAATCGGCAATCTGAGAGCCAATAGCCTCTTCCATGATGTGTTCTTCTTCACTTTTGGTTACCATTACAATTTTCAGGGAATTATCTTTTTCCTTGATCATAGGGATGGCTTCCAGTCCGGAGATACCCGGCATATTTTCATCAATGAGCGTTAAAGCAAATTTCTCTGAATCCATAAGTTCCAAAGCCTCATTCACATTATTTACAGGGGTTACCTGGTAACCTTTTTTTTCTAAAAATACGATATGAGGTTTAAGTAAATCTATTTCATCATCGATCCATAATATCTTTTCTGACATAATTTATTTTTTACATGGTTATTCTATCAAAATGTTGACCAAATCCGTTTAAAATCTCACAAAACCGAAATATTAAAAGTTAAATATTAGTTAAATGAAAATACCTTTCCATAAATTCGTTTTCTGTGGCGTTCAGTCATTGGTTTTTATATATTTCAAAGCCCTTTCAAGAACTTCATCTTTTCCATTTTTAATTCCCTCTATGGTAGGTTTTACAAGAATATCCGGAACGATTCCGATTCGTTGTGTTTCTCTGCCATCAGGATAATAGGCTCCAAGACCGGTAAAACGGGTATCGAGATCCGCAATTTTAAAAGCAATCACATTTCCATTAGCTCCGGAAGTGTTACTGCCGATGATTTTTGCTCTGGGGTGCTGTTTGAACATCATTGCTGTGGTCTCTGCCTGGCTTTGGGTACTCTCATCTACTAGAACGATGACATTGCCTTTATAGTATTCCTGATTTTTTTTCCCAATGTTATTGATACGCCCGTAATATTTTCCGGGATACCTGGTTTCCGGATAGGTAAACATATAATAAGGAGTAGATTCCGGTAACAACAGATGACTTAAAGGAATAATGGTCTGCTTAGGATAATTTCTGAGATCAAAAATAATAGACTGAGCAGATTTTAAATGGGTGTACATTGTATTCAGGTCCTCTTTTTCTATGACTCCCATATTGACATAGCCTGTTTTTTTGTCTGGATCAATAAATTTCCATTTGTCCGGATTCGTACTTTTTTCCTGGAGAATATCTTTTGTCCAATAAGTTTTTGCTGTTAAAGCGATATTCTGGCCATTCCTTTCCACTTTTAAAGCCAGAGAATCTTTATTACTTAAAAGAAAATGATTCCTTACCTTATATATTTTTCCCCAGGAATTGGAGGCCGGAATATATTTTCCAAGACTGTTTACGATCTGTGGGATGGTTTTACCCTCAATATCATAAATAACATCTCCAACAGTCAAAGGGTTTTTCTCTTTAAAACGATTGGGGGTGATTCTGGTAACTACCAATTTCCCTTCAGCGTAGGAATATTCAACAGGAATTTTTCTGCTTCCATACAAACTGAGGCTGATGGGTTTTGAGTGAAGGTAAGCGTGTGAGTCATCAATTTTGGTAACCAGTTCGGCAAGGGTCAGGTGATACTGCTCTTCACTGTCTATAGCAAGAAATTTTTGCACCATTTCCGTAAGAACATCGTTCCAGTTCTGATCCGTTTCATATTTATAAGGAAAAAAGTATTCTACATAATTCCAATATCTGAATAACTCCAGGAGAGCGATCGGCTGAGACGTAAATCTGGAGCCATATGACTTTTCATTCCTGAAATAGATTTTCCGGTTACCGATACCAAAATAATAATGATCACCTGTATTTCGGTGGGTTTCAATATAATGGAGCTTTTGAGATACCTCCTTATTAAAGAGGTCAGCATTGTCTATCCAGTTCAGATCAAAGTTTTTGAGAAAATAGACTTTATCCTCTTTTTGAGTACATTCTGTGCAAACTTCTATTTTCCCCAGACTTTCAATCCATTTGGAATATAAATTATTTAGGGCTGCTTTATTATCAATGTTTTCAATTTGACTGATTTTTTTGAGCAACTGTTGATCCCATTCCAGATTTCCTTTGGCTACATTGGGATGGTAATATTTGAGAAAGCCCCAAACCCGGCAAAGGGATTCAAGTTTTTGAGTTTCAGATAGGATCTGTGCAGAGAGATTTAAACTTAAAAATATAAAAATGAAAAGAGAGTATTTTCTCATCAAAAGGACTGAGTTTTCTCAAAGATAAGTGATTAATGAAAGAATAGCAAAGGTTTTTTGATGGATTATTGGAAGAAGTAAGTTATTCAGATTATAGAGAATCATTTTTCCCCTATTTTCATCTTCTTTTAAACAATGCTCTCATGAAATTTATAGCAACCTCTATAAATGCTGAGACCGACAGTAACTTCCAGCCTCCCTCTTCCAGCTTCCTGCCTTTTAATACTAATTTAACCATCCCTCAAATTTAAAATCCCTAACTTTGTTTACTAATATTGACGTTTCAATGCAGAATAAGCTAAAAATCATCAACGATCCCGTTCACGGATTTATCAGGATTCCACACGAAATTTTATTTGATATTATTGAACATCCTTATTTTCAGAGATTGAGAAGAATAGGGCAGACCGGACTTTTGAATCTGATCTTTCCAGGAGCTACCCATACCAGGTTTCACCATGCTTTAGGAGCGATGCACCTGATGTTTACTGCATTGGAAACATTGAAGCAGAAAGGGGTTCGGATTTCTGAAGAAGAAGAGAAAGGAGCAATGTTGGCGATTCTGATGCATGATATTGGTCATGGTCCGTTTTCTCATGCTTTGGAAAGTATGCTGATGGATGACTGGCATCATGAGAACCTTTCCCTTTTGCTGATGAATAAACTGAATGAGGAATTTGATGGTCAGCTATCTATAGCCATTGAAATGTTTCAGGGGAAATACCATAGGAAGTTTTTTAATCAGCTGATTTCCTCCCAACTTGATGTAGACCGACTGGATTATCTGAAAAGAGACAGCTTTTTTACCGGAGTATCAGAAGGGAATATTAATACCCAGAGGATCATTTCTATGATGAATGTCTGTGAAGAAGGTGAACTGGTGATTGATACCAAAGGAATTTATTCCATTGAAAATTTTCTTACTGCCAGAATGTTTATGTATTGGCAGGTGTATTATCATAAAACATCAGCACTGGCAGAATTTCTTTTGGTGAAAATCCTTGAAAGAGCAAAATATCTGATTTCTCAAGGGGCAGAACTTCCTGCAACGGATAATTTGAAATACTTTTTGTACCGTGGGAAAAGTGCAGCAACGGATGAAGATATAGAACGATTCACAAAGCTGGATGATAACGATGTGATCCAGGCTATGAAAGAATGGCAGAATTCTGACGATTTTGTGCTGGCCTACTGGTGTCGTTGCGTGATCCAGAGAAATTTGCCAAAAACAATCATTTCATCCCATTCTTTTGAAGAAGGAATCATTGATGAAAAAGTGAGAAAAACCAATGAGTTTTTCGGAATTGATAATGGAAAATTGCTGGTTCATGAGATAAAAAGAAAGCTCTTACCTTACGATACAGAGAAACAGCCGATTTATTTACTGCAGAAAAACGGGAAAAAAATGAAACTTCATGAGTCTGAAGATCAGCTTCTATCAGGGCTTATGGTCAATAAGACAACCCGCCATATTCTTATGTTTCCAAGGGATATTTCAGGACTTGATTCTTAAATAATATTAAAATTTACGATCTGAAACTAAAACATGTTTGCAAATTCTAGAATTTCTTATCTTTGCAGAATATGGAATTTACAGCTTCGCAAATTGCAAGTTTTATTGACGGAAAAATAATAGGCGACGAGAACGCGCTTATTACGGGAGTTTCACCAATTGAAAATGGGGAAACAGGACATCTTTCTTTTATAGCACAAGATCGGTTTTCTCACTTTTTGGATACCTCTAAATGCTCTGTTATCATCGTTTCGGAACAACTTCTGGAGAAAAATCATTATAACCCTACCTTAATCGTTGTAAAAGATGCCTATCTTTCTTTTCAGATTCTGATGAATTTATATCAGGAAATGCAGGGAAGAAAAGAAGGCATTGAAGATGGTTCGTCCATTCACGACTCAGCGGTAATAGGAGATAAAGCCTATATCGGAGCATTCACTTATGTTTCTGAGAAAGCTAAAATCGGGGAAGGGTCACAGATCTATCCACATGTATATATAGGAAAAGGAGTAAAGATTGGTAAAAACTGTAAGATTGACAGTGGTGCCAGAATTTACGATTACTGTATCATTGGAGACAATTGTGTGATACATTCCAATACGGTAATTGGAGGTGACGGTTTTGGTTTCCAACCAACAGCCGAAGGCTTCAAAAAAATACCACAGCTTGGAAATGTTATTATTGAAGATGATGTTGAGATCGGTTCAAACTGCAGTATAGACAGAGCCACAATAGGCTCTACGATTATAGGAAAAGGGACTAAAATTGATAACCTGATTCAGATTGCCCACAATGTGAAAATCGGTCAGAACAATGTGATTGCTGCTCAGGCAGGAATTGCAGGGTCTACTACCATTGGAGACTGGAATCAGATTGGTGGTCAGGTAGGAGTTGTAGGACACATTAAAATAGGAAACCAGGTGAAAATTCAGGCTCAGAGTGGTGTGAATTCCAGCGTTAATGACAGAGAAACATTGTACGGTTCACCGGCAATCAGCTATAATGACTATTTGAGAAGTTATGTGCATTTCAGGAACCTGCCTGGAATAGTAAATAGAATAAATAATCTTGAGAATAACTCAAAAGATAATACTAATGAGTGATATGCAAAAAACACTTCAGCAAGAGGTAACTCTTTCTGGAATTGGTCTTCACACGGGTAAAGAAGTAAAACTTACCATTAAACCTGCAAAAGAAAACACAGGTTTTGTATTTGTAAGAACAGACTTAGAGGGACATCCTCAGGTAGAAGCAGATGTAAATTATGTTGTAGCAACGGAGAGAGGAACTACATTAGAAAAACTAGGGGTAAAGATTACCACTTGCGAACACCTTTTAGCAGCTTTAGTAGGTTGTGATATAGATAACGCGGTTTTAGAAATGGATGCCTCTGAACCTCCTATCCTGGATGGATCTTCAAAATACTTTGTTGAAGCGATCGAAAGTGTTGGGGTTGTAGAACAAAGCGTAGCAAGAGAATACCTTGTTGTAAAAGAAGTTCTTACCTACAGTGATCCGGCTACCGGCTCGGAAATCACGATTATTCCTTCAGATACTTACGAAGTAACTACAATGGTAGATTTTGGGACTAAAGTATTAGGAACTCAGAATGCCACTCTTAAAAATATTTCAGAATTTAAAGACGAAATCTCTTCAGCAAGAACATTCAGCTTCCTGCACGAATTGGAAATGCTTTTAGATCACGGTTTGATCAAAGGGGGAGATATTTCCAATGCGATTGTTTATGTAGATAAAGATCTTACGCCTGAAACAACAGAAAAATTAAAGAAAGCCTTTGGAAAAGATAATGTATCCATCAGACCAAACGGTATTCTGGACAATCTTAATTTAAATTATCCTAACGAAGCGGCAAGACACAAATTACTTGATGTAATTGGTGATTTAGCTTTAGCAGGAGTGAAAATAAAAGGTAAAGTTATTGCCAACAAACCAGGACACTTTGTAAATACTCAGTTTGCCAAAAAACTGAACCGTCAGTGGAAACTGCAGAAAAAGAAAAATGTTCCGGATTTTGACCTGACGAAAGAACCAGTATTTGATATTAACGGAATTATGAAGCTTATGCCTCACAGACCTCCGTTCTTATTGATCGATAAAGTTCTTGAACTTTCAGACTCTCATGTCGTAGGATTGAAAAATGTGACCATGAACGAGCCTTTCTTCGTTGGACACTTCCCTAAAGAACCTGTAATGCCTGGAGTTCTTCAGGTAGAAGCATTAGCACAGACAGGAGGTATTCTCGTACTGGCTAGCGTTCCGGATCCTGAAAACTATTCTACTTATTTCATCAAAATTGATAAGGTGAAGTTCAAGAGAAAAGTAATTCCGGGAGATACTCTTATATTCAAAATTGAATTAATTGAGCCTATCAGAAGAGGAATTGTTCATATGCAGGGATATGGATACGTGGGAGACACCGTGGCAGTAGAAGCAGAGCTTATGGCTCAAGTTGCAAAAAATAAAGTTGATTAAATGATTCATCAATTGGCAGCCGTAGATAAACGTGCGAAAATCAGCAAAAATGTAATTGTAGAACCTTTCACTACAATTGCAGGGGACGTAGAAATCGGAGAAGGAACCTGGATCGGTCCTAATGTAACCATCATGGATGGAGCAAGAATAGGAAAAAATTGTAGGATTTTTCCCGGGACCGTAATCTCAGCAATCCCTCAGGATTTGAAATTTGATGGTGAGGATACCCAGGTGATTATCGGTGATGATACGACAATCAGAGAGTGTGTAACGGTAAACAGAGGAACAAAAGCCTTAGGATATACTAAAATAGGTGCGAACTGCCTTATCATGGCTACTTCACACATTGCACATGACTGTGTCATCGGAGATCACGTTATCATAGTAAACGGTTGTGGTATTGCAGGACATGTGGAGATTGGAGATTACACGGTTATGGGAGGTTTATCAGCTGTTCACCAATTTGGTAAAATCGGGAAACATGTAATGATTTCCGGAGGTACCCTGGTAAGAAAAGATATTCCACCTTACGTAAAAGTAGCAAGAGAGCCAATGTCTTATGCAGGGATCAATTCTGTGGGATTAAGAAGAAGAGGATTTACCAATGAAAAAATCTTTGAAATCCAGAAGATCTACAGAGCAATCTTCCAAATGAAGATGAACGTTTCTCAGGCTATTTCTCACATCGAAAAAGAAATGCTTCCAACGGCTGAAAGAGATGAAATTTTACAGTTTATTCAAAACTCACCAAGAGGTATCGTAAAAGGATACGGAACAGGTAAAGAATAATAACTGTATGAAACAGGTGTTTTTCATACTGAATATGATTGTGTTTTCAACCGGTTTTGCCTTTGCTCAGGTAAAAATACAGGATGATACAGTAAATCTGGTTCAGGATATAAAACATTTGGATCCGGCGAGTATATATCAAAAACAAAATAATCCGGCAGATCAGTTTGTAAAAAATACAAATTTGAATATCAGCCAGAGTTTAAAAGCTGTTTATGTTAAAAATAACGGTTTTAAAAAAGAAGTTGATTATTTTAAATCAGACGAAAATGTTTTTGAAAATGAATTGGGAAGGATCAGAATCAATGAAACAGCACGTGACAGAATAGAATCCGTTCTAAACATAATTTTAAATAAGTAATATAACATATTAATGGCAACAAGTAACGATATTAAAAAAGGTCTTTGTATCGAGTATAGCAACGATATTTTTAAAGTAATCGAATTTCTTCACGTAAAACCAGGAAAAGGACCTGCTTTCGTAAGAACAAAATTAAAGTCAGTAACGAACGGTAAAGTAATTGATAATACTTTCTCTGCGGGACACAAAATTGATGAAGTAAAAGTAATCACAAGAAAGTTCCAGTATCTTTATGATGATGAGAATGGTTTTCACTTTATGAACAACGAAGACTTCTCTCAATTGTACATCAACAAAGAAATGATTGAGAACGCTCAGTTTATGAAAGCAGGTGAAGAAGTAACCATCATCCTTAAAGAAGCTGACGAAACACCTCTTTCTGCTGAACTTCCACAGTCAGTATACCTGGATGTAATTGAAGCTGATCCGGGAGTAAAAGGAAATACAGCAACAAACGCTCTGAAAAACGCTATCGTTGAAACAGGAGCAAGAGTAATGGTTCCTTTGTTCATTGAGCCGGGAGACAGAATTAAAGTAAGCACTGAAGACGGTAGCTACTTAGAAAGAGTAAAAGAATAAATAAAATGTACATAAATTCGGTTTGCATCAGCAGTCCGAATTTTGTTTTATAAGAAAATCTATTGTTATGAGATTCCATTCTCCGCAAAAGCTTAAAACGATTGCAGATTTAATAGGTTCCAAAT
The DNA here is from genome assembly GCF_056844665.1 of Chryseobacterium sp. FR048. Lineage (NCBI taxonomy): Bacteria > Pseudomonadati > Bacteroidota > Flavobacteriia > Flavobacteriales > Weeksellaceae > Chryseobacterium > Chryseobacterium sp. FR048. The sequence continues at coordinate 475,833 of NZ_JBXDSE010000003.1, read as the reverse complement.
TTGTGGGGCCGGAAGACTTTGAAGTATTGGGCTCTAATGAGATCCATATGGTAAAACCGGGAGAAATTGTATTTGTTAATCACCCGAAATACTACGACAAAGCCTTAAACTCTGCAGCTACTATTATTTTGATTGATAAAGAAGTAGATTGCCCGGAAGGTAAAGCACTTCTGGTTTCTGATGATCCTTTCAGAGACTTTAATAAAATCAATATCCATTTTACAAGAATTTATAACTTCACAGAAGAACTTCATGATGCTGAGATAGGAGAGGGGACGAGAATCCACCCTTCGGCAGTCATTGGAAATAACGTGAAAATAGGAAAAAATACCCTGATCTTTCCTAATGTTGTCATTGGTGACAGAACGGAGATCGGAGATAATGTGATCATCCAGTCCAATACCGTTTTAGGAGGAGATGCTTTCTATTACAGAAAATTAAATGGAAACTTTGACCGTTTAATTTCTGTAGGAAATGTTGTGATCGAAAATAATGTGGAGATCGGGAACGGATGTACCATCGATAGAGGAGTTACAGATTCTACGATCATTGGAGAAGGTTCCGTATTGGATAACCAGATTCAGGTAGGACACGACACCATTATCGGAAAAAAATGTCTGATTGCTTCTCAGGTGGGAATTGCAGGATGTTGTGTGATAGGAGATGAGGTAACATTATGGGGACAGGTCGGAATCGCTTCCGGAAATAAAATTGAGAGCGGATCTGTACTTCTGGGGAAAACCGGAGTCAACAGAGACCTGGAAAAAGGGACCTATATCGGGATGTTTGCAGAAGATTTCAAAACTTATCTGAAAAAAGAAGTAAAACTGAGAAATCTCAAATAAACAATTCCAAAGGTTTTATCCAAAATCAAAGAAATTTGAGTAAATTTGTGAGCATTAATAAAATAATAAATAAATTAAAACAACAATAAAATGTCAATTTTAGTAAACAAAGATTCTAAAGTAATTGTACAAGGATTTACAGGGAACGAAGGAACTTTCCACGCTGGTCAGATGATTGAATACGGAACAAACGTAGTAGGTGGTGTTACTCCAGGAAAAGGAGGTAGCGAGCACCTAGGAAAGCCAGTATTCAATACTGTAGCTGACGCTGTTGAAAAAGCAGGAGCTAATGTAAGTATCATTTTCGTACCACCGGCATTCGCAGCAGACGCTATCATGGAAGCTGCTGAAGCAGGGATCAAAGTAATTGTATGTATTACTGAAGGTATTCCTGTAGCTGATATGGTAAAAGTAAAATCTTATATCGCGGACAGAGACTGCAGATTAATCGGACCAAACTGCCCTGGAATCATTACTTCTGAAGAAGCTAAAATTGGTATTATGCCAGGTTTCGTTTTCAAAAAAGGTAAGGTAGGTATCGTTTCAAAATCAGGTACCCTTACTTACGAAGCTGCTGACCAGGTTGTAAGAGCAGGTTACGGTATTTCTACAGCTATCGGTATCGGTGGTGACCCAATTATCGGAACTACTACAAAAGAAGCTTTAGAATTATTCATCAACGATCCGGAAACTGAAGCGGTTGTAATGATCGGTGAAATCGGTGGTGGATTAGAAGCTGAAGCAGCAAGATGGTACAAAGCAAGCGGATCTACTAAGCCGGTTGTAGGATTTATCGCTGGACAGACAGCTCCTAAAGGAAGAACAATGGGACACGCTGGTGCTATCGTAGGTGGTGCAGAAGATACAGCTCAGGCAAAAATGGAGATCATGAGAGAAAACGGTATCAACGTTGTTGACTCTCCTGCTGATATTGGTGCTACTGTAGCTAAAATTCTAGGATAATATAAAACCCAAACCATATGAAAAAACTTTTATTAGCCTCTGCCTTAACTCTTTCTGCTTTATCTTTTGCCCAGATACAGTGGCAAAATACAAGATTTGGAGTTACTGGAGGTTTAAACTACTCCAGAGTATCAAATGCCCATAACCCTTCCGGCCCAAGATACACTTTTCAAGGTGGAGCTTTGGCATTGATCCCCGTAGGGAAGGCAAACCAATTCTTTATACAACCTGAAGTACTGTACTACGGTGCAGGAGAAACAGGAAGAGATAAAGATGTTAAAGGAAAAGATGGTTATGATGCTGTATATGCGAATAACTATCTGAGTGTGCCTCTTTATTTCAAAGGATATTTTTCAGAATCTGAATCAGAATTCTTTGGATTAATTGGACCAAGATTTAACTTTCTGTTAAGCCAGAATGTTAAGAATGTTCCGGCAAACAGACCTTATTATGATCCAGATGTTACTGATCCTTCACAACCTGCGGGAGTGAATGGAAAAGCAAATAGCTTTAACTGGGGATTAGGACTGGGAGTAGGATATAGCTATAAGAGACAACTTGAAGTTGCTGTAAAATATGATTTAGGTCTTGGAGATACCTATCCTGGTCTTGCAAAAGAAACTAAGGGTAGCGATAAGAAAAAATCAGAACAGGTACTTGCTGTTACCTTAAGCTACATATTCAAATAAAATAATATTCAGAATATTACATAGAATCCCGGAAAGTAAATTTCCGGGATTTTTATTTTGTGGAAAAACTAAATGCAAAGTAGCAAAAAAGCAAAAGGGCAAATCCGCTTATTTGCAAATTTGCCCTTTCTTTATTCTCATTGTTCAGCCTTCTTTGCCTTCTTTGCCTTCTCAGCTTCCTTTGCCTTTTCAGCTTCCTTAGCTTTTCAACTTTTTAGCCCTTCCGCCCTTTTACCTTTTCGCCTAATAAACTATCCTCTAATCCATTTCCAAAGCTCTTTCAATGTCGCTTTATTACCGTACATCAAAATTCCTACACGGTAGATTTTTCCGGCCAGGAAGATCATAAAAATCGTAGTTCCCAATAATAGGGCAATAGATAAAGCAATCTGCCACGCAGGAACTCCAAACGGAATTCTGGCAATCATGGCAACCGGAGAGGTGAATGGGATGATCGACAACCAGAATCCCAGCGGACCATCAGGATTGTTCATTAAAGTGAAACTTCCATACATTCCCAGTGTCAGTGGTAAAATAGCAAATAACGTAAACTGTTGTGTTTCGGTTTCATTATCTACTGCAGAACCAATAGCCGCATAAATAGAACTATAGAAAATATATCCTAAAAGGAAAAATACGATGAATACAAAGATGATCAGTGGAAAATTCAGCTCCAGTAAACTATGAGAAATTTGAGTGGCAAGCTGTCCCATATCCAGTTTGCTGGCAATCTCTTCATTTCCACCCGGAATACCTTTTTGAATAGGAGAGAAGCCGGTATTCAGAACCAGAGCTCCAATGACAGACATGGAAATCCAGATTAAAAACTGAGTCAGTGCAACCAAAGTTACCCCCAGAATTTTCCCCATCATCAGTTCGAAAGGTTTTACAGAAGAAATGATAATCTCTACCACACGGTTGTTTTTCTCTTCAAGAACACTTCGCATTACTCTTACCCCATAAATAATGATAAACATAAAGGTAACATACATCAGCACCATACTCAGACCTGATTTTACCCCAAAAGAAAGATCAGAATCTTCCTTATTATTGTTATTGATATTAATGGTTTTCAGACTGAAGCTTTTATCCAGATCATCCAGTTGAGTTTCCTGGATGCCCAGTTGCTTGATTTTTTCTTTTTTGACAATATTGCTGATGTCAGAAACAATTCTTTGCTTGGTGTCAAACCCTATCTTGTTGTTGATAACCAGCCTTGTATCTTTTTCAAGTTCATCAAAATTCTGGTTTTTCAGCTCAGGAAGGATAAGCATACCGTCCAGAGATTCATTCTTTTTTAAATTGTTGATCTTGGATTTTTCATCGGCAGCAGAAACAAAAATGTAATTTAATTTGTCGTTAGATTTCAGCTGGTTGGTAAACAGTCCGCTTTTATCAACCACTTCTATAATGCTGTGTGACTCATTTGCCTTGAACATTAATCCGATGACCGCTCCAAAAGCAATGATCATGACAGGAGCCAGCAGGGTCAATATGATGAAAGATTTTTTCTTAACCTGTGTAAGAAACTCTCGCTTGGTAATTAAAAAAATATTATTCATAAAATTAGGAATGGTTACTTACAGCATTAATAAACACTTCATTCATACTAGGGATTCTTTCGTCAAATGATCTCACTTTACCTACCTGTACCAGATCAAGAAGAACATTATTCTGGCTCTCCTCATTTTTCAGGTCGAAAGAGATGAGATTATTCTCATTCGATAGGTTGAAAATATCATATTTGTTTTTGAAACTTTCAAACTGATCGTTACTGACTTCAGAAAGCGTAACCCCGAAAATATTTTTCTTGAATTTTTCTCTTACATCAAAGACTCTTCCGTCGATAATTTTCTTGGAATTGTTGATCAGTGCCACATAATCACACATTTCTTCCACACTTTCCATTCTGTGAGTGGATAGAATGATGGTGGTACCATTGTTTTTAAGATCAATAATCTGGTCTTTGATCAGATTGGCATTCACAGGGTCAAAACCGGAGAATGGTTCATCAAGGATCAGAAGATGAGGTCTGTGAAGTACTGTTACCACAAACTGTATTTTCTGTGCCATTCCTTTAGAAAGTTCAGAAAGTTTTTTCTTCCACCATTGGTCGATATTAAGTTTGTCAAACCATTTCTTGGCTTCGTTCAGCGCGTCGCTTTTGCTCATGCCTTTCAGCTCTCCGAAATAAAGGATCTGATCACCTACGCTCATGTTTTTGTATAGCCCTCTTTCTTCGGGCATGTATCCAATGTCTTTGATGTGATTGGGATTCAGTTTTTCACCATTGATGAAGATGTCTCCTGAATCGGCCTGGGTAATCTGATTGATGATCCGGATAAAAGAAGTTTTTCCGGCTCCGTTGGGACCTAAAAGACCGTAAATACTGCCTTTTGGAACATGGATGCTGAAATCATCCAATGCGACCTTTTTTCCGGCATTATAGGTCTTTTTAATATGTTCAGCTTTTAGCATTAAGTTGTTTTTTACAATTAGTATAAAAAAGTCCTTAAAGTTACGGAAATATTAAACGAGATTAATGCAAAAGAAAAAATCCTGATGATTATCAGGATTCTAATTTATTGTTTTACGATTTGAGTAACTTTCTGCGTGTTGTCACTTAAAATATAACGGATCATATATTTTCCGGGTTTCAATTTTTCAATATTGATTTCTCCGGAGTTCATATTAACGGTATAGCTGGCAACCTGCATACCCAAAATAGAATAAAAAGTCACACTTTTGATTCTCAAAGAAGAATCTTTTGCCTTAATGATAAGGAAATCCTTTGCAGGATTCGGGTAGGCAAGCAACACACCATCATCTGCTTTTTGGGTGATGGAACTCGGCTCTCTAAGCTGAGCTTTTAAATTGTTGGAAAATCCAACAAAAGTGCCTACAAATAGAATTAAAAGTAAAAGTTTTTTCATCAAATTTATAATTTCTCGAATATATATAACAAATATAATAAATTCTATAATTTCTTACAATAGTTTTTTGCAGAACTTATATTAAATTTGTAGAAACTTATTCAAAAAGTATTCCAAAATGATACATTCAAGAAATAGAAGACTTAGAGTTAATGAATCTATCAGAAGTTTGGTAAGAGAAAATGTGCTTACAACTGATGATTTTGTAATGCCGATCTTCGTAATGGAGGGCGAAAACAAGCAGGAGGCAATCCCGTCTATGCCGGGAATATTTAGGCGGAGTATAGATTTAACAGTGAAGGAATGTAAGGAATTATTTTCTTTAGGTGTAAAAGCGGTCAATTTGTACATGAAAGTGTCAGATCATCTGAAAGACAATACCGGAAAAGAGGCATGGAACAAAGACGGATTGATGCAAAACACAATCAAAGCGATCAAAGATGCTGTTCCGGGAATGATCGTAATGCCGGATGTGGCTTTAGACCCTTATTCAATCTATGGACACGACGGAATCATTGAAAACGGAAAAGTTTTAAATGATGCTACCAATGATGCACTGGCAAGAATGTCAGTATCACACGCAGAAGCAGGAGCAGATCTTGTAGCGCCAAGTGATATGATGGACGGAAGAGTACTTGTCATTCGTGAAGCTTTAGAAGAAAGCGGGTTTACAGACGTAGGAATTGTAAGCTATGCTGCCAAATATGCAAGTTCTTTCTACGGACCTTTCAGAAGTGCATTAGACAGTGCCCCGAAAGATGATATGGAAATTCCGAAAGACAAGAAAACTTATCAGATGGATTTTCACAATACCCGTGAAGCATTGAACGAAGTATTTAAAGATATTGATGAAGGTGCAGATGTGATCATGATCAAACCGGGACTTCCTTATCTGGATATTGTTTCTAAGGTACGTGAGGCTATTGATCTTCCGATCGCAGTTTATAATGTAAGCGGAGAATATGCTATGGTAAAAGCAGCTGCTCAGAACGGTTGGCTGGATAATGATAAGACCATTATTGAAAGTCTTACTTGCTTTAAAAGAGCCGGTGCAGATATGATCTTTACCTATTTTGCTAAAGAAGCCGCCATTTTATTGAATAAATAAGATCGTCGGTTTAGAATAAAAAAGTCAGTTGCTCTGGAAAGAACAACCGACTTTTTTTATTAGAAAAATAAATTCTTCTGATTATCCGTTTCCAAAGCATATTCTATAACGACGATCACCAGGCTGAATCGGGCTTCGGCCTCCATCATCGTCTACACAAACCTGAGTAGGGCATAGATACCAGCCCGCAGGACAGTTTCCGTTAGCATCAGGAAACCTTAGATTTCCTCCATGAATGTTTTTCAGATCTTTTTTCGATAATTTTTTCATAGTAATTTGTATTAATTTGTAATCCTAAGATAATAAATATTTATTAATCCAGGTTAGAATTATAAATTTTTGTTACTGAAAGAATTTGATTTTCATGGATTTAAATGATAATGTCAGAATGTCTATAACCATCCTTTTCTCCCATACACATAAGTATCATCAAACTGTTTATCACTCATAAAGAGATATAAGATCCCTTCAATGAATGGGATGACGGAAGCAACACCGCAAGTCACAATGTTCAGGACCAGCTGAATAATGCCCTCTTTGGTATATCCTAGATAAAATTTATTTAAAGCCAGCCAGCCTACAAGAAGTCCTAACAGAGCCGCAGGAAGTTTTTTTTCTGAACGGTAGGGAATATTGTTTTGTTGGTTTTGTGTATTTTCTGTTTTGGTGTATCCGTAATTTTCCATTTCTTAATGTTTTAGATTGATATGAATGATAGGTCGATGAAGAGAATAAGTAGTTACAAAATAGTATCCGGGATTTATATTTTTTAAACTTAATATCAGGAGTACACCGCAAAAATTGACCTTATGTAGGTAAATAAAATTAACAATTAAGGTAATTATAGTTAAACTGGATATAAACAATGTTGGGGGTTATTCCAACTTGTTTGCATTTTTGATATATTTGCCCTATGATTTTACGAGGAGAAAACTTAATCAAAGAATACGGTCCTAAAAAAGTTGTAAAAGGCGTTTCTGTACAGGTTCAACAGGGAGAAATTGTAGGTTTGCTGGGTCCGAACGGAGCAGGAAAAACCACATCGTTTTATATGATCGTAGGGTTGGTTAAGCCCACTTCAGGAAAAATTTTCCTGGATAAACAGGAGATTACTACAGATGCGATGTACCGAAGAGCCCAAAAGGGAATTGGTTATCTTGCCCAGGAAGCTTCCGTTTTCAGGAAATTGTCTGTAGAAGAAAACATCATGGGAGTATTGCAGCTTACTAAGCTTTCCAAGCGTGAGCAGCAGATCAAATGTGATGAACTGATTGAGGAATTTTCTTTACAACACGTTCGTAAAAACAGAGGTGATCTTCTTTCCGGAGGAGAAAGAAGGAGAACGGAAATTGCCCGTTGTCTGGCTACAAGCCCGAACTTTATTCTTCTGGATGAACCTTTTGCCGGGGTAGACCCTATTGCGGTAGAAGATATTCAGAAAATCGTAAGAAGTCTGGTCGACAAAAACATCGGAATTCTGATCACCGACCACAACGTACAGCAGACACTTGCCATTACCAACAAAACATACATTATGTTTGAAGGAAAGATCCTGAAAGAAGGACTTCCGGAAGATCTGGCAAATGATCCGCAGGTAAGAGAAGCCTATCTGGGTGAAAACTTCGTCTACCAAAGTATTTTAGACAAACCAAAGAAGAAAAAGTATGCCTACAATATCTGGGCAGGGAATTTTGATTCAAAAACTCAGCTGCAGGGATTTGTTGACGAAAACTTCAAGGAATATGATAATCTGAGGTTGATGTATGGTTTTGAAGATGTAAGTTTTGCTTCATTAGGAAACTCAGAGATCGAACACATTTTTAATGAGGTGGTAGACAAGAATGCTAATAATTCATTTGTGTTCCAGAAGAAAGAAATCAATTCACAATACTCTCTGGAGCAGGCAGAAGCCGAATCTAAAAAAGTAAGCCAGCCGGAACTGCATTATCTTACGACCTATATTTACGAAGGATAAAATTCAGATTTTTCCTGAAAAAGATTAATAAAGCCTAAAGCGGCTAATAAAGAGTAGTTTACAAGAGATGGAAACTCTATCGGTAACGATTTAGTAATGGTGCTTACTACACTTGCTTTCATTCGATTACCTTGTAAATCATTACTGCAAATATAAAAAATAAAAGGGTAAAGTACATTGGTGCTTTACCCTTTTTTTATTCGTGTGAATAGAAAAATCTTTGAAAAAAAATTACCACACTGTGGGGAGCCTGTGAGATTTTTTCAAAGTTTATTCCCAAATTTTGGCATATCAACAACAGTTGCAACTCCGAAACAAGTAGTGATAACTTCTAAAAGACTAAGCTATGGAAATCGTGTTGAGTAAAATATTATCGCAAATTCAGCATCAGGAAGACAAACTTTCTTCTCAAATGATGCAAACAACGGAAGAGGCTTATCAAATGACCCTGTTCCTAAAGGAAATGTTGTTTAATATAAAAGCCCAAGTCATAAAGGATGGATTTACAAATGAGCAGCAAGAGATTGACTTTTTCAAGAACATTAAACCGCAAATTTTAGGGAAGCTCATTTACTATAATAAAGTCTTCCGCATCGAAACTACTTGCCCTGTGAGCAATGGCAAAATACACCAAAGCTATTATGAGAACCTATTAAAAACCCTCAAATTACAATATAAAGAAACTATTTGCAATGAGGATTTTTACAGATACTACCGTGCAGGCAGGATAGACCGTGACCATACTTATTTCAGGCTCGGACAAATCAATTACCACGATGGATTAAAGAGTGGTGTATTTGAAATTGACCTTAGCTTTTCAACATATTTTGATAACAAAATAGCCCACATTATAGCGAATGAATTACTTTATACTTATATGCTTACTAAAATCAGCCCCGAAGAAAATCCAGATTTGATTTTATTAAATGGAGAAGCAAACAAGGATATTTCGTGGACAAATTCTCAAAATGCACTTATCGAACTGATATATGCTCTTTATGCTTCCAATTCCATTGCCCACGGAAAAATAGGCATCCGAAAATTAGCTTTGATTTTTCAGGTGCTATTCAGAACTCCCTTAAACGATATACATCACTCTTTCCACCGAATGAAAACAAGGGCAGGTTCCCGGACGGCTTTTTTAGACCAGCTCAAAATATCCCTCGAAGAATATATGGATAAAGAACTTTAGCCATATCAACACAATAAATTTAAAGCAGTACCTAAAACGTACTGCTTTTTTCTTTACCCATATCTGCCAATTGGCAAATGTTGGCAAAACTCTATTATAAAATATCCTCAATGCCCCAAAACCCTTATTAAACAAGGGTTTTCCCTAATTGTAAAAATTTTCAAAAAACCGCCAAACCAATGGGTAAGGATTGGCAGACAAACACTGCCACCTTTAGGAGTTTTGCATAGTGAACATTTAAAAGCTGTGCAATGAAAATAATAACTATCGAAGAAGAAGCGTGGCAACAGCTCAACAGCCGTATCAATGCCATTGCCGACTACCTGAAAAGATTGGACAATACAAGCTATGATGACCTGTGGCTCAATAACCACGAGGTATGCCAATACCTGCACATCAGCGAAAAGACCTTATGGCGTATGCGTACCAAAGGCGAGATTGCTTATTCAAAAATCTACGGGCAATACTTCTATACCATTGGAGCAATTAAGGATATGCTCAATGCCAATGCCGTACAGAGCAGTGATGAGTATGTGCAGGAGCTTATGGTAAAAGGCAAAAGCTATATCGAAAAAGGCAGAAAGTTAAAATCCGGTAAACAATAAAATGTGTTCCTATGAATATTGACAGAATGGAATTTTTAGCGTGGATGGAACGCATCATTGACCGCCTTGATATGCTTAGCGACCATATTGATGATTTGCAAAAGAAACGGAATAGCATTGACGGCGAGGAATTGCTCGACAATCAGGATTTGCTCCAAATGCTTAAAATCAGCAACCGCTCCCTGCAACGGTATCGCTCTATCGGCAAACTACCTTATTATACGATAAGTGGAAAATTGTATTACAAGCTATCCGATGTACATCAGTTCATAAGAGAGAGCTTTAACCCTCCCTCAAAATGAACGCCAATGAAAGACAAAGACTGCCATTGAGTGCCACTTGATGCAATGCAGTAACCACTTGTTTTACTTTAGGCATCGAACTTTAAAATTTTCAGACTATGAGCGAAGAAACAACAAATAAGCAGGAAATGCCCGAACAATTATCGGACATCTTATTGGTGCTGGATAAAGAAAAAATGAAAATCCAAGCCGTAAAAAGCATTGATGAAAACGGGAAAATGGAAACCGTTGAACCCACGAAGAAAAACCAAAACCAGTTTATGCGTGTGGACAAAAGCGGCGATTTCTTTTCCAACTTCTTCTCCAATTTTTTCAGCCAGTTAAAGAACCCTACCAATTTTTCATTCTTCAAAGTGCCTGCACCTGTCGCAGTTGAAAAAGCACAGGAAATGCAAAAGCAGGTTGATAAGCCCACTCCCGAAGGTGAAAAAGTGATGAAAGAACACGAAGTAAAAACAGAACCGCAACAGGATAAAAAACAAGAAAATCAAAATAATATGGCAACAACACAAACAACACCGGAAGCCAGCGAGTACCGCTACAAACCGGAGCAGATTGATTGGGACACAATGAAAAACCTCGGATTAAGCAAGGAGTATCTTGAAAAAAGAAACCTGCTTGACCCTTTGTTACGAGGTTATAAAACCAATGAACTTTTGCCGATAGGCGTTAATTTCGGCGGTACTATTCTCCGCACAGATGCCCGATTGTCCTTACAGCAAGCCGAAGATGGAAATGTTATCGTAGCAATACACGGCATCAAAAAAGAACCAAACCTCCATTTTGAGTTTTTCGGACACAAGTTTACCGATGAGGATAAAAAGAACCTGCTCGAAACAGGTAATATGGGGCGTGTGGTTAACCTGACCAATTCCAAAACGGGCGAACTGATGCCGTCCATTATCAGCATAGACAGGCTAACCAATGATGTGATAGCCTTACGGACGGATTTCATAAAAATTCCCGATGAAATTAAAGGCGTAAAACTGAATGATGAGCAAAAGCAAACTTTAATGGAGGGCAAACCGCTAAAGTTAGACGGTATGATTTCTGCCAAAGGAACGGAGTTTTCGGCAACGGTACAGTTCAATGCTGACAAGCGTTATGTGGAGTTCCTGTTTGACCGCAATAATTCCAATAGGCAAACCCAAAGCAACGGTCAAACCCAAAACAATCAACAAACCAATCAGCAAACCCAACCGCAGGAAGCTCCAAAAACATTTAGGGGCAAAGAACTGACCGATGAGCAGCACAAGGATTTCAAAGCCGGGCAAACCGTTTACATTGATGGATTGAGAGATAAAAAAGGGCAACCGTATCAGGGTTATATCACTTTCAATGCAGAAACAGGAAAAACGAACTTCCAATTTCCAAGCCAGGTTAAAGCACAGGCAAAACCTGCCGAAGCCCACAAAACGCAAACCGCCGTCAATTCAGATGGCAAGACCAACGAAGCGACCAAAAATATCAACGAGCCTTTAAAATCGGGGCAACAAAGACCGAAAAACAAACAACAGCAGGAAAAACAAGAACAACAGGAAAAATCCGAAACACCTGCAAAGTCCAAAGGCAGAAAAATGTAGTAAAGTATGAAAACAATAATCGCAGAAAAACCAAGCGTAGCAAGGGAAATAGCTGGACTTGTGGGAGCATCTGATAAAAAGGACGGCTACCTGACAGGTAACGGCTATTTTGTTACGTGGGCATTCGGTCATTTAATAGGATTGGGAATGCCCGAAGATTACGGGATTTCGGGATTTGACAAAGCAGCTTTGCCAATGCTCCCCAACCCGTATTTGTTGACCGTCCGGAAAGTAAAAAAAAACAAAGGCTATACCGCTGATACAGGAGCATTGAAGCAACTGAAAGTCATCGAACAGCTTTTTAACCGTAGCAACAGCATCATCGTAGCCACCGATGCAGGTCGTGAGGGGGAATTGATATTTAGGTACATTTATGAATACCTGAAATGTAACAAGCCCTTTGAACGCCTTTGGATAAGCTCGCTTACCGAAAAAGCCATCAAGCAAGGTTTTGATAACCTTAAAGACGGAAAAGAGTTTGATGGATTGTATCAAGCGGCACAAGGCAGAAGCCGTGCCGATTGGCTCGTGGGCATCAATGCTACACAGGCATTGAGCATAGCCGTAGGTAACGGCATTTATTCACTCGGCAGGGTACAAACGCCTACATTGGCTTTGATATGCAAACGTTATCTGGAAAACAAAAATTTCTCGGTAAAGAAATATTGGCAGATACAGTTATCGCACATTAAAGAGTTGATAGATTTTAAAAGCCTTTCCAAAACCAAATGGGAAGACCAAAAACTTGCCGATGATACGCTGAAAGCCATTCAGCGAAGCGAAACGGCAACAGTTACATCAGTGGAAACCAAAAGCGTTACAGAACAACCTCCTTTATTGTTCGACCTTACCGGATTGCAGAAGGAAGCCAATAAAAAGCTGAACCTTTCTGCCGAAGAAACCCTCAACATTGCCCAAAGTCTTTATGAAAAGAAGTTTATCACTTATCCCCGTACCGGAAGCAAATACATTCCTGAAGATATGTGGGCAGAAATTCCCAACCTCGTGAGGGCTTTGCAGGACAGGGAAACCTGCAAGCAAGCCGTATCAAAAATGAAATGGGGACGTTTCAATAAACGTATCGTGAACGATTTGCGTGTTACCGACCACCACGGATTATTGATTACAGACAAAATCCCTTCAGCACTGAACGCAAAGGAAAATGCTGTTTATGATATGATTGCCTTTCGGTTGCTCGAAGCCCTTTCACAAGCCTGTATCAAAGAGATAACCGATGTCGGTTTACAGGTATTGCATTACGATTTTACTGCAAAAGGCTGTAAAATCATAGAAGCTGGCTGGCGTTCCGTTAAGGGAAGTTTCACGGACGATGATACCGAACCTATACAGGATTTACCCGAACTGAAAAAAGGGGATGAACTCAAAATAAAAGAAGCCTCCGTTCTCGAAAAGAAAACCAAACCGCCTGTGCTTTATACCGAAGCAGGGCTTTTGTCGGCTATGGAAACTGCCGGAAAGGAAATCGAAAATGAAGACGAACGCAAGGCTTTACAAAATATCGGTATCGGTACTCCGGCTACAAGAGCCGCAATAATCGAAACCCTGTTTACCCGTAACTATATCCAAAGAGAAAAGAAATCCTTAATCCCTACCGAAAAGGGATTGCAAGTGTATGAATTGGTTAAAGAACGGAAAATTGCGGACGTGGTAATGACTGCGGAATGGGAACTCGCATTGCAGAAAATTGAGAACAACAAAGCGGATGCAGAGGCATTTCAAAAGGAAATGGAAAATTATGCTTCATCTATTACTAATGAATTGCTGCAAACTTCCATTGCCCAAAACAACCTGCCCAAGTTGGTTTGCCCAAAATGCAAAAGCCAGCAACTCATTATCCGTGATAAAATAGTGAAGTGTCCTGATGAGGCTTGTAATTGGGTACAGTTCCGTAATGTGTGTGGCGTACAAATCGGCATAGCCGATATTGAAAGCCTTATCAATAAAAAGAAAACTTCACTCATCAAAGGAATGAAAAGCAAGGCAGGTAAGAAATTCGATGCGTATATCGTATTGAAAGAGGATTGTACAACCTCTTTTGAGTTTGATAAAAATAAAAGCTACAAAAAGTAATGGAAAATAAACCCATCATTATCAGCAAGGAAATCAGAAATCTGATTTATACCATACGTGGCAAACAAGTGATGCTGGACAGCGACCTCGCTACGCTGTATCAGGTGGAAACAAAAAATCTCAACAAAGCCGTAAAACGGAATATCAACAGGTTTCCTGTTTCTTTCTGCTTTCAACTGACCGTCGAGGAAGTTGAAAACTTGAGGTTCCAAATTGGAACCTCAAGTTTGAGCTACGGCGGAAGACGTTATTTGCCTTATGTTTTTACCGAACAAGGGGTCGCAATGGCTTCTGCTATCCTCCGTTCAGATATAGCGGTTAAAGTCAGTGTTGAAATTATGGAAGCCTTTGTAGAAATGCGTAGAATGCTCATCAGCAATGCCGCTTTGTTTCACCGTTTGGATAATATTGAATTAAAGCAATTAGAAGCCGACCAAAAATTTGAAGAGATTTTTAAGGCTTTGGAAAGCGATAAGCTCCACAGCGAAAAAGGTATCTTCTACAACGGGCAGGTTTTTGATGCCTATGCCTTTGTTTCCGATATTATCCGAAGTGCCAAAACCTCCATTATTCTTTTGGATAATTATGTGGACGATACGGTACTGACCTTATTGGGAAAACGGAATGCCAATGTAACTGCAACTATCTATACCAAAAATATCAGCAATCAGCTAAGGCTGGATGTACAACGGTACAACAGCCAATATCCTCCGATTGAGATTGAGGTTTTCTCCGATGCCCACGACCGCTTTTTAATCATTGATGGTACAGAGCTTTACCACATTGGGGCTTCACTCAAAGACCTGGGCAAAAAATGGTTTGCCTTTTCGAGAATGGATATTGAAGTCGGCAGGATGCTTCAACTTTTGGATATCAATAGATAAAATCAATAATATGGGGCAGTATTAATGTTAATGTTTAACAATCTTCAAATCTTTAAAATAGCCCTCTGTACCTATATCGACCCAAAGGGCGATTGAACCATTCCTGACATCTCCTTTTATTTCTTCCACGACAAATGAAGGATGTTTTTGGTTATTGATGTAGAGCTTTACTTTACGGTCGTTAATTTCTAAACGCAGGGTAATCCATTCGTCCAGACCTATATCGGCATACGTTTCGTAAGTTTCAGGAAACTCTTTCCGTAACCTGTCGAACTTATAATCGGGATAGGAAAAGTATTGTACCGTGTGGTTTCGGCGGAATTGATTTTCTGCCCTGCCATTGGTCGGACGAAGATAGATGGATTGAAACCGGGTGTCATTGTCATCAATTCTGAAAGCAATCCCTATAAAGCCACGGGCAAGTTCGGGAGCATTTTTGAGCAAACGGCTTAATACCTTGACTTCAATAATGCCGTTTTCAAAATTAATATCTTTCAATTTGACATAAGTAGGTTCGTCCACGGTGGAAACCATATTGTTTATGTCAAAAGGCAATGCTTCCAAATCCCTCTCTATCTTCAATACTTTTTTTCCTTTCAGTTTTACAATTGATGCTTTAACATTCTTTGGTTCAAACTCTTGATTTTTAAAGGTTAGGCTTTGTCCTGATGCCAATGCTACAAAAAGTGTGAAAAGCAATGTTATTTTGTATTTCTTCATTATACCTAAATAGTTTATCGGATGTTACAATAAAACAAATTTATATAAATGTTTCAACTATCTGCCGAGTGGGTGCAATAATTGGGTATTGAGTTTCCCTGAATACGTCAAATCCCGCCTCTCAAAGCCAAACCCTGCCACTTCTGCAAAGGCTCTTATCTACTGCTATAATTTTAGGCTTTAAGTAAAATTCTAAACAAAATTATAGTATGGATACACAGCAAAAAGACCTATCGTATTTCAGGTTACGACTGCAAGAATTATTAAACACCAGCTTCCCTGAAAAAGCAAACGACCAAAAATTTATTGAGCAACGTTCCTCGTGGGCTGCCAATGCCTACGAGGGTGCTTTTCGTTCGGGAAATACTATTGAGCAATGCAACGAAATAGCCAATTATATCCTGTTTGAAAAACTGCATTTCTCCAAATTCGACACCGTATTTCAAGTGGTATGCAATGAGTTTGATACCCTAATGGCAGATGAGGAACTGCGACCGTTTGCCCTTAAAATGTTTCCTGTTTGTGAGCCTGTTTTCTCCGGCTATGAACTAACCGATGATTTCGCATACGGTTATGAGTTTGATTTACTCTATACCGAAATAACCGGAACCATCGCAATATGGATAGAAGAAAATGGGCTTCAGTAAGAAGCAACATCTCCAACTGAATATTGATGCCCTGCGAATTGCTTTTAAACTGGAAAAGGAGAAACGACAAGCCACCGTAGGCGAAAGACTGCTAATGATGCAATACAGCGGATTTGGCGGTCTTAAATTCGTGTTGAACCCCATAGCGAACGAAATAGACATCAACAATTGGAGAAAGACTGAACACGACCTTTTCCCGATTACGCAGGAACTCCACCAGCTACTCAAAGAAAATTCCGAAGACGAAAAGCAATACCGCAGGTACGTGGATAGTATGAAAAGCTCCGTATTAACGGCTTTTTATACACAGCCACAGGTCATAGATGCTATTTCCGCAACCTTGCGTGAAAGCGGTCTGAATATTGATAAATTCCTTGAACCCTCCGCAGGTATCGGCTCATTCATACAATCCTTTTCGGAAAACCAACAAAGTGTTACCGCTTATGAAAAGGATTTGCTGACAGGTAAGATTTTAAAACAGCTTTATCCCGATAGCATAATCCGTATAAGCGGTTTTGAGGAAATCCCCGAAAAGGAACAAAACAGCTATGATGTAATCGCCAGTAATATACCGTTCGGCGATACTTCCGTCTTTGATTTATCCTATTCCCGAGGCAAGGACAGTGCAAAAGCACAGGCAGCCCGAAGCATACACAATTACTTCTTTCTGAAAGGTGCTGATATGCTCCGTGAGGGCGGTTTGCTGGCTTACATTACTTCGCAGGGTATTCTGAATAGCCCGAAGAACGAACCGATACGTAGGGCGTTGATGCAGGATAACAATTTGGTTTCAGTAGTTAGATTGCCCAATAACCTGTTTAGGGAATATACAGGAACTGAGGTCGGAAGCGACCTGATTATTCTGCAAAAGAACACGGCAAAACAAAGTCTGACCGAAACCGAAGAACTGTTTTGTCAAAGCAAGCCAACGGAGTACAATACGCCAGGCAATGCACTTTTTCAGGACAGCACAAGGATTGTACATACAGACCGCAAATTAGATACTGACCCTTACGGACAACCTGCACTCATCTATACTCATAAAGGCGGCGTTGCCGGAATTGCCCAAGACCTCAAACAAATGCTTACGGATGATTTTGGCAAGCTCCTGAATTTAGGTTTATACAAAGGCGAACGCAACGATGAGCCTATAATACAAATTCCCGCTACTCCAAAGGTAACACCTCCAATTGTCGAACCCGTAACCATTCAGCAAAAGCCACAGCTTGTACCAACTCCTGCAAGTAATCAAGACACTACACAGGAATTAAAACAGCTAAGCATTTTCGACTTGTTTGAAAATGTGGACGAGCCTGTAATGGTTGCGGCTCCACCCAAAAGAACGACACAAGTTAAAAGGCAAAGCACCAACAAAAGTAGAGGTGCAATAGGTCGCCAACCTGACCTGTTCAGTAGTGCGATGCAGCAACCTTATACGCCCCCTGTTACTAATAGAGCTACCAATGGAAATACATCTACCAATGGTAAAAAACAGGAAGTTATCGGCGACCTGTTTTCAAGTATCAATGGGAATGGCCAAGCGATTAAGCCAGCGGTTCCCGATACCATTCCCGAACCTGCTCCTTATACGGGCGAACTGCAATCGTACTACCGTAACGATTGCCTTGTCGTGGATAATGGTTGGGTCGGTCATCTGCAAGATGTAGATACATCAGACGGTACGGCAGTTTTCCACCCGTTGCAATTACCGACCTTACAGAAAGCAAGAGCCGAAGCGTACATTGCTGTACGTGATGTTTACCAAGAGCTTTACAATAAAGAGGCAAAGTTTCAGACCGAATACAAGGGAGAAAGGGAAAACCTTAACCGCTTATACGATGCCTTTGTCAAAAGGTACGGAAATCTCAATAGTGCCGATAATATCAAGCTCATCAAAACGGATAGCTCTGGTAAGGAAATCCCTTATTTGGAACGTGTCGTTGGTGGCGTGGTACACAAAGCGGATATATTCAGCCGTCCTGTAAGTTTTTCCATCTTAACAATAGCAACGGACAATCCCGAAGAAGCGTTAGCGGCTTCGCTGAACAAATATGGAAGCGTGGATTTGGAATATATGTCCGAAATCAGCGGTATGACGGACGATGCTTTGAAAGAAGCATTGCACGGTCGTATTTACTACAATCCTCTGCAAAAGGAATATGAAATATCCGAACGCTGGATTGCAGGGAACGTAGTAGAGAAAGCCCAAGAGGTCAAAGCGTATCTCGAACGCAATCCCGATGATGCCGAAGCCACAACAAGCCTTACCGTTCTGGAAGAAGCCCGACCAAGACGAATTGAGTTTGAGGAACTCGATTTTAACCTCGGCGAACGCTGGATACCCACTGGCATTTATGCCCGTTTTGCTTCACATCTTTTTGATACGGATGTACTCGTTCATTACTCTGAAAGCTCTGATGACTTTTCAGTAAAGTGCGACCATAAGAATTTGCATATATGGGAAAAATACGCTGTCAAAGCAGAAAGCCGGACGTTTGACGGGATTGCCCTGTTCAAACACGCCCTTGTCAATACCACGCCAGACATTACCAAAAAAATTACGGTTGGCGACCAAGAGGTCAAAGTACGGGATATGGAAGCCATACAAATGGCGAATACCAAGATTGACGAAATCCGTACCGCCTTTACCGAGTGGCTTCACGCCCAAAACGATGAGTTTAAAAGCAGGCTGACCGACCAATACAACGATACGTTTAACTGTTTCGTCCGACCGAACTATGACGGAAGCCATCAGGACTTTCCGGGCTTAGACCGTAAGGCGTTGGGTATTGAAGACCTGTATTCAAGCCAAAAGGATACCGTTTGGATGATAAAGCTGAATGGCGGTGCGATATGCGACCACGAAGTAGGTGCAGGAAAAACCCTTGTGATGTGTACCGCAGCACAGGAAATGAAACGTTTGGGATTGGCACACAAACCGATGATTATCGGGCTGAAAAGCAATGTTCACGAAATTGCCGAAGCCTACCGCACTGCCTATCCACACGCTAAAATCCTGTTTCCGGGCAAAGAAGATTTTACGCCCCAAAAACGCCTGCGGATATTCGGCGATATTAAAAACAACGATTGGGATTGTGTTATTCTGACACACGACCAATTCGGAATGATACCGCAGTCGCCTGATATACAAAAGGAAATCCTCGAAATCGAATTGGACAGCGTGGAGCGTAACCTCGATGCACTGCAATCGCAAGGAAAGGAAGTTACCAGAGGTATGCTTGCCGGAGTAATCAAGCGGAAAGAAAACCTTGAAGTCAAACTCAAAACCCTGCAACACGATATTGAAAATCGTAAAGATGATGTGGTGGATTTTAAGATGATGGGCATTGACCATTTGTTCGTTGATGAAAGCCACCAATTCAAGAACCTGATGTTCAATACAAGACATACAAGGGTTGCCGGATTGGGCAATGTGGACGGTAGCCAAAAGGCATTGAACCTGCTCTTTGCTATCCGTACCATTCAGGAACGCATCAATGCGGATATGGGAGCAACTTTCCTTTCGGGAACGACCATAAGCAACTCACTAACGGAACTGTACCTACTTTTTAAGTACCTGCGACCAAGAGCATTGGAAAAACAGGGCATTCACTCTTTTGATGCGTGGGCTGCTATTTATGCAAGGAAAACGACCGATTATGAATTTTCGGTTGCTAACAACATTGTAGCAAAAGAGCGTTTCCGATACTTTATCAAAGTGCCGGAGCTGGCACAATTCTACTCGGAAATCACGGATTACCGAACGGCAAAAGATATAGGCATTGACCGCCCCAACAAGAACGAGGTATTGTATAACATACCGCCTACTCCCGACCAGGAAGATTTTATCAAAAAGCTAATGGAGTTTGCCAAAACAGGAAATGCTACCTTATTAGGAAGAGAACCTTTATCACAAAGCGAAGAAAAAGCAAAGATGCTTATCGCAACGGACTACGCCCGCAAAATGTCTTTGGATATGCGGATGGTAAGCGGTGCGTATGATGACCACCCCGATAATAAGGCTTCGTATTGTGCGGCAAACATTGCCAAGTATTACAACCAATACAACGCACAGAAAGGAACGCAATTCGTTTTCTCCGATTTGGGAACATACAAGCCGGGCGAATGGAATGTGTACTCCGAAATCAAACGCAAGCTCGTGGAAGACCACGGCATACCCGCAAACGAAATCCGTTTTATACAGGAGGGCAAAAATGATAAGCAACGTAAGGAACTTATCAAAGGAATGAACGAGGGTAAAATCCGTGTGCTGTTCGGTTCTACAAGTATGTTGGGAACAGGCGTAAACGCACAAAAAAGAGCCGTTGCCATTCATCATTTAGATACGCCGTGGCGACCGAGCGACCTTGCCCAAAGGGACGGTCGGGCAATCCGCAAAGGCAATGAGATTGCCAAGTTCTTTGCCAACAACAAAGTAGATGTAATCATCTATGCCGTTGAAAAATCATTGGATAGTTATAAGTTCAACCTGTTGTACAATAAGCAACTTTTTATAGACCAATTAAAAAACAATAACCTCGGCAAACGTACCATTGACGAGGGCAGTATGGATGAAAAATCGGGAATGAACTTTTCGGAATACGTGGCTATCCTATCAGGAAATACAGACCTGTTAGATAAAGCCAAATTGGAGAAACAGATTGCCGGGTTGGAAAGCGAAAAGCAAGCGTTCAACCGTTCCAAGTTCAGTGCCAAATACAAGGTGCAAGATTATACGGAATTGTTGGATAGCACGCAATCCCGTTTCAACCGAATGAACCTCGATTGGGAAAACTTACAGCAACGCATACAAAAACGTTCGGACGGTACAATTGCAAATCCTGTACAGTTGGACGGTTTACCGCCCAATGCGGATATTAAACAAATCGGTGCAAAGCTCAACCAGCTTGCGGACAAAGCCCGCACCGGAGGTCAGTATGAAGAAATCGGTAGTTTGTACGGATTTACGCTGTTGGTAAAAACCGAAATGTCCGAAAAGGAGGGCGTGGATATACGGGTAAACCGATTTTTGGTACAAGGCGAGGGCAATATCAAATACACCTACAATAACGGTCTGATTGCCAAAGATGAAAAGCTGGCGGCTATGAACTTCCTCAACGCACTGGAGAAATTGCCCGGCTATATCGAGCAGGAACAAAAGAAAATTGCGGAGATACAAAAAGACCTGCCCATTCTTCAAGAAGTGGTAAACGGTACGTGGTCTAAAGAAGGCAGATTGAGCGAACTTAAAACGGAACTTGCTGCTGTTGAGCGAAAGATACAGTTATCCATTACGCCGGAAACTAAAAGAGAGCCTGCGGAGCAGGTAGAAAAGCAGAAAGAAACGCCAAACAATTCGGAGAATATTGTACGGACAAAAGGTATTCATTTGTCTCGTGGGACATTATAAAAATGTTCCTACATTTCGTCCTCTTCATCCATTTTCCTGATTAGGGCATCACGCAGGCTGTCAAGGAATTTTGTGGGGTTTATTTTCCTTGCTTTAAGTTCCATAAACGTATGATAGAAATCGCCTAAACTGATATTGAACGTACTTTCAAATGTTTTGGCGATGGCTATTATATCTGCATTGCCAAATGCACCCTGCGAATGCAGGGCGTAAATCAATTCGGTTAATGCTGTTTTGCTTTCCGCCCAATTTAAAGCAAAATTGTTAGATGGCTTCTTCTGATTGTTATTATTCAGTTGGTCTTCAATATAAATTTGTATCTGGTCGTTGGCGATAATCTTTGCCGCTTTATAATCGTGGGAAGTTGAAAATCTATGGTCGGTTTCAAAATAAATGGTATCCAGGCTCAATTTTATATCGTATTTGCCCCGAATAAACAGCTTATCATCAATAAAGGTGTTGTTTGTACGGTAGTACTTATAAAATTCAAGATTGTTGTCAAAATACCTTTTTAGCTTTCTCAATTCTTCATTGAGGTATTTTTTAATAGCCTTTGCTCCATTAGGTTTTTTTGTTTCGATTTTATAGACGGCATTGTAGTAAATGAGCTTTGCAACAATGACAGGTTTCTGATGTTTGAAAAAATAGATTTCCTCATCAGCATTTTTAAACCCTTGTTTTAAAACAAACTTCTTTAAATCTGACAAGGTTTGGATAATAAGTTGAATTACGTCTTCTATCCGTTGTATCGAACAATCGTATTCAATCTCCAATTCTCTAATTTCTCTTTCAAGTTTTTGTGATATTTTATTATAGGCTATATCCATATATTTTCATATAACAGAAAAATAAAGCAATCCATCAAAGAAGCTTTATTGAGATTGTTCAATGGCTTTTAGTAATTCTTTTACTTCCAGAGGCTTTAATACTCCGCTGTATCTGAACAATACCTGATATTTAGAGTTAAGAAAAACCCAGGTTGGAAAAGCAATTTTTTCTCCTCCGTAACTATATCCTTGAGGTATTTATAAAATGCTATTCAATTGTTTAAAAATATGTAGAAATACCAAAACTAAAGCCTCCCAATAATGCAGGTGGATTATTTAAAAGGTCTTTTGTCCGTTGATGTCTGTAATTAAGTCTCATCACAGTTTGAGCATTTGGTCGAAAACTTACGCCGCCGACAACGCTCCAAGTTTCATCACCCATTTTTTCTCCTGTTTCTCTAAATTTTCCAACATTCCAGTCGACATATTCCAACCGGCAAGCAAGGTTTAGTGTGGCATTATCCCATCCCAGTATTTTTCTTTTTAAAACAGGTTGTACAATATCCACAAAACCTCCATATTGTTTATTGCCATATTGCTGTGTGTAGGTTTCGGGAACATCAACATTTATCCATGCCCATTCACCTGTAATAAATGTATTAAGTGTAGGAAGTGTTGTATTGAAGTCAACGGCAAATACACTTAATGTCCTTCTGTCGTCAATATCCGAACCATCATCATTGTAGCTGTTGTAAGCACCTCCCATATAAGATAAACCGATTTCTCCAATCTTGTTATTTCTGACTGCTATTTTGCCCGTATAAAGAGGCTCTCCACTGGTAGATTCCTCAAAACGTTCTGCATTATCTTTTGCTGCCGGCAGATAAGTTTTATTCTGCTCATTATTGATTATAGTTCCGTCAAATCCACTGGACAAGTAGGCTTCGTAACCAAACATCCAGTTGCCACTATATTTTTTTCCATATAGACCAAACCCGGCATTACTCCAGGTCGCCGGAAGCAATTGCGTTGCCGATATGGGGCGGTCGGTAAATTCCCATTTGGGGCCGTCATGATTTTGGTTGAAAGAACCAATCGGGTTCACAATCATACCGCCTCTTAAATTTAACAATGGACTAAATTCAACATCTAAGGCTGCAAACTCAACGGCTATTTCTCCTTCTGCAGGTTCAAATTCTACCTCCGACATGAATTTAATTCTTTTACTAATAGTAGAAGCCAAAAAAATGCTTAATCTTCTGAACTGGAACTGATGCCCTTCGCTAACGCCATCTTCTCCCAAATGCTGCCAGTTGGCTTCCATATATCCACCTACTGCAACAGGCAATTTTCCCATAGACAATAATGGCCGGTTATAGATAGCATCCATATTCATACTGTTTTTTAGCGAATCCTGTGGAGGAGCTATACGGTTGAAAAGTGTGGAATCAATCTGTGCATTTACAGAAGTACAGAAGCAGGTCATGCCTGCTAATAATGAAAAAAGTAAATGTTTATTATGCATTTTTAAGAGATATTTTAAGTTGATTGTTAGTAATTATAGTGGGAAATGAGCGAAGGTGGGTATCAGCCGGACCATTTTGAACATTCCCTTTATTGTCAAATTCGCTTCCATGTGCAGGACATTGTAACCGGTCGCCAAATACTTGCAGCTCCGCTCCCTGATGGGTGCATTGCATGAGAAGGGCTGAATAATCGTTTTCACTAAACCGGAACACACAAATTGGATACTTTAACTGTGGGTGTTCCACAACAATATATTTCTTAAAGTCTGTTTTGTTGTTGCCGGTTAAGAAACTATCCAAGGGTACTACCATATCAGTATCTATTATATTACCGGTAACCGTTTTAGCCGACGCACAACTTTCTAACAACAGCATAGCAATACTGCTGCTGATGCAGGCAAACCCACATTGTTTAATAAATTTTTTCCGGTTCATTTTATAAAGACTTAAGAAACTTTATGATAGCAGCTTTATCGCTTTGATTTAGATTTCTATATTTCTGTCTCGATTGTGAAGCTTCTCCGCCATGCAATTCAATTGCTGCTTCAATGCTTTTTGCTCTTCCATCGTGCATCAGATAAAACTTTCCACCCTGAGAATCAGGAGAAAGACCTAAACCCCAAAGCGGTGGTGTACGCCATTCATACGTTTTAGCAGACCCTTCGGTGTAACCGTCATCGAGGTCTGGTCCCATATCATGGAGTAAAAGGTCTGTATAAGGATAAAAATCTTTAAATGCCAAAGCTGGTATAGGTGCATTTCCGGTAGTTAACTGAGATTTGTGGCAGCTGGTACAGCTAACAGAGTTAAATAATGTTTTGCCATATACGACTTCGGGGTCGTTTTGATTTCGTGGCATTGCAGCTTTCAGTGTCTTAAGATAAAAGGCGAGGTTATTAACTTTTTGGGTCGCTATTTCCGGGTCAATTTCCTCTCCCGAATATACATCAACAGGATTATACACGGAGGTAATGCCCATATCCTGTGTCAAAGCATCCACTGTTTGATGAAGCAAGTCATACACGCTTGCCTTCTTGCCGAAACGACCAATGTATTTCCCTCCCTGGGTAACACCACCGCTGCGGGGCGTTGTATAAGAAGGAATATCAATCCAGTTGACCCTTCCCGAAATCCCGTCACCATCTGCATCGTTCGGGTCTGCCATTGCCAATAAAACGTTGTCGGGAACAAATTCCAATAATCCTAAACCTGTAACGGCAGGAGGAGTAAATTTTGAAAATGTCGCTCCAAAAGGTATTGTTTCAGGTTGATAGCCGGGGATAGCCCTGTTTTGCAACTGCGGTCCTCCTAAATGAAGAAACATATTTCCCGTTTCATCGACCTGTCCAAATCGTGTAAGTGTACTGAAAGGATGTCCCTTACCATCACCAGCATGACAACTTACACAACTATTGGCAACGAACAAAGGTCCCAGACCCTTTTCAACGGTAAATACTTCATCATTAAAAGTTACATCACCATCCAAAAATCGCTGTGTTTCCTCGTAACTTAATCCGTCTATAGGACCATCTAACAATGCGTCTTCAGCAGGTTCATCAGGTTCAAACTTATCACATGATTGAATACAGGCAATGAGCGTAATAATCCCAAGCAAAACAATGTAGGTTTTTTTCATTAGTCTAATATTTAAATTTACTTTAGCAAAAGTAATAAGTTAGATGATACTAACAAAATAATTTCTAACTTTGTTGTTAGGCAGAGCTAATATTTGATAAATTTGCTGAATGATATCACAAACGGAAGAAAATTACCTGAAGGTTCTATACAATCTGACCAGCTTGAAAGGAGAAGCCAGTGTCAATGACATCAGTAAACAGTTAGACATAAAAATGCCTACTGTAAACAGTATGATGAAACGGCTCGCCGAAAAGGAACTCGTGGTTTACGAAAGCTATAAGCCACTGAAACTAACGGATGAGGGCAAAAAGCAGGCTGCTCTTATTATCCGTAAACATCGATTGACAGAGATGTACCTGGTAGAGAAAATGGGGTTTGGATGGGAGGAAGTTCATCATATAGCCGAACAAATCGAACATATTCAGGCTCAAGAATTTTTTGACAAAATGGATGAATTATTGGGCTTTCCTAAAGTGGACCCACACGGTTCTCCTATCCCGGATGCTGATGGAAATATAGCATCAGACAATTACCTAAAATTAAGTGACTGTAAAGTAGGTGAAAGTGTTACTTTTATGGCTGTACAGTTATCTTCTGAAGATTTGCTGAAGTTCCTCACCAGTCGTGAACTTTCTTTAGGGCTTGAACTTAAAATAAAACAAATTGAACCGTTTGACGGCAGTATGGCTATTAGCTATGCCAATAAGGAAAATGAAATGCTGAGCAGTAAAGTTTGTGATAAATTGCTTGTCAGTAAGAAGCGAAAAAAAAATAGTTGAACCGTATCATAGAAAGGTTCAACTATTCACTACTATTTAATCAATTCCTATTCCTTCAAAACAATTGTTCGCTCAACAGATGTATTTTCTCCTGTCACCTGCTTACCCGAAGCATCAATTAAAGTCAGTCTGATGGTATTTTCACCGAGTGGAAGACCTTTTATCTGATAGGGCTGCCATTTGTTCAGCACAAACGTATCACCATTGATTACAGCATTTACTTTGTGTCCCTGTTCAGAAAGATTGGCATTTACCACATAAAAATCTAACAAAACAGCTTCGGTATCTTTTCCTGCATATTCTCCTTTTGGTCTGCTGTAAAACAGCATTGGTGTTTTGGATGTTTCCAATTCCTGATATTTACCATCATCTGTTACTTGGAAACGGTTCAGTACAAATGCTTTCGGTTCTTTTATGGATTCGTGGTACGAACGGGAAAGAAAAGACAGTAAATAATGTTCTGTTCCTTTTTTGAGTTTTATTTCATTTTCAGGTTTGTACAATGCCGTATAGGGCGAATTATCCATAATGAAATGGATATGCTGTCCGTCGTGCGAATTGGCAAGATGACGGGCATTGTGGTCCTCGGTGTGTTCCGTAAGCGTAAAATTCTCAATGCCGTAATTTACTTTGAAAGTCACCGAATCCGATGAAGTCGTTTCTTTTACCTGAATGTCCTGTATTTTCAGCGTTGCACCGGGAAAAGCCCTGGAATGCTCTACCGGAGTAACCGATAAATTGCCTTCGTTTGTCTGATTGTGTTCTTTTTGCCCTTTGCTATTGCACCCTGAAAGAAGTATTAATGCAATAACGTTAGTCCCGATTATCCTAAATGTCTTCTTCATTATTTATAATTTTTTAAAATCTGTTTACTCTATTTTTTGCGAAAGCAAAGTATTCCTTGCTGCCAACTTCAATCTTTTGTTTTTCAGTACAAACTGTGTGTACACGAAAACAAGGGCAAATACAACTCCCGTCATTAACGCCATACATCCGGCAATAGACGCATTGAGCCAGTAAGCCAGCCAATATCCGGTAAAAGAAACCAGAATACCGATGCCAACGGTAATGAACAGCATTTTCTTTAAATCTTCTGTAAGCAAATAAGCCGCTGCGGGCGGACCAATAAGAAAGGTAATAACCAGTATCGCTCCGACAGATTCAAAAGCACTTACGGTGGTAAAAGACACTGCTGCCATCAGCAGGTAATGCCACAATGCGGTAGAAATGCCGATACTCCCAGCAAAAGACGGGTCGAATGAGGTTAGCTTCAGTTCTTTGTAGCCGAAATAAATAAACAGTACCACCAAGAGCAGCACTACCGAAAGTATATACACCGGTTTTGGACCGATGCTTGTGCCGTCAGGTAGTATCCAGAGATTGATAGGTACATAAGCGAGTTCACCGTATAGTACACAATCCTGGTCAAGGTCAATTTTTCCGGCAAAGGTGCTGATAAGGATAATGCCCACGGCAAACATAAAGGTAAAGACAATCCCGATAGCAGCATCGGTTTGTAAGCGGGCTTTACGGTGCAGATATTCAATAAAGAATGTCGCCAATAATCCCGTGGCTCCTGCGCCAAGAAGCATAGGAAGCGTATCACGGCTGCCGCTCCATAAAAAGGCGATGACGATGCCCGGAAGCACGGCATGGCTGATGGCATCGCCTACCATACTCATTTTGCGGAGTACGAGAAAACTGCCCAGCAATCCGCAGGAAATCGCCACCAATGCTCCGGTCAATATAATCCACAATGCTATCATTTTATCTGTTTTGTATTACTTCGGTATCACAGTCCCATGCGGGTCTGTTTCAGGATTATCTAAATATTTTTCCAATTGTTTTTCCAGCTCGGGCGTGATGTAATGCTCCATTTCTTCGGCATTGTCGTGTACGTGGTCGGGAGCTATTTCCATAAAGTTTGTCAGGTACAATTCCCACAAACGGTGTAACCGAACGATTTTTTTAGCTTTTACAAGCCCTGTTTCGGTCAGTTGTGCCTGTTGGTTACTGTAATCCAAAAGACCTTGCCGGTTCAATCTTTTCATTCCTGATTTTAATTGGGTCGGTTGCATTTTTTTGAAAGCCAGCAATTCCTCCACCGTTCTTTTCATTTTGAAATTGTCGCCCTTTTCGCTTATTTGGTAAAACAGCTTCAGGATATTTTCATCCATCATAGTACGGCTGTTCTTGTTGCGTTTCAACGTTTTTGGGACAACACCCAACGGGGCAAAAAAGAACGAGAAAAAAGCAATCAATGACGAAACCACCACCATCCACGGACCTGTCGGCATCGCCGGAGCGATGTATGAAATGTAAGCTCCTGCCAGTCCCGAAACGGCACCGAATATAGCGGCAAACAAGACCATCCGCCTGATATTGTGTGTCCAATATCTTGCGGCAGCGGCAGGTGTAATAAGCATCGCAGCCATCAGTACAACGCCTACTGCGGTAATACCCGATACTACCGCCAATACGGTAAGACTGGTCAATAACAAATCCAATTTCCGAACAGGCAATCCCAATACTTCGGCATAATGCTCGTCAAAGGCTATAATCGTAAATTCTTTGAAAAAAGCAAGTGTAACCGCAATCAGTACCACGGCAATAACAGAAAAGGTTATCAGGTCGCTGCCTATAAGTGTTGCCGCCTTCCCGAATATAAAACGGTCCATACCGCTTTGTGCCGCATTACCTGATTGCTGAATGTAAGTCATCAGCACAATGCCCAATGCGAAAAACACCGAAAGCACCAGCCCGATGGCAGCGTCTTTCTTTATCTTTGATTTTGCGGTTATATAGTCTATCGTAACGAGCGAAAGCCACCCTGAAATAAACGCTCCGACAAGCATCAGTGAAGTATTCTTAGTACCTGCAAAAAGAAAAGCAGCACAGATACCCGGCAATACCGAATGCGAAACGGCATCTCCCACAAGAGATTTTTTTTTCAGCACAATGAATGAACCCACAATGGCTGCACTTACCGAAAGCAGGATGCTCCCGAGTACCACGTACCTGACGTTGGGGTCATTGAATGAAAAAAAGTTAACGAAATTATCCATTGTATCTGTTGATTATTTTTTTTCGGAAAATTTATCTTTTGCCAGTAAATCTCCTGCTTCTGCCAATACAGATAAGCGTGTGCCGTAGGTTTTTTTGAGCAATTCGGGAATGTAAACCTGCTTCATCGGACCCGAAGCTACAAGTCGCATATTGAGCATTACGAGCCAATCAAAATATTCGGTAATGGTATCCAAATCGTGATGTACAACGATGACGTTCTTTTTGGCATTGACCATTTCACGTAATAAAGTGATAATGGCTTCTTCTGTTGCTGCATCCACACCGGCAAACGGTTCATCCATCAGGTAAAAATCGGCTTCCTGTGCCAATGCCCTTGCTATAAAGACACGTTGCTGCTGTCCGCCCGAAAGCTGGGAAATCTGCCGTTTGGCAAAATCAGTCATTCCCACTTTTTCAAGACATTCCATTGCGATTTTCCTGTCCGAACTGCGTATGCTGCGAAGCATTCCAATTTTGGCATATCTTCCCATCAATACCACATCAAGTGCTGATACCGGAAAATCCCAGTCCACCGATTCCCGTTGGGGAACATAGCTCACCCGGCTGCGCACCTGGTCTAAGTCTTTTCCGAATATTTTTACATAGCCGCTTGATAGAGGAATCAAGCCCATTATGGATTTGAGCAAAGTGGATTTACCGGAACCGTTCGGACCAATAATACCGGTAATGCTTCCTTCGGGTAAACTGAAATCAACACCCCAAAGAGCCGGTTTGCTTGAATAGCTTACCGTGAGGTCGTGTACTTCCAATACCGGATTTTCAGATTGAATAATCATTTGTTTACTGTTTTAATGCGGTTACGATGGTATTCACATTGTGTTTTACCATTCCGGTGTATGTGCCTTCGGAAGTTCCTTTTTCGCCCATTGCATCCGAAAAAAGATTACCTCCGATGGACAGTTTTTTTCCTTTGTTATTCACGCCTTCCACCACAGCCTTGAGCGATTTGTCTGATACGGAACTTTCGACAAATACTGCGGGAATATCATTTTTGATAATAAAATTGACCAAATCGGTAACATCCCGCAAACCGATTTCCGACATCGTGGATATACCTTGCAATCCCCTTACCTCAATTCCATAAGCCTTTCCAAAATAGCTGAACGCATCGTGTGCGGTAATCAGTACCCTTCTGTTTTCGGGAATGGTAGAAATTTCGGCTTTCACCCAATGGTCGAGGCTGTCCAGTTCTTTCAGGTATTTATCGGCATTTTGCTGATAATACACCGTGTTTTCAGGATTGAGCCGGATAAGGCTTTTCAATGTTATTTCCGCAGCTTCTTTCCAAAGCTGTACGTCAAACCAGATATGCGGGTCATACGTATTGTCGGATACACTGATTATTTTTCCCCGGCTGATGGAGTCACCCAAAGCAATCACAGGCTTTACGTGGGTCTGTTTCTCCAGTATTTCGCCCATTTTACCTTCAAGGTGCAGACCGTTGTAAAAGATATAATCGGCATCCATTATTTTTTTGAGGTCGCCCTGGCTTGCTTTGTACAAATGCGGGTCCACTCCGGGTTGCATAATGGCTTCTACCTTTGCCGAATCTCCGGCTATGTTTTCTACTATATCGGCTATCATTCCCGTTGTGGTAACGATATAGGGTTTTTCGCCTGTGACCGATTTCTTGTTCTCCCTACAGGAAAACAATAGGAACGCAACGGTTAAGACATAAAGACAATGTAAGTGATTTTTCATCTTCATCTGAAATACGTTTTTTCTAAGTCATTCATTGAATATTCAAAATAAATGTTTAGGCAAATATAATTAAAAAGTTAGACTTGTGTAACTTTTAAGTAATAGTATTCTATATTTGCTTTTATAAAAACTGATTATTGTGATAGGGATTAATGCGGATTATTGAAATATTTAGATACTTAATATTTGCATTTTGACCCGAAGCATTTTAATCCAATACAGTGAAATATGGAAGAAATAAACGACCTGACATATGCTGAAAAAATGTACCTGTTAAAGATTTATCAAACCTCAATAGCTGAGGGAAAGCATATTTCTACTACTCAAATAGCTAAATTACTTCAAGTTAAAGCCTCTTCTGTCACAGATATGCTGAAAAGATTGTCTTGCAGAGAATTGGTCTTGTACAGCAAATATCACGGTTGTGAAATGACAACGGAAGGTATCAGGATTGCATCGCTGATTTTGGAGCAATTGACGTTAACACAACAGTTTCTTATTACACATCTGGATATGAATATAGATGACAGCGAACATATCGCAGAAAAAATCATTACGCTGGATGTTCCTGTACTATTTGACAAGATAAGACAGGTATTAAATTAGGCTTAAATGATACAGCGTATCTGAAAATTGACTTGAACACAAACCTAACCAGGTGAATGCTGGTTTAAATTTATATCTTATTCTATCCTCCAAATCCAAGCCAGCTCTTTTTTTTCTTTTTGTAATTGATATGAGCTTCTTTATTTTTTAATTGGTGTGCATATTCACTTCCTTCGGGATGAAGGGTTTGCCAAATAATATCCCATCCTAAAAATCCGCCTACATTGCGGTCGTCAATAAAAATATCGGCATTGATTTTTCTGCTGAAATCACCCTCGGCAGTTTCTCCCGGATAATTTTCATTAACAGCATAGAATACCATTCCGTTCTGCCTGCAAAACTCAACCGCTTCTTCCAGCTCTTTTTCTTTTCTGTATGTCCACAAAATGAGCCGGTGTCCTTTGGATTGAAGTGCTTTTAATGTGGTAAAAGCAAACAGCATTTCGTTTCCGATTTCGGGATATTTATGCTCTACAATAGTACCGTCAAAGTCCACGGCGATTACTTTTCCTTTCGTATCAATAAGGTTCATTTCTTGCTGTATTTTGCTCTAAGTTTTATTTTTTCCGTTTCCCGTTCAATCAGCAGACGGGCTATTGTATGCCCTGAAGACTGCTTTCCCGCATCCAGTGCCAATGCACTTTTTACTTTATCTTCAGAAACATCTATGCGGTACAGGATGCTCAGCAACCTGTTGAAGTCCGATTGTATCAGATGGTTTAAGTAGAATACCAATGCTTCAAACTGTTCCTCTTGGGATTGCTTCGCCGAAAATCCATCAATCTGAAGTTTATCGGCAATCAGGCTTATCGGATAATTCATTTGTCCTTTTTTTGATATTATTAATCATTAAACGGTTCAGCTTCTGAATTGTCGAATTTGTTTAGATACATAACCTGATTTAAGTTGTGGCTATACTACTTGTGTGGGTGATACTTCCCAGCTTAACAGCATTCATCTGTTCATCAAAAACATACGTCAAAGGCTCTCCTGTGGCGATTTCCCTTTTCAGTATTTCTTCGGGAGAAAGATGTTCCAGGTACATAATCAATGCTCTCAAACTATTTCCGTGTGCGACGATGAGTACATTTTTGTGTTGTTCCAACTGAGGTTTGATATTACTTTCAAAATATGGTATCACACGGTCGTAGGTGTGTTTCAAACTTTCCCCGCCTGGAGGTGCTATGTCGAATGAACGCCGCCAGATATGTACCTGTTCGGCTCCGAATTTTTGAGCGGTTTCAGCTTTGTTAAGCCCTTCGAGGTCGCCATAGGAGCGTTCGTTTAATGCTTCATTCATAATCACCGGCATATCCGTATTTCCGCATTCATCCAGTATGATGTTCAGCGTATGCTGTGCCCTGACCAATTTTGATGTAAAGGAAACGTCTATTTTTTCGTCTTTCAGACTTTGACCTGCCCTTTGAGCTTCCTGTTTACCCAATTCGGTGATGTCCACATCTTTCCAACCTGTAAAGCGGTTTTCAAGGTTCCATTGTGATTGTCCGTGCCGGACGAGAAATATTTTTGTCATAATGTTATGTATTAAGTTTTACTAAAGCTTTTCCTTTTAGGTCTTCATTAAAATGCCCTTCTTCATAAACAAGATTTCCATTGACAAATGTGTGGCTTACCTTGGTTTGAAAAACCGAACCTTCCAACGGCGACCAGCCACATTTATACAGAATATTGTCTTTTGAAACCATCCATTCCCTGTTCATATCCACTAATACCAAATCAGCATAATAACCCTCCCTTATAAATCCCCTGTTCTCGATTTGATAAAGTATAGCAGGGTTGTGACACATCTTTTCTACTATTTTTTCAAGCGAAATAATGCCCTGCTTATAGAACTCAAGCATAATATTCAGCGAATGCTGCACCATAGGCGCACCTGAAAGGGCGGTAAAATAACTACCGCTTTTTTCTTCAATGCTGTGCGGTGCATGGTCAGTAGTAACCAGGTCAATATGATTATCTGTAAGTGCCTTCAACAACCCTTTTCTATCTGCTTCTGACTTGATTGCTGGGTTCCATTTTATCAGTGCTCCCAAGCGGTCGTAGTCTTTTTCCGAAAACCAAAGATGCTGTACGCAAACTTCGGTCGTGATTTTCTTATCTTTGAGAGGGATGTTATTTCTGAACAGACGTGCTTCTGCCGAGGTGGTCAAATGCAGGATATGCAGGCGTGACTTATATTTTTCCGCCAATGCGATAAAATCCTTTGTAGCTTCTATGCAGGCAGTTTCGCTCCGTATCAGGGGATGAAGACGAAAGGGAATATATTCTCCGTATTGCTGTTTGTAAATACCTTCGTTAGCTGTAATGATAGTTTCCTTTTCTGCGTGTACGGCAATGATACAGTCGCAATGGGCGAACAGTTTTTCCATTACCTGCGGATTATCTGCAAGCAGGTTTCCTTTCTTTGTAAAATACAAGCCGTCGTCTGATACAGCCAGGAACTGCGAGGTATCCATCTGAAGAATTTCATCAATATTATCGGCATTTACCCCCATAAAGAAACCAAAGTTTGCCAAAGACTTTTGTGCCGCCATACGGTATTTTTCTTTCCACAGTTCCAGCGTGAGTACATTAGGTTTCGTGTTCGGCATATCAATAAATGAGGTAACTCCTCCTGCAATGGCTGCTTTACTTTCGGTATATAAATCTGCCTTGTATGTTAATCCGGGGTCACGAAAATGTACCTGCCCATCAATGATACCCGGAAATAAAAATTTACCGGTTCCGTTAATCACTTTAGTACCTGATTGATTAAGCGCAGCACCTATTTTTTGTACATATCCATTTTCAACGAGTACATCTGCATTCGTAATGATGCCTTCATTGACTATGTTTGTATCTTTTATGAGAATAGGTTGTGTCATTTTTATTGTTAATTCCAAATGCCGTTGGCTTCTGTTAAAATAACAGGAGTGCCGTCAGTAATGATAATGGTATGTTCGTGCTGGGCTACATAGCCGCCTTTATTTCCTACAAGTGTCCATTCATCCGATTTCGGATTGCTCAATACAGCCATTGTAGAATGCGTGGCTATAAATGTTTCCACGGCAACAACTGTATTTTTCCTAAATCGGCTAAAATTCATTTTGTCCCTGAAATTGGGTATGGACGGCTCTTCGTGCAGCCTGTTTCCGATGCCGTGTCCCGTTAGATTGTGTATCACTTTGTAGCCTCTTCTTTTAGCTTCCGTTTCAATAATATACCCCACATCTTTTATTCGTACACCGGCTTTGATGTTGCTTATTGCTTTCTTTAGGATTTGCTTGGATGCATCAACCAAAACAGCATGGTTATGAACATCGTTTCCCAATACAAACGAACCGCCATTATCAGCCCAAAAACCGTTAAGTTCGGCAGACACATCTACGTTTATCAAATCACCTTCTTTCAATATTTTTGCGGCTGAAGGGATGCCGTGTGCAACCTCCTGATTGACACAGATACAGGTACAACCCGGAAATTTATATGTGGAATAAGGGGCTGATTTTGCTCCAAAACTGTAAAGCATCTTCGCTCCGAAATCATCCAGTTCTTTTGTGGACATACCGGGTTGGGCATAACTCTGCATTGCCCTTAATGTAAGGGCAACCGCTTTGCTTACTGCCTGCATTCCGATTAAATCTGTTTCTGCTGATATTGACATTGCTTTTGATTATTAATTGTTTAACTCCCACAGGCAATACACTCTTCTGGATTATCCAGTGAGCAGGAAATAGCTGCCTGTTTGTCTTCTGCTGATTGTACCGTTTCTACCGTAAATTTTATAGCATCTGCCGCCGCTTTGGTGCGCAGGTAATACATCCCTGTTTTTAGTCCGCTTTTCCAAGAATGAAAGTGCATCGAAGTCAACTTTGCCATATTCGGTTCTGCCATAAACAGGTTGAGCGATTGGGACTGGCAGATAAAAGCACCTCTGTCGGCTGCCATATCAATAATGGTTTTCTGTTTGATTTCCCACACGGTTTTGTACAATTCTTTTAAGTCCGTTGGAATTTCTTCCATATTTTGAACGGAGCCGTTTTCGGTAATCAGCCTGTTTTTCATCTTGGCATCCCACAAATTCAATTCGATAAGGTCTTTCAATAGATGCTTGTTGACCACCACAAATTCTCCTGAAAGAACCCGACGATTGTACACATTGCTGGTATAAGGTTCAAAACATTCGTTGTTTCCCAATATCTGCGAGGTAGAAGCCGTAGGCATCGGTGCAAGCAACAGCGAATTGCGTACTCCAAATTCCATTACGTCTTTGCGTAAGCCTTTCCAATCCCATCGTTCGGACGGCTCCACATCCCATAAATCAAACTGAAATTTACCTTCGGATAAAGGCGAACCTTTAAAGCTCTCGTAAGCACCTTGTTCCTTTGCCAGCTCCATAGAGGCTTCCATTGCGGCAAAGTAGATGGTTTCAAAAATGTCAATATTCAATTGCTTTGCTTCTTCACTTTCAAATGGCAATCGCAACAGGATAAACACATCTGCCAAACCTTGTACGCCCAAACCTATCGGACGATGTTTGAAATTGGAATTTTCGGTTTCGGGTACGGGATAATAATTGCCGTCTATAACCTTATTCAAGTTTCGGGTTACGATTTTGGTTACCTCATACAGCTTCTGAAAGTCAAAACCGTTTTCGGAAACATAACGGGGCAATGCCAGCGAAGCCAGATTGCATACTGCCACTTCATCTGCATTGGTAAATTCCATTATTTCCGTACAAAGGTTGGAACTACGGATAACACCTATATTTTTCTGGTTGGATTTTTCATTGACCGCATCTTTGTAACACATATACGGTGTTCCTGTTTCTATTTGTGCTTCCAGAATGGCATTCCACAATTCACGGGCTTTAACCTGTTTACGGAATTTTCCATCCTGTTCATATTGTTTATACATTGTAGCAAACGCTTGACCGTATGTATCACACAATCCCGGTGCTTCGTTCGGGTCAAATAATGACCAATCGCTATTTTCTTCTACCCGTTGCATAAACAAGTCGGGTATCCAAAGTGCCGGAAACAAATCTCTTGCCCGCATTTCTTCCTTCCCGTGATTTTTGCGGATGTCTAAGAAATCAAAAATATCGGCGTGCCATGGTTCGAGATAAACCGCAATCGCTCCTTTGCGTTTACCGCCGCCCTGGTCAACATAGCGTGCCGTGTCATTGTACACCCGAAGCATCGGAATAATGCCATTGGAAATACCTCCTGTACCTTTGATGTAACTGCCCGTTGCCCGTACATTGTGAATGCTGATACCGATACCGCCGGCAGATTGGGAAATCAATGCACAGCGTTTCAGTGTGTCGAAAATACCGCTGATGCTGTCTTCGACCATACTCAACAGAAAGCAGGATGACATCTGTGGTTTAGGAGTTCCTGCATTGAATAATGTGGGCGTAGCGTGAACAAACCATTTTTCGCTCATCAGGTTGTAGGTTTCGATTGCTGCCTCAATGTCTTCTTTATGGATACCGATTGCCACACGCATAAATAAATGTTGTGGTCGTTCAGTTACTTTGCCGTTGGTCCGTATCAGGTATGAGCGTTCCAGCGTTTTAAACCCGAAATAGTCAAAATTATAATCACGGTCATAGATAATTCTGCTGTCTATTTCATCGGCATTTTTACGGATAATATCGTAAGTTTCTTTGGATAGCAGGGGTGCGTGTGTGTTGGTTACCGGGTCGATATAATCGTACAGTATTTTAGCCGTTTTGGAAAACGACTTTAAGGTATTTTTATGCAGGTTGCTGACCGCAATTCGTGCGGCAAGCACAGCAAAATCAGGATGCACTGTAGTATAAGCCGCAGCGGTTTCAGCGGCAAGATTATCCAGTTCGGTCGTGGTTACATTGTCGTAGATACCTTGGATTACTTTCTTGGCAATTTCTATGACATCCTTTTCGTTGACTGCAAGTCCATACACTAATTTATGAAGCCTTGCTGTAATTTTATCGAAATGTACCGCTTCCTGTTTTCCGTTTCTTTTTATTACAAACATTGAGTTGCGTTAAATTATTTTA
This sequence comes from Chryseobacterium sp. FR048, assembly GCF_056844665.1. Classification (NCBI taxonomy): domain Bacteria; kingdom Pseudomonadati; phylum Bacteroidota; class Flavobacteriia; order Flavobacteriales; family Weeksellaceae; genus Chryseobacterium; species Chryseobacterium sp. FR048. Next base: position 437,736 of record NZ_JBXDSE010000003.1, on the reverse strand, counting down.
GTCTTTAAATTTCATTTTATAGGGTGTTGCTACTTTTCCTTTCAACACTTGTTTCAGTTTTCCTTCCATCAGTTTTTTACTCAATGGCTTTACCCGGTCTATGTATAAAATGCCCTGCGTATGGTCGTATTCGTGCAGGATTACACGGGCTGTCATTCCACTGAAAGTTTTTCTGATGGTTTCAAAATCCTGATTTTGATATTGAACTTCCACCGACCACGAGCGGACTACTTTTCCTGAAAGAAACGGCAGGCTCAAACAGCCTTCGGTTTCTTCCCATTTGTTATCGGAAAGGCTTATGATTTCCGTATTGAGAAAAACCTCCCGTATCCCGGTATCACCTTGTGTGAAAATTGCCTTTCGTTCTGTTTCGTCCATATTATCGTACAAAATCTTACTATCGGCTACGAAGAGTTGTAGTGATTTTCCGATTTGAGGAGCTGCTAATCCACATCCTTGGGCTTGTTCCATTGTTTCCCACATATCAGCGATAAGCGTATCCAGTCCCTGAAAGCCTGTATCTACCTTGTCTGCCGTCATTTTCAGCACATTATTTCCATATCCGTAAACCGCTAATTTCATTTCTATTTATTCTGTTAAAAATCCTCATCCATCGAAAAGGTGTTGTTCTCTTTTGCTCCCTGTGCTACGCCCGACTTTTGATATTCGCCTACACGGCGTTCAAAGAAGTTGGTCTTGCCTTGTAAGGAAATCAGCTCCATAAAATCGAAAGGATTTGTAGCATTCCAAACCTTTTTACAATCTAATGCTACAAGCAACCTATCGGCTACAAATTCGATATACTGGCACATCAGTTCGGCATTCATCCCGATAAGCCTTACCGGTAAAGCATCTGTTACAAATTCTTTTTCAATATCAACCGCATCTATTATTATTTTCTGTACGGTTTCCTCCGGCAGTTTGCCTATCAAATGATTGACATATAACAGACAAGCGAAGTCGCAATGCAGTCCTTCGTCACGGCTTATCAGTTCGTTGGAAAAAGTCAAACCTGGCATCAGACCACGTTTTTTCAACCAGAAAATGGAACAAAAGCTACCCGAAAAGAAAATTCCTTCCACCGCAGCAAAAGCAATCAGCCTTTCGGCAAAGTTCTCGCTCCCTATCCAGCGTAATGCCCAATCGGCTTTTTTGCCTACACAGGGAATGGTTTCTATAGCCCGTAACAGGTAATCTTTTTCCTTTGGGTCTTTCACATACGTATCAATCAGTAAGGAATACATTTCCGAATGGATGTTCTCAATCATAATCTGAAACCCGTAAAAGCAACGAGCTTCGGGATATTGTACTTCCTGAATAAAGTTTACGGAGAGGTTTTCATTAACGATGCCGTCACTTGCAGCAAAGAATGCCAGTACGTGTGAGATAAAATAACGTTCGTCCTTGCTTAGCTTGTGTTGCCAATCGTTCATATCAGGTGAGAGGTCCACCTCTTCTGCCGTCCAAAAACTTGCTTCTGCTTTTTTGTAGAATTGCCAGATGTCATCGTGCCGAATGGGAAAGATGACAAAACGGTCTTTGTTATCCTGTAATATCGGTTCAATCATCTTTGCATTTTCTCTTTATAAACTCATATAGCAACCGTACGGGCACAGCCGTCGCTCCACTCTGTCTGTAACTTTTAGCTTCTTTGACAAATGCCGCTCCTGCAATGTCCAGATGTATCCAGGGGTAATCCGTAAAATGCTCCAGGAAGATGGAGGAGGTGCTTACACCACCTATGGGACCTCCCAGATTACTTATATCGGCAATAGAGGATTTCAGTAACTCCTTGTATTCTTTCCAGAGCGGTAATTGAACCAAACGTTCGTAAACCTGTTCTCCGACTTCTTTGAGTTCGTTTATTTTCTCCCGACTGTTTCCCAACACGGCGATACCGTACGAGCCTGTAATGGCAGCCGAAGCACCTGTTAAGGTAGCCATATCAATGACCAGTTCCGGTTGAAACCTTTTGGCATAGGTCAAAGCATCAGCTAATACCAACCTGCCTTCGGCGTCGGTGTTCTGCACCTCAACCGTAGTGCCATCCATCATCGTAATCACATCATCCACCACCAAAGCATTGGAAGAAATCTTATTGTCGGTAGCGGGAACAAGCCCAATTACATAATAAGGCAGTTTATTTCCAGCAATTGCCGCAACCGTTCCCAATACTGCCGCACCGCCTGCCATATCGCATTTCATCGTGAGCATATTCCCGTTTATTTTCAGCGAATAGCCACCCGTGTCGAACATTACGCCTTTGCCTACAAGCACCAACGGTTTTTCGTTAACAGCATTTTCGGGCTTGTAATGAAAAATATTGAATGTAGGCGGTGTTTCCGAACCTTTGTTTACTGCAAGTAACCCGCCCATTTTCAATTCTTCAATCTGTTCTTTATGCAGGATTTCGGTTTCAAATTCGAACTGTTTTCCGGCTTCCGTTGCTGCCGAAGAAAACTGCAAAGCATCCATATAATTGACCGGCTCATTGACCAATGTTTTGGTCAATGAAACGGCTTCCGCAACTGTTTTCAGTTCAGTAATTTTCTCCTTCGGAAAGGAACGGTTACGGATATATACCTCAATGGGAAGCTGTTTCTTTTTTGTTTTGTATTTATTAAAATCGTAACTGCTCAACAGCATCCCTTCCAGAAAGGCATAGCGTTCTACTTCCGCAAGTTCTTCCAGTCCCCGCAGCCTTGCCGTTTGGGTTTGCTGTTTTTGCAGAGCGGTGTACAACGAAGCCCCAGCCAGTCGCAAAACTTCGGTTTCTTTGTTCGGAGTGATGGTAATAAAATTCTGTTTATCGCCAAGTGTGGTAATAACTTCCGTCCGGTTTTCAGCAAATGCCTTACCTATATTTTGTGCCAAAGATTTTTGAAACGCATAGCGTTCAGACTGTTCTTTTGTTGCTATGAGTATGATGTTCGCAGCATCTTCGGAAACATCTTCTTTCTTTACATAAGATAAAAGGTTTACATTCAAGTAGCTATCCTGCATTTTGTTCTTTTAGTTTTGCTGTTAAAGTCTGTTCTCCTGCCGTCCAGCCACAGGCGGTGAGTTCTTCCGTTTGCAAAGCGTCCAGTACCCGAAGCACTTCGTTTACATTTCTGCCCACATTCATCGGGTACACGCTTACCCATTGGATTTTACCGTTAGGGTCGATAATGAATGTGGCACGATAGGCGACTTTTTCGTTATTGTCCAAAATGCCCATTTCTTCTGCCAATGATTTAGAGGTATCGGCGAGCATCGGGATAGTCAGTTTTGCCAATCCGGGATGATTTTGCCGCCAACCCAAATGCACAAATTCGCTGTCGGTAGATGCACCTATAACTACGGCATTACGTTCTGCAAATGCTGCACTGCTTTTATCAAATTCGATGATTTCGGTAGGACAAACGAAGGTGAAATCTTTCGGCCACCAGAATAATACCGTCCATTTGCCCTGTTCCATAGCGTATTGCTGGTTGATGTCAATGATTTCAATTCCCTTATCGGTTGTAACAACCGCTTTTTTTGCAAAATCGGGCAGTTTGTCCCCGATGGTTAATGGTCCTTTTTGTACCAGTTGCATTTGCTGTTGGTTCATTAGTTTTTTTACTGAATTGCACATAATTTCTATTCTACTTTTATTAAATTGTTTTCTACTAATTGTTCTTTCAGTGTTCTGAAAAGCTGTTCCTGTTTTGTTTTTCCGGTATCGTTTTTTTCTGCAAACCGTACATAAGCCAGCGTAGCTCTTTTCAATTCAGACTGTATTTCGTCTATGTTGAGTTCTTTATTTCCCGCAAGATGTAACAGGTAATAAACCGTTCGTTTGAGCATATTTTCGGCTTCTTCCAGCTTGCCCAATTCCTCATAGGTGTTTGCCAAGTTATTGCAGGAAATGATATATACCTGTATGAACGGTATTTTCAGACGTATGCAATCCGGGATGTTATTGTTCAGCACTTCCGCTCTGTACAGTGCATCTTTATAACCGGACAGTGCTTTTTCAAAATTACCTTGGTTAAAAATTTCATTAGTGGAGGTCGTCAACGCCTGCCAATGTCTTTCTATATGGTTCATACAGGTATCACTCATTTTATTTTAAATTATTGTTTGCAAAATCCCAATTCACTATTTCCCAAAATCCCTCTACGAATTTTGGGCGGGCATTCCGGTAGTCGATATAATAGGCGTGTTCCCATACGTCAAGCGTAAGAACCGGTGTTTTATTCTCTGTTAGCGGTGTGTGGGCATCTTTCATTGGTACGATTTCCAACAACCCTTGTTCATTCTGTGCCAGCCAAGCCCAGCCTGCACCAAAGAGTTTGACTGCTGTTTCTGAAAATTTGTTCTTAAAATCCCCGAAACTGCCGAAATCCCGATTAATAAGCTCCGCTATTTTGCCATCGGGTGCTTTTCCGCCATTTGGAGAGAGGCAATTCCAGAAGAAGCTGTGGTTCCAATGCTGTGCGGCGTTGTTGAACAGCCCTGCATTATTATCTGCAAAACCTCTTTGTATGATTTCTTCAACACTGGCTGTTTCTAAGGGGGTGTCTTTCACCAATCCTGCAAGGTTGTTGACATAGGCAGCGTGATGTTTGCCATAATGATAGTCAAAGGTTTCCTCCGTGATTATCGGGTTCAGTGCGTTTTTGTCGTATGGAAGCTCCGGTAATGCTTGTGTAATTCTCATTGTTTTCTGTTCTTTAGTTTTAAAATTTTGATTGCTCTTTTTAATTGACTGACCTGGCTTAATTCCTCGGTAGCTTTTTTCATATCTTTCTGCATCAGGTTATTATCCCGGATATGTCTTTCCAGGTATTTTCTGTTTTCCTCTAATAATTCTATCACATAGTCCATAGTCTGAATTTTACAAAAATTAGATTAGCAAAAATAATAAGTTAGAACAGACTAACAAAATAATTAGACGGATTATTTCAAAATAATGAGAGGCTGTATATATCAATTAAAAAACCGAAGCTCTAAAAACTTCGGTTTTTACGGAATAATTCGAGTTTAATAGGAAAGAGAAATATTTTATATACTCCTTTTTTATTTACCCCTCCTGCACTAAGTGCTGTAAATCGGGGTCGTTCTTAATACGCTCCATTTCGCTTTCCACGATATGCAGGATATCTGCCTTTATCTGACGGTAGTTGCTTTCAATATCCTGTTTCATTTTATCTTCTCCGTGTTCATTAACAAAGGACAGGATTTCCGGTATCTTCTGGTAGGCTTTCGTTTCTGCCACAACTCTTTCATTGTCCACAACAATTTCAGCGTGAAATATTTTTTGCTCAATACGTTCATCAAAATTGTCCGAAACTGAACCCACAAACATACCTTGTGTAAGTGTTGAAATTTTCGATGCCGGAATAAGGCTGTCTAACTGTGTGGAAATAGAGGTTGATTTATCGTTACGGTTAATGGTCATACTTTGGCGTTTCTGCAATACTTTCCCGAAGCGTTCCGAAAGGCTTTTTGCTGTTTCTCCTACAACCTGCCCACTGAAAATATTACCTACCGTATTTTGGATAACTTTGCTCTCTTTGTCGCCGTAATCCCTTGTTAATTGCGAAAAATCCTGAAAGCCCAAACATACAGCCACCTTATTACTTCTCGCAGTTGCGATGAGATTGTCCAGTCCTCTAAAATAAATGGTTGGCAACTCATCTATGATTACGGAACTCTTTAATTGCCCTTTTTTGTTGATGAGCTTCACAATTCTTGAATTGTATAAGCCCAAAGCTGCGGAGTAGATGTTTTGACGGTCGGGATTATTCCCAACGCACAAAATTTTAGGTTCTTTGGGATTGTTGATGTCGAGTGTAAAGTCATCACCTGTCATAACCCAATACAACTGCGGGCTAATCATTCTTGACAAAGGAATTTTTGCCGATGCAATCTGCCCCTGCAATTGGTCTTGTGCTCCGCCTTGCCAAGCATCCATAAACGGAGAAAGATAGTTTTCCAAATCGGAATATGAGGTCAGAATGGTAAACACGTCCGAATACTTTTTATTCAGCAATTCAATGGCGTGTGGGAATGTACAATACTTACCGTCCTCATAGATTTTCAGATACCAAATAATGGCAGCCAATAGGATAATTGGGCTTTCCACGAAGAAATCGCCTTGCTTCTGTATCCACGACCTGTTGAGGTTCAGCATTATGGTATAAGCTGCTTCATAAGCATCCGAAATGTCCGTCATAAAATCGGGATTGAGTGGATTGCACCTATGGCTCTTGCGTGGGTCATCGAAATTTATCACATAGAATTTTGGTTGAATTTTGTACTTATCCCGATGCTTCAGCAAATGATTGTAGGCAATGGTAGAAAGGTCGTCAAATTTAAAATCATATATATACATACTAAAGCCTTTCTCAATCTGCTGCTTGATGTAATTGTTTACGATGGCATACGATTTTCCTGAACCCGGAGTACCCAACACAATCGAGGCTCGAAAAGGATTGACGATGTTAATCCAGCCATCATTCCATTTGTTTTTGTAATAAAACTTCGTGGGTAGATTGACAGAATATTCGTTTTCCATCAATTTAGTTTCCTGCTGAAAGCTCTCGTTCTCATTATTGAAAACATCGTCCATCAGGTTAGTACGGAGCAATCTGCTCATCCATACACCTGCCATAAGCAAAGCGATATAACCTAACGAGATAGTAAGGATATACAGGAATGTGCCTATTACCGGAGATAGCTTTAACAACGGTGTGTTCAGAAAGAAAAGCACAAAACCAACTCCCAAAGCCACGTAAATTTTAGACCAGGTTATTTTCTCGTTCTTAACTCCCTTAGTACCCAGGCAGCTTAAAGCCAGCAATACCAAAGCGAACGCTTTGGTATATAAGGTATGTGAAAATAAACCTGCTGTTCTATCGAAGTTGCCTAATATTTTGTTGATTACTTCCAACGTCCAGCCACGTTCCATAAAGAAACCGTAGCAGTACCAATAAAGGTGCATCAGTACCAAAAGAATACTTACTGCCCTCATAAAAGCCATTATTTTGGCTAAACCTCTTAAATCGTCTTCTCCCTGCATTATTCTTAGTTTTAATGTTCGGGCGTGAATTTAAAGGCTCTATATAGTGGCTATAAGAATGTGGCACTCAATGGCTGTGTGTGGCGGTGTTTGGCGTTATGTTGTTGCTAAAATATAGCATCCAACAGCAAGTTGGTTTTTTGTACATTTACTTTTTGATATATAAAATGAAATTTGAAAAACATTTTCCGGCAGAGAACCTAAAACACTACATAAAGTATTTTGTAGTGTCGGAGAATGAATTGGGAAGTGAATACAAAGTTTTTCCGTCTTCGGGATTGGTGATTGGCTTTCAATACAAAGGACAGCTTTCAACAATAAACGATATAGCAGAAAATAAGCTCAATTCCGCAGGAATTACAGGAATTTCTGACAGTTACAAAATCTTCAAAAACTCGGTTGACATTGGAACGATATTGATTTACTTTACTGAAATTGGCTTTACTCATTTTTCTTCACATCCTGCCAATGAACTGTTTAATCTAAGCCTTTCTCTTGATGATATTTTTGATAAAAGCAGTGTAACAGAAGTAGAAGAAAAACTGACAATCGCTGTCACCGACAAACAAAGAATAAAAATCATTGAGCAGTTTTTAGCAGCGCAACTGAAAGACATCCAAACTGACAGATTGATTGTTGAAGCGATTAAACTCATCTATCAAAGTAAGGGAACTGTTCGTATAAAAGAACTGAATGAAAAACTATTTATCAGTCAAAGTCCGTTTGAAAAAAGGTTTAGGAAAATCGTAGGAACAACACCTAAGAAGTTTGCTTGTATTGTCCGCTTCAACGCTGTTTTGGACCGCTTGAATAACACCAAATCATTGACGGAAATATGTTATGAAAACAACTTTTTCGACCAGGCACATTTTATCAAAGACTTCAAACAGTTTACAGGCGATACTCCCGAAAATTTCAAACGCTTCCTATAAAAAACGATTTTTTACAATTACAGGTTTTTAAATAGCTGGACTTTTGCTTCAACAATTAAAAATCAAGAAAAATGTTTACAGTAGAACAAATCGAATTAGCTCACGAAAAGGTAAAATCAGGAGCCGACTTTCCTAAATACATTCAGGAAATAAAACAACTGGGTGTAACAGCATTTGAAACGTGGGTGAAAGACAGCCATACCGAATATTTCGGCAAAAATGACTATCAAACAAAGTCCCAGCCCCAATATGAAAACCTGCTGATTGCGAACGATATTGACAAAGAAAAATTCAGCTATTACCTGAAAATCCATCAACAGGGAGAAACAGACTATTTTACATTTTGTAACCAATGTGCTGAAACAGGTATTGAAAAATGGTTCGCATGCCTTGATAAAATGACCTGCACTTACTATGACAAAGCAGGAAGTAAAATATTAGTAGAGGAAATACCACAGTAAATTGTAACAACACGAAGCACACCACAGATTTTTAAAATCGATGGTGTGCTTAAACTTTAAATAAATGACATTCAGGTAACAACTTGATATTATTTATTGTCATTTTTGCCTGCCTTTTTGCCTTTGTCTTTTCTTCTTCATTTTGTTGGCAAAATCCTGTTCCTCGTAATCTTCGCCCTGTGCTTCGGGCAATAAACCGCCTAATGCTTCAATCAAACCGTCTTCGTGTTTTTCATTAGTATTCAGGAAGTCGAACAAATGATGTGGTTCTTCCGCAGGAAGATCTGCATCATTTGGTCTTGATATTTTCGATTGTAGTTCAACTGGCTCTTTAATCTCGGGTTTGATATTATTGTTCCAATAATCATTAAAGGTATTGGCAGAAAGTTCCTTGCCTAAGCGTGAACCGTTCCAAACCGTTTTAGAATTGTGGTCTATAAAAGTTATTCCGTAAATACGTCCTGTGTCATTTCTACGCACCACTACATTAATGCCTTGTTCGCCTAACTGCTTTTTAAAACCCTGCTCATCATTCGTTGATTGCAGGGCGATAATAACGGCAGCTTTAATGGTTGGTTTTGTCGGGTGGTCTTTTAAAGCCTCTTTACATTTTGCAAAATGCAATTCCAAAGCCGGAAGCCCTGCGTTCTTTCCGAAAAGCGAAGCCTTGAATGGATGCCCGGCTCTTTCGCCTTTTTCATTCAAAGGAATGTACAGTAGACCCTGCCGTAGCTGTCCCTGTAATTCGCCCTCCACTTTTTCGGTGGTAATATTGAACAGGGAAAGCAAGGCATTGTATTCTCCCAAAGTCTGAAACTTGTAATAATTCGGTAAGTGCCGAACTACCGAAGCGATTTGACTTTTTACATCTCCAGCTTTATAATTTACCGGACGGAAAACCTTGTCGTTCTGCCGATGCTCCTTATAGGTTGCAGGTATCAATCCGTGTTTGCTTTCGAGTTCACGGCAAATATTCATAGACCGCATTTTCTCGAATTTGTCCGAAATCTTTTTGCCCTCTTCGTCCACGCAAACCGATACGATATGAATATGGCTACGGTCAATATCGGTATGTTTGAAGACTACAAAAGGCTGTTCGCCGTAACCCATTTCCCGCATATACTGTTCTGCCATTTCCCGATATTTTTCATCGCTTACCTTATCATTCGGGTCGGGATTGAGCGAAATATGCAACGTATGTTTTTCTGTATTGCGGTTAGCTATCAGGTAAGGGGCAAAAGACTGGGCTAATTGTGCCACGGAATAGTGACCGCTTGCGGTTTCAATCATCTTATTGGCAAACAAAATTTGTCCGTTTTCATTCTCCACTTTGAGCTGATTGTACGCCAATGCCCCGTATAAATTTCCGCTTCTACCGATTTTTGCTATCATCTCTAAGGCTGTTTTTCAGGTGTTTTGTTTCAAATTCTTCGGTTATCTGAATAATTTTTTGGCATAACATCGCCATTTCAGCCGTCTGTTTTTCCAATTTATAAAGGAACGCTGCGGCTTTTTTCTCGGAAAAATTCTTGTACAACAGCTTTACAATCTGGTTATAGTTTACACCTATGGAGCGAAACTGGCTGTGAAAAGAAGTCAACCGCATATAAAAATCAACCGTTCCCTTGTCAATTTTAACCGATTTCATTTCCTTACTAAACAGTAGTGAAATGATAAACTTTGCTTTATTGGGCATTCCCGATGCTTCAAAAAGCGATAAAAGTTTGGCGTTTTCTTCGTCCGTAAGGCGGAAAACGTGGCGATGGATGCTTGGGTCGGTCTTAGCTCTCCGTCCGCCCTTATTCTGTTTTTTGTTATTGTTCTCGTTCATCACTAATCCATTTTAATTTCACACAAAAACGCTGACTTCGGAAGACGTTTTTTAAGCTCCCGGCAGGGCAAGTTGTTTTGAGGCACTAACTCGGTTTCGAGTGCCTCAAAACACAACTTGCCGTGTTCTGTTGAACACAAAAATCCGCCCTGCGGGACGGATTAAATGTAACAGGGAAAAACGGCTCGATGCCGTTCCCGTTACCCTCCGATTTGTCAAAAGAATTTTGCATAAATCCATTAATAAAAATCATTGTACAAAGTAAAGCCCTGTTTACGAAAGCATTGTACTGTATAGCAGTGCCAAACACTGCCTTTGAACGCCAAACACTGCCACATTGATAAACTCCTTTGTTTATCTCTTTTTATTTGTACCAACAAAAGGAAGTAAGTGTGTAGATAGTTATGCAGGTAACAACATAAGTACCTAACTACCGAAGTAAGTAATCAAGCAAACAGGTACATAGAAAAGTACCTGTTCAGATACCTGGTTATGCTGTTCTGTATGCACAAATGCAAGTATTCAGGTAAGTAGGTCTGCTTGTACAAATCTACTTATCTGCCTACCGATGTAGGCGTGTATTCAAGTACATAGATAGGTTGGTCTATGGGTAAATAATTACCTACGCAAGTAAATCGGTGCATAGCAACATACTTAAATACAGAGGTGTCTATCTGCGGACATAAGCACTTACGCATATAGGTAATGGAGTATATAAATAATTAAATAAATAGAGATATGAGTACAAAACACAAAACAGTATTTATCGCCTTTTCTTCTCAAAAAGGCGGTGTCGGCAAAAGCACATTCACCACACTTGCTGCAAGTACCCTGCATTATCGTTTAGGTTACAATGTAGCCGTATTTGATACGGATTTTCCACAGCACAGCCTGATGAAAATGAAAGAACGTGACCTTAAAATGGTAATGGGAAACGAAGCCCTGAAGAAACAGGCGTATAATCAATTTATGACCATAAATAAAAAGGCGTATGAGATTATACAGCACGGGGCTGATAGCGTATTAGAAAAAGCGCAGGAATATGTAAACGCTTCTCCTGTTCCGATTGATGTTGTATTCTTCGATTTACCCGGAACCGTGAACACATCCGGCATTCTTAAAGCATTGGCAGGAATGCACCACATTTTTACCCCCATCACGGCAGACCGTGTGGTAATGGAAAGTACGCTTGTTTTTACACAACTTTTAAAGGACGTGATTATGAAACAAGGAGAAACTTCCATTAAAACAATTAACCTGTTTTGGAACCAAGTGGACGGCAGGGAAAGTACACCATTATATGAGGTCTATAACAGCCTTATCCGCCAATTAGGATTAAGCTTGATGCAGAGCCAAATCAAGAGCAGTACACGCTTCCGTAAAGAAAGCGAAGTGAACAGCAAAACCGTTTTCCGCTCCACGCTATTGCCTCCCGACGAACGGTTGATGAAAACCTGTCAGTTAAACCTGTTTATAAACGAATTTTTAAAAATCATTCAATTATAAGCCCTATGGAAAAAGGAAACAAGAAAAGGGTTACTCCCGATATAAACGAAGAACTTATGATGAGCCTTATGGTGGATGGCATTAAAAAGGATGGCATAAAACTACCTCCTGAGCCCGTAAAAGAACCCGAAAAGGAAAGTGAAGTTGAGGAAACAAAACAACAGGCTGACCGAAACAAAGTCACGGTTAGAGAAAAGAACAGAACAAGGCGAAACGCTGAAACCGATTACGAAAATATCTTTTTCAAAAAAACCGACACCAATGCCCGTGACGGAAAAACGGTTTATATACGACCGGAATTTCACGAAAAGCTGACACGCATTATTCAGGTGATTGGCGAAGATAAGATTAGTATATACGCTTATCTGGACAATCTGCTCGATTACCATTTTCAGGAATTTGGCGAACAGATTACCAAGAGCTATAACGACAAGTATAAACCCATTTAATAATTGGAGATATGGAAAAGAGCAATAAAGCGACCAGAGCAAAGAAGACAAACAAATCGTATTCTTCTAAATTCCTTAAAAGGAACACACTGAAAGGCAGAGGCGATAAATCTATTTATGTCCGTCCCGAATACCACGAAAGACTTACCCGGATAGTGAAGATTATCGGTGCGGGAGAAATCCCACTGTACGCTTATTTGGATAATATCTTAAAGCACCATTTTGAGTTGCATTCCGAAGAAATTCTCGAAGATTATAACAAGAATAATAAACCTATTCTATAAAGTATTTGATTATGAAAAATTTATTTAAGAAAAAGGCGCAACCTAAAAGCACCGCACAATATAGTGCCAGGTTTTTAGCCAATCGGTTTCCGTCCGGTCGTAACGGTAAGGTCGTTTACATACGTCCCGAATACCACGAAAGATTACTCCGTATTGTACAAGTGACAAGGGAGGAAAAAACAACGCTCTACTCATACATTGACAATATTCTTGAACACCACTTCAAGGAGTTCGGGGAAGATATTACAGATTATTTCAACGACCATTTTAAACCCATTTTGTAGCTATGGAAATAGTAATTGTGATATGCCTACTGATAGTCATTGTCCTGCTATTGCAGGATAAGATTGTCATTCATAAAAGGTCGAAACAAGAACCTCCGCAGAAGAAAGCCAATCCGAACCTGCCCGATATTATGGGGCAACCAAAACCCGTAGAACGCCTTTCAGTGCCAAACACTGCCAATGAACGCCAAATTCAGGAACCGGAGATAAACCCTGCTAATTTAGACATTGAATACGACGAAAATGAAAGCGTAGGTATTCAAATTCCGCAGGAAGAGCTGGACGAAGTTTTCAGAAATATACCTGATTTGGAAGAAGAGGAAGAAGAATGGAACAGGTACGGAATATCCGGTGGCGATGACGGTTTTGCCCAAGGGGTTACCTTTGAAGAACTAAGCTCCGTGGGGGTGTTGCTCCAAAAAGAAGAATTGGAACCAGCCCAAAAGGAAACAGCGATAGCAATAGTTCAAAAAATACAGGGAACCGAATTATTCAGCCTATTGGAAAATTCTATGGAAGATGCTTCCCGAAGAATAGCCGAGCTTTTGGATAGTACCCTTTCATCTGAAACGGAAGCCGGTTCTTCCACTTTGCGGAAAAGTGATTTGAGTGATTTTGACATTGGGGAGTTTTTATAGACTTCCCTTTGTCATTTTTAAAAACAAGGAAATATGGAAAATGAAATTAATCAGGAAGCCTACGACTTGCGTGTAAACAAAGGAATGCTGCCTACCATAGATATTGCAGGTCATACTTTTTATGTGGATATCCGTATGGATATGCTACGACCTAAAGATGATTTTCTTTCTAAAGGCATTGTGTTCTCGGATATAGAAAACTATTATGATGAAGACAAAAGAACCTATACCATTCCATACAACCCGAAGACACACGAATTTCAGGAGCCTGACTATCGGAATATAAAAGAGCTTCCCAAAGATTTAATCGCTGTGAGTTTTCCCTCTGAAAGATTGCTTGACAGGATTGGATGGAACAGACATTATGGATTTGAACTTACACACGGACTGGCAAAACAGGGCTTGAAATTGCAGTTTGAAGCGAAGCAAATACCGTGGGAGAAAACCTTTCTTGTTGGTTTGATAAAAAGTAATCTAAAAACTGAAAAGAACCAACAAAAGACTGCCGAAAAACAACAGCCAACCTACCCTAAACAAAGTAAAAATAAAGGTCGCAGAATGTAAATCGGAACGCCTATGCCTTTTGAAGCCGTCTTACAGCATTTTTCAATGTTTGCTTTTCCGTTTTGGATTTGGTGAGTTTAATGGCTTGTTCGTAATGCTCAATCGCTTTGATAATATTCGTATCAGCATATAAATAGCCTAACAATTCGTGATAATAATTACTATCAAATAAATTTAATTTTTCTGCTTCTACAATGGCTGTTTGGTTTCCGTAAACTTTAGCAAAAGCAAACGTTCTGTTTAGTGCAGTAATTGGCGAATACTCAATAAGAACAAGTTGGTTATAAAGCTGTAAAATGTGTTGCCATCTGTTTTCATCTGCCGGTGTGGTATGCCAATAAGCAAGACCAGCTTCCAAATGGTATTTTGATATTTCATTTCCATTTGTAGCATTTACCAAATAATAATTTCCTCGTTCGATAAGTGATTTATCCCATAAATTTCTATCCTGTTCTTCAAACAAAATAGCTTCGCCTTTATCATTGGTTCTTGCTTCCAATCGTGAGCTTTGAAAGCACATTAAAGCCAATAAAGCGTTTGTTTGTGGCGTATTTGTCAATGGGTTTTCCGTTAATAGCAAAGCCAGTCTTACAGCTTCAGAACAAAGGTTTTTTCTTATTTGCTGATTGTTTGTTTTGGAAAAATAACCCTCGTTAAACAGTAAATACAAAGTCTTTAAAACTGTATCTAATCTTGATTTTATTTCTGTTTCGCTTAATGATTTGATTTGAAAATTATCGTTGCGGAGATTGGTTCTTGCCCTATGCAAGCGTTTTTTTATTGTTTCTTGTTTTGCAAGAAAAGCGTTGGCGATTTCTTCAACACTAAAACCACAAAGAATTTGAAGTGCCAAACAGATTTGTGCTTCGGTTGGATTTGCAGGATTGCAGACTGCGAAAATCATTGCTAATTGGCTGTCTGAAATTAGTTGATTATCAAATCCAAAATCGTGTTCGTTTTGAATACTGATTGTTGGTTCGTTTTTGACTTTCGTTTCAAAGACCGATAAATTTTTAAAATAATCTTTGGTTTTATTTTTTGCAACCGTGTAAAGCCAAGCAGTAGGGTTTTCGGGTATTCCGTTTATTGCCCAATGTTCGGAAGCTTTTAAAAATGTATCGCTTGCAATATCTTCGGCTACTTCAATATGCTTTAAACCAAAATGACGGCATAGAACAGCCGTCATTTTAGCGTATTCCTGCCGGAATAAGTGCGGTAAAAGTTCCTTATGTAAGTTTTTACTAATCACGCTTTAAAACTTCTCTCACTTCAATACTACCACCAACCTGGTCAAAAATCGGATTGCCTTTTGCCATTTCTACCGCTTCATCAATAGTTTCAGCTTTTACAACAATGTAGCCACTGATAAATTCTTTGATTTCGGTGTACGGTCCATCCGTTACCACGTTATTAGGCTTTACGGTTTTGGCACTTCCCGGAATTGGCAAAAGAGTATTCCCTTTGTCCACCAATTTGTTTTGTGCTGCAATGCTTCCTAACCAGTTCATACGTTCCTGCATTTGTTCAGGCGATGGCTTAAAGTCGGCAATGTCTTTTAATCTGAAGATTAACGCAAATTCTTTCATCTTTTTAAAATTTTATTGTTCACCCTAATGACGATTGAATTTTCAAAATGGGGACAACTCCACGCTGTTTTGTATATGCTAAGTTAAAAAAAACAATCTCATAAAGCCACTCAAAGCCAAACAACGCCTCTGACTGCCACTTTGTTATAACGCCCTGATTTCTGAAACACCTTTGTCCCGAAAGCCCGCAAGGTGTGGGATAACAGTAACAAAATAATGTGTTTCAATTATGAAAAAACAGAGAAAAAAAGTATTGCTGGCAGCCGTGGCTCTGCTGTCAGGAATTGGTGCGTTCGCACAGGGGAACGGTTCGGCAGGCATCAACGAGGCTACCCAAATGGTAACGTCTTATTTCGACCCCGCAACCCAATTAATCTACGCCATCGGTGCGGTGGTCGGGCTCATCGGAGGCGTTAAGGTGTACAACAAGTTTAGTTCGGGCGACCCCGATACATCGAAAACTGCGGCAAGCTGGTTCGGTGCGTGTATCTTCTTAATCGTGGCGGCTACTATCCTGCGTTCATTCTTCCTTTAATCCTTTGCTTTATGAACAATTACAACATAAACAAAGGCATCGGAAGAACGGTGGAATTTAAAGGTTTGAAAGCGCAATACCTTTTCATCTTCGCTGGCGGACTACTCGGTACGCTCATCTTCGTGATGATACTGTATATGGCTGGCGTAAACTCTTACGTCTGCCTGTTTCTCGGAGCAGGCGGTGCTTCGCTCATTGTATGGCAGACCTTTTCGCTGAACAGGAAGTACGGCGAACACGGGCTGATGAAAATTGCTGCCAATAAAAGGCATCCCCGCCATATCATCTGTCGCAAGCCTGTACACCGCTATTTAAAATTCACTCCTAAACAGAATGCCGTATGAGAAATGTATCTAAAACAACAACACTGGAAAACAAATTTCCTTTGTTGGCAGTAGAGAACAACTGCATCCTTTCCAAAGATGCGGACATTACCGCCTGTTTTGAAGTGCGTTTGCCGGAACTGTTTACGGTAGCATCTGTCGAGTATGAAGCCATACATTCCGCTTGGCACAAGGCTATCAAGACCTTACCGGATTTTACGGTCATTCACAAACAGGATTGGTACATTAAGGAGAACTATGCGCCCGACTTGGCACAGGAAGACCAGAGCTTTTTATCAAAGTCTTATCAACGCCATTTTAACGAGCGACCGTTTTTAAACCACTATTGTTACCTGTTCCTTACGAAGACCTCCAAAGAGCGTATGCGGATGCAAAGCAACTTCAGTTCGCTTTGCAAAGGTTCGCTGATACCAAAGGAAATCAGGAACAAGGAAACGATACACCGTTTTATGGAAGCGGTAGCACAGTTTGAGCGTATCGTGAACGATAGCGGTTTTGTAAGCCTGAAACGTCTGACCGAAGATGAAATTATCGGAACCGACGACACGCAGGGGTTACTGGAGCAATACCTCACGCTATCGAGGGGAGCAGGAACACCAATGCAGGACATCGCACTCGGAACCGAAGAGGTACGCATCGGCAACAAAAGGTTAAGCCTGCACACCCTTTCAGACACAGACGATTTGCCCGGAACGGTATCGGCAGATACCCGTTTTGAAAAGCTATCTACCGACCGGAGCGACTGCCGTTTGTCGTTCGCTGCTCCTGTGGGTTTACTCCTTAGCTGTAACCATATCTACAATCAATATTTGTTTTTGGATAACAGCGAAGACAACCTGCAAAAGTTTGAGAAGTCTGCAAGGAATATGCACTCACTGGCAAGGTATAGCAGGGCTAACCAAATCAACAAAGAGTGGATAGAAAAGTACCTGAACGAAGCCCACAGCTTCGGGCTGTCTTCTATCCGTGCGCACTTCAACATTATGGCGTGGTCGGAAGACCCTGCCGAACTGAAACAGTTAAAGAACGACTGCGGTAGTGCTTTGGCATTGATGGAGTGTAAGCCTCGCCACAACACTACGGATGTAGCTACTTTGTATTGGGCGGGAATGCCGGGCAATGCAGGCGATTTTCCGAGTGAGGAAAGTTTCTATACGTTTATCAAACCTGCCTTGTGCTTCTTCACGGAAGAAACCAACTATCACAATTCGCCCTCGCCGTTCGGTATCAAAATGGCTGACCGCCTGACCGGAAAGCCTATCCATTTGGATATTTCCGACCTGCCTATGAAACGTGGTATCATCACGAACCGGAACAAGTTTATACTTGGTCCGTCGGGTTCGGGTAAGTCGTTCTTCACAAACCATATGGTACGGCAGTATTACGAACAGGGCGCACACGTCCTGCTCGTAGATACAGGTAACTCCTATCAGGGATTATGCGAACTCATTAAAGGTAAGACCAAAGGCGAAGACGGCGTTTACTTCACTTATACAGAAGACAATCCCATTGCCTTTAACCCTTTCTATACCGATGATGGCGTGTTCGATATTGAAAAGCGTGAAAGTATCAAGACTTTGATACTGACCTTATGGAAACGTGATGATGAACCGCCCACCCGTTCGGAAGAGGTTGCCCTCTCCAATGCAGTAAGTGGTTATATCGAACGCATCAAACAGGAAGATGTTTACCCGTCATTCAACGGCTTTTATGAGTATGTAAAAGGAGATTACCGCAAGGTATTGGAGGAAAAACAGGTAAGGGAAAAAGACTTTGACATTGCCAACTTCCTGAATGTTCTCGAACCCTACTACAAGGGTGGCGAATATGATTACTTGTTGAACTCCAACAAGCAATTAGACCTGCTTTCCAAACGCTTTATCGTGTTTGAAATTGATGCGATTAAAGACCATAAAATCCTCTTTCCCATAGTCACAATTATTATTATGGAAGTCTTCATCAACAAGATGCGAAGGCTCAAAGGTATCCGCAAACTCATCCTGATTGAAGAAGCGTGGAAAGCGATTGCAAAAGAGGGAATGGCAGAGTACATCAAGTATCTCTTTAAGACCGTCCGCAAATTCTTCGGAGAAGCGATTGTCGTAACGCAAGAGGTCGATGATATTATCCAGTCGCCCATTGTGAAAGAAAGTATCATCAACAACTCCGATTGCAAAATCCTCTTAGACCAGCGCAAGTATATGAACAAATTTGATGACATACAGGCAATGTTGGGGCTTACGGATAAAGAGAAAGGGCAGGTACTTTCTATCAATATGAACAACGATGCAAGCCGACTGTACAAAGAGGTTTGGATTGGCTTAGGTGGTACGCACTCGGCAGTCTATGCCACCGAAGTTAGTTTGGAGGAATACCTCGCCTATACGACCGAAGAAACCGAAAAAATGGAAGTGATGCAGCTTGCTTCCGAACTGGACGGTAACGTAGAACTCGCTATTAAGCATATCGCTATGCAAAGGCGTGATAAAGCAAATCAATAGTCATTAACAATTTAAAATTCAAGAAAATGAAAAAAGTCCTTTTTATGGTGTGTACGGCACTAATGCTCGCCGTAGCACCGTCTGCAAAAGCCCAATGGGTTGTAACCGACCCTACAAATCTGGCATCGGGTATTCTCAACAGTGCGAACGAAATCGTACAGACTTCTTCGACTGTGAGCAATGTGATTAAAAACTTCAACGAAGTGAAGAAAGTGTACGAACAGGGTAAGGAATATTACGATAAACTACAAGCCATCAACAACCTTGTGAAAGATGCCCGTAAGGTACAGCAAACCGTACTGCTCGTTGGAGATGTATCGGAAATGTATGTTACCAATTTTGGTAAGATGATGAATGACCCAAATTTCAAACCACAGGAATTGGTCGCTATCGGCAATGGGTATTCGGCACTGCTCAATGAAAGTACCGAACTGCTGAAAGAACTCAAACAGATAATAACCGCATCAAGCCTTTCCCTGAATGACAAGGAGCGTATGGATATTATTGACCGTGTGTACAAAGAGGTTAAGGATTACCATAGCCTTGTTCGCTACTACACTAATAAGAACATTTCTGTGAGCTACCTAAGAGCGAAAAAGAAAAACGATGCCCAAAGAGTGCTTGACCTCTACGGAACTGCTAACCAAAAATACTGGTAAAAATGGAATGGGATAATCTTCACGAACTCCTGCGTTCGCTTTATGACGATATGATGCCGCTTGCAGGCGATATGGCGGCAGTGGCTAAGGGATTGGCGGGATTGGGAGCGCTGTTCTATGTGGCATTAAAGGTTTGGCAGGCTTTAAGCCGTGCCGAACCTATTGATATGTTCCCGTTGCTGCGCCCGTTCGCTTTGGGGCTTTGCATTATGTTCTTTCCGACCATCGTTTTGGGAACAATCAATGCGGTATTAAGCCCGGTAGTGACCGGAACCCACCAAATACTCGAAGACCAGGTGCTTGACCTGAACAAGCTCCAACAGCAGAAAGACCAATTGGAATACGAGGCAATGGTACGAAATCCTGAAACCGCCTATATGGTATCAGACGAAGAGTTTGATAAAAAGCTGGACGAATTGGGCTGGTCGCCATCCGACATTGGTACAATGGCAGGGATGTATATGGACAGGCAAGCCTACAAGATAGAAAAAGCAATAAAGGATTGGTTTCGCAATTTGCTGGAAATACTTTTTCAGGCGGCGGCTTTGGTCATTGATACCATACGAACCTTTTTTCTAATCGTCTTGTCCATACTCGGGCCAATAGCCTTTGCGATAAGCGTATGGGACGGTTTTCAGTCCACGCTCACGCAATGGCTAACCCGATATGTTAGCGTTTACCTCTGGCTTCCTGTTTCGGATTTGTTCAGCTCAATGTTGGCAAGAATACAATCTCTGATTATTGAAAGGGACATCCAAAAGCTGTCTGACCCAACCTTTATCCCCGACACTTCCAACACCGTGTATATCATTTTTATGATTATCGGCATTATCGGATACTTCACAATACCGACAGTGACGGGCTGGGTAATCCAAGCCGGAGGCGCAGGAAACTTTACCCGCAACGTAAACCAAGCGGCAATGAAAACAGGAAACATCGCCGGAGCCGGGGCTGGTTCAACCGTTGGAAATATCGGCGGCAAGCTAATGAATAGGTAAAACAAATAATCATTAAAAAAATGGAATTTAAAACGCTAAGAAATATAGAAAACAGCTTTCGGCAGATACGTTTGTATGCCATTGTATTTGCCGTTCTCTGCATTGGCGTGGTAGGATTTGCCGTATGGAAATCCTACCGCTTTGCAGAAGAACAACGCCAAAAAATCTATGTATTGGATAACGGCAAATCTTTGATGCTTGCCCTATCGCAAGATGCCAACATCAACCGTCCTGTGGAAGCAAGGGAGCACGTCAGACGTTTTCACGAACTGTTCTTTACACTCGCTCCCGACAAGAACGCCATCGAAAGTAATATGAGCAGGGCATTCAACCTTGCCGATAAAAGTGCTTTCGACTATTACAAAGACCTGTCTGAAAAGGGCTATTACAGCAGGATTATTTCGGGTAACGTACAGCAACGCATAGAGGTGGATAGTGTCGTGTGCAATTTCGATAACTATCCTTATGCGGTGCGCACCTATGCCAAACAATTTATCATCCGGTCAAGCAATGTAACCAGGCGTAACCTGATTACCTCCTGCTATCTCGTAAACTCCGTTCGTTCCGACAACAACCCGCAAGGCTTCAATATTGAAAAATTTGCAGTGATTGAAAACAGGGACATTGAAGTTATCGAACGCTAAAAACAATTTTATGGAAGCATTATCAGATTTAAACACGTTCGCAAAAATCCTTGCCGACAAAGGATATAATGGGTATTTCCATACGCAGGGTGCGTATGCCGGAAAGCTGAAAGACAGCATCGGCGAATACCTCGAAAGCTGCCAAAAAGGTGCAGACAGTTTGCCTAAGCAGGACTTACTGCTGACAGGCTACCTACAATGGTCAGGCGATGACAAGCCCCGTGTAGAATGTAGTATGTGGGTAAAATACCTGAATGGAAAATTCTCACTTAGCCGTATGGAGGTAGCGAAGAAAGACGGCTTTGGGCAATTACTCAAAAAATCGGAACTGGCAAACCTGTCAGTCATATCCGCACCCAAATTAATGGAAGCGGTCGCACTGGTCAATGATGCGCCGAAGCAAACGGCGGCTAAAAGCCCTAAACGTTTCAAGCTATAACAACAGAAATAGTAAGGCTATGAAAAAATTAAGAGCAAATATGGACAGGTACTTTGACAAGCTGGACGAACGTTGGCGGTCATTGCCCTTACGGAAACAGCACCAATATACCCTGTACTTTTTTGTGGGGTATCTCTTGCTGACCGCAGGGGTTATCGGCAAAGTAGTGTACGATACGGGCAAGCCCAATGATGCAATCAACATCAGGCATATCGAAAACCCTGTCCTCAAAAAAAGTGAAAGCCCTGCAAGATTGCAAGACACATTATCAACAATTCTAAAAAATCAGATTTATGAAAGAAAATGAGAACAAAAAATCGGTTGTCCGGGTAACGGAGGGGAACCCGGCAGCAACCGCTGAAGTGCCGCAAGACGGCACACAGAACAAAGCCGAAAAGCTCAAAAAGCCACTCATTTTTGGCTTAATGGGGATTGTCTTCGTGGGTTGTATGTACCTCATATTTAAACCGTCCGAAGATAAAAAGGCAATCGAGAACATTGGGCTGAACGATGCCGTACCACAGGCTACCGGAGCAGGAATGCCTGCCGACAAAGGCAAAGCGTATGAACAGGAAATGCTGGAACGCAAAGAGCAGGAAAAGCGTAATGCACTTGCAACGCTTTCAGATTATTGGAACACGGACAGCGCACAGGACAGTGAGAAAGAAATCCCTGAAGAGGATGAAAGCAACAGTTATGGCGGTGGCAGAAATTCGGGCAGGAACGGTAATCAGACATTGAACAGTTACCGCAATGCACAAAGTACATTGGGTTCATTTTATCAGGATGATAATGCTGAAACAACGGAACTCCGTAAGCAACTGAATGAGTTAAAAGAACGGTTAGCTGAAAAAGATGTACCTAAGCCTGTAACCGTTGATGACCAGCTTGCCCTGATGGAGAAATCCTACCAAATGGCGGCAAAGTATCTGCCAACGGGTACAAATTCAACAGAAGCCCCACCTGCTAAGGATGCAGGTACGGCTACCACAGGTTCAACTCAAAAGGAGCATTTTGTGGCATTCACGCCTACAAGAAAGAACACCGTTTCCGCTTTGTATCGTGAGCCTACGGACAGTGCCTTTGCAGCCGATTGGAGCCAAACTAAAAATCGTGGCTTTTATACTGCTGGTTCTATTGAGCAGGTGGTACAACCGAAAAACAGTATTAAAGCCTGTGTACACGATGCCCAAACGGTCATTGGCGAAACGGGCGTAAGACTGCGATTATTAGAGCCTGCCCAAACGCCTCAACGTACCATTCCAAAGGGAACGATTGTAACAGCTAACGCTAAATTTCAGAATGGCAGATTACAACTAAAAGTTACCTCCATAGAACTGGAGGGTAACATCATTCCGGTTGATATTACTATTTACGATTTGGACGGACAGCAAGGTTTGTACGTTCCGTATTCGCCCGAAATGAACGCTCTTACTGAAATGGCGGGCAATATGAGCCAGACTTCGGGAACAAGCATAATGCTCACGCAGAATGCCGGGCAACAGGTTGCTGCTGATTTAAGCCGTGGCGTGGTGCAGGGTATTTCGGGCTATTTCGCTAAAAAGGTACGCACACCCAAAGTTGCCCTAAAAGCGGGGCATCAGGTCTTCCTTGTATCTAAAAAATAATGTTGAACTCAAATAAATAAAACAATGAAAAATCATTTAAAAACCTTTTCGGCATTTGCCCTGATACTCGGCTTTGCCGTACAGTCTTACGCACAGGATAGTGCAAGAACTAAACTTGCATTGGGCAAGATAGAACCGTATAAAATGGAAGTGACCTACGATAAAACTTCGCACCTGATTTTCCCCACCGCTATTCGTTATGTGGATTTAGGTAGCGAATATCTGATTGCAGGGAAAGCGGAAGATGCGGAAAACGTGTTGCGTGTAAAAGCATCGGTAAGGGATTTTGAACCCGAAACCAATTTTTCAGTCATTACCAATGACGGGCGTTTTTACAGCTTCAATGTGTTTTACAGTTCCTATCCGGAGGCAATGAGCTACGACCTGCTCACAATGCAAAAAGCGGTGGATAAAGCCAACGGTAACGATGTGCTTTTTGAGGAACTGGGCAACAATTCGCCGTCATTGGCAGGCTTGCTGTTGGAAACGATTTACAAGAAAGACAAACGTATTGTAAAGCATATCGGGGCTAAGAGTTTCGGTATTCAGTTTATCCTCAAAGGCATTTACATACACAACGGCAAATACTATTTCCATACGGAATTGAGAAACCGTACCAATGTGCCATTTCAGATTGATTTTGTGAATTTAAAAGTGGTGGATAAAAAGGTAGCCAAACGTACCGTAGTACAGGAACGCCCTATGATACCGCTTAGGACTTACAAACCATTGGATGAGATTGGCGGTAAAACAACCGAACAAAACGTGTTCCTGTTAGACCAATTTACCATTGCCGATGACAAGGTGCTGCTGATTGAGATTTTCGAGAAAAACGGAGGCAGGCATCAAACGCTTCAGGTTGAAAACTCCGATTTAATCAAGGCTCGTTTGATTAACGATATGCACCTGAAATTTTAATAACCTTTTAAAGTAATTATATGAAAAAGTATATCTATACCGTGATGCTCATCTTGATGGCCATCACGGTTACACAGGCACAAAGAATGCTCCCAAAACAAAGAGGGTTGGAAATAAGTGCAGGCGTACTATCCAATGAAAAGATTGGTAATGATTATTACATCAGTGCAGCAATGACCGTAAACGGCAAAAATGGTAATTATCAGCTTTGGGCGTTGGAATATACGCACCAATACCACGACTATAAAGACCTCCGCATACCGCAGGAAACTTATAGTGCCGAAGGTGGTTACAATTTCTACTTGTTGGGCGATGCCCGTAAGAACATTACGCTGAATTTAGGAATAACAGGCGTAGTCGGTTATGAAAGCATTAACCGGGGCGAAGCAATGTTGTATGACGGAGCGAAGATACTGAGCGAGGACAATTTTATCTACGGAGCTGGTGGACGGCTCACATTTGAAACGTACCTGTCAGACCGATTTGTATTAGTCCTGCAAGGGCGTACAAAAGTCCTTTGGGGTACAGACTTAGAACAGTTCCGACCGTCCGCAGGCGTGGGATTAAGGTTTAACTTTTAAAACAGAAAACAATGATAGCAATATTCAATAAATTCAGAATGGGATTACTGCCGATATATGTATTGCTGGCAATCCTCACAGCTTCGGTTACGTTGGTATCTTGTAGCAAAGATGATGAACTCGAAATACAAAACGATTTTCCTTTTGAGGTCAAAGTGATGCCAGTGCCTAAAGATGTTGCCAATGGGCAGACAGTAGAAATACGCATAACCATACAGCGAAGCGGTAATTACAGTAACACGCAATACTATCTCCGCTATTTCCAGTTTGACGGACAAGGCACACTTCGGTATTATGATGAACCGCCGTACCTGCCGAACGATTTGTATTCGTTACCAACTGAACAATTCAGGTTGTATTACACTTCAACATCTACCGTATCACAATCCTTTGAGGTTTGGATTTCGGATAGCTCCGGGAACGAAAAGCAATTGAGCTTTCAGTTTAATAGTAGCGATTAAAAGTAGTATGTCATTTCATAAAAACGGCTTATCTGATTGGTAAGCCGTTTTCTATTTACAGCGTATGCTTAGGAGCATTTTACCGGTTCATCAATATTTCTTAAATTTATACTTGTGAAATTTAAAATGTGAGGATATGGTTGCATCATTGGTTATAGGGATAATATTTTTGGTTGCAGGCTTGGGACTTCGTTACTGGATTAACCGAAGAAAGTTTTACAGGCGCAGCCCTATGGGAGCAGAGGGTTTTTCATCTTATGAAAGTTCGGTTTTCATTAAATTGATTGAAAAGGTTGGCAAATGGGTAGCTTATGCGCTGATTATATTCGGGCTATTGTCATTGTGGGTCTATTCCCGTGAGAAAAAAGAAATTAAAACAGAGCAGCCAATCCCGACAATAAATCATAACTAAACTTATCATTTAACTATTTTTGTAGGATAATAAATGTGTTAGCTGTAAATGTAGAGTACAACCTTACAACCTAAACTATAATACTATCAACAATGTCTATATATCAGGATATTTTAAATTGGTCGCAAGGCAGACCAGCGTTTGTTCAAGATGCTTTACGAAGACTTGTCGCATCAACAACACTTACACAAAACGACATTGACGAACTTGTTCAATTGGTAAAAAAAGAATGTGGTGACAATACAATTACTATAAACCCTATTCCGCTTCATAGCACACACATTCCAACAACAATTGCGATAAGTGGCAATTATCCCAAATTAATCAGCTTAAATAATCCCATTAATATTTGTGCCTTACACAATCAAGGAGGGTTACAATTTTCCAATACAGGTTTGACAATAGTTTATGGTGGAAATGGTTCGGGAAAATCAAGCTACTCACGTATTTTGAGAAAACTTTGCTGGAGCAGAAATCCAAGTGTTACACTAAAAAAGAATGTTTTTAATCCATCTTCTAATCAACAACAAGTTGATTTTATTGTAGAAGACAATGGTTCAAACGTTAGCTTTTCTTGGACAGAAAATAGTCCGAACAATCCTATCCTTAAGTCATTTTTTGTTTTTGATAACGACTGCGGAGATATTTACATCAACAATGAAAATCCCACAGAATATAAACCTGTAGGAATTGATGTTTTAGAAAAATTGGTTTCGACCTTTGGAAGTATTTCGCAAGCCTTTAGTTCGTCTGTTGCTTCTTACAACACACAAAAACCTGGGTTGCCACAAAATCTACTTCAAACCTCCACAGCACAATGGTATGGAACAATAGAAAATCTACAACGAACAAACGTTGATTCATACATCCAATTTAGCCAAGCAAACATCAATAGAAAGCAAGAACTTACAACTTTAACAACAGCACAAAATCCTCAACAAAACATTACAAACTTAACCAATCAGCGAACACGGATTAACGGCTACATACAACAATTTTCACAAATTGAAACATTATTTAACGAACAAAACTTAAACGAACTAATAGCAAATAGAAACACTTTTGAAAGCGTTAATCAAGCGTATCAAATTGCGACAACGCAACTACAAAACGTAAACACGTTAGAAGGATTTGGCACAAATCCTTGGCGAACTTTGTGGGAAGCTGCAAGAAATTATGCACATAGCTCAAATCTTTCAGACGGTCAAAATTTCCCATCTTTAGTTTCATTAGAAAAATGCGTGTTGTGCCAACAAGAACTTGACGAAACGGCACAACAAAGATTGACAACTTTCAATCAATTTGTATTAAATGACGTTTCTACACAGCTAAATTTAATTAACTCAACAATTCAGGGAAAGCTAAACTTATACAATTCGTTGGTCATTCCACCAATTGAAAACCTTGCAGAGTTAGAGCAATTGATACCAAATTTTCGAGATAGCTATAACCAGTTTGCTAATTCAGTCGCTACATTCAGAAATTCAATTATTACTTTTTTGCAAAATGGTGGCGACCTAAACATAAGTTTACAACCTCTGACACCAAGTATAACAAGCATAATTCCAAGAATTGATGCCGAGATTGCACAGAACAATCAGCTTCTACAAAATAGAAACACCTTAGTTTCTGAACTTAATGAACTATCAGCAAAAGAATTTTTGTTTAACAACAAAATGGCTATACTTCAATACTTTGACGAACATAAATACAAATCTTGGATAAACACTTGTCAATCACAACTCGCAACCAATGGTGTTTCACGCAAAATTGGTGAACTAATGGAAAACCAAGCCGTAAGTTTGCAGCATCAAGAATTTGTTTCTCATCTCAATTTCTTCAATCGTGATTTAGCAAGTAAAGTTTTGATTTCAAAAACGAGAACGAGTCAAGGAAATACATATCAAAGATGTGGCTTAAACGGAATTAATGATTCAATCAACTCAATTTTAAGTGAGGGCGAACAAAAAATTATTGCCTTATCAAACTTTTTAGCTGAATGTACGATTGACAATCGTCTAAATACGATAATATTTGATGACCCTGTTACGTCTTTGGATATGGATAATAGGGATAAAATTTCGGATAAAATTGTTCAACTATCACAAAACCGACAGATAGTTGTATTTACTCACGACCTATCATTTTTACGTTTGCTTATAGATACTCATAAAGCAATAACATCAACGGACTGCACGGTAATAGGAATTGACAAATACAATGGGATAAGTGGTATCGTTACAGACGAGATTCCATATTTAGCTAAAAATGTGCAAGAAAGAGTTGATTCTATCAGAAGGATACTAACAGAACACGATGCTCTTATATTAACTGATGCACACGGACGAGAAACTAAACTTGATTCTGCAAGAAAAAGATTTAGAATGTTGTTAGAACGTTCTGTTGAAGAAGTTTTATCAAATAAAACTTACGAACGATTTTCAAAAAACATTCATCTAAAAAAAGGTAATTTATCAAGTTATATTGTTACAGAGCAAACAGATGTTGATTTTCTTCTAAACTTATTCGGAAAGTATTCCGTAACAGAACACGATGGGGGGACTTCAACAATTCCATTGTTACCAAATAAACCAGAAATTGACCAAGATATTACAGACTATTCTAATTGGAAAAACGGCTTTAAAACTAAACTACGGACATTCCAGTCAACATACAATTAATATTTCCAAATAGCAGTAAAAAAATCGGATAGCCAAAAGGTTATCCGATTTTTTTGTTTGCGGCAAAAGTAAACTGCCAAATACTGCCTTTCAACGCCAATCAATACCACATTTTCCACCCCTGTAATAAGCCTTTATAAATTCGACTTCCACAGAAAAATTGAGCAGATTATGGAAGTTATCGCAATACAAAAATCCGCATTTGACGGAATGAAGAATGAGCTAAGGGAACTTTTGGAAATGACCGAAAAAGTCACGAGAAAATACACGCCGATTTTCAAAGCGGAAAAATGGCTCGATAACCAGGAAGTGTGTTTGATGATGAACATTACTAAACGGACTTTACAGACCTATAAGGACAAAGGGTTATTGCCTTATTCCAAACTGAACCGCAAGAATTATTATAAACTCACGGACGTACAGGCTTTGCTCGAAGCCGGACAGCCGTACAATACAGATGTCAATGGATTTACTGACCAATGAAGCTGAAGAAGTCATCGAACAAAAGGCGATGATATTACAGTTAAGAAGCCGTATCGAAGAAATACTGAAAAACTATCGTCCTGTAATGAACGGAGAAATTTATTTGTCGGGCGAAGATGTGTGCAAGCTGCTCCATATCAGCAAACGGACTTTACAGCAATACCGTGACGATAATATCCTGCCGTTTATACAGATAGGGGGCAAGATAATCTATAAAGAAATGGACTTAATGAACATACTGGAGCAGAATTATATATCCAATAACAAACATTGTTTGTAATAAATTTTGCGTGACTATGGTTCTATCGAAATGGGTTTAGTATATTTGCTATGTAAAATATAGAAATACTTAAAGTGTTTTTGCTTTAGGTCTTGGTACTAAAAACTGGTAATTTTTTGTAACCCCGAGGCAATAAGTAAGAACGCTCACGTTATGGCGTGGGCGCTCGCTTATTCGGGGTTTGGCGTACCAGTGCCGTAGTATCGATGAGTGTAGTTGCCTGCGCTTTTTTTTGTGCAGGGCTTCACTAATATTAAAACTGATATTATGAACACTGTAAACTCCCTCCAAAAAATCAGCATTGCATTTATCAACGATAAAAGCCCGATTGTAGATATTATTTACAATGACCTCCTTAATTTTGGAATTGATATATTATTCCGTTCGGAAAACATTAAAGACGGATTATCTCAATTATCTGCATTAAAATCACTTCCCAAAGTTTGTTTTATAGACCTTGATTTTTACGATAAGAACGTGCTGGCACAGCTTCAAGAATTAAGGACACAATATCCAACCATTAAACTGATTGCACATAGTGATATTGATGCAGAAAAAGCCGTAAAACCTCTTTTAGAAATTGGTTTTGCAGGTTATCTGCTCATAGGTAGTGATGCAGACGATTTTAAAAAAGCTATTGACGTTGTTACCAATAGCGGTAGATATTTTAGTGTGGGAGTAGCGGAAATTGCACAGGAATATTTCAGCAATAAGTAACGTTCCAATTATAATAGCGTAAAATATCTATTCTAATCAAGCGGCGTTCTTTTGCTTCTTTTCTTTGGTCGCCTATGTGAAAAGAAAAGAAGTCATTGCATACCTAATCATTGGGATAAAGAATATCCCACGCAATAATGTCGCAATCTGTTTGGTAAAATGTAAGGAAAGGGAATTGTGCAGGAGTGCATTTTAACAAAGGGGTTGCACCGATTTGATGCAAAAAGACTGCCCCGACCATCGGGAGGATCTGTCTTTTTGCCGCCCGACTTTTCGGGTCAGGCAACTTTTATCGGGTGGGTGCGGAAATCTTTCAGATTGTGAAAAAATCCCTTGTATTCGGTCATTCCCCTGCGAAACAAGTTCCACAGCAAAGAACAACCCATTTGGGTCAATGATGAGTTGATAAACAAATCTTGGTGTTCCAACGCTTCGGCAAGTGAGCAACTTGGCGTGTTGTCCTCTTGTTCGGATTGCTTCAGCAATTCGCCAAATTCATCGGTAACAAATGGCAGGCTTGCCACCGTTTGGTATTTCTCTGAATTGGGTTGCTTTATCTCTCCGATAGTAGATAGTAGCACTTGTCCTGTATCTTGGCTGTTGCCAAAATCCAACCAATATTTTGGTTCATCTTGGTAGTGTCTGCGGTAACTTATTTCTTTAAGAATTTCAGCAACACCAAACCTTGCCTGTACATTATCCACACAAGTAATAGTAATGATTGCCCTTGCTTTTTCGGGCATTCTGCCAAAATTGTCCTTTTCAAATTTTACCGTTTCGCCTTTCCAATTTGTACCAATACAACGATTAATACGGTTTATCAAAGCAACGGATTTGTACAATCCTATTTCGCATTCAAAAAATCGCTGTCTGCCTAAATTGGCATTCGTGATAACATCATCGTCCCAAAGGCGGACTTGCAACCCTGCGTGTCCTAATGCTATCAAGCTCTCGTTAATTTCCATTAAAGCGGTCAGTACCTTAGAGCCTGTGCCACCTGCTCCGATAAGGTTTACCGAAATCGGATTGGTCGGATTGAGCAGATAATTGTCCGTAAAATGGATTGCTGTTTTTGCTGTATTCATCACAATAGATTTTTAAGGGTTTTGTTATTCTTTTTTAATACTTCTTTCGGAAAGGGTTTATCTGTGCTGATAAGGTCTTTCCAAAGGTTTACAATGTTTTTTTTCGTCAAGTTTTCGCATAATGAATGGCTGAAATAGGAATTGAAAAAATAATGTTCCCACGCCTGTATAAATTCCTCAACCGAAGCCGAATTTTTGATGTCAATACTAACAGTACCCATACATACGTTGCCCTTTTCGTAGATATTGAAAAATGGGACGTAATGCAATGGCGTTTTCTCGGTAGGTCTTCTGTCGCTTGCCAAAGCAAATACAGTAAGACTGCTTTTGCTCGCTAACCAAAGCATTGGTGGTACTTGTGCCTTTCCGTTGGGTATGCCCAAACTATCTACAAAATACAGTTGTCTTTGCTGTGCTTTCGTGTACCATAGCACCGTACCTTTTTCGCTCGGACTGATATGCAGAATATTGGTCGGCAAAATTCCATTTGGCTTTAAAAAAGCTGTGTTCTTTTCTTCATCGGTCTGTAAAGCCTTTACCAATACGTTGGCTTCTTTTACTGTCAATGGGTGGGCATTGGTAGGCGTTCCGTTGCTATCCATATCGAAATGCTCCACGTACATTGCTGTATCTGTTCCTTTGGTTTCATAGAAAACCAATGCGGATTTTGGATAATATAATGTTCCGAAATCTTGGGTTAAGTCGTTTACGGTGTTCATTTTTCTGTTGTTTTATAGTCATACAATAGGGTACAGAGGTCGTCCAATAGGGCAAACAGTCGGTTCTCAAAATCAAGGTTGTTTGTCTTTATTTTGCTTCCGTCAAAGGATTTGCAAATGGTCGGTTCTTCCAATACTCCGCACTCGTTAAACTCGTTGTTGATGCTTTCTTTAAGGCTTTCATATAACCAACCTTTGGTATCGGAAATAAAAGAGATATACTTTTCCATTCCGATTGCTTCATTTTCGTAATCATCATTATAGGGGTCTTCTTCGGGCAATGGTGCATTTCTGAAAATGGTTGCGTTCGGATATTCCGTATAAAGGGCAAAGGCATTACAAGCAACTTGCCAACATTCCCTGTCGAATGTATCAAAGCTTTTAAATCGGCTCAAACGCTGTTCAAATACCTTTAGATTGATACGGTTAAATAGCTTCTGTTCTATATTGTCGCCAATATATTCGGCATTTTTCAACTCACTTTTATACGTTTCGGTTTCGTCCGTTTCCTCGTCCTGTTCTACCCAATCTTTGTGCGTTTCATATAACCAATACAAATAGCTGTCTTCCTGTCTGTAATACGGCACATCGGCAATATGGTACAGATAACTGCATACCGATATAAGTAGCTGTGCGGTCTTTTTACGCTTCGGGTCTTTGAGCATTTTAAAGAGTGGTGCAATAGGAATATAATACAAGGTTGTACCTACATTATACCTTTCC
This sequence comes from Chryseobacterium sp. FR048, assembly GCF_056844665.1. NCBI lineage: Bacteria > Pseudomonadati > Bacteroidota > Flavobacteriia > Flavobacteriales > Weeksellaceae > Chryseobacterium > Chryseobacterium sp. FR048. Next base: position 405,342 of record NZ_JBXDSE010000003.1, on the reverse strand, counting down.
TCGCTCACAAAAAAGGTTTTCTTATTATCCTGTACCAATTTGAAACTATCCCAATTTATGTTGGTACGTTTTACTTTGGTTTCCATATCCCACATAGACAATGTTATATTGTATGGAAAATCAAAATCTTTGGTCTGCATTGGCTCAATGCTGTAATGTTCAGCAAGTCGGGAAAGGGACTTGTAAAAATCCCTCTCCGTTTTCTGACAAGCCTGTAAGGATTGTGCTATTTTCAGTTTAGGCAGAAACGTACACTTTAGAATACCATTGGTAGCATTGCTATTGGTACGGATTTCTGCTTGTCTTTCTGCACTTGGTTTGCGTCCTTTGGTCTTTGTAGCCAATTGGCGAACTCGCCCAACTGTCGGTGTAACTGCTGTTGTCGTTTCTGTTCGGGTATGCTGATTGTTCCCGATATGATATAGCGTTGCATAATTCATCGTTTTATAATTTTTGTTTAACCTTTCGTACCCATTACGCTTTCAAATTTGTACTCTACCGCATCATCTTTGATTTGCGGTGCGGATGCTTTTGCTGTTGTCAAAATCGGGTACATATTGGCGTAAAAATTCATTACGGCTTCCACGCTCCAACGTGGTTCTGGGTCGGTCAATCTGATGTCCTGTCCTTTATCATTGAGGATAAATACTCGCTCTAATTGGGTTGCTAATAACATAATGGTCGTTTTTAAATGTTAATACTGTTCTTCTTCGTCCGCTTCATCAATAGGATAATCGGCAGTAACTTCTTCCTCTTTTTGCGGTTCGGGTTTTGCTTCTTCCATTGCCCCGAAAAGGCTTGGTGTGGCAAACTTGTCGGACAATGATGTTTTACGCTTGCGTATCTCGTCCGCTTTTTCGGGGAACTCCGTTATATCGGGTACTTTCATCCACGCATCACGGAACTTGCCCTCTTTCTCCAACTCGTCAGCCTTTGCCATAGCATCTTTAAACTTCTTGTCTTTGGCTTCTTTTTCCTTTTTCTCCTTTTCGGCTTTTTCTTTCTCGATTGCTGATTGCTTTTTAACTTCTTCCAATTGCTTTAAGAATTTCTCCATATCCACCATTAAGCCCGATACCTTTTGTATAGGTGTGGTTATCTGCTCAAAAAATCCCTCGTCAAACTCTTGGGGTGTGGCGTTAAATGTCAATGGGGGAATAAGGTTTTTGGCACTATCTCCGCATTGTTCGTTGTTGAGCAATACTGTTACGATTAAGTTGCTTTCTATTCCTTTTGAAATGTTCAGTTGTAAAACTCCTGTAAAGTCCAACTGCTGTATCTGATTGAAAAAATTTGTGTTCATTGTTCTAAAATTTTAAAGTTTCGTCTAATCGTTTTTTGATTGTTGTCAGTTTCTCAAACATATCCGTCCAATAGGCTTTTAGCTTTTTGTCGAACTCTGAAAAACTTTTGTCCTCGTGTCGGTACTCTTTATATTGCCTTGCCATTTTAATGGCTTCTTTAAGGTTTGTTATCTCAATGGGGCAACCGTTCAAATCTGTTACTTGCATAGCTTTATGAGTGTGATTTTTCAGCGGTATAAACTCCATTTTCATAATAGCCAAATAGCTGTTCCCAAAGTCGTATTAGGCTATTGGTATCTACATAGAAATACTCGGTTCTACTGCAATAGATGATGTAAATAGCTTCGTCTTTGTATTGTGTTTCAAGGCTCTTGTCTTTAGCCATACTTTTTGCTTCCTCTATTGTTTTTGCTTTCATATCCGTTGTTTTATAAGGCTACCACCGATTAAGGCGGTAGCCTGTTGTTATTTAATTAAGGTTTAGGATTTCCGCACCGTCCAAAGCAAATGCGGTACACAGTTCAAATGCTTTCTGCGATTTCAGTTGGGCAGTACCACCCAATACAATGCTCTGCAACTTGGCTTCGTCATTCTTGTAGTTCCTTACATTCTGATAGTAGCCTGTAACAGCGTTGTATGCTCCGAACAATGTGCCTTTGGTGGTGTCCATTTGCTGTGTGTCGCTTATCATAGCGTATGCAAATGCGTCCTCAACGGTATTTTTGAACACGGTGGAAATTTCATCTTCCGCACCTTTTTTGATGAGGTCAAGCGTTTCCTTGTTTGGGCAAAGTGCCAACTGTATTAGCTTTCTTACCTCTCGGTCTGTTACCTTTACTTTTGCCCATTCGTTGAAAATGCCCTCTAATTGGTTGCTCAATGTGTTGGCAAGTCCCATAATCTTGTGAGCATTCTCGATACGTTGTTTTGCCCCCGAAGTGTGCTTGATACGGACTACATTGGTCATACTGCGTAACGAAGCGTTTAAGGTGTTTTGACAAACAATTCTGATAGGCGTAAATGCGGCTGTGATACTTCCGCTACCATCGTGTGAAGTGGTTAGGAAAATGTACTTTTCCGTTACATCATCGCCATTACCTACACGGATATAGTCGGGCAATTTGGCTGTGATAAAAATGCGTTCTCCGTTGCCTAACGCTCCTGCGGTTTCATAGAGAATGCCCTCGCCACCACCTACAATAGCATCAAAGAAATTAAAGGCTTCACGGTTCTGTACAATGTGATAATCCTTACCAACTACGCCCAATACTGCATTGTTATCGGTGCGTATGTTGGCGAAATAGTTAGGTACTTCTAATTCGCTACTGCCTATCTCTATGCCGTTGGCAGTTTCGATAATGCCCGAACCTTTTGTAAATAGTGGGGATTTTACGACTTCGTAATCTAACCCTGCATATTTGATAGCTTCCTCACTTGTCGGGTATTGTTCCACGATTTGCCCCAAGTTGTGCCACGCTTTTTGCTGAACGCTGAAAAATGAATAACGTCCTGTTCTCTCGTTGAAATTGATATTATGTGCCATAATTCTTAAAATTTTGATGTTAAAAAATGATTAATACTCGTTGTTAAAATGGGAGGTCGTCTTCTGTTCCCTGCGTTGTAAATCCGTTACTTTCAGATTGTGCAGTAGCCTGTACAGTTTCGGCTCTCCTGCCTCCTGCTAGCGGTTTGAAGTCGGAGGTATGAAAGTTCAAACCTGCCTTTGCTTCTCCGTCTTTGCCTACCCACGCTCTTGTGCTTACCCTGCCAGTCAGTTCTACCAATAGACCTTTAGTGAGTATCTTCACTGCGTTCGGGGTTCTCCAATATGAGCAGTCGAAATAGGCGGTTTGCTCCACTCGTTCGCCCTGTTTGGTTTTGTAGCTGTCGTTTACCGCTACTGAAAAGTTTACTACTTGTTTTCCGTTTGACGTTGTGCGTACTTCCGCATCCCTTGTCAGTCTTCCTGTGATGTTCATAATCGTCCTGTTTAAAAGTTTTACATTTTGTTACGTTCGCTTTTCTCGTTTCCTGCTTCCTGTTGTGGTTTGCTCCGCTTCGCTTCGCATAATTTTTTCCAAAAGAAAAACCGGAAAAAAGAAAGCAGATAATCCAAGCGGGCAATAGCGAAAACCAAGAAAAAAAATGATTTAATGGGGGTTCCTTTAGGGGGAAACCGTTCATTCATTTTTTTTCTTGGTGGGTGTGTGCGGTGGCTGCCCGCTATAACTTAGCTGCCTTTTTACCGGTTGATTGTGGAAATATTTTGTTCTAATTTTTATGGAATAAATGACCAGGCTATGAGAGCCTGAAACAGAGGTGGGAGTAATCGAAAAGTAAGGGCATAAAAAAAGCAGGATAGTTAAATCCTGCTTTAAACTGATAAGTAAAGAATACACTAATTTTTAAACCGTAATTTCTCCGGTATCGTAAATTACATCTGCGTTTGTGTGTTCATTCAATAATGCTACTTCTTCGCTTTCCATTTTAATAATAAACGCATCTTCCATAGCCTGAAATTTTGGGGCAACTAAATCCATATCCTTACTGATTTTTTGGCTTGTGATTTTGGCGTAAATCTGTGTGGTGGAAATATTTTTATGCCCCATCATTTTACTAAGGCTTTCAAGAGGTACGCCCTCGGTCAAAAACATTGTTCCGAAAGTATGCCTTGCCGTGTGAAAGGTTACTTTTTGCTCTGTAATGATTTCCGCTTCGACAATCAATTTACCTACGTGAGTATTGCAGGTTACATTGGTCGGAACCGGAAAGATAAATTCATTCCTTGTAGTACCCTGATATTTCTCAATGATACGTTTTGGTATCTCCATTAAGCGAACATTGGAAGAAATATCTGATTTCTTTCTTCTGCTGATAATCCACTGATGACCGTCAAAGAAAGATTGAATGTTGTTCCTTGTCAGTTTTTTAATATCCGCATAAGCAAGTCCGGTAAAACAACTGAAAATAAAAAGGTCTTTTACAAGTTCATACCGTGGGTGCGATGGTGCGCACATCATCAGTTTTTCTACATCTTCTTTAAGGATATAACCCCTGTCGGTTTCTTCCATATTGATTTCGTAATCCTGAAACGGATTATCACGTATCAAGCCTTTCTTAATAGCCAGTTCCACCAGACTTAATACAGGCATCGTGTAAACCCAAACTGTATTATGCGAAGACTGTAAATCGTACCGGAGGTAAAAATCAAATTCACGGATAAAATCGGCAGTCAGTTCCCGAAAAGCCATATCATCACGATGATAGCGTTCCTTTATGAATGTGGTAAGATGATTGTAAACTGTTATATACTTGTTATAGGTACTTTGTGAGCGTTCTTCCTTTTCGACCAATTTTTTAAAATTCTCATTTTGGTCGTTGAAGACTTTTAATATCGCATCATCCATTACACCAACACCCAAGAATGAGAGCTTTACTTTTTGGGCGGTAGCAAAGCCCTCGTGCTTCAGCATATCTTCATAAATCTTGTCGATACGCCCACGTATATTATCGAGTTTTTTATTAATGCCCAATGCTTGTGCACTTTTACCCTCAACTCTTCCGTACTTTAAATCCCAATTATTGGGGTTTATTTCTAACTTTGTTCCCAAAGTTTTAGCTGTTCCATCAATGGTAATACGTGCCATAATTGGTGCATTCCCGTTCTTTTTCAGTTCGTTCTTTTTCAGGTAGAAAAGCAGTTTGAACGTGGACTTTTTTGTCTGTTCCATAACTCAAATGTTTAATGTTTAAAATTAAATTACATTGAGTTACAAGGGAATGTAAAAAGGGGTGCAAAATACTGAAATATAATCAGTTAAGCTATATAGTTGCCTTTGTTAATCGGTAACGAATTAGTAACCTAACCTTGTATTTTTAAGCCCAAAACCTATCGGACACCGAGTTCCAAACTAAGACTACTGTTTTATAAAGCATTGTATAGCAACGGTATTAATCGTTTTGCTTATTTTTGCTTTTTACTAATCTTTTTTTTAAAAAATAGTAAAACGGATGCAAAATCTTTGAAATTACTATATTAGTGCCATAACATACATTGGCATGATGAGGTATTTTCTACTTCTTTTATCTTTTGTTTTTTCAATAAAAACATATGCTCAGAAAACCGATTCCATAAAGGCTCCGGTTATTAATCCTGATTTATTGGTTGAGGAGAATCCTAAGCTGGCCTCCTACACCTATTTGATCAATGATCACTTTATTGTTTATCAAAAAGATAAAAGAACAAGAAAGGTGGTCAAAGCTGATACGAAATCGTTTACTTTTTCTAGTAATAGCAATGAAGCAGGGATGGCCAGAAATAAAGATGGAGTCTTTGTGAATGGTGATTTTGTGAAAACAGATACATTAGGCTATCAATTTATCGGGCTCACGAATGACGGCCCTTTATGGCGAACTCAAAAAGCAATTTATAAAAATCTTACTGAGCTTAAAAACTTTAAAGCTTCCGAATTTACTCCTCTTAAAGACTCTAAAGGAAACAATTCTACTAAAGGATATTATCAATTTAATGATCGGGTATATTACTATGATAAATTGACTGACATCGATATTCATACGGTTGTACTTCTGGGATCAGAACGATGTTATGATAAAAACGGAATGTATGAATGGGGAGAAAAGTATCTTTTTGAAGGCGAGCAGTTGCAATATCTCAGTCCTTATTTCGCTAAGGTGAAGAACAGTCTTGTAAAGAGTGTTAGTTTCAAAGTATCTATTCCGGAAAGTGATGCTGATTCTTTTATTCAGCTGGGAGAATTTCATTCTAAGGATAAAAACCATGTTTATTTTGAAGATCATATTTTTTCCGGTGCAGATCCCTCTTCGTTTGTTACTCTTTCGGGCTATTTTTCTAAAGATAAAGATCATGTATATGAACATGGTAATATTGTGAAAAATGCTGATGCTGCTACTTTTGTTCACCTGGAAGGTCCCTATTTTAAAGATAAAAATCACATCTATTGTAGAGAAAAAATATTGCCTATTGACGTTGCAAATGCTGATAAGATAAAAATATGGTATGATCATTATTATATGGACAGCTATATTACAGATGGGAAGAATCTATTTTCATATAATACTTTATTAGAAGGGGTTCAACTGGATATTCCAAGTTTTGGAGTGATCAGTAAACAACGACTTTGTTATGATAAAAATGGAGTGTATGAGAGAGTTTATAACAATAGAGATTTTCTTCTTAAAAAGATTCCGTTTCATTATTCCACACCTCCGGATAACAGCAATGTTTTTATAAGTGATAAAATGGATGAGTATCTTTTCTATAAAGACCAGGCATATAACAAAACTACAGGCTTTTTTGACAACCTGACTCAGGAACAGATTGATCTGGTAAAGAACCGGGAAAGAGATCTGATCAAAATTAATGGTTCTGTTCAGTTGAAAACAATTTACAGAATTCTCCTGGGAAAGGTCAATAATAAAATCTATTGGGGAAATGAAGAAACCTCAGCAGATCCTGACACCTTTGAAAAAATCGAGGGAACATATAGCTATTATAAAGATAAAAATAATGTATATCTGTATTCTTATGGTGATGGATTAATTATTCTAAAAGGAATAGATCCGGGTTCTGTACGGCCGTTTAATGAATTTCTGGCTGATAAGAATTATATTTATAAGAATAACTCTAGGATCATTAAAAGTGAAAACGTGGAACTTCTTGCAGTATACGAAGGTTCATGGCCTATGTGCGGAGTAGGAAACCCTGTTTCGTCAACCTTCTATCTGTTCAGAAATAGTGAAGGATACTGGCTGGCATTGATCCCTTCAAGAGGAGCAGTACAAATCAAAAAAATCAGTGAAAAAGATCCGGCCCTTAAAAAGCTCTTAGGAATCAAATAAATCAGAGATTTTAGCCTGAAAATCATAATAAAAGCGTACCTTTTTCTTTTGAAAACGGTACGCTTTTCAGTTTAAATAATTCCTATGGCAAAACCTTTCAACAGAACCGTTACTTTATTCGGAATTTATAAGCAGCTTGTCCCCTTTATCAGACCGTATCGATTAATGATTTATGGAACGCTGTTTCTTACCTTTTTAGGGGCACTTGCAGCACAGGTAAACCCAATTGTCCTGAAATATACCGTAGATGAGGTGACGAAGCTTACCCATCTTCCTCATCCGATGACAGAAGGTATTCATATTCTGGTTGTCATTTCAGTAATTTTATTGGGGAAAGAGCTTTTAAATATCTTTATCAATTTCGGACAGAAATTTTATGGCGAAAAGATCCGTATTAATGTAAGTTCTATCCTGGCACAGTCGGCGATTGATAAGATTTTAACTTATAAAGTCGCTTATTTTAACGATGAAAACCACGAATCCGGAAAATTACAAATCAGAATAGACCGTGGAATCGAAAGTCTGACGAAATTGGTTCAGAACTTTTTCATTGATATTCTGCCTTTATTCTCCAATGCCATCATTGCCCTGATCATCATGTACATGCAGAATGTGTACGTGGGAGCGGTTTCTACGATTATTGTTCCGATCTATTTTTATATAAGTTCCCTTCAGGCCAAAAAACTGAGCGGAGTACGCCGACAGCTCAGAAACCAGAGAGAGAAAAAAACTTCAGGGCTTCTGAATCTGATCAATTCAATTATGGTAATTAAAAGTTTTGTCCGTGAAAAATTTGAAGGTAAAAAACAGTATGACCTTCAGATGCAACTGATGGAAAGCCAGATGTTCACCAGAAAGACCAATTTTATTTACGATGGGTTAAAGACATTCATCGAGCAGTTCGGGGTCGTTCTGATTATTCTTCTGACCGTTTATCTGGTACTGGATCAGCAAATGACCATTGGAGCCATTATGCTTCATATTATGCTGTTCAACAACGTATCAGCACCTATCCGCCAGCTGCACAGGATCTATGATGATATGAATGATGCCATGATCTATGCCGAAGGTTATTTTGAAATTTTAAATGCTGATGTCGAAACAGAAGCCAACGGAAATTTCGTAGAAAAAGAGATCAAAGGAACTTTCGAACTGAAAAATGTAGATTTTACCTATCCTAATGGAACGAAAGCTTTACATAACGTCTCCATGAAAATTGAAAACGGAAAAACAACAGCTTTGGTTGGATTGAGTGGAGCAGGAAAGTCTACGGTAATCAATCTTTTATGTAAATTCTATCTTCCGGATTCCGGAGAAATTGTACTTGATGGAGTAGATCTGAATGAGTACGACAATACTTTTCTGAGAAGCGATTTAGGGCTTGTTCTCCAGAAGAATCACATCTTTCAGGGAAGTATTGAGGATAATATCCGGTACGGAGATATGAATGCCGGTTTTGAACAGATAGAAGAAGCGGCCAGAAAAGCTTATCTGCACGATCAGATCATGGATCTTCCCGATGGGTATAAACATGATGCTACACAGCTTTCAGGAGGCCAGCAGCAGAGAATTGCCATTGCAAGACTATTTTTGAAAAACCCTCCGATCATCTTTCTTGATGAACCCACAGCCAGTCTGGATGCTATTGCCACGGAGCAGATTAAAAATTCACTGGATGCCATCAAAACAGGAAGAACCGTAATTATTATCTCGCATTCTCTATCCCAGATTTTAGATTCAGATACCATCTATGTCATGAAAAAAGGAAGAGTCGTAGAAAATGGAACCCATGATGAACTTTATAATAAAGACGGAACTTACCGTGAAATTTTTGATGCATCAGCCCGTAGTTTAAATCTGGATAAACTCGTCAATACCTATAAAGAAAATTAATTGAAAAAGCTGGTAGATGATAAGCTGTACCTCAAAAAAGAATTTTAGCTTTGTTGACGCAATATGAACGACCATTATCTAAAAAAACTGGACCGGGTAACTGCTATCCTTACGCAATTACAATCTAAACCTGTAGTACGGGCACAGGATCTGGCAGAGAAATTTGACGTCAGCATACGAACCATTTACCGGGATGTGAAAACCCTCGAAAATGCGGGTATTCCTATTGTGGGAGAAGCTGGAAACGGCTATTCTTTAATGGAAGGGTACAAGCTCCCGCCGATCATGTTTACCAAAGAAGAAGTATTGAGTTTCATTACTGCAGAAAAGCTGATGCAGAAGTTTTCCCATCAGAGTTTAGGAAACCATTATCAGGTGGCCATGGAGAAAGTACGTTCGGTATTGAGACACTCGGATAAGAATCTGATTCAGAATATTGAAAAGCAGATTGATGTTTTTAGTGCTCATGCCCATTCTGGGGATTCATTGAAAAATGTTATTCCAATTATTCTTGAAAGCATCGCAGAGAAAACCCAGTTGAACATAGAATACCAGACGGTAGATGGAAGGATCAGCAACAGAACTATTGAAGCAGTGGGAATTTTCTTTGAATTCAATTTTTGGTATATCATGGCCTATTGCATCCTGAGAAAAGATTTCAGGCAATTCCGAGTAGACAGAATTCAGCAGATTTCCAAAACACAGACTCCTTTTTTGCAGGAATATGGGCAAATCAATGACTATAGGAAATCTCACGGGAATAAAGTGCAGGCTAAACTTTTGGTGGATAAAAAAATCATGTCTCACCTCGTGAACTCAAAAAAATACTATGGACTCATTGAAGAAGTAGAAACAGACCAGGGGATGGAACTTACCTTTGAAACCGAATGGATCAATGATGGATTTCCACGATGGCTGATTACTTTTGCTGATTACGCTACGGTTCTTGAGCCGGAAAGTCTCCGTATACGGCTGAACGAGCTTCTTGTAAAGATGACCGACAGGCACAGATAAAAACCCCAACAGATGTTGTTGAGGTTATAGTGACTTTATTGAGGCAAATAGATGAAATGGTTGATTAATAAGAGCAAAATTGCAAAATCGTAAAAATGCAGATTGAGTGTAAAGGCTTTTTTAATGGGATTGATAAGAGTCTGCGATTACATTGAGCTTACAAAAGATGATTAATTATATTTTGTATTAGCAAACTACCTTCTTTTTATCCTTTTCGCCTTTTTGCGAATCAGCATTTTCACTTTAATTAAAATCTCTCCCAGAAGAAAGGCGGTTCCATTCCTAAAGCTCTCAGATAAACATATCCCTGGGCACGGTGGTGAATCTCGTTATCTACAAAATAGAGAATGTTCTCATATACCGGGAATTCATATTGCCCGAATAGATTGAATGTTTCCTGAAAACGCTCTTCAGAGATCATATTAAAATAGTGGTTGATAACTTCAGTTTCCTCGTCCCATTTTTTTAAGATGTCTTCTTTTGTTTTGGGATTAAAACCTTCCTCAGTATAAGCTTCGGTGTTCCCTTCAACAATTCCTTTTAAGGCCGTTCCGCCGATGCTGATCAGTTCGGTTGCCATTTTGGCAAAAGGTCTCATTCCTCCCACTGAGAATTCAAATAATTCCTTTTCAGGAAAAGCATCAATCACTCTTCTTGTCAGGTTTCTGTGTCCCTGCCAGTCTTTTAATAATTGATCAGTAGTCATAAATTGTTTTGTAACTGTGGCTGTACTTGTCATAATTGTATGGTTTTTGTTTATTGCTGATACAAAGGTAAGAGGGAGTGATGACAACAGTTTGTCAGCAGTGTTTTTGAAATTGAAAAAATATTTTTTTCTTTGCTAAAATATCCGAACCTACTTTTCCGTTAGAAGAAAGTATATTAATAAAAAGAAATTCACCAATTAGAATTATGAAGAAGTATATTTTGCCTGTTATGACCCCTTTTTTATTAGTATCATGCAATAAAATTGAAGAAAAAATAGATCAGACCGTTCAGGAAACCACCGAAAAGGTGCAGCAGAAAGCCCAGCAGGCGGTTGAAGAAACGGTAAAAAAAACAGTTAATGAATCTATCAACTCTTTAACGAATTCCCAGGACGCAAAATTTAACGAGGTTTTTCCTACTACAGGCAATAGTATTGTTACCGAAGAAAAGGGAAAGAAAATCAAAATTCCCGGAAGACCGGAGGGATATATATTCAAATACAAAGCTGATATTGCTGTATTACTTCCTTTTCTGGAAGGGCAGCCCACTTCGGATGAAAGCAAGTCTGAAAAAAAAGCCCGTAAGATCGACGGAAAAAGTATAGTAGACAAATTAAGTTTCATGTCCAAATTTCTTCCAGAAAATACTTTTGATACCAGCTTCCTGGAAGATATTAAGAATGATAAGAGTATTGAATATTATAAACTGATGAGATTTCCAAACAGTAGTACAATCATCTACAACCCAAAAAATCAGACCATCATACAGTACGTAGAGGTAAATAAATAATTTGGATATGGCCGGTTTTCCGGCCATTTTTTAGAGGTATTGTGAGCTGGAATTGAAGAGCTTATTGTGGTATTTTATCAGGGTACGGTAAAGACCACCCCGTCAAAAATTCTTTGAATTTTCGGAGGAAGGGAATATGGCTGCTTTAAATAGAATTCTGGTGAAAATCGGAGATTTTAAGGAAACTTATGTGTCCTTTTCAGACAGTTAGTAGTCCCTTAAAATAACTTAAGTGTTTCAAAATTTTGTAGTTAAATCTGTTCAGAGGCACATCATTCAGTATTTTACTTTTTACATTGTACAAAAAAAACTATTTTAGTCGTATGAAAATTTATACAAAAACAGGAGATAAAGGTCAAACGGCACTCTATGGCGGAACGAGAGTTTCCAAAGCCAGTGCCAGAGTAGACAGCTACGGAAATATAGATGAGCTGAATTCATTCATCGGAATTGCAAAAAGCCATATTGAAGACGAAGAAGTTTTAAGACAACTGAAAAAAATACAGTTTGATCTGTTTACAGTAGGGTCAGAAGCCGCTACGCCCGTAGATAAATTGATGTTGGCGAACGGAAAATCACGTCTTCCGATCATTATTTCAGAAACTGAAATTGAAGAACTGGAACAGTGGATGGATGCTTTTGACGAAAAATTAGAGCCGCTACAATATTTCATTCTTCCCGGAGGCGGAAAACCTGCTACTTTTTTACATGCAGCGAGAACCATTTGCCGAAGAGCAGAGCGTTCATTGGTATTTTTAAATGAATCCGAAGAAGTACGTCCGGAACTGATCAAATATTTAAACAGACTTTCAGACTATCTTTTTGTGTTAGCAAGATATATTTCGAAACTGAATAACGAATCAGAGGAGTACTGGAATCCGAACGAGAGATAATGAAGAGAATTTAAATGAACGTGAAAAAAGTATTACTTTTCATCAATGGAGAAGCCCCGAAAACTTTTCCGAATCCGGAGCTCTATGATTTGATTGCCTGTACAGACGGTGCTTTCCACTATCTTAAGAGACTGGGATTCCCTTTAGATAAACTGGATTTTATTTCCGGAGATTTTGATTCTCATTCCGGATCGGATGAAAATATTTATCAGGAAAAATTTATCCATACACCGGATCAGAATCATACCGATTTTTATAAAGCATTGGATATTATTATTGAAAGGGGAGGAAAGAATGTTGATGTATTTGGTGGAAGTGGAGGCGAGCAGGATCATTTTCTAGGAAATCTGACGGTTGCTTATGCTTTTAAAGATCAATTGGAAGTCAAGTTTTATGATGAGTTTTCAACCTATTATTTCATTCCTAAAAACTTTGTGCTAAAAGGAATAAAAGATAAAATGGTTTCCCTATATCCGTTTCCTGCAGCTGAAAATATTACAATGAAGGGACTAAATTGGCCTTTGGAGAATGGAAGTCTAAACATTACCTCAAGAATCGGAACCCGAAACTTTGCGGTTGAAGACGAGGTTTCCATTACTTATGAAAAAGGAGACCTGTTGATTTTTATCGGGAAAAATTATTTGTAATAGAATTTTAAATAAAACCTCATCGGTCCCATTCAATAGAAACGGGCTTTAGCCCGTTTAATAAAAATGAAATAAGATCCATTGGCTTCAGCCAAAACTTAAAATAAGTATTAAACTACAAAAGGTACTCAAGTGTTTTAAAATAAACTTTTGTACCTTTTGTGTTTAAATAAAAAAAGATTGAATAAATTAATCAAAATACCAGCTGTTACCCTTTCATTATTCTGTATTTTCTCATGCAAAACACAGCATTTTGAAACCCCGGAATATGGAAAAAATGAAACTGAGAAAGTCATCAGGATCAAAAAAGTTACCAATTTCCGAACAGTAGGAAGTATTAAGAATGCTGAAGGAAGAACTTTAAAAGAAGGTAAGTTTTTCAGAAGTGCCCATCTTCATAAGCTTAAAAAGAAATCTTTTAATGATTTTGAAAAGCTTGGGATAAAGGAAATCATCGACCTTCGCAACTCAAAAGAAATAGCTCAGAAACCTGACCAACTTCCTGACGGGATCATTTATAAGAAATATTCAGCTTTTGAAGATGAAGGAGATCAGCTTGCTCAGGCAAAAAAACTGGTTCTCAAAGGAAAAGTGAATGCCTCAGATGCCGATAAAAGAATGATCGACTTTTATCGTGAATATGTGACTGAGAATCCGGAGACAATAAAGACGATCATTACAGAAATTCTGGAGTCTGATCATCCGATTCTTTACCATTGTACGGCGGGTAAAGACAGAACGGGTATTACTACAGCTTTAATCCTTACCATATTGAAGTTTGATAAAGCAACCATCTATAATGAATACCTCTTATCCAACAACTTCAGAAAGCCTTTAGTAGAGAAGAGACTTCGGCTGGCCAATACCTTACATTTCCTGTATCCGAAGATGGATTTGCAGGTTCTGGAAAAACTGAGTTGGGTAGAGAAAAGATACCTTGATGCAGCTTTTGGGGAGATCGAAAAAAAATATGGCTCTACAGATGTTTACATTCAACAGGTATTAGGCATTTCTGAGGCTAAAAGAGAGGAATATATTCAAAAGTTTACCTACTGATTATCAGGTGTAAATTTTTATAAAATAGAATATTGAGGGTTTATTTAAAATTATGATAATTTTAACATCCAAAAATCAAACTTTTTTAGCAATTTTGCATTTCTTAATTCACTTGTTTAGAAATGAAAATAAAGTACTCGGAACTTATTGATCAGACATTATATTTTCCTACGGAGGAGTTTAATGTTTCTGAGAACAATTTGTTGTTTCACGACGTTCCCTTAATGGACGTAGTTGAACAATTTGGCACTCCGCTAAAGATTAGCTATCTGCCGAGAATTTCTCAAAATATTCAGAAAGCAAAAAGCTGGTTTAAAGAAGCTTTTGAAAAAACTGAATATAAAAAGAGTTATACCTACTGTTACTGTACAAAATCCAGTCATTTCAATTTCGTATTGGAAGAAGCGTTGAAAAATGATATTTCAATAGAAACATCTTCCGCTTATGACATGGATATTGTAAAGTCTCTTTATGAAAAGGAGAAAGTGGATAAAAATATTGAAGTGATCTGTAACGGATTCAAAACAGATGATTATCTGACAAAGATTTCAGATATGATCAATAACGGTTTTGAAAACATTACTCCGATTCTGGATAACTATCGTGAGCTGGATAAACTTACAGAAAGCATCGATTCTACATTCAATATCGGAATCAGAATTGCTTCCGAAGAAGAACCGAAATTCGAATTTTATACCTCAAGACTGGGGATCGGATATAAAGACATTATTCCTTATTACAGCCAGAAGATCGCAGAACACCCGAATGCAAGATTGAAAATGCTTCACTTCTTCATCAATACGGGGATTAAAGATACTTCTTACTACTGGAATGAATTGTACAAATGTCTTCGTGTGTATGCGCGTTTGAAGAAAATTGCTCCTGAAGTGGATTCATTGAATATCGGAGGTGGTTTCCCAATCAAAACATCATTGAACTTTGATTATGATTACCAGTATATGGTAGAGGAAATCGTTTCTCAGATCAAAAAATTCTGTGAAGAGGAAGGAGTAGAAGAACCAAACATCTATACTGAATTCGGAAGTTTTACAGTAGGAGAAAGTGGGGCTAACCTATATAAAATCATTTCTCAGAAACGTCAGAACGACAGAGAAAAGTGGAATATGATCGACTCTTCTTTCATGACGACACTTCCTGATACATGGGCGATCTCAAGACACTTTATCATGCTTCCGCTTAACCGTTGGGAAGATACGTATGAAAGAGTATTCTTAGGTGGACTGACTTGTGATTCCGACGATTATTATAACTCAGAGCAGCATACGAACGCCATTTATTTACCTGTTTTCAGCGATACCAAGCCTTTGTATATCGGATTCTTCCATACAGGAGCTTATCAGGAAACAATCGGAGGTTATGGGGGAGTTCACCACTGTCTGATGCCTCAGCCGAGACACGTCCTGATCCAGAAAGACGAAAACGGCGAACTGCAGTACGAGATTTTCCGTGAAAAACAGGAACCGGAAGATGTATTGAGACTTCTTGGTTACAAATAATCCTGTGATCAATAGAAACGAATTCTGAGCGTAGTCGCGAAGGATAGTCCGTTTCATAAAAAATTAAATAAAATCTATTGGTTTTAGCCAAAACAGATATAAAACGAAAGCTCTCAGATTCTGAGAGCTTTTTCTATTTAAAAATATTTTGAAATCTTGTCCAGTTCAAGGTCTTCATAATCGGAAACCACAGTATCTGCCAAGGTATAATCTTGATTTTTTGAATGTGGACTTCGGTAAGCGGCACAGAAAATCTTCGCTCTGTGGGCAGCCAGAATCCCATTTGTAGAATCTTCAATCACCATGCAGTTTTCAACAGGTTCGCCAGCCATTTCAGCAGCCAACAAGAAGACTTCAGGATGAGGTTTTGATTCCTTTAAATCAGCACCACTGATCTTTCCGCTAAAATACTTCTCAAGTCCGAATTTTTCAAAAACCATATTGATGGTGGTCATCGTGGCAGAAGACGCCAATATCAGCTTGATACCGTTTTCATGATAATGCTGGATCAGATTTCTTACACCGGGAATGAGGTCAAATTCATCATCATTGTAAAAATAATCTTTGAAGTGAGATCTTTTGATTCCTGCAATAGATTCGTAAGTCTGATCTAAGTTAAACTCCTTGATCAGAGTTTCAGAAACTCTTTTGGTAGAAGCCCCCGTGAAAGAGGTGTATAGATCTTCGGAAACTGCAATTTCCAATTCATCGAACGTTTTGAAATAAGCTTTTCTATGCAAAGGTTCTGTGTCTACAATCACCCCATCCATATCGAAAAGAACAGCTTTTAAAGACATATTTAAGTTTTTCACAAAAATAGGAAATTGAGTTGAAAGGAGAAAGTTCAACGAGGCAGGAAGTCTGAAGAGGGAAGCAGGAAGTTATTCTAGGATAAATTTCAATATATCGATGATAAATAGATTGAAGGTATTTGTTAAATTGAACTCAAAATGATTCTTTAAACATTCATTACTTCCTTCTTCCAGCCTCCAGCTTCCTGGCAAATATTAAAGGATAATTATCATCTACAAACTCTCCAAGCTCTTACGCTCCAACTCGCAAACTCTTCGTATCTTTGCAGAATCATTTAAACTTTCAATCATTTAATTTTTTAATTAATAATTATATATGAAAACATACGCTGGAATTCCTGAAGAAAACGCAACGTTGGAGAATTCAAAAGTAATGTTGGTAACGGTTCCTTACGACGGAACTTCAACATGGGGGAAAGGAGCTGATAAAGGTCCTGAATTATTCCTAGACGCTTCTGAAAATATGGAGCTTTATGACATTGAAACTCAAACTGAACCTTACCTTCAAGGGGTGTACCTGGCTGGAGAAGTTTCTGAAAACTCTTCTCCTGAAGCGATGACGGAAGCTGTTTATCAGAAAACAAAAGAGCTTTTGAACAATGAAGGGAAAGTATTCACGCTATTCGGTGGTGAGCACTCTGTTTCTATCGGATCTATCCGTGCAGTAGGTGAGAAATTTGAAAATCTTACAGTTCTTCAGTTAGACGCTCACACAGATTTACGTCCAGAGTTCCACGGTTCTACTTCTAACCACGCTTGTGCTGTGTTTGAAGCTAACCAGAAACATAACTTAGTTCAGGTGGGAATCCGTTCTATGGATGCTGAAGAAGCTCAATATCTGCCGGAAGGAAGAGTGTTCTTTGCTCATGAGATCGCTAACAACGAAAACTGGATAAATGATGTATTGGAAAAAGTTTCAGGAAATGTTTATATTACCATTGATCTTGATGCTTTCGACCCTTCTATCGCTCCTTCTACAGGAACTCCTGAACCGGGTGGACTACAGTGGTATCCAACATTGGAACTATTGAGAAAAGTATTCGAAAAATGTAACGTAGTAGCATTTGATATTGTAGAATTGATGGATTCTCCAATGGCTAAGCCAACCGCTTTCCTTGCAGCTAAGTTATATTATAAAATGCTTGCTTATAACGATATTTATAACAACAACTAATATTCCGCAAGAATCGGATTTTTTCTGCCGTATATTCTTTGGAAATTTGTGAGGTAAAAACAAAGTAAAATGTCCACACAAAGTCAAATAGATTATAATAGAATTGCCAAAGCGATAGAATATATCCAGAGCAATTTCAGGCTTCAGCCAAGTTTGGAGGAAGTGGCAGAAAATATTCACTTGAGTCCGGCCCATTTTCAGAAGATTTTCACAGATTGGGCAGGAACAAGTCCGAAGAAATTTTTACAGTTCATCAGCCTTGAACATGCTAAAAATTTGTTGAAGGAAGAAAAGGCAAGTATTTTTGATACCGCTTATGAAACCGGACTTTCCAGTACAAGCAGATTGCATGATCTGTTTGTAAAAATAGAAGGAATGTCTCCGGCAGAATATAAAAATGGCGGAAAAAGTCTTGTCATTAATTATAGTTTTTCAGAAAGCCCGTTTGGAAATATCCTGGTAGCTTCCACAGAAAAAGGAATTTGCTATATGGCTTTTGAAAATGATAAAGAAACAGCATTAGGGAATTTACAGCATAAATTTCCTAATGCTTCTTTTTTTGAAAAGCAGGACGCCCTTCAAAAAAATGCACTGTCCATATTCGATAAAGACTGGACGAAACTTAATACAATCAAACTTCACTTAAAAGGAACCGATTTTCAGCTTAAGGTCTGGGAAAGTTTATTGACCATTCCGATGGGAAAACTGTCTACTTATGGTACCCTTGCAGAAAAAATTGGAAATCCTAAGGCATCAAGAGCTGTGGGAACAGCCATAGGAAGTAACCCTGTAGCATTTCTTATTCCCTGTCACCGGGTCATTCAATCTACAGGACATCTTGGTGGCTACCGATGGGGAAGTGATAGAAAGCAGTTGATCGTAGGTTGGGAAGGTTCACAGCTTTACTCTTAAATATTTTTAACCACAAAAGTTTTTCGAACACTTAAGTTATTTTTAAGGGACTGCTAACTGCCTGAAAAGTACACTAAAGCTTTTGAAAATCTCCGATTTTCACTAATATTTCAGTTGAAGAGGGAAATATTCCCCTTCGCTGGAGGGGTGGCAAAAATTCAGAGAATTTTTGACGGGGTGGTCAATAAAATACAACTCCCTTCCGAAAACATTACGTAATTTGTACTACCCAAAAACAAAAACAATGCTCAGCCTGTTCGATGAAACACCAGATTATCCTTTAAGTCTCCTTCCACATGACGGAACCGTTCTGTACTATGGAAAGGTCTTTTCAAAAGAAGAGGCTGATTCTTATTACGATTATCTTTTCAATCAGATTCCATGGCAGCATGATGAAGCTGTAGTTTTCGGAAAATTAATTCTAACCAAAAGAAAAGTGGCCTGGTTCGGAGAAAAAGCTTTTGAATATACCTACTCCAACAGAACAAAATATGCAAAACCCTGGACTCCGGAATTGTTGGCTTTGAAACAAAGATGTGAAGAAGTTTCTGGTGAAACTTATAATTCCTGTCTGCTCAATCTCTACCATGACGGAAGCGAAGGAATGGCTTATCACAGCGATGGGGAAACCGATCTGAAAAAACACGGTGCGATTGCTTCCCTGACTTTCGGAGCGGAAAGAAAGTTTTTATTTAAACATAAAACCACCAAAGAAAAAGTAGAAATATTTCTGGAGAACGGAAGCTTACTGATCATGAAAGGAACGACCCAGGACAACTGGCTTCACAGACTTCCACCTACAACCAAAGTAAAAACACCGCGAGTGAACCTTACTTTCAGAACTATTGAAGAGTAAAAAATCACAGGTTAGAATGATTAAGCCAGGTTTTTATCAATATCAATATCAATAGGAGTGGGCTTTAGCCCACCTTAACAAAAAGATCCAATTCATCCGGCTTTAGCCAAAACCTAGTATCCTTGTCAAGGTTTTAAACCTTGACAAGGATACTCTGAGATCCAAAAAAAACGCTGTTCAGATGAACAGCGTTTGTAATTTATTTTAAGATGTCAGCTTCAATAGAACTGTCACCGTACACTTTAATAAATGCCTTAGTATAATCCTCTTTCGAAGCGAAATTTGGATTATCCATAAACTTCTGTGGATTGATAGCAAATAACGGGAACCATGTGCTGCTGATCTGAATCTGGATCTTATGGCCTTTCTTGAACGTATGAACCACATCCTGAAGTCTGAAGTTCACTGCTGTTTTCTGATCAGGAACTAAAGCTTCTCCTTTCTCTCTTGTATTTCTGAATCTTGCAGGCATGATCTCACTTCTTACCATCTGGTGATAATTTCCGTAAATGACACCTTCTTTCTTTTCAGCAGGTTTAAAATCTTCAGGATACACATCGATCAGTTTTACGGCAAAATCTGCGTCAGTAGAAGATGAAGCGATATTCAGTTTAGCCATGATTTCTCCGGCAAATGTGATGTCATCAGTCAGTACATCAGTAGTGAATGTCAGAACATCAGGTCTTCCTTCAGCAAATCTTTGGTCTTCGGACATATAATTTCTAGGAGTAAAACCATTGAAATCTTTTAAATGATCAGAACTCAACACCGGATTGTTCGGGTCGCTATAATATTCTGAATAGCCTTGTCCGGAAGCCTTTTTCAATGTTTTATCAGATAGATAAAAATTCATTTTCTGGGCATTTTTAGGTGGATAAGAAGTAAATTCTTTCCATGCCTTAGCTCCGGTATCATACATCAAAGCTTCAGGAAGCCCGGCATCTTCTTTAGTATTTCCTTTCAGGTAATGATTGAAGAATTTGGTTTCTACATTTTTTTGGTAATACGTTGCAATGCTATCTCCGAAATACGTTTCACTGTGGAAATGCTTTCCTTGTTCCTGAGACCATCCGCCATGAGAGAAAGGTCCCATTACAATGGTGTTTTTAGCCTTTGGGCTTGTCTTCTCAATAGTCTTATAGATATTTAGAGGTCCGGAAAGGTCTTCAGCATCAAACCACCCGCCTACGGTCATTACCGCATGATTGATGTTTTTCAGATGAGGCAGCAAATTTCTTTTTTGCCAGAATTCATCATAGTTGGTATGATCCATAATTTCTGTCATGAAGAAATTATTCTTATAATATTTTTCGTAGCCGTCTTTCAGAGTACCCATTTCTCTATAGAATTTCAAACCGTCTTCAGATGTTTGTTTTACGAAAGAATCCATATACCAGGCTTTCTGCTCAGGTTTTGTCTTCTGAACTCCGAAAACAGGCAGCGTTCTGAAATAGCCCAGCATAAATCTTCCGTTGTGAAGGAAATCATCATTCCAGAAATCAGAGATTGGGGCCTGAGGAGAGGAAGCAACCAGTGCCGGGTGTTGTGCCAGAGTTCCTACAGCGGTATAAAATCCCGGATAAGAAGTTCCGAATTGTCCTACTTTCCCGTTATTATCTTTCACATTTTTCAAAAGCCACTCAATGGTGTCGTACGTATCGGTACTTTCGTCAATATCTTTTTTTGTTTTACGCTCTACCTGTGGAGTCATGTTGGTAAAAGTACCTTCACTCATATACCTTCCGCGTACATCCTGGTACACAAAAATATATTTGTCCTTCATCAGATAAGTGTTGGGCCCTACTTTTGTTTTGTATTCAGCCTCTCCATATGGAGCAATGCTGTAGCAGGTTCTCTGCATCAGGAAAGGATATTTATTGTTTTTCGCAATATCTTTCGGGATATATACAGCAGTGAAAAGCTTTACACCATCTCGCATCGGAATATAAAATTCTTTCTTGGTGAAATTATCTTTAACGAAATGATCTTTTTCTTCCGCTTTCTGAGCCTTTCCAAGAATGAAGCAAAGAATACATACAACTGAAATAGGGATTTTCATAAAAAAAAATTGCCGCTAATTTAAACATAAAAACAGACTTATTGTATTATCGTTGCTTAATCTTCTTTTAAAAGTGGATTTGTTGTGATTTTTTACCGTTGATTATAAATATTGCAAAAGAATTTTTGTAGAGGAGGAAATGGTGGTAAGGGAATAGGATCACCCCGCCAAATAGCATCCTTTAAGAAGAGGGGGCATGTGTATTCTTTAGACTAAAATATTGGTGAAAATCGAAGATTTTCCGGAAACTTAAGTGCACTCCTCAAACAGTTAGTAATCCCTTAAAAATAACTTAAGTGTTTCCAAAAAAAATTAAAGTAATCCATAAAAAAGCCGGATCATTTCCGGCCATTTATTAAAATATTATCTCTTTTTCTTCCCCCCAAAGGTATTCAGTTTCATGCTCAGTGAAAACATAATATACCGCTTCAGGATAAGATCTTCACGGTCTTCATAATACGTATTCGTAATATTTCTTCTCACGCTTTGATTTTGATTCAAAATATCATACACCTTTACCTTAGCTGTAAATTGTTTCTTATAAAATGAATATCCCAGACTGGTATTCCAGAAATAAAAGTCTTTTTTGAATCCCGGAGCAATATTCGAACTGGTATTGTATTCAAAATCATTTCCAAAAACCAATCTGCTTTGGAACAGGTAATTGGTAAGTTCCAGCTTTAAAGACTGATTCGTTGTATTAATGCTGTTAATATCTGAATTCGAATATTTTGAGAAATTATATCCGATTCTGTAAGAAGGTTTTACGGATAACTTATCTTTAATTTCAAAATTAAGATTTAATGCAGGATTCATACTGTACGAACTGCTTTTGATCAATTGCCCGTTGATAGAACTATTATTAAAATTATGACTTACAGAAAACCTCGGACTGATTGAGAACTTTTTATCCTCCCATTTGAAAGTCTTGTTTAAACTTGCATTGAGACTAAAACTTTTGTTCCCGCTGATATTATCGTAAGTCACAATCTGCTTTCCTGCATCATCATATCGGGTGTAATTGATAATATCATTATTGTTGTAAACAAAATTGGCATTAATATGATAACTAAGCCCGGAAACCATATTGTAACTGTCCAGAGAAACGGTACTGTTATTCGTCCATGTATTTTTAAGATCAGGATTTCCGGTATAGGTGACCAGAGGATCAGATTCATCTTTAAAAGGAATTAATTTGTCTGCCCCCGGGATACTAAAGCTGGAAGAATTGAAAAAAGATAATCGTTTACGATCTGAAAAAGCATACTGAAAATTCATCACGTACTTTGGAAGGACAAAATTTTTCTGAAGATCATACTGTTGTCCCTTAAAAACAGAATTGACATTCATATCCGAAATATCAAGACTCACGGAGGTCCAGGTCATTATTTTTTTCTTGGTCAGAAAAAAGGAAAGTTCAGGAGAAATCTGGTTGATCCGTTGCTCCATACTGTTCGATAAAGCGGTATTGTACTTAGAATACTGGCCGGTAGATGCATCAAAATCATTGACATCTCTGAAGTCACGGGATAATTTTGAATTATAGTTGATCTCCAGGCTTACATTAGCAGAATCTGAGATGGGTTCTATATAACCTGCTCTGAAGGAATAATTATTGTTTTGACTCAGGTTCTTTTGTAATTGATTCCTGTTGTCAGCAGTGGTGCCGGATTCCCTGTAAAATATATTTTGCGACTGATTGATCGTATTGGTTTTGGATTCGGAAATATTGGTATCCATTGCAGCGGAAATCGAACGTCCTTTTTTCTTTAAATTTTTCGAAAAAGAAACTGTCGGATTGAAAGTTGTACTTTCGCTGTTGACCGTATTGGAAGACTGGCTCTCATTCAGAAGCTGGCCATTTTGGAGGGTTGATGATTTCGACTTACCGGAGCTGTACGTTTCTGACCTTGACAGAGACGGTGAAATATAAATATTAGTCTGTGCATCCGGTTTTATTCTGATGGAATTGTCAAAACTATATTGCTTCGACTCATTATCCCCATTATTTTCAGAGTTGGTTTCAAGCGTATTGTTCGGAAGGAGAGTGGTTCTGGATACTTTAGAACGGGTCTCTCTGTTAGATTCGGAATATTTCATACTGAGATTATCCAGATCTGCATCTTCTGAAATCTTGTCATTGTAATTCACCCCGATACTTGAAGATCTTTGAATACCGCTGCCGCTGCTTTGAGTTCCACCACCTCTGAAGCTGCCCATATTATCAAAAACATTGTCTGCAGAAACACTTTTCGAATTGATATTATTGGAAGACAGCATAAGGCTGAGCTTGCTGTCTCCTTTGAAATAACTGAGCATTCCGCTTCCCTCATACCTTTTATCAGAACCGTAGCCAACAGTTGCTCTGGAAATGAATCCTTTGTTTTTCTTTTCATCAATATTAAAATTGATGGTGGTATTCTGAGATTTCGGAGGTCTTTTGCTAAACTCTTCCTCTTTTGTTTTAGTCGTGGTAAACTGGATATTTTTAATGATGTCGGCCGGAAGATTCTGCAGCGCCATTTTACCATCTTTATCAAAAAAGGGTTTCCCGTTGACCATGATTTTATCTACCGCTTTACCATTCACGGTAATTTTATCATCATTGCTGATTTCTACTCCGGGAACCTGTTTCAGCAGTTCCTGAAGGTTGCTGTCTGGGCGTACTTTGATAGCCGATGCATTGAATTCTACCGTGTCACTTTTTATTTTTACAGGAGAAGCCGTGATTTTTACCTCATCAATACTGATCACTTTCCTGGGTTCAAGTTCTATATCACCCAGAGATATGGGTTGGTCAATCTTTTCAAATTTCTTTGAGTAAGATAATTTTTCGGTATCAATCTGCAGAATAGAAGGAACTTCCTGCTCATCTATTTTCAGAGAGAATTTCCCTTCCTTATTGGTTGCCGTATAGTTGACAATAGAAGAATCTTTTGCCTTCAGAAGGTACACGGTAATATTTTCAATGGGGTGCTTTCCGGAATCAGATACTTTTCCGTTGATATAGAGTTTCTGGGCATGTAGGATCAGAACAGGGCATACCAAAAATATCCACAGCAATAATATTCTCTTCATTTAGTTTTTCAAAGCGTAAAAATAAGAAAACATCCCTATAATCGGGATGTCTCTCAGGAAGTTTCTGAATTTATTTTACAAATATTTAATAAGGCGAAGCATAATATTTCCCTTTATATCAGAATCAAAAAAGGGGATTCCCAGTTTTATTTTTTTCCGGCAAACTTATTCAGCTTCATGCTGATGGAGAACATGATATACCTTTTCAGAATCAGGTCTTCACGGTCTTCAAAATAAGAATCGGTAATCGTTCTTCTTACACTTTGGTTTTGATTCAATACATCATACACCTTTACTTTGGCGGTAAACTGTTTTTTATAGAATGAATATCCCAGACTGGTATTCCAGAAGTAGAAATCTTTTTTAAAGCCCGGAGCGATATTCGAATTGGTATTGTATTCGAAGTCGTTTCCGAAGACAAGGTTCCCTTTGAACAGGTAATTGGTCAGTTCCAGTTTTAATGACTGATTGGCTGTATTGATCTTGTCTACACTGTAATTGGTGTAATTTGAAAAATTATATCCAAGTCTGTAGGAAGGTTTGATCGTCATTTTATCTTTGATCTCATAAGTGAAATTCAGACCCGGATTAAGGCTATACGAATTGCTTATGAATGACTGTCCGTTGATAAGACCATTGTTGTAGGCATAGGTCATATTAAATCTTGGGTTGATGACAAGCTTATTGTTTTTCCATTTAAAAACTTTACTGAAACCACCACCGGCATTGAAATTTTTATTTCCGCTTATATTATCATAAGTGACGATTTGTTTTCCGGAATCATCATAGGTAGAAAAATTAATGATGTCATTATTCTTGTACGTAAAGCCCAGATTGAAGTAATAGCTAAGATCTTTTACTTTATTGTAATTATTGAAATACAAATAAAGATTGTTGGTCCATGTATTTTTCAGATTAGGATTTCCGGTATAGGTTACCAAAGGATTAGACTCATCTTTATACGGAGTCAGCTGTTCGGCTGTAGGAATGGTAAAGTTGGAATAATTATAAACACTCAGGGTCTTACCTTCAGAAAGCTGATAATAAAGATTGGCATTATATTCCGGTAATATAAAGTTCTTCTGCAGATCATATTGCTGGCCGTTATAAACGGAGTTTACTTTCATTTCTGAAATATCAAGATTCATAGATGCCCAGAAATTCACTTTCTTTTTCTGCATCTGGAAGGTTAGCTCCGGGGATATTTGATTAACCCTCTGCTTCATATTGTTGGATAAAAGCTGGTTGTATTTTGAATATTGCCCGGTAGCATTGTCAAAATCGTTGACGTTTCTAAGATCTCTGGATGATCTGGTCTGGTATTTTACTTCAAAACTTACCGTTGCAGAATCAGAGACAGGTTCTGTGTAGCCTGCATTGAAATTGAAAGTATTGTTCTGGTTTTTGTTTTTTGCCAGCTGGTCCCGGTTATCGGTAGTGTTTCCGGTATCCTGATAGAAGGTGTTTTTCGACTGGTTCAAATTATCACGGTTAGATTCCGAAATAATACTGTTCATACTCGCAGAGATCGAACGTCCTTTTTTTCTGAATTTTCTGGAAAAATAAACATACGGGTTGAATGAAGTATTTTCAGTATCACTTTTTGAATAAGAGCTGCTTTCGTTCAATAGCTTATTGTCCCTTAATGTTGATGACAGAGCGTTGTTGATATTAAAACCAGTGGATCTGGAAAATCTTGGGGAGAAGTAAATACTGGTCAGAGAGTCCAGCTTTACCTTTGCAGAAACATCAAAATTATATTGTTTAGACTCATTTTCACCACTGTTTTCAGAATAGGTCTGAAGCGTATAATCCGGTAAAAGGGTCGATCTTGAAACTTTGGATCTTGTTTCTAAATTCGAATCTGAATGGATGAGGCTTAAAGACTCCAGATCAGCATCTTTTCCCAGTTTGTCATTATAATTTAACCCTATCAATGTAGACCTTTGGATCCCTTTGGTATTTCCTGCCTGGTTATAATAAGTAACATTCCCTACGGTGGAAACACTTCCTCCCTGCATCATCCAGGCATTCCTTCCATTTCCCATACTATCGAAAACTTCATCCCGGGAGAACCCCTGGGAATTGATATTGTTGGAAGAGGCCAGGATGCTTATTTTAGTATTTCCTTTAAAATAGCTGGCCAGTCCGCTTCCTTCATACCGTTTATCAGATCCATAGCCGAGCGTAAGTCTTGTAATCAGCCCTTTATTTTTCTTTTCATCAATATTGAAGTTGATGGTGGCATTTTGAGATTTTGCTGCTTTGCCGCTGAGTTCCTCTTCCTTTGTTTTCGTTGTGGTAAACTGAATATTTTTAATAATATCTGCAGGCAGATTCTGAAGGGCAATTTTCCCATCTTTATCAAAAAACGGCTTTCCGTTGATCATGATCTGATCCACTTCTTTCCCATTGACAGTGATTTTTCCCTCATTATTGATCTCCACTCCGGGAATCTGTTTCAAAAGTTCCTCAATTTTACTGTCCGGGCGTACTTTGATGGCTGAGGCGTTGAACTCAATGGTGTCTTTTTTAATTTTTACAGGCGATGCGGTGATTTTTACCTCATCAATGGCATTCACGATGCTTTTTTTCTCAAGTTCAAGCTCTCCCAGTGATAATGACTGATCGATTTTCTCGAATTTTTTAGAAAAGGAAGCTCGTTTTTCTGCATCAATGGTAAGAATGGAAGGTTCCTTCATTTCATCGAGTTTCAGAGAGAATTTACCTTCTCTGTTGGTAGCCGTGTAATTGATGATGGAAGAGTCTTTTTCTTTTAAAAGATAGACGGTAGCATTTTCGATGGGTTTCTTTTCAGAATCTGATACTTTCCCGTCAATGTGCAGCTTTTGTGCATGGAGTGTAAAGGCTGAGAATATCAGAGCCCATAGCAATAGAGTTTTCTTCATTAGTTTTTCAAAGTGGTAAAAATAAAAAAACATCCCAAAAATGGGATGTTTCTATACTTTTTTTGTGAAACTTTATTATATTTTAATAAAATTTATGCTCTTAAATATCTAGAATAAGCATATCCTTCCTGACCGTCAGCGGTTTTTACTTTCCACCAGTCATCAGAAGTCTGCTCGATTAAAGTTACAGAAGAACCTTTTGCAGCTTTACCTACAACGGCAGCTTCAGTAGAAGGCTCCTGTCTGATGTTCAGGTTAGACTCATCCGTTGCAACCGTTAAAGAAGCTCCTGAAGAAAGGCCTTCAACCTGTACATCAATATTAATATCTGAAGCAGAATACGTAGAATCGATAGCTCCTAAAGCATTCCATACAGCATCTTTAGCCGCTGTATTCGAAGCACTTCCGGAAACATAAAGAATCCCGTCCTGCTCCTGAACCTGAAGGTTTGAAATCCCTGCAGACTGTGCTGCGGAAACTACACTTGAATATTTATCTTGTAATTCGCTCATTTTAAATTATTTTACAATTAGGTTGTTGTTATACTTTCCGATTTTCAAAGCATCTACAGATTCTTTGATCTTTCTTGCCTGCTGACCGGAAACATTTCCTGTAAGCGTAAGCTGTCCGTTTACAACTTCTACTTTTACAGAAGGGAAATCTTTTACGGCATCCTGAACTTTTTTCTGAACTGCAGGATCTACAGCAGAAGTAGTTTCAACAGGTGGTGGAGGTGGAGCTGCTACGGTAGACATATCCATTACATCTTTTACTCCGCTGATCGCTTTTAACTTAGCAATCATCGCATCCTTAGACTGCTGGTCTGCGAATGTTCCGCTTAAGTGTGCTACACCTTCTTTTACTTCAACAGAAGCATTGGGATTAGAAGTTACTACAGTAGTAGCCTGAGTCTGAAGATCGGCATCAGAAACTTTCTTTTTACAAGAAACTGCCCCGAAAGATACAGCTACAGCTAATGCAGCCATTGCGATAGTTTTTTTCATATTGTATATTTATTTTAATGTTGTTATACAATCAAATGTAATAATAAAATTTGTACCAAAGGAATAAAAAATCAATAAATGTTTCTTAAATTTTTTACAATATTTTCTAAACCAGGCTTTTAATTTTTAGAGATCAAAAACTTAATCTAAACTTAATCCTCGTTGTAAGAAAATCTTCTGCCAATTCAAAAACTATTATATTTGCGCAAATTGAACTATATATATGAAAGGACAAAATAAACTTTTTATAGCAATTATCATTGCACTGATCCTCGGAGTAGGAATAGGAGGGCTGGTACACGTGAAATATCCGGAAAGTGCAGAACCTTTTTCCAAGAATATAAAACTTCTGGGAACTGTTTTTATCAGACTGGTACAGATGATCATTGCGCCTTTGGTGTTTACTACTTTGGTGGTAGGAATTGCGAAAATGAGTGACATCAAAATGATCGGAAGGGTAGGAACAAAAGCAATGCTTTGGTTTATTTCTGCTTCTCTTGTTTCTCTTTTCATAGGATTGATGCTTGTGAACTGGCTGGAACCGGGACATGTTACCAAACTGCCGATTCAGGATGTAGCTTCTGCGGAAGATCTTTTGAAAAGCAGCAAAAGTTTTTCATTGGAAGACTTTGTGAAGCATATGATCCCAAAAAGTTTATTTGAAGCGTTTGCCACCAACGAAGTTCTTCAGATTGTGGTATTTGCCATTATGTTTGGGGTAGCTTTGGCTAATTTAGGAGAAGAATATTCTAAACCGGTTGTGAAGCTTTTTGATATTATTGCTCATGGTATCCTTAAAATGGTAGGTTATATCATGTGGTTTGCCCCTCTTGGAGTTTTGGGAGCGATTGCGGCTGTAGTGGCTACCAATGGTTTTGAAATCTTTAAAGTATATGCAATCTATCTGAGAGACTTCTTCTTTGCATTAGGAGTTCTTTGGCTTGTCCTTTTACTGGTAGGATATTTCATCTTAGGAAACCGTCTTTTTGATCTTTTAAAAAGAATTAAAGAGCCGTTATTGATTGCTTTCTCTACAACGAGTTCAGAAGCGGTATTCCCGAAATTGGTGGAAGAGCTTGAAAAATTCGGGTGTAACAACAGAGTAGTGTCTTTCATCTTACCATTAGGATATTCTTTCAACCTGGACGGAAGTATGATGTATATGACATTTGCCTCTATCTTTATTGCACAGATCTATGGAATCGAAATGACGATCGGGCAGCAGATCACGATGCTTCTGGTACTGATGCTGACTTCAAAAGGGATTGCAGGAGTACCGAGAGCTTCTTTGGTGATTATTGTGGCAACATGTTCTATGTTTGGAATTCCACCGGAAGGGATTGCGCTGATCTTACCAATTGACCATTTCTGTGATATGGGAAGAAGTATGACCAACGTATTGGGAAATACACTGGCTACATCTGCAGTATCTAAATGGGAAGGGCAGTTGACTGAGCCTATAGATAAAATTTAACGATCATTATGAGTGTAAAAAACTTAGAATCTTATAAAAGCCATATTCTTGAATATGGCTTTTCAGTTATAAATAAGGTATTTTCAGATAAAGAGGTGAAGCAGATCATCAGTGTTTTGGATCGTATTGATACCTCAAAAGAAAACTTCAGAAAATCACAAGACCTGTTCGCTATAAGACAGTTTTTAAAGGAAGTACCGGAAATCAAAGACCTCATCTTCAATGACTCTGTTCAGCAAATAATCAGAGAAATTTTCGGAGAGAAATATTTTGTGGTAAAAAGCATTTATTTTGATAAACCGGAAACCTCCAATTGGTATGTAGCCTATCATCAGGACCTGACGATTTCCGTGGATAAAAAACTGGAATTACCTGATTTCGGACCCTGGACTACCAAGCAAAATCAGTTTGCCGTGCAGCCTCCATTGAATATTTTAGAAAATATCTATACCATCAGAATCCATCTGGATGATACGGATGAAAATAACGGAGCATTAAAAGTAGTTCCTAAGTCTCATGCAAAGGGTATTTACAGACCGGAAACAATTGATTGGACCATAGAAACAGAGTATATCTGTAATGTGGAAAAAGGAGGCATTATGATCATGAAACCCCTCACCCTTCATGGTTCTAACCGGACCACCAACGGAAACAGGCGGAGAGTGATCCATATTGAATTTTCAGATAGAGAACTTCCTGAAGTCCTGCAATGGTCTGAAAGAATAAATTGATCTCTACATAATAAGCTAGTTTAAACTTTTTTATTTTCCATATATCACTTCCTTCACAAAATTTGGAAAGACTTAATCAGGGAAAAAACAAAAAATCCTTACTTGTGGAAGTAAGGAAAATTTTGAATAACTGATAAATATTTTTAACGCCAAACTGTGGGATTGGGTTGTAGCTATTTACAGATTAATGTTTTACATTTACTTAGAAACCGGGAGGTTTCGGTAGTTTGTCACCAGTACCTGCTGATCCTCCTAAATCTTTGGAGACTTCGTTTATGTTCTGCTTAGAAATTATTTTTTTATACACCATAATACTCATGGTAATATTGAAAGAATTATTAGTTGAACTGGTAGGATCATCCAGCTTTCTCATATTACTATTCACAAAACGGGCTTTAATATGCCATGTATTGGTAGTATTGTCTCTATATGCCACAAATTCCGGAGAACCTTGCTTGTCATCATTACTTCCTTCAGTGCCAATATAATCCAAGGCCATTCTTACACTTCCGGATGTTGCATTATATAAAGCATCATAACTGTGGATAACCACTACAAAATTATCCGAATCTATCTTGGTGTCATAATCTGTAACACCTTGTTTTGGAACGTTAGTAAGTTTAAGTAAAAGATAATTAAATAATGCGCTGTTGCCAGATTCAGGATCATAAGTCTGTAATGATGTTGTGGCTTTTTCTGTTTCTGTGTAGGACACCAGAAAACGCCCTCCGCCTGTGGAAGTATCGCCTGGATTTCTGAGATATAGATCTTGAGACGTGGTTTTCCCATTGACGTCTAAAGTTTCTGTAGGATTCGGAGTATTAACTCCCACTTTGTTTTGTTGTGCTTTTATACTCCCTACAAAAAAGGCTTGGAGCAAGACTATAGATAGAAATAGGTTTCGTTTCATAATATTTAATATTTGTGTTTTTTATTGTAAAGCAGTTGGTGTATTGGTAGATGTTCCGGAAAAATTCGAGGAATTGACTGAGCCGGTATAAGTGCCCCATTCTTTTACCAAAACTTTTTCAAAGACGATCAAAGACAATTCCCAGGTACCTTTTGCTGCTCCGGTTGTTCCTGCACCAGCGAAGTCCAGATTGATGGTATAATAGTCTTTACCACTTTCAGTTATCTTATCTATATTGGTATAAAAAGCACCGTAGCTTCCATCGGTATTTTGTGCAGAATCGGCATTCTTAAATACAGCTCCCGCTATTGCCAAAGTGTACTTTGATGTCTCCAGATCTGTACTCAGCTGAGTGATTCGGGATTGATCTACATTGTTTACTGTAACTTTATATAAATTCATTGGGGCTACGTTTCTTTGGGCAACATCCAATATTTTTAGTTTTCCGGCTGGGGAAGTATCTTTGGATCGTACCAAAAGGTAATAGTCATTAGATATTGTAACATCCAGAGTTTTGTTTACTGTATCAATAAGGTAAGAATCGGTGAGTACACTACCGTTTACATCCAGCATTTGCGCAGGATTTTGAGTGTTAATCCCAACTTGGGAATATGCGAGAAAACTCCAAAAAGGGAAGACAAGTAATATTATTTTTTTCATTATAATGTAATTAATAGGTGAAAATTGGAGCGGTAGCAGCCCCTGTTCCGGACTGGGCCATATCCTGGGTAATGCTACGCGTTTTTACATAGGCATTGTCGAACAGTAACATATTGATTGTCCATACTCCTGTCGCTGCAGTTGCCGCAGGTTTAAAGCCTTAATAATCTGCCCGTATCCACCAGGTTCCGCTCTGAGTATAGGCAAATATCCTTGGTGCAGGTGTGAAAAAGTTGATGGCAGGATTATTGTTGGATTGATTAGAATACACTACAGGCAGTACAAAACCATAAGAGGTAACTACTGCGGTATATTTACTTGCACTAATCCTTGTATCATAACCATTCACATAATCTTTGTCATTGCTGGCACAGGTAATTTTAAAGGTAATAGTGTTCAATGGAGCAGGAGCGGAATTAGAAGCAGACTGTCCATAGGTGGTAATTCTATTTTCCGGAGCCGGGGATTTAATCAACAACGAATAGTTTTCACTGGCCCCTAAAACCTCCAGATTATCCTTCAGAATATACCCGTTGGTTTTAGTAGTTCCATTTACATGCAGTTCTTTTTCAGGATTTGGGGTATTAATACCCACCTTCTCTGTCTGGCTATAGCTTTTCATACTAAAAGCTATAAACACTAAGAATAGTGATTTTTTTTTCATTTTAATTTTGTTCAAAGGTATTTATTGTACTTATCTAATAAACTCAAACCTAAAATTTAAATTCTACAATTAAAAAGAAGCGCCTTAATTATCAGATAATACAACTTGCCAAGATATATAATTTTTATTAAAATATAGAGACCGTTTTAATTTTGGATGACAATCTTATTTAAAACCTTTTTGAATTTGTATAGAAGACATTATGCAGCAAAACGGGAGGGAACTCAGCGGACTATAAGGGAAGAAAATCATTCAAATCCTGCAATTGTATTTTCCCGTTATGAGCATCAGAAACAAATATTTTCGACATTAGATAAGTAAACATAGACCATCATGATCTTTATATTAAAAGAAGATTCAAAACTGGAAAAGCGAATACAGGGTTTGATCGTTTCAACGTTTTGTCGGAG
Source organism: Chryseobacterium sp. FR048 (assembly GCF_056844665.1). Taxonomy (NCBI): domain Bacteria; kingdom Pseudomonadati; phylum Bacteroidota; class Flavobacteriia; order Flavobacteriales; family Weeksellaceae; genus Chryseobacterium; species Chryseobacterium sp. FR048. Next base: position 371,988 of record NZ_JBXDSE010000003.1, on the reverse strand, counting down.
AGGAATGAAACAATAAATGATAGAGAACTTCCTGAAGTCCTGCAATGGTCTGAAAGAATAAATTAATATAAAAAAACAAACCCTTCCTCAAAATTTGAAGAAGGGTTTGTTTTAGGACTAATTAGAATACAATACTCCGGTTTCAGGGCCCTCTGTACTTTCTTTATCGTAGCAGAGAAACAATAGAAATTCTTTTGTTTCAGACTCTAAATTCTCATATATATTAGCCTTAAATGTCGTTTTCAGAATATCTCCAATCCTTTCATCTTCACTGCCAAAACCTATAATGGGAGTGGCTTCCTGTATTTCGGACGACTTATTCACTTTTATTTTATAGATTGCAAAGGGTTGCTTAGGATTGAAATCACTGATTTCATAAAAACTGGATCTATAACCCGGGGGATCTATTATATAAGAATCAGCAAACTGCAGACCGTTAAACTTAGACTTATTGGCTTCTATATAGGAAAAAGTCTTATCCAGATCCTCAAAATATGACTTATCTTCATCCGCCGCATTATTGGATAGTTTGGTTTTTGGTGTACAATATGACACGAAATAATCATTACCGGATTTTTTTAAATAGATCAGGTACCTTTCTTTAGGTTTTATATCTATTTCACAGGCTGCAGATCTGGATTTTCCAATTCTCCCATTCACCATGATCGTTTTGAATGCTTTTCCCTTATAAATTGTTTCAAATTCAATGTCAGCTTTATACATTCTGCGCTCTTTATCCTGGCCATATACCTTTAGGATCTTAATAACCCCTATTACATTGGAGTTCTGATATGATTGTGATAGCGTCAGTCCTATGCAGCTACAGGCAGATATTTTTACAATGGTTAAAAGTAAAAAAAGAAATAATGATAGTTTTTTCATGTGTATTTTTGTGTTATAGTTATATTATTTTGCAGTAATCTCATCAATAAAAATGTAAGCTTCTCCTCCGGCTCCCTGATGCCATTCCGGAAGTTTCCCGAAATAGTAGGCTTTTACTTTGATGTATTGAGCTTCGGTAGGAAGAATCTCAGTGGAGAAATCTTTGATCTGTACTTTTTCATCTTTGGGATCAATATCGTTGTCGATTGTTTTCAGAAGGATAAAATCTTTACCATTCATAGAGGCATAATATTCCACTTTTTTAGGCATCAGAATCCATGCTTTGCTGTCCTGGAGATAGGTAGAGGATAATTGAGTGATCTGCTGAGGAGATTTGAAATCGATGATGGCTTCAAAATTCTGTCCCTGATAGCCATGCCATTCACCTTTTCTCCAGTTGACTTCCCCTCGGATTCCGTCGATAAGAGCCAATTTTCCGGTAGCGGTATATTGGGGTGTTGCTTTAGAAAGGATATTGATGTCCCAATAATTAGGTCGTCTGTTGAAATGAGCGGTCGTTACCGAACTTTTTTCGCCATTTTTCTCAGAATAAGCCTGGACCTGAGTGGTTTTGCTGATAGAGAATGGTCCTTTATAAGTCGTAAATGTTTTTCGTTTATTATGGTCACTTTCATCCATAGTCATATAATAGACTTTATCTCCAGGGTTCAATGGGGTGATTTCCACTTTTGTATTAAAATCAAAAATCAGGTCTGCAGCAATGACAGGTGCAGCGGTGAGTTGGGAATATTTAAAATCTTTAGCAGGGTTTATATTCTCAAATCCCAGTTTTTTAAGCTCTGCTTTTCCAGTATTTTTAGTAATGGTTCTCGTAGTACCATCTTCAAGATGGATCTTAATTTCATCAAAATAAGGAGTTGTGGTTTCCCATTCCGGTAATCCCGGTGTTACAGAATAAATTCCCATAGCGCTCAGAACATACCAAGCACTCATTTGTCCGCAGTCTTCGTTTCCGATCAGACCATCCGGTGTGTTTTTGTAGAAATTATCCAGAATATATTTGATTTTAGCATCAGTTTTTTCAGGTTGATCTACAAAATTATAAAGGTAAGCAATGTGATGGCTCGGCTCATTTCCCTGGGCATATTGTCCCATTAATCCGGTAATATCTACCTGTTCTCTGCCTGTGGTTTTGTCCGGAGCAGCAAAAATGGCATCGATGAACTGCTCAAACTTTTCTTTTCCGCCGTGTGCCGCTATAAGTCCCGGAATATCTTGCTGTACAGAGTAGGAGTAGTGCCATGAATTTCCTTCCGTATAGTTGTTATTCACCTCTCTCGGATCGAAAGGTTCATACCAGTTTCCATTCTTTCTGGGCTGTATAAAGCCTGTTTTAGGATTGTAAAGATTTTTCCAGTTCTGAGAACGTTTCATGAAGTACTGATAATCTTCTTTTTTGCCTAAAATTTTAGCCATCTGGGCAATGCACCAGTCATCATAAGCGTATTCCACCGTTTTGGAAACACTTTCATGTTCATCATCAATGCTGATATAATTGTTCTGTTTGTAGGCATTCAGTCCGAAAATATCCAACATCGCAGAATTTTTGGAAGCCTGATAGGCTTTTTCATAATCAAATCCTTTGATTCCCTTGGCCATGGCATCTGCAATTACAGAGACTGCATGGTAACCGATCATACATTCCGTTTCATTGGAGGCCAGTTCCCATACCGGAAGTTTTCCGCCCTGTTCATATTGCCTGATGAAGGTATTGATAAAATCAGCGGTTCTTTTTCTGTCGATCAGGGTCATTAAAGGATGTGCTCCTCTGAAAGTATCCCAAAGGGAGAATACCGTATAATAATCAAATCCATTGGTGGTGTAGAGCTTATTATCGCGGCCTCTGTATCTTCCGTCCACATCCATATTGATGTTCGGCTGGGTAAAAACATGGTACAAAGCAGTATAGAAAACAGAGAGTTTGTTTTTATCCTCCGATTTTACTTCAATTTTTGAAAGTTCTTTGTCCCAATTGGCTTCAGCCAGCTTTCTTACTGTATCAAAATCATCAGATGTTCCTTCAGCCGCCATATTTTTTTCTGCTCCTTCATAGCCGGTTGGGGAAAGAGATACTTTTACGTTGATCTTTTCTCCTTTTTTAACATCGGCAGAAAATGCCAAAGCAAGTCTTGTTCCTGTAAAAAGGCGATCTTCCTGCTTCCCGTTGACTTCCTTTTTAGAAATTTTCATCGGTTTTGAAAATTCAATTCTGGCATAAACATATTGGTTGGTTGCCCAGGCTTCACTTCTCCTGAAAACTTCAATGGTTTTGTCATCAATGATCTTTACTTCGCCTTCCAGCAGTTTGTCTCTGTGATTCAAATCAAGAATAATATTGGCATTCCCGGCTGTATTGAATCTGTATTCGTGATATCCCACTCTTTTGGTACTGGTAAGACGAACATCAATATTGTGTTTATCTAATTTAACAGCATATAATCCAGCTGCAGCCTTTTCATTTTTATGCGAAAACTTTGAAGAATAGTCTTTATTGTTCAAAGTTGGACTTCCCATACTAGGCATCAGCATAATATCTCCATAATCCGAAACTCCCGTTCCGTTCAGATGGGTATGCGAAAAACCATAGATCACTGAGTCCGAATAATGGTAACCACTGCACCCATCCCAGCTTCCGTCTATTCTGGTATCGGGAGAAAGCTGCACCATTCCGAATGGAACTATAGCTCCGGGAAAAGTATGTCCATGCCCTCCGGTTCCTATCAATGGGTTGACATATTGCGAATAGTTCTGAGCGGAAACAATCTGGGTGATCAATAAAGAAAATACAAGGATTCCTTTTTTCATAGTCTGACTTTATAAATAGCGAATATATTGAAAAATGTCAAAGTTCACTTGTCTGAATGTATTGAGTGATGAATATTATAGTTGGAAGCAAATGGTTCAGACCAGCCTTCGAATTATTCCACCTGTTTGGAATTTAATATTTTACGACAGGTTCTGTCGTTTTCCTGAAATACCTTTGCTTAATGAAGGTAAAATATATTTAAAATGAATTTTAAATCGTATTCATATGATTTGCTGATATTAAAAAAGATTAAATTTGCAAAAAACTATTGTACCAATTACTCAATCATAAACAATCATGGGAATAGACCGTTTTGGAGGATCAGTTCAGGTCCCTTTCAATCTTCTTAAGACAAAATACCGGATAATTTTCGAATTAAAATCATCAGAATAAGATTGACTGTTCAAATTATTCTATAAAATCAATGATGTTAATATCAGGATTCAGTAATCAGTGCTGAAGCATTGATTGATAATTCCTTAAAGTATTAAATTTCAATATTTAAAAAAACATAATTAATGAAAAAACTCTACATGGGTGCATTCACTTTATGCACAGTCTTGGGCTTATCTGCCCAGGAAGTGGTATGGCAGAAAGACATTAAATCCTCTACTCAGGATTTTCTAAGCCAGGTTACCACTACAATCGACCAACAGTATCTGATCACAGGAAGCTCTATTCAAAGCGATAAGCAACAGGCTTCAGGCAGTAAGCAAAACAACGGCTACGATTTCCATTTGGTGAAACTGAATCAACAAGGGGATGAAGTCTGGGAAAAGTATTTCTCAGGGCAGAATCATGATTATTTATCGGCAACAGTTACCACTCAGGATGGCGGATTTCTTCTTGCCGGAACTTCTTATTCCGGAAAAGGTCTGGATAAAAAAGAGGATTCTAAAGGGGGATCGGACATCTGGCTGATCAGAATCAATGAATTCGGCGATGAATTATGGCAGAAAACCTTGGGAACTTCTTCCGATGAAGAAGCAAGATCAGTGATTCAAACCACAGATTCAGGATTTTTTGTGGCTGGAAATGTACAAAATTCCTCCAAAGGTTATGGGTCCAAAGATGTTTGGATCATCAGGTTGGATAAAGACGGAAAAGAACTTTCACAGCTTATTTTAGGAGGAAAAGGTCTCGACGAAGTTGAAAAAATGATTCCAACGAAAGACGGTGGGGCATTACTTGGAATTTATTCCCGAAGCTCCGAGGTTCGTGAGACGGGTTCAGGGGTAAGAAATCCTGAAAGTAAATCCTCAACCGAAAGCCCTGCTACCCGCAACCTAACATCTGCCACCTCCAAACAAAGCACCAACTTCGGTGAAGGCGACTATTGGATCGTAAAGCTTGACAAAAACGGAAAAGTAGAATGGGAAAAGAACTATGGCGGAAAAGGAGATGACCATATCAGAACTTTAGCCTTGACTTCAACCGGATATATTATTGGTGGAGAATCCAGATCAGAAAGATCAGGTAACAAAACTGTTGGCATCGAAGAAGGAACAGATCTTTGGTTGATTTCCCTGAATGAAAGAGGAGAAGAACAGTGGCAGAAATCCTACAATTTCAAAAATCGTGATGTTTTGATGGGAATGAGTGTGATTGGTAACCTCTCCACTAGCAACTCTCAACCAGCAACTACAAAAGGATTTTTGTTAGGCGGTTATACCCAAGCGGAAGGAAGAATAGAAAAAGATGATGAAACGTTCTGGATGCTGTATCTGGATCAGAATGGGAATGAACAGTGGAGAAAACATGTGAGCGGAGAATCAAGACAGAGAGAGGAAAGACTTTCAGATTTGAAACTGAACAGAGATGGTTCTATCATTTTAGCCGGAACGAGTGCAACAGAACTTGGAAAGGAAAACTGGAAGATCGTAAAACTTGGAGACAAACAGGTTAATCAGCTGATCGAAAAACAAGACATCAAAATTTATCCGAACCCTGTATCAGACTATGCTTATGTAGAAATAGGTTTTGACTTTAAAGAAGCAGATATTCTGTTGTATGATATGAGTGGAAGACAGCTTCAGAGTTTGAAGACGAAGAATAATGTGACCAAGATCAATACCCAGGCTTTAGTGCAGGGAGCTTATCTGGTGACGATTAAAACGGATACTCATAAAACAGCGAATGCTAAATTGATTAAAAAATAAAAACTAAAAATTTATGAAGAAGATATTTTTAATACTGATTCTTCTATTAGGGACGATCCTATATAATAGTCAGCAGCAAAGTCAAAATATAGATGTTGTACGACCTGTACCTTCTGTAGCAGGACTTACAACTTATAATACCATACCTGTTTCTATCCAAACAGGAATTCCGGAAATTTCCTATCCTTTAATCAATCTTGAGACTGGAAATAAATCGGTAAATATCAATCTAGGGCTCAGTTATCATGCAGCTAATACTTCCAGTAGAAATGGAGTGAGCGATGTAGGAAAAGGGTGGTCGTTTTTAGGTGGTGGATCTATTTCAAGGGAAATAGTTGATGATTTTGATGAGGTATTTGATGATTCTAATTTTCATTCTTATCATAAGAATACGTTTGATGATGTTTATAATTTTAATATTCCGGGAGAGTCTGGAAAATTCAGATTTATAAGAGACACCCTAAATAATACTTTTGAATTGGTCAAGCTTACTCCTTTTACCTCTAAAATTAAATATCATAGATCTGGTAATCAAGCTACCCTTATTTTGGATTCTTTTACTGTAACGAGTGAATCTGGAATTCAATATGTTTTTAAAGACTATGATATAAGTAAGATGAATGTATGGCTTTGGACACATCCAACAAATGGTCCAATGTATGGAAATGCAAAATATAGAAGTGTTTTTTATCTTTCTTCTATTCTTGATGAAAATGATCAGGAATTGATAAAATATATTTATTTGAGGGATCTTTTCTATTCTCCTGGTACAGGTAATCAGGTTCCTGATACGGAAACCAATAAACTAAATCGTATAGAAGTAAAAGGTTATGGGATTATAGAAATAAATTATGATAAAGACACAGCAAGTAATAAGGATCATGATATATTTTCCATTAATAATATAATACTTAAAACAGCTAATAATGCTTTTGTAAAAAAATATGTATTTACTTACTCGGGTATTCCTGGGAAAGATTATTCAGTGTTTTACAGGACATTAAAATCATTCAGTCAAGTGGATCAGTATGAAAAAGTAATTGAAAGATATACTTTCACTTATAGTGGTGGTGGCTACGGCGATGGTGATTATGATAAAGGAGATGGTTTCGTTCTGTTGAATAGTATAAAATTACCCACAGGGGGAATTATTAAATATAATTTTGACATGGTACCTTATTCTTATAGTGCAAAGGTAGTACAAATACCCGAACTAAAAATTGCTTTTGCTAATATAGCTTTTACGAATGCAAATGTAATTAAAAAATATGCTTTTACTCTTGCAGAAACTAAAACCCTTGAAATAGATGCAACAGGTATTGGAACTTTGGCTTCATACTCATGGGCTGCGCAGTTTTGGATAAAAAATGGAAATTCATATGTGGGGTCACATAGTATTGGAACACCAATAGATCCGAATACAAATTTTGAATATGTTCAAAGAAGGGTATTTGAGCCCGGAGAATATTATATTGATTTGTACTGCAATGATATGGGATGTAATAATTTAGCTTTTAATCATCCTGCGATCATTACTCTATCACAAATAGTTGGAGAACCTACTACAGAAACTCACTGGATTCCAAAGTCGGGACTGCCTAGAATTAAGGATATTAAATACTTCGATAATACATCTACAGATAGTTTCACAGTAACACCTTCAAAAATTGAAGAATATGACTATAGTATATTTGGTAATCCGGGGATTTCCAGTGGGTATCTAGTTGATGGAGGGTCTTTAAATGGATTGGATCCGGCTAACCCTGCTTTTGTCTATAAGAATGTAAAGGTATTTCAGGGAAATAATAATGGATATACTCAATATTACTTTAAAACACCGGATGCATATCCTTTACACAATGGTTTTTGGCCTAATTATAACCTTACCCGTGGGGGGCTTATTGATAAGAAAGAAGTCTATAATGCTTTAAACAAGAAGTTATCCGAAGATCTGTTTGATTATACTATTGAGGAATATGATGGACCTAAATATTTAGTTTCTCCAAGTTACTTGAGTGCTAATTATTATTTAAAGACTTCCTGGATCAAAGATAGTAAGGTAACCTCCAGAAGTTACTTTGATTCCGGTATGATAGAGACGAAAAATGAGGTTTTTAGAAATACCCACAACAATAAGCCAAGTCTTGAAAGAGCCACCTCATTTGATGGTAGTATCCAGGAAACCACGTATCAATATGCCTTGGAGAAAAATAACCAGAAATTACTGGGAGCCAATATGGTAGGCTTTCCTTTAGAAATCACCTCAATGATGAAGAAAAACAGTTCTGATCCTGCAAAATTACTATCGAGATCGGAGACCAGATATGATAATGCTGGCAACAAATATCCTTCCTCGGCAGTTTCTTATGATTCCCAGAATCTTTTGGCTTCCGAGGTGACTTTCAACCGATATGATGCTCAAGGAAATTTAGAACAATATACAACGAAAGATGGTCTTTCTGTTTCTATCGTTTGGGGATATAATAAAACCCAGCCTATTGTCAAAGTAGAAGGAGCAACTTATGATCAAATTGCTCCTTACCTGTCTGATCTTCTCAACAAATCAAACGCAACAGCAGTTTCAGAACCGGATCTTCAAACAGCTCTGGATGCCTTCAGAAACAATGTGAATCTTGCAAATTATCAGATTACTACCTATTTGTTTGATTCCTTAATGAGAATGAAAACAATGACACCTCCCACAGGAGTGCGTGCGGTGTATCAATATGATTCAGCCGGAAGATTGGAGAAGATAGAAGATGAAGCGGGGAAAGCGTTGAAGAAATACGAGTACAACTACAGACAATGATAATGAGTAATGAGGGCTTCAAATAGAAAGTCAGGCACTCTAACTTTTAATTTCTAACATCTAACATCTAACATCTCCATATAAGATGAAAAAACTAATATTAATATCAGGTCTTTTGTCTGTTGGTTTTTTTAAAGCGCAAACAACGGCAACAGAAAATTATATCTCCACTACAGACTGTCTGAATGAAGACTGTAGCAAAAAAACACAAACCGTCCAGTATTTTGACCTTTTGGGCAGAGCAAAACAGGTTGTAAATGTGAAAACTACCCCACAAGGAAAAGATGTGGTTACCCCAACGGTATATGATGATCAGGGAAGACAAACGAGAACCTACCTTCCGGTTCCTCAAAATTCTACCTCCAATGGAGGAATTTATACCCAGTCTCCGGGAATGATCGCTTATCCCATTGCTGATGTTACCAATATCTATTCCGGCGAAAAAATCTATACCGAAAAGATACTCGAGAATTCTCCGCTACAACGAATTTTACAACAAAAGCAGATTGGTAACGATTGGAATACCAAATCGATAGCCTTTGGTTATGATCTTAATACAACCGAAGATCATGTTAAAAAATATGAAGTGATTACCACCTGGAATCCTTCAGAAAAAGTTTACATCAATACATTACAGCCTGTCTCGGAATACCAGCAGGGGCAGTTGGTAAAAAATACGGTCACTGATGAAGATGAAAACATAGTGATAGAATTCAAAGATGCTTCCGGGCAGACAATACTTATTCGAAAGGTTATAGGAACATCTGGTAATGCCGATACCTATAATGTGTATAATGACTATAAACAGCTTGCGTATGTTATTCCACCATTAGCTTCAGTAGCGGTTTTAGATCCTGCTAAGATTGATAATCTGTGTTATCAGTACAAATACGACAGTAAAAACCGATTGGCAGAGAAGAAATTACCTGGGAAAGGTTGGGAGTATTTTGTATATGATAAACAGGATAGAGTAGTAGGAAGCCGTGATGCCAATCTGAAAGAGAAAGGACAGTGGCTGTATACCAAATACGACCAGTTTGGAAGAGTGGCCATTACAGGACTTTCTACCGGAGGTGAAAGACTGCAGGAGCAGAATATTGCAGATAGTTATGGTGCCAATGCTGTTAACCGCTTAACGACCGTTCTTTTTGAACGTCAGGGTATGGAAGTATATTATGGAAATCCGGATGCAACCTATCCCAATTCTACCAAATGGGTAAGTTTATTATCCGTCAATTATTATGATACCTATCCACCACTTCCTTCCGGAGTAGTAGTTCCTGACTTTATAGCAGGTCAGAAAGTGATGAAGCAGCTTGGGCAAAGTACAGCTTCTAAAAATACCAAAAGCCTTCCTCTGGCCGCTTATGTAAAAAATGTTGAAGATGATGCCTGGACAAGGAACTATACCTACTATGATGAAAAAGGAAGAACGATAGGATCATATGCGGGTAACCATCTTGGTGGATATACCAGAACAGAATCAGAAGTTGATTTTGCCGGAGTGACCAGGCAAACTAAAGTTTATCACAAAAGATTGTCTACAGATACAGAAAAAGTAATTACCCAGACTTTTGTCTATGACCATCAAAACCGATTACTGACCCATAAACATCAGGTAGATACCCAACCTGAAGAAATCCTTGTGCAGAATGAGTATAATGAATTGTCCCAGTTGAAAAATAAAAAGTTAGGGGGTACCAATCCTTCTCAGCCTCTGCAAAGCATCAATTATACCTATAATATCAGAGGCTGGTTAACGAAAATCAATGATCCTTCGAATCTTAACGGAAAGTTATTTGGATATGAAATGAAGTATCACAATCCTGTTAATGTGAATGTAGCTCCAGGTCGATTTACGGGAATAATCACAGAGGTAGACTGGAAAAATGCTTCTGAGGATGTATTGAAACGATACAACTATACCTATGATGGGCTGAAGAGATTGAAGGATGCTGTTTACTCCGAGCCTAATGCTGTAGTTCCGTTTAACAATAATTATAACGAACACCTTACTTATGACCGGAATGGAAATATTATGACCCTAAAAAGAAACGCGTTTCTGGTTAATGGAACAACAGCAACCCAGGTGGATGATCTGGTGTATGAATATAGTGGAAACCGTTTGACGAAAGTTATTGAAAATGCGTTGAATGATACTGGCTATGAAGGTGGAAACAATGCTATTTCCTATGATTTGAATGGAAATATGAAAGATATGCTGGATAAGGGGATCCAGTCTGTAAAGTATAACTACCTGAATCTCTCCAATGCATATGATATTCAGCAAAACAATTTAGGACGAATCCTAAACAGTTCTATCACCTATCTATACCGTGCAGACGGAACCAAACTTCGTAAAGTATATTCAACCTGGCCACCAAGAGGATTGGCGAGTACCCGAATTACAGATTATCTGGACGGTTTTCAGTACAGCTATTTTGAGGATGGCGGAATATGTCTTGAATGCAGAACAGAGAATGCCTATGAACAGCAGGCTTATAAAGGAATTATAGGCCCTATATTTCCTGGTATTCCGGAATGGAAGTTGGATTTTGTAGCCACCACAGAAGGTTTTTACAGTTTCACAGAAAACCGTTATATTTACCAGTACAGAGATCACCTTGGAAATACGAGGATTAGTTTTGCTAAAGACAGTGCAGGTGCTCTTGAAATAACCGATACGAATAATTATTATCCTTTTGGATTGAACCATATCTCAAGGCAGTTTAGTCTATCTAACTTTGGAAGTTATCATAGTTATAAGTACAATGGCAAAGAACTTCAGGAGACAGGGATGTATGATTATGGCGCAAGAATGTTGATGCCTGATCTGGGAAGATGGGGCGTGATGGATGCCATGTCTGAGAAATACAGTTCATTGAGCCCTTACAACTATGCAATCAATAATCCTGTAATGGTGATTGATCCTGATGGAAATGATGCCATGTTTGCTTCGGGAGAGGCTGCACAAATTGCTTTTAAAGCTTATGTAGCAACAATGTCTACCAGCACTGAAACATCGGGAGGAAATGTCTTTACGGGGTTTGGAGGTATAAGCTTTGGAGAAGATCCAAAACCTGGTTTTTGGGGGAGTATTGGAAATTTCTTCAGAAGTTTGTTTGGTACAAACAAATCTAGAGTAGAAGTAGGTCCTGCAGAAAGAATAACAGCTGAAGATTATAGTGCCAGTGGAAGCAGATTATTTGGTTTAATACAAGGCGCCAATTATAACCCTATGGCTGAATATCGTACACGGCGTGATAATCCTTTTTATAATGAAGGAGAATCTAGTCTGGATAGATCTTTTAGATTAATGAATAGCTCTCACATTGAAATTATGCAAGATTTTGGTGGTGGTGGTTACAACATGTTTGGTGGATATGGTAGAGTTGCAAGGGCTGCAGGTGCAGCAAATATAGCTGAAGAAATCTCAGCTTCAAGAGTTGCGAAAGTGGCAGAAACACAAGGTTTTAAAAGTCTTAACTCAGGAATAGATCCTGCTATAGTTTCTGAATATTTTGGACAAATGTTAAGTGGTAAGTTTAATAAACATATAGGTGTAGCAGGGTTTAAATGGGAAGGCGAGTTTTTCTTTAATGATGGTAATCATAGAATGAATGCAGCTATTCGATACATGCTAAAAACAGGAGATTATAAGTATATGGATATTCTTATGGAAAATGCTAAGTTTGACAATTTAAATCCTATTAATTATGGAAAAGTATATAAATTTCCAGTAAAACCGACAAGATAATGAATAAAATATCTATAATAAATTCAAAGAATTTAAAGAACTTAATAAATAAAGAAGAATATATTTATGTAAATTTTAGTTATAAATATGCTTTAAAGATATACTATTATTACGAAGAAATAAGAAAAGAGGAGAAGAGAGAATTAATAAATCTTTTTGAGCAATTAACAAACATTCAAATTAGAGAAGATGATATTTTGGGTAAACTGAATATAATTCTACTTAAACTGTTAAAAGATGGAAAGAAGGATAATATTGTTGTAAGTACTATTGGATTCCATTTAAAATCATTTGAATTTTTAATTGATAATTTAAAGAAAATCTTTGAAAACTTAAATGGTTTAGTAAATAAACATATAATTATTGTAGAATGTAATCTTAATAATCACGAGGAGAGTAAAGCTATTGATGAATATTTTGGATTTTAAGACACAATCCCACAAAGTGTACAAGTTAAAAAGCTAGACTTGGATTTTATAACCTGAGCTTTTTTTCAAAAATAAGAATAAATTATTGGCTGAGAATAATACACATGAGGTCACAAACAGATGGGATTGTAGATCCATTAACAGTTTATAGAAGAGGATATACTACAAAATCGTCTGATGGTTTTAGATATTTGAAGGCCATTGAGTATTATAGAAATGCAACTGTCCCATCAAAATAAATTAATATTTAGTTATGAAATTAATTATAAGAATAACAAAAATAGTGTTGGGATTTTTTTCCTATCTTTTTTTAAGTATTTTCTATCAAAAATTATTTGGTCAAGAACCTTATAATAATTCTTTTTCTATAGGCTTGCCAAGATTTTATTTTGAATTTTATTCAAGTGATTGTCAGAAACTTAATGGTAGTAGTTTTGGACAATTGTTAATTAATGTGGCAATTTATATGAGTATAGTTATATTATACTATAAATTTTTATTAAAAGAAAATGAAACCGAAAAATAACGTGTTTTTGAGCGTTTAGCTCTAGCTTTTGTATATAATAAAAACCACTGCATCTGTAGTGGTTTTATTAAATAAATTATAGGGCTCTAAATTAGGGGTAACCTTCCCTGTTTTTCATTATAATTATAGTTATAATGAAAAAAATCATTAAATGATCTTTTGATGATTAATATAAAATTTTTTCCTTCTAAGTTTGTAAACTTCCCTCGCTGCCGCACGAATCCTTTCGTGTGGCATTTTTTTATTAACAATTAGCTATATTTACCAGTTCCATCTTGGAAACACTAGGATAAGTTTTGCAAAGAACAGCGTAGGCGCTCCTGAAATTACTGATAACAACAATTATTAAACCATATCTCAAGGCAGTTTAGTCTATCTAACTTTGGAAGTTACCATAGTTATAAGTACAATGGCAAAGAACTTCAGGAGACGGGGGTGTATGATTATGATGCCAGAATGATGATGCCTGATCTGGGAAGATGGGGCGTGATGGATGCCATGTCTGAGAAATACAGTTCATTGAGCCCTTACAACTATGCAATCAATAATCCTGTAATGGTGATTGATCCTGATGGAAATGATACCATGTTTGCTTCGGGAGAGGCTGCACAAATTGCTTTTAAAGCTTATGTAGCAACAATGTCTACCAGTACCGAATCATCGGGAGGAAATATCTTTACGGGGTTTAGTTTTAATCCACCTGATGAATATGATAAAAATGGTAAAAAAATCAGTAATTTAGGTGGAAATAAGATAGATTTTTACCATCAAAGAAATGGAGATACTAAAATAGTTAGTCGACAAAGTGGGGCTTCAAATATTATTTATAGGGGAGAATCTATTATTAGAGGTTATACTCATAGAGGAAAAGATGTTGGATGGGATACTATAACTGGTGAGTATTTTGGAGGAAGTGGACCTACTCGCAGTTTATTTAGTGATTTTAATGATTCTAATGATGGACCTTTTGCTTCTCTAGATAAGCCATCGTCTCCATATTCTTCTTTAGCAAGAAAGGATGCAATGAATTCAAAAGAACTAAAAGGAGTTGTTAAAATGGATTATCTTCAAGCTAACCCCATCACAGCAAATTTTGATGGGTATGAGCAGATGTGGGGAAGATCAAATGTGTCTTGGTATAAATTAGGAGATGAAACACTTTTTTTAATGACTGATTCTAAGTCACAAGAGTCATTGTTTTATAGATTACCAGTAAATAATTTTGAAAGAACCGATGGAAAGGTAAATAGCTTTGGAAATACATATCAGACTTATATATGGACTGAAAGCAGCTCTGAAATTCAAAAAAGAGTAACTTATCCAACCTTAAAGAGCGTTTTTCAACAAGCTATAACATCACCATCTATACTAACAAGACCTAGATTTTAAATCGAACAACTTAAATTTAATAAATATGAAGAAAAGTATAAGTTTAATTTTATTACCTTTTTTATTTTCGTGCCAAAATATTAGTAATGAAGATATATATGGAAAATATTCACCCATATCATACAAGAATACATATGACACTTTAACGATTAACAAGGATGGGGTTTATAACAGAGTAATTTACAATATAAAAGGGAAGAAAGTGTTGAATTACAATTCGAAATACAAATTAGAAGGTAACACAATAAAGTTTAATGGTTTTTATTTAAATTTTGATAAAGATTTAATTGCCTTTCCAGAAGATGTGAATGATACTGATATGACCTATACTACTTTTTTTGAGAAAAAAGATAAGAATATTGTACTTTGCTTTGGCTACCATGATGGGGAGAATTGTTATAAAAAGGTAAAATAACAAAAATTGGCACCCCCCGCTGGTGCGAGCGTCACGCTCGTATCTGATAAAATAGCATCAACCCTTTACAAATAGTAAGGGATTGGTTATTTAAAGCTGTAAGTACGAATCTATATTTTTGAAATATAGAAAATAAGTGTAATTTTAAAATGATTATTGCGGGGTAGAATCCGTATGCTCATACCAACGGTGAGAAATGTGAACAGCTTCTAAAACTTGGGTACGTGGAAAATAATTTTAATACAAAAATTGATAAATCCAGTAAAAAAACGATTAGATTATTTATAGTTTTTTTTGGATGTATTTTATTATTTACAATAATATATCTAATTATAAATTTAAACTCTAGTAGAAAACAAAAAATATTATCTCTCGAAAGATATACAAAGGTAATTGATATTTATAATAATAAACGTGAACATAATTTTCTGTATGCTAAGTTTTCTAATGGTTCTCAGAAAATTTTAGAATATCCATATAAAATAGGAGATTCTATATCAAAGAAAAAAGGAGATTCTATAGAGTATATTTTTAGAAGAGACAGTATCATAAAGTATAATATTCTAGAAGAATCCCGGGAATACGGACTCTTAAAATAATTTATCCAAAATCTTTAATATTAAAGGATATAGGTTAATTAATATAATATAAAACTACTCTGTTCTTTGGAGTAGTTTTTATTTTAATGTAAACTAATTTCAATAATCAACACATACTCTGTATTTCACGGAAAAAGCTAGGTCAACATATTTTAAAATATTGAAATCATATCCCAATGTAATAAACCTGTCTCATAACTTGTCTTATAGGAAACTATTACAATTCATGAAGAAGACACTACTTTCCGTAATCACGTTGCTGCCGGTAGCAGCATTTTCTCAAAGTCTCACCGGTAAGATTACCCAAACCGGAAATGCCGTTCCTTACGTTGAGGTGATGGCGGTAAAAGATCAGAAAAAACAGACAGCCATTTCAGACGAAAAAGGAAATTATACTCTGAAGCTTTCCGAAAACGGGAATTACCAAATAAAGCTTATTCATGACGGTGCAGAAGTATCTGCGTTGGATGTTGTGGTAAAAGGAGAAGTGAAACAGGATTTTTTTATAGAGAAGAAAAAAGAAAAACAGATTGAAGGCGTTACCCTTACCGCTAAGAAAAAACTGATCGAAAGGAAAGCGGACCGATTAATTTTTAACGTAGCCAATTCTATCGCTTCTCAAGGGATGGATGGGGCAGATGCTTTGGGAACTACCCCTCTGATCAAGGTAGATGAAAACTCCGGGGTTTCGATTGCCGGGAAAAGTGGAGTAGCTGTCATGATCAACGAAAGGATGTTGAATCTTTCAGGCAGCGAACTGGTTACCTATCTTAAGAGCCTGCGGTCTGAAAATATTGAAAAAATAGAAGTGATCACCACACCCCCTGCAAAATATGAGGCACAGGGAAACAGCGGACTGATCAATATTGTGCTGAAGAAAAATCAGAATCTCGGATGGAGCGGAAGCCTTACCACCTCTCTCCAGCAGCAGACCTACACGGGAACCTCCAATAATGCAACCATCAATTATCAGAATGAAAAGCTACGGTCTTCATTGAAGTTAAGACAATATAAATATGAAAAACATTCTTATGAAAACTATCGAATAGAAGGAGCAGACGGCCTCAAAAGTTCGGATGATAGGAGAGATTTTGGAGATGGCCTGGGGGCTAATCTGAGCCTTGATTATCAACTGGCTCCTAAATCCAATATAGGGCTTATTTATGATTACGGTTCCGGACATTCCAATATGGATATTATGAATACTTCAGACTATTTTCAGAATGATATTTATACCAATACTTTATCAACTTCTGCAGCACACAGAGGCAATAGTACCCAGCAAATGATAAGTGCCTATTACGATGTGAAATTCGGGAAACAGGACCATAAACTGAGCATTACAGGAAATTATTTCTCAAACATTCCCAAGACGACCATTGATTTTACGACCACAGAAAATTCAGGAGATCAGTCTATTGTCAGATCACCCTCAACTGTAGACTATAAAATCTATTCCGGTCAGGCAGATCTTACGTTACCTTTTCAATGGGCCAAAACAGAAACAGGAGTGAAGTTTACCAATTTTGATAATGACTCTGAGATCTCTTATCAGAATCTGAAAGACGGAAACTATATTACAGATCCCGAAAAAAGCAATGTCTTCAGGTATAATGAAAAAAATTACGCGGCTTACATCAGTTTTGAAAAATCTTTCAACGAAAAATGGTCAGCAAAAGCAGGTCTGCGTTACGAATATTCTACAGTGAACGGAAATTCTCTGACTTCAGGACAGCAGACTGAGACTTCTTACGGAAAATTCTTTCCTACCGCTTACATTTCTTATAAAAGCAATGAAAACCATACCTTCAGTCTCAATTATTCCAAAAGGATCAATAGACCTGGATTCCGTGCTATAAACCCATACCGTTGGTATATAAATGTCAATTCTTATTTTACTGGAAATCCTTTTTTACAGCCTTCCATCAATCACAATTTTGAGTTGTCCTATATTTATAAAGGAAAGCTGTCTGCTTCTGCTTATTTCCAGAGAAAACTGAACGGATCTGATCAGATTGTCAGCCTCGAAGGAGAAAACAGGACCAGTACTTTTGCCAATTTCTATAATGTTAACAGTATGGGGCTTTCTCTGAATTATTCCGATACTTTTTTCAAATTCTGGGAAGCCAATTATGCAGCAGATCTATCGTATATGGAAACGAAAGTTTTTGCTACCGATGCAGCATCCCGAAAAGGAAGCGGATATGAATTTAATTTCCAGAATAATCTGTCTTTGAATAAAGTAAAAACAGTTCAGCTGATTCTGAATTACTGGATGCGCCTGCCTTCCAATTCAGGAAATGTACGCTGGGATTATTTGGGGAATTTTACCACAGGGTTAAAAATGAACCTGATGGATAAGAATCTTCAGATCAATGTATTTGTTTCGGATATTTTTAAAGAATCTAAAAGCAAAGGAGCAATCTACTATACCACAGGAACGCACTACTTCAATAACTATTACGATGCAAGAAGACTTAATCTTTCTGCTACCTACACTTTTGGAAATAAAAAGGTAAAAGGAGCTGATCGTAATGTGAAATTTGATGAGAAGAACAGGGCAAACTAATGCGGGAAGCCGAAGGCAGGAAGAGATAAGTACAGTGCTTATGAAGAGCTGGATATTAAGTTAATATCTAAAAAGAAATAGACCTTTGAGTATTGATCATCACAATAACTTCCACCTTCCACCTTCCATCTTCTTTCCTTCTAAACCTCACCTTCAAAAAGATCATTCAGATAATTCTTCTGATCACTTTCTTCCTTTGTCGTTCCCAGGTATCTTTTCCATGCCTGAGATTCATGATATACAATTCCCATTTCCCATACACAATAGGTAGGGAGGTGGGTTTTATTTCTGTCCCATACTTCAAAATTTCCTGAACCGTCATAGTAAACACTTTCCCATAGCTCGTTTTCACTTCTCCAGGTACAGACGAGAAGAAGGTAGCTCTCACCACACCGATGCATAATGACGAAACCGAGATCATCAATATCCTGAAAATGTTCAGCAGCGTTTTCTATGCAGGTTCGGGCATTGTCAATATCCCGTTGGGAAATTTCAGCAGGATCAGTAGCCAGATCATACCATTTGAATCTGGTTTTCCCAACGGTAAATAATCCTTTTGGGGCAGCATATTTCGAAGGATAAGAAGTAGAATTCATTGCGGTGATTTTTGTGATGTTGGATGGGAATTTTATATATAAATTAATGATAACAAATCTAATTATTTTCTATAAAATGCAGAGAAGTAAATAATTTTTGTTGTGGGATAAAATACTACAAAAGAGGTATATAGAATAAATGATTAATTGGCTAAATTTGATTGGAAACTAATAAAACCCACCATCATGAATCTTCAATTGATTGAGATAGCGATTGGACTCGTCTTTGTCTATCTGCTGCTTAGTATTTTCGCAATGACGGTCATGGAGATGATTTCAACATTTTTACGCATGCGGGGAGAAATGCTGAAAACTACCATCGGGAAAATGCTTTTTGATAAGAACCGGAATCCTGGGAAAATTGATGAATTCTATAAGCAGCCCCTGATTCTTTTTCTGGGAGATGATGTGTCAACATGGGCCTGGCTGGATAGTTTGCTTTCTGATAAATATAAAAAACTGCCAAGCTATATAAAAAGTGAAGATTTTTATATGACCTTTTTAGCATTTGTAAATGATCAGAAGTTTTCAGATTCACTTCCTGAGATCGGAGAGAAAATAGAGCAGTCTTCTTTTTCAGACGAGACCAGGTCACATCTTAGATTTTTAATACAAAAGTCCAACGGGGATATTACCCATTTCAAACAAGAAATCATCCGTTGGTTTGATGAATGTATGGAACGTGCCAATACATGGTATTCCAGAAAAGTACAGTATATATTACTGGTATTGGGTCTGGCTGTAAGCGTAGCGGTAAATGGAGATACATTACGGATGATTAAAATGCTGAACAAAGATGAGCAGCTAAGAAAAGAACTGGTACAGTCTGCTTCCGGATATGTACAAAAGAATCCTCCTGCAGGCACCTATTCCACAATTACACTCCATACAAAAATAGGCGAAGAGTATAAACGGTTACTCAGCGAATCTCACAATCTGTTGGGCTGGGAAAATACCGAAGAGGAATGTAAGGTAACCTTAGAAAAGGGAGTTGGCTTTTTGCTCACTGCTTTTGCCATAAGTCTGGGGTCCAATTTCTGGTTTGATATGCTTAAAAAACTTTTTAATGTAAGAACATTAGGTAAACCGACACAAAAGTAACAGAATCATGGAAACAAAACTTTTTTACCTTTTAGTATTGGGAGCGCTTACCTTTGTGGTACTGTATTTTAAAGATTACCTGTATTGGCCTAAAAAAATAAAAGTACTCAAAAATCCTAATAAAGAATATTACTATTATTTTACTCCCAGAAAACCAGTAAAATGGTTTGATTTTACCGGACTTGTCAATAGCTTTAAAATGGTTTCTCTTTCTTCAGATATTCTTTCTATTATTGATAAAAGAGAAATGCAGACCGCATTAGGAAAAGATTCCGGTGAGGAATTGATCGAGAATGATTGTAACCGATCTGAGGATGAATTCTGGTTCGACTTCATTGCAGATACCGGAGATGGCTTTGATGCTACTACCACTGTTTTTTATCATTTAACAAGAGATCTTTATACCTATTCTTTTAAAAATGAATTTGATAGAGATGCTGAAGCAGAAGTAGAAATCAAACTGAAAAAAGGTTCCGTTTTGGTGGTAGGTGGAGATTTGGTCTATCCTGTAGGTTCAGAAATCAATTACAGAGACCGTTTCAAGGGGCCGTTGAGGTTGGTCGCTCCGGACAAGGGAGAAACATCCGGTCCTACACTCATTGCAACTCCGGGAAATCATGATTGGTATGATGGGTTGAGTGCATTCTTCAGGCTGATGTGCCAGAAAAGTAAAATCGGAAATTACCGGACGGTTCAGAATAGAAGTTATTTCGCCTATTCACTGAGGAAAAATGTACATCTATTGGGGGTTGATAACCAATTGTTGGGTGATATTGATATTCCCCAAATGGCTTTTTTTAAAGACTATGTTGAGAAAATATCGAGAAAAAACACCAGAAATCACATCATCATGCTTATTGCAGAACCTTACTGGTATCATTATGAAATACAGGACAGGCATCAGAGAAGGCAGAGAATGGATAGCCTGGAGTATATTGTCTGGAATCTGAAAAAAGCAGTTAAAGACCTGGAAATAGACAGTGTGAAGTCAGAGATTATTTTTGATGTAGTGCTTACAGGAGATATTCATCATTATTCCCATTATAAACTGAATGAGAAAACCCCAGAGTACAATCAGGAGATCAAACATTATATTACTTCCGGAGGTGGTGGAGCTTTTGGGCATATTACTGATTTTTTAGAAGATGAAATTGCTCTTCCAATCTTACAGAATTCAACAACTACACCACTCAAATATGAACTGAAAGGTATTTATCCATCTAAAAAGAAATCAAATCTAAAAACACTCTGGAGCCTTATTTTCTTTATCATTAACTATGAATTCACTTTCTTGTTAATGGTTTTTTCATTAATTGTTACCTATATCTATTGCTGTTCAGATTCTATCTTGAAAGGACTGATTCTATTTTTAATTCCTGCTCTGTTTTTGTTCATCATAACGAAGGTTACGAATACCGAATGTTCAACCAAAGAAAAATGGATAAGCATTATGCTGCGAGGAGGCTTGTTTTTATCTTCATTTGCTCTTCAATTGTTTATAATGTGGAGATTTCCGATGGAGGCACCTTATTATTTCATGGATGATTATCTTCCATATGTTGATGTGCAGGTCATCAAAGACTTTTTAAAAGTTCCGGAAGAATATAAGTATTTTGTTTTTCAGTGGATCACTTCTGCAATCTTACAATCCATACTTTTTGGATGCTATATATTTTTAGGGTATCACCTGTTTAAACTGTATATTACTGAGATTTCATCAGGAAAAATCAATACGGGAAACAAAAATTTTCTGAAATTTAAAATAACCGACTCTGAAATTGTCATCTATGTTGTGAAAATAAAAAGGAGCTACCCGTGGATGAAATTATTAAAAAAGAAACAGGCCAGGGACATTCAGAAAGAGATGCTTGAAAAAGATCCCAAAAGATTTATAAGAGACCATTTCAAAACAGATCCGGACAAAAATGTGAAAATTATCGATAAAATAACCATACCATTATAATTCCGGTTTCCACACAATACCATGCTGTAAAAGCAGTTTTTCGAAGCCTTAAAGGGATTTTAAAACAGCATAAAAGGAAGTAAAGAAAATACCCGTTGATGGACCGTTTCAGCTCATAATTTCCGAAGGATAAAATACTGAAGGCCTGAGTTTACAAAAGAATTTATCTATGATTGTGTTTACTTATTCTAAATAGGTAAAAAATCCGTAAATTTGTAAACAATTTATATTTATATGTTGACGAAAGAAAAGGTTCAAGATTTCCTTAAAGAAATAGAAGTAGACGATTTGGTGAATAATCTTCAGATTATGGGTAATGATGTTTATATTGACATGACTGCTCATTCGCCTGCAATGCACGAAAAGAAAAAGCTGGAAGCTGCAATGAAACAGGCTTTTGCCAGTGAGTTTGGAGAAGATATTCATTTAAAACTTAAGATCGTTTCTCCGGAGCCTAGTGAAATTCAGCAAAGTCAGATCAAAGGAAAACAGATTCCTGGAATTCAAAATATTATCGCTATTGCTTCCGGTAAAGGAGGAGTAGGAAAGTCTACAGTTTCTGCAAATATGGCAGTAACGTTGGCAAAAATGGGCTTCAAAGTAGGATTATTAGATGCCGATATTTACGGACCGTCAGTACCTACCATGTTTGATACAGAAGGTCAAAAACCAATCTCTGTAGAAGTGAACGGAAAGAACATGATGAAACCTGTAGAAAACTATGGCGTGAAAATGCTTTCAATAGGATATTTCTCAGGAGCTAACCAGGCTGTAGTATGGAGAGGGCCAATGGCTTCCAAAGCGTTGAACCAGATGATCAGAGATGCAGCATGGGGCGAACTGGATTTCTTATTGATCGACCTTCCGCCGGGAACAGGAGATATTCACTTGTCTATCATCCAGGAAGTTCCGGTAACAGGAGCGGTGATCGTAAGTACCCCTCAGCACGTAGCCTTGGCAGACGTAAGAAAAGGAATTGCCATGTTCCAGATGGAAAGCATCAATATTCCGGTTCTTGGATTGATCGAAAATATGGCGTATTTTACACCGGAAGAACTTCCTGACAATAAATATTATATCTTTGGAAACCAGGGAGCACAATATCTGGCAGAAGATCTTGGAATTCCGGTATTAGGAGAAATTCCTTTGATCCAGAGCATCAGAGAAGCTGGAGACGTAGGAAGACCGGCTGCCCTGCAGGAAGGTTCTAAAATTGAAGAGATCTATACCGAAACAGCAAGAAAAATGGTAGAAAGCTTGGTGGAAAGAAATAAAAGCCTGCCTCCTACTGAAGCGGTAAAGATTTCCACAATGGCCGGATGCTCACCAAAAGCAAAGTAATAATAATTTTCAATTAACATTTGAAAAAACCGAATTGAACTGAAAAAATATGGAAACAAACATAACGCACGAAGATACAGTAACAAGAGTAATGGAAGCTCTGGAAAGCATCAGACCGTTTCTGAATAAAGACGGAGGTGATATTGAGCTTATTGATGTGAAAGATAACCAGGTTTTTGTAAAACTTTTGGGGAACTGTTCAGGATGCTCATTGAATTTTTCAACCCTGAAATTGGGCGTTGAAAATACAATCAAGCAACATGCACCGGAAATCGAAAAAGTAGTGAACGTAGAGTAAAAACTACCACTGAGATATTTTTAAAGACAGACTTTTTTATAAAGGTCTGTCTTTTTGTTTTAAATCATTACCTCATCAGAAATATTTTTACCTGATTGTGAGTGAAAAATAAACCTAACAGGTTTCTGAAACCTGTTAGGTTTTGATAGTGAAAACAAGAATAGAACTAAGAACTCTGAGCTAAAAACTTTTTATAATTCTCTTCATTCTCAAAATAAGCCACTTCCCCTTCATTACTGATCATCACAATATAGGCATTGGCTTTATCCACTGTTTTTCCGGTGTAGGGATCTACAGCTTCTCTCACTTTTTTATCTTTTGGAATACGTTCTACACACATTTCACAACATCCGTAATAGACCTTGCCATCATGGGGAACTTCCATCTGCTTTTTTCCCATATAGGCATTGTTGACCATGCAGACCATTTCATTCGGGACCTGGTCTCCTTTGGTGTATTTTCCGGAAGATACCGGCTGCATCTTTTGAGCCATGGAAGGTTCTGTATTTTCTTTTTTCGGTTTTTCATTGCTGCATGCAGATAAAGTAATGGCACTGCAGATTATAATGAACGCGCTTTTGATGAATGTTGTCATTTTTTATATTATTTAATTAAACTTCCTTCTGTAATTTCCTCGTTTCCTTTTTTGATGATCTGATCCCCTTCAGAAAGAGCCCCGAAAACTTCAATGGTGTCATTCAGGATTCTCCCTTTTTTTACCGGGACAAATTTTGCTTTGCCGTTTTCTTTTCTGATGATATAAATTCCCATATTGCTTTCTACCAGAGCAGATCTTGGGATAAAGAAGGTGGCTTCCTTATTTTGTAAAGGGATCATAGATTCTGCTACCATAAAAGGTTTTAGTTCTCTGGAATGGTTGATGAAATCAGCCTCTATTTTTTCCGAGCGAAGTTTAAGATCCAAAGAACCTGACTTTCTGGAAATTCTGGCTTTAAAGCTTTTTTCAGGCAGAGCATTGACTTTAAATAAAATGGTATCTCCCACACTCAAATAAGGAACATTAGCTTCCGGAACAGATAAGCTGAGGCGTAGTTTTGAGGTATTCTGGATGACCATCAGAGGAGTTCCACCCATAGGACCTACGTAAGCCCCCGTATCTACATTTCTCTCGGTTATTACTCCACTGAAAGGGGCACGGATGATCAGATAACGGTTAATATCCTGAATTTCATGATAAGCAGACTTTGCCGCATTGAGCTGTGCCTGATCAGCAAGCTTTCGGGCAGTAATCTGATCCAGGGCATCTCTGGCAATTGCTCCCTTCGTTTCGTTGGCTTTGTATACCCTTTCATAATTTGATTTTGTCGCTGCATAGATGGCTTCCTGCGCCTGCCATTTGGCTTTGGCATTGGCCGCCTGAGACTGAATTTCCGGTGCTTCAAGAATCATAAGGACCTGTCCGGCACTCACCTGAGAGCCTATATCTACATTGATCTTCTTTACATAGCTCTGTACTTTGGCAAATAAAGCGGTTTCCTGATCCGGAACCAGTTCACCGGGAAGTTTAAGATCCACTTTCGGATTACTTTTTTTTATGACCACAGTTTCCATAGCAGGCATCATCATAGGAGCTGCCTCTTTCTGAGGTTCTGATTTCTCTTTACAGGAAGCAGGAATCATGATAAGACTTAGAGCAAGGGCTGTATATAAAATATGTTTCATGGGATATAAAAATTAGAGGTTGGGATTAGAATAATGAATACTTTCTTCATCTTCAGGGTCTAATGAAGGAGAAATAAGACTGGCGTTGCTTTGCATCCATCCGAAAACAAGAGGAAGGATAACCAATACGGAGAACGTAGAAAAAATAAGCCCTCCGATCACAGCCCGGCCCAGCGGGGATACCTGATCGCCACCTTCTCCAAAGCCTCCTATGGCCATAGGAAGCATTCCGGCTGCCATTGCCAGCGTGGTCATAATAATAGGACGTATACGCAGTCTGGCAGCTTCAATAGCAGCTTCCAATGCATTACCCGTTGATTTTCTGATGGTCTCCGCATTACTGATCAATAAAACAGCATTGGCAATAGAAACTCCCACGGACATGATCAACCCCATATACGACTGCAGATTGAGGGTAGAACCTGTAATCTTCAACAATGCCAAAGAACCTGCAATGACAAATGGAACAGTTGTAAGAATGACCATAGAGACCCTGAAAGACTGAAACGTAGCGGCAAGCATCAAAAAGATGACTGCTGCAGCAATCAATAATCCTGAAGAAAGGCTGCTCAGGGTTTCATCCAGTACGGGAGCCATTCCAGAAACCTCAATATTGATTCCTTTGGGAAGTTCACCCAGTGATTCGATTGCTTTTTTTACATCTTTTGAAGCCTGTTCCAGATCGGTTTTATGGATATTTGCTGTTACAGTTGTATAGCCCATTGTTCCCAGATTGTAGCTTTCTCCCAATTCCTTTGTGGGAGTAATGGTAGCAACATCTCCTAAAACAGGTCGGTCAGAATTTTTAGATAACGGAAGATTGGCCAGTTCCTCTTTAGTGTTCAGAATGTTTTGCGGGGTCTGAACCTGTACATCGTAAGCAATTCCCATCATTCCTCCTACCCAGAAGTTTTTATTGGTATATCGGGTAGAAGCGGTAGCGGTTACCAGGGATTTTGCAATATCCTGTGCATCCAGACCTAATTGAGCGGCACGGGTTCTGTCTATATTAATCTGCAGGGCAGGATAGTTCATCGACTGAGGAATCTGCTGATCACGCATATATTCTATTTCTTTCAGCTGGGTCAGAAGTTTCTCAGCATACATACGGTTCATTTTTTTCATCATTCCGGAGATTCTGATCTCTACAGGGTTGTTGGCTCCTTGGCTTAGGATTTTTTCCGTCAGTTCAATAGGTTCAAAAGAAATCTGAAGATCCGGCATTTTTTCTTTGTAATACTTTCGCAGCTCATCTTTGAACTCGTCAGAGTTTCCGTTAAATTCTTTTAATGCAACCTGCATCAGTGCTTCATGTGGCCCTGCATTATACAGATAAATAGGGCTTACTGCAAAGGTGGACGGATGCTGCCCGATAAATACAGAAGAAATGGCGATGTTGTCTTTACCAACCTTATGCTTCAGATGCTCCAGGAATTTTTTCACTTTGATCTCCGTAACTTCAATCCGGGTTCCTTCAGCAGCTTTTATACGTACCTGAAACTGACGTGAGTTGGAAGAAGGAAGTACATCTTTTCCGGTGAACTGATACAATCCGGCTCCAACGCATATAATAGCAGCAAGGCTTAGACTCACGATTATTTTCCTACGCTTCATCAACGAGGATAAGAAAGCCGTAAAACGGTCCCGGAATCCCGAAAACCAGTCTGGTTTATGATTCTCACAGGTTTTAGGATCATGTTTCATCATCCAGTTGGCCATCACCGGAACAAAAGTCTGGGACAGGATAAAAGAGACAATCATTGAGAAACCGATGGCCATAGCCAACGGCATAAATAATGATCCCGGAATTCCACTCATCATAAAAGCCGGAGCAAATACCGCCAGAATACAAAGCATGATCAATAGTTTAGGAAAAGCAATTTCCTGACAGGCATCCCAGATGGCTTGTGCACGGGTTTTGCCCATTGCAAAATGCTGGTGTATATTTTCGATGGTCACTGTACTTTCATCAACAAGGATTCCAATGGCTAAGGCAAGCCCTGATAAAGACATAATATTGATTGACTGTCCGAATAATTTCAGGAATAATACGCCGGAAATAATGGAAATGGGGATCGTCATGATAACGATCAGCGCAGCACGGCGGTCATTTAAAAATAACATCACCATCAATCCGGTAAGAAGAGCACCGAGAATACCTTCTATGACTAAGCTTTTTAAAGCATTTGAGATATAAACTGACTGGTCAAATTCATAGGAAATCTTTACATCATCAGGCATATTTCTCTGGATTTTCGGTAAAGATTCTTTCAGTTTATTCACAACTTCCAGGGTAGATGCATTGCTGGCTTTGGCGATGTTGATATAAACAGATCGTTTCCCGTCTATCAGGGCATATCCTGTGGCAATATCGGCTCCATCCTTTACCGTGGCTACATCCCGGATGTAAACATTATCTGCCGTTCCTTTAAAAAGAGGAATATCCCCCAGTTCTTCTATCTTTTTTACCGTATTGTTGGTGGGGGTAAGATAATTGGTCTCTCCAATATACACATTTCCTGAAGGTGAAGTGATATTGTTACGGCTTATAGCTTCTACAACCTGCTCCGGAGACAAATGATGTGCACGGAGTTTCAGAGGATCTACATTCACTTCAATGGTACGGGGACTTCCTCCGAATGGTGGAGCAGTGGTAAGCCCGGGAATAGCGATCAAAAAAGGACGTGCATTGAAATTGGCAATATCCTGAAGTTCATTATTGGTTTTGGTATTACTGCGGAAAACTAACTGCCCAACCGGTTGTGAAGAAGAATCAAATCTGATAATAAACGGTGGTGGAGCTCCCGGCGGTAAAAAGACCTGTGAACGGGTAGAAAGAGCATTGATCTGGGCAATGGCTTCCCCCATATTGGTGCCTTCATAGAAATTCACTTTCATCAGGGTCAGTCCCTGGGTATTTTTAGACTCAATACTTTTGATTCCGTTGGTAAATAAAAGCATATTCACGTACATTTTCGTAAAATATCCTTCCATCTGCTGGGGTGTATAACCATTGAAAGAGTGGGCGACATAGACTACCGGAAGATTCATTTCCGGAAGAATATCTACTTTGACGTCCTTCGCTGCCTTGATTCCAAAGAACAGCAGACCCAATACCAATACCATTACAGATATTGGTCTGCGCAGTGCAAACTTTATAATATTCATATTTTAATTTTGGGTTAGTGGGTAATGGCTTTGGTGATCACTGAGATGTCGCCTTTTGAAGCAGCGATAAGTATAACGGCCTGCCAGGAATTGTTCTGGGCAATTTCATAATTGATTTCCGCACGGTTCAGGAGATAAAGAGCCTGAGTGAAGTCTACAATAGTGGTCAATCCGTTTTCATACAATGCTTTTTGCTGATGAAAGGCATCCGTGGCGGCCTGCATCTGTATTTTAGATTCAGTTACTTTGGCCAGAGCATTTTTGTATTTTGATTCGGAAAGACTTTGCTGATTGCTCAGTTCCTTTTGCAGCTGTTGATAATCGAAATCTAAAGCTTTTGTGATCAGTTTCTGTTCATTCACCTTAAAGCCGGTTCTGTAAAAATCAGTGAGGTTCCAGCTGATATTGAGCCCAACGATATAATTCATTCTGTCAACACCCACGCCCTTCAGATAAGACTGTGAAAAGGCAGTGTTATCCTGAACGTAATTCCAGTCAAAACCGGATCCACGTCCCTGAAATACCCCAAAAAGAGAAACTGATGGCAGCTTCAATGTATTAAGATGGATTTCCTGCTTTCTGCTTTTATTCATTTTCTGTGCAATAAAAACGGTGCTTGGATGATGGTCAATAGATGAGGTTTCCTGTACCAGATAAGGACTGTTCTTACTGAAATAATGATCGAGTTCATAGTCTGTAAAGTCTTCTACCAGGAGATCTGCTAGCTTTTTATTATATTCCAGTACATGATCATTGGCATTGATGGTTGCCGTCTGTGCACTGGACATTTCAGCCTTGGCAAGAGAGGCGTCTACTTCGGGAATTAATCCGCTTGTTGCTCTTGCATTGGCAATGGTGTATATAACTTCTGAACGTTTGTAATTTTCGCGCTGAACGCTTTCCAGACGCTGGCTTACAAGAAGATTGAAATAGGCTGCCGCAGTCTTTATCTGGTGCTGAAAAATCTCCTGATAAAGATCTGCTTTCTGAACCTCCATATCGGCAACCTCTATATTCTCTTTGGAGGTAAGCTTTCCGAAGGTGTAGACATTCCAGTTAATATTGGCAAGGTACAGACTTCCGAATGCTGCATTCCAGTTCTGTTCTGCCAGAGGCATTGAGGTAGAAGCCACTCCTAAACCTCCTTGGCTGTACATAGGACCATTCTGTGCATTGATGGTTCCGAAACTCTGCTGAGCCATTAAGGTAACTTCCGGAAGATAATATGTTTTTTGATGCTGAAGCCTTTCCTGTGAGGCTTTGATGTAAATTTCCTTTTTTTTGATGGACTGGTAGTTTTTTTCTGCTCTCAGTAATACGTCCTCTAAGCTGGTCAATTGAGCAAAGGACAGGGCAGGGCACCCCAGCCATAAGATGAGTGCTCTGAATGATAAATTCATAGAATATATTTAGAATTAATATTGAAAAATAGTGGTCCCAAAAGGGATCATGATTTGATTCAACAAAATTCTAAATTCTATAAACGCAGTGAAGGATAAAAAGGGAAGGATAGTTGAGATGGTATTTTGAAGGATCAAAATAAAAAGAGTGATTTTCAGAAGCAAATTCAGGAGCGTTGTCGAATACCGTTCCCAGATTATAATACGGAATGGAAGCTGACAGAAATTTTACCGGAGAAATTTTGTAGGAATGAGGAAGATTGTCTTCTTTACAGATCTTTTTGATCTCAAGTTTGCAACAGCCTTTGTGGTTTTTCTCTTTATTGGCACTGCATTTTGGGCAGTCCAGCTCTGAAAGATTTTTCAGTCCTACATGAATCTCACTTGCATTTCCTTTACAGACGTGTTTACTGGTAGTGAATCCTGAGGAAACTACTATATAAAGGAGAAGAAACAGTATGTGAAAAACCCTTTTCATTTCGTGGGATAAAATTAGATTGAATCTCGCTCACGGTGTTATAGAATTATGGCAGAAGTTTATATTTAAAAGGATTCTTTGGTTTAAGTTAAAAGAGAAAGCCGGAAGAGAGATGTTATTATTGATGGGGCTGATCATATTACTGAGTTTTGCAAAACATTATAAAGCGTCTTTAATACAATGAAAAATACAGATCAGTTTAAAATAACTTTGACCTTGCAATCTTCAAATATTTCAATAATTTCTTTGAATTTAGATTTGAATAGTTTTTTACTTCTCTGATGGTTAATCCAGGTAAATTCAGAAATAGATTTCACGCCAAATTCTCCTCTTAGACAATCATACAATGCATATAAATTACGTCCGAAATATCCTCCCGGACCATGAATTTCTTCACCCAGGGTGCAGAGAAAACCATCCAGATT
The DNA here is from genome assembly GCF_056844665.1 of Chryseobacterium sp. FR048. Classification (NCBI taxonomy): domain Bacteria; kingdom Pseudomonadati; phylum Bacteroidota; class Flavobacteriia; order Flavobacteriales; family Weeksellaceae; genus Chryseobacterium; species Chryseobacterium sp. FR048. The sequence goes on along the minus strand of NZ_JBXDSE010000003.1, from coordinate 341,175 downwards.
ATGAAATTCATTTCCATCAATCTGAATCTTGATATTTTCCTTTACAGGTTCAGTTCTTCCGGGATGTAAGGCATTTACAAGCCATCCCTGCAATTCATCTTTTCTGAAGTTTTTCCAGATATTCTTTTCGGTAATTTCATTGTTGGCTTTCATATTCAAAGCCTTTTGATACCCTTTCGGATGAGTCCATACAAAACCAGTCAGAATGATATTCTTTTTGGACTTGTTTATTTTAATGTTCTGATGAAAGTGCTGCCAATAATGGTGTTTTGCTGATCAAGTTGATAAATGAAACCGTTGTTTTCATACATTTTAGTTGAACTTTCTATAGCAGAAATCAGGCTGGGAATGTTATGAACATTCGCCAGCCTGAGTTTTTTATAGGCAATAGGATAGGACCCTTCAATGTTGTTTACCTGATCTATTAAAGTGATAATTTCAGGCTCATTACCTGTATCCAGTCCAAATCCGAACAGAGAATCTATGGTTAATTTTAAATTATTGTTTCACTACTTTATTTCCTACTCCGGTAAGAGAAGCGTTTGGTTTTCCGGATTTTGTTCCTGAAGTTCTGTAGTATACGGTGTTGCCGCCTCCTTCTATGGTAACGTTGTCTACTTTATCAATGTATACTTTGTTGCCAGTGCCTGATACGGCGATTTTTCTTGCACTTCCTTTTACTGTTACGGTGTTATCACCTCCCGAAACTTCTAATGTTCCGCCGTTAAGGGTATAATTGAGTTTGTGCCCAATACCGTCTACCTGTATTGTTTTTCCGTCAGTTTGCTCTACACCTTTTGTAGATTCTGTCTTTCTGGATTGAGAAAATGCAGTGCCTGTTCCGGCTAACAGAAGGGCAAGAATGCCTATCGTCTTAATATTTTTCATTGTGAATTTGGTTTTTGTTGGGGTAAATATAGAGATAAAATAAATTAAGTTTGGTAAACGAAAAGTTAAATCATCTTAAATGTTGAGTTTTACACCCTAATATTTTCAATAATCTCCCGGATGATTGGTGCTTTCTTTTTATTTCTAATAAGATGGGTGAAGTTATTTTTATAACAAAAAAGCCCCGGATATTTTCCGGAGCTAAAAAAATTAAATGATAAAATAATCTTACTTTACAATCACCCTCTTGATGTGTCCTTCTGAGGTTTTTACAAGATAAACTCCTGCAGAAAGATTAGAAGTATTGATTGTTAAAGCATTTTTCTCTTTTCCAATCAGCTTTCCGGACATGTCATACAATTCATAATCCTGCTTTCTGTTGAAATAAAGCGTATTTCCTTTATGAACAGGATTTGGGAATACATTGAAGGTTGCTGTTTCAGATTTTGTTTCAACAGTCCCCAACGTAGCCGGCATTGCCACTTCATACATAGAAAGAGTTCCGCTGATCTCATTGGCGATGATGACATAGCCTTTATTGGTCGTTGTATTTTCAGGAGCAATGTAGATGATTCCTTCAGGGCCATTGTCTCCGCCATATGCTGAAGTAGAACGGGAATGTTTGTAATCGGTGAAAGTAGGATTATTAGGATCTGTGATATTATACACCATAACCCCTCCGGTTCTTTCCAATGTAATGAAAGCGTACGTCTGTCCGTTGATGCTTCCCAGAGCTACCCCTTCAGGTTCCGGGCCTTTTGCACGGCTTCTGTTTTTAACGGTATTGGATTCGTTATCAACGTTGAATAATAAAGGATGATTCGCTGCAATATACCTTTCAAACTGATCTCCACTGTCATAGACGATTTGTTGGGTATCTGCATTGAAAATGGAGAAAGAGCGGGCGCCTAACGCTGCCATTTCCTCAAAATCTGAATCACCGTCTGTATTTCCTGTCGCGGTTGATACTCTGAATCTTCCCAGGTTGTGAGAAGCCTTTAGAACAGCCGAATTAGGGAAAATAGCCGGATCTAAAATATAAGTATTGGCTCCTACAGTCGTTCTTTCGCTATATCCTGAAAGATCTTTTTCATCACCTTCATTAGCGGTGACAATATATTGGGTGTTTCCGACTTTGTAATTCTGTACAGCATCCGGAACATAATAAGCTTTTACCGGCCAGTTGGCAATTAAAACTTCGCCGTTATTGTCTGAAGCATCAAATCCATTCCCTGGAAGACTCATGTCTTTTTTACCCAATCCCCAGATGCCTGTAATAGTTTTGGTAGCAAGATTAACCTCAGCGATTGCGTTATTTTCCTGAAGCGTTACCCATGCTTTCTGGCTGTCGGCACTGATGGTCACATATTCTGGTTCCAGATCTTGAGAAAGTGTGTTATTGGTTCTTACCTTTCGTAATCCTGTCGCAGTTAATGCAGCAACCTGATTATCAAAATTATTGAAATTAAGAGTTGTAACATTGGTCTGTGTAAGATTTCCAATTCCTCCTGATATATCGATGATACTGATGGTCCCTTCAGGATCTATGGTATAGGCATCATTAGGCTCACCTTCATTGGCGGTAACCACTTTTGTTCCGTCAGGAGAGAAGGTGATCATATCCGGTAAAGCTCCCACGGTGACTTGTTTCAGGAAATTTCCGTTGATGTCGAAGAATACTACAGATCCATTTTGCTGAGGGTTGGTGTTTGGAGAGGCTGCTGCAATGATTCCATTTTTCACAGCAATGCTCGTAATCCCTCCATAAGGGGCCATATCTACTGTTTTGACAACAGAAGGGGTGGTAGGTGTACTAAAATCAATAATATCAAAAACATCCGTAATGGAACTGATCGTGAATAAACGCTGTGTTGAAGGATCGTGAACTACAATTTCGGTAGAGCTGTTATTCGTTCCCGAAGGATCAAAACTTCCGATGTAATTCAGCTGAATCTGTTGGGAAGGAACAGGAGCCTGTTTATCATTGTCTACAATATAAACCGTTGCCGAATTGTCCCCGGAAACCGTTGCTCCGGATGGATTTTCAAGGCTCACCACGAAATATTCAGCCTGTTGTTCTTCCAGGGTGTCATCAATAATAGGAATGTTCACCGTGTAGCTGGTCGTGGAAGGGGTAATATTGATGGTCTGATTGGCCAATGTAAAGTCGCTGCTGTTTGCTGTACTGAATGGAGCAGGTTTTACAACAAGATCAACTGTGGCTGTTGAAGGATTGGTGATATTGATTTTCAATGCCAGGGTCCCTGCATTTTCATTGACCTTTATAAAGTTTTTCTCTAAAGCGATGGTGGTTCCTACGGTAGTGAAAGTTGTGGATGTAATGGCAGATACTCCATTATCACTGAAGTCTTCTACGGTATTGGGCTTAAGTGCCACATAATACATCTGACCAGGAATTAAACTGGAAGATGGGATTACCGTAATCGTATTATTGCTGAAAGTCGTGGTGAAGGGAACCGGAGTCCCTGTAGCATTTCCAAGGCGGAATTCTATAAGGTTCTGTGCATTAGAATCGTTGATTGCAGAATTGTCTGTCAGTCTTACGTTTTCGTTAAAGGCTATGGTAGGCTTTACAGAAGTTAAGGTATTACTGGTGTTGTTGACAGGCTGGTAAGTGACCGTCGGTGGAGTAGTATCTGCTCCTCCCGAAGGTGTGGCATCTACCGTGAAATTATCAAAGCGGTTATTACCTCCTGTTCCTCCTCCGGTAGCAGTGAACTCAACTTTTAATTTAAAATTCGGATTATTGGAAGCCCCCTGAACAGCCGAAAAATCAAAAGTAATTAGCTGTGGATTAGTATCTTGAGGATTCACTGTCTGATACTGCACAAAAGTGGTTCCGTCTGTTGAGTAGGACCATATCTGGGTTCCGGCACCCTGTGCGGATCTTCGGGTAGAAAACTTTACCATGACATTCTGGTATCCGGTTGTAGGAAGATTGAATTGTAAGCTGCCTCCAATCGGGTTGTTGAACCTCAGGTGAGTGCCGGATGGATCACTATTTCTGGCGTTAAGATTATCAATATTAAAGTTCTGTCCGGTACCGTTGGCAAAGTCAATCACACTTGTACCTCCGGCTATCGAGGCAAGAGAGCCATTGACCAGGGTAGAAGAAGGTGTGGTGATAGAAGTTTCGGAAGTATTGTTGTTAAAATTCCAGTAATGAATAAGTGTCTGCCCGAAAAGCCCGCTCTGAAAAAAGAATGCGGCAATGACAGACCCTTTTAATAGGTAGTTGTTGATCATTTTGTATTTCAATTAGATAAATACAAAAATGAACTTTATGTTTTGCAACTATTTTAATGGAATTTTAAGAAATGTTTAAAAAATAGGTTTGTTTCTGATAAAAGATGAAATAATTGTTGAGCAAAATGATGTTTAGAGTTCTTTATTTTCCAGACTTGCCGGAAAAGTTTAAGATGATATTGTCTGATTTCCCTTCTATCGGATGTTTCTGCATATAAAAATATCCTGAAATGGCCGTCAGAAGCAAGAGTACAAAAATAACCAAAACTATCCTTTTTAACATGTCTCTCATATCGCTAAATTTTTAATATCTCTGATTTCTAAAGTTGCTGTAGGATATCCTTTGTGTGTGACATTGATCATTGCTCTTCCTACTTCGTGTAAAGTTAATGATTTTGTCGGTAAAAAAACAGGAAAAAACCAAATAAAAGGTTTGAAAAACCATTTTACATTCAATTGGCCGTCAACAGGTTTCATAAATCCGGGTCTGAAATTGTAGGCTCCTTTGAAGTTCATCTTTTTCAATGTATTTTCTGTTCTGCCTTTTACTCTTGCCCACATCAGCTTCCCGCTCTCTGTACTGTCTGTACTTGCTCCTGAAACATAATTGAAAACCATTTCCGGATTTTGATGAAGAACAGCTTCTGCAAAATGGATCGTGGTATCGTAGGTAATTTTGGTATAATCTTCTTCGTTCATCCCTACACTACTGATTCCGGCGCAGAAAAAGCAGGCATCATATCCTTTCAGATTTTCATCATTACGATCGATTGACAAAAAGTCAGACACCAGATATTCTTTCAGCTTTGGATGCTTTTTTCCTGACGGTTTTCTGCTTATACTAAGGATTTCTGAAACATTGGGATTTTCAAGGCATTCCATTAAAACACCTTCGCCTACCATCCCTGTAGCGCCTGTAAGAATTATTTTGATTGGGTTCATTGTTTTGCTATTGATAGTTGCATGACGGATGAAGTAGGGGAATTACTTTAAAAAAGATACAAGATACAAGATACAAGATACAAGATCTTGTTGCTAAATTTCAATATTGGCTTGGCTGGATCAATAGGGGCGGGCTTTAGCCCGCCTGCCAAAAAAATAAAAAAACTTCCATTGGCTTTAGCCGAAACTTAGCAGCGAAAAAATTGAAAACTCCGGAGATTTTAGATATATCCCAGGATTTCCTGTTTGAGTTACAGTATTTGCAATGGCAAATAGTAATAAAGGGGGAATATACTAGCCCTGATTGCAGCGGCATCCTTTTTCTGTTTGGGATTTTAAACGATGAAGGCGAAAAAGATACAGCGGAAAGCAGGTAATAGCTCCTAAAAAAGAAAACCGGACAAAAGCTGTCCGGTTTCCTGAATATTGTCTTTTACAACTATTTTTTGTGTTGTAACTGGCTGTAAATATTTTGAATCAATCCGTCTGCCACGGAGATCTTCGGCACAAAGATGCGGTTAATATCCGACCATGACATGATGTTGTTGAAAATATTAAGGGCATGTACCAATACGTCGGCTCTATCTTCTCTGAGGCTGTATTTCGTCATTCTCTCTTCTACAGAAAGGTCATTGAATTCTTTATAGACTTTCTTAAGGTGAGACAGGGACATAGGTTTGCCGTCTTTGGTTTTGCTCATTGAGAATACCTTGTTGATGTTTCCTCCGGAGCCGATGGCTACAATTGGCTTTTTGCTGTTAATATTTTTTCTGATCTCTTCTTTCATTTCCTTCCAGTTGTCCGTAGTCACCAGATTGTTGAGAAGACGGATGGTCCCGATATTGAATGATCTTTCGTATATCATTTTACCGTTTTCGTAGAAGGTAAGCTCGGTAGAACCTCCTCCCACATCGATGTACAGATAGGCAAAATCTTTGTCGAGTCCTTCTGCTACATGGTTTTCATAGATCAGGGTTGCTTCTTCGTCTCCTGAAATGATTTCGATATTGATTCCAGATGTTTCTTTTACCTGGCTGATGATCTCATTTCCATTGGCTGCATCACGCATAGCACTGGTGGCACAGGCTCTGTAATGGTCTACGTTATAGATCTTCATCAGGTCGCTGAAAATCTTCATAGAATCGATGACCATTTTTTCTCTTTCCAGACCTATTTTCCCGATGGTGAATACATCCATTCCTAATCTCAGAGGGATTCTCAGGAGGTTCAGTTTGATGAATTCCGGTTTTTTATTGTTGATCTTTACTTCATTGATAAGAAGTCTCGCGGCATTACTTCCTATGTCTATTGCTGCTATCTTCATATTTTAACGCTCTTTTATAGGTTGTTTGTATAAAGGTAAATCTTTACCTAAAAAATTTCCAAAATTATCAAAAAAATAGAAATCAGCAGCTCGGTCTCTGAGATTTACCATAATATAAAAATAATTTTTCCTTCTGAAAATTCTGCTGTTTTTCTGATTTTCTCCGTAATCATAGAATGGTTTCCCATCCTTATCTACAAATGTATTATTAAGGCGATAAAGATAATCATTTATGCGTTTAATTATTGTATTGTTCTTATCTAAAATGACCTCACCTTTGTAGTTGATGAGGAATTCATGAGCAGGGTTTTTGGGATTTTGAAAGACTAAGTTTCCGTTTGAATCTATTTCTCTTCTGTCATCTGTAAATCTCAGATTGGGAAGCTTTTTCATCACTTTCAGTTTTTCATTGATGATCAGAATTTCTCCAGGTTTTTGTGATGCAAAAGCATAGCCTTTGTAGAAATTGCTGAGCTGTTGGAACTGAGTTTGTTTTATTTTTCCCTGATTGTCTGCCGTAAAAAATAAATTACTGGCTGTGAATGTATATGTTTTTGATTCAAAAGGTGTCCCGACAAATTTTAATGGTACTGGAACACCCTTAAGAATTATTTCGCCGTCTTTAGAAATGATTTTGTATTGATTTTGGCTTTTGTCGAATACCAACATCTGGTTTCCATGGAAATCTATTGCTCTGGCATCTGTTTTTAAGATTTCTGCACCATTTTCTATGATCCCACTGATGGTTTTTCCATCTTCTTTTTTTTCGAAGTAAAAAGTGTCTTCGTTGTTGGCAAAGGAGGGTGTCAAAAGCGAATAAGATGTACTGATTATATTACCTTTTGTGTTGGCAAAAGCGTACTCCTTATTTTTTTGTATGATATTTACTGGTGGGACATTTTCAGGGTCATAATTGCTTTCCGGATAATTGATATTAATGTTGTAGTAATCACCGTTTACACGATAAATTTCTCCCAAACCATTCAAAATATCAAAAATGGTATAATCTATTTTTCTGTCGCAGGTATGGTTATCACCACTTCTTTGGGTATGCTGGCAGATCTCAAAGAATTCTCCGTTTGTTGTTTTAATATTATCAAAGCTGGCAAACATTTTACCCTGTAAGTTTTTGAAAAAAATTCTTGGATGCTGATAGGCAATATAGACGTCGTCAGCAAAAAAATTGTCGTCATACCTATAATAAATATCATCAGATGACAGGATTAATTCTCCATTGAGCCTGTGAAATGAGCTCTTATTTCCGGCACTGGTATAATATATATTTTTTCCCTCAAGTATTTTGGCATAATAAAAAGGACCATCCAGTTTCCCGGATCTTAAATTCTTTACATAATGATGATTCTGTTTTTGTTCCAAAATGAGCAAAGAATCTCTGTAATATTTTACATGGCCCTCAAAAGCCTCTGTCTTTTTATTGTTCTGATAATCGATAATATATGTTTTGTTATCTGCAGAAACTGCACATGTCCCTTTCTGACAGATCAGATAATCATACATAGCAGGAACTAGAATTTTTCCCTGGCTGGATTTAAGCCCGTATTTACTGCCAAGAAAAATATTTGAGTTTTTGTAAACTTTACTTTGGCGAAAGACAGAAATGCTATCTTTAAGGTTAAGTTCATAATCAAAAATCTTTTCGATATGGTCAGGGTTCAAAACCCAATGTCCGGAAGCGTCCACTGTGCCATATTTTTTACTTATAGCCGTACGGTTCACAAAGAATTTTTCTTCTTCCATATGCTTCTCACTCTGTGCAGAAAACATAGTGGAAAAAATAATCCCCCAAAAGATATATATTTTCATGTAAACTTTCATCCGCCTGGTAATTCTTGTCTTATTTGTATGAGTTTCCCTGTTTTAGCATCTATGACACCTTTTACAGATCTGTATTCAAAGGACCATGCAGGCTGTTTCCAGTAATACAAAATCTTGCTGACCCTTATATCTGTTTTTATAAATAAGCTGATCAATTCAGGATTATCTTTATAGGTATTGGATAAAAAGCTCAGAGCTTCTTTTTGGGCAATACTTTCAATTTGTTTTTGTGGAATTGGAAAGTCTTTTATCCAATCGACCTTGTTTGTCAGTTTTCCTAAACTGTCATATTCCAGAACGACCCCAATATTCCGAACATTATCAAATACAGTACTGGTTTTTTTCAGCTGATGATTTAGGTAGTAATAATTTTCAGTTCTCAGTTTTGAATGATGATCCTGAATACGTTCCGTATAATCGCTGTCACCAAAGATGAATTGAATTGATTTTCTATCTTTGGTTTCAATAAAAAGCTGAGGTGGTTCATTATCAATTAGATAAAATATATTACCATTATTTTTTATTTTTAAAATTGATTGAGGTAAGAGAAATTCATCATTGAGCATCTGAAGATTTTCTTTGGTAATTTCTTCAGCTTTTTTACCATTATCGATCCAGTATTGTCTTTTTATCTGATCTTTGATCACTAAAAGGCTATCTAGTTTTTGTGTAGAATAATAGGTGTTTTTTAAATAAAGCAACTGATCCTTTTTCTCTGCAGCAGTTTTCAAATACTCATTCTTCATGTTTTTATAGTCCTCAATAGAAAAAGGAGAAACAGCTTTTTGCTGAGCAGTGACAAAAACAGTCGGAATCAGAAAAAGGAACAGAGTTTTCATGATTTAAAAAAACATCATTTTTTATTGGTTTTAGCTTTTAAATATTTATAGGTTTCTATCTGTGAGCGGCATTCTTTTTTGTCATTCTTTATATATTCATTGCTCAGTCTTTTGTCTAATATCCTTGCTTTTACATTATCTCTGAGCTGAATGTCAAGAATGTCTTTCAGTTCTTTTTTAAGGTTCTTATCGGTAATTTTAGCTGCGGCTTCTATTCTGTAATCAAGGTTTCTCGTCATCCAGTCGGCGGAAGAAATATATAGGTCTTCTGCTCCTTTATTGTAAAAATACATGACTCTGGCATGTTCCAGATATTCGTCTACAATACTGATGGCCTTAATTTTCTCTTTGAATTCTTTTTGATTGACAGCACAATAGATTCCTCTTACAATCAGTCTGATGGTTACGCCTGCTGTAGCAGCACTATATAATTTTTCAATTAATAATCTGTCACTTAATGAATTCACTTTAACGATGATTTCAGCTTTTCTTCCAGCCTTAGCTTCTTCGATTTCTTTATCGATATGGTGAACGATTTTTTCACGCATAAACTGAGGACAAACTAATAAATTTTTACAGGTTTTCAAAACCGGAAGATAATCATCCTTCGGCTTCTTCAGGACATTGAATACTTTATTAATATCTGCCATAATGCCACGGTCAGAAGTCAGAAGCAAATGATCTCCATAAATTCTTGCCGTCTTTTCATTAAAATTCCCGGTACTCACAAAACCATACTGAATTGTCTTGTTATGGGCTCTTTTTTTGATTACACAAAGCTTGGCGTGTACTTTTTTGTTGGGAAGGCCTACAAGTACCGTGATTCCTTCCGGTTCAAGCATATTTTTCCATTCCAGGTTAGATTCTTCATCAAATCTTGCCTGAAGTTCCAGCATGACGGTGACTTCTTTTCCGTTTCTGGCTGCATAGATCAGTGCATTGATGATCTTTGAGTTGCTTGCCATACGGTAAGCAGTGATTTGTATCGACTTTACATCCGGATCCATAGCTGCTTCACGCAGAAGGTCAATCACCGGATTGTACTTATGATAAGGGAAGGTAAGGAGTACGTCTTCCTTCATAATCACATCGGTAACTCTTTCTCCATGTTCAAAAGCCTGATGGGTAAATGAGGTTCTTTCTACAGGTCTGTCATACGTTTCAAAAACATCAGGAAAGTCCATAAAGTGCTTGAAATTATGAATTTTTCCTCCCGGGATGATGCTGTCTTTTTTGGTTAAATTCAGCTTTCTGATAAGAAGTTCCAGAAGAGCCTTATCCATATCTTTATCAAATACGAAACGGGTGGGCTTTCCTTTTCTTCTGTTTTTAAGCCCTTTTTCTATCTTTTCTGCGAAGTTGGTTCTGATGTCATTATCCAGATCCAGTTCGGCATCTTTGGTTACTTTAAAAGCATTGGCCGCAAATTCGTCATACCCGAAGTAAGAGAAAATATGCGGAAGGTTGAAGGTAATCACATCTTCCAGCAGCATTACATTTTTTTCTTCCGGATCTTCTGTAGGCAGCAATACAAATCTTCCTACAAATCGGGATGGAATTTCAATAATGGCATAATTGCTGGAATACTGCCAGTCTTTCTTTCTCATAGCCACTCCCAGATAGAGACTTTTATCTCTCAGGTAAGGCATCGGAGTATTTTCATGAAGAAGGATCGGGATCACGTTAGATTCCACAACCTCGTCAAAATATTGTCTTACAAATTCTTTCTGTTTTGCGGTCAGGTTTTTTGAATTTTTGATGAAAACCTTGTGGTCAGCCATTTCCGCCTGTATTTTTTTCCAGGTTTTATCAAAGTTCAGCTGCTGTCTCATCACAACTTCATTGATTCGCTGAAGAATCTTGGAAGGTGGTTGGTAAAAAGATTCCGCAATGACTTTTTCTTTAAAGTCCATGGCACGTTTTAATCCGGCAACACGTACTCTGAAAAATTCATCCAGATTGTTGGAGAAAATTCCGAGGAAACGTATTCTTAAATGTAAAGGAACTTTTTCGTCCATAGCCTCCTGTAAAACTCTTTCATTAAAGGCAAGCCATGTAATATCTCGTGGATTAAAGTGTAATGACATTCTAAATGTGTATATTTTATCAAAAATAATAATTCGTACTGTTTCCGGCTCTATTTCTTAGATTAAACTTTAATTAATTTTTAAAAGATAGTGAATTAAATCAATTTAAGTATATTAATTGCGTTGATAATCAGTGGTTTTTTGCATGTTTGATACAGCCAAAATCCTTTCACAGCATGGAGAATACTTTACGTAATACATCATTGATGATGATCTGTAAAAGTGGTGTGGTCACGCAGGAGTCTGTAATCATACTGGAAGCACGACAAAGCAGATTGGGAGATAGATATAATTTTTCCGATACCCGTCAAAAGTATGATCATACGGTATATTCTGATAAAGCAGGTATGAAAAAATTTCCATATTAATACTGCAAAACTCCGAGTAAATCGAGGTTTTTATTTTTATTGTGTCATTTTGTCATAATTTGTTGAATGGTACAGATATTGAGAAATTGAGAGTGTAAATTAAATTAAAAATTAGAAAAAATATAAAATATTATGAGTAAAATAATTGGAATTGACTTAGGAACAACCAACTCTTGTGTTGCTGTGATGGAGGGTAAAGACCCTGTTGTAATTCCTAACGCAGAAGGTAAAAGAACGACTCCTTCTATTGTAGCATTTACAGAAGACGGAGAGAGAAAAGTAGGTGATCCTGCAAAAAGACAGGCTGTAACGAATCCAACAAAAACGGTTTACTCTATCAAAAGATTTATCGGAACTCACTTTAAAGATGATGCTTCTGAAATCACAAGAGTACCTTATAAAGTAGTTGCTGGACCAAACGATACAGTAAAAGTAAAAATCGACGATAGAGAATATACGCCACAGGAAATTTCTGCAATGACTCTTCAGAAAATGAAGAAAACTGCTGAAGATTATCTTGGACAGGAAGTAACAAGAGCGGTAATCACTGTTCCTGCATACTTCAACGATGCACAAAGACAAGCTACTAAAGAAGCTGGTGAAATTGCTGGTCTTAAAGTAGAAAGAATTATCAACGAGCCTACAGCTGCAGCGTTAGCTTACGGTCTTGATAAGAACCATAAAGATCAGAAAATTGCAGTATATGACCTTGGTGGTGGTACTTTCGATATTTCTATCCTTGATTTAGGAGATGGTGTATTCGAAGTATTATCTACAAACGGTGATACTCACTTAGGAGGTGATGACTTCGATGATGTGATCATCAACTGGATGGCTGACGAATTCAAAGCTGAAGAAGGTGTAGATTTAAAATCAGATGCTATCGCTCTTCAGAGATTGAAAGAAGCTGCTGAAAAAGCAAAAATCGAGTTATCTTCTTCTCCACAGACTGAGATCAACTTACCTTATATCACAGCTACAGCTACAGGTCCTAAGCACTTAGTGAAGACTTTAACTAAAGCTAAATTCGAGCAATTATCTGCTGATCTTGTAAGAAGATCTATGGAGCCGGTTGCTAAAGCATTAAAAGATGCTGGTTTATCAACTTCTGATATTGACGAAGTAATCTTGGTAGGTGGTTCTACAAGAATCCCGATCATCCAGGAAGAAGTAGAAAAATTCTTCGGTAAAAAACCATCTAAAGGAGTAAACCCGGATGAGGTTGTAGCTATTGGTGCAGCAATCCAGGGAGGTGTATTAACAGGAGACGTAAAAGACGTATTACTTCTTGACGTTACCCCACTTTCTTTAGGTATCGAAACGATGGGTTCTGTATTCACTAAATTGATTGAAGCGAACACTACGATCCCAACTAAAAAATCTGAAGTATTCTCTACAGCTTCTGACAACCAGCCAGCGGTAAGCATCAGAGTAGGACAAGGTGAAAGATCTATGTTCAACGATAACAAAGAAATCGGTAGATTCGACCTTACAGATATTCCACCAGCGCCAAGAGGAGTTCCTCAGATCGAAGTAACTTTCGACATCGACGCAAACGGTATCTTAAGTGTATCTGCTAAAGATAAAGGAACTGGTAAAGAGCAGTCTATCAAAATCCAGGCTTCTTCAGGTCTTTCTGACGAAGAAATCGAAAGAATGAAGAAAGAAGCTCAGGAAAACTCTGCAGCTGATGCTAAGAGAAAAGAAGAAGTTGAAATCTTCAACAAAGCTGACGGATTGATCTTCCAGACTGAAAAGCAATTGAAAGAATTCGGTGAGAAACTTTCTGCTGACAAAAAAGCAGCGATTGAAGCAGCTCACGCAGAATTAAAAACTGCTTTCGAAGCTAAAAATGCTGATGATGTAAAAGCTAAAACTGAAGCTTTAGATGCAGCATGGATGGCAGCTTCTGAAGAATTGTATGCAGCAGGTCAACAGCCAGGTGCTGATGCAAGTGCAGGTGCTCAGAATCCTGGTGGAAACGCTGGAGCTGAAGATGTACAGGATGCAGACTTCGAAGAAGTAAAATAATTATTGATTAATAATCATTAATACAATATAGAAAACCGCCTTAGATAGCTATCTAGGGCGGTTTTTGTTTTTTGATATTCGCAGATTCTAGTTTTTGCTGTTTTTAATTTGCTGTTTGCATCGGCATAATGAGCAAGCTAAGAGAGTATGCGGATTGATATGATCAAAAAAGTTATCTACATTTGTACTATAAACAACAAATCAAATATTTAATTATAAGCTGCAGATGAAATTAAAATTATCTTTTATTTTGATTGTATTTTTTATAACGATCAATGCGCAATCAAAACATGACTTAAATTCTGAAGAGAAAGAATATATTTCAAAATTTATATATCCAATAAAAACTCTCAATCCTGAAGAAAAAGATAATAGTGATTTACAAATCTTAAACAAACTCATCGGAAATTCTTCAATAGTAGGATTAGGGGAGGCTACTCACGGTTCTAGTGAAGTGTATCAAATGAAATATAGAATAAGTGAGTATTTGATAGCTAACAAACAATTCAATGTCTTTTCTTTAGAAGCCAATATGCCGGAAAGCTTTTTAATGAATCAATATATTCAGGAAGGAAAAGGAGCTCCTAAAGACATTCTGAAGGGAATGTATTTTTGGCTGTGGCAAACCGAAGAAACTTTAATGTTTGTTGAATGGTTAAAAAAATACAATGAAGAGCATCAATCAAAAGTTTTTTTTGAAGGTTTCGATATGCAATATGCAAAAGGCGCAATAGAGCAAATAAGAAAAAAATATCAAGAAAATAACTGGCCAGAGCAAGATATTAATGATCTGGAAAGCGCTTTAAAAGAAAATAACAGAGGATTTAGAACCTATTCTCAAAAAGGTCAGAAAATTGTATCTGAGTATCTGTTTTTAATAAAACAAAAATGTGACTCCATAAAAAATCCGGAAGAAAAATCGCGCTTCCTACGAAATGTAGATATTATCAGACAATATATCCAACTCAGTTTTATTAGGAGAGACAAATTCATGGCAGAGAATGTTAAATGGTTAAAAGAAAACTATTTGAATTCTAAAGTAATTGTCTCGGCTCATAATTATCACATTGCAAAATTAAATTCTGATAGAATGGGATATTGGATCAATGAAATGGATAATAAAGACTATGTAAATTTTGGATTTGCCTTTTACGAGGGTACTTATTCTGCAAGTATTGATGGAAAACTCGGTACCTATAATTCAGAAAAAGCAGGCCCAGGAACATTAGAATATAAACTTAACTCACTCAAAATTCCAATTTTTATTTTAGATCTAAAAGCAATCAGAAAGGATGGCAACAAACTTGGGAATTGGATATTGAAAGATATTTTATTTCGCAAAACAGGATCAGGGACAAATAAAAAAGAATTTATAAAAACTAATGTTGTGAACTCTTTCGATTATTTGATATTCATCAATAAATCAACAAATTCAAAACTATTGAATGGTAACTCAAAATAAAGAAATTACCATACTATAAAACTAACATTTCGTTTATAAACAAATCCGGCGGTAAACAAAGTTTACCGCCGGATTTGTTTTTAGGAACGTATACTTTTTCTGCAAAAATTGTAAACTTAATTGGAAACCTGTTGGTATACTGCTTCTACTTTATAAAAATCAGTTCTGCCGGCACACCCATTACATACCTGTAATAAAAAATACATTTTATCTCCTGCATTAGCCCGAAGAATTGCATTACCGGCAAGGTAGACCATCTGAGAAACAGAACCGTTATATGAATATTTAGCAATGTTATTAAGGATGATACTCTCTACCACAGTACCTGAAGAATCTTCCCTCGTTGCAAATAGTGTTAAACCATTATTAGAACTGTTATTAACGAGTTGGTAGCCGGTGGTAATAGACAGTTGATAGGTTCCCGTACTCGCTACACTGTATTTATCAGTAGTAAGATTATAATTTCCATCGTTGAAATTAGCTACGTTGGTCGGGGCAACAAATGCTGGTGTAGCATCATTAACCAATACTGCCGGAGCTGATCCAAATGAAGCAGAGGCAACCACTTTGGGAATGAAGCTGTTGTTGGAAATATAGGTGTTAAATTTTATCCAGGCAGTACCGTTAAAATAATAATAGCCTACATCGTCTACATTTATAGTGCTTCCTGTCAGAGTTCCTGTAGTAATATTATTAATATAAATCATTGTAGATATGGGAATAGAGGTCATACTCTGAGCTCTTTGCCTATCGACTCTGGGGATTAATAATCCGTCAACATTATCAGTGGTTCCTGTTGGGGCTTTAGCCATAATGTCTAGTGTGGAAGCCGGATTATTTGTATTGATACCGGTCTGTGCAACTAAGAAAACTGGAAGCATACACATTCCCAATAATAGATTGCTTTTCATGAGTTATCTTTTTATCCAAAACTAGCTGTTTTATGGAACCGATAGACAAAAATGAATTGAAACTTGGCCTAGCAAAATGTAGAAAAAGTTGTAGTCTATTTTCTAATTTATTTATGTTTTACATTACCTGTAGCCACTTTTTCCAATGACAATATTCTCTTTAAGAGACTCAATCTCTTGAAAATTAATACGTAATTAAAAAAGAAATAACAGAAAAATAAACATCCCATAATATCTTTGCAGACGAAGGGAGTGCAGATTGATTTTTAGTATTGTAACCATATCATCATGAAAAAAAATCTTTTAAACCGGGAAACTGCAGATTTCATTATTGCAAGAGTTCAGAATTTATCAGAGATCCATCAGCCTCAATGGGGAACGATGACGGCCAGCGAAATGCTTCTTCACTGCAATTCATGCAACAGACAAATTTTGGAAGAAAGCAGAGGGCAGGAAAAAACAAGCATAAAGCAATATGCATTGAGGATCCTGGCTCTTTACATTGCTTCCGATTTTAAAAAGAATATTCAGGGAGAACCGAGACACGAAACAAAGGGCAAAACAGAGGACTCAGATTTTGAAAAATATAGAAAAGAATTCATTCGTTTGATTGATCAATTTCCTTCTAATCCCCGCATTTTAACCCTTTCACATCCTGCTTTTGGAAATATTTCAACCCAAGAATGGGGAATAGCCGCATACAAACATATGGATCATCACCTGCGACAGTTTGGGGTATAAGCTCTAGACTTTGTCAGCCTTGGGATGATATTGAATGATATAAAATAGTTTCGGCGGTAAACGAAGTTTACCGCCGAAACTATTTTCCAACCTACCTTAGAGTGGGTAATAATTCGTTCAGATTTAAATTTTCTTTAACGCCCATGAAAACTGTCTTCCGTTTCCAATAAAGTCCGAAATGAAATTCTGCTCTAAATTCTGAATCCAATAGCAGGATTGTATCATTTTGCTGTATATTTATGCCTCAATTTTATCACGGGAACCCCATAATCATTACAAAATATATGAAAAAGATCATCGGTATACTATGCTTGGCAGGAGTGTTGACAGGGTGTAACAAGTCAGAAGATAAAGCACATGCAAAAGATGAACAGAAAAATGAGACGTCTTTATCTAAAGAAAATAAATCCGGATCTCAGGAATCAGCATCCTCCAAAGACAGGATTTCAAAGGAAGAAGCCGTAAAATTGGCCATGAAACAATTTGATGATTACTTACCTAAAATCCTCAAGACCTACGATGGAGTGATTGACCTTCAGGACCCTCATGTAGGAGACTTTACAGGAGATGGAATAGAAGATGTGGCGATATATTGGGATATTGCACCCGAAGGAGGAAATGCAATCATAGGGCAGGGGTTGTCGCTGTACAAAAATGACGGACATAAAGTAAAGGTGATTGCAGGCTATGAACCGGATTATCTGTTTGCTTTTGATACCATCAAAAATGGAAAAATCATTGTTGAAAAACTGGAATATACTGAAGAGGATGGAAGATGTTGCCCTTCGATAAAGACTAAACATGCTTTAACCATCAAAGGAAACAAAGCTTATTAGCCGATGAGAAAAGAATCTGTACATTTCAAATCAGCCGCTTAGAGGAGAGAAAAATTTATTTTAGCCAGGTAGGCTCATTGATAAGATCAGTACGATAAAACTACCTTCCGGAAAAGGTGACCGTCTAAAAATTAAAATAAATAATAAAAAGGAATTTTGTATCTTTCTTATTGATTATCAATAAGAAAATTTAATGTAATGTTTTCTTTTCAATACTAAAAACCATCCTATTAAATGAAACACCTGTCGCTATTATTTACGTTATGTATTCACTTTGCTCTGTATGGACAAAAAACACCTGAATCGAAAGAGGAAATAAAAATGCAGTCCGAAGAATTTACCCGGAACCTGATCACACTCATTGAGAAAAGAGATGTTGAAGCTTTGAAAAAGCTGACCACTCCAAAATTATACTGCTATGTGTGTTTTGATGCCGCACCGGAAAAACCACCGATTGTTGATCAAAAGACTTTTTATGCCAGATATTTAATCCCTGTTTTTAATAAAGATCTCTTGGAAAGACTGAAACGGAACGAAATAAAATTTTCCGTTGATAAAGCAGGGGGCAGGGATTATATTGTACTCTACACCATTGAGAGGCCTAATGAGCTTGGGGATGGACATGAAGGAGTGCAGTTTATCTTCTGGCTGAAAGAAGAAAAAGAGGGTCTGAAACTTTCAGGTATTGAAACAGTACCTTAGTGACAGCCCTGATAAAAGTCGGTTTTACATTTCAATCACTTTTATCTTTCAAATACTTATGACCTAAAAAATAAATGAAAGACAGATATATTGCTATACTGGCAATGGCCGGGATAATATGTTTACTGAGCTATACTTCTAATGATCCTAGAGGATATACTGTAGAAGAATTGCGCACCTTATATAGCAGTGGAGACCAATCAAAGTGGCCGGCACCTCATTTATTCGATGAAGCAAAAGAAGGTTTTCAGGATATTGGAGTTTTGCCTGAAATGAAGTTCCCTGAAGATAATCCCTATTCCGAAGATAAAATGGAGCTGGGAAAAATGCTGTTTTTTGATCCCAGACTTTCCAAAAGCGGCCAGATTTCATGTGCCAGCTGCCACAATGCTGAAGCCGGATGGTCTGACGGAAAGAGTGTTTCTTTAGGACATGATGGGCAGGCAGGAACCAGAAATGCACCTACCTTACTGAATATTGGATATGCTAAGACTTTCTTTTGGGATGGCCGTGCAGCAACACTGGAAGAGCAGGTAAAAATTCCAATAGAAAATCCGGTGGAAATGAACCTTCATATGTCACTCGCAGCAAAGAACATTAGAGCAATCAAAGAATATAAACCATTTTTTGTGAAAGCTTTCGGAAACGGAGAGGTCACAGAAGATCAGATTTCGAAAGCCATTGCAGTATTCGAACGTTCCCTGATAAGTCCACCATCGAAATTTGACCAATTTATTTCAGGAAATAAAAATGCATTATCAGATGCTGAAGTCAACGGACTTCACCTGTTCCGAACCAGAGCGAATTGTATCAATTGTCATAATACAGCCTATTTTTCTGATCAGAAATTTCATAATCTGGGAATCACTTACTATGGAACAAAATATGAAGACTTGGGCAGATACCTGGTAACCCATAAAAATGAAGATGTAGGGAAATTCAAAACGCCAACACTGCGGGAGGTTGCTCAGAATAAACCTTATATGCACAATGGGCTTTTTCCTGAACTGACCAATGTTGTCATGATGTACAATGCCGGAATGATGAATGAAACCCCAAAAGGAGATCAGCTCAATGATCCTAAATTCCCCCATAAATCAGGAATGATTACTAAGCTTAACCTGACTGATGACGAAGTTTTTGATATTGTAGCTTTCCTAAAAAGCCTGAACACCGATACTCACAAAATGCGCCCGCCGGAATTACCGGGATACCCAAGCCAGGCTAAATGATCAGCTTTTGGAATAAAACCGCAGTAAGAATCGATCAGACTGCGGCTTAAAAATATTGACTAAGTTATTTCTAAAGAATCTCCACCTCTTCCGGGATAACGAATAGAATCAGACAGCCGCTCTCAGACTTTACAGCATGTTTAAAGCCTGGTGGAGTGTACAAATAATCTCCTTTCTCCAAATGGGCTCCTGCAATAGTCGCCTTTCCTTCCATGATAAACAGTTCTTCACCTGCAGGATGATTATGATAAGGATAACTTGCACCAGGTTCAAATTTTAAAAGAATTGTGGTGGAACGCTTTTGTTCAGGATCAAATTTTAATGATTTTACAAAAATACCTTCATAGTGAATTCCTTTCTCAATTAAAGGCTGCCATTCTTTTTGCTCTGTTTTTACGATATAATCGTGGATGTTGGTGTTCATGATAAATATTTTAATTGTTTGTATGTAAAAGTTGTTCTAAAGTCCATCGGTAATCAGAAAAAGTACTCAATAAAAATGCTCCCGCGCTGAATACGAAAACCGAATAATCCAACGGTTCTTTAATTCCAAAAGAAATACTCATGGCAATGGCAAATAAAAACGTGAGTACCGAGGAACACCATGCCGTTCTTCTCACCTGGTATCCTATAAGAAGTAAAATTCCGGCAGAACATTCGGCAAAGGTTGATGCCACCGCAATAGAAGAAGCCCATGAATGGGGTAAGAACGAATTGGTTTCTGACGTATACCGCACAAAGTTTTTCCAGCCGGAAGAATGGGTGCCCCAAAGATTCAGCCTGCTGGCTACTGCAGATAAAAATCCGGCTGCTAATGCTATTCTTAATACAAAAACAGCTATATCCTGTTGAACTTTCATACCGATCATTTTTTAGATTGATTGACAGGACAAAGTTCAGCGAAAGCAGGCTCTTAAAGAATAGACAATTTCAGGAAAAGCATGTAATATTGACTCTGTGGAAAGTTTAAATTCTGATTAGCTAATAAAATTAAAATCGGAGATCTGTTTGCTTTTGGTGGAAGTAAGTTATTCGGGACTAATTTATAATCAGATTTTCACCGTTTTCTGGTAATCTTTCGGAGACTGAGCCGTATGTTTTTTAAAGAAATTGGAAAAATAAAAAGGATCATTGAAGCCCAGTCGGTAGGCAATTTCTTTTACCGTCAGTTTCTCATAAAGCAAGAGCCTTTTTGCTTCCGAAACGGTAAGGCTGTAGATCACATTCTGAGCTGTTTTATTCGTATGCAGTTTCGAAACTTCATTCAGTTTAGCTTCAGTAGTCCCAAGAAGATCCGCAAACTGGGAGACCTGATAGGTTTTGTCAAAATGATCCCGCACACTTTCAAGGAATCTTAAAAATAAAGCATCAGGTTTCCAGATTTCATCACCGTTTGCAATTTTGCTGCGGTTGATTTCTACTAACAGAAGCTCAACAAGAGAATGAGTAGAGATCAGATATTGGTAAGGTTTTTCCTGAATTTCCTTTTCAATCCGGTTCAGGGTCTGTGTAAAAAAATCAGGATGCTGAACCGTAATCATTTCGTTCATTCCGAAATGGCAAAATAATCCGTTATGGAAGATCAGCTCAATATCACTGTCACTTTTACAGAAAAAATCGAGCGTAAAATCAAGAGCGGTAAGTTTTCCTTCAACAGATCTTAACTGATGAAACTGTCCTGAAGTAATCGTCACAGTCTGTCCGGCTTTCAGGCTGAAAATATTTTCATCGATCAGAATTTCAGCACTTCCGCTGCTGCACCAGAATAAAGTGTATCTGATAATCCGTCTGGGAGCAGAATGAAGGGGCAGATCAGAATATTGTGTTATTTCAATCATTTCTTTTGATTATGAAAAGTTGAGGATATTCAATATTTAAAAGTAATTAAAATTAATGAATGATTTTAGGGTAAAATACCTACATTCGTATAAAATTAAAGTAAAATTTAAATGAAATATTCTAAAATTATTGTCGTTGTTGCCCTGTTGCTGTTTCAGCTAAGCATAGCACAGGAAAAAGCAGATGTTGTATTAAATAAAGCCTTTACAGAAGCTAAAACAGGGAAGAAAAATGTTTTGCTCGTATTTCATGCATCATGGTGCAAATGGTGTAAAATGATGGAGAAAAATATGGATCTCCCTGAAACCAAACCTATTTTTAATAAAAGATTCGTCACAGCGTATATCGACGTTCAGGAGAGAGGAGAAAAGAAAAGCCTTGAAAACCCTGGGGGACAGGAGTTGATGAATAAATATAAAGGAGAGAACGCCGGACTTCCTTTCTGGTTGGTTTTAAATCCAAAAGGAGAGGTCATTGCTGATTCTTTTGATGATCAGGGACAAAACCTTGGTTCACCGGCTACCCAGGAAGAAGTCACCGCTTTTATCGCCAAATTGGGCAAATCTTCAAAACTGAGTAAAGAAGAAAGCGAAACCATTCAGAAAGTATTTATGAAAAAGTAATTTTTTATAACGATCCAATACAAAATCTCAAAAGTGAATTCATTTTTGAGATTTTTTTATAAATATAGCAAAGACTATGATCTTAAAATTTTGGAAAAATAATTGAATACCAGTTTGATTATTCTGATTTTTATAAAAACAAAAGAAGGAATCAATGAGTTCTTTCTAAACCATAGCATATAATCATAAAGCTTCATAGCGACAAAGTCGCCCTTCTTAGCTCACTAAAATAAGACACTGTTTTAATATAAACTTTGCGTTGAAAAATCATCCTCATAGCTTTTACTTCTAATTTCAGAAAACCTGCTTGTTACAACGTGAGGAAGCCAAAAAAAGGCAAATTAGCTTATTTGCCAATTTGCCCTTTTACTTTTTAATAGTTTTCCGGCTTTTTCAGCCTTACAATATTCAATGATTTTTCCAAGGCTGACATTGTGAGTGAGCCTTTTTTGCTTTTTGGAAAGTTTATACGATAAACTATTTTCCAAAATACATCTGATCCTGCTTCTGCTGCTCATTATAAATGATCTGGAAGCTTACAGGCATATATTGGTAAAGGAGTTTCCAATGTTGAATCTTCGCATGCTTTTTAAAGCTTTCGAAAGATCTTACAAAAATGTTTTCAATCATGGTTCTTACATAGGAATTCCCTTTTTTATAGATCAGATCCATCAGTTTGATGTGATGGGCAATAATACTGATCTTCGATTCCTGAAGCAGATTCTTCAGATAATTGACCGTAGCCTGCATGATCCCGGCGAAATTGTCCTGTACAGACAACTGTGTGATCTCATGGCGAAGTGGCGGATAGAAAAATTTCAAATATTCAACAGCTATTTTTTGATTAATAGTTTGCATTTGGACTTTCTTCATAATTAAGAATTTTTCAAACACTTAGTATCGCAGCGAAATGTATACCAAAATTTAAAGACAGGCCGCAAAAATAAATACCCCTACGATCACAGCGATGTGAGTGAGTAATATCTCTGTATTGTGTCTGTTAGTCGTGGTTTTCCAGGTTTTCCAGTCTGAAATTTTTCTGATTTTATTTTTCATAATCTATTGATTGTGAGTTATTTTAATTTTTGTTTAATTTAAACACTTTGTAATGAAACACATAAAAAATGTAACAAAAGCTTTATAAGCCATGGCTGTAAATTTGTCTTGAATACACCTTCTGAAGGTCTGGTGAAATGTGACTGAAGATCATTTTTCTGTCATCCGTGCTGCAAAAAGCTGTAAAATTGTCCAGAGAATAGATAAAAGTAGTCTCAATTGCATTTTTTAAGACAGAATCTCCGTCATTGTAAATTTTGTCCATCTTCTGTAAACTTCTGAACAACAGATTTCTGTCATTCTGTCTGATCATATTTTTGATGCGTTCTGTGAATGTCCGGATAATGCTGTATGAGTTTTGAATTTTGATTTCTTTTACTTCATTTCCAAAATCGGGAACCACTTCTGTGATTTCCTGTACGGCTTGCAAATAGTTCATATTATTTCGGTTTAATTGGGATTGTGCTCAAGGAGTTTTATAATGGCTCCAAAGATGAAAACGGTTAAAAAGGCGATGAAAAGCATGTGATAAGGTTTCAGCCAGGTAGGCGTTTTAGGGCCTCTGCTTTTTAGTCGTCGCAACTTATCAATTCTGTTTAATGTTTTTAAGTCCATATTTCTATGTTTTCAAATGATGATGCCAATGATGTTCCGTTGAATATGGAATTTGTTTAATATGTTGAAATATAGATTGTTGTTGTTTTTGTGCCTGGTTTTTAAAACAAAAAAGCATGTCAAAATGATAAGGTTTTTATCACTTTGGAAATGAAAGGCAAAAATTCTTACCATCACTCTATCACAAAAGAACGAAGAATTCGCTTCCCTTGGAGGAGTGGCAAAAATTCTTTGAATTTTTGACGGGGTGGTAAAAACTTTGCCTTTATAAAATCTATCTCACTTCATGACATTTTTTAAGTTTCGCAGAAAGAATAAGAATGAATATCTTTGCAGTCCAAATATTCAGAAAGATGTTTTCAAAAATAATAGTACACAGAGTCGGAAATAAAATCAACGGAGATTCCTTAACGCTTTCCCAGGAGGAACTGAAGCTGGAAGAAGGAATGGCAGAATTGCTTGAGGATTACTTCTTAGGATCATTCAAATCAGAAGAAACCTTTCATTTTTACAGTGATACCTATCTGGTGAACAATCCGGTTTACAGTGCGGTATCTGAAATTTTTGATGATAAATCCAAATTCATCTGGGAATCTGAAAATATCGCCAAGCATCTTTTCGAAGCGGCTGAAAACCCTAGAGTTCAGAGTGGGGAATTGTTTATAGTCCTTTTCGAAGATGAAAGTGACCGCCCTGATAGAGTAGACAAGATCGGGATCTTTAAAACTGAAAAAAGAGAATCTTTCCTGAAAATAAACCCTACGGAAGAGACATTTGATATTGAAAAAGATCAGGGGATCGGATTATCTAAAATTGATAAGGCTGCTTTGATCTACAATAATAATAAAGAAACAGGATACGTACTTTCCGTAGTGGATAATAACAAGAACGGAGACATGTATTACTGGTTTGAAGATTTCTTAAAAGTAAAGCAGCGTGATGACGAATATTTTCACACTCAGGAAGCTTTGATGGTATACAAAGACTATATCACGAAGCAGCTTCCACAGGAATTTGAGGTATCCAAAGCTGACCAGGCGGATTTCCTTAATAAATCGATCAACTTCTTCAAGGAAAAAGAAGAATTCAAACTGGATGAATTTGCGAATGAAGTATTGGGAGACGAGCATGTAATCGAAAGTTTTGTGAACTTTAAAACCGATTACGAACAGGACATGCAGGTGAATATTGCAGAAGAATTCCCGATCAATGAAGCGGCAGTAAAAAAGACCCAGAGACACTTTAAAAGCATCATCAAACTCGATAAAAACTTCCATATCTACATCCACGGAGACAGACAGAAACTGGAAATGGGAGAGGATGATAAAGGAAAATATTACAGATTATATTTTGATAAAGAGGTATAAAAAATAACATCCGGATTACCTCATAATGTCATAACTTTATTGCAGATTACAAAATAGAAGCTATGAAATTTATGATCATTTTCTGGGGAATCTTCATCTTTTTTTTCTGCATACCTTTTCCGATTTTTATTTATTTGATAAGTGAGGAAACAGCCACAGAACCGAGAAATTCATTAGCCGTAAGCTATGGGTATCTCGGTTTTTCATTGTTGATATGGCTGTACATCATAGCTTTCTTTGCGGACAGGCTTTTTATCAAGACTTTTAAAGAAAAAAGGACTATTCACGCTATACTCAGAAACGGCATTCCAAGGGAAGCAAAGATCATTCGCTACCAGTTTCTGAAATACATTCCGAAAACCAATATGAACATCATTCAGATTGTTCTTTCGTTTCCTAATCTTAAGAATACTCTGATTGAGCATGAAATGATGTTCCATGACTCCAAACCACTGGAAAAGAGGTTTGATGTTGGAAACAATGTAAAAGTCCTGTTGAACCCTAAAGCATCACAGGAACCTTACTTTATTCTGAGCGATCAGAAAGTAGGATTCAATGCTTCAGGAATGGTTTTAAGAATTATATTTATGGTCTTACTGATTGTTTATATCATTGGGCTGTATGTTTATTTTTATAGGCGGGAATCCTTTGATTTTGGCTGGAGGTTTATGACATTTATGCATCCGATTATTTTCAGCGGAGTGATGATGCTGATTTATATGCTGGTATTTCACCTGATCGTAGGAAAGTTTTTTAAAAACAAAAAGGAAGATCGCATTCTGTTTGCCGGAAGAAGAGCTGAGGCTAATATTCTCAGTGTAAGGGAGACTGGAGTCATCGTTAATGATCAGCCGGAAATCATGTTTCAGATCAGTTTCAAAGACTTCAAAGGAAACGAGCATATTGCAGTCTATAAGAAAATTGTAAGTCTTTTAAACCTATCTTCAGTACCTAAGCAAGGGAGTATAGAAATCATGTATGATGACAACGACCCGAAGAATATTATCATTCTGAAAGCATTTTAAAATAAAAAAGACAGAACTATAGATCAACGAATGAACCGTTTTGTCCATCTCTCCTCGGTCTTTTCACTATCTTTACTTCCGTAGTCCAATTCTGATATTATGAAAACAACAATTATTGACCTGTCCAAACCCATTCAATACAATGCAGGAGATCCGTGGTTCATGAGGGTGAAGATCAAACATAAATCCCATAAAAAATCCCATTGGCTGATTCGTCTGGCATTGAACCTTCCGTTCAGACTTTTTCCTAAAAACTGGACCGGATGGGCAGATGATACCATAAAAAACATGGGACTTCACGCAACCACACACATTGATGCACCATGGCATTATGGCCCCGTTGTAGAAGGGAAACCTGCCAAAACGATTGATCAGATCCCGCTGGAATGGTGCTATGGAGACGGTATTGTGATAGACTGCAGCCATAAAGAGGATTTTGTAGCAATTACTGTAGATGATCTGAAAAAAGATCTCGATAAAAACGGAATTACAATCCGGGAAGGAAATATTGTTTTAATCAGAACTGATCGTGATAAACTGATGGGAACTGCAGACTTTGTAGAAAAAGGAACCGGAATGAGCAAAGAAGCAACCGAATGGCTGATTGATCAGGGCGTAAAAGTAATGGGAATAGACCAATGGGGCTGGGATCTTCCTTTAAAATATATGGCGAAAAAAGCCAAAGAACTGAATGATCCCGAATATTTCTGGGAAGGTCACCGCGTAGAAATAGAAAAAGAATATTTACATATCGAGCAGCTTACCAATCTCCAGGCATTGCCACCTTCAGGTTTTAAAGTCTGTGTATTTCCGTTAAAGATCGTTGGTGGTTCTGCAGCCCCGGCCAGGGTGGTGGCGATGATGGGGGAGTAGAGAGGGGAAAGGCGAAAGGGTAAAAGGGCAAAATTGCGGAAAGGTAAAAAGGCTAAGGAAGCAGAGAGAGCAAAGAAGGCAAAGAAAGCGAAGAGGGCTGAGTAGTAAATTAGGCTAAAGAAGCGAATGTTTGAAGGTAGCAGGGAAAGTGGAAAGCTCAAATTTTGTATTGATGATCTAAAAAATGTGAAGTTTTTATTTATATTATCTTCTTAAAAAAGAGCGGACTTGTAAGTAGACAAGCCCGCTCTTTTTATACACGATCATTCTTTGCTTTCTAGGCTTCCTCAGCCTTCTTAGCTCTCTCTGCTTCCTCAGCAATTATTTCTTCCTAAAAAACAACGCTCTATTATATTCAAAATTCATTCTTGCAATATTCAGGACAGAAATTCCTTGCGGACATTCTACCTCGCAGGCTTCCGTATTGGAGCAGTGGCCGAACAATTCGGTGTCCATTTGATAAACCATATCGAGAACACGTTTGCTTCTTTCTTCCTTACCTTGCGGAAGTAATGCCATGTGTGCAATTTTTGCAGAGGTAAATAAAGCCGCACTCCCGTTTTTACAGGTGGCAACGCAAGCACCACATCCAATGCAGGCTGCAGAATCAAAAGCTTCCTCAGCAGTCTGATGGGTAACTGGAATAGCCGTAGCATCAGGAGCCTGGCCCGTATTGACCGAAACAAAACCTCCTGAAGAGATAATTCTGTCAAAGGCGGAACGGTCTACTTTTAAGTCCTTTTTAACGGGAAAAGCTTCTGCCCGGAAGGGTTCTATGAGAATTGTTTCTCCATCTTTAAAAGATCTTAAGTGAAGCTGGCAGGTTGTCGTATTTTTTAAAGGACCATGTGCAATACCGTTGATCATCATTCCACATTGTCCGCAGATCCCTTCACGACAGTCGTGATCGAATTCTACAGGTTCATCGCCTTCGGTGATCAGCTTTTCATTTAAAGTATCCAGCATTTCTAAGAAAGACATATGGGAATTCAGTTCTTTCAGGTCGTAGCTGACCAGCTTCCCTTCGCTGTCTTTATCTTTCTGTCTCCATATCTTAAGGTGTAAATCCATAATTTTTCTGTTTTTTATTTGTAACTTCTTACCGTTGGCTGAATTTCTTCAAAGATCAGAGGTTCCCTGATCAGTTCAGGTTCTCCATTTTCACCGGTCCATGCCCATGCGGAGATGAATTGGTATTCAGCATCATTTCTCATTGCTTCTCCATCCGGAGTCTGGAATTCTTCCCGGAAGTGAGCACCACAGGATTCGTTACGGGTTAAGGCATCATAGCACATCAGTTCCCCGATTTCGAAATAATCGGCAACACGGCCTGCTTTTTCCAGTTCAGCATTCATTTTATCTCCCTGCCCGGAAACCCTTACGTCTCTGTAGAACTCCTCTTTCAGCTTCCTGATTTCCTGGATCGCATACTTTAATCCTTCTTCATTTCTTGCAAGGCCGCAATAGTCATAAAGCAGTTTTCCCAATGTCTTATGAAAATGATCTACGGTTTTGGTTCCTTTGATATTCATTAAATCCTGAATCTGTTTTTTAACAGCATTTTCCGCCTGTTCAAATTCGGGAGTATCCGATGAAATTTTTCCGGTATGAATTTCATCTGCGAGATAATTGGCAATGGTATAAGGCGCAATGAAATATCCGTCTACAGAAGCTTGTAAAAGAGAGTTGGCTCCCAATCTGTTGGCTCCATGATCTGCAAAATTAGCTTCACCCAAAGCAAATAGCCCCGGAACGGTAGTCATCAGTTCATAATCCACCCAAAGTCCACCCATCGAGAAGTGGGCAGAAGGCGAGATCATCATCGGTTCTTTATACGCATCATAGCCGGTAATCTTGAGATACATATCGAATAGGTTTCCATACTTCTCTTTGATCTTTTCTTTTCCCTGTTCTTTTATCGCTTTGGAAAAATCAAGATAGACAGCATTTTTCAAAGGCCCGATTCCGAATCCGGCATCAATTCTTTCCTTTGCGGCGCGGGAAGAAATATCTCTTGGTGCGAGGTTTCCGAAAGCAGGGTATCTTCTTTCCAGATAATAATCTCTTTCATTTTCCGGAATATCATTCGGTGCCCGGTTTTCATTCTGTTGTAAAGGAACCCAGATTCGTCCGTCATTACGCAACGATTCAGACATCAAAGTAAGTTTAGACTGATAATCTCCGGATTGTGGGAGAGAAGTAGGGTGTACCTGAATCCAGCTTGGAGAAGCCATTAAAGCTCCTTTTTTATGGGCTCTCCAGATTGCAGAGCCATTACATCCCATGGCCAACGTGGAAAGATAATAGATTTTTCCATAGCCACCTGTTGCCAGTATGACAGCATGTGCTGCATGTCTTTCAATTTCTCCTGTGTCTAAATTCCTTACGATAATTCCTCTGGCTTTGCCATCAACAGTGACCAAATCAAGCATTTCATGTTTTGAAAACAATTGTACAGAACCCTTTCCGACCTGTCTCATTAAAGCCTGGTAAGCACCAAGAAGCAACTGTTGTCCTGTCTGTCCTCTGGCATAAAACGTCCGGCTCACCTGAACACCTCCGAATGAACGGTTATTAAGATACCCTCCATATTCACGTCCAAACGGAACTCCCTGTGCCACGGCCTGATCGATGAGGTTCAGAGAACATTCTGCCATACGGTAAACATTGGCTTCACGAGCTCTGAAGTCACCACCTTTTAAGGTATCTACAAACATTCTGTAAACGCTGTCACCATCATTTTTATAATTTTTCGCAGCATTTACTCCTCCCTGTGCTGCAACGGAGTGTGCTCTTCTCGGACTGTCCTGGAAGCAAAACGCCTTTACATTATAACCCATTTCTCCTAGAGAGGCCGCAATAGAGCTTCCTGCCAGACCCGTTCCTACAACGATCACATCCAGCTTTTTGCGGTTGGCCGGATTGACGAGTTTAGCTTTCTTTTTATATTGAGCCCATTTGTGTTCCAATGGACCTTGTGGTATTTTTGAATCTAAAATCATGATAGTTCTGTTTTAATGATAGGTGAAGAATACATAAATCGGCATCAGGGCAAAGCCTAAACTGATAATGATGGAATAGGCAGTTCCGATGATTTTAAACCATTTAACGAACTTAGGATGGTATAGACCAAGTGTTCTTACTGCACTGTACAGTCCGTGGATCAGGTGATAGCATAATGCAATCATAGAAAGTACATAGATCACAACGTACCACCATTCTTTGAATACCGTTACCACCAGAATGTACAGGTCTTTATTTCCGTTTTCATCCAACGGTGGATTCCCGAATTTGTAGATATACCAGAAATTTTGAAAATGAATCACCAGAAAGATCAGAACCAGTGTTCCGAGGATTCCCATATTTCTTGAAGCCCATTTGCTGGCTCTTCCACGTCCGTCAGACTGGTAGCCGCCACCTGATTTTTTATTTTTTAAAGTAATGATAAGCCCATCTACAGCATGCAGAATGATACTTGCGTACAGAACATAAGAAACTATTTTGATGATGATATTTCCTGATAAAAAATGCGAGTAGGCATTAAACTGCAGGTGAGCCTGCTCCTGGGGAAGAAAAAGCTGAAGATTTCCGAGAAAATGAATCAACAGGAAGAATCCTAAAAAGAGTCCTGTGAGACACATCAGCATTTTTCTTGACAATGTTGACAACATATATTTGATTTAATAATTAATAATATCCTAAAACTTTCATCCACAATCCTCCTACGACCATGTAGATGATCAGCAGAACAATTCCTATTTCAAGACCTCTTAGCCACCAGACCTTCAGGTCTACATAACCACTTCCGAAGAATACCGGAGCCGGACCGTGCCCGTAATGAGTAAGTACTCCATAAATGGAACCCATGAAACCTAGCATCATTGCCAATAGCATTGGAGGAATTCCTAAAGAAACCCCAACACCCAGAAGAGCTGCATACATAGCCGCAACGTGAGCCGTAGCACTGGCAAAAATATAGTGGCTGAAGAAATAGACTACAATGATAACCGGAAAGGCTACCTGCCAGCTAAGACCTCCTATCTGTACTTTGATAAGATTACTGAACCAGCCAATGAAACCTAATTCATTCAAAGAACTTGCCATCATGACCAACACAGCAAACCAAACAATGGTATCCCATGCTCCTTTTTCACCTTTTACATCTTCCCAGGTTAATACTGAGGTGAGTAGCAATAATGTTAATCCGATAAATGCAGTAGTTGTAGCATCAATAGAAAGTGCTCCACCAAAGATCCAAAGGAATAAAAGAATGAAGAAAGCTAAAAGCATCAGCCATTCGTTTCTGGAAATGGGTCCCATTTCTTTTAATTTCTGAGCTGCCATTTTCGGAGCATCACCGGTTTTTTTCAGTTCAGGCGGATAAAGTTTGTACAATACCAATGGGACAATAAAGAAAGCTACAACACCAGGTAAAAATCCGGCAGCTGCCCATGACATCCAGGTAATATCAATTCCAAGATTGGCAGCGAATTTCTGACACATCGGGTTACTCGCAGTCCCGGTAAGGAACATGGAAGAAGCGATAAGGTTCATATAATAACTGTTCAATGTTAGGAATGAACCTAGTTTTCTATGGGTTTCAGGTTTCTCAGGAACAGAATCGAAACTGATGGCCATAGATTTCATGATAGGGTAGATAATCCCACCACCTCTTGCAGTATTACTCGGAATAGCCGGGGCCAGACACACATCGGCAAGTCCCAGTCCATAGGCAAGTCCTAGTGAACTTTTACCAAAAACTCTGATGAATAAAAAAGCAATACGGTTTCCCAATCCTGTTTTGATAAATCCTCTGGCAATAAAGAAGGAAATCCCGATCAGCCAGATTACTTTATCTCCAAAACCGGAAAGAGCTTTGGTTATTGATTTTCCGGCATCACCGGGAGCAACTACCTGTGTAAGCGCTGTAAAACCAATAGCCATCATACACATGGTCCCCATGGGTGCCGCTTTAAGAATAATTCCTAAAATAGTTGCCGCAAAAATGGCAAACAGATGCCAGGCATTCTCGGCTACTCCCTCCGGAGCAGGAATGAACCATATGATCAACGCAACAACAAAGGTGATCGCTACGTTTTTAATATTTATTTCTTTCATGATAATAACTATTTAAAGGTTAGAACCTACTCTGTACCTGGACAATGAATAGATTGTTGTTGTATTGTGATGTGTTTTCTACCTGATGTTTGTAGCGGTCAAACTGTACACCCAGCTGAATTCTCGCTCCGTAATTTTTCAGAAACTCCAGTCCGAACATCGGAGTGATCGTCTGTCTTGGGTTAGATGCCATTCTGAAATTGGTATCGAGATATTCATATCGGCAGGATAGTTCGAAGGCGCTGAGGTTTTTGTGGTTGATCTCATATCTTACGTTTGGAAGAAAATAAACGCCACGTACCAGGTATTGGTCAGGATTATCCGGTCGTAATTCAGGAGCAATAGAGTTGTAAAGTACATGGTTGGTCGCCTGTTTGGCTTCCAGTTGCATATCGAGACTCCATCTTGGATCAAATTTGATCAGTGAGCTGAGGTCTACTCCCAAGGCATATACTTTTTTGCTGAATACTTCCCCGATTCCCCCGTTTAAACCGACATTGAAATTGTATTTTTTAGATAATCCGAAAACAAGGCGGGTAGAATACTGTTTTCCGTTGTCGTTATCATTGATCTGATTTTTCCCGTTTCCGTTCACTAACGAAACTGCATATTGAAAAGGAATTTCGCCAAGCTGAAGTTGCCCTGTGGCAGACATTCCGATCTGGAAGCTTGTCCAGCCCAGTTTCCCGAATTCTGTATACTGATTGGACCAGTCTAAAGATTTAATAATATCAATAGGGTAAGTCTCTTCAATACCGAACCATGGTCTGAACTGTCCTACGGTAATGGCTAATTTTGGATTGAAAGTATACTTCAGATAAGCATTTTCAAGAACTCTGCTTTTCGGGTCGTTTTTAAAATCGGCAAGGTTGGCCAAAACAACAACTTCTGTACGTTTACTGATCTGTGCCCGTACCTGAACCCTCATGTACTTGAGCATGAAATTATTATCTGTGCCGGAGCCATCAGTATGATGAAGCCCGTTGACATCTACATCTTTGGACATCCCTACCAGGTAACGTGCCTGAAAAAGGCCTTTAATCTGCAGTTGCGGATACTTTACATTGTCTTCCTGCTGTTGAGGGGGTTGGGCTTTGAGAGAATCCTGGATCTGTGCATTGGCTGATAACCCGCAGGCCAGCATACAGAGGACCAGGCTTTTCTTTTTGATTGAAAAAAAGGCCATATCTTTTTGTTTGTTTTTTGTTTTTGAATTACTTAAGGTATTGAGACTTTTAACCATCCGTCAAATTTTTGATTTGACATCCCTCCGGAAGAGGGGAATGTTTATGTATTCAATTTCAATGATCATTCAGTGTACTCAATCTGTTCATGTGCAGAATGCAGATGATATGAATTAAGTTGTACGGTCTGTATCGTTGAAAAATATTTAGTTCAATCCTAAGAATGTGAACGGTGCGGATTCTTTAAAATCTGCGTTTGATTTACCGTTATAGGTGCGGTTGTTACTCAGATCCAGTTTCATGACCTTTCCTTTAGGGCTCAGATCAAAATCTTTAAGATCAACCCAGAATGTATTGGGGGTAAAAACTGTTTCAAAATAATAAACAAGGTTTTTCTGGTCTGAAACAGAACGCCATCTTGTGGAAGAAATATTAGGTTCTGTTGCCGAAGAGATGCCATAAGGTACAGAGCAGTTTCTGATCACGCTGAACACACTGGCTACAGCAGTACGGGTATCGGCAGTCTGAGGAATCGCATTGATATAGTAGGATGCTCTTACAAAACGGTCTGCAGCGCGGTTGGTTCCCGGAAGCATAACAGTTCCCGGAATACCTTTCCAGTAATTGTTAAGGGCGAGCTGTTCTTCGAAGATAGGAGAGTTGGTCATCACTGTATAAGAAGGGTCGTGGTGGATCACCAGTTTGCCATTGATATATTCAAATACGGCATTATCTCCTGAAGCATCAGAAATAGAAAGGTGAATGGTGGTGAATCTCTCTGTTCCCGGAATATAATCGCTTACCACAACGAAAGGTTCTTTTCTGGAAAACTCCACAGCTTCTTTTACTGTTGCAAAATTATCAAGATAATACTGTGCCCATAACGAGATGGCAAGTCCTTTTTTACTTCCTTTAGGGTCGAATTTCGGATATTGAGATTCGCCCAGCCAAAGCAGATTGGCAACCAGTCCTTTTTCGTTCATTCCATCTGCTGAAGCAATGTCCCATGAAGAGCTGATAAGGCTGCCATACTTAGAGGTCCATTTTACAGATTTTGGTCCGGTTTGGCCGGTCCGGTCTATTCCTTTCGGGAATACCCAGAGGTTGGCGGGGATTTCATCACGCCAGTCCATAGAACGGGCTGTGAGGATATTATTCTGTGGACCTTTGTACACGACTCTTGTACATGCTTCTGACGGATTCCATAATCCTACGGATAGAATCAAAGAAAATAAAATTAATGGGAACTTTTTCATAATAGTATTATTTGAATTTAAAATTTGTATTGAAATTATTGTGAATAATTCAATGGAATTCTTCTCATATTCATTATTTGGTGATATAAATTTAGCGAAATTTGTTTAGATAACATAATTATTTTAACTGATAATATGCAATTCATGTTATGAATCATGGTTGAAGTAGGAAGTATTTGATTATCGGATTTTTTTTTGTAAATTTTAGAAATATCCTATCAAAAAGAGCTAAAAAAAGAAAATTATTTAATACGATTTTCTGCTCACCAGTCTTTATAGCATTCAGTTCGTACCCCGTGATAACAGTTTTAAAATAAGTACCATAAAATAGAATGCTGTTCAAAAAAACGTTATCTTTGGTTAATAGACTGAAGAGATATATGAATTTTGTAGAATGTCATGAAGAACCTATCCATATTCCAGGCTCTATACAAAGTTTTGGTTATTTGATTGGCATAGATGAGGAGTCTCGCACCATTACTTTTTTTAGCAGGAATATTTCGGATATATTTAAAATTGAAAGTTCAGATGAATTGTTCGGGAAGAAACTTACCGACTTTCCACAGAGTTTTCAAAGTATTATCGATTCGGAGATCTACACTTCTCTGGACCGGTTTACCAGACGTAAAAACGAAACGTATTTTGATAAAATCTTTATTGATAATAAAGAGTATCATTTTTCTGTGTTCAGCAGCGAATCCTATATTTTCCTGGAATTTGAAGCCGTGGTGATCAATCCGGACAAAAGGATTTCTAACAAATATGATAATTTTTATATCATTGATAACGGGCAGGAACTTTGGAATCATCTTCTGGAAACGCTTTCGAAGGTGGTGAACTACGACCGGATGATGGTGTATAAATTTATGATGGATGGTTCCGGAAAAGTTATTGCTGAACGCAAAAATGAGGATATGGAAAGTTTCCTGGGCCTTCACTATCCTGAATCTGATATTCCGAAACAGGCCCGCGAGCTTTATCTTAAAAAAAGAAAAAGAATCTTCAGTAATGTTTATGCCGATGATGTACCGATTATAAGTAAAAAGAAGGAAAATATTGATCTTACCTTCTCCGCATCCAGAGGAATGTCACCTATTCATGGGCAGTATCTTAAAAATTCAGGAGTTGCTTCAAGTTTCAGTGTTTCTATTATTATTGATGATCATCTTTGGGGGCTGGTTACCTGCCAGAATGTAGAACCCAAGCATATTGACCTTGAGGACAGGGTACAGGCAGGAATTTTTACCACCCTGGCTGCGAATGCTTATTCTTCATTTAAATCAAAAAGTGAACTGAATTATCGTCTGGAACTTAATGAGAAATTATCTCAACTGAAAACAGAGTTTTTAAAACACAATCATTTATTTGATTCTCTTATTGAAAGTAAAACGGAAATTAAAAATTTACCGGAAGCTGACGGTTTGGCTATTGTTTCTGATGAAGGGATTGTAACCGCCGAAAACACCCCTGATTCTGAAAGTATTAGCCGAATTGCTGCATGGGCCCTGAATAATACAAAAGATCCTGTGTATGTCAGCCGGAGTTTTCTGAAGGATTATGGAGAAGTGCTGAATCTGTCTGATAAAGCAGCCGGAATCATGATTTACTTTATTGAAAGGGATAAAAATGAAATGCTGATCTGGTTCCGGAAGGAATTTGATGAACATATCAACTGGGCGGGTAATCCGGAAAAAAAAGTGGGGATATTTTCTCAAAACGGAGAAGAAAAGCAGATCGTCTCCCCAAGAACTTCCTTCCATATTTTTACAGAAAACATTAAAGGACATTCTAAAAGATGGAATTCCAGAAACATCAGCGCTGTGCATGCTGTACGGGATCTGATTTTAGAAACTTCACATAAAAATTACAATGCAATCAAAGGGCTTAATGATGAGCTTAAAAAAGTAAACGAAGAACTGGACAGTTTTTCTTACACTATTTCACATGACCTGGGAACTCCTTTGACGGTGATGAAACTGAATGCACAAATGCTTTTGGGGAATCTTAACGGTGACTCCGAGAAAAGTAAAACCAAGATTAAGACCATCATTGAAGAAATTGATAATATGGCTGAAATGATGCAGGATGTATTGCAGCTCAGCCGCGCCAAACATAGTGAAGTACAGCTTGAAAGCCTGAAAACGGCGCATACCATTCAGAAAATCTCTGAAAATGCAAGAATGACCTATGGTAGCCCGGCCAGTGAAATCATCATCAGGGAATGTCCGGATGTACTGGCAGACAAAACAATGCTGCATCAGGTATTTTTAAATATCATTAATAATGCTGTGAAATATTCTTCTCACAAGGATCTTCCAAAAGTGGAAATTGAAGGAACAGAAGACGGACAAACTATTATTTACCGTATCTCAGATAACGGCATCGGTATTCCGGAAGAGGAGAAGCATAAGATGTTTAAGATCTTCAACAGGATGGATAATGCCAAGAAATTCAAAGGGAATGGAGTGGGATTGTCTATTGTGCACCGTATCATGAAAAGGATAGGTGGAAATGTAGATTATGAGAGCAATAAAGATGGTACTTCTTTCATTTTAACGTTCAAAAAGCCTTACATTTGAGAAACTTTTAAAACGTTATTATGGTATCAGAATATCTTAAGCAAAACACGGCAGACTATCACGATGCAGCAGAAAAACTTTTTAATTCTGAAAAGATTTTCAATAAAACTTTCACTTTAGAAGATTATAAAAAAATCATTCATACCAATTATCTGATGCTTCTTCACAGTGAAGATCAAATTTTCAGCAGCCTTTCTGAGAAGTATGCAGAAAAACTTCAGCTTGATGAGAGAAAGAAACTTTCCCTTATTGAAAAGGACCTGAAAAGTCTTTCTATAGAAAACCAGACTGCTTCTCATCATCTTGAGTTTGACAACGAACATGAAGCATTGGGAGCAATGTACGTGATCGAAGGATCTACCCTTGGTGGAAATGTCATTGCGAAACAGCTTTCCAAAACGGAGGGATTTGATGAGGTAACCTTTAATTTTTTCGGATGTTATCAGGAGAATACGGGACCAATGTGGAAGAACTTTAAGGAGGTTCTGGATACTGAAGTATCTGAAGAAAACTACAACGAGGTGCTTTCCGGAGCGAAAAAACTGTATACGTTTTTACTGAACGTCAACTAATTTCTTTTAATCCTAATTAAATTTCTGAAAAATTGCGCATTTTTTCAGGAATTGTTAAATTTGGGGAGTTTCAAATTTAAACTTAACTAACAAAAATAATTTTAAAAAAAGTAACAATATGAAAGTAACTGTAGTAGGTGCAGGCGCTGTAGGAGCAAGCTGTGCAGAATACATCGCAATGAAGAACTTCTGTTCAGAAGTAGTTTTGGTAGACATTAAAGAAGGGTTTGCTGAAGGAAAAGCAATGGATTTGATGCAGACGGCATCTCTTAACGGATTTGATACAAAAATTACCGGAACAACAGGAGATTACAGCAAAACTGCAGGTTCTCATGTAGCCGTAATCACTTCAGGAATTCCAAGAAAACCTGGAATGACAAGAGAAGAATTGATCGGTATCAACGCTGGTATTGTAAAAGAAGTTACTGAAAACTTAGTAAAACATTCTCCAGAAGTAATCATCATCGTGGTTTCTAACCCAATGGATACTATGGCTTACCTGGTACACAAAACTTCAGGTCTTCCTAAGCACAAGATCATCGGAATGGGTGGTGCACTAGACTCTGCAAGATTCAAATACAGATTGGCTGAAGCATTAGAAGCTCCAATTTCTGATGTTGACGGTATGGTAATCGCTGCTCACAGTGATACAGGTATGCTTCCATTATTGAGCAAAGCGACAAGAAACGGTGTTCCTGTAACTGAATTCTTAAGCGATGAGCAACAGAAATATGTAATCGAAGAAACTAAAGTAGGAGGGGCTACCCTTACAAAATTATTAGGAACTTCAGCTTGGTATGCTCCAGGTGCTGCTGTTTCTGTAATGGTTCAGGCAATTGCATGCGACCAGAAGAAAATGATCCCTTGTTCTCTGATGCTTGAAGGTGAGTACGGTCAGAACGACATCTGCCTAGGGGTTCCTGCAATCATTGGAGCTAACGGAGTAGAGCAGATCGTAAACGTAACATTAACAGCTGAAGAGCAATTGAAATTCGCTGAAGCTGCTAATGCAGTAAGAGAGGTGAATGGAGATTTGAAATTCTAATTCATTGAATTTATATAAGTAAAAACAGCATCCTGAGGATGCTGTTTTTTTGTTGGTTTCGGGGGCGGCCGAAGGCCGCCCCCGAAACTGTTTTAATTATAAAAATTATCACTACATAATTTTACTCCTTCACAATTTTCTTATTATAGTGGGAGTTGTCAAGGGTAATATCAATAAAATAGACTCCTTTCACTAGCGATGAAACATCTACGGAAATCGGGGTATTCGAAGAGGTAACATTCGTTTGAAGAATCTGTCTTTGATTCAGGTCTAAAATTTTAATAATTCCCTTTTTAAATTCTTTATCTGTTTTAATGAATACAACATCCTTGGCTGGTACAGGATAAACATTTATATCATTATTTACAGATTGAGAAATTTTTGAAGTCTCATTATTGGCCTTTGACACTTTATCATTGACAGACTTGGATACTGGAGAGAATGTAGAACAGGTATTTGTATTTTCTACATGCAGAAAATGACTTTTTCCTGTTCCGGGTTCTAATACTGTTCCGGCATCCAAAGTAATTCCTTTTTTAGCTTTAAAATTGACATTAGCATTTTGGGTAAAACTCTCATTTCTGATCTTGATGAATTCAGGAGCGTTGAGAAGTTCAAAATCCCAGCGATTAAATTTTTTGTCCTCAATGATGATTTCACCACCATTTTGAGAATTCATTTGCCATGCCATCTTATTGGCTTTTCCAGCATCTAATCTGCCGGCTCCTAATAGACCTGCAAAAATTTGATTAGGAGGAAGATGATCAATATTAGCAGAAGTCAGTTTTATAATGGTTTCAGCCTCTGCAGGAGATAAGCAGTTATTGGATGAAAATAATAAAGACAGAGTTCCTGAAACTAACGGAGCAGCAAGGGAGGTTCCAATCCATGCCATTCCTATACAATCATCACAATCGGG
This sequence comes from Chryseobacterium sp. FR048, assembly GCF_056844665.1. Classification (NCBI taxonomy): domain Bacteria; kingdom Pseudomonadati; phylum Bacteroidota; class Flavobacteriia; order Flavobacteriales; family Weeksellaceae; genus Chryseobacterium; species Chryseobacterium sp. FR048. Next base: position 301,638 of record NZ_JBXDSE010000003.1, on the reverse strand, counting down.
ATAAGGGAGTCCAAGCATATCATAAGCAGGAGCTACAATATCAACATCTTCATTATTTTGAAGACGATTTTTCTGAATGGCATAGTCAGTATAATGAACATCTTTAACGTTGGTTGTGGTAGCTGAATTGAGATCATTAAGGTGACCTACACCACTCACAGCGATAACGTTTTTGTATGATGCAGGAAATACCTGAGCATAAGTATTTCCACAGGTACTATTTCCGGCTGCTGCAACGAGAACGGTTCCGCTATTGTATATTTCATTGACTGCATCCTGTTCCGATTGCGTAAAGCTGCATGTAGAGTACCAGCTCATATTGATAATTCTGGCTCCGTTTTGAGACAGTTGTTTCAGCCAGTTCCAGCTGCCATAGCCCATACGGTCGGTTACTAATAATTTATTATTGAAACCTATAGAAGACGATCCAAAATTATTATCCGTATTGGAACCTGCCAGACCTGAAACGGCAGTACCATGCAAATTATTACCTACAGTTTGTCCGGGGAGTGTTGAGATTTTGTTTTGAAATTCTCTATGTGTTAATCTGAATCCATCATCTGAAATTCCCACGATGATTCCGTCACCTTTGGAATAGTCCCATGCCTCCCGGGCATTGATCAGATCCAAATGGGTATGTCCGATAGGGTCTGGTACTAAATAATAGTCATTCGGGGTATAGGTATATACAAGAGGAGAAGCCTTTTTAAACTGCGGGAAAATTTTACTTTCTGCGCCAGGTTGATTCAATAAAAAGTCTCCATCACGGATATCTATTTTCTCAGATTTTACAATACCTCTTTGGTGAGTAGACATAAAATCATTATAATCTTTTTCCGTTTTAAATTCTATTAACGATGTGTTTTTTAGCTTTTGAGAAGTAAATTCAGAAAAAGCTTCTTCATATTGTACAACTTCTAATTTACGATCGTTAAAAGATAAAACCTTTGCCCGTTTATTCTCTTCAACAGCCACTTGAGGCTTATTGGAAGGATCTTTAAATTCTACATAATATAAAAACCTGGTTTGTTGTGAAAAACAAAATGTATTCAAAAATAAAAATCCCAAAAAGTAACTTTTTGTTTTCATTATTTTGAATTTTGCAGGGTTTCTACTTTTTTGTTGAGATCAATAACATGAAGGGTAAGTTCTTCTATTTTTTTCAGTAAAAGAATATTCATTTCTTTCAATTCGATGCCTTCTTTAATGGCTTCTGCAGTTGTGGGAACTTCCGGAAGATGTTTATTTTCTTTAATATAATTTTCCAGGGTCTTCAGGTCCATAAGTTTATAATTGTCCTCAAAAACATAATCTGCCCAGCCATTTTCAGCAGCCACTTCTACTTTTACTTTTTCTGTTTTTATCCCCTGTCGAACAAATAGTTTATAATTGCTGCAGTCTGCACATCCTGTTTGTTCAAGATTATTCCAGTTTACCCCAATTAAAACCTTACCATTAGCTCTCACGGAAAAAACAGGATGTGACCAGTTTCCTGGATTGGGTGGTGCAGATAACGTTAGAATACCCACATCATTAGGCTGATAGTTATTATAACTTAGCCACATTAAGTCGGTATCTTTGTTGTTATTTTGGCCGGCACTGAAAAAATGATACCCGTCCAATGCCGACTCATTGGAAACAAATGTAGCATTTCCTAAAAAATTAAGGTTTCGTTTCGGATCAGGAGCTGTTCCTATTCCGATCCTTCCCAGAGAATTGATCTGAATTCTTTCTTTATTTGCTGTTTTTATTACCAGATCCTTGTCGTCTGAAGTACCTAGAAAATTCACAGTGGGATCAGTCCCTGCATTTCCTGCCAGATTCCATGTTTGTGCGTTTGAAAAAGCCGCTATGACAATAGCCGCCAGAGTGATTGTTTTTTTCATGTTGAAATTAGTTTTTGTTTCGCAATAAATATACAGAATATATCATTGAGTGGTGAGTACTTCTTGAAATATATTTAAAGTTTTCAAACCTTTAATACTTTATAAATACTATTGGTGTTTTAATAGTAAATTAAATAAGCATAATTGTCTTTTTGACTATTATTCTTAATGTGTTTGAGCTGTATTTATTACGAAATTTGGATGTTTCTATCGAATTGATGAAAAAACTAGCTGTCCGGGGAGAACTTTTTAGGGGATTCTATTTTATTTTGCTCACAAAATTGTCGATTGCACTTACAAATTCTTTATTCTTTTCATAATACAAAAGATGTCCGCCATCAATGGAGATAACTTTCTGGTTGGGAAATCTGAAGGTTTTATAATGTTGGGTTCCCACGGCTTTATCCATTGTTCCGGTGATGATTAATACCGGAAGATGAATTTCTTTTGTCATAGGGGCATAATCGGCGTAATATTCCAAGAAATCTTTAGGCTTTGAAATCACTGCCATTCCAAAATCGATAATTCTTGGGTGAAGAGAATCTACTTGATCCATTGCTTTGATGGTTTCAATATCTTCAGTAAGAAATTTATATCCGATCCTTTTCTTTCTTAGAGCACTACTGATTTTTGAAAGCTCAGTAGAAAGACTGTCTCTTGGAATGGTTTTATTTTCTTTCTGCAGAAGGCTGTTTCCATATTCTATCTGTTCTTTTATAGATTCATCGTTCAGAAAATGCAGTGTTATATTGGTGAGAATGAGTCCTTTCGTATGCTGAGGATACTTTTTTGCATAATTGACAGCAATTATCCCTCCAAAAGAATGAGCAAGCAGAAATACCTTTTTCAATTTCAAATGCTGTCTTAGCTCTTCAATATCCTGAACCATTTTTTCAAGATGATAATTTTCTGATTTTCCTGATGCTCCGGAACCCCGCTGGTCCATATAGATCATCTGCATATTTTTTTCAAGATTGCTTCCACCCATCAATTCAAATGAAGAATACCCTTGCCCGGGCCCTCCCGGAACATAAATACAGGCTTCTCCTTTTCCGGAAACCTTATATTTTATTGTGACATGATCCGAGGTTTCGAAGAATCTTTCGGAACGATTAGCCTGCCCTGAAACAAAAGTCAGAGAGGTGAATAAAAGAAGAACTAAAGTGGTGGCTTTCATATAATAATAACAGCTGAGGAGTCGGTTTTATTACTTATATCCGACGGTGAAATATTTAGCTTTAAAATAAGACAACACTTTTTGTCCCACCTGCAGGTGCGAGCGTCACGCTCGTACCCGATAAAATAACAACAAACCCTTACTATTTATAAGGGTTTGTTGTTTTATGAGAATAAATATATTAACAGCTATTGTACTTTTTTGAAGTACGGGAAATTAGTGTAATTTTAAAATTAATTATTATTTGGTACGATCAAGATGCTCGCACCAGCTTAGGGAATAACAAATAATCAATAAATGAAAATTATACTTGGCATTCTGCAGTTTATCTGTACCATTTCTTTTTTAATTTTTGTCTTCTATTTATATATGGTATTAGGAAGCAGTCACAAAATTCCTGTTCAAACCTATCTTAAAATAATAATTGCAATTTTAATCTCCATATTTTTATTTTTCTACATTAGGCATATTAGACGGAAAAAATAGTCTAGTAATATATCTTTGCCCTCGCACGAATCCTTTCGTGTAGCAATTCTTAAAGTAACAATTAAGCATATAAAATATTGGAAAATAAAGAGACTGAAATAAACGAATTGTTTGCTAGGCTAAGTAAAGAATTACCACATTACTATGAAATTGCTGATTTTTGGGATGGAGATCTTACAGCCATAGGTATTCGTATGGGAAATAATTTAATATATATATCAACTTTTGATTATAATAAAACTCAGAGATATGATGTTATCATTGAAGATTATGGTACAGGAAAAATAATTGAGGAAGAGAAAAAATATACCTATAATGAATTGAAAGAAATCATTAAGAGAATGAAAAAATGAAGTTGTAAGCTGCCAAATCTGTGGCTTTGTTAGTAGAAGTATTTCCCCCCTGCTGGTGCGAGCGTCACGCTCGTACCTATAAAATAACAACAAGCCTTTACTATTTGTAAGGGGTTATTGCTTTTATCAGAATAAATATATTAACAGTTATTATACTTTTTTGAAGTATGAGAAATTAGTGTAATTTTAAAATTAATTATTACTTGGTACGAGGCTCCCGCACGAATCCTTTCGTATGGCATTTTTATTAATAATACCATATTTACCATACAAAGATCACTTTGAAAATATCCCTAACCTCATACAATTATATTAAGACAAATAATAACGAGATTTCGTAATTTTCTAAGGGTCAGTGTTTAATAAAAATCATAATACAAGCTCCATTCCCCGGTTTCTTTGTTTTTTGCAAACATAAAACTGCCACTATCGATTACATTTAAATGAGCTTTATTATCCGAAGATACCTGGAAAACAAATTCAAAGCCTTTTCCAAAACCGTCTTTGAATCCGATGCCCGGTTGGCAGAATGATGGATAGCCCCCTAATTTTGTGCTGTAGCAGTGGTCGATAATTTTGAAATAACTGTCGAAAAGTCCTTCTCTTTCAAGTTGGAGAATTTCGGAAACTATTTGATAATCGATGTCTTCAATACCTCCACCATCCCATAGCGGTGCGTCGTTAGGGTACAATTGAGAACGTAATGGAAATGGTTTTAAATAGGAAACGGAACTTTTCAGATCCTTGATGACAATTTCTTCCAAAAGATCATATTCTCTGATGACCCAGTATTCGCCCATTTTCTCAAACGTTTCGGGGAAGTCCTGGGAAATAAATACGGTAATCAGCTTTTGATTTTTGATCAGTTCCGGTACGAAAGGTTGGTTGGGAAGATAAATTTGTAAAAGAGGCATCATCTGATCACCATTTTTATCCAAAGGAATTTCCTCATGTTCCGCGTAGGCAAATACATGTCCGATCCATGATTCTTCCAGGATATTGAGAGGTCTGAATCCGCCGGTAATAAATTCCGTAGCAGGTTTTTCTATTTTATCTTTGATTTCTTGAATTCTGTTGTCCATTTTTTATGATGAAAGGTGTTAGTTTTCTTTATCATCTTTCAAGATCAAATCTCTTGATAATAAAGTTTAATAAAATTAAGTAATCTTTTCAAATAATTCAGGGTAACTGATCACCAGACCGTCTTCATCCACTACAATATCAGCTTTAAAATCAGTCTGAAGATTATCATAATGATAGATGTCGGAAGTCATTCTCGTATATTGTTGCGATACAGGTTTTATGACATTGTTCAGGACATCAATATAAATAACTTTTATTTCCTCTGAACCGTTTTCAGGAAGTTTCAAATTATTGATAGGTAACGTATTGGTAAATGGAGTCAATGAAATATCGATGAAGTTAAAGTCTTTAAAATCAGGATTGATGTGGTCGTTGATTTCCCATTCATTCTGTATTCTTTTTCCTTTAAGCGTATGTTTTTCCATATTGACCTCGGATTCAATGAGAAAACTCAGCGTGTTCCAGTCTTTATCAATGCTAATGTGATAGTCTGTAGTGTACATGGAATCATTATAATAGCCTATGATTCTTGAAGCTGCAATATAGTTTTCGTTTTTCTTTTCTAGCTTGAAATATTCAAGAGACTGGAAGGCAATTCCCTGCCAAATCAATGTTTTCATGTGTTTTAATTAATTTATAGGTTAAAAGATCTCCATTAATGAGAAATTCTTCGTTTTCTGATTCTGCTTAAGGTTTCTCTGGCTACTCCAAGGAATGAAGCCAATTGGGAGAGTGGAATACGCTGGATCATTTCCGGATGTTTGTTTTCAAGATATTCGAGTCTTTCCTGTGCGGTGTATAATTTAAATAGGTTAGAAAACTCTTCCTGTTTGGTGGCAAACTGACGAAGACAGTGACGACCCAAAGCTTCTATTTCCGGTGATTGCCGGGCTGCTGCAAATAATTTTTCTTTGTCAAAAATAAGCGTATGTATTTCCTCACAGGCAGCTATATTGAATTCAGAAGGTTGTCCGCTTCCAAAGCTGCTGATATTGGTTGCCACTTCATTTTCAAAGAAAAAACCTGTGTTTTTTATCACTCCATCCACTTCGTAATAACTTTTACAAAACCCTTTATCAATGTAAAACAGAGAATGGCAGATCTCACCTTCTTTCAGCATCAGCTCATTTTTCCTGTAAATTCTTTTTGAAAGAACCGTTTGGAGTAAAGCCCAGCTTTCATCAGAAAATGGAGTAAGAGAGCGGATGTATTCTAAAAGCGATGTCATGATATGGATGTTTCTTGTTGTTTGAATGGATCAATCTGATTAAGCCCCTTCAAAGATGGGTATTAAATTGCCTTACTCCAAGGATAATTATTTCTTTGCGGTACAGGCGGTCAATGCATCAGGAAATGAAAGCCTTATGGTGATTCCTAGGGTATTAAAATAAGAAATCAGGAATAAGTATTCTTTGTTGTTTTACAAAAAAAGAGCGGTAAAAACCGCCCTTCTGTGCAATAATCTAAAATTAGATATATCGGCACCCACAACTTTTTTCTCAATCTTTACAGAAATGTTTTGTCCGAAGCAAGGTAAATTACTGTTTCCGGGACCACTACTGATTCCATTAAGGTTTCTGTAGCAGGTATCACCATTGCTGATTAATACCAATTGATTTCTCTTTGATTTCTCTGAATTTTAATGGTTATTATGTTTTAATGAGTTGAGTCACTAAAGTATATAAAAATTAAGACACTGACAAGTGTTTTAATTTTTTTTAATAAAATTTTATGAAATTCAGAGATTAAATGCTAGTCAAGAAAGACGTTGATCTTTCTGATATTTTCTTTTATGGTGTGGGTAATTTCCTTTCCTGTACCGTCAAATAGCCTGAGATCCCCATTGTATAAGGAAGGCGTATCTATGAAATTTTTCCTTGCTTCCAGATATTGTTTTTTGGTTTTTGCCTTTACTACAGACAAATAGGGAACAGAAGCAATGGTTTCATCACTTTTTTTAATACTGGTGGCAGAGATCTCGATGGTTTTAGCCTTATTATAAACTTCCAGAATCATCCCGGAAAGCCCTTTAAAACGGAATGGCCCGTCAGGAATAGACAGATCTTCCGTATACCAGGCATAAAAAATATCTCCAGTGTCGGTAACCGTTTTGGCCAGCCGGCAGTTATAATTCTGTATTTTTTTAGTATCAGTGAGGATCTCCCATTTCAGCTCAGGTTCCTCAAAACTGAAAATATATTTGCCTACCGGGAGAAAAGCGGTCGTCTTATGATCAGATCTGTAGGCGCTGTAGGTGATGTTGGGATATTTTGGAATGCCACCAAAAGAAGTTCTGATCATTTCAGCACCATTACTTTCTTTCTTACCGGATAAAGTATAATAATAAGTCTTTGCTTCATTATTAAAATAAATAGATTCATTGGCATTACAGAGCAGAATCATTTCATATTGCCTAAAGCTTTGAGGGTTCAGGCTATCCCGTATCATTTTAGTTTCGTAGCTGATTTCCATTACAGCTTTGCCGTTTTGAGAAAAAACAGCAGTTCCTGCCAATAAAAATCCAAAGGCTAAGAGTCGGTTTACCATGAAGAGCTTTATGTCTTTTTGAAGATGATTCACTGTCGTATCCGTAATTATTGTAAGCCGATAAAGACTTAGTGTATTAAGTTTTTAAATAAAAATAGCAGACCCGGATATGTTTTTATTCCAGGTCTAGTGTCATGAAAAGAGCAATTTCTTCAGGATTTTCATACAATCTTGTATTCAGTCCTGTAATATTGAAGCCCATTCTTCTGTAAAACTGTATAGCAGGGTAGTTGGTGTTCTGAGTTTCCAGTTCAATTACTCTGCAGTTTAATCTTCGGGCTTCTTTGATGGCACTTTTGATCAGCATGATACCGATTCCTTGTCTTCTGTACTTTTCATCAATCAGTATATTTTCGATGTAAAAGCTGTTATTCCATGTTCTGTGTTCACCGATGATCCATCCGGCCAGTTCATCCCCGACAAAAGCACCGAAAGAATTTCCTTTCTCAATAATATCGTTGAGGTCTTCAAGATCTTCAGTATCCGTTTCCCAGACTTTGGTGTAAGGAAAAGATTTTTCTTTCAAATTAAACTCAAAAGAACCTCCAAATTCAATAGATGAAACAGAATAGATCTTTTCCGTTGAATAGCCGTTATGTCCCCAGTTCAGACTTGGATTATAGAGTAGTTTTTGTAGTTTTTTTACGTCCACAGAATGATTTTTTTAAATTATTGAACTTCAGTACAAATCTCTACAAGGTAATGGTCTAAATCTTTGATGTAAGCTGTCTTCTGTCCCCAAGGCTTTACTGCAATGTTTTCATACAGAACAGCACCGTTTTTCAATGCTTTTTCTACCAAAGCTTCCACGTCATCCGTTACAAACCCCAGTTCTATCCCGAAAGGTTTTTCACCTGCTTTCGAAGTCAGAAATCCTTCTTTGATATTGGAGGCGGCAAGACTTATAGAAGCAAATGCCAGACTGGTTTCGCCAGTGATAAGTTCTCCATAATCCTTTTCAGGAGTAATGAACTTTATTTCAGAACCGAACGTATTTTTATAAAAGTTCATAGACTGCTCTACATCTTCAACGTATAGAATAACATATTTGAATTTGATCATTATATTGAATTGGTTTTTATTGTTTGTTTAAAATATAGTCTTCATCTGTCATCAGCTGCACATGAGGACCATTGAGCGGATAATATTTAAGACCTTCAAGGTGTCCGAAGTGAAGGAGAGGATATTTCCCGGTGAGATGCCGTACTTTACTTCCAAAAGAATTGATCTGCACCTTTTGAATTCCACCTTTTTCCTGCCTGCCATTACCAAAAAAGAGCATCAGGTTGCAATGGTCTTTAAAAAGAGCATCATTATAAAAGAATACATCGAGGTTTTCTTCCCTGCATATCTGAATCAGATCATCGATGAAACTTTTTTTATCGGTTTGGGGAAGATTGCAGTCGATTCTGATAGAATAATTTTCAGCATTATTCTTTTTAAAATCTGAACCTACCATTTGAATAAACCGGTGTTCTATGGTTTCATAGCTTTCCCTTTCCGAAAGGTAATTTTTACTGGATTGAATGTTGAAAGGAACATCTGAATTCAATAAAACGGCATTTTCACGGATCAGCAGTTCCTCTATTTCCTCTGCAAACTGAAAATGAAAATCAAAAAGCTGATGATCTCCTGTACTGATGATCAGCTGATTTCCATTCATGTTAAGGTGAAGGTACGTATTTTTGAAACGGGTTTTCAGTGCTTCCAGCTTTTCTATACAATCATTTATATCCGTAACCTGAACTCTTGCCACCAGCTCGGCAGGATTATCAGCATGACCTCCATAGCCCGGAAAAAATCTGAAAAACTTAAAGTCATATAAATGTTCAGGAAATTTGAAATACCAGTATACGCCTAAAATCATGATGGATTGGATTGATGAATTGTACAATAATCAAAATTAAATAAAATTTCACACTCCAAAACTTTCAAAACCCTTAAATTTGTGGTCAATAAAAATTTTACTTGGATGCTTAGGAACATTTCAATTGCGGCAGCTACTTTTTTGTCCGTAGTTACAATCAATGCGCAGAAGAACAGAAATACCCAACTGGAAAGACCGAAATTAGTTGTAGGTCTGGTCGTAGACCAGATGCGTTGGGACTATTTATACCGTTTTTATGGTAAGTATGGAAATGACGGTTTCAAAAGACTTTTGAATACCGGATATTCTTTAAATAACGTACACATTCCTTATGTGCCTACCATTACCGCTTTGGGACACACATGTATCTATACAGGATCTGTACCTGCGATTCACGGAATTGCCGGAAATGATTGGACAGACAAAGAAACAGGTAAAGGAGTATATTGTACAGCAGATGAAAGCGTTCAGCCGGTAGGAACCACCAATACAAAAACCGGAAGCCACTCTCCGAAAAATCTTTGGTCTACAACAGTCACTGACGAGTTGAGACTTGCGACCAACTTCCAGGGAAAAGTAGTTGGTGTTTCTCTGAAAGACCGTGCCTCTATTCTTCCTGCAGGACACAATCCGAACGGAGCGTTCTGGTTTGATGACAGTACCGGGAACTTCATTACAAGTACATGGTATATGAACGATCTTCCTCAATGGGTAAAATCTTTCAATGCTCAGAACCTTCCTGAAAAATTAGTAGCCAACGGCTGGAATACCTTACTTCCGATCAGCCAGTATACAGAAAGTGCTCCGGACAATTCTCCTTGGGAAGGATTATTGGGAAGCGCAAAAACACCTACATTCCCTTATAGCAATTTAGCTCAGGATTATCAGACAAAAAAAGATAACATCCGTTATACACCTTTCGGAAATACGTTGACATTAAAGTTGGCTGAAGCTTCTGTAGAGGGTGAAAAACTGGGGGGAGATAATATTACAGACTTCCTGGCCATCAACCTTGCTTCTACAGACTATGCGGGACATAAATTCGGACCGAATTCTATTGAAGTAGAAGATGTTTATATCAGATTAGACCAGGATCTTGCAGAGTTCTTCAAATATCTGGATTCAAAAGTAGGAAAAGGCGAGTATACAGTCTTCCTTTCTGCTGATCATGGTGGTGCACATTCTGTAGGATTCCTTAAAGAACATAAAATACCGACAGGTTTCTTCGGAGAAGGCGCTGAAAAGAACCTTAACCAAAAGCTGAAAGAGAAATTCGGAGCGGATAAACTGATCAATGCAATCGATAATTATCAGATCTATTTTGACAGAAAAGTATTGGCAGATGCTAAACTTGAACTGGATGATGTAAGAAACTTCACTGTAAAAGAACTTGAGAAAGATCCTACTGTTCTGTATGCGGTTTCAGTAGATAAAGTTCAGGAATCAAGCATCCCGGAACCTATCAAACAAAGAATCATCAACGGAATCAACAGACAGAGAAGTGGAGATATTCAGCTGATCTCTCACGATTCTATGCTTCCGCCATATTCTAAGACCGGAACAACGCACAGTGTATGGAATTCTTACGATTCACACATTCCATTGATCTTTATGGGTTGGGGAGTGAAGCAGGGAGAAAGCAACAAGGCATATCATATGACAGATATTGCCCCTACCGTTTCTTCTCTATTGAAGATCCAGTTCCCAAGTGGAAATGTAGGGAATCCGATTACGGAAGTTATGGGAAAATAAACTTATAACATTGTATACTAAAAAAGCATTTCAACCTTGAAATGCTTTTTTAGTATATATCCGTTATGAACCCCGGATAATCTGTTGTATTTCTTTTTGAAAGGTCTTATTCTGCCTTCTGACCTTTATGATAAAGTATAATAGAAGGACTATAAGAATACTTCCTGTAATGGCAGAGATGATCTTTATAGAGTTGTAATACGATTTCAGTTTTTCACTTTTGATCAAAGTTTCTTTATTATGATCATCAATCACGTGGTTGATAGAAACCAGTTCATTTTGTTTTCTCTGAAAACGCATTTCAAGAAACTTTTTATTGTACAGCTGAAAAGAATCCTGTTTTCCCATAGCCAGATAATTATCAGCCATTTCTTTGTAGATCCCTTCATTCAGTATAAGGTCTCCGGTGTTTTTAGAAAGGTCTTCGGCTTTTACCAGGAGATTCAGTGCATCCAGATTTTCATGTTTCTGTTTATATAATTCAGCCATCCCTTTCAGGGCAAATGCTTCCAGACTTTTTGCATGATTTCTCCGGGCATATTCTATAGATTGTAAAAAAGCCTGCTGGGCCTTTTCTATCTGATTAAGATTAAGGTAACAGTAGCCAATATTATAATACACCACACTCATGTTGGAATAGGTTGTTTTCTTTAAAGGGACTTTTTCAAAATTTTGTATCGAGATCAGGAATTTTTCCAGAGCAAATTCAGAATTAGACTGGCTTTTATAGATCATACCTCTTATAGCATAGCTTCGGGCTGTTTCAATATATTTTTCAGAACTATTGGCGGGTATCTTAGCCAGATACACATCCGCTTCATCCAAAGTTTCAAGACTTTTGCTGAACAGTTCCATTTGCTGATATTGGATGGCTGCTGCAATCAGAACACTTATCTGGCTTTTGGTGTCATTGCTTTTCTGTGAAAGTTCTTTGGCTTTCAAAATATACTTTAAGGACTCATCAAAGTTTCTTTTGGCAATATTGGCCGTAGAAAGCAGCATATATATATCTATAGAAGTCTTGATGTCGTAATCCTTTTTTAATAACAGCTTCCCTATCTTTATGGCATTGTCCGGGTTATCATAAATTTCGAGACGGGCTTGTCTGAGCAGGCTACTGTCTGAAATGTTCTGTGCTTTCGAAAAAATACAAAAGAATAACAAAAGCAGGGTTCTTATTTTTAATATTGCCTTCATAACGCTTTACCTTTAATGATTTCCTGAATATAAGCATTAGGGGACATTCCCGTAACGGATTTGAAAACAGTTGTAAATGCACTGTGTGATGAAAATCCTGAATACTCTGCCAGATAGCTCACTTTATAATTCAAAAAGACAGGGTCACTTTTCAACAGCTGAACAATGTGATTGATCCTAAGTTTATTAACATACCCATTGAAATTTTTTTCTCTGCTGTTAATAACCTCTGAAAGATACTTTGTATTGATTTCCAGCTGGGAAGAAAGCAGGGCCAGCGACATATTTTTATTCAGATAGCGGTCAGATAGCTCAAACTCTTCAAGTTTTTGGAGGATCTCTTCTTCTTTTTCCTTAGATATCTTATGGGTGGCTGAATCTTTTTCCGGTGTTTTTTCCGTAACCTTTTCTATAAAAGATAATCTTTGATGATTTTGGCTGCTCTGTTTTACAAAGAAATCAAATTGCTTTTTTAAATCGGTATTTTTGCCTTTAATGATGAAATAGTAAATGGATAAGCTGATGATAATCAATAACAGATATAGCAGCAAATACCATAAGGATCTGAAATAAATCTGTTTTTGAAATTCAATATTTTTATTCTGATTGGTTTCCACCAGTTTTACAATATAGCGTATTCCTTCTTTTGTACTGGACTCTGTAATTGTTTTTAAATCATTCTGCAGTTTGCTATATTGATGGTATTTTGCATCATCATGAAGGGCAAAATAAGTCCGGGATAATGATTCATAAATTTTAATTTTTAAATTGTTAAAAGGAAGATTTTCAACTAATGAAAGCGCAGTTTCCAGTTTTTGGGAAGAGGCGGCATAGTCCTGTTTTAAAAAATAATACTGGGATAGGTTTTCATAGGCAAGGCTTAAAAGAAAAGGTTGGTTTTTCTGTTTTTCAAGCTCAGCAATGATACTTTCTATAAGATTTTTACATTCATCCAGTTTGTTTTCTTTCATCAGATAAAGAGAACGGAAAATCTTATTCTCCATTTTTATGATCCTATTCTCCTCATTATTGCTGTTGATGTATTGATTACTTTTATCAAGGTTTTTTAAGGCAGTAGGATAATCTCTGCTGATCCCTGAGTTCAGTGCCTGCAGCTGATAAAGCTTTGCTGTGGTTATTCTTAAGGCAGGATCATTGCTGGTAAGGAGTTTCTGATCGGATAAAAGCCGGGCAATAATTGTTTTGGACTGATTATAAAGCCCCAGGTTCTGATATTGATCTGCAAGAGTATAATCGCTGAAAACCTGTCTGAAGTACGAAATATCTGTTTTTTGATCAAAATCTTCTTTTTGAGAGAAAATATTGACAGACTGTACATAATCACCTTTCATTGCAAAGGCTTGGGAAATAATGCTTTGTAAGATTAATTTATGCTCCGGGTCCTGATCGCTCACAAGTATTCCCTGAGTATAGCTGATGCATTCATCCGAATTTTGATACAATTTCTCAAATGCTTTGTCTGCCAGGATGTTAAAGTCAGGGCCGGATTGTCCGTTACTGAGAATCGAGCAAAATACGAATAGTAACAGAAAAGTTTCTCTGCTACTATGAAATAATTTTTTGAATAATAGATTTTTCTTCATAGGTTTTTTATGACTCTCTTTTTATCCATATTCAAAATGGTAGCCTTTTGTGTTCATCATTATTAATTTTTGTGTTTTTGATCTCTTTTAAAATTCGCGAATTATGAAAGTTAACTTCTTTTTATTAGGTAAATATAGTATTAATATTGTTTTACACGATTTTAAACACAAAAATAACATAAAGTATATAGGATTAATGTTTAAAGAGCTGCCATTTGTGTAGCTCTTTTTTATTCTTTTGGAATTCACGAATTGTGATAGTCAACTTCTTTTTACCAGGTCAATATAGTGCTAATATTGTTGTTAACGATTTGAAATACTAAATACATAGCAATTATGAGAAAATCTTACAAAATGACAATGAAAGTTCTGGTAGCTTCTTTTTTTCTGACATTTAATATCGCAGAGGCTCAGCTTACTGTAATAGCAGAAGGAGATGTTTATAGTGTTGGGGGAGTTTCAGATAATGGAGTGGTGAGCTTGCAGATTAATGTTGGAGGTAAAACATTCATATGGACTGCTTCCGGAGGATTGGTACAGATAGGTGCATTGGCACCAGGAATACAGGTAGTGGGCAGAACTCCTATTTCTAGTGACGGCACTTTAGTAACATCTGGATTTACAAATACAGCAACAGGAACTCGCGAAATCTCAACCTATAATATTGCTACATCTACCTGGACGAACAGAGGAGCCCTAGCTGCCATTGGTTCCGGAGGAGGAGAAAGTTTCCCTTGGGGAATATCACCGGACGGAAATACAATTGTTGGGTTAGGTTTCCTTACCGGAGGGCTGGCTCATGCCGTGAAGTGGACCCAGGATAGTGGGGTGGTAGATCTGGGAAGTATGGTAAGCGGACAGAATTCCAGAGCCAATGCGGTAAATGCCGACGGCAACGTTATTGTTGGCTGGCAGGATCTCCAAGGTAAACCAGCACGAGGTGCAAAATGGGTAAACGGAGTAGAAACCTTGATTACAGATAATAATGGAATTAATGTAGGCGAAGCAGGAGGGGTTTCAGCAGATGGAAATATAATAATAGGTGCCAATTTACCAAGCCCTTATGTTTGGGATGCTGCCACTGGACTTACTTTTATAACGCATCCTAATGCTTCCGTGAATTTCAGAGGAGGAGCTACCGGTATTTCTGCTGATGGTAAAAAAGTAATCGGATTTTACAGGCCCTTTTCAAGTCCTGCTCTTGCGGGAGAAGGCTTTATCTGGACAAAAGCAGACGGGCGTATTAATCTGAACAACTATGCCACATCATTAGGAATTGCAACGAATGGAATAACAATGTCATTACCTACGGCAATTTCTCAGGACGGGATGAAAATTGCCGGTGTGGGATTGAATGCATCTAATATCCCGATAGCTTTTTATCTGGATCTTACCCAATATTTATCTGTAAATGATACTGCGAATGATAAAAATGATATTGCTGTTTATCCGAATCCGGTATCTGATATTCTCTACTTTAAAGGAAATATAAAAATTGAAAAAGCCGAGATCTATAATATGGTAGGGCAAAAAGTGAAATCATTTGACTCTGTAAATGACCAGATTAATGTAGCATCCCTGTCAAAAGGAGACTATATACTGCAATATTCCGTAAAAGGAAAAGGACCACAGACTTATAAGTTCATTAAAAAATAAGAATGACCCGTTTTCATAATTCATGAATTATGAAAGCGGCTTTCTTCATGCGTTAAATATAATATTGTTGTAAATATTTAAAAATATGAAAAATAATTTCAAAATGTCAATACAAATGTTGACCGTTTCTTTTCTGATGGTATTTGGAGCAGCTGATGCCCAGCTTACTATCATGTCAACAGGACCTAATTATAATGTGGGAGGTGTCTCTGATAATGGAGTGGTAAGTATGCAGATCAGTACTGAAGGTACAATATTTAAATGGACAGCAGCAGGAGGACTTGTTCAGATTGGAGCTTTGCCAAGCGGAAGTATGATTTCCGGGAATACTCTTGTAACCAATGACGGAAGTATGATAGCATCTGCATTTACAAATTCAGTTACAGGATTGCCAGAAATATCAACGTATACTGCTTCCAACTGGACAAATAGAGGGGCACTTCCTCCTATCGCGCCTGGTGGAGGTGAAAGCACTCCTTATGGAATGTCTCCGGATGGGAATACTATTGTAGGACTAAGCTTTCTTGATATAGCACGGGTGCATGCCGTAAAATGGACCCCCTCCGACGGAGTGGTAGATCTGGGAAGTATAGTGCCGGGACGTGATTCCAGAGCTAATGGGGTAAATGCAAACGGAAGTGTCATTGTAGGGTGGCAGGATGAAGCTACAGGAATACGGAGAGGAGCTAAATGGGTGGATGGAACAGAAAGTTTCATTACGGATAATTCCGGAAATTATGTAGACGAAGCGCAAGGAGTTTCAGCAGATGGAAGCACCATCATAGGTGGTGGTGGTGGAACTCCCACTCCCTATATCTGGAATGTTACCACCGGACTTACCTATATTACCCATCCTAATGCATCCACTTTTTTCAGGGGAGGAGCAACCGGTATTTCTGCGGATGGCAAAACGGTAATTGGTTATTACAGACCATTAGGAGGACCTCCAATGGCAGGAGAAGGATTTATCTGGACACCTGATGGCGGGCGTGTTAATCTGAATGATTATGCTGCATCATTAGGAATTGCAACCAATGGAATTACAATGGGACTTCCGCTGGCGATCTCCCGGGATGGGAAAAAAATTGCCGGCATGGGAGTAGATACAAATTTTCAGTTTGTAGCTTTTTATCTTGATCTTACCCAATATTTATCCGTAAATGATACTGCGAAGGATAAAAATGATATAGAAATTTATCCCAATCCTGTAGTTGATGTTTTATACCTTAAAGGAGCAGGAAAGATTGAGAAAGCAGAAATTTATAATATGGTGGGACAGAAAGTGAAATCAATGGGTTCTGCAAAAGATAAGATAGAAGTATCATCATTAGCAAAAGGAAATTATATTCTGAACTATTCTGTAAAAGGAGGAACACAAAAGAGCTATAAATTCATTAAAAAGTAAATAAAATTAGCCGTCTAAACTTATAAATCAACTGGAGACAGGTATTGGCGGGTGGTTTTTTATAATATTGATTTTCAGTGTTTTGTAAAAATTATTCTTTTAAAATTCACGAATTATGAAAGCTAATTTCTTTCAAATGAATGAATGTAATGTTAATATTGTTTTTGATTAATAACAATAACCAAATTGAATTATTTTATGAAAAATTTTTACAAAGTACCAGTAAAAGTATTGGCTTTTTATTTTCTATTAAACTTTGGATCAGCAAAATCTCAGTTGACTGTCATGGGGCTGGGTAACTATAATGTAGGAGCTGTTTCTGATAATGGAGTCGTAAGTATGCATACCAGTGCCGGTAGTGTATATAAATGGACCAATGGGGGAGGGCTTGTACAGATAGGCTCAATATCCAATGGATATCCTGCTGCAGGAAGAACCGTTGTTTCTAATGATGGAACCAAAATAGCTTCTTCCGTTACCAATACGGTGACAGGCTTTAATGAAATATCAACCTATGATGTTGCTACTTCTACATGGATCAACAGAGGGGGGCTTGTGCCTACCGGCTGGGACGGAAGTGTAAGCTCTAGCTGGGGAATGTCTCCGGATGGAAGTACAATTGTAGGGCTAGGTTGGCTTACGGCAGCCAATGCGCATGCAGTGAAATGGGACGAAGCCGGAGGAGTGGTCGATCTGGGAAGTATTGTAGCCGGAAGAAGTTCCAGAGCCAATGCTATCAGTGCCAACGGATCAGTTATCGTAGGATGGCAGGACGAACCTACAGGAACCCGAAGCGGAGCAAAATGGGTGGACGGATCAGAAAGCTTCATTACAGATGCTAATGGAAATCATGTAGGGGAAGCTGGTGGTGTTTCTGCGGATGGAAGTACCATCATTGGAGGAGGAAACCCTAATCCTTATGTTTGGAATGCGACCACCGGGCTTATCTATATTACCCATCCCAATGCTTCATTCTTCTTTAAAGGAGGTGCTACAGGGATTTCAGCAGATGGAACTAAGGTTATTGGCTATTACAGAGCATTTGGAGCACCGCCAATGTCGGGAGAAGGCTTTATCTGGACATCAGAAACCGGACGTGTTAACCTCAATGATTATGCTGTAAGCCTAGGAATTGCAACCAACGGAATAACGATGGGGCTTCCATTGGCTATTTCCCAGGATGGAAAGAAAATTGCAGGAATGGGGCTTGATTCTTCCGATAATTTGGTGGCTTTTTATCTGGATCTTACCAGCTATCTGTCAACTAAAGAAACGGTGAAAGATAAAAGTACGATGGAGATCTATCCTAATCCTGTGGCTGATATTCTATATTTTAAAGGAACAGGAAAAATTGAGAAAGCAGAAATTTATAATATGGTGGGACAGAAAGTGAAATCTATTGGTTCTGTAAAAGATAAGATAGAAGTATCATCATTAGCAAAAGGAAATTATATTCTGAACTATTCTGTAAAAGGAGGAGAACCACAGAGCTATAAATTCATTAAAAAGTAAATAAAATTAGCCGTCTGCACTTACAAATCAACTAGAGATGGTTATTGGTGGTTTGGTTTTATAATGTTGATTTGCAGTGTTTTGTAAATTTTATTCTTTTGAAATTCATGAATTATGAAAGCCAAGTTCTTTTAATTGGGTGAATATAATATTAATATTGTTTTAGATGATTTAACATACTAAATACAATAATATTATGAGAAATTTTTACAAAATTCCAATGAAAGTATTAATGGCTTGTTTTTTCCTTAATATTAGCATAGCAGAAGCTCAGCTTACAGTTATGGGACAGGATAACTATAGTATAGGGTCCGTTACGGATAATGGGGTAGTGAGTATGAATACCTTTGGTGGTACTGTATATCTATGGACCAACGGGGGAGGGCTTGTACAGATAGGCTCCCTATCCAATGGGTATCCGGCGGCAGGAAGAAGCATTATTTCTAATGATGGGACTAAAGTAGCTTCTTCAATTACCAATACAGCGACAGGCTTTAATGAAATATCAACGTATGATGTGGCTACTTCTACATGGATCAACAGAGGTGGGCTTGTACCTACCGGTTGGGACGGAAGTGTAAGTTCTACGTGGGGAATGTCTCCGGATGGAAATACAATTGTAGGGCTAGGGTGGCTTACAGCATCCAATGCGCATGCGGTGAAATGGAACGAAACCGATGGAGTGGTAGATCTTGGAAGTATTGTTGCTGGCAGAAGTTCCAGAGCCAATGCAATCAGTGCCAACGGATCGGTTATCGTAGGATGGCAGGACGAAACTACAGGAACCCGAAGCGGAGCAAAATGGGTGGACGGATCAGAAAGCTTCATTACAGATGCTAATGGAAATCATGTAGGGGAAGCTGGTGGTGTTTCTGCGGATGGAAGTACCATCATTGGAGGAGGAAACCCTAATCCTTATGTTTGGAATGCGACCACCGGGCTTATCTATATTACCCATCCCAATGCTTCATTCTTCTTTAAAGGAGGTGCTACAGGGATTTCAGCAGATGGAACTAAGGTTATTGGCTATTACAGAGCATTTGGAGCACCGCCAATGTCGGGAGAAGGCTTTATCTGGACATCAGAAACCGGACGTGTTAACCTCAATGATTATGCTGTAAGCCTAGGAATTGCAACCAACGGAATAACGATGGGGCTTCCATTGGCTATTTCCCAGGATGGAAAGAAAATTGCAGGAATGGGGCTTGATTCTTCCGATAATTTGGTGGCTTTTTATCTGGATCTTACCAGCTATCTGTCAACTAAAGAAACGACGAAAGATAAAAGTAGTGTTGGTATTTATCCAAACCCTGTGGCTGATCGATTATATTTTAAAGGAACAGGGAAGATTGAAAAGGCAGAAATTTATAATATGGTAGGGCAGAAGGTGAAATCATGGAATACCGTAGAAGGTCAGATTGATGTATCCTCTTTATCCAAAGGAGATTATATTCTTCAGTATTCTGTAAAAGGAGAAAAACAACAGACTTATAAATTCATTAAAAAGTAATTCATATCAATTATAAAAGTAGTGGGATGAACGGCTGTTTTCAATATTGAGAACAGCTGTTCTTTTTTTGTTTATTCTGTGAAAATATAGAGTTTCTGACAGGATAAGCCTGGTTTTTGGCAGATACATATAAAAAGCTATCTTTGCAAAAATTTTGGTTTCCAGTATTTTGGAATGAAAAGGGAACCGGGTGAAAGTCCCGGACTGTCCCCGCAACTGTAAATCGCAACAAAAATTTCTGTAAAAAACCACTGTGAAAAACGGGAAGGTGCAGAAAGCGAAAGTCAGGAGACCTGCCGGAATTATAATCTAAAAACATATTGCTTTCGGAGGAAAAGTAAAAGAGTATGGGTATAAAAAGATCTTTAGTACTGTTTTTTTCGTCTTACGGCTGTTTTCTTTTGGCTCAGGAGAAGACTATTGACACGATTTATGTTTTCGACAATCAGATGAACAGAGTGAAGCTCTTTCATCCTGTGAAAATCATTTCTGCAGAAGACACTCAAAAAAATTCAAGCAACCTTTCTGAACTTCTTAGATTTCAGTCACAGGTTTATATCAAAGAAAACGGACGTGGTGCCGTCTCTTCACCTTCTTTCAGGGGAACTACCGCACAGCAGACCGCCTTTGTATGGAACGGAATCAATATCAACTCTAATTTTTTAGGACAAGGCGATATTAATAATATTTCTGCATTTGGATATGACCAGATAGGAATAAAAGCAGGCGGCGGAAGTGTGATCTATGGAAGCGGTGCCATTGGGGGAAGTATTCACCTGAATAATACCCTTGATTTTAATAAAGGCTTTCATGGTTCTCTGTTTTCAGAAGCTGCATCTTTCAATACCTATAACAACTTTGTCAGAGGTTCTTACAGCAATGACCGGTTCAGTTTTAAAGTTTCGGGAAACCATTCGATCAGTAAAAATGATTATAAGGTTGAGGAGGATCACGGAAAGATCTATACCAATGACAATGGACAGTATTATAATACGAATATCAATGTCGCTGTAGCTTATAAAGTAGCTCCACATCATCAGATTTCCTGGATCTCTGAGCTTTTTAACAGCAAACAGCATTTTCCTGTTTATTTTGGAGATTTAGAGAATAAAACAAAATATGAGGCTCAGAATGCCCGAAGTCTGCTTTCGTGGGATTGGAATAAAGTACAGTTCAGCAATTCATTCAAAGCTGCTTATACGGAGGAGAATTTTCAATATTTTGGAACGATTGATGGCCCTGAAACAAGTGGCGGAGCGGGTAAGAACTATATTCTGAAAAACGATTTCAATTATTTTCTTAATCCAAAATGGAATATCAATATTATTGGTGAATTCCAAATCAATAAAGGAAAAGGAGATGGAACTTCAGGAATCGGGGATATTAGAAGAAATGCAGGATCTATTGCAGGGTTAGTCCGTTATTTCCCAACAAAGGATTTACGTTTTGAAGCCGGGATCAAGAAAGATTTTGTAGAAGAGATCAGTTCGCCGACTTTATTTTCTTTTTCAGGAAAATGGAACGCTGTACAATGGTATGGGCTGGAGCTGAATGCTTCAAGGAATTTCAGAGCTCCTTCATTTAATGATTTATATTGGGCTTTGGGAGGGAATAAGGATTTAAAACCCGAAACTTCTTATCAATTTGAGTTGAGAAATCTTTTTAAAATGGGAATTTTCAAACTTTCTGTAGCTCCTTATTATATGAAAATTCAGGATATGATCCGATGGCTCCGAACTCCTGCCGGATATTACGGTGCCTTCAATACCAATAGAGTAGAAGCATACGGATTGGAAGCCCAGCTGGAATTTGAAAAACAGATCGGAAAGCACACCCTGAAATCTAATCTGGGATATTCCTATACGAAATCAACAGATCTTGATATTCAAAAACAGCTGATGTATGTCCCTTTTCATAAATTTACCGGAAATGTAGAATATCAGTATGATTTCGTGAAATTATATGTACAGGGAATGTTCAATGGCAAGACGTATACAGATTCCAACGAAACCAAAACCAGTGCTTTAAATCCATATTGGGTACTTAATGCAGGGTTGAATGCAACGGTTCTTAAAAACTATACATTAGGTTTTAAAGTAAATAACATTCTGAATAAAACTTATTACACTATGCTTTCTTACCCATTACCTCAAAGAAATTATAGTGTTACTTTAAATATCAATTTTTAAAATAAATAAATTAATTACATATGAATATTAGAAAAATTTTATCTCTTGCAGCTGCTTCCATGTTACTTTTCAATGTTTCTTGTAGCACAGACAGCAGTTATGAAGAAACTATTGACGGAACCGTTAGATTTGATTCCGGAGTCCTTATTACCAACGAGGGAGGGTTTACAACAACAACCTCTGAAGTTTCTTACGTGAGTAATAATCTTGCGACAGTATTTAACAAGATCTATGGAGCAAGTAATAATAATGAGCCTTTAGGAAAAGTGCTTCAGAGTATGGGGTTCAATGGTGACCGCGCTTATTTGGTTTCCAATCTCCCTAATAAAATTGAAATTGTAAACCGTTTCACATTCAAAAAACAGGCTACTGTAACTGCCAATCTGGATGGTGCCAGATATATCGCCTTTTCAGGAAATCAATATTATGTAACCAACAGTAATTTTACTACACTTAAAAGAAAACTTAACGTGTATAATATTTCAGATAACTCTTTTGTAAAAAGTATCGACCTTACAAACGCTGCTGAAAAAGTAGTGGAAGCAAGTGGAAGTATCGTTGTACAGTCTGACGGTGTAGGCTACGATGCAAGCTGGAATCCGATCCCGACTGGTTATACGGTAACGGTTGTAAACCCAACTACCAATACAATCAGCAAAACAGTAAATCTTCCAACTGAAGGGATTATTAAAGATCTTATTTCGTATAAAGGAAATGCATATGTTCTGGTTTCAGGAGATACCAATTCATTTATCTATAAAATCAATACAACAAACGGAACTTATGAAACAACGACTTTAACAGCAATGCCTAAAGTTCAGAAACTGAGAGCCGATAATGACAAGTTCTATTTTATCACGAATGCCAATAAAATATATGCAATGACTATCGGATCTTCAACGGTTCCAACTAAAATTATTGCAACAGCTGTAGGTGACGTATATGGATTTGACGTAATTGACGGTAAAATTTTTGCAGCAGATGCCAGCTATACTACAGATGGTAAAGTAAATGTTTATGATGCCGTGAATGGTACTTTATTGAAAAACTTCATTGCAGGAATCGGAACGAACGGATTCTATAAAAACTAAATATAACGCTTAGGCGATATATCTTATAATTTTTTATTTTTTTTCATCATTTGTGTTTTTTTCCGGCCGGTTTCTTCGAAACCGGCCGGCTTTGTTTACCCCAGTAAGCATAAAGCATCAAAAAGCCCGGCGGGATGGAACATCCCGCCGGGCTTTTTGATGTATAATCAATGGAATTAAATAATGGTTAATCCCAGTTTCTCCGCTTCAGCAATTACAAATTGAGTGGCTTCCTCCTTTTCATTAGGAATCTCCCCTTCAAGAATAGCCTCTTTTACTTTTTCTTTCAGAATCCCGATTTCACGTCCCGGTTTAAGGTTGAACATTTCCATGATCTCTTCACCGGTAATAGGTGGCTGGAAGTTCCTTACATGATCTTTTTCCTCCACTTCTTTGATCTTTACCGCTACATATTCAAAGTTCTTTTTGAACTTCTCCTGTTTTTTAGAATTTTTAGTGGTAATATCAGCCTTACAAAGGGTAAAAAGATCTTCAAGATTTTCTCCTGCATCAAATAAGAGTCTTCTCAGTGCAGCATCCGAAGCATCATCCGTAATCAAGGCGATAGGGCGGGATGACAGTTTTACCATTTTCTGAACGTATTTCATATCACTTCCCAAAGGCAGTTTCAGTCGCTGGAAAAGAGTTTTTACCATTTTTGAACCTAAAAATTCATGTCCATGGAAAGTCCAGCCTGTACCCTCTACAAATTTCTTTGTAGGTGCTTTACCTATGTCGTGAAGCAAAGCAGACCAACGCAGCCAAAGGTTATCTGTATTCTCTGAAATATTGTCAACAACTTCAAGCGTATGGTAGAAATTATCTTTGTGGGTTTGTCCTTCAACTTCTTCCACACCTTTCAGCTCGATCAGTTCGGGAATGATCAGCTTTAAAAGACCGGTCTGTTCCATCAGCTTTAAGCCTACGGAAGGTTTTGCAGACATCATGATCTTATTAAACTCCACCATGATTCTTTCCATAGAAACAATTTTGATCCTTTCGGCTTCCTGTTTGATGGCGTGTAAAGAGTTGTCTTCAATGGTAAAGTTTAATGTAGAAGCAAAACGTACCGCTCTCATCATTCGCAACGGATCATCAGAATAGGTTTGAGCAGGTTCAAGAGGAGTTCGTAAAATCTCTTTTTCGAGATCATCAATTCCGTTGAAAGGATCAATAAGTTCCCCGAAGTTATCCTTATTTAAAGAAATAGCCATTGCATTAATGGTGAAATCCCTTCTCTTTTGATCATCTTCAAGACTTCCTCCTTCCACTTCCGGTTTTCTGCTGTTTTCCGTATAACTTTCCTTTCTTGCCCCTACAAATTCCAGTTCAAGATCTTTATACTTGATCATTGCTGTTCCATAAGTTTTGAAAACAGAAACTTTTAATTTAGGATCGATGTCCTGTGCAACGTTTTGAGCAAGCTCAATGCCACTTTGCTCCGTTACAAAGTCAATATCTGTAGAAGCTTTTCTTTTCATCAGAAGATCACGCACGTATCCGCCTACAATATAGACAGACTGATTGTTTCTCTCTGCAGCTTCAGAAATTATTTTAAAAAGTTTTAAATTCTTATTTTGATTAAGATTAATTTTCATCGTTGATAATAGTGTCAATTTCTACCAATGTTACCCATTAGTCATAATGAGCATACATTCTACTAATTTTCCCATCCTCATTAAAAAACATAACCTCTACGGCATGTTTATCCATAATAGACTTATAAAATAATGCTACCGAATCTACTCCTGCTGTAGAATGAATCAGATTAAAATGAAGGTCCGGAAATTTATCCAGTGCCTTTCGCCAGTATTCACGAACAGCTTCTTTGCCTTTCAGAGAACTTTCCTTTCCTCCTGTAGCCAGTGTTATCATAGGTGTTGTGATCTCTATATCTTCAGAATAATGGGATAGAATATTCTCTAAATCATGAGAGTTCCATGCATGTATCCATACTTGAGCAAATTCCTGATGATTCATAGCATATATTTTATGAGTTGAGTTTGCAAAGATAGAATTAAAAAAAAGAAATCCTGTCGATATAAACTGACAAGACTCTAAAAAAATAACCGGATCAATACGGGATTTTTATTCTCTAAGAACTTTTATCCTGTTATCATTCCATATTTTGATCACTGAAGATCCTGAATATTTCGAAACTTTTTCTCTGTCTTCCTCCACAGCATAATCTACAAGATTTACCATTTCCTCTGAAATATCAGAAAATTTCAACGGGCTTTTTTCTCCACTGAAATTAGCAGAAGTAGAAACCAAAGGTCTGTTCAGTTTTGAAATCAGCTTTTTACAAAAATCATTTTTTACAAGACGGATACCAATACTTCCGTCTTCCGCCAGAAGTTCTTTAGGTAAGCCTCTTGGATTTTCGTAAACAATAGTTACCGGCTTTTCGCTAAGATCAATGATTTCCCAGGCCATCTCAGGAACATCTACCAGATCCTGAAGTCTCTTCTCAGATTCTACAAGAATGATCATGGATTTGTTTTTCTCACGCTTCTTAATGTCAAAAATTTTATTGA
This sequence comes from Chryseobacterium sp. FR048, assembly GCF_056844665.1. NCBI lineage: Bacteria > Pseudomonadati > Bacteroidota > Flavobacteriia > Flavobacteriales > Weeksellaceae > Chryseobacterium > Chryseobacterium sp. FR048. The sequence continues at coordinate 275,786 of NZ_JBXDSE010000003.1, read as the reverse complement.
CCGCCTCTATATTAGTGGCATCACAACCAATTCCCCAGATCGTGTCAGTAGGATAAAGAATCGTTCCGCCGGATTTTAGTATTTCGATAATATGTTCCATAAATTGTATTGAATTCAAAACAGGTTATAAAGGTAGAAAATCTGCAAATTTTAGACAAAAAAATAGGGTATAAATACAATTGTGTTTATAGGTTTTGGCTAAAGCCAATGGAAGGTGTATTTAATGAGAAAACGGGCTAAATCCCGTTCCTATTGATGAATAATGTGTGTTTAAAGAACCTGAGTATGCTTCTCCGTTACCTCTGAAATATTATGGATTTCCAATAATTTTTCAGGAATCAATTTCTATTAATTAAGGAGTGTTATAAGGAGACAGTATGATCAAATTCAATAGAAATAGGATTTAGTCCATTTACCAAAATATAAAATGCGTTTCGGCTTTAGCTAAAATTTACTAAAGATTATAAACCATGAAAAAATGAACTAAAATAGCCTCTCTTGTTACTTATTTCAACTTTGTCCTCTTGTAGTAATTTTTTTAAATCCATTTTTACAATATACTGTGAGAAGAGTACAGGGAAATTTGAACGTGATCCTTCTTTTATAACAGTGTAAAGGATGGCATTCTCTTTTAAAAAAATTACAGTAGTCTGTTCCAAATTTTGTAAACTATAAGGATCTGCAATTTCATTAAGATAGATTAAGTTACCCGAAGTCCTGGGCATTCTGTAATTATGCTTTTTTCCATATTCAATTATTCTGGCTTTAGCTTCGTTTTTTGAAATATCAAATTCGATTTCTTTTAACTGTTTTTCTGTGAATTTACAGTATATGACATAAAAACTAAAGATCAGAGAACAGATCAGAAGAAAATATTCCATATCATTATTAAGAGAAGGCTGTATTTCTTTAAAACAAAGTATGGAAGCCCCAATCAATGCCAAAAAAATAAAATAGATGAAAAAAGTATCGAATTTATCGGACCAGCTTTCTTCAAAAATCAATTTTTTAGATTGAATGCTTTTAGAGATATTTATTTTTTTTAATGATCTCATGATTTGAATGAGTAACCTCTTTTTAACTTATTTAAAAATACGAAAAAATAAATTCTAACTTGGGTCTAGAGCTATATTTTCAATAGACTCATTGTATCTGTTTATAAAATTTTAGATATAATAAATGATATTTTTATTTTTTGGCTAAAGCCAATGGGAGGTTTATTTAATGAGAAAACGGGCTAAAGCCCGTTCCTACTGATGTGTGATGTGTATTTAATAAATCTGAGTATACTTCATTGTTATTTCTGAAAGATTGTGGATTGTCAATAATTTTTCAGAAATCAATTTCTATTGATGGCGGAGTGTTATGAGGTTACAGAATAATAGAATTCAATAGAAATGGGCTTTAGCCCATTTACCAAAAAACATAACATCATTTGGCTTTAGCCAAAACTTATCCCTACATAAACCCTAATTTTGATAAATACCTTTCTTCAATAATGTTCAGGTGATGGTAATTATGTCCTACAATCAGTTTCCCTATGGTTTCTACAGACACTTCATTCCCATTGGCAATTCCTGTATTTTGTAAGGCGGACGGATGAAGGGTGTCTAAAAGGATTTGAGAAGATTTTCTTACCAGCTTATATTCATCCAGCAGAGATTCCAGACTTCTTTCATCGGCAAATGATTGATCGGCGTATTGGTTTTCATCAAATCCGGGAAGTTCGTTTTTATCACCTCTTGCAAAGACCAGCATTCTGTATTGGAAAACTCTTTCCGAATCTGAAAGGTGAAGTAAAAGTCCTTTTAAGGTCCATTTTCCTTCAGCGTAAGCAAATCTGGATTGCTCTTCCGTAAGGTTGGAATAAATTCCTATTGTTTTCTCTCCTGAAATTTTTAATTGTTCCAGCCAGTCTCCGGATGGGATCATATCTAAATATCTCTGAACGTATTTCTGAAACTCAGTCATATTATTTGTTGTGTTAAATGTGTTTATAGTTTTAAGGTAAATTAATTTTACTACGATTATTCAGTTCTTATGAATTGCTCCACTCGTAGAAATTCACGGAGTCGTAAAGTTCAAAACCGCAGGAAGGGTACAGTTGGTTTCCTATATCGTTGCTTTTTCCGGTTTCCAGAAGGATTCCGCAGGCGTTTGATGACCGGCATAGTTCTTTAGACTCTTCAATCAGTTCTTTAGAATAGCCTTTTCCTCTGTGGTTATCATTGACGTATAAATCGTTCAGTAACCAGTAGCGTTGCATTCTTGTGGATGAAAATATAGGATATAGTTGAACAAAACCTGTTAATGAACCGTTTTCCTCTGCGACAAAAATCTCCGAATCTTTATTTTCAAGTCTTTCCTGAATAAAATTGGCTGCTGCAGGAATATCAGATTCTTTGTGATAGAAAACTCTGTATTGATCAAATAATTCTGCAAGCTGAGGCAAGTCGGTAATGATTGCTTTTCTTGTATTTTTCATAGTATATTTTGTGATGATAATAAAATGAGAAGAATAATTAAATCCTTCTCATTGTATATGTGGTCGATTAAGAAAAAGCTTTCTCCAGATCTGTAATAAGATCTTCTGCATCTTCAATACCTACACTTAAACGAACCAGGTCATCAGTGATTCCTAATTCAGCACGTTTTTCAGCTGGGATAGAAGCGTGAGTCATTAAAGCAGGGTGGTTAGCTAAAGATTCTACACCTCCTAAAGATTCAGCTAAAGTGAATACTCTTACTTTTTCTAGGAATTTTATGGCATCTTCTTTTTTACCGGATTTGAAAGTGAAAGAAACCATTCCTCCGGATTCCTTCATCTGAGATTTTGCCAATTCATACTGAGGGTGAGATTCTAATCCCGGATAAATTACTTTATCTACTGCAGGATGAGATTCAAGGTATTTGGCTACAGCAAGACCGTTGTCAGAATGTCTCTGCATTCTTAATGCTAAAGTTTTGATTCCTCTCAATACAAGATAAGAATCGTGAGGTCCCAAAATACCACCGCTTGCAAATTGAATGAAGTGAAGTTTTTCTCCTAATTCAGCATCTTTGGCAATAAGAGCTCCGGCAATAACGTCAGAGTGTCCACCAAGATATTTCGTTGCAGAGTGCATTACAATATCAGCTCCCAGGTCAATAGGTCTCTGGATGTAAGGTGTTGCGAAAGTATTGTCTACCGCTACTAAAATATCTTTTCCTTTAGCAATTTCCACTACCGCTTTGATGTCTACCAGTTTCATCAATGGGTTGGTCGGAGTTTCTACCCAGATCAGCTTGGTTTTGTTTGTGATCACCTCTGCAATTTTAGACACATCATCAAAATTAATGAACGTGAACTTCAATTGGTATTTTTCAAAAAGTCTGGTAAACATTCTGTAAGTACCACCATAAAGGTCGTCTACAGCAATCACTTCATCACCAGGGTTCAATAATTTCAAAACGCAGTCAATAGCAGCCAGTCCCGAACCGAAAGCCAATCCTCTTGCTCCGTTTTCAATACTTGCTAAAGAATCTTCCAATGCCTGTCTTGTAGGGTTGGCAGCTCTTGAATATTCATATCCGGAATGTACGCCCGGGCTCTTCTGTGCAAATGTAGAGGTTAAAAATACAGGAACATTTACAGATCCTGTTGCAGACTCATGATGCTGCCCTCCGTGAATTACTTTGGTATTAAAATTCATAATTTATTGTAAATATTTACTTTAAAAAATAAGACCTTACAGATCTATTCTGAAATGTAAAAGTACTAAAATAAAGTTGATTTTAATAAAACGAGGACAATTGAAATGATCAATTATCCTCGTTTATATTATTAAATAATTCTTGTGCTAGGTCTTATTTAATAGCCGATTTTACAGCGAATTCTTCTGCAATCTCTTCCAGCCATTGTGCTACATCTTCCTCTCCTGTAGCTCTCTGATAGGTATTTCCTAAAGATACCAGGATCTGGTGGATGAACATTTTCATTTGGTCTACTGGCATTTCTTTCGTCCAAAGATCGATTCTTAAAGCTTCCATCGCTTTGTCATCCCATACAGAGATCATAGTCGCTTTGGTTGCTTCCTTTTCAACGCCTCCGTCCTGAGCGTTCCATGTAATGTTCTCAGGAATATGATTTTCATCCAGCTCTACATCTATCGTAATCTGAGTCTTTCTCATTTTTCTATTTTTTCTAAATTCTAAATTGTCTCTTATTTAAGTTTTGGCTTGTAGCCGGACTGATTAAAAATGGCTGTTGCATCCATTTTCAGAAAATCAGTCAGTTTTGTTTCAGGTTTTTCTTTCAGGTAAGCTTTACAGATCTGCCATCCGGTAAAAATTCCGATTTGTGGTGAAGATTCATTATCAATTTCTGTATAAAACTTCGAAAATGGTCCCGGCGAGATAAAACGTTCACCCAATCGGGGATCATCACCAAAGATCAGATTGCTTTCTACAAAATAATTCCAGATATTAGCTTCATTGCCGGTTGCCCAGTCATACTGCTTCTGCGTATAGTTCATTTTCAGATAATCCGGGAAATCGGGAAGAAAGGCATCCTGAAGAATCATTACCTTTCCGTTTAATATGATCTGATCAATAAATTTTTGGTGATCAGGAGATTCTGTGACAATATTTTCTGCAAAAAGCTGTGAAACCTTAGGAACGATATTCTGAGGGTTCATCGATTTTTGGAAATATAATTCCAGTCCTTTATAATGCGGATTTCCATCTCCCATAAAGCCTGTAATATCTATAAACAGAAGATTGCCTTTCTGATCATAGAAAATAGGGTCCTGTACCATCTGCAATGCTGATGAAAACAGGTAGACCTTAGGGCTTTTAAATTGTGGAAAATAATATTTGATATGTGAAAATAAACCCTGAAGCTCTTTTTGAAGCTTGGCCTGATCTATTTTGGCAGAAGCTTCTTTATAGATTTTTATCTCTTCAGCATCAGCTCTTCTTTTTTCAAAATCAGCATCAGAAACACTCCCCTGGAACCACGGAAATTGAGTTTTAAACTGCTCCAACGGAAGGGCAGGGTTGTAGAACTCTTTGGAAATATCCGTTAGTTCCACTTTTTCTACAGGATCTTTTACCTCTACTTTCCATTGGTTTTCAGGATCTTTTTTGCAGGAATTCAAGCCTGCAACTAAAATAGAAGAAAGCGCTATATATCTAAAAATCTTCATTATTTTTACATGAAATTTAAGTTTACAAAAGTAAGGATTAAATAGACAATTCATGATGAAAATTAAAATATTTACAACCCTCAGCCTTATTTTTGGACTTTCTTTTTTCTACGGACAAAAACTTGAATTTAAAGATAAAAACTTTGAAAAAGCGGTTCTTGAAAATTTTGATCAGAATAAAAACGGAGCGATAGAGTCTTCTGAAGTCAATGCTGTTTCCAACCTGTTTTTAGTTCAAAAAGGAATTACTTCCGCAGTGGATTTACATTTTTTTAAGAATGCCAAAATGATCGTGCTGGATGGTAATGCTATTTCTGAAATGAGTATCAACAATCTTGACCAGCTGGAACTGTTTTCCTGTACAGGATGTAAAATGGTTGTATTCAAGGGTGAAAATCTGAGAAACCTGGCTTCTCTCTATCTGGATAATAACCTTCTGGAGAGTGTTTTACTGAAAGCAATACCAAAAATTGATCAATTAACATTATCTTTAAATCAATTAAAAACAATTGATCTGAGCCAGCTGAAAAACCTAAGAAAGTTGAATTTGGAGCATAATAAGCTTCAAAAGGTTGATATTTCCGGTAATCCGGCTCTGCAAACCCTGAATATAGGAGGAAATGCAATGAAGCAGGCAGATATAAAAAAAGGCATGAAAACGGATGTAACTGTTTTTGGGGCCGAAGAATAAAAACAAAACAAAACTATGAAACTGGAAACTGAAAGACTTATTTTAAGAGCGCTTGAAGAAGCAGATTTTGAACGTATGTTCCTGATGGATTCTGATCCTGAAGTGATGAAATATATAGGAGTTCCTCCATTGACGGATATTAATGAGTCAAAAGAAGTCATTCAAATGATCAGGAAGCAATATGAAGAAAACGGAGTAGGAAGACTGGCTGTGGTAGAAAAAGAAAGCGGCCTGGTTGTAGGATGGAGCGGATTAAAATTATTGACAAAAGCGGTAAATGGCTACCAGAATGTTTTAGAATTAGGCTATCGTTTCGTTCCGGAATCCTGGGGAAAAGGATATGCAACGGAATCCGGAATAGCATCTCTTGATTATGGCTTTCATGAATTGAATGCTGAGGTTATTTATGCCTATGCTCATTCAGAACATGAAGCTTCCAATCATATTTTAAGGAAACTGGGATTTCAGAAAACAAGTGAGTTTGAAGAGCCGGATGGCATTTGTTTCTGGTATGAACTGAAACGTGAAAAATTTATTAAATAATAGACACCTTCTGTAAATTCAGTATGCTGAAACAGAAAAATAAACCTATATCTATATAATGAAACTGGAAACGGAAAGACTTATTCTAAGACAATTTGAAGATTCTGATTTTGAAAGACTGTTCCTGATGGATTCCGATCCTGAAGTGATGAAATATCTGGAAACCCCTGCAACAACGGTTGACGATTCAAAAAAGATGATTAGAATTATTCAGAAACAATACGAGGAAAATGGAGTAGGAAGACTGGCTGTTATTGAGAAAGAAAGCGGACTGATGATAGGATGGAGCGGTTTAAAACTATTGAAAACACCTGTGAATGGTCATATCAATACTTTGGATCTTGGGTATCGTTTTATCCCTGAATTCTGGGGAAAAGGCTATGCCTGGGAAGCTGCAGAAGCCTCTCTGAATTATGGTTTTAAGACATTAGATGCAGAAACGATCTATGCTTATGCTCATTCGGAAAATGCAGGATCCAATTATATTTTAAAGAAGCTGGGTTTTGAAAATAAAGGAGAATTTGAAGAAGTAGGTGTAAAATGTACCTGGTATGAACTGAAGCGTGAAAACTATATTTAAGATCAACATGATAACAATAAGAAAAGAAGAAGAAAAAGATTACGGACAGGTTTTTCAGCTTACTGAAGAAGCATTCAGAGATATGGAACACAGCGACCATAAGGAACAGTTTCTGGTTGAAAACTTAAGAAAATCAGACGCTTTTATTCCCGAACTTTCATTGGTGGCAGAAGATGAAAACGGCAGAATCGCCGGGCATATTCTGTTTACAAAAATAAAGATCGTCAATGATTCAGAATCCTTTGAATCTCTTGCACTGGCTCCTGTTTCCGTGAAGCCGGAATTTCAGAATCAGGGACTTGGAGGAAAACTGATTGCAGAAGGACATCGTATTGCCAGAGAATTGGGATACCAGTCTGTGATTCTTATCGGACATGAAAAATATTATCCGAGGTTTGGTTACGAAAAAACAAGTAATTTTGGAGTTTCTTTTCCGTTTGAGATTCCGGAAGAAAATGGAATGGCTATAGAGCTGGTAAAAGACGGATTAAAAAATAAAAAAGGGATGGTAAAATATCCTAAAGAATTTGGAATAGACTAAAAAAATATAAACGATGCAGACACAAAAAGTAACAGATCATATTGTAGGCTGGTTGAAAGACTATGCTGCAAAAGCCAGAGTAAATGGATACGTAATAGGAGTTTCCGGAGGAGTGGATTCTGGAGTGGTTTCTACATTAGCAGCAATGACCGGACTGAAAACATTGCTGATCGAAATGCCCATCCGTCAGAAAGCAGATCAGGTAGACCGTGCAAAAGACCATATGAACGATCTGAAGTCGAAATTTCCTAACGTGGAAATCATGTCTGTAGATCTTACGCCTGCTTTTGAAGAACTTTACAAAACCTTTGATGTAAAAGATGATCTGTATCCTAACGAAAAACTGGCTTTTGCCAATACAAGATCCCGTTTGAGAATGCTTACCCTTTATTACTATGGGCAGCTGAACGGACTTTTAGTATGTGGAACAGGAAACAAGGTAGAAGATTTCGGAATCGGATTCTATACAAAATATGGTGATGGAGGGGTAGATGTTTCTCCCATCGCAGACCTTTATAAAACGGAAGTATATACCCTTGCCAAAGGACTGAATCTGATCAAAAGTATTCAGGAAGCGATCCCTACCGATGGACTTTGGGATACAGACAGAACCGATGAGCAGCAGATTGGTGCCACTTATCCCGAGCTGGAAAAGATTCAGAAAGAATATGGAACCAAAACTGCTGAAGACTATGAAGGAAGAGATAAAGAAGTATTCCTGATCTTCGACAGAATGCACAAAGCGGCAAAACATAAAATGGAACCTATCCCGATTTGTGATATTCCTGAGGAATGGAGAAATTAATTAATGTACCAATTTAACAATGTAACAGTTTAACAATGTAATAGTCTATCAATGATTGGTAAATTGTTAAATTGGTACTTTGTTACACTAAAAAAAGTATTATGAATACTAAAATAAGAGCTGTCCTTTTTATGTGTCTGGGACTTCTTTTCGGGATGTCTGTAATGTATGTGTACAAGAATTTTATTGAAGATAAAAAGAATCAGACCCATCCGAAAACAGAGGTCGTAAGCTATGGCAGTGCTTCTACAGAAGACCAGTACAGTACAGGAAATTCAAATAAGCAGGCTTCCATTGATGAATTAACGGAAGAAAGAAAAGTGATTAGCTATGTGAAGCAGAATCATAGGCTGCCTGAGTATTATATCACGAAAAATGAGGCCAGAGAACAGGGCTGGAATCCTTCAAAAGGAAATCTTTGCGATGTACTTCCGGGAAAAGCGATAGGAGGAGATAAGTTTGGAAACAGAGAAGGAAGACTGCCGGACGGAGAAAAATACTTTGAAGCAGATGTCAACTATCATTGTGGCAGCAGAAAGGCAGACCGTATTATCTTTACAAGAGATGGTGATGTATACCTTACCAAAAACCATTATAAAAGCTTCGAAAAACAGTAACGTAATTGCAGGAAATGAAACTTCTTACTATGACTGAAGAATTAGTTATTTTAAAAATGATATAAGAACTTTGAAAATTAATGCCCTTTTTTATCTTTCATCAGTTTTCTTCCTGGCCTTATCATGTTCAGAAAAAAATAAACATGTAGAGAAAGAGGCAGAACAGCCCGCTGTCACGATACTTATACAGCCATTCAAAGATATTAATCCAGATGCTGTAGAAAAAGTGGCTGAAGGAATAAAAAAGGTATACCCGAATCTAAAAGTTCTGACTGCTATAGACTTTCCGGAAAATACATACTATAAAGCCAGAAACCGTTACAGAGCAGATTCCATCATAAAATTCCTGAATAATAATACAAAAGAAGGCTTTGTAACCATTGGCCTGACTTCAAAAGATATTAGTGCCACCAAAGGGAAAATTAAAGACTTCGGAATTATGGGTTTGGGATATAGACAAGGAAAAGCCTGCGTGGCTTCAACATTTCGGCTGAGTAAAGAAAATGCAGCGGAGCAGTTCTATAAAATAGCAATTCACGAGCTTGGTCATACACAAGGACTTCCACATTGTCCTGAAAAAATGTGCTTTATGAGGGATGCAGAAGGCAAGAATCCTACTAATGAAGAAACGGATTTCTGCAAAAAATGCAAAACTTTTTTAATCAACAAAAATTGGAAATTTAGTTCAATATGAAGACAGTATATATAGATTTTACAGACATCGGCGATTACGAAGATTTTTATGCCCAGCTGAAAGAAAAAATTCAGTTGCCTGAACACTTCGGAGATAACCTTGATGCGCTTTTTGATACCATTACCGGAGATCTGGAAATGCCACTCCACTTGGAATTTGTAAATATGACAGTAGACCAGCTGGAAATTTTCGAAGATTTGCTGACAACATTGGAAGATGCTGAAGAAGAAGTAGAAGGTTTTAGCTTTAGCTACTATCTTGAGCAGTATGAAGACGATGAAGATGAAGAGGTAGAATCTGAAGAATAAAAAATTAAAACAAGGCTGTTTCCAGGTGGGAGCAGCCTGTTTTATACTGAAATTGGCTGTAGCTTGTGAGGTATTGTAGGTAAATACAAAGGCACAATTTTTTGATAAGAATTTGTTGTAAAGCACAATGATTTTTTTAATGCCACTAATACACGAATAAAATATTGAATGATTTAATAAATTCATTCGTGCATTAGTGGCAAAAAAAACTGAAAATCTTAGATTTTCTTGCGTCTTATAAGCCGTTTATATATTAAAAACCTTTGTGCATTTACGTATTCCAACTCAAAAAACGCCCAATATAGTAATAGAAATTAGATGTCAATAAAAATAAAAACCTGCAGAAATTCCACAGGTTTTTAAACTAATATTATCCATAAGATTCCGAAAGATAATAGGAAGATCTATATCTCAGCAAAAGCTGAATATCAAATTTTATAATCATGTACAGCCTCTTTGCAGCTTTGCAAATCTGACTTTTCGTTCTTACAAAAATGTAGAATCAAAATAAAAAGGCAGCAGATCTTTCACGGCATGTACCTTTACCACTTCTTCATTCATGCTGGAAAAATAGAGGTCGATATTTTCATCCTGCTTGGTTTCGTACTCTATTAAGCTCTGTCGGCATGCTCCACAAGGAGGAATCGGAGGATTCTTTTCATGGAATTCTTTAGGACCACCTACCACGAATATCTTTTTTACTTTCACATCCGGAAAATTAGCGGCTACCCAGAACAGAGTGGTTCTCTCAGCACAAAGACCTGATGGGAAAGCGGCATTCTCCTGATTGTTTCCGGAGTAGATTTCTCCGTTTTCGAGGAGTACAGCACATCCCACAAAGAACTGTGAGTAGGGTGCATATGCATTCTCACGGGCTTCTTTGGCTCTTTCGAATAGTTTTTTCTCTATATCATCCAGTTCGCTGCTATTCTTAAAATATTCGTAACTGATCTGTATGTCTTTTTTCATATATTGTAGACTAAAAAAGGGGGGTAAAATTAGTTCTTTTTAATGAAGTGGGCAATATTTTATTTCTCCAAAAATAAACTTCAAATTTTTAAAAGATAAAATGCTATATACACCAATAAAATTCAGAAATGTAGAGCTCAGGAACCGCTGGGTAATGTCACCCATGTGTATGTATTCTTGCGAAAACGGAATGGCCAACGACTTTCATTTTGTACACTATGGAAGCAGATCACAGGGAGGTACGGGATTGATCGTAGTGGAAGCTACAGGAGTAGAGCCCAGAGGAAGAATTACCAACCACTGTATGGGAATCTGGAATGATGAACAGGCCGAAAAACTACAGCGAATCGTAGAATTTGTTCATACCCACTCGGAAAGTAAAATAGGAATCCAGCTGGCTCATGCAGGGAGAAAAGGCTCAACCTGGAATAATCTGCAGATTCCATTGGAAGAAGGATGGGAAACTGTGGCACCTAGTCCTATTCCTTATCATCCTACAGAAAGAATTCCGCACGTGCTGAGCACAGATGAGGTAAGAGGTCTGGTTCAGGACTTCAGAAAAGCAGCGCGCAGAGCAGTGAATGCTGGGTTTGATATTATTGAAATCCATGGGGCACATGGCTATCTGATTCATCAGTTTCTGTCACCGCTTTCCAACATCAGGACAGATGAATATGGCGGGAGTTTTGAAAACAGAATCCGATTCCTACTGGAGATTGTAGAGGCCGTCAATGAGGAGCTTACCGAAAATACGGCACTTTTTGTAAGAATTTCCGGAACCGAATATGCTGAAAACGGATGGGATATTCAAAGCAGCGTGGCGTTGGCTAAAGTGTTAAAAGAGCATTCCGTTGATCTGGTGGATGTATCCAGTGGAGGAAATATTCATGGAGCAAAAATTCCCGTTTTCGATGGTTATCAGGTTCCATTTTCTTCACAGGTGAAGAATGAAGCCGATGTGAAAACAGGTGCTGTGGGGCTAATTACCAAAATAGATCAGGCGGAAGAGATTCTTCAGAAAGGTGATGCAGATCTGATCTTTGTAGCAAGGGAAATTTTGAGAAACCCTTATATTGCCGTTCAGGGATCCTTTGAAATGAAAGAAGACTGTTTCTTTCCCCATCAGTATACCAGAGCTAAAATTTCTTCATAATCTGATCCCATTAATCGTAAAACCATGCAATGAATATTGAAGATTTCATGCTGGCCTGTCCCAGTAAGAAATTCCTGGGAGTAGAATGTCTCGGCTGCGGAGCACAGAGAGCTGTTGTCCTTGTTTTTGAGGGAAAGTTTTCTGAGGCGTTTCAGATGTATCCTGCAGTGTATACCGTGCTGTTGTTCTTTTTTACCCTTGGTTTAAGTTTTATCGACAAAAAAAGAAAGTACAGCAGTGTTTTAATGGGGCTGATTGTGATCAATCTTATCATTATGGTCAGCAGCTATATTTATAAACACTATTAAAACATTACCTATATTAAAAGAAAAACAATGTTGAAATAATCTGTGCCTGACCGGAATTCTAATTTGTCGTAGAACTACGACAATTTCTGAAACTGTTGTTCAAAAATTTTTCAGATTAGAACATGTACTCTATCTTTGTTTGGTCAATCGTATATACGGGAACAAGCATTAAAAATTAAATTTAAGAATATGGCAGGAAATTCAAGAGGAATCTTAAAATTCAATGGAGGAGAAGGTCAGAAGTTATTAAAGCTTAACTACAGTGTATCAAGATCTACAGACGTTTCAGGACGAGTAGCATCCGATCCGTCAAATGCACTTATCAAAGTAACAATCGAAGCTACAGAGAAATCTGATGTTTTGGAAAGCTTACTCAACAGCAAATACAAACCTACAAACGGAGAAATTACTTTCAATAAATCTCATGAAGAAGGAACACTGATCTCTTTAAAGTGGGAAAACGGATATGTAATTCAGCATGAAGTAGACTTTGATGCCCTGGACAGCAACAATATGCTGATCAGCTTCGTAGTAAGCGCAGAAAGCATCACTTACGGAAACTCATCTTATGACGGACTTTGGCCTTTAAGCTAAGCCCTCAGCAGTAAGATATAAAAAGACTGTCTTTATAAGGCGGTCTTTTTTTACCCATGATAACCCCAAATTATAAGAAATTTTTGATGGTTTTAAAAAATCTCCCGTTCGATTGAAAGATTTTTAAAAACTAAACAAGTCAACACAAAATATGTCAAATAATCCTGAAAAATCAAGAACAGCATCGTTTCGTCCTACACAAAACGCAGATGGTGTATCTGAAAATCATCATACAGGAATCAATCGCTTGGTAAAGCTTTCCCTGGTCATAGAAGGGAAAATAATCAAATACTATAAACACTTTAAACTGAAGCAAAGTACCCGCCGCCACCATGAGTTTACCCTCACGCTGGCCCATGATACTTTGGGCGACAGGCAGACCCATTCTCTGGAAGATGCCAATAAATTTCTTGGAAAACGTCTTACAGTCGTTATCTCCTATAAAGATATAGACAACAGCCCGGAAAGAACCTTTGTTGGGGTAATTACCGGAGTAGGATTCAGCCAGGAACAGATGAGCCTTGGAAATATTGTACTGACGGGGTGCAGCCCTACCATCCTTCTTGACGGTGCGCCGCATATCCAGAGTTTCGGAGGTGCTCAGTCTGTCAATATGGGAATCATTGCTGAGGAGGTCATCAGACAGGGGATTGATAAAAACCGTTTCGATATAAGGGTGGAAGCCAACAATTTTTCCCAGATCATCTATAGCAGTCAGTATGATGAAACCCATTATAACTATCTGGCCAGGATGGCTGAAGCATATGGAGAACAGTTCTATTATGACGGTGAAGTCCTGCACTTCGGGCAACTTCCTCCTCAGAATAAACCTATCATATTAACCTACGGAAGTAGCGCCCATGATATAAAAGTAGAATTAAAAGCGGTACACACCAGACCCCAATTCTATGGATACAACAGTAATAAAGACGAAAAACTGACCTCAGGATCTACTCCCATAAAACATGTAGGTGACCTGGCGAAGACAGCTTACAGCCACAACGATTCGATCTTTAAAACTCCGGCTTTACAAGTGGCGCCAATCAAAGCAACCACACATCTTGATGTGGAGTATTCACAGAAAAGTGCTTCCGGAAGCGAGGCGGTAAATGTTTTTTCCATTTCAGGAAATACAACCATTCCTTTTTTGCATCCCGGATGTGTAGCAGATGTACAGATGCGTAAACCTGATTCTAATGAAACCTCTTATTTTACAAGAATCATGATTACAGAATCAGAGCATGAGATCGACGCTATAGGACATTATAACGGAAACTTTGTAGGCATTGCAGCTGATACAGGTTTCCTTCCAAAACCGGATTTTACCGTTCCAAAAGCAGAACCGCAGACTGCTGTGGTAATTTCCAATACAGATCCTGAAGGGCAGGGAAGAGTGCAGGTAAGATTCGACTGGCAGACCAATGATACCACTCATTTTATCCGTATGATGAGCCCGGATGCCGGAGGAACCGATCAGATTACCCAAAACAGAGGCTATGTAGCCATTCCGGAAGTGGGAGATCAGGTAATGGTCAATTTTGTTCACAGCCATCCGGACAGACCCTTTGTAATGGGCGGAATGTTCCATGGAGGAATAGCGCTGGGAGGCGGTGTCAATAACCATTTAAAATCCATACAGACCAGAAGCGGTATCAGAGTCCTGATGAACGATCAGGAAGGAAGTGTTACAATCCTTGACCCAAGCGGGAATACCTATTTCATGGATGGAAAAGGAAACATTAGCATGACGGCCCCGAAAAACTTCACTTTAAATGCCGGTGAAAACATCAATATCACTGCCGGAAAGGAGATTTCAGTAAGTGCGGGAGCAAGTATTACCAGTACAGCCAATGAAGATATTGTATCCATAGCAGGACATGATATGAAACTTACCGCCTCAGGAGATATTAGAGAAACATCAGATACCAGAACCGAAATGGTGGAAAAAGAATTCAAAAGACAATCTGAGACCTCTCATGAAATAGCAGGCGAAATATCAATGTTCAGCGAGCTGGAAAATATGACCATGCAAAGCGGAAAGATCGTAGAGTTTAACAGTGCAGAAAAATCAAAACTTTTCTGATATGGCAATTATAAAGACGGCAACCAATATCAGGATAACAGTCAAAGACTCTTATCATCTGAGCGTAGGAAAAAAAGTTGAAAAAATAGCCAAGAAGATCAATGTGGAAGCACAGAAAGATAACCTTGTCTTGGCAAGTAATAAGAAAATTGTGTCACATGGGAATAAATAAATTCAAAATACTGACCCTTTTCGTTGCAGGAAGTTTCTCACTGATCAGTTGTCAAAATAAAAAAATGGAAGAAAAATACAGTTGGCTGGGAACCTTGTGTGCCCCGCAGGAATATCCTATGGAAGTTTACAGTGGAGCTATTGTGGCAGATGATTTCAGCTATGGCTTTGATGCCATCTGGGGAACACAGAATACAGGCTGGGGAAATACAGGGGCGACGATGAATGTCGAAACCCAGAAAATGGATATTCCCGATAAGCTGGAATTCACGTGGTATTCCTTGGTTGAAAAGAAATTCTACACCGGGAAATGGACTTTAGATAAAGAGAAAATTGAAAAACTTTTTAAAGAAGGTTTTACCGAACCTGCCACAGGAAAAAAAGAAACCTATACAACTTTCAAAGTAGGGCTGGCCCCAAAAGGGAAACTTGTATTATGGATCAATGCTCCGGGCGTTCAGAAAGAAGTAGGATCTTTTCAGGCCCACGATACCATTATCACCAAAGAAAAAGCTTATGAAAATGCGCAGTATATGCTGGAAGAAGGCTATGCTGAAGACCGTTTGAAAAACGATTTTCTGATGGCTTCCGACGTGAAAAACAGAATCAGTACCTCCGGGTATCCTGATCCGGCGATCTATGAAACCTACAGAAAAAAATATCTGTGGAAACCCATAGTAGAACTGCCCGCAGGTTATCAGGTAAAAAACATCTTCATAATGGCCTGCAACGGAGAATATGATAATTATAGCGGAAAGGCCGGTGAAAGAGCGGTGCCGTACTATCTGTCTGTGAATATAGAAGGTCCGGATCATAAGAAAATGGGCGCTAATGTATTTTTCACTAAAGATGAAAAGTATTATCCTGACCATGTTTTAAAAGGAGATAACGTTCTTCCCGTAGATTTTGATCTGAATGATATTAATAAAATATTCAAAAATACAGACCCAAAGAAAGAATCAGACTTTATCATCAGAGTCAGCCCGGAAAACAAACAGATGAGTATAAGCATCAGGCAGGATGATAAAACCTACGAATTAAAAGATTTCATCAGTAAAATTTATTAGAGTATGTCTAATGTAGTATTCGGAAACTATTCACCATCCTCTGCTCCGGAGAATGTGATCAATGTTGCTCTGGGAATCTTCTTTGACGGTACCTTAAACAATAAGACCAATTCTGATGCAAGGAAGAATAAAACTAAGGCATATAAAGACAATGGAGGCGATCCGTCAGATAACAACAGTTATAATAATGACTGGAGTAATGTAGCCCGTCTTTGGGAAAATTATGATAAAAGAAATGCCATTTATATAGAAGGAATCGGTACGCTGGATAATAAAAGTGACGAAATGGACGGCTATGCTTTTGGTTCAGAAAAAACAGGGATCAAAGCAAAAGTAGACATCGGGTGCAAAAAAATAGCAGAAAAGATAGACCTCTTCAAAAGAGCCAACTCTACGGCCCAATTGGGAACTATAGTCCTGGATGTCTTTGGATTCAGCAGAGGAGCCGCTGCCGCCAGATATTTTGTCCATCAGGTATCCCGGAAAAAAATAAATTCAGATCCGAAAAGTATACCATACGGTAATCTGGGAACCGAATTGAAAAAAATAGGGGTCAACCTGGACGAAATAACCATTAATATCCGGTTTCTCGGCATTTTTGATACCGTATCTTCTTATTCTGAAGACACATGGACTACCTCTCCGGATTTTAATAATGATATTGGAGAACTGCATCTGGATGATATTACCAAAGCCAAAAAAATTGTACACTTCACAGCAGCTGATGAACACAGAATCAACTTTGATCTTACTGATGTAGTGGTGTATAACAGAGCACAGCGCAAAAACGTATATCTTGGAATAGAAAAATCATTTCCCGGTGTGCACAGTGATATTGGAGGAGGCTATGAAACAGGTCCCGAAAAAAAAGATGAAATCATCAATGGTGGAGAAAGCGTTCAGAAACAGCGAAAAGAGCGACTGGTAGCAGAAGGTTGGTTTAAAGATCCTGAGCTTATCATTCATCAGTATTTACGGAAACTTTCCAGCAACAGAGAACTGGTGAAAAAAACATACAGCTTCATCCCGTTACAGTTTATGGGGGAATATGGAAAAAATGAAGGACTGAGGCTTGATACCGGGCAGATCAGTACCAAATATAGAATTACCAATGATCCTTTACTGGTAAAAGTAAAAGAAAAATTGAAACCCTATGTGATGGGAAATGGTGCTAAGCCTTATAAATTCCGCTGGTTTACCGATGTTCACAAGCAGTATAAAGGAATAAAAACCAATGATCCGAAATATGCCCTCTATCAGGCAGAGCTGCAAGACCAGACAGACCTTCGAAAACTGAGAAATGAATATCTGCACTGGTCCGCAGATTATGATTGGGTAGGAATGGATCCAAGAGAAGACGGAGTAAGAGTAGTACATTAATAAAACCAGATATAAACTCATCTACCAGTGAGTGATGAAGCAGGTGCATTATGCAGAAATTCAATAAACATATTGTCCGGAAAGATGAAACCTTAAAAAGCATTGCTGCACTTTACGGTTTAGATTCAGATTCTTTAAAATTATTTCATAATAACCTTTGTGCTGTAAAGGACATGATTCTGATCGATATTACCGGACAGCAGGAACTTTTCCTTCCGAGAACAGCGGTAACAGATCCTGGCAGACTTGTAAGATTGGGGCGAGGAAACCGTCTGGTTTTTCAACCGGGTCATTCGTTCTGTAAATATGGCGTGGTCATTACAATGGAAAATGGTGATCATAAGAACGAACTGAAATATGAAGCTTCCGTACGTTGGGTAAAAAGCGAAAATAATCTGCATTTCTTTGAGGTAGACAGAGTTTCTCACCTGTACCTGAACGAAGAAGAAGTCAATGAAATCGCAGATACCCTTGCTTACAAAACCTCTAAAGTTTTATACCCTTTACAGATCAGTACAGATGAATATGGAAAATTCAATGCTGTAGAGAATCTGTCGGTTTTTAAAAAAAGGTGGCCGGGCGTTAAAGAAGAAGTCTATAAAGAATTTGAAGGCGACGTTGTAGATCAATATTGTGAGAAGATCGAAAAAGTACTGGATGATCCGGATGTCATTGATCTTTACCTTAAAAATGATTACTTCATCCGAACATTATTTCTGGGAGTTTATCAAAGCTTTGGAGCAGAATATCAGATAGAAAGAACAGAAAACTTTCCGGTGGTAAATAATCCGATAGAACCTGTTTACCACATAAAGATGGAAATTGATCCGTTGAAAAATGAAGCTGACCTCGTCAATATTGAAGGTGAGGGGAAGTTACATGATGAAAGAAGTGCATATGACTTCATCAGCAGATCCCCATTTCCGATGATCATTGAAGACCACCCGGTGATGAATGACCAGGGAAATTTCAGAATACAATATTACCTGAACGGGACAACGCAACTCCCGGAATCTCTATATCTTGAATGCAGTATGATGCTGCAGGAAGAAAAGAAAATATCAGTAGTGATTGCTGCTGTTTCAGAATAAAAAAAAAACAAAACAAAATGAAATTTAAATTAAATAATAAAATCGCCACATTGGTTTTTATCATATGCTTCAGTCTGTCTTTCGGGCAGAAAGTGGAGTTTACAGTGCCGAAAAATATAGAAACATTAGAAAATATTATTTTTAAGTTCGAAAATAAATTTACCAAAGACGAACCTAAAGCGGCAGCGGCAGGTGGTGAAAGCTTCTCTACAACCGTAGACCTTTATAACCTGAAATATGATGCCGGGAGCAGCAATCCTTATCTGGAGCTGGCTTTGAAAAAAGGAGCAAAACCTAAACAGTTTATTGAGCAGGCCAACTGGAATGTCACCTTTAATAAAATCTCCAAAAAGAATACAAAAGTGACGATCTTCCTTGAGACAGTTGTTCCTGACCGTTTGTCAAAGAAAGAGGTAGATACCAAACTTACCAGATCTACAGGAAAAGTTGAAAAAGAAATTCAGGAGTTTCTTTTACACTATAAAGAATCAAAAACTTCTGCTACCTCAGATGCTATGGTAGCGGTAGATGCGGCAGACGTTGCAGCAGCAGAAGCACAGGCAGAAGCTGCGATAGCCGATATTCAGGCTAGAAATTCAATAAAGAAAACGACTTCCGGAAAGCTGCAGGCTCTGTTCAGCAAAAAAGAATTCATCTCATTGCCGACTTCTTCCGATGCGATTACAAAGCTTTTACAGATACAGCCAAGAGAGATCGAATGTGGAGACTGTAAAAACGGAAAATATTCAAGTTGGGATATTGATGAGGTCTTTAATCTGATCTACACCAGAATGAATGACGGTCAGGAATACTATGCCCTACAGTATTATGATGATCAAAAAGTAGGCGGATTACCCTATGGGCTGGTGTTCAATGAGAGTTCACCTACAGAATGTAAAAAGAAATTCGCAAGATATAACGCACAGCTTTATCAGACAACTGTAGATACCGATGCTAACTCATCAAGTGCTCTCACAGTGGTCACTTTCAAAATGAATACCAACTTTGTCCGTCTGGAATTCGGAAATCAGTATCTGAGCAGAATCGTAGTTTCAAACAAAGAACAGTAACCATGGCAGAAAAACATATTGTAGTACAGGGAGCGACGTGCAAATGTCAGTTCGGGCAGGCTCCGGATAAGCTCAAAGTACTGACCCATCAGAAAGAATACGCCAACGATAAAGACGCCTCCAAAAAACTGATCGTCACCACGAAGGAAACAGGAGGCGCTACCTTCGAGAAAAATACTTTCGGAAACTGTACCAAACAGGGAAGCCCACCGCCGCCATGTAAAATCATGGTCACCGAATGGCAGAATTTTTACGAAAAAGTACAGCTCAGTAACGGAGGATTCATCATTCTCGAAGACAGTAAAGCGGTATGTGCCATTGCCGGTACCCCGTGTATTGAGATTATCGATCATGGCCAGAGAGCTGAAGCCAGTCAGCAGAATTTTAAAAATTCAGACAAAGATGTGCAGCAGCAGATCAATCCTTTGGTAGATACCGAATCAATGTACAACGAGCAGCCTTCTCACGGTGGAGAGGATGGTGTAATTTAAATGAGAACAAATGGCAAAAGGCGTTAAAAAAATAAAAATCACAAAGGGCCTTTATTACCCTAAAATGAGTGTTTTGGGGCAAAGGATTACCATACAGCCGGATCAGTGGGTCTACTTTGGGGTAGAAGAATGGCTGCCGGGAACTACCGCTGAAGATAAAAAGAAAGAGCTGATCTGGATGAGACAAAGCAATGACAAACAGAATATTGTCAGCCAGCTGCCGTCATCCACCGGTTACAAACTTAGGCTGACCAGACAAATGTGTGGAAGCTATCATTATTATGTAGAAGCAAGCCTTTCAGGGGTAAGAGATAAAAAATATGCTACAGGTCTATATGTAAAAGGATGGTGCGAACCTAAAATTATCAGTAGCAAATGGACGCTGCAGAGAGGCAGCAAAGACAGTATTAAGAACAACAAAAAGACCAAATATATTTCATACGGACAGACCGTTTATCTCAATCTGATGACGGAAGGTCTCAACGGGAATACCATGATTGTGGAACTCTGGAACAGACAGAGTCTCAGAGATGATCAACTGATCTTTGTTTATACCAAAGTACAGGTAATAGATGGTGAAATCAATCTGAAAATAGACAATACCTATTCCTGGATGGCGAAAGTAAACCATATCCTGGATGTGGAAGAATTTTATATAAAAGTAAAAGATACCGCATCCAATCAATACATTAAAGATAATCGGGGAGACAACCTGCATGCTATTTATCTGAATGTAAAGAACAAGGTAAGTACTACCAACGTCAATCCTATAGAAAACCAGACACCTACCAAAGTATACAAACCGGATGTGAATGCTACCAGATACGAACCCTGTAAATTTGAAGTAATCAAAATTACAGAAACTGAAGTAAAGGAAGGAAAAGCCAACAATACAACGGTAAAAGTATTTGATAATGGAAATGGACTGAAGAAGGTAAGAGCAGAGCAGGAGCATATCCTGAGGACTATATTTTATAAATTTGATTCTACCATTCTGGATAAGGATGGGGAAGCTGTACTTAATAATATTCTGAAATTCCTTTTGGAGCATCAGGGGGCGACCATTACCTTAAGCGGTTATGCCTGTGTCATCGGAAAACAGAACTACAATAAAAGCCTGTCTCAGAGAAGAGCCGATGTCATCAAGAAATTCTTTGCAGACGGTGGACTTGACCCGAGAAGAATCACCTCAGTAGGAAAAGGAGAAGTAGACCCTACCGACGATAAAATGGGTCGGGATAACATCAAATACCGGGATGAAAAATCCTATGAAAATAACAGGAGAGTAGATATTTCTTTTGTTTTCAATGCACACGATGCCGAGACGATAAGTTATGAAGTAGTGGCACCCACAGTTTCTACCAAAAAAGATCTTGTCATAGATGTGGTAGGTTTTGATACTAAAATTTGCTTCAGAGACAGTAAAAACAAACACAAAAAAGAAATCTATGTCGTAGATGTAGGGCAGGCCATAGACAAGGGAGATTCCAAACTTACTTTTGAAAAACCTTCTTTCAGCTATAGCGTATATTCCAATTTATCCAGATTCAATGCTGCTCCATTGGCTTATCTATGGCCTATGGGAACCAATCCGAATCAGTTTCACCTGCACGTTCACAGCTGCCGGTATTTTAGCAATGAAAGAAGAACCCCGGTTCTGATGAAAGCTTATCCGGATATTAAGTGGACGTTGGAGTTTTCTTTCAATTTTTCAAATCCTGCTGGCTATACCCATGGGAACCTTCCTGAATATAGCAGACAAAATCCTCAGCCTAAGGAGGTGAGAGAGATTACCAGAGAAATGAGAAAAGCTCAGTCCAAAGCTGTAGCTTCCGGAAAAGAATCTGCCAGAATAAAAAACAGTCCGGAGATGCTTACCAAATTTGGGTTAAAACTCCAGGCAGAATGGGATGGCGGAAGACAGAAAGCGGAATATGGCGGTGAGTTTGCCGAAAAACTGAGAAGCGTTCTGGGTGTTTTTATCAGATACAAAGAAATTGCAGACCGGGTGAAAGAAACTTTGGGGGGAGCGGTAAAGACGAGCCCGGCAAAACCTCCTTTTATGTTTGAAGTGGAAGCACCTTCACTAAGCACTTCCATCAGCTGGTACCTGGAAAGAGGGGGTGGTAAATATGATAAGCAGGTTTCCACAGTGGGAACCCTGAACTTTAAAGCAGATCCGCTGGTAGGAGCCAATTTTGTCATAGATCTGCTGGCAGTAGGAAGCAGAATGCACCCGTTTGTAGCTGCTTTTGTGGCAGGTATGCAAGGTACTCTCGCTCTTGCCAACGGAGGGATTACTTTAGAAGCCAAATTTTATGGGCAGTTTAGTGTAGATTTCAAAGCATTGGAGGTCAATACGCTGAACGGAGGAGTCAAAGGAGGAAGTTTAGACTTAGGAGCAAAACTGGGACTGAAAATATTACTTAAAGTAAGCGCATCCGTAGTCATCAAAGGATTCTCTGCAAGACCGCTAATGGAAATTAATGTGACAGGACAGTTTGATGCCTATTTTTCCGCAAAACTCACTTTGGATTCCGATGAGAAAAAAGGTCTTTTTGTAAAACCGTTTATCGGGTTTTCAGGGATGATCATTACCTTTGAAGTAGAAATTGTGGTCCGGGGAATGAAAATGACCCGTAAATTTGGAAATGAAAATGATCCCTTTTTAAAAGTGGATATTGATGATCTCCCTAAATTTTATTTAACATAATGAAAAAAATATTTTTTTTAAGTGTATTTCTGATGCTGGCTTCTTGCAATAAGGGCATATCCCAGGAAACAATCAGTGAGGTTAAAAAAAACGAAAACTTTTGGAAGCAACGAGAAAAAATGATTACAGATAACGAAAAAGACAACGAATTTCCGATTAAAAAAGACAGACTTGTTAACGAAAAACGGGTAAACTCTATTGATATTCATAGCCAGAGCTTACAATTTGAAGTCTATGTAGATGATGTCTTACTGTATAACTTCAAAGGAGAAGCATCGCAACATCAGGGCGGGGCAATAGGAGCCCATGAGATCAATCCGCTTTTACTCACCAGTGGAACCCACGAAGTAAAAGTGAGAATGTATCCTGCTTTGGGGCAGAACGTTTTCGGGGATGCAGGAGGGCTCAATCTGATTTTTTTCCATTATCCATACCCGAACCTTAAACAGGTTACCTATAATCCTGCAATGAATGGGGAAGAAGGTATTTTCCTGGATCAGCAAAAAGAATACTGGGCCGCTGAGAAAGGCGAATATGGAAAACCCGGATATGCCGAAGCACATTATGAGCCCAAAGAACCTCTGAAGCTGAAAGGGCTGCCAATGTATGAATGGCGTTCTACCTTTGAGGCAGATGTTCCTTTTGATCTGGTGGGATGGAGAAACTCTGTCAACCTGAAAAAAGAATACGAAGAAAATAAAAATCTGAATAATGAAGTGATTGCCGAGTATAAAAAAATATACGAAATCATTAAAAACAAAGACAAAGATAAATTCCTGCAGCTGATCAGAGAAAGAGAAGATTTGACGGCAGAAACCCTCTATTACGGAGCCAATGAAAAGAATGCCAGAAGCAATGAATTTGTAAAAATGTTACAGAACAATGATTACGAATTGGAACCTTTATTTGAAGAAACATTCCATTTGGAGTTTCAGGGATATGGGAAGCTTGTTTCTATCCTTAATAAAGCCGATAAAGAAGGGATAATAAGGTTGAAAAGCAAAAAGAATCCTAACGAAAAGGTGTATCTGGACTTCTTATTTCAAAGGAAGAAAAAAGGAGACAAATTGAGTGTAATATAATATAAAAGCTGTTTTCCCACAGGGGAGAGCAGCTTTATTTTGAAAAGAAAGCTCATTAACTGACCAGAGAATAGAATAATCAAACACTAAGACGCTATGAAAAATCTGAAGTACCTATTGATCCCCATGATCTCTATAGGAATTGCCTCATGCAGCCGGCAAGGGAAAAAAGAAACAGCAAATTCTATTGAGGAGCATAACCATGTACAGACCGGACCTTTCAATCTGGCTACTCTTACTGTGGGGCAAAATATCAATGATATTTTAAAATCAGCGGGTGTCACCATAAAAGATACCGTTCATACTGATGATATTACGCTAATTGGAAATGACAGGCTGGCTTTTTCTTCCACAAAAATATTGCATATGGATGGAAACGACCTGGATGGTAAAAACAATACCAATATCAATAATGTGCTTCTGCACTATGGCAGCGTAGACAAGGAAATCGGTCCGCTTGCCAATGAAAAAGATAATGAACTGGGCATGTATCAGGTTGATATTTATACCGGGAAAGAACAGAAGATTCTTTTTGACTATTTAAATAAAGCACTTCCAAAACCGGTTTTTGATACCGTACGTGAAAATTTTGACTCCGAAGTAAAAGACAATGAAGTCATTCCGACTCAGAATAAGTTCAGACAGGAAGTAGCCATCTGGAAAGATAAAGATCAGATATATTATTACTGTGAAACCCAAATAGAAAACAAACCCGATGAATACCGATGCAATCTGTTTGTTTTTAAACATAAAGAATGGAAAGATCTGCTCGATGGATTTGGCTATCCGGACCTGGACAGAATTCCTTTGAACTGAGCCACCTTCGATGAAAAAAACATCAAATGTATGGAGATTGTAATGTCTCCGGAAAGAAAAATTTAACGTAAATTAAGCAGTATATTTAATACCATGGATATGTTCAAAAAAATAACCGCTTTCTGTTTTATACTTTTGTTATCGTCAAATATAAGCGCACAAAATACCATATATATTTGCAATAGCTGTGGTACATTCAATTTGTCGAAAATAACATTCAACGAAAATATGGATGATCTGGTATCAAAAGCAGAGCCATTCAAAACAGCTTTTGCGAATGCATCCTGTGAAGAAAAACGTATAGATGAGGTGGGAGGGAAAGATCAGATATGTGGTTTTAAATACAGTATCTATAAAAAAGAAACAGATCAGTCATTCCTGACTTTTTCAGATCCGTTCAGATTTGATAACCTCTATTTACTGACAAATGCTGAAAAATCACTGGTTGCCTATACGGCAGTATCAGATTTTAAAGGAGACGAAAAAGCATTTTTATCACTGGTGAATCTGGTCTCGCAGAAATTCAATACAAAGCCGGAACAGCACACTCTATTTCTTGATGGGGCATTGGTCTATCTATGGAATACTCCGTCTTATACCTGCCAAATAACCCGATCTAAAGATAAACACCAACGCGAAAGTACGGTCAAAGGAAAGGCGAAAACCGATAACTTCTATAGCCTGACCTTAGGAGTCTATCAAAAAAATAAACTTGATGCTAAAATGAAAGAAGTGATCCGCCGAAATGAAAACTTTGTAATCTACACCGATAAAAATTTTGGAAAATAAAACGGAAGTATTTTTTCCCACTTACCACTTACCAGATAGCCACATCATATCGCAATATAGCCACATAGCTTCATCCGCAATAAAGTCGCACCTCTTAGCTCTCTAGAAATAACACTCCGAATCACTCATCCTTTGCGTGTAAAAAAACAATAAAAAAATGCCAGCCTTTAAAAAGACCAGCATGTATACTAAATATTTTTCTTAATTATTTCACCAGAAACTGCATCGTAACCTGATCCAGTTTCAGAATATAAACACCCTGACCCAGATTTCGTGTTTTGATAGAATTTCCATTCCTGAAAGGCTGATCAACCGTCTGCAGAACTTTCCCCTGAAGCGTATAGATCTCAGCTTTCTTTACATTCTGAAGGTCACCTTTCACAAAAATCTCCTGATTCGTGATAGGGTTAGGTGAGATTTTGAAACTTTTCGCAGCTTCCGGAGCAATACTTTGGGCTTGTCTAGATGCAGACCCTGAATAGCATGTCCATTGCAGGTCATCAATAGCCACTCTGTTACTTGTTGAATTATTCACCAGGCTTACCGTTACATTTCCTGAAACATTGATGTTGCTGATCGTTGTAGTGGTTGCAGAAGTACTGTATGGAATTGTTCCTACAGTCGTTCCGTTAACCTTCACATCAAAAGTTCCGTTACTTCCTGAAAACATCAGCTGAGTCGTTACTGTTAAAGAACCGATTCCATTAGCAGAGCTGCCTGAAGTTAAAGAACCGTTTCTTATGGTAATAGCTTTATTATTAAGCGTCTGATCCGTTCGGGCATCCGTAGCAGTCCAGGATATTCCGCCATTGCTCCAGGTTCTTGTTGTATAAGAAGCATTGCTTGCCGGAATGGTTTCAAAAGATTCATTGACACAGCTGGTCCCCGGGTTGGTAGGAGTTGTGGTACCACCTCCTGTATTGGATGTTCCCCAAATCAGATTGACATAGTTCGGATTATCAATAAACGGATTTCTGTTCCCCTGGTACGTATAAGATGCATTATTTCTTTTGATCTCTGCCTGAGAAACGGGATCCTGATTGTGCCACGCCAGAAGAACATTCAGCTCCCAGGTCTGCAATCCCGGAAAAGTAGAACTTCCCAGCATATTCCCGGACGTAAACGAAGAAAGCTTAGACTGATAACGGGTCACAAAATAAAAAATCATACGGGCTACATCCCCTTTAAATTCATCGATCGGCTCAAAAACCGTCCCGGAATATCCTGAAGAAACAGAATTTCCAAGCTTAGAACCATTCTTAGAGGTAAACGTAGCACTTCCCACTTTACCGAATGGATAATTGCTTCTCATTCCGTTTACTTTACCGTCTGTGGCTCTGATAAAATGAATATCGGCAACCATAGGAGAAGCCTCATTAAAAAGGCTTTGCGGAATAATATGTTCCCTGTTATAGCAGCCTCCCTCTGCAGAATACGTACCACATTGGTTGGTTCCCGGCATATACTTATAAGGATCAGCTCCTACAGGTTTCTCAGAATAAATATCAAGGATAGATCCGTCATTTTCGTAATCCCTGTCAATATCGGTGGTTTTATAAGCGGTCCAAAGCCCATTGTACCCTTTGTCCTGGTGTCCGCTGGTAATAATGCTGCTTAATGCTGTTTTCAATGCAGCTCCGCTGAGCCCGTTGGCAGAATTGTAGTATCCTGCAGGTGCCTGAGCATGGGCAAGCCCCGCAAATACAGAGAATAAGATGATTTTTTTCATATCAATACAAGTTTCAGCAAGATTACTACATTTTTATGAATAAAAAATTACCTTATTATTAAATTTGAATGTAATACATGTTGCTTTTATGAATAATGAGTAACTGGTTATTTAACCACAAATGTCACAAATGGTTTCACGAATATCACAAATATTACAGATGTGCAGTTGAATCAAAAGACGAAACGGTAATAATGACTCCATTTGCTATTCAATAGGGGTGGGCTTTAGCCCACTCAAAACAATGAAGGCCATTCATCTGGCTTTAGCCAAAACTTATAAAATTATCATTCCTAACATTTCTTGTCACTTTTTTCAATGCAATAACATAAAAAAGCCGGCGCAAAAAATGCGCCGGCCTATATATAATAATAGCTATCGATTCTATTTTTTCTGCGGAGGATAATTTTTCATGATCTCCGCCATGATTTCAGGAATCTGTCTCTGTTTAGATTTTGGAGAATCTACAGAAATACCGCTTCCGATACCTTGCCAAACCAATTTGTTGGTTTTTGCGTCAATCAGATCAACGATCAGAGCTCCTTCATTATAATTGCTTGTCCATGTTCTGTTCATACCGACACCCCATCCGAAGGGTCCGCCCCAGCCCCACATTCCGTAAGGAGAAGAACTTTGTATATCCGTAACTTTTTTATGGTTGGCTTTTACGTTGACAATAAGATCAGGGTTCTCTCCGGATTGAAGTCCTTTGGTTTGAAGCTGTCTTGATAGCTCATTCAGAACTCTGTCTTTATCAATATCATTCAATTTTAGATCATCAATTCTTATTTTATACGTTTTATAAGAGTTGAAATTGGCAGTTTCAGCATAATCTGAACGGATCTGAAAAGGACTACAGGAAGTAAGGCCTAATGTAGCAGATGCCAACAAAATAAAAATATATTTTTTCATTTTATTTATTTTTTTTATCATTTTTAATGAATGTATCAGTCTTTTTATCGTACCCGTAAGGACAGTGTCTGCAGCCGCTTTTACAGCAATATCCTCTTTTCAGATGGAATTTTTCTGTAAAAACTTTGTATCCCTGTTCATTATAGTAAAAGTCTTCACCTTCTTTGATGTCATAATGGGCCATAAGTTAAAACGTAAGTCAAAAAACTTTTTATATTTGTTACTATGATAATTGTATGCCAAAAACCATTAAAAAAATTAAAAATTAACGGCATTGCTCTTTTTCCCTTTATCTTCGTTAGGAAACCCGAAGATAAGGAAAATAATATACTTATCAATCACGAAAAAATCCATTTACGACAGCAGTTGGAAATGCTGATTATTTTCTTCTACATTTTCTATGTTATCGAATATTATTACTGGTTCTTCAAACTGAAAGACAGCTATCACGCTTATAAAAGAATCTCTTTCGAAAGGGAAGCCTATGCGAATGAACACAATTTGAATTATCTTAGAAAAAGAAAGTTCTGGAACTTTAGGAAATATTTGTAAAAGATACAAGATACAAGATACAAGATACAAGATACAAGATACAAGATATTGTCACTAAATTTCAATATTGGCTTGGCTGGATCAATAGGGGTGGGCTTTAGCCCGGCCAGCCAAAAAAAGCATCTTCCATTGGCTTTAGCCAAAACTTAAAAATTGAAACCCAAACATCACAAATAACATCACAGATTACACAATCTCACAGCACAATCATTCGTGAAAATTGGCACCCATTGTGGTTAAAAATTCAATAACAACATTCCTGCAAAGGTTTGTGATAGCCATACCCCAATCCAATACGTAATCTTTTACTACTTTTGTACTCCATAACCCATGAATAGTCCCAAACACTAAAATGCTATTACAACTTCCCACAGAAACTATTCCCATTCAGGAAATCCCGGTTCAGAAAAATATAAAACTTTTCATAAAGAGAGAAGACCTTATCCATCCTCAGATTTCAGGAAACAAATACTGGAAGCTGTTTTATAATGTCAACAATTACCTGGGGAAAAATCCTGAGAAACCTTATATCATTACTTTCGGAGGGGCATTTTCCAATCATATTGCTGCGGTTTCTGCGGTGGGGAATCTGGCAGGTATTCCTACATTGGGAATTATACGAGGAGAAGAACTGGAACACAAATGGCGTGATAATCCCACCTTGCTTTTTGCCAAAAGAAACGGGATGAACCTGAAATTTGTCACCCGTGAAGAATACAGACATAAAGAAAAACTGACTGAATTCCTTCAGCACGAGTTCCCTGAAGCATTGGTAGTTCCTGAAGGTGGAACCAATGAAGAAGCGGTAATGGGCGTGAAAATGATGCTCAATGAACAAACAAAAGATTTTGACTATCTTTGCACTGCAGTTGGAACTGGAGGAACCATTGCCGGAATTTCAAAATTTTGTGAAGACAATCAGAAGGTTATAGGATTTAAAGTTGTTGACGATGCTTCACTGGAAAATAAAATATTTGAATTAACTTTGAAACAGAATTTTGATCTAATAGATTCAAGTTTTGGAGGTTATGGTAAAATAAGTGATGAAAATATCCGTTTTATCAATGATTTCAAAGAGAAATATGATATTCCTCTGGAACCGATCTATACAGGAAAAATGATGCAGAAGGTATTGGAACTGATTGAAGAAGATTTTTTTCCTGAACACAGCAGGGTTTTGTGCTTTCATACAGGCGGATTGCAGGGAATTGAGGGAGCTAATCTGCTTTTAGAAAAACAGAATAGAAATTTAATTATATAAGTAAAATTGAAAAACATGAAAAGACTTTTCCTATCCATAAGCCTTTTAGTTTTATCAAAATTTTCTGCCCAGGCTTGGGCAACCGAAGATCAGTATATTCAGAAATTTGCCAAGTATGCGGTAGAAGAAATGGAAAAATATAAGATTCCGGCTTCTATTACCCTTGCGCAGGGGCTTCTGGAAACAGGAGGCGGACAGAGCAGACTGGCTCTGGAAGGTAAAAACCACTTCGGAATCAAATGTAAAGAAGACTGGACTGGTAAAACAATGAAACATACGGATGATGCACCTAATGAATGCTTCCGTGTATATGAAGACCCGAGACAGTCTTATGAAGACCACTCCATATTTTTATCCACCAGAAAATATTACGCTAATCTTTTTAATCTGGATATGAAGGATTACAGAGCTTGGGCTTACGGTTTGAAAAAAGCCGGATATGCAACCAATCCACGTTATGCTTCCATCCTGATCAGCAAGATTGAAAAATATAAATTATACGAATATGACAATACTAATTCTAATGAAGTATTGTATGCCGTTCTAAAAATGTATCCGGATCTGAAAGACGACAGAACTTTCATGGCTCAGCTGGAACCTTCAAAAGCAGGAAAGAAAGCTAAAGAACCGGTTACTGTAGAAGTTCCTTACAAACAGACCTCTTATGCCCAGCAGCAGAAAAGAGTGGAAAGAATTAAAACAAAAGCGGAGATTCTGAATTCCATTCTGATCAAAAGTCACCCGAATGACGGTCTGAAATATATTGTCATCCCTGAAGATACAGACATAAAATTCATTGCCAATAAATTCAAAGTAAGCGAAAGCAGACTGATGAAATGGAATGAACTGGAAAGTGAAACATTGAAGAAAAACGATATTGTCTTCCTTGAATCCAAAAACTCTTCAGGAAATACAGCTACTTATAAAGCAACGTCAGGCGAAGATATGCATGATATTGCCCAGAAATTCGGGATCAAACTCCATAAATTATATGCTAAAAACAGAATGGATGAAGGACAACAGCCATCTGCAGGACAGCTGATTTATCTGATTGATAAAAAACCAAGAAACTAATTTAATTTTTTGTTGAGAGTTTATAGTTGACAGTCAAATGCCAACCCGCAACTGTCAGCAACAATCCACTATATATGAAATACCAAAGAAGTTCGGCTTTATTTGATGAAGCCTATAAATACATTCCGGGAGGTGTAAATTCTCCTGTGAGAGCATTCAAATCTGTAGGAGGAGTTCCTGTTTTCATGAAATCAGCAAAAGGAGCTTACCTTACGGATGCCGATGATAATACGTATATCGATTACATCAATTCATGGGGCCCTGCAATTTTAGGACATACCCACCCAGAAGTGTTAGAAGAACTGAAAATCCAGGCAGAAAAAGGATTCTCTTTTGGTGCACCTACAGAACTGGAAACTGAAATCGCTAAGTTTATCGTTGAAAACGTTCCGAATATCGACCAGATCAGAATGGTATCTTCAGGAACAGAAGCCTGTATGAGTGCTATCAGACTGGCAAGAGGATATACAGGAAGAGATAAGATTGTAAAATTTGAAGGTTGCTACCACGGGCATTCAGATTCATTCCTGATTAAAGCAGGAAGTGGAGCAGCTACTTTTGGAAATCCAAACTCTCCGGGAGTAACGGAAGGTACGGCTAAAGATACTTTATTGGCTCGTTATAACGATTTTGAGCAGGTGGAAGATTTATTCCGTCACAATCAGGGAGAGATTGCAGCTGTGATCATTGAACCGGTTGCAGGAAACATGGGTTGTGTATTGCCTGAAAATGATTTCTTACAAAACCTGAGAAAGATCTGTGATGAAAACGGAGCTTTATTAATTTTTGACGAGGTAATGACAGGTTTCAGATTAGCATTCGGGGGAGCGCAGGAGCTTTTCAATGTGAAAGCAGACCTGGTAACTTACGGAAAAGTAATCGGGGGCGGACTTCCGGTAGGAGCTTTTGCAGGAAGAAACGAGATCATGGATCACCTTGCTCCAAAAGGAGGAGTATATCAGGCCGGAACATTAAGTGGAAATCCATTGGCGATGAGAGCAGGATTGAAAACCCTTCAGCTGATCAAAAATGATCCGGAGTTCTTCAACAGGCTGAGCAAAACAACAGAAACTTTAGATCTGGAGATCGGAAAAATCTTAAATGAAAAAGGAATTGCTCATAAGATCAACAGAAAAGGTTCAATGATGTCTGTGTTCTTTCATACAAACAGAGTTTCCAACTTTGATGAGGCGCAGGAAGCCAATCATGCATTGTTCAATAACTTCTTCCATCAGATGCTTACGAACGGAGTTTATCTTCCGCCAAGCGGATACGAAACGTACTTCATCAGTGATGCGATCAAGGAAAAAGAAATTGATATGACGCTGGAAGCGGTAAGAAAATTTGAATATTCGAATAAATAAATACAAAGAGACTGTCTTAAAAGGCAGTCTCTTTGTATATTGGGGAATAAAGCATTCAATTACTAGGCATAACCATAGCAGAGTAAGCACATCCATCGTCCTTCTTTATTGCCTTCATCAGCATCGAAAATATAGAGCCCTTTACTTTCAATATACTTTCTTTGCCCTTGATTATCTCCTCCTGAAACATCGTTGATATAAATGATGATGCCATCCTGATCCTTTCCATACAACGTATTTCCCTTTTCTGTAAGTTCTGCACGGGTTAATCTGGGCGGTAATAACCCGTCAATCGTTAAAACTTCCTTTTTAGCGGTTACGTCAAGTGTTGCTTTTGGTTGATCTGTGTTGATCCCTATTTGGGCAAATGCAATTGTGGATGCACTTATCGAAATAATGCTTAGTATTCTTTTCATAGATATTTTTTTGCAAATATAAAATTTAATAAAAAGCCGATAGAGCCGGGATTATTAGAGATATTATATCCAATAAGCCATAGGCTGGGAAATAAAGAAAAACTTTTTATTTATGGATAAAGAGCTTATGATATTATGAGGATTTTGATGTCAGGATAAAAGAAAATATAAATTATACAAATCTTGTAATAAACCGTACACTTTGTTGAAGCCGGTTCTTTTTAATTTTGTCATAAATAGATTGGAAATGAAGACTTCAGAGAATACTATATCCCGTAAGGATTTTATCAGAAATTCAGCGTTGGCAATGGCGGGATTAACTTTAATACCTAATATTATGACAGCATCACCTCTTTTTGAAGCGAAAAATACTTCAGCAAAAGGAAAACTGAGCCTTAAAAATGTGCGTCTCGAAACAGGTTTTGAATATGAAGATGGGGAAGTAGCTTCAACCAAAACAGATCTGTTTTATATAGAAATTGAAAACGGAAAGATTACAAAGATCACTCCGAATCAACCGAATGCTAAAGCGGTAGATGCAAAAGGATTTCTGATGCTGCCTGCATTTAAAGATATGCACATTCACCTGGATAAAACCTTTTACGGAGACCAATGGCACGCTGTAAGAAAAAGAACCGGCGGCATCAAAGGAATGATAGAGCTGGAGCAGAAAATACTTCCTGAAATGCTGAAAAATTCAACATTCAAAGCAGAAAAGATGATTGAATTGCTGCAGTCGAAAGGAACTTCCTATGCCCGGAGTCATGTAAATATAGAACCTACTTCAAAGCTTCAGTCTCTGAAAAATCTTCAGAAAGCTTTAGAAAATAAAAAGAAAGGTTTCGGAGCAGAACTGGTAGCATTTCCACAGCATGGAGTGTTTTATACAGACTCAGCACCCTATCTGAAAGAAGCGGCAAAAATGGATATTGATTTTATTGGTGGAGTAGACCCTTTCAATATAGATGGCAATATCGAAAAAGTAGTAGATTTTACCGTTCAGCTTGCTTTAGATCACAAAAAAGGAATTGATATTCACCTGCATGAAACGGCAGATTCCGGATTGAAAACAGTGGAATATCTGATTAAAAAAGTAAATGAAAACCCATCCTTAAAAGGAAAAACCTATTTGAGCCACTGTTTCATATTAGGTAAATTGGAAGGTGCAAAACAGGAAGAAATTGCGGAGAAATTAGGTGACGCGCAGATTGGTGTTGTCTCTACCATTCCTTTCGGAAAGCTTATCATGCCGATTCCAACATTGTACAAACATAATGTAACGGTTTTGACAGGAAACGACAGTATTGTAGATCACTGGAATACTTTCGGGACCGGAAGTGTACTTCAGAAAGCGAATCTGATGGCACAATTGTATGGCTATTCTACAGAGTTTCATTTGTCAAGAAGTTTGAAGCTGGCTACAGGAAATATCCTTCCATTGGATGATAAAGGTGCTCAGCAATGGCCGAAGAAGGGAGATCAGGCAGATTTTGTACTGATCGGTGCGAGCTGTTCCGCAGAAGCGGTATCAAGAATTTCAGAGGTGAAATCATTGGTACATCAGGGGAATGTAGTTTTTTAATTTTAAAATGAAAAACCCATGAAAATATTAGTATTTCTTTTAGCATTTGGAAGCCTGAGTGCCTGTGAAGAAAGACCGATTGATTTTCCAAAACAAGAGATGATGCAGGATACTCATATCATAAATCTGGTCAGGAAAAATGACATTGCAGCTGTAAAATCAGCATTGGATACTGGTGTGAATGTTAATACTCAGGATAAAAGAGGACGTTCATTATTGCTTTTGGCCACGATAGACAAACAGCCGGAAATGGCAAAATTACTTGTTTCCTACAAAGCGGATGTTAACCTTCAGGATGATCAGCAGGACAGTCCGTTTTTATACGCAGGAGCGAGTGGACAGACAGAATTGGTTAGGCTGTTTCTGGAAAACGGTGCCCGGTTCGATATATTCAATAGATATAATGGGACCGCTTTGATCCCGGCTTGTGAACGGGGACATGTGGAAACCGTAAAAGTTTTGGTTAAAACTAAAGATTTCCCGATCAATCATGTGAACAGATTAGGCTGGACAGCGTTGATGGAAGCTGTGATTCTCGGAAACGGAACGAAGAAATACCAGAAGATCGTTCAGATCTTAAAAGACAATGGTGCAGACCTCAGTATTCCTGATCATGCAGGGAAAACGCCTCTGCAACATGCGGAGTCATCAGGATTTGAAGAAATTGTCAGAATATTGAAATCATAGACATTCTTATGCTGTGGAAGGTTGGGAACGCAAAGGAGAGAAACGATATACTGTTTTTAAAATGAAGAAAGTTGAAAGGTTTTTAGCAAATTGAGTGGCTGGATAAAATCAGTAGTATTCAATTGTATTGATGTATTGAAGAAAAAATCTTTGCGTTCCTCCAACCTGTTACAGAGCAGGATATATAAATTTTGAGATATAATTTAGTTAGTGTTTTTTAGCCACAAAGGATGTATTTTTCTCTTTTGTGGCTATTTTAATTTTTTCTCTCATTAATTTTTTTAATTTTAAGAGAAATTCAGGTAGCGTGAGTTATCATACAGATCATTTTCCTATTTTAGGAATTCAGGAGTTTAGTGAAAATCAGCTGAAAGGCTGCAATTTGCTGTTTAATGAACTTTACGGGGCACGTTCCATCGATGATCCCCATAAACATGATTTTTTTATCATTAATCTTTTTGAGCACGGGGTAGGCTCACATACCATAGATTTTACAGAATATCAGGTCAAAGACCATCAGATTCACCTTGTTTTTCCGGATCAGGTGCACCAATGGGTGATCGAAAAAGAAACAGTAGGATACCAGCTGATGATCAGCCGGGATTGGTTCGAAAGCTTTCTGCCGTCACTAAGATTTTCCGCTTCCTATTATCAGAACCATCCGGTTATTAATCTTTCAGAAGAAGTTTTTCAGACATTTTTGTATGAATTTCAGGCAATTCAAAAAGAACTGAATAGTGAGAAAGTCTTTTGGGAACTTATCCAGAAACGAAGCGAGCTGATCGGTTTGCTGGTGAGTAAAACCGTGGAAGGAGCTTTTAAAGATTTTGAAACTTACAATTCCAATCCGATCATTTCAAAGTTTTTACATCTGATTGATGAACATTTTAGAACAGAAAGATCCGTTTCCTTTTACGCAGATAAACTGAATATTTCTGCCAATTATCTGAATATTGTCTGCAAAAAGAGCCTCAATGCTTCAGCTTCATCCCTTATTCAGGACCGTATTTTACTGGAAGCAAAACGCCTTTTAAAAGTTTCCGAAATGTCAGTGAAAGATATTGTATATGACCTGGGCTTTTATGATCATGCCAGCTTTTCAAAATTCTTTAAGGCACAGACCGGAATGACTCCGTCACAATTCAAAGAATAATAATCTGTACAAAACAAGACATAATTGATACACCGGTTTTGATGAAAAGCCAGTGTAATTTTGTAGTGTTAAAATATTAAATCATGCAATTTCCCTATCAATTAACTGCAAAAGGAAAATATTCCCTAAAAAATGTGCGCCTTGAAACAGGTTTTGAATATGAAAATGAAGAGGTAACCGGAACGAAAACAGACCTTTTCAGTATTGAAATTGAAGATGGAAAGATCAAAACGGTAAAAGCCAATGATCCGGCTGCCGATGCCATAGACGCAAAAGGTTACCTGATGCTTCCTGCCTTCAGAGATATGCATATTCACTTGGATAAAACATTATACGGACTTCCTTGGCAGGCCCTTTCGCCCAAAAGAAGAACAGTGAAAGATATGATTGCCTATGAGCAGCAGATTATTCCTGAACTTTTAAAAACCTCAGTAGAAAGAGCAGAGCAGCTGATCAGTCTGCAGCAGCATTACGGAACTCATTTCTCGAGAACCCATTTCAATCTTGACCCTACCTCAGGATTAAAGTCGCTTGAACATCTTGAACAGGCTCTTGACCATAAAAAAGACTCCTTTAAAGTAGAAACGGTGGCCTTTCCACAACATGGAGTATATTATACAGAAACCGCTCCCTTAATGAAGGAAGCAGCAAAGCTGAAAAGCGTAAGTTTCATTGGCGGACTGGATCCTCTGAGTATTGACGGAAGCATTGAAAAAGTGATGGACTTTACCGTACAGCTTGCTCTGGATCATCATAAAGGAATTGATATTCACCTGCACGAAGTGGGACAGTCCGGAATGAAAACAATCAATTATCTGATTGATAAAGCCATTGAAAATCCACAACTTCAGGGGAAAACATTTGTAAGCCATGCCTTTGCCCTGGCTCACCTGAACCCGAAAGAAGCAGAACAGATCGCAGAAAGACTGGCTGCAGGAAAAGTGGGAATAGCCTCTTCAGTCCCTTTTGGAAAAACAGTAATGCCAATCCCGACTTTGAAGAAATATGGAGTCAACGTACTGATAGGAAATGATAATGTGCAGGATTACTGGAGTACTTTCGGATCAGGAAATATGCTGCAGAAAGCCAATCTGATCGCTGAACTGTACGGTTATGCGACAGAGTATGCATTATCTAGAGCGCTGCAATTTGCCACTCAAAGCACCTTACCATTGGATGAAAAAGGAAAGCAGCAGTGGCCTAAACCAGGAGACGAAGCAGCCATCGTGCTTACAGATGCTTCATGTTCTGCAGAAGCCGTTTCCAGAATCTCTAAAATAGAAGCCCTGATGCATGACGGGAACCTGTTCTGGAGAAATTAAATTGAATGTATATATTTTTTATACACTTGTTTTTTGTAACTGCCATCGGTTTTCCGGTGGCTTTTTCTGTTTATTGAAACACAAATGTCACAAATGCTTTCACGAATGACACTATTATTAGGGGAGAGTACAGCTACCCGTAAAGGAAAAGAATGCTGTGTATTATTAAACCACAATATATTCTATTCTTTTTATTACCAATTTTCGTTATCAATAGGGGCGGGCTTTAGCCCGCCTTAATAAATGAGCCATCTTCCATTGGCTTTAGCCAAAACCTAAAAATGGTAAGATAAGCATGACAATACAACCCACATTTTTATAACCGGAAAAAGAATTTACCTAATCCATATTAACATCTATTCACATTGAAAATCCCGGAACTCCGTAAAAAACTCATTACTATATAAAAAAAGCCTTCGGAAAATATCTCCGAAGGCTTTTGATTTGAAATGAAATCTAACTACTATATTTATATAAATCTTATAAATTGAAGTTGGTCCATCCTGCATACCATGTATCATTAGCATCTTTTACAGCACCTCTGTAAGTCACTTGTGTAAACCAGCTCGTTAATTTAGGGTTAGTAAACACTCCACCTGTTAACAATGGAGAACCTGCAGAAGGAGTAAAGTTTGGAGTTGTTCCTGCAGGAGCCCAGGCACCGGCAAGTTTTACATCTGCTGTAGAAGCAAGGATCGTATTTCCTTTAGCATTATACCATGTCGTAAGATCATTTAATGTATAAGTTGTTGGAGTAGACGTAGAAGGCCCGAATTTCAGAGGAGTTGTAGTTCCTGCTAAAATATTGTTTTCAAAGAATAGTTTGTTACCAACGATGTTGTTGTCTGTTGGAACCCCTTTAGTTGCATCAATGAATAAACCAACCGGAAATCCTGTGAATACAGAGTTGAATACAGAGATTGAAGAGTTTCTTCTGATCTGTAAAGCATTCTGGAACAATTGGTTGATTGATCCTGGAGCTGAAGAGTTGATTGGCCCAATGATGGTCATATTTGAGAATGTAGCTGATGTCTGAGGCGTTAAAGAAGAACCGTTCGCGTCATTATCAGATTCAAAAGCGTTAGAACCGGAAACGTCAGCTACCTGAGGATCTCTTACAGCAATACCAAACTGGATATTTCCTGAGAAACCGTTATCCGTATCAAAATCATCATCAAGACCTTTGTAAGAGATAAGGTGAGAACAGTTTACCGTTCCTCCGAACCATTCAAAGCTGTCATCGTTTGCATAAGCAACCTCTACATAATCTACAGTAGTACCGTTACCTACACCTCCGAAGGTAAGACCGTTGATCTCTTTATCCGGTAAGAAAGCGTATCCTGCGTACTCAATTCTTACATATTTTAAAACACCACTGTTGTCAGCAGCATTATTTCCTCCGTAAAGTCCAAGACCTTCAGAGTTGTTGATTCCTCCTTCAATTTCTCCAACTCCGTTTTGTCCACCGAAAGATGCATTGGTAGGAGCATTTCCTAAAATTACAACACCTGCCCAGTCACCTCTTTTCGGACTTGGTTTCTCAGAAGTGAAGATAATAGGGTTGGCAGCAGTTCCTTCTGCCATGATTTTACTACCCTTGGTAATAATCAGAGCCCCGTTTTTATCGGCTTCACCTACAATTTTAGTACCTGGCTCGATGGTTAAAGTAGCTCCGTTAGTTACATATACTAATCCTCTCAGCTTATATACTTTGTTAGCTTTAAGGGTAAGATTTGAAGTGATTTTTCCTGAAAGAATAAGGTTTTCAGTTTCTCCGTTTCCGTTACCTCCACCTTGAATGATGGTTGGGCCATCTTCTTCTATATTTCTACAAGCGGTAGTTGATACTAGAGCGCCAAGCATTAAAGAATATAAAACGAACTTTTTCATGTTATAAAGAATTAAATTATTTTTATTAGATTATTGATTATTAAAAATTGTATCCCAGTGTTAAACTGATATTGGTTCCTGTAAGTCTTTCAATCGCAAGAGCATCTTTCTTGTCGTATTTTCCGTTATCGTTCAGGTCATGGTAGAATTTAGCACGACGGTTCAGAATATCCGAAACATTCAGCTTGATCTCTCCCTTGTTGTTCCATAGTTTTTTAGCAACCTGGAAATCCAGAAGAGGTCTTGGTGCTTCCCAGATTGGAGGTACCTGATCGTTTCCTACATAAAGGATTCTTCTTCCGATCATATTGAAAAGTACCGTAGAAGACCATCCTGATTTTTCAGTGTCATACTGAAGACTTAGATTGACTGTGTAAGGAGACTGTCCCTGCATTGGTCTGTCAATTTTAGTCGCTTCATCCGTTACTCTGTTCCAGATTCTGGCAACGTTTCCACCTAATGTAAAGTTTTTAAGTGCAGAAACGAAGTCAAGTTTCTTTCTGAATTCAGCCTCAATTCCGTAAGCGTCAGCTTTATCTACATTCAGGTAGTTGAAAGTGTTACTTGTTCCTACCCCGGATTGGTTGAAGTATAATTCGATTGGTTTTTTGAAGTTCTTATAGAAACCTGCCACGGAGAAGATCTCCCCGTTTCTTGGGTAGAATTCCCAACGAAGATCGACATTCGTAATTTTTGTTCTCTCAATAGATTTGTTACCTATTACTGTAGCCCCTAAATCAAAATCATAATATGCTAAAGGAGAAACCTCTCTGAACTCCGGTCTTACAACCGTCTGTGAAGCGGCAACACGGATATTCATTTTAGGATCCAGCTTAAAGGTTAAGTTCACAGCAGGTAAAAAGTCAGTAACCTTTGTGTTCACAAAACGGTCATCACTTCTTTTTGTACTTCCTACCAATTGGTCAAAGTTTTCAACCCTTAGTCCCCAGATGGCTCTTAGCCAAGGAGTAAAGTTGTTGTCAAACTGAATATAACCGGCATTAAGGATTGTATTCGCAATATATCGGTA
The DNA here is from genome assembly GCF_056844665.1 of Chryseobacterium sp. FR048. Taxonomy (NCBI): domain Bacteria; kingdom Pseudomonadati; phylum Bacteroidota; class Flavobacteriia; order Flavobacteriales; family Weeksellaceae; genus Chryseobacterium; species Chryseobacterium sp. FR048. The sequence continues at coordinate 235,072 of NZ_JBXDSE010000003.1, read as the reverse complement.
TTGGTTTCCTGCAATTTCATCAAAGGTAAACTTACCGTCAGTTCCGAAGTTTCCAGGATTGAAGATCGTTTCAAAAGGTTGAGAAAGAAGACCTTCATTGGATTTCTCAAGTCTTACAGAGAAAGGTCTTGAGTTATATATTCTGTCTTTTACCTGAAACAAATATCCTCCTTTGATCGTTTGTTTTTGACCAAATAGCGTAAAAGATTTAGAAATATCCCCACCTGCATTATATAAATAATCGCTCAGAGTAGAGTAGAAGACACTTCCTGACTTCTGAGAAAGTCCGTTGGAAATCAAAGCCAGATAAGGGCTTCCCGGAAGGTTTGTATATTGGTTATACTGTAAACGTTGCAATAAAGGAATATATTGGTCAAGGATCCCGAAACTTCCGTACCAGTTCACCGTAAATCCGCCAAGAGCGTCTATTTTGTGAGTACCGGTAAGGGTAGAGTTATAGAAAGTAGTTTCTTTAAATCCTATCTCCCTTGCCATAATATTGGTTCCGTTGATCGGATCAAATTCAAAGTCCTTTCCTGTTCTGAAGGACATGTGGTTCACCGTATTATTGGTAATGATATTCTTTAAGGAAATTTTGTTGTTGTTATTGAACTTTAAAGAAAGATTCAACATTCCTCCCAGAACTATATCATTGCTGTATTTTTCTGTAAAATAATCAAAGTTGGTATCAGCAAGCTGATCATTGATGGTAAAGAAGCGGTTGGTAGATTCAGTTCTTCTTTTGTTATTACTGTAGTTTAATACAGCAATTACGCCTAAATCTTTTCCGAAAAGTTTGGTGTTGAAACCTCCGTCAAGCTGTAAGCTAAGGTTTTCAGGATACCCGATGCTGTTGTAGCCAAGATTCTTTGTATATCCTTTACCAATATCTGTTTTCTGACCTTCACTCAAAATACTGAATGCATTTTTTGCAGGCATATTGGTAGGAAGCTTTCTGTATCCGTCATCAATTCCTAAAAAGTCCCACTTTCCACCTTTCTGGATGAAAAATTCCTGACCCATAGTCGCTGTATTTCCTCCTACACCTACCTGTACATTGAAGAAGTCTTTATTAGGAATATCTTTAGTATTTACCTGGATCAATCCACCTCCCCATTCACCTGTGTATTCAGGGATAAAGGTTTTATTGATGACAAGAGTTTCGATAACGTTGGCAGGAAAAAGGTCAAAAGAGAAAGTCTTTCTGTCAGGCTCCGTACTGGATAGCTGAATACCGTTCAGCATAGCCTGGTTATAACGGTCAGACAAACCTCTTACCACAATATATTTCCCTTCAGATAAACTCACCCCGGAAACTCTTTTCAGAACCTCACCGGTGTTTCTGTCCGGACTTCTTTTGATGGCTTCAACCCCGATAACCTGAGAGACTACCCCTGCATTCTTCTGCAAACCGATGGTAGAGGCTATGGTTTCTTTTCTTGCATTCGATTTGATGACAACTCCCTCAATTTCCTTTTCTTTGGTAGATGGCTTGTCCAACACGATGTCAAGGTGAGTATTACCTTCATTTTTGATGATAACCTCACTGATCTCTTTTCTGTTGTATCCATTGGAACTTACTGTTACAACATAGTTAGCACCTGGTGAGAGGTTGATAGAGTAGTATCCGGAAATGTCAGTCATTACTTCCTGATCATTTACTTTTACCTTTACACCTTGTATAGGAGTGTTGTCTTTCTCGTCCAATACCCTACCTTCCAGAATCTGACTTTGTGCAAAAGCATAGCCAGCAGAAAACAAGGCAAGTAGCACAATGCTCTTGTGGAGTTGTTTTTTCATTTTACTTCTTTTACTTCTTTTTCAAGGGCAAAATAAAGGCTAAGTTTTTAAGAAAACTTTAGGAGAATTTTAATTAATTGTGAAGTTTATATTAATAGATAACTCTAATTTTTCGTTGTTGAAATGTGTTTTTTTTGTTTATATTTTTTTTGTTTATTTTAGATATTGTTTTGTATCTTTGGTGTATATGTATTTATTTGTCGATTTTTTTATCGATTTTTAAATTTAAAATAAGAATTAAGTTTTTTAATAATTAGTTAACATAACATAAATAAGGAAGACCAATGAAAATACCTATTTTTGTGGGAATTCTTAAACTAGAAGATGAGCAAAAAAATTCTTTTAATAGACGATGAACTGGACATTTTAGAGATTCTGTCTTACAATTTAGAAAAAGAAGGTTATGAGATCTATACAGCCACCAATGGGAATGAAGGTATAGATAAAGCAAAGGAAATCGTTCCGGACCTTATCCTTCTAGATGTAATGATGCCTGAGAAAGATGGCATTGAAACCTGTCAGGAACTTCGTAAAGTGAAAGAACTTCAAAAAACACTTATTGTTTTCCTTTCCGCAAGAAGCGAAGAATTTTCCCAGTTGGCCGGCTTTCAGGCAGGTGCCAATGATTATATCGTAAAACTGATCAAACCGAAAATTCTGATCTCCAAAGTAAATGCATTACTGCAGCTTACTTCTCAGGTTTCTGACAATGCCAAACTGATCGAAATCGGTGACCTTGTTATTGATAAAGATAATTTCCGAGTTTCCAAAAGCGGACAGCAGTTTCTGCTTCCCAAAAAAGAATTCGACTTACTTTACCTTTTGGCTTCCAATACTGAAAAAGTTTTTAAAAGAGAAGAAATTCTAGAAAAAGTATGGGGTAACGATGTGATTGTGGGTGAGAGAACCATCGATGTTCACATCAGAAGATTAAGAGAAAAATTGGGAATCAATACCATTCAGACATTAAAAGGGATTGGTTATAAACTGATTGTCTAATCATTTAAAAAATCCTAACTTTACGTTTAATCCTTAAAACGGTGTAAAATTGAAATTTTACAGACTTACCCTCGTTGCCTCTTGTCTCTTGACATTGGTAATGCTTTTTCTGGTGGTCGTTTTCGACTCACTGAAAGATATATATTACGAGACCCCTTTGTTCAAAACGGGTCTCTTGATTTGTATAGTCCTGATCTTCATCATCAATTGCGTAGTCCTGGAACTTCTGTTCAATTACTATGGAAGAAAACAGGTGAAAGGACTTTCAGGCATTCTTCCCCAGGAGATTGTTCATGATCACGATGAAAATATCACCATCAAAGAACTTGGAGAAAGATTCTCTGACCTGAATCAGCAGAAAGCCACAGAAATTGATACGATGAAGGAAATGGAAAGCTACCGTAAAGAATATATCGGAAACGTTTCCCATGAGCTGAAAACTCCTCTGTTTTCTATCCAGGGCTATGTAGAAACCCTGAGAGACGGAGGCGTAGACAACCTTACCATCCGCGACAAATACCTTGAGAGAATTGATATATCTGTGGAGAGACTTATCGCTATTGTGAAGGATCTTGATATGATCAATAGACTCGAAGCCGGAGAAATCAATCTTACCGTTTCCAAATTCGATGTCAATCTTCTGATCAAAGAAATTTTTGACCTCCTTGATCTTGAAGCGGAAAAACGTAATACTACATTACAGATCCAGACGCTTCACCCACAGATTTTTGTAGAAGCTGATAAACAGAAAATTTCACAGGTGTTCATCAATCTTATTTCCAACGCCATCCACTATGCCAACAGACAGGAGGCAAAAGTGATTGTAAAGACCAGTATTCTTAAAAATAAAGTACTCATTGAAGTCATAGACAACGGAATGGGAATCAAATCTGAAATTCTGCCAAGAATCTTTGAAAGATTCTACAGAGTGGAAACCAGCAGAAGCAGAAGAGAAGGCGGTTCCGGGTTGGGATTGGCGATTGTAAAGCACATCCTTGAAGCTCACAACGAAAACATTACCGTAGAAAGTGTCTATCTTGAAGGGACGAAATTCAGTTTTATGCTCGAAAAAAGTAAATAATTCCGGCAAAATGTAAGAAAAAAAAATATTTTAAAAAATCCTGAAATATTTTTTTGTCACATGTCATTTATTATATATTTGCAACAGAGATTTATCATAATTATAAAGGCAAAAAAGTAATTTAAGAAACTGATATGGTTTACAAAATCCGCGTAATATTAGATGCGAAAGAGGATATTTTCCGTGATATTGAAGTAAAGGGAAAGCAATCGTTATGGAACTTACATTTAGGAATTAAAAGTGCATTCAATCTGCAGGGCGAAGAGCTTTCTACTTTTAATCTGTTAGAAAATGACGGAACGATCGTAAAGAGTGTCCCATTGGAAGATATGAGTGATGACGGCGATGGTGAGATTATGTCAGACGTTTACATTGATGAGGCTTTTGAAAATGTAGGGGACAAAGCCCAATTCCAGTATGGACTTCTTGATCTTTGGGAGTTTTTCTGTGAGCTTGTTGAAATAATCGACGAAAAGAAAGGAGTGAACTATCCGATTACGGTATACAGATTCGGAAACGTTCCTTTGAAAGCCCCTAGCAAAAACGGAAGTGCAGGAGGAAGCAAAAAGAAATCAGCAATGCCTCTGTTAGATGAAGAATTTGGTTTTGAAGATGACTTTGGCGGTGGCGGAAACTTCTCAGACGAGGACGACAGCTTCGACGATGAGGAAGAAGAAGACTACAATGACGATGTCTTTGATGATGAGGATGACAATGATGATGAAAGATAGTCAATAAAATATATCAGCCCTGGGTTTTTATCCGGGGCTTTTTTATTGGAAAGGCTGGAGCAAATATTGAGGGAGAAAGGTTAAAAGGCAAAAGGGCAAAAAGGCTGAGGAGGCAAAGATGGCTAAGAGAGCTGATAAAGCAAAGAAGGCGAAGAAAGCTAATTGGTAAATCAGATAATTATCTTTCTTAGCTACCTCAGCTTCCCTGAATCTATTTACCCTATGATTCTTCCCTGCTCTCTTTACTTTCTAGGTTTTCCCTAGTCTCTTTGCCTTCTCAGCCTCCTTCGCCCTCTTCGCTGCCTCAGCTTTCTCCGCTTCCTTCGCCTTTTCACCTTTCCTCTTTTTCGCCCCTTTCCCTTTCCCCCTGAAAAAACAATCCTTACTTTTGTTAAAAATAGATTAATGAAAAAATTAATTTTATTAGCTGTAATTGGTCTGGGAATTGTTTCCTGTACCACTCAAAAAAATACAAGGAAGATGACAGAATTGCCAAAAGAATGGAAACATATCACCAATATCTATGAAGTAAATATCAGACAATATACTCAGGAAGGAACTTTCAAAGCATTTGCCAAAGAAATGCCCCGCCTGAAATCTATGGGAGTAAGAACCCTTTGGTTTATGCCGATTACCCCAATTGCCCAGCAGAATAAAAAAGGAAGTCTGGGAAGCCCATATGCTGCGGCAGATTATACCTCCATCAATCCGGAATTTGGGACGTTGCAGGATTTTAAAGATATGGTGAATGAAGCGCACAGACTGGGATTCAAAGTAATCATTGACTGGGTAGCCAATCATACCGGTTGGGATCATGTATGGACGAAAACTCATCCTGAATTTTATTTAAAAGATCCGGATGGTAAATTCCATATTGCTTCAGGGATGGATGATATTATCGAACTTGATTATAAAAATCAGGAAATGCGCCAGGCAATGATTGACGCGATGAAGTTCTGGGTACAGGAAACGGATATCGATGGGTTCAGATGCGACCTTGCTTCATGGGTAGAAGTCGACTTCTGGCAGCAGGCCCGCCCGGAAGTGGAAAAACTAAAACCTCTCTTCTGGCTGGGTGAATTTGACGAACTGGAAAGTCCTGAATACGGGAAAGTTTTTGATGCAAGCTATTCCTGGAAATGGATGCACAAATCAGCAGATTATTACAAGAAAAATGAACCGCTGCAGGAATTGAAAGACCTGTTGGTGCAATATTCCAATATCGGAGATGCTTCAATGAGAGCCTGGTTTACCTCCAATCATGATGAAAACTCGTGGAACGGAACAGAATATGAAAAATATGGCGTGATTACAAAACCTATGGCTGTATTTTCCGCAACATGGAATGGTGTCCCATTATTGTATTCCGGCCAGGAACTTCCGAATATGAAAAGACTGGAATTCTTTGAAAAAGATGTGATCAAATGGACCAATACCTATCAGGTAGCGGATTTTTATAAAACACTATTGGATCTTAAAGCTTCCAATCCGGCTTTAAGAGGCGGTGATCCTAATGTAACGACCTATCTTCTGAATACAACAGCCAATGATAAAATTTTGGCCTACGTTAGAAAGAACGGGAAAGACGAAGTACTGGTCGTTTTAAATATGTCAAAAGATCCGGTTGACTTTACCATAGAGGACGAGCATTTATCAGGAGCATTCAGAAATGTTTTTGATAAAACCAAAAGAGACTTCAATACCGGAAAAGACTTTAGCTTCAAAGTTTCAGACTATGCCGTATTTGAAAAATGAAAAGTAAAGCCCTTACAGTTCTGGCTTAAGCTCTAAGATCTTAACCGTCGGCTTTTAAAAGGTACTGTATTCCCCTCCGGCGGAGGGGTGTCAAAATCAAAGATTTTGACGGGGTGGTCTGCCACCCACCATGAAAAAAAACAATATTACAATGAACAAACAGGAAATATTAAATATTGTCAACACAAAAATCACCGACAAGATCCGGTATTTTGAAAATCTCATTGCCGAAACACGCGCGTCCAATAACGATACGAAAAGCTCTATGGGAGACAAATATGAGACGGGCCGTGAAATGCTTCAGCAGGAAATCAATAATCTGCAGAGACAGCTTAATGAAACACTCAATCAGCAGGCTGTTCTACAAAAAATAAATGCCGATCCTTCAGAAAAAGTACAGAACGGAGCATTGGTAAAAACCAATAAAGGGCTGTTCTATATTTCTGCATCATTAGGAGAAATTGTTTCTGAAAAAGAAAAGATCATGACCGTTTCAGCAGAATCACCACTGGTAAAGATGATGTATGGTAAAAAGACAGGCGAATCATTCACCATCAATACTGTTCATCAGCATATTGAAAATATCTGGTAAAAAATATCATAGCGCTATAAAGCAGATATACAGTTGCTTAATAGAATCTGGATATGGCATCCATAAAAAGCATTCATAAAAATGAGTGCTTTTTTTGATCGTTTTTACTAAATTTGGGGCATAAAATTCTTTTCAAAATGCAAAATTACCTGGACCTTTTACAACATATTCTGGATAACGGAACTGATAAAACCGACAGAACCGGTACCGGAACGAGAAGTGTATTCGGCTATCAGCTGAGATATGATCTGTCAAAAGGTTTTCCACTGGTAACGACCAAAAAAGTGCATTTGAAATCCATTATTTATGAATTGCTTTGGTTTCTGAAAGGCGATACCAATATTAAATATCTTAAGGATAACGGAGTAAGCATCTGGGATGAATGGGCTGATGAAAACGGAGACCTGGGACCAGTTTATGGTGCACAGTGGAGAAGCTGGCACGGAGCAGATGGTAAGGTGGTAGATCAGATCACTGATGTGATTGATCAGATCAAAAAAAATCCTGATTCCAGAAGGTTGATTGTCTCTGCATGGAACGTGGCAGAAATTCCTAACATGGCATTGGCACCTTGCCACGCACTATTCCAGTTTTATGTAGCAGACGGAAAACTGTCTCTACAGCTGTATCAGAGAAGTGCAGATGTTTTTCTGGGAGTCCCTTTCAATATTGCGAGCTATGCGTTACTGCTGATGATGGTAGCACAGGTTTGCGATCTGGAAGTAGGAGACTATGTTCACAGTTTCGGGGATGTTCATATCTATAATAATCACTTTGAACAGGTAAACAGACAGCTTTCAAGGGAAACAAGACCTTTGCCTGTGATGAAACTGAATCCGGAGGTTAAAGATATTTTTGATTTTGATTTCGAAGATTTTACCTTAGAAAACTATGATCCACATCCGGGGATTAAAGCTCCCGTAGCGATTTAATTTTGCACCCTATATTGATAACACCTTTTTTTATTGGTATAAATCTATTATTTTTGATACCTGTGGGAATCACATTCACAAGTTTTGAAAAATAATATGGAGAAAAAGCAGAACAATAATTATCTGGTATTTTTAAATATCCTGATCGTTGTTTACAGTCTTTATATCAGTCTGTCTGTTTTTAAAGAAAAAGCCGTCGTTACAGATGATCTGGCAGGTGTTTATGCGTTACGAGTGATTCCTGATTCCTATTTCAGTTATATTTATTCTTTTCTGGATTCTACGATAATGGCAGCGAGGCCGGTATCCGGTATCATCACCGGTACTTTATCTTTCCTGTCGAAGAATAATGAATCTGCCTATCTTTTAGGAACCCTCTTTTTTCCGCTTTCATTAATAGCGGTATATTGGGTGGGACGAAAGATGCTCTCAAAAGAACTGGCCAGTCTTATTACTTTGCTGTATTGCTGCTCCATCATAGGAACAAGTATTCAGTTTACTTCCATCATGCTCAATTCGAATCTGGCCACCATTTTCTTTGTATTGAGTATCTATTATGTTTATGTCCGGAAAAAGATCATGGTAAGTGCGCTGCTTTTTATTGCTTCAGTATTGAGCTATGAAATATTCCTTCCTTTAGTACTTCTTCCTCTTTTTCTTATCAAAGAAAATAAGAAAAGAGTCTTATTTGCGCTGCTTACGCTGGGGGTCATTATTACCTTCAGAAAGGTGATTCAGCCCTATATATTCGTGAACTCTTACCAGAGAGACGAGGTAGGAAGAATCTTTGAATTGAAAAGAGTAATGCTTGTTGTCATATTTTCCGTGAAGCTTTTTGTTAAAGATCTTTTTGTAGGAATTTATAAAGGTTTGCTGAATATCAGAAATATGAATATTCCGGAGTGGGTGCTATCAGTCGTGATTCCTTTCGTTGTGTATAAAGCATTTAGTAATTATGATTTTAAAAGTAAATCAGAATATTTTAAAAAACTGGGGATGATTTCTTTTGCTGCGATACTGGTAGGCCTGAGTATTTTCCTTTTTTCATCCTATATTCCCACGCTTTTTGGGTTCAATAACAGAAACCTTGGAGCCATACGGCTTTTTTATACCTTGCTGATTATTTCGGGAGTTATTTATTTCTCTGTGAAACTGAATGCGCAGAGCAGAATGATCAGCGTTTTTTTTGCCGTAATAGCCTTCCTTTTGGTGGTGACCAATCTCAGGGTGAAAGATTCATGGATCTATGCAAGCCATTTTAATAATGAACTATTCATTAAATTGAATAAAGCAATCAGGGATAATCATATTGAGGGTGGAGATATTTGTCTGGAATATGATGTGTTTCATGAACTGAAAACGAATCCTAATCTTACCTTCAGAGAACCTCTTTTTTATGATGACTGGGAAAGTTCGATGCTTTGCGAAATAAATGGCATTGATCCTAAAAAATTCAAGGTTCACAATATGGATAACAAAAACGATTGTGAGGTGAAGTTTCAGTATAAAAACGGGAAGATGTTCCGTATAAAATAACCGGAAAACCGGATTATTTACATTATTCCCACATAAAAGCCCTAAGTAGGCTCTTCTTTAGTATTTGTTTCTTAAATTTGAAAGACATTCCTTTCCCTGTTCTTATCCTTAGAAAAGGGAAGGAGAACTATAACTTAAAGTCAAATTTTGATCACAAAAAGTCATGAAGTATTTAAAAATTAATATTGAAGAGAAAGCAGATATTGAAGTCTTAAAAAATATTGTTCTTCAATTGAAAGGAGTGGTTTCAGCAGAAATCATAGATGACGAAAATCCGGAGAGTGAACTGAAAAAAGCTTTTGCCAAAACAAAAGAGCAGCTGAAAACCGGAGATTACGAGACACTGGTAAATGACATTTTTGACATTATAATAAAAAAATAAATCTAAAATAATAAAGTAGACCGATGAGAAAGGCCATTTTATCAATTGCGATATTGGGAATCTTATGTTCCGCCCAGGTATCAGCACAGACAGAAACTTCAGGAAGAGAAAAAGTTTACAGAGCAACTCACACCAAGACAACAGAGCTAAAGCATACCAAGCTTAAAGTAAACTTCGATTATCAGAAAGAACAGATGAACGGAGAAGAATGGCTTACCGCTTCACCTTATTTCTATCCTACCAATGAGCTGACCCTGGATGCAAAAGCAATGCTGATTCATGAAGTAGCGCTTGATAATAACGGCAAAAAGTCTCCTTTAAAATACGAATACAAAAACGATATACTGAAAATAACCCTGGATAAAACGTACCAGAAAAATCAGGATTACACGGTATACATCAAATATACCTCCCGTCCTAATGAGGTAAAACAGGAGGGAAGTATGGCGATCAATGATGCCAAAGGACTTTATTTTATCAATGCACAGGGCACAGATCCTAATCTCCCTACACAGATATGGACCCAGGGAGAAACGGAATCATCTTCAGCATGGTTTCCTACGATTGATAAACCCAATCAAAAAACAACTCAGGAAATTTATATGACCGTTCCTGATAAATACGTTACCCTTTCCAATGGAGTATTAAAGAACTCTCAAAAAGAGTCCAACGGGCAGAGAACCGATCATTGGGTAATGGATAAAAGACATTCTACCTATCTTTTCTTTATGGGAGTAGGAGAATATGCTATTGTAAAAGACAAATGGAAGAATGTTCCGGTTGACTATTATATCGAGAAAGAATACGAACCTTATGCGAAGCAGATCTACGGTAATACTCCGGAGATGATTGATTTTTTCTCTAAAAAAATGAACTATGATTACCCTTGGGCGAAATATGCTCAGATTTCTGGTAGAAACTATGTGAGTGGTGCTATGGAAAATACCACAGCCACCCTTCATGGAAGTGATATTCTTCAGAAGCCGGGGCAGCTCATTGATGAAAACAAATGGGAAGATACTATTGCCCACGAATTGTTTCACCATTGGTTTGGAGATCTGGTGACTGCAGAAAGCTGGAGCAACCTTACCGTCAACGAATCTTTTGCCAACTATTCCGAATACCTTTGGAACGAATATAAGTATGGAAAAGATCAGGCAGACTATCATCTGATGAGTGATGTCAATATGTACCTCCACAATCCGGGTGACTTTAAGAAAAATCTGGTAAGATTCAATTATGATTCCCGTGAAGATGTTTTCGATCTGGTAACCTATCAGAAAGGAGGCGGAATTCTGAATATGCTGAGAAATTATCTGGGTGATGATGCATTCTTCGCCGGAATGAATGATTACCTGAAAACCAATGAATACCAAAATGCAGAAGCTCATCAGCTGAGACTGTCTTTTGAAAAAGTTTCAGGTAAAGATCTGAACTGGTTCTTCAATCAATGGTATTTCGGAAGCGGAAACCCGAAGATCAATTATTCTTCCGCCTTTGAACCGGTAAAGAAGCAGGTTACCGTGACCATCAATCAGACTCAGGAGCAGCCATTCGAATTTCCTTTGGCTATCGATGTCTATGATAATGGAAAACCTAAAAGATATAATGTCTGGGTGAATGCAGAAGCCAAGAATACGTTCAGTTTTGATGTTTCAAAAGCTCCTGATCTCCTGAACATCAATGCCGATGGAGTTTTGCTGGCTGATATAACGGACACAAAAACTCCTGAGCAGAATCTGATGCAGTTTACCAACTCCAAAGAATTTAAAAGCAGATATAATGCTTTAACAGGAATCAAAGATCAGGTGGGGAAAAATCCAGCTGCTATAAAATTATTGGCTGCAGCAATTAAAGATCCTTTCTTCAGGGTAAGAATAAAAGCTTTGGAACTAATGGATCTTAGCAATCCGGATCAGATGAAAGCTTTGGGAGCTGATGTTGAAAAATTAGCGGTAAATGATCCGAAAACATTGACTCAGGCTGCTGCTATCGCTGCTTTAACCAAAACAAAAGATAAAAAATACCTTCCGATTTATGAAAAAGGAGTCAATGCAGTTTCAAATGCAGTAAAAGCAAATTCTTTGAATGCACTTCTTACAATTGATCCGTCAAGAGTAAATACACTGGCTGATAAAATAGATCTGGACGGAGCTTCAGATGAATTGCTGGCTTTGTTCCTTCCGGTTGTTGTTAAAAATAAAGTAACCTCCCAAATGCAGTATATTGCTCCGCTTACCGTATTCTATCCATTTGTGAAATTCCAGAATCCGGAATTAGGGAAAACGGCAGAAGAAGGATACAACTGGATTATGAGTTCAGATAACTTAAAAGCAGTGGAAAGTATGATGAAGACATTAGGTTATGCCAAAAATCAGATGGGCAATAATCCACAGGCTAAAATGATGGTTGTTCAGACGCTGAAAGAAGGATTAAGCAAGAAAATGGAACTGCTGAAACAAAATCCACAAAATGCAGCAAGCATCAACAAGCAGATTGATGCTATCAACAAACAAATCGATAATTTTAAGTAAAAATAGCAAGAGAAAAGCCGGTACCTATTGCCGGCTTTTTTATTGGTGAATGTCTAGTTTTATGTAATGATCATCACTTATTAATCCGCATAGCTAACGATTATCGGTGTTTTTAAATTCAGAGACTCCTGAAGCAGATCTTTCATTTCATTGGCCTTATCAATGTAGTAGCTCATTTCATATGGAACATAATCATGAGCAACATGCAGCATAAAACCTGAAGAGTCACTGGAATAATTGTTGATGAGATCAATTAAACTACTCATATTGTCACCATATTTTTCGTCCATGTTTACCGTTTCCTTTTCCATAGCCGGAATAAGCTGAGTTGAGATAAACCGGATCACAGCTTCCATGTCATCAGTATTATAGTAGGCAGGTAAAGGTTCATCGTTGTCTAAACCTGAAGTATTCATATTATGATGTATCATATAGGATGTTTTCTTATCCAGAAGATAATTCAGTTTTTGGGTGAGTTCAAGATCAATGTCTTTTGCATAAAAGAATAAAACATTCATTTCATCCTGCCGGAAATAAGTATCTAAACTTCCTATTAAGTAATCAATTTCAAAGGCCATAATATTAGATCGTACTGTTGTACCGATTTTTAATTTGATTTTTAACAATAGTACAAAAATCAGTATTTTTTACGGGTGTTTTTTGCATAATCTTTCATAAATTCGTTTAAAATTTAAAAAATTATGAGTTTTGGAATTGAAGCGGCAAGCTATTACGTGCCTTCTTTGTATTTGGAAATTAAAGATTTAGCGGAAAAAAGAGGCATAGAACCGGCAAAATTGGAGAAGGGGCTAGGACTTCATAAAATGGGATTCCCTGATGTGCATGAAGATGCTGCTACCTTTGCAGCAGAAGCATTATTGAAACTGATTAAAGATTATGACATCAACCCTAAAGAAATTTCGAGAATTTATCTGGGAACGGAAAGTGCGTTGGATGCTGCAAAACCAACCGCTTCTTATGCCATGCAGATGGTTGAGAAAGTATTGGAAGCAGAATTCGGAGAAAGAGTTTTCAGAAACTGTGATGTGGTAGACATGACTTTTGCATGTATCGGGGCTGTAGATGCCCTTCACAATTCATTAGATTTCGTAAGGTCAAACCCTGATAAAAAAGCAGTGGTGATTGCCAGTGATTATGCAAAATATGAATTGGCCTCTTCAGGAGAATATACACAAGGTGGAGGCGCCGTTGCTGTTTTGGTATCTTCGAAACCTGATCTGATGGAAATTGAAAATAACTGGGGAGTCGCTACAGAAAGTGTTTTTGACTTTTTTAAGCCGAGACGTCATTATAAAAAAGAGGATCTTCTCAACGCTCCTGAGAATTTCCCGGACAGCATTGAAATTTTTACAGATGAACCTGTTTTTGACGGGCAGTATTCCAATCAGTGTTATCAGGACAGAATCAGAGAAGCATATCATCATTATAAAGAAATTACAGGAACCGATAAGCCTTATAAAGACTGGAAATATCTTATTTTCCATCTTCCTTATGCCTTTCACGGGAAAAGAGTCTTCACAGAAATCTACAGTTTGGAGAACGAACTTTCCTATGGAACTCTTGAAGAACAGAAGGCTGTTGCCAAATCTGAAGAATACATCCAGTTCATCAACGATAAAATTGAGAAATCTCAAAGAGCTTCTTCCGAAATAGGAAATATGTATACGGCTTCTATTTTTATGGCCCTGCTTTCTGCTCTTCAGACTTCTTTTAACGAAAATGAAGAATTATCCGGAACCGAAATAGGGTTTTTAGGATATGGAAGTGGTTCAAAATCAAAAGTTTTTGCCGGGAAGGTTTCCGCGAATTGGAAAAAAGTAGTGGAAAAATGGAATTTGTTTGAAAACCTGAAGAACCGTACCGCAGTAGATTTTAGCACTTATGAAAAACTTCATAGAAAACAGCTTACAGAATCCGTCAATACAGACTATAAAGGTTTTGGATTGGTCTCTGTAGAATCGGATAATCCTGTTTTGATGGGCGCCAGATATTACGCATTTCAAAAATAATATTCCGTACATAAAAAGTATAAAAAGCATTTCAAATTCTGAAATGCTTTATTTTTTTAACCTGATTGTAGTAAGAAGAAAAAAAGGATAAGCCTATGCTAAAATTTCACAAAACAGCTTTCGATGATCAGGTGATTTAAATCAATTATGTTAACAAATTTTTAATTTCAAATTCAAAATATAGCCTTTTAATAAAGCCTTCCTGTTTTTTATCAGGTTATTTTTAGCTTAAATTAAGAAAAACTACCCTTAATTTTCTCTTATTTTACTTGAAATTTTGTCTTAATTAGTTTTATTTTTTTCGCTTATATGCTTTATTGTGGTTTATTTTTTTTACTGTACTTAGAGAAATGAAGGATTTTGATTTTAATTTTAATTTTTGTTAAAATTCTCTTAATGTTTAAAATGCTTTGTTTTTTGCTAAAATTTTAAAAGTAATTGAATTATTTCTTTATTGTTTCTCCGAGATTGATGAGGATATTCCTGTTCTGGTAGGCGGTTTTAAGGCTTTAACAAATTGATGTTGTTGATATTTATTAACATATTTGTCACTTCAATATATTAAAATTTGTTAATATGAATGTGAAACTGCGTGTTTTGACAGCTGGGGTTCTGTTTTTTACAGGACAAGCTGTATTTGCTCAAGAGAAAGAATCTAAGAACGGTAAGGACAAGGAAACTAAGATTGAGGAAGTAGTTGTTTTGGGATATAGCAAAACTGCTACAAAAGCTAAAACGACAACCTCTTCAGTAACGGTAGGTTCTGAAACTTTGGAAAACAGACCGAATATTTCGGTACTGAATTCAATTCAGGGTACAGCTCCCGGTATTGTAGTGAACTCTGCTTCAGGTTCTCCGGGTTCAGGGAAATTCAACATCCTGATCAGAGGTACAAGTTCCCTTAACGGTTCTACAGACCCTTTATACGTTGTAGATGGGGTTATTACTTCAGGTTCTCAGTTTAGAAACCTGAACTCTTATGATATTGATACGTTCAGTATCCTGAAAGATGCCCAGGCAACGGCAATCTATGGTAACAGAGCTGCAAATGGAGTTGTTGTGATTACAACAAAAGGAGGTAAATTCAATTCCGGATTAAAGGTTTCTTATGATGCCTTAACTTCTTTCAGTAAGATCCCTGAAAATAAATACAATGCATCAAATGCTCAACAGTTATTACAGCTTCAGAAGACTTTAAAAGCTGGGTTAGGAAATACCTTAACGCAGGATCAAATCAATAACTGGGGAACAGATACTGACTGGAACAAAGTATTTACTCAAGTCGGTATTTCTCAGCAGCATAACCTTGCCATCACCGGAGGTGGAGAAAATATTAACAACTTTTTTTCTTTGGGATATGTAGACAGTGAAGGTACTGTGAAATCTACAGATTTCAAAAGATTTACATTAAGAAATAACCTTAATGGTAAATCTAAAAACGGAAAATTAACTTTTGGTTCTATCATCGGTTTAGGATATTCTAAAAGAAATCAGCTTGATGATGAAACCAATGCAGGTATTGCCAACAATACTCTTCAAAACCCACTATTTGGAGGTATCCTTTCAAGACCGTATATAGGACCATCACCTTATGCTAACGGAAGAGATCTATATAATGCTATTGGAAATGATGCTACAAACAACAGACAGTGGATCCTTCAGGATAATGTTAATGGTGGAATCAGAAACAGATTTACAGAATTAAGTATTTCTGCGAATGCCAATGTAAATTATAAAATTACAGATTATCTAAGTGTTGGAAACAGAACAGGTATCGAGTACAAAGAATATAACAGAACCTTTGCCAGATCACCTCTAGGTTACCTTTCTATCAGTGTTGCCAATAGTGACGGATCCAGATATGGAGGAAATGAAGATTTTACCTCAACACAGGACCTGACATTCAACAGTATCACGAATATTACATTCAATAAGTCTTTTGGAGATCACACCATTAGTGCAGCAGCCTATATGGACTATATCAAAGCTCATGTAAGCTCAACTTTCCAAAGACAAAACGGTCTGAACCCACTACAATGGGAATTTGGAGCAGGTACAGGGTATATTCCTTTTAACCCGGATACTCCGAACTTCTACAGACCTTCAGTAAGTGCTTCTAAAGTAACAGCTGGTACATTGGCTTACTTTGGAACTTTAGACTATGATTACAAAGACAAATATGGAGTAAGTGGAGTTGTAAGAAGAGATGGTTCTTACCGTTTCCTTCCTACCAACAGATGGGAGACTTTCTGGTCTATCGCAGGTAGATGGAATATCGACAAAGAAAACTTCATGGCTGATTCAGGATTCAGATTATTGAAGTTAAGAGCTTCCATTGGTACTACGGGTAACCAGAACTTAGGAATTGCTTCTGATAACCAAAACCCATTAGCTTTACTTCCAAACAATTTTCTTGATCTTTATACTGGTGTTTCAGGATATCAAAACCTGCTAGGATATAATTTTGTTAACTTATCAAATCCTTATTTGAAGTGGGAACAGGTAAAACAAACTAACATTGGTTTAGACTTTAATTATAAAGGTTTGATCGAAGGTAGCGTTGATTATTATCAGAAGAGAACAACAAGAATGTTCAATGACCTTCAGAAATCATCTGTTACAGGGGCTTATTCAATCAGAGGAAATGACGGTGTTCTTGATAACAAAGGTATTGAAGGGTTGATCAGATATAATGCGATCAAAACTGCAGATACAAAATTATCAATCTTCGCCAACGCAGCTTATAACTCGAACAAAATCGTATCAATGGGCAGTGAAAACCTTGCTGGTGATGTGGTAAATGCAATCGGAGGGCCGGCTGGTCAGTATCAGTTATATCCATACATCGGAGTAAATCCGGATAATGGTAACCTACAGTTTCTTGATAGAAACGGAAATGTAACTGAAGCTCCTACTTCAGGAGACAGAAGACTGACAGGGAAATCCCGCTATGCTAAATTCACAGGAGGTTTTGGATTCAACTTCCAGCACAAAGGTTGGTTCTTGGATACCTTATTCTCTTTCCAACAAGGAGGATGGATCTATGATAACTTAAATTCTTGGTTAATGGATCCGAATGCAGTAGCCAACAGAAACCTTTCTGCGGACTTGCTAAATGCATGGACTCCTGACAACAGAAATACTGATGTACCTTCATTAGGAGCGAAAAACTTAAGCTTAGGTTCTTCAGACAGATTCTTACGCAGATCAGATTTTATCAGACTTAAGAATGTTTCCGTAGGATATAACTTTACCAAAGAGCAGTTAGGTAAACTACCTGTAAAAGGTATTAAAGTATTTGTTCAGGCAGAAAACCTTTATACATGGACAAAATGGAAAGGATTTGACCCGGAACCAATTACTTCGTATTCACTAAATGTCTATCCGAACCCAAAAACTGTATCGGTAGGTTTAAATGTTGATTTTTAATAGAGAAGAATTATGAAAAGAATAATAAATACAGTATTAATTGTAGCAACTTTATCATCTGCAGCATTTACTTTAAACAGCTGCCAGGATGCACTTGATATTAAACAGGCGGGGGAATTACAAGAAAAAGACCTGTATACCAATGTCGCTAACTTAAGAGAAGTTTTAAATGGTTCTGTATATGGACAGTTAGATCCAATGGACGAGATCTATTTTACAGCCGTATTTACAGATGAAGTAAAACCTGGTTCCGGTAGTGGAGGTCAGGAATATTCTTTACACAGATTTTTCCTTGATCCTGCAAGTTCTGTTATAACAGGAGGAACTGTGGGAACAGCTGGAAGTGATGGAATCTGGTTAAATAACTATAGAGTTATTAACAGAGTCAACAGATTATTGGAAGGAGCAAAAAATATTACACCTTCTAATGATAAAGAAAAACAAGAATACAAAGAGATCCTTGCGCAGGCAAGAGCTATCAGAGCTTATTGCTATGTACAATTAGAGGCATATTTCTCTAAGGACATGAAAAACCCTAACGAATTAGGTGTTATCCTTTTGAAAGATGTTCCTTCTACAGATGCACAATTGCCAAGAGTTAAAAATCAGGATGTATATGAGTTTATCAATGCAGATCTAGACTATGCAAGAGGTATCTTAGGGACTTCTACCAGCCAAAGAAGATATTTTGCTGATAAGAACTTTGTAAATGCCGTTACAGCTCGTTTTAACCTTTACAGAGGTGAGACTGCTTTGGCTAAACAATATGCAAAATTGGTAATTGATAATTCTGGTTTATCTCTTACGCTTGGAGCTCCAATAACAGGAGGAAATGCAGCAGTTCCTCTTACTGAAGCTGATGGTACTATATTCCAATCAGGAGAATATACAGAGCCAAAGACTACTGATAAATGGAATATTGCATTCTATGGAGGAATCAATGATGCTAATGGAAATGGTATTGTAGGTGGTTCTTTCAATCCATATAGAAGAATGTGGGCAGATTCTGATAATGGAGAAGTAATATTCTCTCTGAACAGACTACCATTAGGAGCAGGAGGTGCTATCGGTAATAAGTGGAATACGAATAACTCTACTATTAAGGGGTCACCCATGTGGTTCTGGGGAAGAAATTTATATAACATATTCAAGAATACCCCAGGGGATATTAGAAAATATGCTTATGTAGATCCTACATCTGACGCTAAGGCTAATTATGCTTCTGCAACAGCAGGTAATACGAGAGCTGATGCATTGGTTATCGATAAATATCCTGGAAAGATAAGTGCATCTACAAGAAATGATGTAAAAGTTTTCAGATTATCAGAAATGTATTTCATTTTAGCTGAAGCTGAAGTGGCAGCTGGAAATCTTTCAGCAGCCCATGACCTGATCCAGAAAGTAAGGGAAGCAAGAAACTTCCAGAATGCAGCAGTTACTCCTGCTTATTCTAATACTCAGGTAGCTTATGCGGATATCCTGAAAGAGCGTAGGGTTGAATTAGCACTTGAAGGTCACCGTTACCTAGACTTGAAGAGACTTGCTGTAGCGGCAAACGTATCAATGGATAGAAACGCTACTGATGACGTTATTGCTGTTGAGAACCTTCCGAATGGAGATTATAGATATACGTTGCCTATTCCAATCAAGGAAATGTCGGCTAACCCGAATATCAAACAAAATGATGGTTATTACTAGTCATTATTAAAATAAAAATACCCCTGAAGTTCTGCTTCAGGGGATTTTTTTGCAATTAATATAAATCAGTACACATAAACTGTTGTGAGAAATTATTCAGAATAGATGGCTCTGTTCTGATAGCTTTTCGGAGTAACCCCTACAAGCTGCTTAAATACCCTTGTAAAATAATTGGTATCTGAAAATCCTGTTTGGAAAGCGGTTTCCTTAATGCTGTTCTGGCTTGCCAATAATTCCTTAGCCCTGTTGATTCTTTCCTGAAGAATGAAATCGTTGGGAGAAGTTCCAAACTCGTCTTTAAACATTTTAAAGAAATTAGATTTGCTTACATAGGCTAATTTGGCAATACTGTCTATAGAGAGCTTCTGATGGAGATTCCTTTTGATATAATCTACTACAAAGCCAATTCTTGACCTGTTTTTTACAATATTTTTTTCCACCATGCTTCTTGCCTGGGTTTGCATGAGCCTGATCAGAAGTTCTTTCAGGGCAAAATCAGCCATGATGTCTTTTTGAGAATTATCATCCATAGCAATTCTCATGATATTATTGGTGGCAGAAGCCAATGCCTGATTATTAAAAAGAAAATATTCATCCAGCTGAATGTTCCATTGTGATGCCTCGTCTACCTTAGGAAGACTATAGTTGAGATAATTCAGAGAATTTTCTATGAATTCAGGATTAAGGCTTAGAGAAATACATTGCGTAGGAGTATCGTCCGCTTCCGGAAAATCAATAACCATGGTTTCGCCCGGGGCAACCAGAATACTTTCCCCTGGAAAATAATCGAAATAACCGGTCTTATGATCCAGTTTCATATGTTTTTTACCCCTTAGCATAGCCGTAAAGGCAATATTTTCAAAATGAAGTTTTACCCCAAAAGCCGCCTTATGAGTTTCATAAATACTGAATTCACAGTTATTGAGATTGAATTTTGTCTGGTTTTCAACAAGACTCAATAGCTGGTTTTCCTTGTGTAATTCGGGAGTATTTAATAAAATCTTGTTGTTATTGCTCATTTCTGAAATTATTTGGAGTAGAGGTAACTCAAATATAAAAAAAATGAAAGAATGTTGTTGTTAATAAAATTATAAAATTGAATCTGTGTATGATTCTGCACTTTTTTTATACGATTGTGCTATGCTTTTTTTCTCCGGACCTGTAATTTGGTCGTATTGAAAAATTAAAACAATACTGATATGAGCACTCTTACAGAACCAAAATCAGCAACTCTTTTACAACGACCAGAGTTCAAAAGCAAATATGACAATTATATTGACGGAAAATTTACACCTCCCGTTAAAGGGCAGTATTTTGACGTAGTATCTCCGGTGGATGGTAAAACCTTCACCCAGGTAGCCCATTCCTCCAAAGAAGATCTGGAGCTGGCTGTAGATGCGGCAGAAAAAGCCTTTCAAACCTGGAAAAATACGTCTTCCACAGAAAGAAGTATCATTCTTAATAAAATCGCAGACAGAATAGAGCAGAACCTGGAATACCTGGCGACTGTAGAAACCATCGACAATGGTAAAGCAGTGAGAGAAACGCTGGCAGCAGATTTACCTTTAGCTATTGACCATTTCAGGTACTTTGCGTCTGTGATCCGTGCAGAAGAAGGGTCACATAATGAACTGGACAAAGATACCGTATCACTGATTGTACACGAACCTCTTGGAGTGATCGCACAGATTATCCCATGGAACTTCCCGATATTAATGGCAGTATGGAAACTGGCTCCGGCATTGGCCGCAGGAAACTGTGTCGTTTTGAAACCTGCAGAAAGTACTCCGGTTTCTATTATGGTATTAATGGAGCTGATCGGTGATCTTTTACCGGCAGGAGTGATTAATATTGTCAACGGATTCGGAGCAGAGCTGGGAAGAGCGTTGGTTACCAATCCTAAAGTCGCTAAAGCGGCATTTACAGGATCTACAGCGACAGGACGTTTAGTGATGCAATATGCTACAGAAAATATCATTCCTGTGACTTTGGAATTAGGAGGGAAATCACCCAACGTTTTCTTCAATTCAGTGATGGATGCCGATGATGAATTTTTAGATAAAGCGATTGAAGGAGCAGTTCTTTTTGCCCTCAATCAGGGAGAGATTTGTACATGTCCTTCAAGATTACTGGTGCAGGAAGGCATTGCAGATGCTTTTATCGAAAGAGTTATCGAAAGAGTAAAAGCGATTAAAGTTGGAAATCCATTGGACAAAACCGTAATGATGGGAGCGCAGGCTTCACAGATTCAGAAAGATAAAATACTTTCCTATATCCAATTAGGCAAAGAAGAAGGAGCAGAAGTATTGGTAGGAGGAGATGTGAATCATTTAGGAGAAGATCTTGAAGAAGGATTCTACATTCAGCCAACCATTTTCAAAGGAAATAACAGAATGAGAATTTTCCAGGAAGAGATCTTTGGACCTGTCCTTGCTTTTACCACCTTTAAAGATGAAGAAGAAGCGGTGAAAATAGCCAATGATACCATCTATGGACTTGGGGCAGGAGTATGGACCAGAGATGCCCATCAGTTGTATAATATCCCACGTCAGATCGAGGCGGGAAGAGTTTGGGTCAATCAATACCATTCCTATCCGGCAGGAGCGCCTTTCGGAGGCTACAAGCAGTCCGGTATCGGAAGAGAAAACCATAAAATGATGCTTGATCATTACCGTCAGACCAAAAATATGCTTATTTCTTACAATAAGAACAAATTAGGTTTCTTTTAATATTAATTTTAGGACGTGCCCGATTGCCTTGGCTTTATCCAGGGCATACGGTCGGGCTATTCAGGGCTGCACTTCGTTTCGGTGCTTCATTACATTGCGCACCGGCTCGTTCCTCGCCGCCCTTACTATCCCTCACGCAGGAAAATATAAACCATTATATCCTGTTATGGTCTGATACCAAAAACTTTATGATCATAAAAGTCAAATTGACAAAATCAGGAGAACATACGATTACTTAAAAATAAAATAACCCTGATCAACTCTATCAAAAAAATAAAATATGATTCCAAAAACAATGAAAGCTGCGGTAGTTCAAGGCTACGGACAGCCTCTGAAAATTGAAGAAGTACCTGTAAGAGAACCCGGAAGATATGAAGTCCTTGTAAAGGTCATTGCCTGCGGTGTTTGTCATACAGATTTACATGCTGTAGACGGTGACTGGCCTGCCAAACCCAAAATGCCTCTTATCCCGGGGCACGAAGGAGTAGGTATCGTAGTCGCTTGCGGACCCGAAGCTTTTGTAAAAGAAGGAGATGCCGTAGGAGTTCCATGGTTGTACAGTGCCTGCGGATGCTGTGATTATTGTATAACAGGATGGGAAACCCTTTGCGAAGCCCAGAAAAACGGAGGTTATAGTGTAGATGGAGGTTTTGCAGAATATGTAATTGCGGATTCAAGATATGTGGGACATCTGAAATCTGATGTCAACTTTTTGGAAATTGCGCCTATTTTATGTGCAGGGGTAACAGTATATAAAGGTTTAAAAGAAACAGAAACCAAACCTGGAGAGTGGGTAGCTATATCAGGAATCGGAGGATTGGGTCATGTAGCCGTTCAGTATGCGAAAGCCATGGGAATGCATGTTGCAGCTATTGATGTAGCAGATGACAAGCTTGATTTAGCCAAAAAACTGGGAGCGGATCTGGTTGTTAATGCAAAAAATACAGACCCCGGCGAATATCTGCATAAGGAAGTAGGCGGAATGCATGGTGCGTTGATCACAGCAGTATCACCAATAGCATTCAAACAGGGAATAGATGTTTTGAGAAGAAAAGGAACGATTGCTCTTAACGGACTTCCTCCAGGATCATTTGAACTTCCGATTTTCGAAACGGTTTTAAAAAGAATTACTGTCAGAGGATCTATTGTAGGAACCCGAAAAGATCTTCAGGAAGCCCTTGATTTTGCTAATGAAGGTCTTGTAAAAGCTACAGTAACCGCTGCCAAATTAGAAGATATAAATGATGTCTTCGATAAAATGAAAAAAGGACAGATTGATGGCAGAATCGTATTGGATATTGCAGGCTCAAATTAAATATTGATGTTACTGATCCCGGTAAAGTTTATTTTACCGGGATCTTTTATAAAAAATAATAGTCTTATCAACAAAATGGAAACAAAAATAGCAAGACTTTCAGCAACGGAAAATGCACTTGAAGTCATTCAGAAGCTTGAAGACCAATACGGCCCATTGATGTTTTATCAGGCTGGAGGATGTTGTGAGGGAACACAGCCGCAATGCTTTGAAAAAGGAGGCTTTTTTCCCCGGATGAATGATGCCATGATCGGCACCATTAGCGGATATGAGTTCTGGATAGACCGGGACCTTTTTGAATACTGGAAATATTCCCATTTTACACTCGATGTGGTGGATGGCTTCGGACCTGGCGGTTTTTCATTAGAAACTCCATTAGGTAAAACCTTCAAGGTACATTACAGGCTTTTCACTCCTGAGGAATACGAACATCTGGAACCTGTAAAACGGAGTGAGTAAAGAGACTTACTATCCTCAAAAAGAAGATGTGGTAGGCTTTTGAGCAATATATGTTAATTCTCTTTCAAAGTCATATGTTCCTTTTCTGATCTCCCTCTTTAAAACAAAATATTGGCTGATGATAATAATGGCCGGGATCACAATGATTAAGAAATTCAGGTCTTTATTTTCTATATTGATTATTAGTAATAACGAGAAAAATACGAGTAATACCAAAGTGAAAATCTGAAAGAAAGACGGAATAA
This sequence comes from Chryseobacterium sp. FR048, assembly GCF_056844665.1. Classification (NCBI taxonomy): domain Bacteria; kingdom Pseudomonadati; phylum Bacteroidota; class Flavobacteriia; order Flavobacteriales; family Weeksellaceae; genus Chryseobacterium; species Chryseobacterium sp. FR048. The sequence continues at coordinate 210,825 of NZ_JBXDSE010000003.1, read as the reverse complement.
ATTCTATAAAAACAGAGGTTTCATCGTGATCATCGGATAGCTTTCCTTTCATTAAAGGGTAATTCATATTAATATCAAAAAAACGTCTTCTTCTTTTAAGGATAAAGTTGTTTTCACGGATCATTCCACGGTATTCAAACCTTGTGGGAATAGTAGAATCTCTGATCAGCGATATAAAAGTGGAATTGGTTTCGTAAGTGATTTTCGACAATCTATGAATCAGCTCTTCCTTGTGGATACTGATTTTAAGACTAAGGCTGTCGTATAAACCAATGTTTTTAAAAAATGAGTTCATGGTGTTTTAAACTAATTTAAGAGGAGACCTTCACAAACCGGCTGACAAACATAGCAGCAACAACGTCTCCCACTGCATTCAGAACCGTTGCCAAAGGGTCTACCAAAGTCCCGATAATCATGACAGCAGGAATGGCTTCCTGAGGTAATTTGTACACCGAGATCATCAGCATTTCACCGATATATCCACCATTGGGAATACCTCCCGCAACAATACTTACAAAAACAGTAATTCCTAAAGCTAAAAGTAAATTGGCCGGATCAAAAAAGTCTTTACCAATAATTAAAAATGCTACATAGATTTTAATAATGGAAGACATGGAAGACCCGTTTTTATGCAGAGTTGTACCAATAGGAATCACCAGATTGGCAATCGAATTGGGAATCCCGATCTTAGATGCAGCCTGTAAATTTGCCGGCATTGTCGCAAAACTGCTGCAGGTACTTATCGCTGTAAGAGTAGGGTAGATTGCGTTGGTCCAGAAAATTTTAACCCCTTTCTGCCCATTAGCCATAAAAGCATAAATAGAAAAGAACAGCAGAAAGTAAACAATTCCTGCAATATAATATAAACCTAAAGGCTTAGCATAAAATCCAAAAAGCTGTGGTCCCAATGTAGCCACCTGATAAGCAAAATAAGCTCCCAAACCAATGGGTGCCAACTTCATGATCAATAAAAGCAATTCTTTCATGACTTCATACCCCGAAGCAATGAAAGCCCTGAAAGGCTGTCCCTGTTCTCCCGTTTTTCTGGCAGCAAACCCTGTAAGGAAAGCAAATACTAAGAGTGCCAGCATATTTCTTCTTGAAAAAAGCTCTGTAAATTCACCAACCGTAAAGAAACTTACGATTCTGTTGCCCCAGGTTTCGTTATCTGCTGCCTCGTTCATGATCTGAGAACTTCCCGAAACTCCGGAAACCGGGAAAAGATACACTGCACAGATCGTAAAGACAGCGGCAGTAAGAATAAAGAATAAAAAGGTAAGGGCCATCACAAGAATGATCCTTCCAAATTTAGACTGTTGCTCCAATGAGGCAATAGAATTGGATACCGCAAAAAATACAAGAGGGACAACACTCACAAAAAGAAGGTTCAGGAAAATATCACCCAAAGGCTTGATATATTCTACAAAATCCGGAGCTACAATTCCTATGATGCTTCCAATAGTAATTCCGAGTAATAAAAATAGAATCCCGGAATAGTTCTTTAAGACCTCGTTCATGTGGTGCTTTTTTATCAAAGATAGGTTTATTTTTAACATTTTGTTATACAATATTCAGACCTAAATTTCATAAATTTGGGTAAACATCGTTTCTATGGCTTATATAGATTACTATAAAATTTTAGGAGTAGATAAGAACGCAACACAGGATGACATCAAAAAGGCCTATCGAAAACTGGCCAGAAAACATCATCCTGATCTGAACCCTGATGATAAAGAAGCTGAAAAGAAATTCAAAGAGCTGAACGAAGCCAATGAAGTGCTCAGCAACCCGGAAAACCGTGCGAAGTATGATAAATACGGAGAACACTGGAGACATGGTGAAGAATATGAAAAAGCCCAGCAACAGCAGCGACAATACCAACAACAGCAAAATTATAATAATAGAGGAGGTTTCTCCGGCGCTGATTTTGGCGAGGGTGAGGATTTTTCAGATTTCTTTCAGAGCATGTTCGGCGGAGAAGGAGGCAGCTTTGGCAAAAGTTCAAGAGGAAGAGCCTCAGGAAAGTTCAAAGGACAGGATATACAGGCAGAATTGAGTTTAAATTTAAGAGATGCCGCCAAAACTCACCCGCAAACCTTCGACATCAATGGGAAAAAGGTGAGAATTACTATTCCGGCAGGAGTCTATGACGGACAACAGATCAAATTGAAAGGACATGGGAATCCAGGTGTCAACGGAGGCCCTAGCGGAGATCTGTATATTACCTTCAATATTCCTATTGATCCGGACTTCGAAAGGGTAGGTGACGATCTGAAAACTAAAGTTAAGATCGATTTGTATACCGCTGTTTTAGGAGGTGAGGTAAAAGTAAATACCCTGGATGGAAGCGTCAGCCTTAAAGTAAAACCGGAGACCCAGACAGGGCTTACCGTAAGATTGAAAGGAAAAGGATTTCCTGTATACAAAAAAGAAGGGGAGTCCGGAGATCTTTTTGTGACTTATGAAGTGAAACTGCCTACTAATCTTACAGAAAAGCAGAAAGAACTTTTCGAACAACTAAAAAATTCCTAAGCTATGAGTGAAAGAATATCACGGGAAGAACTCGTAAAAATTTATAATATAGAAATCACTTTTTTTGATGATCTTGTAGATTACGGACTGTTGAATATTCAGATTGAAAATAATATTCACTATCTGATGTATGAAGATCTACCGGATCTGGAAAAATTTGCCAACTGGCATTATGATCTTGAAATCAATCTTCCCGGCCTGGAAGTTATTTATAATATGCTGAAAAAACTGGATGCTTTAAACAAAAGAAACCGGGAGCTGATGAATAAACTTTCTGCAATAAGTGATCAATATGAGGATATTTAATGTAGTTTTGTAGCTTTTTAAAGCAAGTCATTATTATGAGTGAAGAAAAGGTGATTACATTAAAACCGCACAGAAAGATTTTTGAGGATATTTATTTTAGTGGTAATCAGGGCAGCCTGCTTTTTTCACCAACAACTAAAAGCAAGACGATAACAACTATTGCCGCAGCTGTTATTTTGGTGATTGTATTCCTTTTCAAAGACAGTTTGAGTAAAGACAGTAAAGGGATTTTATACTTTCTGAGTTTTATATTCCTGCTATGTGCTGTTTTTTTGTCTGTGAGTGTCAATAAGGTTTCAAGATGGAAAAAACAGGTCAGCCATTATCTGAACGTACTGGAAAAATGTAAGGTTTACGAAATCAGATTTGACCAGAACTTTTTTACGATCAATATCGACGGAGAAAAAGAAACCAGTGAATGGAAAGATTTTGATCTGTTTGACAGTAATCAGGATTTCATCTCTCTGGAAGGAAAATACAGCTATATGTTCCCCAAAAAATCAATGAGTGAAAAAGAATATTCATTGCTAAAGAAAACTTTAAAAGACAATATCAACCAACAATAAAAAAACGGAGCAGAATAGTGCTCCGTTTTTTGTATGATTAAATTGGCCAATCAGCCTTTTTACAATTTAGCTTTTTGCTTACTCCAGCCAACCCATTTCCTTCATCCACTCATCATTGTAGATTTTTCCTACATATCTTGAGCCATGGTCATGAAGTAAAACTACAATAACGTCATCTTTTGTGAACTGGTCTTTCATCTGAACCAATGAAGCGATTGCACTTCCTGCAGAATATCCACAGAATATCCCTTCTTCTTTAGCCAGTTTTCTTGCATAGATAGCTCCATCTTTATCTGTTACTTTCTCAAAATGATCGATAACAGACATATCGTAGTTCTCAGGAATAATGTCTTCCCCGATTCCTTCTGTAATGTAAGTATAGGCATGATCATAGTGAAGTTCCCCTGTTTCGTGGAATTCTTTCAGGATAGAACCATAAGTGTCTACACCTATTACTTTAATATCCGGATTCTTTTCTTTGAAGAAAGTTCCGCATCCTGTAATGGTACCTCCTGTTCCTGCTCCTACTACAAAGTGAGTAAGCTTTCCTTCAGTCTGTTCCCAGATTTCAGGAGCGGTAGACTCATAGTGAGCCGCTCTGTTAGAAAGATTATCATATTGGTTGACGTACCAACCGTTTTCGGTTTCTTTTGCCAGTCTTTTGGAAACTGAATAATACGAACGTGGATCGGTAGGTTTTACATCTGTAGGACAAACAATAACTTCTGCTCCTACAGCACGAAGAATATCACATTTTTCTTTTGATTGCTTGGAATTGGTTACAAAAATACATTTGTAGCCTTTGATGATGGCAGCCAGTGCCAATCCCATTCCTGTATTTCCGGAAGTTCCTTCGATGATGGTTCCCCCTGGTTTTAGTCTGCCGTCTTTTTCAGCATCTTCAATCATTTTAAGGGCCATTCTGTCCTTTACGGAATTTCCTGGGTTGAATGTTTCTACTTTTGCTAAAACTAAGGCTGGAAAGTCTTCTCCTAATACGTTGTTAAGTTTTACAAGCGGTGTATTACCTATCGTTTCAAGAATATTTTTTGCGTATTTCATAAATGTTTTATAAGCGGTGCAAAGATAGCGCTTTTAAAGTTATCTATACTTCGAACAATATTGAAAATAAATGAAAAACAGCAGGCTGCATGCTGTCAATCATAAGTTTTAATGATTAATTGTATTTGATTGCCTTTACCGGAGAAATCTTACTGATCAGATAACTAGGAATGATTAAAGCTAGCCCTGAAATAATCAGAATTCCTACGGAAATAGATATAATAGCAATAGGGTTAAGATCTACAGGAACAGTACTTACATAATAATTTTCAGGGTTCAGTTTGATAACACCAAAGAATTTCTGGATCAGAATCAGCCCCAATCCGATAGCATTTCCATACAGAAGTCCCGGAATCATAATGATCAGGGTATAATTGATGAAAGTAGCCCTTATCTGTGAATTGCTTGCCCCTAATGTTTTAAGTAAACCGATAGAGTTGGTTCTCTCGATAATAAGAATCAGAAGAACCATAATAATGTTGATGACTACTACAATGAGCATAATGATGATGATCAAAGCAATATTGGTATCAAAAATACTGATCCAGTCTGTGATCTGAGGAAACTTTTCAGTGGCCTTTTCCGCATAATTTTTGTAACCGATCAGTTTTTCTATTTCAGGAAAATCTTTGTCAATATCATTTACATTTTTCAGAAAAATATCTATACCTCCAATTTCATCAGGTTTCATATCCTGAATTTTTCTCGCATGATTGATTCCGCCAATGATAAACTGATCATCGATAAGCTTAATATCTGTTTTATAGATCCCAATAATTCTGAATTTACGGTATAGCGGTTTCTGATCAGCTTTTAAAAATACAGTGACAATACTGTCATTCAGTTTGAGATGCAGGTCATTGGCTATTTTTTGGGAAATAGTGACATTATTGTTGAAGCCTGTTTCTGTAACCTTTGGAGTGGTCCCAGCAATAAGGAATTTTTTAAATCTTAAGCTGTCAAAATCTTTTCCGATTCCCTTAAAAATAATTCCTGCAAAATTATGCTCATTACGCATGACCCCTGTAACAGTTACATACTTCTGTACATTTTCTACATCCGGAAGTTCCTTTATCTTGTTAATATTCAGTCCCTGATTATCAAGTACGGACGTATTATAGGAGGAATTTGAACGGGTAGATCTTACGGTGATATGCCCGCTGAAATCTGCCAGCCTCTCTTTGATAGCTTTTTTAGAACCAAAACCGGTGGCTACGGTAATTAAGGATACAATGATCCCCAAAGCTACAGAAAGCCTGCCAATGAAGATGATAACCCTTGAAAGGTTATTTTTGTTATCTTTGGAAAATGCTATTTTTCTAGAGAAATATAAAGGAAATTTCAAGCTTATGAATTTAGATTTCAAAATTAAAAATTTACTTCTGATTTGCCTAATTTTTTTAGGAGTATTCAACCAATATTATTCTCAAACTCAAGTTCAACCGGATTTTAAAACCGGAGCAGATCAACCCGAGGTCTATCTTCCATTATTGAAAGATAAAACAATTGGGGTGGTTACCAACCAGACTGGTTTGATGAGTGACAGAACGCATTTGGTAGATTTCTTAGTAAAGAACGGAATAAAGATCAAAGCTATTTTTGCCCCGGAACATGGCTTCAGGGGAGATGCTGATGCTGGTGCCAAAGTAAAAAACGGAGTAGATGTAAAGACAGGAATTCCGATCGTTTCTTTATATGCAAGCAATAAGAAGCCAAAGCCGGAACAACTGGCCGGGATTGATATGGTGGTTTTCGATATTCAGGATGTAGGAGTAAGGTTTTACACTTATATTTCTACACTGACCTATCTGATGGAAGCAGGTGCTGAAAATAATGTTGAAGTAATGGTACTGGATCGCCCTAATCCACATGATGGCTACACTGATGGTCCGGTACTGAGAAAAAAGTGGACAAGCTTTGTAGGGATGCACGAGGTTCCGGTGGTATACGGACTGACCATTGGAGAATATGGAAAGATGGTAAACGGTGAAAAATGGCTGAAAAATGGGGTTCAGGCAAAATATACGCTGGTTCCCATGAAAAACTATCATAAAAAACAGCGTTATCCGATGTTGGATAAACCTTCTCCCAATTTACCTAATGATAAAGCAATCAATTTATATCCAAGCCTATGTTTTTTCGAAGGGACTCAGGTTTCGGTAGGAAGAGGTACAGAGCTGCCTTTCCAGATATATGGCTCTCCATGGACGGAGAATCTGCCTTATCAGTTTACTCCTAAGCCAAGTTATGGGGCTAAAGATCCTTTCCTGAATGGGAAATTATGCTATGGGGAAAATTTGTCTAATTATCCTAATGATTTAAGAGAACTGAATCTTGAATGGGTGATTAAAGCTTATAAGAATTATAAAAACCCTCAACAGGATTTTTTCCTGAAAAACTTGTGGTTTGATACCTTATCCGGAACGGATGATTTCAGAAAGCAGATCATCGCGGGGAAATCAATTCCGGAGATCAAAGCTTCATGGAAAAAAGATCTGGAAAACTTTGAAAAAATCAGAACCAGATATGTGGTTTATGAAGATTAATGAATGTTAACCTGGAATAAAACATTCTGATGTATTAGGTTTGAAGCTGGAAGGAGTTTATCTGAAATGCATTTACATTTGTTTTACTCCTTTAAAAGGTCTATTCTTTGTGCCCTTTCATTAAAATAATTTCCAGCTTCAAGTTTTAATTTTAAGTGTTTAATCAAAATTTTGGGGCGGATTTTTATCATCTTTGCCCTTATTGAGTATAAAAAGTCCAATAGTAAGTCCTACAACGCCTGCAAAGGCAGTCAATAGGGCTCTCTGTATTTTATCCGGAAGATCGTTTCCCAGATAATTCATTAAAAAAAGGATCACAAAAGTGATCACTGAAATGATAATATGATTTTTTCCGAATGGCTTCATGGTATTATTTAAGTTTATAAGAAATCATGATACCTCCTCTGTAAGGAATAATTTCACCACTTTTATTAAATTTCTCTACTGGATCATAACGTCTCCCTGTTGTACGGTCGTAGCCTTTATAATATCCCTGAGAAGATCCTACAGTAGCATAAATGTCAAGATTCAGACGTTCAGATAACTGAAATTGATACCCCCCCGTGATTCCGAATGTAATGGAATAGCCTTTTTGATAAAGATTGGAGTTCACGAGAATTTCTCCATTCCAGTTTTCAAAGGAGTCATTATTCCAATAATTCCATTTGCTGAGATTATAAGCTGAAACACCAATGTTAACACCTACATACCAATGTTTAAAGGCTTCTTTAAAATAATATCTACCTTCTACAGAAAGAGAATAGATTTGTAATTCATGTCCTGCAAAAGATTTCCATGGTGAGATAAAAACATCTCCCTGCAATGTATATTTAGAGCTTATTTGTTTTTCTACACCAGCATTTAAAATACCTATTGGTAAAAAAAGAGCATTCCCCTTTACATATAAACTTTTCTCATTACTTTGTTCCTGTTCCTGCGCATGCATAGATCCTGATGCCAGAAAAGCCAAAACTCCTGCTAATACTCTATATTTCATCAATGTTTATTTTATCTGCTTTAATAATTCGTCTGCTAGTTTAGAATCTTTATTCGTCTGTAATGCCATATTCCTAGACATTTCTGCATAATTTTTTGCTGTTTCCTTATTGCCGGTTAGGTAGTAAAGTTTGGCAAGGATATAAGTGTTTTCCGAAGTTTCACCTCTCATGACAGATTTTTCTGCCCATTCTGTAGCTTTCTTTAGTGATGCAGGCGTTTTTACATGATCCACAAACACCCATGCTGCTCTTAAAAGTTCATTAGGATCAAACGCATCCGCATTTTTATAATATTCTAAAGCCGCTTTTTCATATTCAGGGAAATTGGCATTTTGTTCATAATAGCTGAGCTTGGTTTGATTGAGCTTTGTCATAGCTGCCTGCTTTCCTACCAATGGCTCGGCTGTTTTCATGAAATAGTCGTCATTGATCTTTTTGTTTTTATCATCAATAGACTGTTCCACTACTTTTGCCAATCTAAGCTGGGCATTAAATTCATTATAAGTTTCCTCAGGTAAAAACTTAATGATTTCCGCTTTTCTGGCCGTAAAGACATTATAGTTGTTATCTTCAGACGATTTTATGAAATAGAGTAGGAGACCAATTTCATCCTTAGTGATTTCTTCGGTTTTCTTTTTATTCTCAAAATACCTTTCAGAAGCTTTTTTAGCGAACTCATAATCGGTATTGGAATTGAGTTTCATAATGTTGATCAGGAATTCAGGATCTTTTTCTCCGCTGGCAAACCTTTCTTTAAGAGATCCTTTTTTATTTCCGGGCGAATTAATATCCTGTGCCATTGCTACAAAGAGGCTTCCCTCCATATAACCGGTGTTTTGGGACACAAGCTCTCCTTCACCGTTCAGGAAAAGATAAGTAGGATAGGAACGAACGCCATACTTAGCAGCGATGTCTCTGCCTTCCCCTTTTTCCATGTCAAATCTTGCATTGACGAAGTTGGTGTTGTAATAATCACTTACGGACTTCTGTGTAAAAACATTTTTCTCCATCATTTTGCACGGACCACACCATGCCGCATAAGCATCAATGAAAACCAGTTTCTTTTCCTTTTTAGCTTTGGCTATAATATCCTTGAATGGCAGTTCCTGGAACTGGATTGCAGTCTCCTGAGCGGAGATAACAATAGAGCAAAAAATAGATATCCCGGAGATGATCTTCTTCATTTTCAAATAAGATTTGTAGGCGAAGATAATTAATTTTCAAAACATAAAATGCTGAATCTTCTGGTCGACGGTGATATTAACTAATTTTAAGACTTCTGTTTACCGCTTTTCTACTTTCCGGATCTGAAAAAACTAAAATGAAAAAAGCGCTGTTTTATTTCTAAGTTATAAGCCAATTCATTTTTCTCAGTCTGAAAACTTATGGATTAAGTCTTACAAAAACTGAATAACTAAAACTGCCATATTGAGTTTTTTCTTGAAAACAGGTCCTTGAAAGCATCTGTTTTATCTGAAAAATAACCCTTTCAGCCAGAAATTTCAAGATATAAATAATTCACTTTTTGGTACTGAAAACTTTGTTATATTTTTGCAAATTAATAAGTTATCTGTAGAAGAGACGCTCCGAGAAGTTAAAATCCTCTGATATACTTTTTGGAGAAATAAGAATGTAGAAGAAATTGAATTTTAAGCACGCCCTAACTCAAAAATCCGTTTATATTACCGCCCTGTCCGTCTGTCTGATCGCTGTGGTGGCATTTGCTGTTTTAAGCTTTTTGATTACCCGTGACAGCCGGAAAAATACTGAAGATTTTGCACGAAGAACCTTCTTCCGTAAATATGAATCGATAGAAAAAGAATTCAGAAATATTGAAGATTATCAGTATCTGCTTCGGGCTCTGATTCGCAAAGACGGTCTGAAAAACTATAAAGACTATTCTTCAGTTTTAAACGATCTTAACAAAAAACGGAATCTGCTGGCGTACAGCTGGTATTACTATGACAGTAATATTACCGGAAAATCTGAGACCAACAACCCTCTGTCTGATATTTTCAAAAATAATGAGAACAGAGAAAAATCGGTTACCCTTAGGAACAATGGTTCCGGATATTTTAAAGATCTTCTGATTAATCATAGAGATAGTTTGTACTGGATGAGCTATGATTCTCTGATGATGCCCAATAAAAATATGCTGTATTATGGGTCTTCCGTAAGTCTTGATGATCTTCACCAATATTTCATCAATGTAGATAAAAACTCCAATACCTATGCGTATGTCTTTACCAAAGAAGGGATCTGTATTACCCATCCGGAAAAGAAATACCTTGGAAAAAATATTGCGGAGTTTACAGATATTAAATCTAAAGATACCCTGTGCAGCAGGTCACAGACAGGATATACACAAGGAACTGCAATTTCTGAGTACTTGGGGGTTGAGGTGACACGATTTATAAAACCGCTAAAAACAGAGAATTTCGATGGATATACCGTTGTAAATCATGTCAACTTTATTATTGATGAAAATGTGTACAAGGTAAGAACCTATACCATCTATATTTTCATGGCAGCTCTGTTTCTTATTGTAACGGTTTTTATTCTCTTCCAGAGATCGGCTAATATTGCGTATAAAGAGAAAGAAAAAATACAGTCTGAAAAGAACCTGCTGCTGATAGAGAATGAGAAAATGTACAAAGCTGAAGTGATCAATCAGCTGCAGCAGCTTAAGAATAACATCAATCCTCATTTTCTTTTCAACTCCCTGAATTCACTGTATATGCTGATTGGAATCAATAAAGATAACGCTCAGAAATTCACAATGAATCTTTCTAAGATCTACCGATACCTGATTGTACCTCCGAAAGAGAATATTGTTCCGGTTTCACAGGAAATCAGTTTTATCCAGAAATATATGGAGCTTCTGAAAAGCCGGTTTGATGAAGAGCTGAATTTTGAACTGATCATCAGTCATGAAGAAAGTTTAGAGAAGAAAATCCCTTATCTATCCCTTCAGGTTGTTACGGAAAATGCGATTAAACACAATATTGCAACCATTGATCAGCCTTTGGAAATCATCATTATAGTGGGTGAGGACGGGATTATTGTAAAGAATACCTGGCAGCCTAAAACAGAGGCTGTTCAGGGAGAGAAGTTCGGAATTGACTATTTGAAACAAATTTATGAATATTTTAGGGTTAATTCTCTAAATATATCTGTAGATGGTGAGTATTTTGTATGTTTTTTACCATTATTAACGTGAAAATAAAAATCCATTCACTCCCGAAAACCAACCGCTCACTCCCTAACAATACCCCTTATTATTTCTTTACCTATAGCTTTGCCAGCTGAAACTAAGATATTTACTATTTGGAATGAATCGGACTATTTTAATGAAGAATTACAGACTGGCGCTGTATTTAGGACTGGCTATAGCTTCACCAATGGCAATGGCTCAGAAAAAAGATACAGTAAAAGTCAACAAAGACAAAACTGATAAGACTGAGGTTTCATCATCAAAGAAGACCAAAAAAATTGAAGACCTGATCAAGAAAGGAACTTATAAGAAAGGACTTTTCAATACAATTCAGGTAAAAACGGATGTTTATTTTGAGATTCAGGACAGTTTGATGGGGCGTCAGTTTCTGGTAGTCAATAAGCTGTCTCAGGTGCCGATGCAGGTGAATGAGGCGGGACTGAACAAAGGAATGAATTATGAGAATAAGATCATTTCTTTTCACCGTGACAATGTAGCCAAAAAGATTTGGGTTAAAACTTCAGACGTCAAAGTATCATCCCCTAAAAACGATGCGATTACAAAATCTGTAAAAGATAACTTTTCGGAATCTGTGATCGAGGTTTTTGATATTGAGGCTCAAAACAATGACTCTACCGCAGTAGCGATTAAAGTGAACAAAGTTTTTGACGGGAATCAAAAGAGCTTTAATGATGTTCTTGCGAATGTAGGCCTGGGCGGATCTGTGAAATCAAGCCTTTCGTATATCGAGGGGGTAAAAACATTTCCTCAGAATCTTGTGGTGAAATCCCAGCTGACCACTTCTGTGAATGAAGGTGGTGTAGACCTTCCGGTGACATTGGGAGTAACTACTAATATTGTGTTGCTTTCCAAAACCCCTATGAAACCGAGGATCTCTGACCAGAGAGTAGGGTTTTTCAGTGAGAAGCATTGGGCATTCAATGACCGTCAGCAGAAAATGGATGAGAAATTCTTCATTACCAGATGGAATCTGGAGCCGAAAGACGAAGACAAAGAAAAATATCTGAGAGGTGAGTTGGTAGAGCCGAAAAAGCCGATCGTTTATTATATTGATCCTGCAACACCAAAGCAATGGCGTGAAAAGATCATCGCGGGAGTCTATGACTGGCAGGCTGCTTTTGAGCAGGCGGGTTTCAAAAATGCTGTTATCGCAAAAATGCCGGATGAAAAAGATGAAGATTTCGATATTGATGATGTAAGATATTCGGTGATTACGTATGCGGCTTCTCCAAAGTCAAATGCGATGGGACCTTCTGTGGTAGACCCTAGAAGTGGTGAAATCATTGAAGCAGATATTATCTGGTGGCACAATGTAATGACTTCTCTTCAGGAGTGGATGAGAATTCAGATCGGTCCTATAGACCCGAAAGCGAGAGGAAATAAATTCAGTGATGAATATATGGGCGAGGCTATCAGATTTGTTTCATCTCATGAAGTAGGACATACTTTCGGACTGAAGCATAATATGGGATCTTCTTTTGCATTTCCTGTAGAATCACTTCGTTCAAAAGAATTCACCGATAAAATGGGCGGAACAGCTCCGTCTATTATGGACTATGCCCGTTACAATTATGTGGCACAGCCGGAAGATGGGGTAACTGCCATCACTCCAAAAATCGGAATTTATGATAAATATGCCATAGAATGGGGCTACAGATGGTATCCGGATGAATTCTCTGAGAAAAAAGCACTTAGAAATTTAATAGAAAAACATCAGGATGATCCTTTGTATTTCTATGGTGAGCAACAAAGTTATTTAGAAACCATCGATCCACGTTCTCAATCTGAAGATTTGGGTGACGATGCGATGAAAGCCAGCGAATATGGATTGAAAAACCTGAAAGTTGTTGTCAATAATCTTTTACAATGGACGTATGAAGATGGTAAAAGCTACACAGATGCAGGTAAACTGTATTTTGGGGTAATCGGACAATGGGATCTGTATACAGGTCATGTGATGGCAAATGTAGGTGGAATTTATCTGAACAACACAAATTTCGGAAGTAAGAAAAAAGCATATGAAGCAGTTCCGGCTGAAACCCAGAAGAGAGCTGTAGATTATCTTGTGAAAAACGCGATCAATCTTCCGGAATGGCTATTCTTTAATCCGATTACAGAAAAGACTTACCCGGTTAAGAACTCACCGATGGGACCTTTCGAGCAGACTCCGTACACTTTAGCCAGAGGAATGCAGTATGCGAATATCTATTCCCTGTTTATGGATGACAGATTGCTGAGGTTACTTGAAAATGAAGTGAAACACGAGATTTCAGGGTCAAAAGAAGAAATCTATACGGTAGAAAACTTATTTGACCAGGTAAGAAGCTCAATCTTCAACAAAAAAGGGACGCTGACTATTCTTGAAAGGATGACACAGAAAAACTATGTGGATGCCCTTATCGTATCAGTCAATAAATTATTTGAAAAGACTGCTGTGAAAGGACTGAAAGTAGACAACACGCTGAATATACCGATGATCTGCAACTTCCACGGGGAAGACAGAAGTATCAGGAATATCAATTATTCATCCATGAAAAGAGTATCTGAAGTGACTACTTACAAGAGAGCGGAACTGCAGAAGGTTCTTGATCTGCTGAACAGAACCAGATACAGAGGAGATGATGCTTCCAGAGCACATTACACAGACTTAATTATTCGTATTGAAGAGGCTTTAAACAAATAACAGGCAATGAAAAAAACTCTAATACTTTTACCCCTTTTAGCTGCTAATATTGCATTGGCTCAACAAAAGAAAACCATCACCGGAAAAATAGAAGACGGAAATACTTCTGCTATCATAGCCGGTGCATCTATAAAAATAGAAACACAATCTGTTTCTACCAAAACCGACCTTACCGGAATCATTGAAAGTGTATCGGTAGGTACAGTGACTGATAAAGACGGAAAATTCATGCTGGAAATTCCGGTAGATACCAAAACCATATTGGTGAGCTATCCGGGATATGAGTCCAGAATCATTCAGATCAATGAAGACCGTACCAATTATACAGTGAGATTGGTTCCTGAAGTTTCAGATAAAAATAAGATCCAGGAGGTGATCATTACCGGGTATCAGAAGATTGAAAAACGTAAACAGACTTCAGCCGTTTCTACGGTGAAGATGGACGCCATCGGTCAGTCTGGTGTTGCCAGTGTTGATCAGATGTTATCAGGGCAGATTGCCGGGGTGGTAGTTACTCCTGAAACAGGATCTCCAGGAGGTCCTGCAAAAATCAGAATACGTGGAACAGCATCATTATCCGGACCACAGGATCCGCTATGGGTAGTGGATGGTCTTCCTTTAGAGGGAAATGATGTTCCTAATTTTAGTGATAAAGATAATATTGACCAGCTTCAGAATTTTTCTATTGCCGGACTGAATCCTAATGACATTGAGGATATTACCATCTTGAAGGATGCCGCTGCAACAGCAATCTATGGAGCGAGAGCTGCCAACGGAGTAATCTCCATTACCACAAAAAGAGGGAAAAAAGGAAGCATAAAAGTCAATTTTTCAGCAGATACTTTTATCACATCCCGCCCTGATTTTGATAAGCTAAATCTGATGAACGCTTCTGAGAAAGTTGATTTTGAGCTCATGCTTGCCAGACGTACTGATCTTACTTACCGTGCTGATAAAGGAGAAGTAATGAGAATCTTAACGAAAAATAACCAGCTTGATGCTTTCAGAGCAGGAGGAGTTGATGCTTTGAATCCGTTGACCCGCCAGCAACTTGATGTTTTGAGAAACAGCAATACAGATTGGGGGAAACTGTTGTACAGAAATGCGATCAATAAGCAGTATGGATTGAGTATTTCCGGAGGGAGCGACCGTTCAGATTATTATTTCTCATTGGGATACTTCGATGAAGAAGGAACAACGATCGGTACAGGGTTTAAACGTTATAACCTGACCTTAAAGAACAACTATAAATTAAGCGATAAATTAAATGCAGGAATCTCTATTTTTGGTACTCAAAGTGAGCGTTCATCATTTATGACGGATGCTGATGCGTCAGCCAGCCCTATCAATTATTCAAGAAATGCCAATCCTTATCTGACACCCTACAACCCGGATGGAAGCTACAGGTATGATCAGGATATGGACGGGATGAGAGATGCATATGTTCCTTTCAACTTCCTTGAGGAAAGAAACAATACAAATTATACGCTGAAAAATCATTCATTAAAAGCCATATTCGACCTGGAATATAAAGTTTCAAAAAGCTTGAAATTTACTTCACAGATCGGACTTCAGTATGATACCAATAAAACGGATAAATTCGCTGCTGAGAACACTTATTATACCAGAAAGATGCGGGAAGGTACTCGTTATTATAAAGACGGGGTTTTCAATTACTTCCTGCCAAAAGGTGGTGTGAAGCAAAATTGGGATAATGAGTTTTTCCAATACAACTGGAAGTTGCAGGGGATGTACAGTACAAAGATCAATTCGGTGCATGAGATTGATTTAATGGCCGGAACGGAGATCCGTAAAACCGAAGATAAAACGACGGTAACAAGAGCTTTTGGTTTTGATAACCTTACTAAAACAGGGGTTCCGATTATTTTCCCGAACTCTAACTTTGCTGCGGATAAAAAATATGAGACCTACCGTGAGTTGCCTACTGCAGAAAATGCCTATGCATCTATGTTTGCGACAGCATCATATACTTTCGATCAGAAATATACCTTCTTTGGAAGTGTAAGATATGACGGAACCAATTTATTCGGGGTCAATAAGAAGTATAAATATCTTCCGATATGGGCCGTTTCAGGATCATGGCTGGTGAGCAGAGAAAACTTCATGAAGAATATCAATACGATTTCAAATTTTAGATTGAGAGCTTCATATGGTCTTCAGGGGAATATTGACCGTAATACATCACCATTCTTTATTGGTGAATACAATACCTCTGTCATTCTGCCAGGTACAAAAGAAGATGTGATCAACGTGATCAGTCCTCCTAATGATAAGCTTCGTTGGGAAAAGACAACTAACGTTAACTTTGGTCTTGATCTGGGATTGTTCCAGAACCGTATCAACCTTACAATGGATGTTTACAACAGAAAAGGAACGGATATGATCAGCATGAAAGATACACCTCTTGAAAGTGGATTCAATTATACGATGATGAACTGGGGAAGTCTTTCAAACAAAGGTTTTGAAGTAGCGTTGTCTACAAAAAATATCAATAAAGAAAATTTTAAATGGTCTACCACCATTAATTTCGCTCACAACAAGAGTAAAGTATTGAGTGAGCAGCCTCGTGATAATTCTTTCCTTCCTTCCAGAGAAGGTCTTCCTGTGAATGCTGTTTTTGCTTTGAAAACGGCGGGAATGGATGAAAACGGAAATCCGATGTTCTGGAAAGGAAATGAGAAGGTAAAAATAGAAGATTTCTTTAAGCTTTATGATGTGTATGAAGAGTTTCTTCCAGGGCAGCTTGTAGATTCGAAACTTACACAGGCAGAGATGAGAAACCTTTTCACCTATATCGGAGACAGGGATCCTAAGTTTACAGGAGGTATTATCAACACCTTTAAAGTTCATAATTTTGACCTTACGGTTTCTGCTACTTTCAGTTTCAAACAGACAGTGATGAGATCACCTTCCTATAGAGGAATGGAACTGGATAGAGGGAGAAACTATACAAGAGATATCTATGAAGCAGGAACTACGCTTCCGGGGATTACAGGTTCAGAAATGGAAAGCAACCCTGGCTGGATGGGAAATAAATGGTTGATGAATAATCCTTCGAATGCATATGGTCTACTTGATTTGTGGGCGAAAGAAGTAAGCTATCTAAGAATCAGTAGCATCCGTTTAGGGTACACTCTTCCTAAAGAATTTACGAGTCCTATGGGAATCAGCAGTCTGAGACTGAGTGTTGAAGGTCGTAACCTGTTTGTATTCAGTAATGGATATAAAGGATATTTCGATCCTGAAACCTATGGTAATATTTACGCACAGCCTATTGCAAAGTCAGTTACAGTAGGATTTAATGTTTCTTTTTAAAACTTGGAAAAAATGAGAAAAATAACAGCATTTATCGCATTGGCAGTGATCAGCTTTACCAATATCGGATGTGATAGATTTTTAGATATTCAACCTGATGGTAAAGTAATCCCAGTTACTGTTGAAGATTACAGAAAAGTACTTACCTCGGCTTATGCAAAATATCCGACACATAAATCTCTGACAGCTATTCGTACAGATGAAACCGCTCTGGATGAAACTCTGAATGAGTTTAATGTATACCGTGAGATTGCCATGTGGAAAGATACGAACAATGATGCTGCTACAAAGGAGTTTTCATGGGTACAATTTTATTCGGTGATCTTCTATCTGAACCAGATCATCAATGAAGGGACTAAAACAATGATTGATTCCCCAGAAAAACAACAGATTTTGGCAGAAGCCTATGCATTGCGTGCTTATGCTTATTTTGATCTGGTCAATCTGTACGGAAAGCCCTATAATAGTGCTACAGCATCTGTAGATAGAGGAGTTCCTTTGAGTCTGGAAATTGATCTGGAAGCAGTATTGAAGCCTTCTACAGTTCAGGAGGTTTATGATCAGGTACTTGCAGATATGAAAAAGGCCGAAGATTTTATAGTCGAGGAAAAGCAGCCATTGAATGCCAGCTATAGATTTTCTAAGATTTCAGTGAAAGCTTTTCAGGCGAGAATTGCTCTTTATCAGGGAGATTGGAACAAAGCTTTAAATTATTCTGAGCAGGTATTGGCAATGAAAAATACTCTTACAGATTTGAATACTACCAATACTTTACCAAATAATTATGGTTCTGCAGAATCAATCATGGCTTTAGATGTTGTGTTTGATGATGGGGAAAGAAATGTATCCTTTGCCTCTCAGGATTTGATCTCAAAATATAATGCTGCTACTGACAAAAGATTCGGGATCTATTTTGAAAAGAAAAACAATCAGTATAAAATCATTAAAAAAGGAACTGCTGATTTCAGAGTGTCTTTCAGAACTTCTGAATTGTATTTCATCAAATCTGAGGCATTATTGAAGTTGAACAGACTTGATGAAGCGAAAGATGCACTTCTTAAAGTTGTGAAAAACAGATATACACCGACTGGTTATACGGCTGTTCAGGGAACAGTTGCTCCAATGAGTGCTGCAGAATTTATGAACTTTATTCTGGATGAAAGGTTCAGAGAGTTTGCAGCAGAGGGACATCGTTGGTTCGATTTAAGAAGAGCTGATCAGAAAAAAATAATTCATACTGTGAATGGTAAGGACTATATTCTTCAGCAGAATGACCCGAGATATACGATAGAATATCCGATGAGTGCGAAGAAGAACAATCCTAATTTATAGAATTTCATATTAACAATCCTTGAAACCGCTAGAGCTTAACCGTTCTAGCGGTTTTTTTGTACTTTTGTACCGTTATGAAAATTGCCATTATAGAAGACGAATTGCTGGCTGTTAATTATCTGAAAGATCTTTTGGGTAAACAGAGCATCATTCCTGTTACTGAAACAGTGGTTCTTCGTTCAAAAAAACAGGCAATTGATTTCTTTCAAAACAATTCTGCAGATCTCGTTTTTATGGATATTCATCTCGGTGACGGGATGAGTCTTGAGATTTTTGAGCAGGTAGAGCTTTTTACCCCAATCATTTTCATTACTGCTTTTGATGAATATGCGATGCGGGTTTTCAGACATTTTACCATCGATTATCTTCTGAAACCTTTCGAAGAAGTAGATCTCCATAAGGCATTACAGAAATTTATCTCTATAAGAAATAATTTTGATCCTGAGCCAACGCTGAAGTCTATTTCCAGTTTACAGAACGGAGATTCTGAAGTGATGAAACGCTTTATGGTAAGAGAAGGGAACAAACTGAGATCCATAGATGAGCATCATGTCGCTTATTTTTTTGCATCCGGAAAATACCTTTTTCTAACGACGAAGGATCATCAGACCTATATCTATGACGATACCATTAAAGATATTATTCAAAAGTTAAATCCACAGGTCTTCTTTAAAATAAACCGTAAATTTATTATCAATAAAGAATCTGTTACCGACATTATCAAGCACACAAGCCAGAAAGTAGAATTGAAACTTTCTCCCGAACCGGAAGTGAATACCGAGGTCTTCATTAGTAAGGTTCAGATTGCAGAATGCCTGAGCTGGCTGAACAGCTGATTTTATTTTGATTTTGCCGTAAGAATGATAATCTCTATTTTGGACGGAGAAAAGGAGTGAGGTGTTTATTGAGTTTTGATCAGATTGAAAGCTTTATTTTTTGCCCTCATTTCAGAGGATTTCCTTTTTATCCAATGATAGAATATGACAACAGATATAAGATTTGAGACTGAGTTTGAAAAACCTCTTACCTTTGAGCAGGCAGAAAGCAGCCTGAACTTTCATAAAGTTTTTGAGATCAATGGTAAAGTTTTTCGGAAGGAGGAGTACAAAAATAATCTTCTCATCAAGGTGATCCATTATCTGGATACTTCGGAAGATGATCAGTTGATTCTTTCTGACTTGGTGAACCGCTATCCGGATTTGACCTGGTTTGAAATGCGGACAACAGAACAGATCGGTACCTACAAAAAAGAAATTCGAAGATTTTTGTTGTCAACAGGGGAATATGAAGATTTTCAGATCACTTTGTTGATGAATGAAGATGGATTACTGATCTACGAAAGAGAAGATGAAATTGTGAATGATGTGGCTCAGGCGTTGACAAGGAAATACTATTACGATCCGGTATTAAAACGTGAAGAATTCGAATTCGTATACGGTGCAAATGGTCACTTATCCTCTATGAGAGGTGCAGGGTCGCCGTTTGTTGCAGAAAATGATTATTCAATAAAGGATAGTGAAATTGAATTTTTCTTTCCAGGCTTTTTATCAGAGCATCCATACTATCAGAACGCAGATTTGTTGCCCATAGACTAGATGTTGGATTTACAGGCGTAATAAAGTAACCGAAAACAAAAAAGGTATCACAGACATAGAATAATAATTCATTTTTGCAGAAATGAAAAGAACAATAACTTATGAAAACGAGCGTAATATTCCCATTACGGAAGAACAGGCTCAGGCGTCCCGGAATTTTACCAAAATTATTAAAATAGATTCCTTAATAAAGTGTAAAGAAGAGTTTATCAATGGTGAATTATGGAATGTTGTATTTTATCAGGAAGGAGAAACGATTGAAGAAATATTCGGTCAATATCCTTCATTGAACGGAATTGATGTAGTAACAAGAAAAGAGGTTCAGGGAGATTATATAATGGAAGAAGTCCTGGGGTATCTTAAAAATGAAGGATTAGTGCTGTGTTCATTCAATATCGATCATGCTTCCACAGGGAGAACGATTTGTTTTGGAGATTATGATGGTCAGACAGGGAAGATCAGAATGGAAACTGTCATAAAAATACAATATGACGATGACGAGAATATTGTCACCAACTTTTACTATAACAAAGAGGGAACAATAGAAATCATTGAGGAAGTAAGCCGGGAAAAAGGGTATCATGATTATCCGGATACCTATTACAACCATGTTCTGCCATTATTTCCTGAGATAGAAAACCATGTACAATAAAAAATATGGCAACAACATTCATAGATTATAAAGATAAAAAAGGGTTCTATATCAGTGAATCATTTATGCAGTTAGCAATTTTTTATATTTCTGAAGAATTAAAGAAATCACAATATACTTTTGTCAACAAAACAGACTTGCTTGATACTTTGGATTCAAGTATCAAGGGGTATGACAAAGGATTTTTGGTGTTATTATGGGATGAAGAACTGGTAGGGACAGATGATGAACAAACGATGATTCAGGTACTGCATAACGTAAAGGCTTCACTTTTGAGTAAAGGGAGCATGATTAGCTTAGCAGAGCTAAAATCTATTCCAACAGATGATCCGGACTTTGAAAGATTGTTTAGCAGTAAACCTTTTCCAACATCTGAACTCATTAAAATTATGGATGCACTTATACAAATGCTCAATGGAAGCTGGACCTCCACCAATCTTTACATGGATATTAATTATAAATTATAAGGAGTATCAATTAATAAAATTAAAGGAGTAAAAGATGGCAACAGAACTAATGGGCTATAAGGGTAAAGGATTTATAACATCAGATATTTTTATGGAGTTGGCTTTTTATTACATTCATGAAGAGCTTAAAAAAGATCAGTATGTTTTCATTCGGAAAGAAATTCTTACAGATTATCATCTGATGGTAATCAATGGTAAAATGAGAGGTTGGTTTGCCTTTCTTTGGGATGAGTATATATCAAATTCTTCAGAAGAGCAGACAATGATTCAAATTCTTCAAATTGTAAAAGACAGCATTCATCATAAAGGGGCTTATATTTCTTTATCAGAACTGCAATCTATCCCAACATTGGACGGTGATTTTAAACTATTTTATAACAAACCTTTTCCAACAGCTGACTTAATCAATATCTTAGAGGCCCTGATAGAAATGCTTCAGGGAAATTGGGATCATGAGGCTTATGATATGCATATCAATTACTACTATTCTTAAACATTTCTCTTTCATACAGAGATTAGGATGGTTAATGTAAAAGCTTTAAATGGATTTATCATTCCTGAACCATCTAAAATCGATGGATTATGGCAGAAATTTCAAAATTTAGAGGAATAATAAACCCTTTCCTATCACGAATAAAAAAACTAATGAAATGAGCGCAAAAATGATTTTTTTTACAAATCCTTATGATGAAGAGTTTCTTACTGAGGAAGAAGCATTAAAGCTGGGAAATTATAGAAAACATATATGGATAGACAATGTCTTAAAGAAAGAAGAAATCTATAGAGAATGTCAGCTTTGGGGTGGTACTTATTATTTATCTCCGGAGGAAAATGTTACGGAAGTACTTATAGCATTAGGTAGAAATCTAAAATGGACGATTAAAGATAATAAGCAACAGGTCAATGGCTATACGATTTGGGAGGGTAGGAGCTATGATCATTTGGAGCAATACCCTACCTACTCAAAAACTGTTTTAGATTCTGACGGACAAGAAATAGCCATAATCACTTATGATACTCTCACTCACAAGCTTAAAAGAGGACTGAAGATCTATAAATTCGGGAATAAGCCTATCCCATGGGGAGATCCGGAGGATGTATTTGAGGAAGACTCAGAAATTCTTTTCAGTTTAGGTGAAGATGGGGAAGTTGAAGTGGTGTATGTGAATAGTTTCCTTTTTAGTAATGACTTCAGCTATACAGCTTCTCAGTTCTTTCGTGCTGCAGGTAATTTCTTTGAAGAAATGGGACTTTCTGATGACGAAATTTACTATTATACCCACGCGGAACCCGTTATTCCTAACTTTTAAATGAAAACAAGAACAATATATTTTGAACTCAATGATTCGGAGGTAAAGCTATCCTTCGGAACCTATGCGTTGATGATGTATTATGGTACACAGATCAATCCTGAAGAGAATAAAAAACTCTTTGATGCTACCCTTTCAGAATGGGTGTACAGAGTGGTATATGATCTTCCGCAAGAGGATTATACTTCCGATAATGATACTTCCCATTTTGTTGTAAAAGATATTCAGGAATCTATCTGCTTTATTGATCGTGCTATTATTCCTGCCTTACAGAATGAACCACTGGATTCTGTTCTGGATAAATTTGGCGGCAAAAAATTTTTTGAAGACAAAGCGTTTTATGAGACTGAAGAATATCTAAGAGCCTTAGGGGTGGGAGGTGAAGAATATGATGATAGCAAAGGGGTATTGCAAATATACTTTATAGAGTTGAGAAATATCCTTCAGGAAGCTCTTGATATGAATACTCCGTTAGAAACTTATATTGATTAGACACAAAAAACGAAGAAGAAATAAAGCATGAATATTGAAATTCTAACCTATTTAAAAGACAATCCGGCAGCTTACCCCGGAGATATGGAGTATGAAGGAAGAATAAAACCTATGTCTATCTCCGAAATTGAAAACCATGAAGCGGTCTATAATAACGGAAAGCTATTTCCTAAAGCATTAAGAGAACTTTTGTTCCTGGCTGGAAAAAGTTGCTATGTGCTGAGTCATAATATCCTTGAGGTTGATGAGCTTCAGGAAGAGCCAAGAGAATGGATGCAAGAATATAATAAAGCAATTCATCGTCCCTTT
Organism: Chryseobacterium sp. FR048; assembly: GCF_056844665.1. Classification (NCBI taxonomy): domain Bacteria; kingdom Pseudomonadati; phylum Bacteroidota; class Flavobacteriia; order Flavobacteriales; family Weeksellaceae; genus Chryseobacterium; species Chryseobacterium sp. FR048. The sequence continues at coordinate 187,404 of NZ_JBXDSE010000003.1, read as the reverse complement.
TATGTAATTGAGTGTTGGGCATATGAAGAATCGTTCTTATTTGTTTATCTTGATGAAGATGATGATCCCATCGTCCGGCAGGCTTATCTGTTTTGTGAGGATTATAATATCCCTTTTATTTCGGACCTGTTAGGAAAGACGTTATCAGAATTTATAAACCGTAGAATCAGTATAAAGAAGGAAGGTTATAATCCGTTTTAATAAACTTAAAACATCATTTAAATAATCATGAATTTAAAAGAACCGGACAAAAGAAGAGTAGATTTTGATGATATTCAATGGGGGGATTATGACTATGACGGAAGTTGCCTTGTTCTGCATAATGGACGTTTGTATACAGGGTATGTGATATTTGATAAGTTTCCGGATGGAACCATTGAAGCAGAAATGGAATATAATTCAGGCAGTCATATCGGATGGGAAAATGAGTACAATGAAGCCGGGATCCTTGTTTATTCCTGCTACTCAGTAGGGCCCACCACCAAAGAGGTGTATCGATATGATGATGAGGGAAATTTGATTGACCATTATAGATTGTAAATGACTATTTCACGTATGACTACACCACATTTACTGGAGAAATATAAAATCAGTTTTATAAATAAAATGACGAGACTTCATGATGGGACAGAATTCCATCGGAAAATTGCTGTACATGAAGTTTCTGATGACTATTGGGGATATTTTCTTAACCATTTTACATCGGTTTCGGATATAGATGAGATCATAGGAGATATTGATTTTATCTTTTCTGAGGGAAAGTATGATCCTGAATATTGCCTTGAGATTTATCTTCAAAGCCTCACAGTAAGATATACAGATACAACCGCACGTTTTTTAGATGAAAATGAAGAACGTTGTATTGAAGAAGTTCCGTTACATGAAATGAAGGAAATACTTCTTTTATGGAAAGAGTTTATTCAGACAGATAAATAGGGTGAAAATTTTAAACACTTCTTGGTGTGTTAAAGTTTATTAAATACAGCCGGAATATTGATTAAAAATTATAATTATGCGGAGCAGTATAGGTTGAATGAGCTACCAAACATAATGTAGACCTTTTTACTACTGCTTTTATGATATAATAACTAATTTCTATGAGAGCTTGTTTCTTTTTAATTTTTCTAGGAATATTCTGTAATGCTCAGGTAATAACAGGAAAAATAATATCCAGATATGATAATACCCCTTTTCCCTATGCAAAAATTGGAATCGGTAATGAAGAAAACGGAACCATTGCCGATGAAAATGGAAGCTACACCCTTGATCTGAGTACGGTAAATAAAGATTTAAATTTAGTGGTTGAGGTAGGTGGTTTTGATCAGTTTACCATTCCTATTAAGAACTTTTTACAAAACAGCAGCCACACCATTCTCCTGAAAGAAAAAGTAAAAGATATTGCGACAGTGGATATTACCCCTAAAAAATATAAAGATAAACATTGGGGAATAGACTCTAAATCTAAGAAAATTCTGTTTGCCACTTACCCTGAAAGAAAAAAAGACAAAGAAGAGCAGTCTCTCGAATTGGCTATTAAGTTTTCAAATAAAAAGAAAGCGAAAATCCAAAAAATCAACCTGAATATCGCCGATTTTGAAACCGATGTACCTGTCGAATTGAGGGTGAATGTATATGACAATAAAAACGGTATTCCCGGTCAATCGGTCTTATATAAGGATATTACAACGGTTATTACAAAAAACTCAATCGTTGAGAATACATTTAGTCTTGATGTAAGTGATGAGGATATTTATGTAAACGATGACTTTTTTGTCAGTATACAGTTTATGAACTACTTTAAAGGTCATATTTTCATTAGCGGAGCCCTGTTTAAAAATGTATTTAGAAGAAAATATTATGGCAATTGGGAAAAGACATCATTAGCCTCTCCCGCTATTAATATTGATGTAAAAGTTGAAAAATAAACATTTTATCCGGCAATATGAACTTAAAAGATTTTACCATTATCAATCATCATATAAGTTTCAATAATCCATACTATGCCAATTTGGAAAACTTATTGAATAGCAATTTTAATAAACCGGAAACCTTAAAGGATTGTTTGAATGAATTAATCTATTTAGAAGATCATTGGAACAATATTCAGTTAAGAGATACATTTATTGAGGCAAGGCTGGGTGGCTATTGGGATTGGGAAGGGTTGGGTGCCCGTAATGTGACAGGAAATTGGCTTACATTGATCGCATTTGATGATTTAAATGGTTATATCAATGCCGATGACAGAATGTTTTATCTTGAAAACGAAATACTTATAAATGAACCTATTGTAGAAATGCCGATGGAAGAATTTATAGATATTCTGCAACAATGGAAACAAATACTGCCTACCTCATAAGAAAAGAGCAACTACACATCCGTAAAGCTTCATCAGCGACAAAGTCGCACTTCTTAGCTTCCTAAAATAAAACACCCGAATCACTCATCCTTTGCGTGAAAAAAACTTAGCCACTGTTTGTTATTAAGAATATTAAAGCACAAAGAAGACAAAAACGGTTAAATACCCGTATCCTAAGTCATTCGTGCATTAGTGGCGAATAAAAACAAAAAAACCTCTGAAAAATCAGAGGCTTTCAAGTGGTTTCTCCAGGAATCGAACCAGGGACACATGGATTTTCAATCCATTGCTCTACCAACTGAGCTAAGAAACCATTATATTGTTGTTTATTACTTCGTTGTTTTAAAGTGATGCAAAAGTATAACATTTTGTGATGCCACGCAAGTTTTTACAGTTGTTTTTTTGAAAAATATAAGAAGTTTTTTTATTTTTAATGCCAACCAACTGCCCGTCAGCAAGTTGTTTTTCATAAAATAAAACCCATTTTGAAGATCAGCCTCAAAACTTTTTGGAAGATGGTATAGAATATTTTATTTTGAGATCATTTTTAGCCTTAGCCATAGACTCTACAATAGAAACAAATATTACTTACCTCATAAGAAAAGAGCAAATACATCCCTATCCATAAAGCTTCATCAGCGACAAAGTCGCATCCTCTTTGCTCCCTTAAAATAACCATGACCAGATACAAAATTTGAGGACTAATGTAAAAGAAGAATAAAAGGTAAAGAAGGATCAGACGTAAAAGTTGGAAATCATTAAATTTTTATAGTTGTGGGTTTTTAGCATAAAGGTTGAGCTTATTCTTCTGATTAAGATAGATAACTTAATAGATGGTGATTATCTGACTTAGGAAACAGGAGCGTTAAAAAAATTGAGATTGAATCCGTTAAAAAATTTCCACTGTCTGAGCATGGCAGGACTTTGACCCGAAGAAGACTTGTTTGATTCCATGCGAGTTTGGAAATTTTAGGAGTCAATCTCAATTTTTAGCAGATGATTCCAGTCTTGAATTTTTGGATACTTTTGTTTCAAGACAAAAGGATTAATAAGAGAAATAATGGATCAGTCTCAAAAGCTGGGGGATATTGTATTTATGAAATTTAATTTAACGCAAAGTTTTTAGCCTCTTATCCATATTTTCAAGGGAGCAAAGGATGGAATCAATTTCATTGATTCTTTCTAAGCAACTACATATCCGTAAAGCTTCATCAGCGACAAAGCCGCACTTCTTAGCTTCCTAAAATAAAACACCCGAATCACTCTTCCTTTGCATCAAAAAAACTTAGATACTGTTATTATGAATATGCTCTCTAAACTAAAGCACAAAGAAGACAAAAACGGTTACATAAACGTATTTTAAATCATTCGTGCATTCGTGGCAAATAAAAACAAAAAAACCTCTGAAAAATCAGAGGCTTTCAAGTGGTTTCTCCAGGAATCGAACCAGGGACACATGGATTTTCAATCCATTGCTCTACCAACTGAGCTAAGAAACCATTATGTTGTTGTTTATTACTTCGTTGTTTTAAAGTGGTGCAAAAGTACTATATTTTTTTAATTCCCGGAAGTTTTTTTTACTTTTTTTCTATTATAGTCAGGTGCTAGAAGTTTTTTGGCCTCTTTTTTCTTTAAAGAGCTTCTTTCAAAACCTTTTTAGCATTTTCATTATCAGGATTCAGTTTCAGAGATCTTTTATAATATTCTACAGCTTCTTTCTTCTTATTGACCTTTAAAAGAGCTTCTCCATAGCTGTCATACGTATTCCAGGAGTCAGGGAAAAGCTGGATGTTCAGTTTGAATATACTCAGAGCCTCATGAATCTTATTTTCCTGGATAAGCTGATAACCGAAACCGTTAAGCTCTTCCTCGCCAACATTGTATTGGGATTGTATTCCCTTTTTGTGCTCAGTTCTGATGAATTCAATCAGCTTGTTGATTGATTTGTTTTTAGCGTATTCATTCGCAGGGATCAGGTTCATTTGTCTTAATTTTTCCTCCTGCTCTTTTAAGGTTTCTACACTGTAATATTTCCTTTGTTCATCAGTTATCTGGGTGGTATCTATTTCATATCTGAGCCATTTGCCGTCGGTCTTTTTATTTTTAATATACTGGGTACCGTAGATCTGGGGTTTTCCTTTACGCATCAGATCTCTGTCTACTGCCGCAGCATACCACCATCTGTTCAGGTCCGGATTCATTTCAATTGCCTTCTTAAAGGTTTTTACAGCCATTCCGGAGGCTATCGTATCATTACCATGCTGGAAAATAATTCCTGAGTTTAAATAGTCGTTGGCAGTTTGTACTTTGTTTTCCTTTAAAAGTTCAAATACCCGGATACGTCTCAGGCTGTCCTCTTTGTTTAAAATAGCCCAGTTGATCTGACCTGTCATTCTTGCTTTTTGGTCCTCTTCAGCCATTTGTTTCAGTTCAGTATTATCGTTGGTCTGTGCAAAGGCTTTCGCAGAGAATAATGCTAAAAGGATGAAGAGCGTGAAACAGATTCTTTTTTGCATGTCTTTTAAAATTTTAGGATAATGGATGTTAAAAAAACAAAAATATTTCTTTAGGATTTCCTATACTTGTAAAAATAGGACATTTCAAAAACAGGGCTATTCCAGCAAATGCCAGAAAGTATCTTCTGTTCCCAGCAGTGTTCCTTTCTTTAAAAACTGTTTGGGCGAATGGTGAGTAAATTGTCCGAACATCTTATTGAAGTGTGCCTGATCACTGAAATTGTGCTCATGGGCTACAGATGTAAAGCTATCATGTTTTTGATCAAAAAGTTTATGATTCAAAACCTTTCTGAAAAGTACGATCTTCTGAAATTTCTGTGCAGATACCCCAAAATGTAATGTAAAGATCCGGGTAAGATGCCGGCGGCTGATTTCTAATTTTTTGGCCAGTTCTTCCATGGAAAGAGCTTCCGAATTTTCAAATAGATGTTGAAGGGCCTGGCTTACGATCTCATTTCGGTATTCCTGGTATCGGGAAGAAAGATATTCATCCAGTAAACGGCAGAGTACAGACGTGTCATCAGTTGTAAAAAGATGATCCGTTTCTGAAGGGGTAAAGAATTCAAAATCGGTTATTTCATGGTCTATGGCAAGATGAGGGTAGAATTGCTGTATTCCTAAAGGATTGAATACAATGGAAACCCGGTGAATCATTCCCGTCTGTTTTACATACAGAACATTCTCCCGGATCGGGGTGAATATCTGAAGACAGCCTTCATCTTTCATGTATTGGATGTTCCGGTCAGAAGTCATTCGGTGAGATCGGTAAAAAGAAATCGTGTTGTTGAAATGAGGGAAACATTTAAATTCCCTGATGGTGTTCTCAGGTTTAATATCCAAATAATAATAATCAACATATCGGGCTACAATAGGATCCTGTGGCTTAAATGTTTTAAAAATCTCTGTCATTTTCATACGGTTTCTTCCCAGATACAAACCTCATAACATAAAATTACAAAAAAGAAATAGAATAAGTTGGAACAGTATTAAAATTAGCTACAGATTACTGTATTTCACGGATCAAACTCAAAAGTTGGAGAGAGTTTGAATTTTAGATACAAAGAAAAACGACGATAAAAAACGAGTGGACTTGAATGGGTAATGTTTAATTGACCTAGGAATCAGGAGCGTTAAAAAAAATGAGATTGAATCCGTTAAAAAATTTCCACTGTCTGAGCATGGCTGGGATTTTGAGTCGAAGAAGAAGAATTTGATTCCATGCGAGTTTGGAAATTTTAGGAGTCAATATCAATTTTTAGCGAATGATTCCAGTCTTGAATTTTTGTATACTTTTGTTTTAAGACAAAAGTATAAATAAAAAAATAATTTAAAATTTAGATTAATGCATTTTTATGTTGCCCCACACAACTTTTGCGCTTGCCCCAACATATTCCATTTTAAATAACTAATGGATTCGTGGCGAATAAAAACAAAAAAACCTCTGACTAATCAGAGGTTTTAAAGTGGTTTCTCCAGGAATCGAACCAGGGACACATGGATTTTCAATCCATTGCTCTACCAACTGAGCTAAGAAACCATTATATTTTTGTTTGACTTACTTCGTTGTTTTAAAGTGATGCAAAAGTAGTAAGTTTTGGTATACAAAGCAAGTATTCATCGTACTTTTTTTGAATAAAGCTAAAAACTTACTGATTATCAGTCGGATTATTTTCCTGCTCTTTTCTGATCTGCTCGCTCATCTCTTCAAGTACCGGTTTGATCGTACTTTCCGGAAGATCACTGATTCGGATATACATCAATCCATCGATGGCATCATTGAAGTTCGGGTCAACATTGAACGCAATTACTTTAGCATTTTGTTTGATGTATTTTTTGATCAGAACAGGCAATCTCAGTTCTGGTTCAAGATCGTCAATAATCTTGTCTAGTTTATTAAGGTCAGACTCCATTTCCTCAAAGAAAAGGCTCTTATCCCTGTCACGAAGCTTTACTTTATACTCATTTCTCGGAGTGATATATTGAGCCACTGCAGAATCGAAATAATTCGAACGCATAAACTCGATCATCAGAGATTTTGAAAATTCTGAGAACTTATTGGAGATACTTACTCCTCCCATCAGGAATTTATGGTCAGGATTTCTCAGGCATACATGTACAATTCCTCTCCATAAAAGGAAGAGTGGAAGTGGTTTCTGCTGATACTCCTGGCAGATGTAGGCACGGCCCATTTCGATCACTTTCTTGAAGAAAGGGTGGATGTCCTGCTCAAACTCAAATAAAGAGCTCGTATAGAAGCCTTTGATGCCATATTTCTTCATTACTTCTCTACCCAGTGCCATTCTATAGGCGCCGGCCAGTTTCTTCTCACCATTGTCCCATAGGAACAGGTGATGGTAATGTTTATCATATTCATCCAGGTCAAACGGAAGATTACTTCCTTCACCTACCGCGCGGAAAGTAAGCTCTCTCTGGCGCCCGATTTCCCTCATGATCGAAGGAATCTCTTCATAGGTAGTAAAGTAGATCTCGTAGTTTCCGTTACTGAACAGCATTTTATCAGTTCCTCTGAGTTTGTCGACATCTTTCATAATGTCCTCTATAGGAGTTTCATCAATGATGTTCTGAACGATATTTTCCTCCTTCAGCAAAGGGAATTTTACAGACAGATTCTGAAGATTGATGCTTTGGGCAAGAGATTTTCTTTTTTCATAATAAGATTTCATCATATAAACCTTACGTTTCAGAAACTCTCCCAGTTCCTCAATCGTTTCCATTTCATCCATTGCTTTTACAGAAATTGGTTTTCCAATTCTGATTCTGATAGGTTTTTCTCTATCATTCATCATTTCTGCAGGCAGCATAAGAGTTTGTAAACTTGGATGAAGTTTAGCTACCTGATAAAAAAGTCTGCTGTTTTTGGCATGGAAATACATAGGAACTACCGGCACTTTAGCCATTCTGATCAGCTTAAGTGCCGTTTTTTCCCATTCTTTATCTAAAATTTCTCCGTAAGGATTGTTCTTATTAGAAACTTCTCCTGCAGGAAAAATACCTACACAGCCTCCGTTTTGCAAATGCTTCAGTGTTTCGCGCATTCCCGAAGAGCTGCTGTAAGCTTCTTTTCTGTTTTCAAAAGGATTTACAGCGATTACATACGGCTCCATAGGCTTGATCTTTTCCAGAAGGAAATTTCCCATTACCTTAAAATCCGGACGAACCTCCGATAAGATCTTGCACATCAGAATTCCGTCAATAGCACCCAGCGGGTGGTTGGAAACCAGAACAAACGGTCCCGTTTTGGGAATCTTTGCGAGATCCTCTTCAAAAGCTACATAGCTTAGGTTTCTTTCTCTTACAAATGAGTCGAAAAAGTCTTTGCCTTCCTTATCTTTTAATTTGTCGTATAATTTATTTACTTCATTTATTTTAGCAATGCTCATCACAGCAGATGCTACCGGGTTCTTGAGGAACCCAATTTTACTTAAGCCGGAAGCTTTGATCAGATCGTTTTTCGAAATTAAACTCATGTGTGTTTAGTCGCAATTAATATTATTGTGTTACCATTTGAAGTGTATTCTTGGAAATTTGTTCCAACAATACATTTTTTTCATGGTAAAATTGATCAATGTGATCCATCTTCGCATTTCTTACTGTGAATAAAGATACATTTTTAATTGCTTCGGTTTTAAAAATTTTTTGAAGCTCTTCGTTGAGTTCTTCAAGATGATTAAACTTGTCCTCAAGGCACAGTGCCAGGGAGATTGCAGAATTCTGCATCAGGGAAACTTTGATCTTATATTTGGAAAGGTATCCAAAAATTAAGCTCATATGATCTTCTGCAATGAAAGAGAAGTCTCTTGTAGAGATCTTCAACAATGCCTGATTTTCTTTTAAAATATAAGATTCTTCCTGTTGGTTTTTGTCGGAAGCACCTACTTTTGTCCCTTCTTTAGTAGGATCCACAAAAGATTTTACATAAAAAGGAATGTTTTTTTGCTGTAAAGGTTGCAGTGTTTTCGGGTGAATAACACTGGCTCCGTAATAGGCCATTTCAATCGCCTCTTCATAAGAGATATTCGAAAGAAGGCTCACATTACTGAACTTTCTTGGATCTCCGGTCATTACTCCCGGCACATCCTTCCAGATCGTCATCGCCTCTGCATTCAGGCAGTAGGCAAAAATAGCAGCAGAGTAGTCAGATCCTTCTCTTCCCAGAGTTACCGTAAAATTATTCTCGTCAGAACCGATGAAACCTTGGGTCACATAGCAGATCTCAGGATTAAGATTTGAAATGAACTCTTCAGTTCTTCCCCAGTCTACAGTTCCTTCTCTGTAAGAATTGTCGGTTTTTACATAATCTCTTGCATCCAGCCACTGGTTGGTAAACTGAATCTCGTTCAGGTATTCACTTACGATTTTAGTAGAAATCATTTCCCCGCAGCTTACCACCTGATCATAGACAAAATTGTAGTTGGGAGACTTATTTCTTCTTAAAAAAGAATCAATATCATCGAAAAAGAGATTGATTTCAGCAAAAACCGCATGATTTTCAGGAAACAGACCCTCCGCAATCTCAATGTGTTTTCGTTTTATCTTTTCAATCTCAGTTTGATAGTTATCCTTTTTGAAATAAAGTTCTACAACTTTTTCCAACTCATTTGTCGTCTTGCCCATTGCTGAAATCACCAGCAAACATTTGGCAAATCCCTGGCTTTCTAGAACCATAGACACATTCTTCACACTCTCGGCGTCTTTTACAGACGCTCCACCAAACTTGAAAATTTTCATTAAATTGTTAAAAATAAAATTGTTAGATAAAAATTACATGAGTTTTTTACGGACGTCAAAATTATAAATTTACAGCGAGATATGAAATAGGCAGGCAATACGATGCAATTAAGATTTTATTAAAATTGTCGTAAACGTGAGATTTTATATCAATTGAATGCAGGAAGAGAGAAGGTTAAGAGGATTTAAAAATCTTATTTGTTCCATACTTTTATTTCGTATTGATGATGTGAATGGGAAAACGGAAATCCTGAGGGATGATTATTTGAAATTCAATAGAAATGTGCTTTAGCCCATTAATAAAAAATAAAAATTCAATTGGCTTTAGCCAAAAACTAAAAACCAGGCTCAAAATAAGTATAATGTCACAGGTTTATTCCAGTTTTTAATCTGACCCTTTTCTATGCTTTAAATGAAAATAAATAATCTGAATTTTTCAATGGTTCGGGATAACGAATTGGGAGGTACAATTGTGAATGTACATTTAGTATTATGTTTCTTTGTGTTTGTATTGTGTTGATATTCAATTGATAGTCTCTTTTGTAATTAAATTTTCTTAATGCAATAAATTTTCCGAAATTTGGGCAAAACGTAAAAAGAAAAATATGTCAAATCAACCATTACAGACTTTAGGAGAATTTCTTATTGATAAACAGGACGATTTTCAGTATTCCACCGGTGAATTCTCTCGTCTTCTGAGCGCAATAAGATTGGCTTCGAAAGTGGTAAACAGAGAAGTAAATAAAGCAGGAATTGTAGATATAACAGGAGCTGCCGGAAACCAGAATATTCAGGGGGAAGAGCAGCAGAAACTTGATGTAATTGCTAATGAGATTTTTATTACAGCTTTGTCTCAGAGAGAGGTTGTTTGTGGTATTGCTTCTGAAGAAAATGACGATTTTATCGATATAAAATGTGGGGAAAACGGGCATTTAAGTAAATATGTAGTATTGATCGATCCTTTGGACGGATCTTCAAACATTGATGTAAATGTTTCTGTAGGAACTATTTTTTCTATTTACAGAAGAGTTACAGAACCTGGAACACCCGTACAACTGGAAGATTTCTTACAGAAAGGAGTTAATCAGATCGCTGCAGGATATGTTATTTACGGGTCTTCTACAATGATTGTGTATACCACAGGAAATGGAGTAAACGGATTTACACTGGATCCTTCTTTAGGAACTTACTATCTTTCTCACCCGAACATGACGTTCCCGAGAACAGGTAAAATTTATTCCATCAACGAAGGAAACTACATCAAGTTCCCTCAGGGAGTAAAAAATTACCTTAAATATTGCCAGATGGAAGAAGGAGACCGTCCTTATACATCAAGATATATCGGTTCTTTGGTGGCAGATTTTCATAGGAATATGCTGAAAGGAGGTATTTATATTTATCCTTCCTATTCTCAGGCTCCTAATGGTAAACTAAGACTTTTATACGAATGTAATCCAATGGCATTCCTTGCAGAACAGGCAGGTGGAAAGGCGACAGACGGATTTAGAAGAATTCTGGAAGTAGAACCTACAGAGCTTCACCAGAGAATCCCGTTCTTCTGTGGAAGTGTTGAAATGGTAGAGAAAGCAGAAGAATTTATGCGTATCGACAGCGTAAAATAAATGAAAGCAACATACTTAAAATATTTATTAGAATTCAAACGCCCGAGTGGAACATCTCGCGGCGTTTTGCTTGATAAGGAGACCTTTATTCTGGAAATTACGGAGAATGGAAAGAAAGGGGTAGGTGAGTGTGCCCTATTCAGAGGATTGAGTTTTGACGACAGACCGGATTACGAAGAAAAACTGAACTGGCTTTGTGAGAATATCAACAAGGATGAAGCTTTTTTGAAGGAAGAATTAAAAGACTTTCCATCCATCTGGTTTGGTTACGAACAGGCTGTTCTGAACCTGAAATATGGTGGAAATTTATATTTCCCGGGTGAATTTACCGAAGGAAAATCTGCCATCACTATCAACGGACTGATCTGGATGGGAGATGTAGGCTACATGGAAGAGCAGATTCAGGATAAGCTGGAGAAAGGATTCCATTGTATCAAACTTAAAATAGGGGTCGATTGGAAATCTGAGCATGTGGTTCTTCAGAAACTGAGAGAAAAATTCTCAAAAGAACAGCTGGAGCTTCGTGTGGATGCTAACGGAGGATTCAGTAAAGAAGAAGCAGTAACGGTTTTACAACAGCTGGCAGACTTACATATTCATTCCATTGAACAGCCTATTAAAGCAGGCCATTGGAATGATATGGCAGAATTGTGTGCCCAGACACCTACTCCTATTGCTTTGGATGAAGAATTGATAGGAATTACAGACCCTGAGGAGAAGAAAAAGCTTTTAGAAACAATAAAACCTCAGTATATTATCTTGAAACCTGCTTTAGTGGGCGGATTTGCTGGATCCGATGAATGGATCTCGCTTGCAGAAGAACAGAATATCGGCTGGTGGATTACTTCCGCACTGGAGAGCAATATAGGGCTGAATGCTATCGCTCAGTATACCTTCACAAAAAAGAATCCAATGCCACAAGGTTTAGGCACCGGAGCATTATTTACAAATAACTTTGAATCCAGTTTAGATCTCAGAAATGAGCTGTTGTGGTTCAAAATATAAAATTTGATTTTAGGATACCAAAAAACTCCAATGTCATAAGGTTGAGACATTGGAGTTTTTTTTATAAATGATTTTGAACTCAGTGCTGATCTCAGAAATGAGTAGCTGGGGTCCAAAATATCATTGAAAATAATTAATTAGCACAAAATGGAGGGGGTGCATCCGGACAGGTAGCATTGTGACAGAAGTCCGGTTCCCATTCTCGGCAACATCTGTTTCTTCCATCCCAACGCAGACATCCCAGAGGAATAATTCCTCCTTTAATTGTCTTTAGTTCTCTTCTTTCTAGTTTTTTTAGATTTTTCATAGTAAAATATTTTAGTTGGTTCGTCAAATTTTGAATCTCATAAATGAGAATCTGGTTCAAAATAGAATTGAAAAGATTAACTAGCAGTATGGAGGTGGCGAATCCGGGCATGTAGGACCACAGTAACCTTCGGCCCAAGCTCTACAGCAGGCTGTTGTAGGATTCCAGCTGTTGCATCCAAGAGGAGGCCTTCCTCCATTGATGGTCTTTAATTCTCTTTTGTCTAATTTTCTTAAATTTTTCATGATCGATATTTTAATTGGATTGGTAAGTAAATGTCTAAAATCATTTTGAATTATACAACACTTGGTGATTTATTTTGTTGATTTTTAACAGAATAATAGAATCTTTATATCAATATTTTAAAGTTGACAGCTGGAATAAATCAACGATCTGTTATCATTGATCATGAGCAACCATGAAGAAAAATCCCTGCAAATACTGGAGGAATTCAAGATGGGTTCGGGAATAGTTAAAAGGTAAAGTAATTGTTGGCTCGGATAATCGATCGCTTTTATAAATTGATACTCAGTTTACATTCTAAATTACATCTTTTACAAAGATGGCTTTCTTTATATACATTAAGATATAAGAAAACTTTTTTTTAATCTTTCTCATGATAAAAAAATTGTAATTCTCTATAGTTTGAATTGGCAATCTTTATGCCATTCTCCTGACTTGTTGTAAGTTTAACATAGACTTAATTTTGTGAGTTTTTTTAATTAATCATTAAGAGATAATTGTGAAAATATTTTCGCTATTTTTTGATCTATTGCTAATAAGATTTCTATCTACTCCATACAGGTTTTGAAAAATATCATTCTGTACCTGCGAACTGGAAAGATAGCCCCAATGATTTCCTACTTCAAATTTAAAACTGCTCTGCAGGTCATCTTTTACAAAAGTACAGTCGATGATAGAGACAATGTCCTTATAGTGATCAATATCACTCGGTCCGTTTTTGCCCAGCCTTGGGGTGAGAATATTCTTGGTAAACTGCGAGATGCCAAGAATTACATCTTGTCTGTTCAGATAAATAGAGATCCTGTTGGCGAGCAGTGGAAGCTTATTAAAAGAATCTTCAGAGTCTTCAAATACTTTATAGGAAACATCAGCGTTGAGCAAAATGACCTGATCGATTACCCTGAGAATATTTTCCCTTTTAAGACTGTAAAGCATACTTTGAAGCACCCTGTTTCCCATAGAATGGGCCATGATGTGAATTCTCTGGTTACACGGGACAAGATCCCGGTTCGAAAAAATGTCTTTCAGAAACTGAGTGTAAAAATAAAACAGTCTCAGCAATGACGTCCCGGCATTGATGCTGGAGGCTTTATCGTCAAAATAAGTAAGCGGAACAATGCTGCTGGAAGCCGGCCAGCTTACAAATAAAATATGCTCAACAGGTGATGCCGGATTGTCGATGAATATTTTTTTAAGATCAAGAATCGCTTTCAGTTCATCATCAAAAGTATAAGCGTATCCATGGATGAAGATCAGTACATCACTTCTGTCTTTAGTGGAAGACATATTTTTGTACAATTCATAAAACATTCTTTGAGTTCCCCCGAGATTATTGGCGGTAAGCGGAGATTTTTTGATTCCCTTTTCACTGAGAAGAACATCCAGAACTTCCTCATATCCCTGTTTTTCAGGTTCAGAGAATAATTTATAGTCCAGAATGTTTCTGTTGACGTAATCTTTTTTCTTTTTGGCCTGAGCAGTAGGTTCTTGGTAATTGTCAAAATTACATTTAGCAATTCTGAAATTAGGAATTGAATATTCATCATTGGAAAATGAATCTACTCTTTCACCTTTATGACGGACGATTTTCCGATTGCTTAAGATATAAACAGCCATGAGCAATAATTGGGTAGGATGGTTTTAGCTTTTCCTAAATTAATGAAAAATACTGAATTACAATGCGTAAGGCTTTAAAATTATCATTTTCAAAAACGCTTATTTTTCCGTAACTTTGTACCACTTTTTTTGCTATAAACAAAAGCTAATTTAATGGAAGAAGAAAAAAAATCACTCAATTTTATTGAGCAAATTATTGAAGATGATCTGGCAAACGGTCTGAAAAGAGATCAGATCCGTTTCCGTTTTCCACCTGAGCCGAATGGTTACCTGCATGTAGGGCACACAAAAGCCATCTGCATCAACTTTGGTCTGGGTGAAAAATACAATGCTCCCGTAAACCTTCGTTTCGACGATACGAACCCTGAAAAAGAAGAACAGGAATTCGTAGATTCTATTATGAAAGACGTTGAATGGCTAGGTTTCAAATGGGATAAAGTTTTGTATGCATCCGATTACTTCCAGCAGCTTTACGATTGGGCAGTACAATTGATCAAAGAAGGAAAAGCGTATGTAGATGAGCAGCCTTCTGAGGTGATTACCGAGCAGAGAAAAAATCCTGCAGAACCGGGTATTGAATCTCCATACAGAAACCGTCCTGTTGAAGAATCTTTAGATTTATTCGAAAGGATGAAAAACGGAGAATTTGAAAGTGGTTCAATGTCTCTTCGTGCAAAAATCGATATGGTTTCGCCAAATATGAATATGCGTGACCCTGTGATGTACAGAATTTTGAATAAGCCTCACCACAGAACAGGTACAGCCTGGAAAATCTATCCAATGTACGACTGGGCTCATGGTGAATCTGACTATATTGAGCAAATTTCACACTCGCTTTGTTCTTTGGAATTTGAAAACCACAGACCATTGTATAACTGGTATTTAGATCAGGTTTATGAAGAAGGAAAGGTGAAAAACAAGCAAAGAGAGTTTGCGAGGATGAACGTTTCTTACATGATTACTTCTAAAAGAAAGTTACAAAGATTAGTAGCTGAAGGAGTAGTGACAGGATGGGATGATCCAAGAATGCCTACGATCTCCGGAATGAGAAGAAAAGGATTTACGCCAACCGCTATCAGAAACTTTATTGATAAAGTAGGGGTAGCGAAAAGAGAAAACCTGATCGAAATTCAGTTGCTTGATTTCTGCGTACGTGAAGACCTGAATAAAGTCGCTAAACGTGTGATGGCAGTTGTAGATCCTGTAAAATTGGTGATCGAGAACTATCCGGAAGATAAGGAAGAGTGGTTAGAAACCGAAAACAATCCTGAGCAGGAAAATGCAGGAACAAGAGAAATTCCTTTCTCAAGAGAACTGTACATTGAACGTGAAGATTTCAAAGAAGAAGCTAACAATAAATTCTTCAGACTGAAACTAGGCGGCGAGGTTCGTTTGAAATCAGCATACATCATCAAAGCTGAAAGAGTAGAAAAGGATGAAAACGGTGAGATCACGACCATCTATGCTACTTATGATGATAAGAGTAAATCCGGAAGCGGAACAGAAGAGAGTTTAAGAAAAGTAAAAGGAACACTTCACTGGGTATCTGCCAAACATGCAATTCCTGTTGAAGTAAGAATTTACAACCAATTGTTTACGGTAGAACAGCCGGATGCAGAAAAGGATGTAGACTTCCTAAACTTCATCAACCCTGAATCTGTGACTACCGTTCAAGGTTTTGCTGAACCTAATCTGAAAGAGGTAGCCGTGGGAGAGCCACTTCAGTTCCAGAGAATCGGATACTTTACCAAAGATCAGGATTCTACGGATTCGACATTGGTATTCAACCGTACGGTAACTTTAAAAGATTCTTATAAGCCTGAATAATTTTCAGGATACTTTAAATATAAAAACAGGACTTCATTGAAGTCCTGTTTTTTGTTTATTTAATAGTTTAAAATCTTGAAGTTTTTTTATTATTTCAAAAAATCCTTGTCCTGATAAGCCGGATTAGGATATTTATAAAACCCTTCACCAGACAGAACACCTAATTTCCCTTTATCAATATAATCTTCTTTTAATTTTTCAACAGCTTTTATCTTTAAAGGATCTTGTGTTTCTTCTGCTTCCATTTTGTTGATATTATAAGCTGTGTTAATGCCTACAACATCCAAAATTCCAAATGGGCCTGTAGGAGCACCAGTAGCTACCATCCATGTCTTATCAATGGTTTCAACATCTGCAACTCCGTCTACCCAAAGATTAACAGCCGCTCCAAGCAGCGGAACAAGCAGTGAATTCACAATATATCCCGGTTGTTCTTTGTAAATCGGCAATGCTACCATACCAATCGCTTTGGCAAATTTGATTACAGCGTCGAAGACTTCCTGTGAAGTTTCCGGATGGCGCATTACCTCTCCCGTATTATGCTTCCAGATTTCGTTGGCAAAATGGAGCGCTACAAATTTTGCGGGTCTCCCCGTTGCTTCGGCAAACTGGCTGGGAAGAAGAGTAGAAGAGTTGGTGGCAAACACCGTTTTTTCAGGCGCAACCTTAGCAAGCTTATGATAAAAGTCGATCTTAATATCAGGATTTTCAGGAACTGCCTCTATCAGAAGGTCTGCATCTTTTACTGCTTCTGCAAGATCAGAATTATAGTTGAGGTTTTTAAAGGTGGCTTCCAATTGTTCCGGAGTCGAGTGTAAATCTTTTTGGTACGCTTCACTTAAAGCTTTGAACTTATTTTTAGCTTTTTCCAATACTTCATCATTGATGTCATAAACGGTCACTTTAAATCCGTGATAAGCTGTCTGAAAAGCGATCTGAAATCCTAATACACCGCTCCCTGCTATTGTGATATTTTTAAAATCCATGAGATTGATTTTTTAGATTGAAAATGTAAAAGCAGAGCGTAGATGCCTCACGACAGATTATATTTGTGTAAAAATATATAGGCTCTGCTTTCTGATAATTTGGTCTTAGAGACTATTATTTTAGCCCTTCACTCCTTTGATCCAGTCCTGGAATTTGCCAACCTGTTCCATAAAGAAAGATTCATGTTCTTCTTTTTCTTCAGGACGGTCAACCAATATATGTTCGAAGTAGGTATTTTTCAGGATTTTTCTTAAAATTCCTTCTCCTAAGAATGGTTTGTAGTCATTCAAAGCTTGTGTCGCTTTCAATAAGTGTCTAATGTCATATTGCAGCGGATTAATATCCGGAACCTGTTTGTTGAGGTTAAGGAGATTGTACACTGCTATTCTGGCTGTTCTTACAGAGCTTTCCATAGTAAATACAACATCGTTATTGGTTTCTACAAACTGTCCTACTAACCCTAAGTTGGTACAACCTTCAGGAACCACTCTCGGACGGTCTCCCTGAGCTCTTGGCATAAACATAGACGTAATATAAGGCATAAATGCTGTACGTACTATTGTGTTTTCTACAACATTATCCAGCTGATCTGTTAAACCAAGATGGTGGCAGAGCTCTGCAAGAATTTCGTTTCCGGTACATTGAGGCATTGTTTTTTTGATGTAATTACCTTCTTTATCCATCAGTAGAGCATATACCCATACAACAAGAATATCATCCGGCTGAGTTGGGAAATGCGGCTGTCTGTTGCAGGTAAAACTCATCACCCAGTTAGAGTCTGTAATGGTAATGATACCACCGGTAGCGGTTCTACCTGAATAAGGATCATTGACACATAGCTCTTTCAGTTTCTCGGTAAATGCAGAAGGACGACAGGTTAATGTAGCAGATTCCCATGAAGATTTTTCAATATGACTACAGAATTTTTCAGGTTTTCCGAATACTTCAGATTTTGCAGCAAGATTTTTCCAGAGTTTCCATCCGGCACTTTGTCCGGCGCTGCTGTTGTCTATAGTAACTTCAGGAACAGTATTGTTATCTCCATAGAAAGTACTTTCCGTCATAGATCCGGTGGTCACAATCACATAATCATCTTTTCCAATCGGGATTCTTACTTCCTCTCCGTTTTGTTCCGTGATGATTCCTTCCACCGTTTTTCCTTCCGTATTAATATGGATGTCAAGATCTTTTACCAGAGTGTCAAACTTGATCTGTACCCCTTTTTCTACCAGGAAGTTTTTCAATGGTGTTACATAGGTGTCGTATTGGTTGTATTTCGGGAATACCAGGCATGAGAAGTCTTTCATTCCGTCTATGGCATGCAGGAATCTGTGCATATAAAGTTTCAGTTCCAGCAGGCTGTGCCAGTTTTCGAAGGCAAACATAGAGCGCCAGAAGAACCAGAAGTTACTGTTCAGAAATGATTCCGCAAAATAATCTTCGATCGTCAGGTCATCAAGCTCTTCTTTTTTCTTTAATAAAAGTTTGACAATGGCAAGCTGGTCTTTTTTCTCCAATCCGAATTTACTAAAATCTTTGATCTGTCCCTGGTTATGAATCAATCTTGCTTTAGAATAATTCGGGTCATTATCATTGATCAGGCGGTATTCGTCCAGAACACTGTAAGGAGCAGGCAATTCCAGTGCGGGAATATCCTGGAACATGTCCCATAAATTCTCATAGGTCATATCCATTTCCCTTCCGCCACGGATGATATAGCCGTCTTTTGCATTTCCGGCACCATCCAGAGAGCCTCCTTCAATGGAAAGCTGATCAAGGAAAATGATATTTTTGCCGGGAACATGCCCGTCTCGGATGAAGTAGTAGGCTGCTGACATCCCTGCAATGCCGCTTCCTACAATATAGATTTTAGTGTTTTCGTAAGACTGTAAAGGGATTCCCTTATTACGTTGGTAATTTCCGATCTGGTCTGAAAAAGGCATTGTTTTTTCAGGAGTGTTAATCTGAACTTCTTTACTTGAATCAGGTTCGTGATTTACTTTTCCAAATTGGTCAGAGGCATTTAAAACTTTGTCGAATTTTGAATTGATCGTACTCATTTTATGTTGTTTTTAATGAACAGTATAAAGGTACCTCTATTCAGAAAGCAATATATATCCCCAATGTCAGAATTACTATCCCCAAATTCTCACGACTGTATATTTTCCTGTGTTCTGTACTCAGAAGGGGATAAGGAGGTGTGCTTTTTAAAGAAACGTCCAAAGGCAGAGGCCGAGTTGAACTGAAGCTCAAAAGCAATTTCGGAAATGGTTTTGTTGGGATCTCCCAGCATGACATAAGCTTCCTTCAATAAAGTTTCATCAATCACCTCATGAGGCGTTTTTCCGCTTGCCTTTTTAATGATTTCTATGAGGTATTTATTAGAAACACAAAGCTGATCGGCATAAAACTGAACGGCTCGCTGTTCTCTGATATTTTCCCGGATCAGTTTACTGAATTTCAGGTAGAGGTCCTTTTTTCCTTCTTCCTTTTCCGGCTGGGAATCATTCTCTTTTTCTACAATTTCAGCAGTTTCAAGCAGCAGATTAAAGATAATGGTACGGATGATCTCTTCCGTAAATTTACCCTGCTTTCTGGATTTCTTTTTAAGGTATTCCAGAAGGTTCTGAAGCAGTGCTGAATTTTTTGCTGTCGTTTTTACAATGCTGTAAGAACCCTTAGAAAAAAGATTCATCTTCTCTATGATGAAAGGATTGGAAATATTTTTGATCAGAAAATTTTTGTCGAAGAACAGCAGTTTCATCATAAAGTCTTCACTCGTTCTGAGGAATTTTACAATGGTGGAGGGAGCGGCAACAAGAAAGCTGTCAGTGCTCACTCTGTATTTCTGACGGTCTATCTCAATATGGATTTCTCCAGCAGTACAGATGCAAAGGGCATAATAATCCATTCTGAAAGGTGTTTTTGGAAATTCAAAAATGGGTTTGCCGGAAGAAATATAATAAGATTGGCGGCAGTCGATACTGTAAAAAGATAAAGTGTCGTGTAAACTTTCGTAGGTCACCATTCCTGTGTATTGATTGATTTTTTTATTGTGTATATCAGCAATTTTAGGACGAAAGTGCTGTTATTACTGCAATTTACGAATTTTATAAAAGTTTTTAAACGATACCTGTCGAAAATTTTCACTTTTTACGGATACAGCTGATAGTCTCTTTTTATGAAAGCTATTTATAAAAAAATGCTTTAAATAAGGGGTTTGGGGTTAATTTTATCTACCTTTGCACTTTCAAATTCCCCCAAAATATTATTGTGAAACTTATTAACTTATACACGAGTTCTTTCAAAGGACTCTCGCAGGAGAGTTGGATGCTGGCGTTGGTAATGTTCATCAACAGGGCAGGTTCTATGGTACTTCCGTTTTTGGGAGTTTATATGACGAATCATCTCCATTTTAGCATTGAAAATTCAGGGATTGTACTGAGCTTCTTCGGAATTGGCTCGGTTATCGGTTCATGGCTGGGAGGGATGATCACCGATAAAATAGGGGAGTATAGGGTACAGAGTCTGAGTTTGCTGTTGAGTGTCCCTTTATTCTGTATGATTCCGCTTTTTACTACAGAAGCAGGATTGGCAGGGATTATTCTGGCACAGAGTATTGTCAGTGAGACGTTTCGTCCTGCGAATTCAGTGGCTATTACAAAATATGCTAAACCTGAAAATATTACCCGGGCTTTTTCACTCAACCGTATGGCGGTCAATTTAGGGTTTTCCATTGGTCCTGCGTTGGGTGGGATCTTATCGGCGATTTCCTATGAATTCCTGTTTTTCAGCAATGCTTTGGCAGCGGGGCTTGCCGGGCTGATGTATATCTGGTTTTTCAGAGGTCGGGCAAAACGGGCAAGAAAGGAAGCGGATAAAGTAAAAGAAACCATTATTATTAAAAAAGAAAACTCGCCTTACCGGGATAGCAAATTCTTGATTTACAGTGTTTTTTGTATGCTGTTCGCCATGTGTTTCTTTCAGCTGTTCAGTACCCTTACGATCTTTTATAAGGATACGGCGCATCTCAGTCAGCAAAATATCGGATATATCCTGGGGTATAGCGGGATCCTGATTGTCTTGCTTGAAATGGGATTTGTGCAATTGGCAGAAAAATATTTCACACTGGCTTTTACCATGTTGTTCGGAACCTTTTTGTGTGGTATTTCGTATGCAATGCTGGCCTTTGACTATGGAATGGTTACACTGATGATTTCTATGACGCTGCTGTGTATAGGAGAAATATGGGTATTGCCTTTTATGTCTACCATTACAGCACTTCGTTCAGGGAAAAATAATAAAGGAGCTTATATGGGACTGAACGGAATGTCAATA
The DNA here is from genome assembly GCF_056844665.1 of Chryseobacterium sp. FR048. Taxonomy (NCBI): domain Bacteria; kingdom Pseudomonadati; phylum Bacteroidota; class Flavobacteriia; order Flavobacteriales; family Weeksellaceae; genus Chryseobacterium; species Chryseobacterium sp. FR048. Next base: position 165,837 of record NZ_JBXDSE010000003.1, on the reverse strand, counting down.
TCCCTGGCGTTTATCGTTACTCCCTATCTGGGAACGATGATTGCTGATCAATTAGGATTTAATATTCTGTGGATCGGAACAGGAGTTCTGGCGACAGTGATTGCCATCGGGTTTTATTTTATCGTTCCGTGGATGCTGAAAGATAGAAAGAAGCCTGAAAAAGAATTCGTTTAGACAGATGATTTTTATAATCTGAACTATAAAATAACCCAGCTGAATTTCAGCTGGGTTTTATATTGATGTTTCAATTGCTTAAGATTAAGAAGGCCATCCTCCATGATAGGAAGAATTCCCCATATCAATTTCCTCAGCACTTACAACGAAACTGATCAGCATACTGTTGCTGTCTATGGCATCGAAATCAACTTCATGCTGGATCACATATCCGTTGGTCCATTTGATCGTTGTTAAAGTACCTTCTTCATGCGATTTATTAAAAGTGATTTCACCTACAGTCGGTTTGTATTTCCCGTTCAGTAAGCTTTCCAGGATGTCTGATTTATCAGTAGCTTCTACTGTGATTTTGATCAGGGCATTAGAAGGGTCAGATGCTACACGTCCGGATACATCTATAGATCTTGATACACTATAATTAAGTTTTAATAATTTTTGGCCTTCACCGTTGTTGAATTTTAAAATTCCTCTTGAATTTCTTTCTGCCATGGCTGGTCGTTTTTAGTTAATATTCTATGATCAGTTATTTATTATACCAAAATTAAAAGTATTTGCTACATCAGCAAAAAAAATATTCAGAAATTTTAAAAAGTCCTGTATTTCTAAAGCAATGGAGGTTCTTTTGGTATAGCTCTGTCTATAAATGGCTTAAAAAATACCTTGAGAATATTTGGAAAGAATATCTTTAATGATCATATCGGCATGTATTCTTGAGTTTTCAATGAACCACAGATGGGTATCTTTTCCACCACATACCACACCGGCAAGATAAAGATTCGGAATATTGGTTTCCATTGTTTCAGGATTATAAAAGGGGTTCAGGCAATCTCCATTCAGCTGAATTCCTGAGTTTTTCAGAAAATCAAAATCAGGAAGATAGCCTGTCATGGCCAGTACAAAATCATTTTCGATCTCATGGATCTGGTTGTCTTCAGTTTTAAAAACAACGGATCTTTCTTTCATTTCAATGATTTCAGAATTGAAATGAGCGGTTATACTGCCTTCTGCGATGCGGTTCTCAATGTCCGGCTTTACCCAGTATTTCACACTTTTCGAAACTTCAGAATGACGGATGATCATGGTAACTTCAGCTCCTTTTCTATAGGTTTCGAGTGCTGCATCCACTGCGGAATTGCTGGATCCTACAACGACTATTTTCTGTCTGGTATAAGGATAGGGTTCCGTATAATAATGTTTTACTTTAGGAAGATGTTCTCCCGGGATATTCATAAGGTTGGGAATATCATAAAACCCGGTGGCAATCACTACATTTTTTGCCTGATACTGAGCTTTTGAAGTCTCAATTTCAAAGATGTCCTCTTTTTTAGAAACGTTCAGAACCTTTTCATACAGATGGATATTCAGTTCTTTTTGGCGGGCAATCCCCTGATAATATTCCAGAGCATCCTGTCTTCCAGGTTTTGGAGCAGTGGTAATAAACGGAATCCCGTCAATTTCCAGTTTTTCTGCCGTTGAAAAGAACCTCATATATAAAGGATAGTGATACAGAGAATTGACGATTGTTCCCTTTTCTATGATCAAATATTTCAGGTTGTTTTTCTGGGCTTCAAGGGCACAGTTTAAACCAATAGGTCCGGCTCCGATGATGAGAATATCCAAAATTTCCATAGAACAAAGGTACAATGTAATTTGAAAACTGAGAAGAGATAGGAGAGCAGATATAAGAAAAGAATCATTGGGATTTTAGATAAAAAAAATAGATAATATTCAACGCCTAATGAGGTTCTATACTGAAATAGTTCTACGAGCTCTGTCGAACTTTTTAGATTTCAGAAATTCCGCGATCACTTGGCATCACTTTTGGTGTTTTTTACAGATGACGAAATTTTAGAATATGAAAAAGCTAATTATTTCAATGTTTGTGCTGGGATTGATTTTGGCCTGTAAAAAAGAGGCCAATAAACCTGTTCCCAATGTAATCGATTCTATGGCACAGGCGAAATCAGACAATACAGCAAATATGGTGAAAAACAACACAATTAAAGAGAGTGCCCTGAGGCATACCAATGATGAAATTTTACAGTCCTTAAAAAATAAAGACTATAAAACATTTGCCTCATGGATTCATCCTGAAAAAGGAATCCGCTTTTCAATGTACGCCTTTGTAGATTTAAAAGAAGACAAGCATTTCTCAAAAGCTGATTTTGAAAAATATCAGCCTACCAAAACACTGTTTACCTGGGGGGCAGAAGACGGGTCGGGAGATCCGTATAAAGCTACCATCAATGATTATCTGGGCAAATGGGTGTTTTCCAGAGATTTTACTACTTCAAAGTATACCCTGAATACATTTACTGGCGGTGGAAACTCCATGAACAATCTGAAAGAAATATATCCTAAAGCTGATTTTACCGAAAATTATGTGAAAGGAACGGAAAAGTATGGTGGAATGGATTGGAAGACGGTTCGGTTCGTATTTGAAGAATATCAGGATCAATATTATCTCGTGGCAGTGGTGAATGACCAGTGGACGATTTAAAAGTAAAAATAAAAATCGGGAAGATGGAACTCATGAAAAATTCCAGCTTCCCGCTTTTTTATAGGATCTCAGTCAGTTGCTGAGTAAGGTTTTTTCTTGAGAACCTCTCAATACCCTGTGTATTTTCAGTTAGGGTTCCGTTTTTCCATTGTTCAAATTTTTCAAGGATAAACTTCTTTAAGGTTTCAGCATCCGTGTACCCAAAATGTTTTCCAGCATTGGTTTCTTCCAGGATTTTGGCTACATCGGCTTTGTCTGGCCCGAATGAAAGGATCAGTTTTCCTGAAGCCAGGTATTCAAAGATTTTTCCGGGAATGATACCTCTTGATGATTCATTCGGAAAGTTGGTGATGAGAAGCATATCCGAATTTTGCATTTCCTCAACCGCTTTGCCATGAGAAAGATAGCCAAGATTCAGAATATGGCTTTTAAGGCTTGTACTTTCAATAGAATTTAAAATTTTATCATCAATTCTTCCTACAAACTTTAAACTGAAGTGCTTTGCAAATTCACTGTTTTCTTTCACCAGTTCGTCCAGAACTTTCCAAAGGTTTTCAGGATTTCTGAGCTGCTCCAAAACTCCGATATAGCTTAAAGTAAAATGGCTTTTCCCCTGCTGTTCATTTGCTTTTTCACTTATTTGCCCTTTTGCCTTTTCACCAGAATCACTTTCATCAAATCCATTGGTAATGCAAACCGCATTAGCTCCTGCTTTCCTGAAATTCTCAGCATCCGCATAGCTTGTAGCGAGTGTAATATCTGCATTTTTGAAGACGGCACTTTCAAGCTGGCGGTGTTTTTTGTCAGAACCCTTCGTAAGCTTTAAATGTTTATAGTAAGAAATTTCCGTCCACGGATCACGGAAGTCCGCAATCCATTTCAGTCCCGGAAGTTTATCCTTCAGCCCTAAGCCGATCAGATGCAGGGAGTGGGGTGGACCGGAAGTGACAATAGTGCTTATATTATTTTCTTTCAGGTATTTTTCCAAAAACTGAATCGAAGGTTTTACCCAAAATACCCTTGCATCAGGAATGAAAAAGTTTCCTCTTACCCAGATGGACAGCTTAGATTTCCAGCTTTGATTATTGCCCACATCGAATTGTCCGGCTTTAAATTTTTTATTGCTCTTATTAAGCTTTTCTGCCAGCTGATAAGGTTCCCAGATCTTTGTTCTGATGATTTCAATATCTTCAGGAACATCTTTCATCAGGGTTTCATCCAGTAGCGGATAGCTTGGGTTTTCCGGAGTATAGATGATCGGTTTCCATCCAAATTCAGGCAGATATTTGGCAAACTTCAGCCATCTTTGAACACCAGGACCTCCCGCAGGAGGCCAGTAATAGGTGATAATAAGTATTTTCTTCTGTTCCAATTTATTTGAATGAAAATGTATTAGCAATTTTTTTAAACTGAACCAAGTCTTGTTCTGTATTTTGTTTTGAAGAGGCCATAAACATCAAAATAAAATCTTTTTTAGGATCTTTTAGAATTTTGTAAAGAATTACAGAAGAATTTTCTTTCAATTTTCCATGCAACTCAAATTGCAAAGAGTTCTTTGTTTCAAGGATATTTTTTTCTTCAATGTTTTCCATTCCATAATTGCCAAAAGACTTTTTGGCTTCACTTAAATAGTTTTTTAAATCAGTATCTTCAATCTTAGGCGTTTGAAGCACTAGTATTGTTGGATCACTGATTTTGGCATTTTTACCTTCCTCAGTGAAGATATATGAATTAGCATTGTATGTGTTGAATTTAAATTTTGTTTCTTTTGTATCTAATATAAATGTTGCATTCTTTAAATAGTCAACTTTTAGATCTTTCTTGTAAACAATACCATATAGCAAATTTTTTATTTTATTTTCCAATGATAGATTATTGGCATCATACATCGCCGTAATCATTACTTTTTCAGATTTATCATCAATGAAAAGAATTCCTCCTTTTATTTGAGGCTGGCCTTGTAGAAATATAATTTTAGAATTGATTCCGTTGACTGTAATATTCTTTTCATCAAAAACCTTCACTCCTTTAGCCTCAAGTCCTTCCTTTGTAAAATCATTGACGGTATTTTGGCTGTTAGCCGTTTCCATTACTGTTAACGAGTAATCATTACCGCTTGCCACCATGGCCCCATTACTCAGTTTATAATTATTATCAAAAGGTTCTATGTATATTTTCGTGTTAGGAATATTAACATACTTGGATGTGATTTTATTATTCAAAACCGCTGCTTCCATGGGAAGAGGTGGAGAAGAATATTTTTCTTTCTTTTTTTGACAGCTAAACAAACTGAAAGCTAAAAAGAGTAGGAGCGCTTTTTTCATGATTAAATAGGGTATCAGTTTGCAGGTTCTATTTCTTTTTTCCTGTTCTTATTCATCCAGAAAATTCCGAAGGCTGCCAATGCGATAAACAATCCGAAAGACAGAAGCGAGATCCATTTTCCTTTTTCGATCACTTCAGGCTCAAAAACCATTCTGATATGGTGGTTTCCTGCAGGTACGTGTACCGCACGAAGTAAATAATCTGCTTTGATGTAAGGAACTTCTTTTTCATCAACCAAAACTTTCCATCCATGAGGATAATAAATTTCAGAGAATACAGCCAGCTGAGGAGTCTTCGACTGAGATTTGAATTCAAGCTCGTTAGGCTGATATTTTGTAAGATTGATGAATGCGGTAGAATCTGCCTGAACAGGTTTGTTGTCAAAATATGATTTGTCAGACGATGCAATCACCGCTGTTTTTTTATTGTCGATAACTCCAATCGATTTGATCTCTTCGTTAGGGGTTTCTACAAACTTTAAATCACTTACAAACCATGCATTTCCGTTTGCTTTCGGATTTGGAACGACCTGTGGCTGATCCGGACCTCCGAAAATCATGTACTTAGCATTCAGTAAATTCAGTACATTAGGGGTCTTTACGCTGTCAATATTATTGATATACTCATTAAGCACATCATCATATCTTCTTAATTTTACAGCATGGTACCCTCCGATTGAAGCTTTGAAGTAAGAAGTATTGGTTTCGCTGGTTACTCCTAACGTCTGGTTATAAATTCTATAGTGGGCTTTATCTTTTTCAGCAACCGTTTCCAGTGTTTTGTTGATGTTGACATTGGATAAGATGGATTCCAGATTCGGATTTCCCTGAACTTTTTCAGCCAGAAGGTCTGAACTTTCCGTTTGGAAAGGATTTTCAGCAAAGATCTTGTCTACATAATTTTCGTCATTCAGATAGCGTCTGTTCACCGTCCAAAGGTCAAATAAACTTACAACTCCAATGACTACCAAAGCAATATTCTGGCTCAGTTTCTTTTTTAAACTTAAGAATAAAGCAGCAGCAGCAATGGCTACATAAAGAAATGCTTTTATAGCATCTATTCTGAACAGTTTATATCTTTCATCTACAAGATAATCGAGTAGGAAAGGTGGGAAATAGGTCTTTTCATTTTCTGTAGAGAATCCTAATAACGATTTTCCGAATACTAAAAGAATCAATAATAATCCTAAAGTTCCCGCACTTACATAGGTAAGGATTTTCTGCTTGTATTCTTCTGTCAGTTTTTCATCTGTGAAAAATCTGTAAAGTCCTAAAATAGCGATGAAAGGGAATAATAATTCAACCACTACAAGGATTGAAGAAGGTGCTCTGAATTTGTTGTAAAACGGTACATAATCAATAAAGAAATCAGATAACGGCATAAAGTTGCTTCCCCAGGCCAACAGGATGGTAAGGATGGATGCTCCAAGAATCCAGTAGCGGTATTTTTTCCAGGCAAAGAAGAACCCTAACAGAGCAAGGAAACATACAATAGCTCCCTGGTAAGCAGGTCCTGAAGTTCCCGGTTGATCACCCCAGTAAGTCATTCCGCTGAACCCTTTCGAAATTCTGTCCATTTCTGCCTGGGAACCTACATTTTCCTGAACAAGTTCCTGAACTCTGCTCATCATTGCTTTTCCTTCCGGTTCCTGGCTTCCGCCACCCATTAATCTTGGGATGAACAGATTTAAAGTTTCAAGCTGTCCGTAGCTCCATAGCAGCATACTTTCCTTATCCATTCCGGATTTTCCTGAAGTATGGGTATCGTTCGTTAAAATTTGTTTTCCTCTTACGGTTTCTTTTACATACTCAGAATTGGCCATGATTCTCTGTGAGTTCATTCCAACCCCGATAATGCATGATGCGGCAATGATTCCCGAAGAAATCAGGAAATGCTTCATCGGTACTTTTTTCTGAATAGCTCTGATCAGTTCAGACAGGAATAGGAATCCTAAAGCAATGAACAGATAATAGGTCATCTGCGGGTGGTTCGCTGCAATCTGAAGCCCCATAAAAAGGCTGGTTACAATGAATCCCCAGATGTATTGTTTTCGGATATAAACCAATAAAATTCCGGCTAAAAGCGGTGCAAAATACTCAATGGTATTTACTTTACCGTTGTGTCCCGCTGCAATAATGATATAAAAATAGGTGGAAAGTCCGAAGAAAGTGGCACCCAACAAGGCATATTTCCAGTTTCGGACGGCTACCATACCCAAAAGGAAAAAACCTGCAAAAAGCAGGAAGAGATAATTGACAGGCCTTGGCAGAAAGTTGAGCTTACTGTCGATATTTTTGATGATGTCACCTTTGAACTGGCTTCCCATCTGATAAGTCGGCATTCCTCCAAACATGGAGTCACTCCAATAGGTTTCATTGCCGGTGTTGGCTCTATAGTCGAGCAGTTCTTTTGCGCCTCCTCTGTATTGCACAATATCGTGCTGGAAAAGTTGCTTACCTGAAAATACAGGAGTGGAATATAAAAATGCTAAAACTATAAATATTACGAGTGAAGCTGCAATATAAATTAAGTTTTTATTTTTTGCCATGCTGGTTATTATCTTTTATTTCTTGGAATTTTTACCTTTTGTCATTAGTCTCTTTTACCTCTTCATAGTCTACCGTTTCCGCATCCCATTTGAGGTTCTTTTTGTTATTCTTATTCGAGTCGTGTATATCCTGCTGCCCGTTATTCTGATTGCCGTTATTGTTATTGAAACGGTAGCTGTAGAAAGTCTTAAAGAAAATTCTTTTCAGGATATTCCATACAAAGAAAATAATGATGGCGGTGAGGACTAACTCAAGAATGTACTTCATGATGTTTTAAATTTAAAGTTCAGGGTTCACTCTCTAAACCCTGAACGATTTTATTTCAATTATTTTGCAGAAGGATTTACCATTACAGAAGAATTAGAAACGCTTTTCATAGACTGAGACTGTTTTCCGTCTGAGATGGTTTCAATCTGTGTTGTTTTTACGTTGATATTCTGGTTGGTAATCCATCCTGTGCTTTCATCAAACTTAATACTTCCGTTCTGAACCAGTTCACTGCTTAAGCTGTGTGTGATCGGTCCCTGATTTTTCTTTTCAGTTTTCTTAGGAATTCCTCCGGTTACAGCAATTTCAGCCGTTCCGTTTCCTAAGCTCTTCAAAACATAGTTGGAAGTTACTTTTACGCTTCCGCTAGGATCAGCACTTTCAGAAGTTGTCCATTTTTCACCCACTTTTACTCCTTTTTTAGGAATGATCGTCAGGTTTTTGTGGAATTGGTCTTTCAATACTTTTTCATTGAAAGATTCTTTAAGACTTGCTACTACACTGGCTTTTTCGTTAGCATCCTTGATCAGGGTGCCTACAGCATTGGCTACTTTGGTATATACTGCATCAAAACCTTTGATAGAAAGTACATTTCCTTTAGTATCCATTTGCATTTCAAGCTTGTTTCCGGTAAGAGCTCTGTTTACATTCCAGATCATTTTAAGTTCGTCTTCTTTCGGAATAGGAAGCTTAGTATCTACAACAATTGTTTTTCCCTGAGCAGACTGAGAACTTCTTTTTGCCACAAGATTAAGGGTCATATCATATACATTTCCCTTAATATCGTTTACGGTGAAGTTCATTTCATCTGTAGATTCACTGGTTGCAGTCAGAGATTTTCCCTGAGGGTCAGTCATTGTTTTTACATCTCTCTGATAAGTTGTAAGAGGATACGTTTTTCCTTTTTCGAGCTTAAAAGACTGTGTAACAACTCCTGCAGAGTCTCTGATAGCAGGGTTTTCCGCAACTTTTGCCACAGAGTCAGCAGGTACTTCTACGGTAACTGTTTTTCCGGTTTTTGGATCTACTTTGGTTATTTTTGCGGTTTCCTTTTTACAAGATACAAGAGCTATTGATGATATAAGCGCAAGCGCTGCAATGTTCTTCATTTTCTAATGTTTTTTATTTTAAATTCTACTCCTTACTTTTTGGATATTTCTTCTGCGATGTCTGTTTTTTTTTCAGAAGATCTGTCAGATGCTGCAGAATTCGTACCAAGAATGATTGAGATTCATTTTTTACGGCCCGGAAATATCTTTCGAAAGTAAATTGTTAAAGATTAGGTACGGCTGTCATTTTCTGTCTTACCGCTTCATACATTATGGCTCCGCATGCTACAGAAACGTTAAGAGATTGAGTTTTTCCTTCAATAGGAAGCTTTATTTTTTCATCAGCATGATGCAGTACTTCTTTAGAAATTCCTGTTTCTTCATTTCCCATAACAATAGCACATGGTTCTGTGAAGTTGACATCATAGATCAGTTTCTGTGCTTTCTCACTGGCTGCATAAACGGAAATTCCGCTTTGCTGAAGAAAATCTACCGTATGGGCAAGATTGTTGGCCTTACAGATTTTTATATTATAGATCGCTCCTGCAGAAGTTTTAATAGCATCAGAATTGATGGGAGCTGCTCCTTTTTCAGGAATGATCACCGCATCAATACCTACACATTCCGCTGTTCTGCAGATAGCTCCGAAGTTTCTTACATCGGTAAGCCTGTCCAGAATCAATAAGAAAGGTGTTTTTCCTTCTTCAAATAACTGAGGAACAACATCCTCTATTTTATGAAACGGAACATCCGAAATAAAAGCCACCACACCCTGATGGTTTTTTCTCGTGAAACGGTTCAGTTTTTCAACGGGTACATAATTGGGACGGATTTTATTTTTAGCTAAAATTGCTTTCAGTTCAGCATAAATAGGACCCTGAAGTGCATTTTGCACAAAGATCTTGTCAATCGTTTTTCCCGCTTCAATTGCTTCAATCACGGGACGCAGCCCGAAAATAAAATCGTCTTTCATTGAGTTGTTTATTGTATTATGTTTAAGGTTTGGGGTCCAGGATTCGTAAGAACGTGTTCCAGTTTTCCGTATCAAGCTTCCAGCCTCCTTTCTTCCCGCTTCTTGTTAGTATTTTTCTCCTAAAATTGCTCTTTTCTGCGCCATTACATAACCATAATGAAGGCTTTCATGCATATTGTTGAAGATAATGGCATCCTGGATACTTTTCAGATCCATCCCGAAACTTGTGGTGTAGGGAGTATAGTCAGAAAAGAAATCACTGTCATAATCTTTCATTAAAATCTTCGAAGTTTCTGTCAGTAAAAACTCAAGGTCTTCCACTTCAGATTTCTGAACATTCAAATTGGGTAAGGTTCCTTTTTTGTAGGTTTCGATCCAGTATTTATCAATACGGAAAGGGTTTCCACTTAGATAATAATGCAGAAGCTGCTGTGTGGCAACAGTATGGGCAATATTCCAGTAAATGTTATTATTGAAACCATCGGGAATCAGCAGCAGATCTTCATGAGAAGTGTTCTGAAGGATGTCTAAAAGGTTTTTTCTTACCTGTCGGTGTGCTTGAAAATGATAATTCATTTTGCAGAATTTTTAATCTCCAAAAATAGTTTAATAAACTGGAAATGACAATTTTTTGGCGAAGGGATTGAAGTAAACGTTTTTGAAAGCCTGGAAATACATTATATGATGGCCTTCTTACCTAATAAATTTTATGTTCATATGAGTGTTTTAAGAAAAAAAATCAAGGTTTTGATGTTGGGATGACTGAAAACACAAACTCCAGTTACTCATTCATGCATTCGTGCGAAAAAATAAAGAAATTTTAATGCTTTTTTTGAATGAAATTTATGATTAGTGATAAGAAGCCGGGAATAGAATTATCAGACTGCTGAACAATTGATAGGACTAATTGTCTGTATATCTGTTTTTATGGATGAAAAAACAGGCCCAATCCTCCAGAGTACATTGTCAATCCCGGAATATTTAACAAACTTTAACTCAAAAATGGCATTCATTGTGTTGATTAATGCAAGTATTTATCAGAAATTTACCACTTATTTTAAATCAAGCTATGTCAGATACATATCAAGCAGAAGATATTCGCCAATTGACGGAAAGAGTAAAAGAAAAAAACTACTTATTTTCTCTTCTGAGACAGGAAATCAACAAAGTTATCATTGGACAGGAATACATGGTAGACCGCCTTTTGGTAGGGCTTCTAGGGAATGGTCACGTTCTTTTGGAAGGTGTACCCGGGCTGGCCAAGACCTTAGCGATAAAAACTTTGGCGGATGCCGTTCATGGTGAGTTCTCAAGAATTCAGTTTACACCGGATTTGCTTCCTGCAGATGTGGTGGGAACGATGATTTATAATATCAAAGACAATGATTTCTCCATAAAAAAAGGACCTGTATTTGCTAATTTCGTATTGGCGGATGAGATCAACCGTGCTCCGGCAAAAGTGCAGTCTGCTCTTTTGGAGGTGATGCAGGAAAAGCAGGTGACGATTGGGGATGAAACCATGAAGCTGCCAAAACCATTTTTGGTACTGGCGACTCAAAACCCGATCGATCAGGAAGGAACTTATCTGTTGCCGGAAGCACAAAGCGACCGTTTTATGCTGAAATGTACCATAGATTACCCTGCTTTTGAAGATGAAAGACAGGTGATGAGAATGGTTTCCACTTCGCATCAGCCTACCGTGAAACCTGTGATCTCCCTTCAGGATATTGTGGAGGCCAAAGAGTTGATCAATCAGATTTATCTAGATGAGAAAATTGAGAAGTACATTCTGGATATGGTATTTGCAACCCGCTATCCTGAAAATTACGGACTTTCTGAACTGAAAAATTATATCAGCTTCGGGGCTTCTCCGAGAGCTTCCATCAACCTTGCCATTGCTTCAAGAGCTTATGCGTTCTTAAAAGGAAGAGCATTTGTAATTCCTGAGGATGTAAAGGCATTAGCCAAAGATGTACTGAGACACAGAATGGGCTTAACTTTCGAAGCGGAGGCAGAAGATATTTCAACAGAAGAGATCATCAATAGAATTTTAGCAAAAATCCAGGCGCCATAATGAGTGAGGTTATTATCAGAGAAGCAGTTCAGGAGGACTGTGCTTCTATGCTGGATCTGATCAGAGAACTGGCAGAATATGAAAAAGCTTTACATGAAGTCACTGTTACCCTGGATGAATTTACCCGGGACGGTTTTGGAAAGTCTCCGGTTTGGGGAGCTTTTGTAGCAGAACTTAATGGTGAGATTGTAGGCATATCATTATATTATGACAGATATTCAACCTGGAAGGGAAGAAGATTATATCTTGAGGATCTTGTGGTGACAGAAAGAATGAGAGGAATGCAGATCGGAAAGAAATTATTTGATGCTACCGTGGAATACGGAAAAATAAATGATTACAGTGGTATGGTATTTCAGGTATTGAACTGGAATGAGCCGGCCATCAATTTTTATAAAAAATACAGTCCGAAATTTGATGATGAATGGTTGAATGTATCTATTGAGTTCAAGGGATAATATTAAAATGGAAGGTGATAACAGTGATGAGCGGAAATTGACCATTTTTATGTAACACCTGAAATTTGAGCCCTGAGCTTTAAACCTTGAACATCAAACATTGAACTTTAAATTAGAAACCCGTCTATGCAGATAAAAGATATTGTAAAAAAAGTAAAGCAGATAGAAATCCGTACCCGAAAAAAGACGGAGGCTGCTTTGATGGGGCAATATCACAGTGCCTTCAAAGGGCAGGGAATGACTTTTTCTGAAGTACGCCCGTATCAGTTTGGTGACGAGATCAGAAGAATCGATTGGAATAAGACAGCCCGTTTCCGCGAACCTTTTGTAAAGGTAATGGAAGAAGAAAGGGAACTGACGATGATGCTTCTGGTAGATATTTCCGCCTCCATGGATTATGGTACAAAAGTACAGCTGAAAAGAGAATATGTAGCAGAGATTGCTGCCAGTCTGGGATTTTCAGCGGCAGGGAATAATGATAAAGTGGGATTGATCCTGTTTGCTGATAAAGTATATAAGGTAATCCCGCCTCAAAAAGGAAGGAAGCATATTCTTTCGATCATCAGTAATATCCTGACAGCAGATTATGTTCCGGCTGAATCCAAATTGGATAAAGCGCTGGAGTATATGATGGGAATTTTTAAAAGAAAATCTCTTGTTTTTCTGCTTTCAGACTTTGAGGATGAATATGATTCCAAAATGCTGAGAGTAGCCTCAAAAAAACATCAGCTGCTGGGGATGAGGGTATATGATGAAAAAGATAATGAAATCCCTGATGTAGGATATACCCTTTTGTATGACGCAGAAACAGGGAAGCAGATCTGGGCCAATACCTCCAGTGCAAGATGGAGATATACTTTTGCAGAGGCTAAAAAACAGAAACTGAGAATGCTGGAGGAAGATTTTGCCAACAGTTCGGCTGGTTTCATGAATATCAATACCGGCTCGGATTATTCAAAATTATTGTATAGTTATTTTCAGAAAAAATAAATAACATCGGGGTAGCCCGTATTTAAAAACTTAAGGCATCAGCCTTTATTATTTTAACATTGAGAAAAATACTTTTAATACTGTCTTTTCTGATCTGTGCGAATGCTTTTTCACAGATACTGTCCTCCAATGTAGAGAAGAAAACGATTGCCTTAGGAGAAGTCAACCGCCTGGTGGTTAAGATTGATAATCTTAATGAGCAGCAGGTAACTTCTGCACCGAAAAATGAACTTCTCCCTTTTCACTTTGAAGAAACGAAAGACAGCATCGGGCAGAATGCCAATTCTTATGAAAGGAAAATAGAATTTGCCGTTTTTGAAGAAGGAAAATTTACCATTCCTGAACTGGAATTTAAGGTAGGAGACAAAATACTTAAAACCATTCCTTACGAGATTGATGTCATTAATACTGCTCAGAAAGCTGATCAGATCAATGATATTATGAAGAATAAAGAGGTGAAGCTTGTGGCTGAAGATTATTGGGAACTGTATAAACTCTATATTCTGGCAGCATTGGCCGGTATTGCTTTAATTATTGCAATTATTATCATCGTAAAATGGGGAAAAAAGGCTAAGAGTTCTCCGGTAGTGGCTACCAATCAGACATTGAAAGAACTTGATTCTCTTAAAAAGAAAAAATATATTGAAGGAGGTAATTTCCGTTCGTTCTATGTAGAACTGATCGATATTTCCAGAAATTTTATTACCAAACAATACCATCTTCCTGCAGATGTGCTTCTTACCGATGACCTTATCGAGGTGATGAAGAAGAACAATACCATCTCGCAGGATAATGAAAAAATAGTGGAAGATGTTTTCCTTAGAGGAGATCTTGTGAAGTTTGCCAAAACCTTTCCGGATCAGGAGACCATGGAAAAGGACTTTGCCAATATCAGGGATTTTGTAAAAAGATCATCCAAAGATTTAGAATTTGAAAACTTGAGAAAGGATGTTTAATTTTGAATTTTACAGCCCGTGGTTTTTACTGCTTTTTCTTCTGTTTATCCCTCTTTTTATTAAAGATGCTCGTAAGGGAAAAAGCAAAGGAATAAAAGTTCCTACCATCAAAGACATGGATGACAGCAGTGGAATCCGGGGCGTACTTTTTTTGCTGAAAATATCAAAGTATATTATTCTTTCTGCTTTGATCATCGCTATGGCCAGACCGAGAACATTTACCGTTTCGCAGGACAGGGATGATACCAAAGGAGTGGATATTATGCTGTCGATAGACGTTTCTCTCAGTATGCTGGCGAAAGATTTAAATCCTGACCGGATTACTGCGCTGAAAGATATTGCCATAAAATTTGTTCAGAAACGGCCGAATGACAGGATAGGAGTGGTAGCTTACGCTGCAGAGGCTTTTACCAAAGTTCCGGTGACCTCAGACCACCAGGTTGTGATTGATGAAATCAAGAATCTTAATTCTGCAGGGCTTGAACCGGGAACAGCTATTGGAGAGGGACTTTCCGTTGCAGTAAACCATTTGATAAAAAGTAAGGCTAAAAGTAAAGTGATCATTCTGATGACGGATGGGGTAAGCAATATTCAGAATGCGATTCCTCCTCAGGTTGCTGCCGAGCTGGCAAAGAATAACAATATAAAGGTCTATTCTATCGGGATAGGAACTAACGGGTATGCTCTGATGCCTACTTCTCAGGATATTTTTGGTGATCTGATCTTTACTGAAACCGAGGTGGCCATTGATGAAGCGACCTTGAGAGAAGTTGCGCAGACTACCGGAGGAAAGTATTTCAGAGCGACCTCAAACAGTAGTCTGGAAGAAATATATAACGAGATCAATCAATTGGAAAAAACAGATGTGAAGGTTTCCAAGCTTTACAATTATGAGGAATATTTCAAGATATTCTTATGGATTGCTTTAGGAATGCTGGTTATAGATGCGTTGCTGAGATGGGTATTTTATAAAATTTTAAGCTGATGAGTTGGTCTTTAGGAAATTATTGGTATTTATTTTTACTGTTGCTTCTGCCGCTGTTAGCATCCTTTCTGATCCGTTTTTTGAAGTGGAGAAACAGGAAAAGAGAAATTTTTGCAGCCAGTCAGTTTCATGACAGTTTATTTGAGAAAAGGTCGGGGTTTATAAAGCTTTTTCCTGCATTATATCTGTTGGGAACCCTTTTTCTGATCTTTTCGATCATAGATCTTCTGAATGGTTCGGAAGAGGTGAGGAGTACCCAGAAACTGAATAACGTGATCTTTATGCTGGATGTATCCAATTCGATGAATGCCGAGGATATTGAGCCTAGCCGTCTTGCAGAAGCAAAAAATCTGATGTTGGGGACTATGCAGAAGATGAAGAATGATAAGGTGGGAATTGTCATATTTGCAGGGCAGGCGATGTCGATCATGCCGCTGACTACCGATTACAATTCAGCTGAAACTTATATTGGCGGTATTGAAACCAATTCTATGCAGGTTCAGGGAACAGATTTCCTGAAAGGGATGCAGGCTGCTGCCGAGAAATTTAAAAATGTAAGCAAAGGATCAAGAAAAATCATATTGCTGAGTGACGGAGAAGATAATGAAGGAAATGATAATGCGGCGATAAGACTTGCCAATAAAGAAGGAATAAGCATTACTTCTGTGGGAATCGGTACCGATGAAGGGGCTCCGGTTCCGGAATATTCTTTTGGGCAGCTAATGGGATATAAAACAGATATGAATGGCGGAACGGTCATCTCAAAAAGGCAAACCGATGCACTGAAGAAAATGGCGGAATCTACAGGAGGCAGCTATATTGACGGAAACAATATCAATGAAGCTCCCGACAGGATTATAGAGGCGGTGAATAAGAAAGGATCAGGGGCTGAAACCCTTGTGAAATCACAGAATGCCAATCACTATTATCAATATTTTCTGGCAATATCTATTCTTTTTTTCGCTATAATTTTTATTTTTAATCCCAAAAAAGATTTTAATGTGTAGTTTATCTCCCTTTTATAGAAGAAATTCTACATGTACTTTAACCGAATTTTAACAAATAAAACTCTGTTTCTTAACATATAAAGGAATAATTTTGCAAGTGATGAATACTAAAATCATATTTTTATCGTTTATTCTTACTTTCTCATTCTCAGACTTTTTGTTTGGGCAGGAAAATTACAGAACTTTAGTTCATGAAGGTAACCAGAAATTTGACGGTAAAGACTATGATGGAGCATCCTCAAAGTATATGGAAGCAGTGAAATCCAACGATAAAGATTTTACCGCCCATTATAATATGGGGAATGCCCTGTATAAAAGTAAAAAATATGAAGAGGCAAAGGCTGAATTTGAAAAGGCAGAGAAACTTTCACAGACTCTTCCGGATAAAGCGGCAGCCCTTCATAATTTAGGAAATACCTATATGCAGATGAGCGAGCCGGAAAAAGCCGCAGATTATTATAAAAAAGCTCTGAAGCAAAACCCATACAGTGAGGCAACCAGAAAAAATTACGAAATTGCCAAACTGAAAGAAAAAGAACAACAACAGAAAAACCAGGAGAATAACTCAGGTAAAGGCGGCGGCGGTAATGATCAGAACAAAGGTGAAGATCAGAAAGGTGACAAAGACCAAAAGCAGGATCAGGGCAATGGTAAACAGAACGAAGGTAAAAGTGACCAGGGCAACAACCCTCAGCAGAATCAGAATAATGAGGGCAGAATGCCAAAGAACCTTGAAAATGCGATCTTAGATAAAATAAACGAAAAAGAAAAAGAAACCGCCAGAAGAATTTTAAATAAAAATTCTTATTCGATGCCTGAAAGCAACGAGAAAGATTGGTGATGCAACACAAATTGATTTACATATTGCTTACATTAGCATCCGTAATTACTTACGGACAGGTAAATCTTAGTCTTGATGCAGACAAATCCGAATACGGAAGCAAAGACATCGTCAACCTTACCATTGTTCTGGAGCTTAATGGAAGTGACCTGGAGCAGCAATCCAGATTTCAGCTTCCCGATCTTTCCAAATTTAATATTATAGGAAGTGGGTCAGTAACCAATACGGTCATAGATCCTGCTACCAATACTTTGATTACTCAGAAAGTTTCCAGAATCGCCCTTGAGCCTAAGAAAAAAGGTAAAATAAAAATTGGCTCCGTTCTGGTTACCGTCAACAATAAAATTTATAAAACAGAACCTTTTGATGTCAATATCAAAGATGTTGTAGACAAGAAAGCTTTAGCAGTCAATACTTCCAATGAGGTATACCTGAATGTGGAGATTGAAGACCGGGACATTTATCAGGATCAGCCTACCATTGCGGTACTGAGGGTGTATTCCAGAAATATGGATAACCTCCGTAAAGTAAAGAATATCCGTCTTCCTGAGCAGGATAATATCAATGTACATCCTATCAACTTCAGGAAATCTGAAATAGATCCTTCGGGATATGGCAATATGCCGTCCCAGACACTGGCTATGTTTATGGTATTCCCGAACGAAGCCGGCTATGTAGAAGTTCCGGCTGTATCTGCGTCTGTAAGTTCCTATTCCAACAAAAGTAAAATTCTTTCCAATAAAGTAAAGCTGAATGTCAGAAAACTTCCGGAGGGAGCTCCTGAATGCTTTAAGAATGCCGTAGGGAATTTTAATGTCAGCGTATATAATGCCTCCAAAGAAAAAGTAGAAGCCAAAAAACCACTGAATGTGGTGGTGAAAGTTTCAGGAGAAGGTAATTTGCCGGATATGGAACTTCCTAAGATTGTGGCCTCTCCAGACTACGAAATTTTCGCCCCTAAAATTACTTCAAAAGTTTCTCCGGGAACTACCGGAATGAAAGGTGAGATTCTGGCCAATTATGTATTGGTTCCGAATAAATCCGGATCTATCGCCATCAAAACCGAACAGTTTGCCTTCTTTGATCCTGAAAACAGAGAATATGTGGATCTGGGACAGAAAACACTGGCTTTAAATGCTTTTTCTCATGACCAGATCATGGAATCCCGTTCTACGGTAGAAAAGGTAAATGAATATACAAACAATCTTCTGGAGACCGTAAACACTCCGGTTTTAAAAACAACATCCTTTAAGGTAAAAGAAAAAAGTAAATTCCACTGGAATATTCTTCTGACCAATATTGCTATTCTTTTAGGGTTATTTGTTGTCTATCTGGTATTTAAGACTTGGCAAAAAAAGCGTACATTAATTAAAGAAACTGTACCGTCTAAACCTTTAGGCTCTGTGGCGGAAACCGAACAGGAAATCAGGAATTTGCTGAAAACGGATATTAATGATTACTTTGGCTATCTTGAAAACCTTAAAGATAACAGAGAGTATGAAAAGTTCTTTGTGACGCTGGAAGAGTTGGATCAGGAAGTGAGAAATCAGTATTCCAAGGGCTCTGTTGCAGAGTTTAAGACTTTTCTTGAAAAGCACAAAGGTTCTTCATTCGCAGAAGAGTACGGGCATTTACAGCAGAGAATTCAGATTGAAAAATATGCCCCTGTAAAATCAGAAGGAGGTCTGGAAGAACTTTTGAAAACAATTGTTAATTTATATTCACAAATTAGCAAATAATCAGTTTATTTTCATATTTTTGCGAAATTTTTAATTACAAAGGGATGGAAATTTTTGAAGGTTTCTCTTTTAAAGAGATCATTACCAGTTTTATGGTGCTTTTCGCTGTTATCGATATTATTGGGTCTGTTCCCATTATTGTAGGGCTTCAGCAGAAATTCGGAAAGATTGAAGCAGGCAGAGCTGCAATCACAGCCGGCGCAATTATGATTGTTTTTCTGTTTGTAGGAAACAAGATTCTTAAGCTTATCGGAGTAGATGTAAATTCCTTTGCAATTGCCGGAGCTTTTGTGATTTTTGTCATAGCCCTGGAAATGATTTTAGGAATTGAAATCAATAAAACTACCGAAGCAAAAGCCGCATCTATCGTTCCCATCGCATTTCCGCTGGTTGCGGGAGCAGGAACACTGACGACTGCTTTATCCCTTAGAGCTGAATTTCATGATATTAATATTATTTGTGGAATCATTCTTAATACAATTTTCGTATATTTGGTGCTGAAATCAGCGAAGTGGTTGGAACAAAAAATCGGGGATGCTACCTTGATGATCCTTCAGAAAGTTTTTGGAATTATCCTCTTGGCAATTTCAATTAAATTATTCACCGCAAATTTTGCTCAATTAGTGCAGAATTATATTAATTTTTAAGTATCATGCAGAAGTTTTATAAAGTATTTCTAGTAGTATTTATCGTGTTTATCGCCATCAATCTTTATGCTATCAACTGGCAGTTGGCAGACATCCTTGGTGATGAAGATAACCTTAGATTTGTATTTTCAGCCGCCGCAGCCGCATTAGGGCTTCTCCTTCTTTTCGTTATGGATACATGGAGTAAGATAGGCGCAAAAAAATAAATTCAAATATCCAGATATAAACAGAACCTCTTTCATAATGAAGGAGGTTTTTTATTTTTAATAATGGTATGATTTTGAAAAACAAATAAGACGGATCGTTTCTTAAATACCACAAATCTTTGCTTTCTCATTTGTAGAGAAATCTGTGATTGTATTAATTGTATTAAAAGATCAATAGGAATGGGCTTTAGCCCATTTGAATAAATTTAAATTTCCATTGGCTTTAGCCAAAACTTAGGTCTTTGAAACACAAACATCACAAATGAATTCACCAATATCACAAGTCTCGTTTTATCTTTGAAAACCTAAGGATAGATTACATCATCTGATTTAGGAAATAACGATATTTTTCAGAATAGCTTCAGATTTCAATTCCGTTTCAGTCCATTCTTTTTCCGGGCTGCTTTGAGCGGTAATTCCACCCCCTACAAAAACATGTACGGCATCTTTATAAAGTCTGGCACATCGCAGGTTGACAAAATACTGAATGCTCTCCTCAGTTTCGATTTTAATATAACCCGCATAGAACTCTCTCGGAAATTTCTCATACTTTCTGATATTTTCATTGCAGAAATCCTTAGGAATACCACATACAGCAGGAGTGGGATGAAGGTCCATGATAAGCTGATCAAGGTCTTCAGGGCTGATGTGGGTTTTAAAATCAGTTCGCAAATGTTTGATATTTCCGGAAACATGATCATACGTTTCTGACTGTTGAACCTGATCCGAATAGTTTTTCAAAATATTCTGAATATAGGTAGTAACTGGTTTCTGTTCTTCAATTTCTTTTTCTGACCAGTCTTCAGAAACGGGCAGAGTTCCTGCCAAAGCCATGGTTTCAAACTCATGTGTTGCCTTATTGAATTTTCCAAGTACTTCAGAAAAAGCCCCCATCCAGGCATTCTCGCCGTCGTTGAACAGATACCTGAAGGCATTAGGGTAGGTCTGACAAAGATTTATGAAACTTTCCTTATAATCGATGGCATTAAAATCCGTAAATATTTTCCTTCTTGAATAAACCAGCTTAGGCAGATTATTGTCCTTAATAACACCAATCACCTGCTGCAATGTATTGCAGTATTCTTCTCGGGTTTCAGCTGTAAAATCTACAGGGCTGTTGATCAGCTGTTCATTAGTAATGGAAGCAGCACTAAACTCATCAGAAGTAATCCCGAAAATATCTCCATTGAAGCTGATCTGGGTGATGCTGTCGTATGAGTGAAAATGAACCGTATCCTTATTGTTTTTTTTATCTACAGACTGCAGTCTTTCATCAAAAGGAAGTTTGAAATAAATCATGAGCTATGAATGAATTTTGAAAATCACCTGCCGGAAATAATATAGGAAATTCCGAAGTTGATTTTCCTTTCTGCAAAGGTATTATTAGTCTTAAAGATGTCAAAATTAAAATCACTGTTTTTTAATCTGATATTCTTCATTTTATATTCCTGATATTCCAGAGAGATAAGAAACTTTTTATAGATCAGATATTGAACTCCCAAAGAGAAACCGAAATTGAGCTGATCAGACTTAAAATCGTCAAGTTTGCTGAGTACTTTATCTTCAGGAACCAGAAACTGTATTTTATAGTTGTTTTTGTTGATCAGGAATCCTGCAAATGGACGGATATTATTCCAATCGTAAAGTAATTTTAGCTGCAGGGCATATTCAAAATGTTTGTTGTTGAATTTCTGGAAAAGTAAAGGTTGCTGATCTTCTGAAAAGTAGAACCCGTTCAACCATGTCTCTTCCTTATTGGCATCCAGATCGAAAGTGGAATTCCAATGATAAATATGGGCAGACAGCAGTAAGGAGAATCTTCTATAAATGGATCTCGAAGCCCAAAGATTGATTCCAAATCCAAGCTGAGCCTCTTTTTCAGAGAAACTTTTCGCCCAAACACCTTTCTTAACCCCTGCTTCCAAGCCTGCTCCGAACTGAAATTTTTTGGAGGTATAAATCGTTTTTCCTTCTATCTGATCTTTAAAACCGATGTTCTTAATTGCTGTATCCTGGATTTTCGGGAGACTTACAGAAAGTCCCATAGGTTTTACTTTTAAGGCTTTTTCAAGGTACACCGTGTCATAAACAATGACCTTTTCATAGACATACAGTGTATCTGGCTTTTTTCTCTGTGCATTAAATAGCTGCAGAAGGCCAAGAAATACAATAAAAATAGATTTTCTAAACGACATGATTATTTTATCTTTCAACATATATGGTATCTCTCTGAATAATTTTTTTGACAACAATAACCTTTTGAGGAGTACTTTCCAACAGGCTGTCTTTTGATTTTAAATGATGATTTTTAAGTGATATGCTACTGTTCTTCTGTTCCTGTATTTCTGTGGTTTCTGAGGTTTTCTTTTCCATTGATACTCCTTCATTTTGAGTAGACTCGGAACCCATAACAGAACTGGAATGATCATTGGCCTCAATATCTGTTCTTTTCTCTTCCTCTAAGGCGCTTGAATTTTGGGTAGAGATCATATTTTGAAATTTGCTATTGGTCTGTTGAGGCAGAAAGAAAATAGAGCCTGTAATAACTACTAAAAGACCAACTCCTACAATGATTACCTTTCTCAGAAATTCCTGGCTGCTGTGTGTTTTAAAAGATGGAGCATGACCATTATTTTGTAAACCTGTAGATTCCGGTATCTCAAACGGTCTGGAAGGTGATATTGAAAAGTCTGAAAATTTAGCCTTGAACGTCTGAGCCCATAATAGGCTTCCAAAGCCAAGAAATATAAGTACCTGTGCGGTTTTCTTTTTGGGAGTATTTTGATTGACTACATGATTCAACAAATAATTCTGAATCGATTTTTTTGCTCTTAAAAGATGGGACTTTGAAGTGTTGGCGGTAATTCCCAACACATCAGAAATCTCGGCGTGAGAATAGTTTTCTATGAAATATAGATTGAAAACAGATTTATGATGGGAAGGAAGGCTATCTATGGAAGACAGCAGTTCCTGATGGGTAAAGTCGTAGATGAAGGCATTTTTTTCTTCCAAAAGAGGATGTTCCATTGCTGAAGGGGTATCTGGAATTTCTGAAGGTTCGGTCGTAATGAAAGTATGGGCGTTGGAGGTACGAAGATACTGCAAAGCATTATTGACTACAATTTTTTTAAGCCATGCAAAGATTGCGTTTTCATCTTTCAGCTGATGGTTCTTCTGAATGGCGGTAATAAAGCTATCCTGAATAATATCTTCAGCGGTATGTATATCCTGTATATATCTACGGCAAATCCCCAGGAGTTTTGGGGAATATGCACTGTATATTTTTTGCCAGTTATAAGTCTTTGTCATTGATGGTTTCAATTTTTACTCTCCATGTAATAGGTCAATCTCCATTTAATATTACTGATATTATATCAGTCTTGATAACGAATACTTTCATAGCGTTCTTATAGGATTATTTTTCAAATGAAAACAAATTCCCAAGAAGGGAATTTGCTCATAAGGCTAACAAGTTTTAAGGATGATATGTTAGTTTTTCTTGACCACAAAAATAGAATTGAAGCACCCTTTCATTACATCCTGAAGACTCAGGGTTTCCACATCATTGATATAGAATTTTACAGAAGAGTGAGACGGATTGAATCTTGTGGTGTAAATATTCTGATCTTTTACTACAAAACGTCCGATCGTATTAAAGCCAGCCGGATCATTTATTGGCACCAGATTATTGTTTTTATAGTAGAAATTTTTACCTATATAATATTTGTCAGAACCTTCAAAGTACATAGAGGTTATACTGTTTTGGATAATATTGGCCGGAATCTGAATATCACTTCCTGATGTGATGTTTTTAACGGAAGCAATATCGGAAGGATTACTAGGGGTAGTAGGGGTGTTAGCATTCCTTGTCAGCATATAAAACTGTGAAGGATTGGAAGGATCATTGATAAAACTATGAGGCAGAATCTTGTCTGTATGGGTAAGAAGATGATAGTTCCCGGTTTTATAATATCCTACATCCCATGAAGGAGCAGGGAAATAGCTGAAGTTTTTACGTACTGCGGCATATACTTCGTTATTATAAACCTTTATACCGCCGCCAGGCGTGATTGTACTACCTTGTCCATATGTTTCTAAAACAGTTTTTACCCCATTTTTCCAATAACAATACTGATAGGCATCCTGAGGAGAAGTAGACGAAGGATTTGTGGCTGTTCCTAAAAAATAAATATCCCCATTATGAACTTCCATTTCTCCTAATATGGAAAAGTAAGTATCATTTGTAGCATTCAAATACTGGGCAATATTGTGCTTTACTCCATTTTTCCAGAAATACCATGCCGGTGTTGGATCTATCTGGGCAATATTGGTTCCGAAGAGATAAATATCATTATTGTCGACAATGATCTGAGTTCCCATCAGGTTTTCTCCTCCCTGCACAAAAGTCTGTTGTCCGTTTTTCCAGTAGCTGGCCTTGAAATTGTCTACTCCGCCAATATAAACATCGTATGAAGCTACCTTTTCCTGTGGATCTTCATCCTGACACGACATGCAGCATAGTAAAAGTGATAGAAAAGCTAAAATTTGAATTTTCATGGTTGTTATTTTCTTATAGGATGCAAAAAAATAAAAAGGTTGCAGCAAGTATATAAAAAAAGCTCAAAAAAATTTGAGCCCTTTATCTTTATGTCTTTCAACCTATTTATGAATAATATTATTCGTCATGGTGGTATGGTTGATCAGTGTTCCTTTTTCGTCCCGGATTTCAATTTCTGAAACGTGCATCGTTTTTCCTTTTCTGATGAAGCGGGCAGTAGCGGTTACGATCCCGTCCTTTTTGCTTCTCAGGTGATTGGAGTTGATGTTGGTTCCTACACCGTAATATTTTTCACCGTCTATAAAGATATTAGACAGGCTTGAACCTAATGTTTCGGCTAAAACGCAGCTTGCTCCGCCATGCATGATCCCAAACGGCTGATGGGTTCTCGGAAGTACCGGCATTGTAGCGGTAAGGGTTTCGTTTTCGAGATCTACATCGATGAATTTGATTTCCATGGCTTTTGCCAGGGTTTCGCCACCCCAGTTATTGATGAATGCTAATATTTCTTCTTTTGTCTGACCTTTCATTTCTGTAATGGATAAATGATGAATGATAAATAATGAATGATAAATAATGAATGATAAATAATGAGTAGAAGATCGTAAAGGATTCTTCTAGCTTTTGGTTTCGGTTTCACTTCCTGTTCCCATAATATCAGGGTTCCAGTTGGCGGGAACTTTAGGAACAATATCATTTTTTACATAATAATCCTGAATTTCCTGCATGATCTCTGCAAAAGGAACCGAAGCAATTCTTTCGTACGGAATGGTGTAGCCTAGGTAAACAATATTTCTTTTAAAATCACCGGCTGCCAGTACAATAGGAACTTTTGCGGCCAATGCCATGTGGTAGAATCCTTTTCTCCATTTCGGAACCCAGCTTCTTGTTCCTTCCGGAGTGATCACAAGGCTGAAATCTTCTTTGGCAAACTGTCTGGCTACAAAATTGACCAGATCATTTTTCTGGCTTCTGTCGATCCCTATTCCCCCTAATCCTTTTACAATACTTCCGTACCAGGCTTTGGTGTGGGCATCTTTAATGATAATTTTCAAAGGTTTATTCAAAGACCAGTAGGCAAAGTTTCCTAAAATATACTCCATATTATGGGTATGAGGGGCTACCACAAGGATACACCTGTTCAGGTTGTTGACATCGCCCTGCAGAACGACTTTCCAGCCTAATAATTTTAACATCAGTTTGCCTATCAGCTTTTTCATAGATTTCTTTGGATTAAAAACAAAAAAGTATAACCAAAACTTGGTTATACTTTACAAATATATTGAAATATTATCGCTCTTAAAACAAACCGCTAATTAAATCTACGATTTTCATTACGAATTCCATTGCAAATTGTATCATGATAAGGCTGTGTTTTTAGTTGATTGGTTATTAAATTTTAGCTTTACGAAATTAAAACAATTTTTTCATATAGCGAACTAAATTTTGTTTTTTTTTCACTTTTCTGAGAGAAGAAGAGTGTGAATTTCAAACATTTGTCTTCCACTCACACCTTCTGCCACTCTCTGAAGTTAATTATTTAGTTTGTATGGAAATTTCGTTTTTTCCGTCTTTGATTTTGATGTCGACATCTTTATTGATTTTTTTGATGCCGGACGCTACAGAATCAATTACTTTCTTTGCCTGGTTATTAGGTACCTTTTTACCGTTGATAATGATGCTGTCTTTGTCATTAGAATCATAGACGATGCTGGAACCGTTTACCGTGATTTTATTTTTTTCGATTCTGATTCCGTTTTCATCATCATTACTATCCTTATCATCATCATTCATTCCGTCTCCATCCAGATCCCCGTTTACTGACATGTCATCTTTTTTCGTAACGATTACCAGAGTCTTTTGAGGGACTACCAGTTCGTAATCTACTCTGTAATCTCTGAATCTCTGCTCATAAGGATACTTTATGAAGTTAGGAAGCATTACCTTATTCCCTACGATTTCTACAGGAACTGTCAGCTGAACCGGGATATTGTATCCGTCACCTTCTTTTTTGATGATCAGATAAGGGATTTTTACATCTGATTTTCTTGTAACATCTACAGAGATATAATCTTCCTCATATACTGTTCTCTTGTCTGAATAAATATCATCATCATATGATTTGAAGTTCTGAGGAATATTTACCTGCTTGACATCTAAATATAGTGTGTCTGAAGCGGTATTGATGGCAATATTCTCTGTATCTTCTTTACTTCCTTTGTATTGCAGGCCTTTCTTAGCCATGCTTACTCCGAAATAAGCTCCCAGTCCTAGTAATAAAAGGAATATACCTCCCAGTACCCAGCCGATGTTTCTTAGTTTTGTTTTTGGAGAAAAGATTTTGATACTTAGTAAGCTGAAGATGATAGCAGGGATCAAACTTCCGAGAATCATCATCGCAACTAAAACTTTATCAAGACCATTTTCGCCCATATAGAATTCAATCTTATTCGCACCAGGGAAATCTGCACCTGTTCCGAAAAGTCCGAAGATTACAAAGATTCCGATGATACTTCCTATGGCAAGCAGGACAAAAAATCCGCCCATCAGGTATTTCAGAACATTCCAGATTCCGCTTCCTGCATTGTTGATGTATGGCTTGTTTTCGGTGTATATCTCTCCGACCCTCTGAGTAGATTCGTTGGCAAACTGTACCAATTTGTTAGACTCATTCTTAAGATTGTCGAAGTTCATAGGCTTTCCCTTCATTTTCAGGAAATCTGCTGCTGTTTCAGCTTTTGGAAGTACAATCCAAAGGATGATGTATAAAAGCACAATCAGTGAAGATGATATGGCCTGAGTAACGGTTCCTAAAAGGAAGACTCCCAGCCAGATGGCTCTCATAGCAGTAATATCTAATCCTACATACTGAGCTAAACCTGCACATACTCCTGCGATTTTCTGTTTTTCAGGATCACGGAACAGCTGCTTGTTGTCTGCAGTGCTTCCGCTGTAATTATTGTTTCTGTTGGTTGTTTTTTCTGAAAAATAAGCCTCTTCCTGCTCTTCGATTTTCTCAGGTGTTCCGATCTGTGCGATTACTTTTTCTACATCTGTATCGTTGATCACTTCACGTTTTCCCAGAGAATCTCTGAAGATCTCCACCATTCTTATTTCTATGTCATGCATTACCTCTTCTGCTTCAGAAGCATCCAGTGAGCTTCTAAGGGCGTTCAGGTAATCGCTGAGCTTTATATATGCGTGTTCTTCTATGGTAAAAGAAAAACCTGCGAGTCCTATTGAGAGTGTCTTGTTCATAGCTTTGTTTTTTAATGTTGTTGGGTGATTTGGTTGACTGAGGCTGTCAGATCATTCCACGTATTGAGAAGTTCATCCAGGAAAAGTTTTCCTTTCTCTGTGATCTGATAATATTTTCTGGGTGGCCCTCCAGTAGATTCTTCCCATCTGTAAGAGAGAAACTCTCCGTTTTTAAGTCTTGTAAGAAGAGGGTAGAGGGTCCCTTCCACTACATCCAGTTTTCCTTTTTTCAGTTCGTCAATAAGATCAGAAACATACATTTCTCGATTATTGATGAGACTTAGAATACAGAATTCCAGAATTCCTTTTCGCATTTGCGCTTTGGTATTTTCAGTATTCATCTTTGATAAGTTTTGTTAATTAGTTATATTTTTAGAAAAATGCCCCTAGCTAGTTGAGCCTATTCTAATTTTACATTACAAAGATATGTAAATAAAATGGTATTATGCAATACAAAGTAGTGAAATTTTTAAAATAAAAAATACAATTAATTGAAAATCAATAATATAAATTTTATTGATGATTTGATAGAAATAAATTAAGACCTGATTTTTTTGAATTTTGCTTTCATTTTTATTAAAAAGGAGGAAAATATTCGTGATAATTTGTGAAACTATTGGTGGCATTTGTGTTTATAAAGTCGTTTTATAGTTTTTCACAGATGCCGGATCTGTATGAAATTAGCCCCGATAGCAGCGGTTACCCCACAGCAGGGCAGGAATAGGCTCAGGCGCGAGGAGTATGAGCGGATAGCGGGAAACAGCTCCTGATCATCATTTCTATTACAATCATCTATTGAAAACTGGAGAATCATAAATTCTGAAATATGGATTTTGAGATCGCTGTTATGATTCGTATTTTTGTTATGAATTAAAAAAACACCTCAATCCATTTACTAGCTATGAAAATTTTAAACGCATATAAGAATCTTTCGGCCCTTGTTTTCCTGGGACCTTTATGTTTTGGGCAATACCAGTTTGAAGTTAAGAATGCATCAAAAAACTATAATGTAGTCATTCAATCGGAAGACTGTTCTGATAACAGTTGTATGGGAAAAGGCACCGTAGACCTGTTTGATAATAATAATACCAAGGTACAGACCTTTGTTTCGGATGATCTGGTTATAAATTTGCAGTCAGGCCAAAAGCTAACCCGTGGAAAAAGAATTGAGCTGACTAAAGATCAACGCCCCGTCATCATTGATGATTTTAATTTTGACGGTACCGAAGATATTGCCATAAGAAACGGAAATATGGGAAATTATCACAGTGCTTCTTATGATGTATATGTATTCAACAGTACCAGAATGAGTTTTGTAAAAAGCAAGGAGCTTACAGAGCTGGCATCGGATGGGTTTGATTTTTTTGAGGTAGATTCCAAGCGAAAACGTCTGATTATGTCCGGGAAATCCGGCTGTTGTGACCTCTTTACTACGGAATATGAAGTCATCCCGAATAAAGGGCTGGAAAAAGTTCTTGAAAAAGAAGTAGATATGACCCAGGAAGACCGCGTGAAAGTGATCACCAAAGAAAAGATAAAGAATAAATGGGTAACCAAAACGAAGGTTTACACCTCAGAACAATATAATAAAGAAAAGTAAAATGAAGATACAGAAAGAGATCGATTTTATTCTGGCAGTAGATGCCCTGAAGAATGTACAAAGAAGAAATTATAATGCAGATGATTCCAGAAGGGAAAACACAGCCGAGCATTCATGGCAGATTATTATTCTGGCTCAGATCCTTTTTCCTTATGCGAAAAACCGTGCAGATATTGATCTGTTGAGAGTGATCAGAATGCTTTCTATCCACGATCTTGTAGAAATTGAAGCCGGAGATACCTTCCTTTTTGACGAAAAAGCCATGATAGGAAAGTTTGAAAGAGAAAAAGCTTCAGCACAAAAGATCTTCGGAATCCTGGATGAGCCACTGCGTACAGAATTCTTTAATCTTTGGCTTGAGTTTGAAGATGAAAAAACACCGGATGCTATTTTTGCCTGTGCCATCGACCGGATAATGCCATTTATCTTAAATTCCCATACTTCTGGAAAAAGCTGGACAGAAGCTGGTGTGACGGAGAAGCAAATCAGAAATATGCTTGAAAATGCCATTACCAGAGCATCAGATGAAATGGGAGAAGCTTTCGAACTATTGCTGAACAGAAGCCTGGAAACGGAAAAAGTTTTAAAATAAATGCTTGTAAGCAATTGGAAATATAAGAATCGGGCGGCCTTTGGCCGCCCGATTCTTTATGTAAACATTTGTTTAGAAGGATGTTTAATCAGAAAAATACTTTTCCGGATCGGTGGAGTATTTTTTTTGGTATAATAAAGAGAAAACCTGTAACTATTGATTGACTTCTGTGTCTAATTAAGATAAAAATGGATTTTGATCTTAATTCAATAAAGAAATATTATCTGTTTAAAAGAAATGATAAAGAAGTGTTTCAGGATATTCCGGATGAAACCGCTGAAGATCTGAATCTGGATCTTTTATTTTTTAAATTGGACCGGACAAAATCTAAAATAGGAAAGCAATATTTTTATTCAAAATTCAGGCTTATTACAGAAAGTAGGGACTCTTTTTCAGATCATTATACAGTGTATTTTGAGAGGAATAATACGTCACTGGCAGAGAAGGAATTGGAAAAGCTTAACAAGATCCGAGATTATGAGATTATTGAACTGATAGAAAATGATGTTTTCATTAATCGGAAGTATCTGAACTATGCGAAACTGTCCCTTATCTTGCTTTTCGTGATCCTTATCTGTGGTGTTTTTGTGAAACAGTTTCTGATGTTGACGATTCCATTGTTTTTTGTGAATGCCTATTATCATTATGCGAATAAAAACTATGTGGAATATTATAATACGATAATTTCCAGGTTGTATACTTCCATTTCTGTAGCTAGTAATATCAGCAGAACTCCGGAATTGGCAGAAGAATATAAAGCGATTAACCTGAAAAAACTAGTACGGACAATCAGGTCCAGCAATATTGCTGAACAACTGGCGAAAAACGAATTTTTGGTTGTTTTTTGGTTTTTATTGGAAATTTTAAGAATCACATTCAACCTGGAGATTTTTGGCTTCAGCAGAAAGGTAACCATTTTGAATGCTTCTAAAAATAACCTTCTGAAGGTCTATGAGTATATTGGAAAAATTGATACAGCGATCAATCTCTGTAAAATTCGAAATGAATATCCGGTATGTAGTCCTGTTTTTAAAGATCAGAAAGCAATACAGGTGGAAAAAATTTATCATCCGCTTATTGATGATTGTGTAAGGAATGATCTTAGCATTTCTAATGTTGGAATTGTGCTCACAGGCTCAAATATGTCCGGAAAGACTTCATTTATGCGGTCTTTAGCAGTAAATGCTATCGCTGCACAGGCTTTTGGTTTTTGCTTTGCCAATAGGTATGAAGCTCCTTTTATGCGGATTCTGACTTCTATTTCGATACAGGATGATATTAATGAAAACAAAAGCTATTATCTGGAGGAAGTATTGCGGATAAAGGGTTTCTTTGAAGAAACAGGATATAATCTGATCTTAATTGATGAAATTTTTAAAGGTACAGGAACCAAAGAAAGGATTGCTATAAGCAAAGCTGTTCTGAAAGCCATAAACTCTGATCGAAATCTGGTTTGCATCACAACACATGATCTGGAGATTGCCTATTTCCTGAAAGAAAATAATTACGATTTGTATTATTTTTCAGAAGAGATCCATAAAGATAAGCTTCAATTCACTTATACATTGAATAAAGGAGTCAATCAAAAACCCAATGCCATAAGAATTCTGGAAATGTATGAATATCCTCAGCAAATAATAGAAGAGGCCTATAAACTTCTGGAATAGTTATGGCATGGAAATCAAATTTATAAAATCTGGATTGGTTTTTTGAATTCGTCAATAGCCACAAAAGTGAAATCTCCTACGATCGCTTTTTCTCTTTCATAAGAATACATCTGCTCCGTATAGATCTCAACGCTTACTTTCATACTGGTTTTTCCTACATAGGATACTTTTCCGATCAGTTCTACAATCGTTCCGGCTGGAATAGGCTTTTTAAAATCGATCTTATCACTGCTTACCGTTACTACTCTTTTTCTTGCAAATCGGGTCGCTGCAATGAAGGCTACTTCATCCATCAGCTGCATGGCCGTACCTCCGAAAAGGGTATCATAATGATTGGTTGTGTTGGGGAAAACCGCTTTAAAAATTCTGGTTTCGGCAGCTTCAATTCTTTCTTCTGTAGTCATATTTCATTATTAATTAAAGCGAAATGAAATCGTATCAAAACAACAGAATAATGACAGGAACCTTAGAAATTCCTGAAACAATCCATCAGATCAATAAAACTTCAGATCGCGAAAGTTTTTTGTTTAAGAAAAAGGCAGGTCTCCTGACTTGTAACATCTTTTATCTCCTTCCCATGCCTCGCACAGTGGATCTCTTGATAAAGATTTCAGTTACTTACAGTTGCGCGACAGTCCGTGATTTTCACACGGTTCCCTTTTAATCTGCGGTTAGGCAGAACCAGTTTCTGTGATGAATAAGCGTTAAAACTTTTCGGGGGCAAAAATAATGAATTTATTCCGGATTATGGTAAATAATCTGGCTGATCACTCTTCCTTTCTTGATGGTCCACAGGGTAGTATATCTGTTTTCCCCGCTACCATTGATCATATAAAGGAAAATATTATCATTGTCAAGAGCGGTTACTCCTACGTTCTCAAAATCCATCGTAGGCTGAAACATATTTTTGATGGCTTCTCTTACAAAAACAGAACCTCTTCCCGGTTGCTGTACCCTGATCGATTTGATTTCGGTCATTCCTTCAGGAAGATCATTTCCGATTCCCCAGGGTTTTACCTTATCAATGGTAAGCAGTTTGCCTTCCGCATCTTTTTCTTTCTTGCGGTAGCCGGCATTGGAAGGGTAGACATCGATCACCACCTTGCTTCTCTGAGCAGTAGGAACTTTCGGATCAGAATTGTCTGTGAAAATAAGTGATCTTCCGTTTTTAGACTTGGACGGAGTGTAGGCTGGAAGTTGGTCTATATAAGCGATACGTTCTTTATTCACCATTCCCTCCTTATCAAGAGTTTCATAGCGTACAAACGGTTTATCTTCGTCCTGCTTTTCAGGATATTTGATCCAGATCCATTCCGTTTCTCCCGGAGCGGGCTTTACATAAACAAAAACATCCCCTTTACGCATACGGATCTTATCTACAATTTTTCTGTAGTTATCTTTATGTACACGTACGTTGGCATAGCCTTCTTCAGCTTTTACGACTCCGAAGGGCACTTTATTCTGTCCTTTTACAAAAGCTAAAGAGAAAATACTGAATGCTGACAGGTACAATGCTTTGTTTATGAAAGTCATCTTGAAATTTTTTTAATCCCCAAATATATAAATTAAATGCTTTTCTGAAGATAATTATGCTGTTGCAGTTCCTTTAAATATTGTATTTGTTTCAGATGTTCATTTTTAAGCAGCAGTATTTTGTCTGAAATCTTCAGAATATTCCGGGAATGACGATCAGAAATGATAAAAGATAAAAACAAAAAAAGAGTGTTTGAAACACCCTTTTTATTGATTACGTTAAGATTCAGTAGTCTGTTTGGAATGACCATAGATGGCTTCCGGATCATTTTTAAGGAAATAGGAATATACTCCATAGAATAAAAGGAGGATTAGGAATAATACCCCACAGAGATAAAATGCTGTTCCAAAGCCATAACTGATAGTTACTTTATCTCCGAATCCCATTCCGATTTTATTGCTTCCATGACCTTCCATTTTTGCCTGGAACGTCAGATAAAATATTAAAAGGGAAGCAAGTCCTATCAGCGAAACAACAATGTGGTAGAGGTATTTTTTTCTGACACTTTTTATCAATTGAACGATAATTCCGACAATGGCAGCCAGAAAGGCAATAATGATAAACGGATTAGGTGAAATATTTTCACTGCTGTTTTTATCTTTGGAATCACTGTCCATTGGTGAATATTCACGATCTGTATTCTGTGAGGGATCATCAGGAATTCCCTTGAGTGCATCCCCAAAAGGAGAGCTTTTTTTAAGATTTTCTTTCATGCGTTCACTCATTGCTTTTTGAGAAACTCCGGTGACAAGATCGGTCCCTTTGATAGACATTAAGGTCGTATCACCACATTTTATCAGAAAGAACGGAAAGAAAAAACACAGGATAATGACCGTATAACTTGGTATTGGAATAAGGTCTGATAATACTTTTAATGGTTTCATAGAATATTGTTTTGATTAAAAGTAGAAAAATATCAGATGATAAACAAAAAAGAGAGCACTTCTCAGTACTCTCTCTTTACTATTTGCATATGATTAATTTCAAATTCTCCAATTAGTTCATTGTCAAATTAATTAAATTCTCTCAAGCTCATCCGCATCAATCGTGGTTTTGAATGTTCCGTAATTCACAATCACCTTGTTTCTGGAAATTTTTTCGATCGTTCCTACACTGGTGCTTCCTGTAATGCGGACACGCTGGCCTACTTTCATCCAGATGGCGCGGTCGGTTTTACGTTGTTCTTCCAGTTTTTCATTGGTTTCGGCGATTTTTTCAATCACTTCTTCCTTTTTAAGCTGTTGAGTGATTTTTCTCTTAACCACCTGAAGACGCTTGGTTTCGTCTTTGTCACTTCCTAGTTTTCTGAACTTTTCCTGTTCCAGAAGTTTTACGAAATCCTTTACAACATCTTTTCTGGATTTTCCTTTCGTATAACTATCGATGAAAGCCTCAATCTTATTTCCGAACTGAAGCTTACGGTGTTCCTCTTCATACAGTTTCTGGAAATTAAACAGTTTCTGCTGAAGCTGATCATTAAGTTTCTGAAGGTTATCACGTTTGTCTTCCACAGACTCTTTCCTTTCAGCAAGATCAGATTTCAGTTTTTCAACTTCAAACTTTTCCTGTTGCAGTTTTACAATCGTCTTATCCAGATTCACAATATCATGTTCTACCTTTTTCTTGGCAGAATGAATGATAAACCTCGGGATTTTATTCTTCTCAGCCACTTCAAAAGTAAATGAACTTCCTGCCTGGCCTACTTCCAGCTTATACATAGGCTCCAGCGTTTCTTCATTGAAAAGCATCGCTGCATTCTGAGCATTGGGAAGCTGTTCTATGACCAGTTTAATATTGGTATAGTGCGTGGTGATAATGGCAAAACTCTTTTTATCATAGAAAAATTCCATAAAACTTTCAGCCAAAGCACCTCCCAGTTCCGGATCAGAACCCGTACCAAATTCATCGATAAGTAAAAGCGTATCCGAATCAGCTTCACGGATGATTCCCGACATCTTTTTCAGTCTTGATGAATACGTTGACAGATGGTTCTCAATCGATTGGTTATCTCCAATATCTGTCATGATCTTCTCAAAGAAAAACATTTCAGATTTAGGATGCACAGGCACCAGAATACCACTCTGAATCATCAGCTGCAATAACCCGACTGTTTTCAGAGTAATCGATTTTCCTCCTGCATTCGGCCCGGAAATACAGATGATTCTGTTATGATCCGTTAAGGCCAGAGTCTGTGAGTGAATCGTTTTGTTTTCAGCTTTATTCCTCAGCCATAGCAACGGATGGTAAGCATCCTTTAGTTTCAATGTTCTGTGACGGTTGATCTTCGGAAGAATTCCGTTCACCAGGTCTGCAAACTTAGCTTTAGCCCTTACCAGATCAAGGTCAAAAATATACACCTGATACCTCCAGAGCTGAGGTTGAAACTCTGCCAGTTCAGCAGTAAGCTGTCTCAGAACTTTATCGATTTCTTTTTTTTCCTCCTCTTCATTTTCACGAAGCTTGAAGTAATGTTTTACAACACTGTCCGGCTGAATGTAGGTGATAGATCCGGTTTTGGAAATTCCCAGGGTTCGTCCCGGAACTCTTTTCTTAAAACCAGATTTTACAGCTAAAACTCGCTGATCATCAATAATGGTTTCCCGTATATCATCCAAAAAGTCACTCTGTCCATACGTGGTAAGAGCACGGTTGAAGTTTTCCTGAATCGCTTTTTTAGCATGCTGGATCTCAGTTCTTATGCCTTTCAAAGCAGGAGATGCTTCACTTTTTACCTCACCAAAACGGTTAAAAACCTTATCTACCTTCTCGATGATCTCTTTTCTGAATTCCAGTACAGAAACCTCTTCCATTAAAGTAGGGAAGGTTTCCGGCATGGTGGGAAAGAACTTTTGAAGTCTTCCGATCTGTTCCGTGATGGTTTTTATTTTGATGAAAGCACTGTTTTCAAGACGGTAATTCTCAATCAGCATCAGTTTCAGTTCACTTTCAATATCTTCATATTCATCAAACGGAATCGCATTTGAACTTTCAAAACTCGACAGGTATTCTGACGTTTTTTTCAGTGAAAGTTCCGCCTCGTCAATTTCCATGGGACGAAGTTGAAGAATTTTTTCTCTTGTTTTCGGAGAATACGCAAATGGGGAAATTTCCGCGAGCAATTGCGGAAACTCTAATTCGTCTAAATCTTCTTTATCTATATACACAGTGCAAATTTAGTGAGAATTTTGATTATTACGTATATTTGAGCGATTTACAAAATAGATTAATGAAGAATCTGGTACTTATTCTGTTATTTTTTGCTGTTAATGGATATGTACAAAGCTGCGATACCTTTGATATTGAAAAATTTGAGAAAAATAAAAAGGTGCTAAGCAGAATACCTGATGCTACCGATACGACAAAATGTATGGTGCCACTACAGGAAAATTCATCAGAACATTTGATTCCTATCCTTTGATGGATAGTTAATAGAATAAACGTAAAATACTACAACAGAACCATGAAATTATTAATTTATATTTTATTTTTTCTCTCAGCAGGTTTTCAGGCTCAAATAAGAACACTGGACCTTGAAAAGTATGAAAAAAAAGCGTGGAAAACTCCCGGGAAGTATCAGTACAAAGAACATGACAGTGTATTTACGGTATTGGTGAATCCTGACTTTTATGTAGAAAGGATCGCAAAAGAAAACTGGATCCGGGAGAAAACCTATGCATATTATAAAGATACCTACAGGCTGGCTTCTGAAGGAGAATACTTTTTGGGGGTACCCACCGGTATTCACAAGAAATACTCCAGAGAAGGACAGCTGATTGAGCAGACGGATTACGAGGCGCAGGTAAGAAATGAAGGATTAGTGACAAGGGATGATCTGGCAAAGGTGATGAAAAAGAAGTTTGGAATTAATATTGAAAAAGAAGATGAATTAGTCATGGTAGATACCGTTGAAAGGGAAGGTAAACTGATCTGGCGGATTATCTGTAAACCTCATCCTGAAAGAGGGATAAAGAATCAT
Organism: Chryseobacterium sp. FR048; assembly: GCF_056844665.1. Taxonomy (NCBI): domain Bacteria; kingdom Pseudomonadati; phylum Bacteroidota; class Flavobacteriia; order Flavobacteriales; family Weeksellaceae; genus Chryseobacterium; species Chryseobacterium sp. FR048. The sequence goes on along the minus strand of NZ_JBXDSE010000003.1, from coordinate 128,912 downwards.
CTATCTTATCTTTTTGATGCGAAAAGCGGAGTCTTTCTAGGTAAAGAAAAATATGTTTTGAGAGGATAGCCAAATAAGCCTTATATTGCAACACTTAAAACGGATCAATGAAATCATTACTATTTATCATGCTTTTCCTTTCAGTAGGAATTCAGGCTCAGGTCAAAAAACAAGGGCATGGAACAGTGAATAAAGTTCAAAAGAAGACCCATTTGAAGAAGCAGAAGAATGCTAAAATTAAAAATTATGGGATGAAAGCTTTCAAAGATGAAGAGGTAAAAAGAATTATTGATCTCAGCCAGCAAAATGATAATACGGCTAAAAAAGAGCTCGTAAGAAAAAATAGCAGCGGATACGAATACTTTGACTATGAAGAAACACGTTCTTCAAGAACCCGAATGTATCTATTTATATAACCGGAAGCCGAACGAAGAAACTCATTATTCTAAATAATAGAGACATGAAACTTGAAACAGAACGGCTGATCCTGACAGAAATCGATGAAAGTTATACAGAGGATATTCTGAAAATCCGGAGTAATCCTTACATCAATCAGTTTGTAAAAAGAAACTCACCCAGGAACAATTACGAAGCATTGGAATTCATCCTTCATGTCAAAAATAAAATGCAGCATGGAGAAATGATTTTCTGGGGAATTTCCTGTAAAGACCAGAGAAACCTTATTGGGACGATCTGTTTATGGAACTTTTCAGCAGATAGAAAAACGGCAGAAGTAGGGTATGAACTATTGCCTAACTATCATAAAAAAGGAATCATGAGCGAAGCTCTGACGGCTGTGTTGCAGTTTAGCTTTGATCAATTGAACCTGCAAACCCTGTTGGCTTTTACCAATCACTCTAATAAGAATTCTAAGTCCTTACTATTGAAGCATCATTTTAGTCCGGAAGAAGGCAGAAAGGATGAAAACAATGCTGTAAATATTATTTTTAGCTTAAACAGACCTGAAGCAGGCTGACAGGATTGAAAAATTAGCAGATTTTTTTATTTTCGCCTGCAGACATTATATTGTGAAATGAACAGATATGAATCGTGAAATAAAATCATTAACCGGGCTTAGAGGAATAGTAGCATTTTGGGTGGTTCTCTTTCATTTTTATACCGAGCTGAACATTGGTTTTCTTCAGCGTACCATAGGGCAGGGATACCTTGCTGTGGATATATTTTTTGTTTTAAGTGCTTTTTTGCTCACTGTTTCCTATTCTGAGAAGTTCAGAAACCTGAATGTAAAAGGAATCGTCAGTTTTTACAAAAAGCGGGTCAACAGAATTTATCCCGTCTATTTTATATCCATTGTTGTCATCATTCTGCTGATCGAAAGAAGAACATTAGGCACATTTTTGATCAATGCCGGGTTGATACAGTGTTTTTTTAATCCAAATTATTTACTGAATGTGATCTACTGGTCATTGAGTACAGAGTGGATCTGTTATCTGATTTTTCCCTTTATGCTTTATGTGATCATGCGCTACAAAATACACTATGGGATTCTGATTATGGCAGGACTTTTCCTGAGGTTTATCCTTCCATATCTGCCTGATATGTTCATTGGCCTGGATGTTCCGATAGCAATGGGTAAATCCCCGAAATATCTGGATATTCCTTATGGGATCAATTCTTTAATCAGAACCATTGGATCTTATTTACTGGGAATTGGCATTGCTTTGCTGCCGGGAATCAGGATCAGAGGAAGCTGGCTTATCTATCTTATTCCGGTTGCATTCGTATTCTTGCTGTATACGTCAAGAGGATTGATTTTTATTCCATTGGTATCTGCATTGATGATCAGACTCTTGTATACCGGGGAGAAGAATTATATACAGATGTTTCTGGAAAGTAAAGTCGTTTATTTTTTAGGAAATATTTCCTATTCGCTCTATATCATCCATTACACGGTCTGCAAACACCCTTTTATGTTGGTAGATTCTGAAAATCTGAACAGCATGATATTAATCGTTTTTGCCATATTACTGTCTTATCTTTCCTATACTTTCATTGAAAGAAAAATAAAGATATTTAAAGTATAACTTATGCTTTTATTTTAATATTAATTACTTTTGCATCATGACCTGGACAGAAATTTTAGCCCCGATAAAAAGCACGGAATACTTTAAAACCCTTTGGGAAAAAGTGAAGAATGAATATGCAACGACAAAAGTTTTTCCGCCGAAAAATCAGATTTTCAGAGCATTAGAACTTACTGCTTTTGATGATGTAGAAGTGGTGATTATCGGACAGGATCCTTATCATAATGATTACCAGGCCAATGGGTTGTGTTTTTCTGTTTCCGAGCAGGTTACCGCACCGCCTTCACTAAAGAATATCTTCATCGAGTTAAAAGAGGATCTGGGTGTTGTACGTACTTCCAAAGAACTTGATGATTGGGGAAGACAAGGGGTATTGTTATTGAATGCCACCCTTACCGTTCGTGCCCATTCGCCCAATTCCCATAAAGACCTGGGATGGGAAAAATTTACAGATTTTATTATCAAAGAAATTTCTGATAAAAAAGAAAATGTGGTATTCGTATTGTGGGGTGCTTTTGCACAGAAAAAAGCCGAACTTATCGATCCGGCTAAACATTTTATTCTGAAATCGGCACACCCTTCGCCATTCTCTGTTTACAGAGGTTTCTTTGGAAGCAAGCCTTTTTCAAAAATTAACGAATACCTGTCTTCCAAAGGAAAGAAACCTATTTCCTGGTAGGATCTGAAGGATCTTTTGTTTTGGTGATGGTGATTCCAATTCTGTATTTTCCGTTCAGAGCTTTTGCGCCTTCTTCTGATTTGGGATAAGGAGTTACATCCTGTAATGTAATGGTATAGCCGTTATACTCTGTCGACTGGTTATAATTTCTTGCAGGATAATCCGTGCTGGCAAGATTTAATGTTACGGGTCTGCTGTAAGTTCCCATGACTTCAATCTGGGCAAGAGCGGCACCTGCCCATATACAGTTTACGCCTGCAGGACATCGGCTGTCTTCAGATATTCCTTTGAAGGTAACATTCATTTGATACGGTTTCAGGAATTTATTTTCTCCTTCATTGAAATAAATAACAGGTTCTTTCTGATCTCCCGATGCTGTAGATTTTGGAGAAGCCTCTATTTTGGAAGGTTTTTGAGCTATTTTACCTTTTTTCTGGGCATTGCATCCCACTAATGCAAAGATTCCTAAACTGAAGATGATGGCTTTTTGGAACATGGTTTTTATATTTAATTATTAAATAACATTAAGCATATTAAGTAGTACTACCAAAAACATTGCCACTCCTACTACAAAACTGAAACCGGTTCCATAGACGAACCCAATTAAAGCCCCTTTCGTAGACTGAAGGGCCTTGTTCATATCCTTACTGTCATGAAGCAGTTCCCCAATAAAAACGCCGGCAAACATCCCGATCAGAAAGCCTAATGGAATAGGGATGAATATTCCCACAATGGTTCCCACTACAGAACCAATACTTCCCCAGCGCGTTCCTCCATATTTCCTGTTGGTCTTTGCCGGGATCACATAGCTTAATACTACTGAAGCCGCTGTAAGAATTCCAAATGCCCAGATATAGATCATGGGAAGATCTGCATCGGTCCCGAATTTGTAGATCAGAAGTCCGCAGATACTCAGCAGAAGTCCGGGTAATACAGGAAGAAAAGTTCCCAATATCCCTATGAATAACAGAACAAGGCAGAAAATATTAATAATCGTCGTATCCATTCTTTTTTAATATAGGTGCAATATAAAAAAAGTGGCCTTATAAAAAGCCACCTTCAGAACTGAGTTATATAATTTTATTATAAATTTAAGATTACATATTCCAGAATCGGTCCTGTTTTACCGATATTTCCACTTGCATGATTATGGAATGTGGTGTAATAGATATTTCCGCTGGTTGTATTCCCTGTACATGATCCCAGATAGTCACCGTGTGCCTGGTGGGCGCTCCATGCATTCTGATTAATTGTCATGGTGATCGTATTACCGTTTGCAGTTTTATGGCAGATCGTCATGTGATTCTTATTTAATGACGTTCCTACAGGGATTTTAGGCGCATTTTTATTAGCGTACTTGTTGGTTCTTAGCATCAGAGCTTCACTTCCTTTTTGTACCAATACTTCCCAGAACGAAGGATCATAATATTTGATTTGTTCCCACAAAGGCTGATCATACATAATATCTAATGTGTTAAATCCTAATGAAGAAGCCATAGCAGCATTGGAAATACTGGAATTATTATACATCCCTATAGATCCGGTAGTACTAAAGCAAACCTGAGTGAAATCTATAAAACCTGCAGAAGGCCCACACGACAAAACGCTTTTGTCCCCGCCTACCAGATAGGCTGCAGCCCAGTCTGAGCTGTAAATGCTTCCGCCGTTGGTAATGAATGTAGAGAGATTGGCAAAAACATCAAGATCATTCCCTGGATTATTGGTTCCTGTATATTTTAAATTACGTGAGCCGCAATTCAGGAAAATAATATCATATTGAGAAATGGTGTTTAAATTTTTTAAATCATGATAGGAAATTTGGGTCGCTGTATAACCAAGATTGGCAATAATGCTTTCAATTTCGTCGTAGCTGCCTTCTACATAAGCAATTTTTGCAACCTGATTCAGTTTCGAGTCTTTGTCGGCAACACTGGTAGTTTCATTCTTTTTAACACTCACCGGAACTTCGGATCTAAAATTAAGACCATTACCGGTCTGAATGTGAAGCGTAGTGTTTCCTTCAGGGACCGCCAGGTTGAATGTTCCGTCAGCATTGGAATAAGTGTGATAAACCTGATTTTTATTGTCGATAGTGAAGACAAGGGCACCACCAATTGGTTTCGTTCCGTTTTTTGCCAGTACTTTGCCTTCTACCGTTCCGGTTGATACTGCTTTGTTGTCTTCTGGAGTGATTGGGTCGTCTCCGCTTTTACAGCCTGTCAGGAGCACAAGGGTGCAAAACATGACGAACAGGTAATTGTGTTTCATATTTAATTGATTTTTATGGATTTAGTTTAAATCAAATTTAATAAAAAATTAATATATAAACATAAAATGATGTAAATTTTTTAATAAATAATATTTATTACGGTTGTTTATTGTTGATTATTGGTTGTTTGTAGGAAATTATTGTTTCGTTGTGAAAGATTTTTATCAAATATCTTCTGGCAAGTGTTTTTTGGGACGAAAATTGATGATGAATAAAAATCATGATTCTTAATTTCATAAATTTGCTGTAATGAATGATCAGTTACAAGAAACCAAAAACGTTATACAGGAGTTAAGCGAACAGCTCTATATTTATATTACCCGGATTTCACCAACCGGATTGGACTGGGTCTTACACATTATTGTAAAGTTGAGTTTACTTCTTATTTTGTTTCTGATCACTGATTTCATTTTTAAGTTTGTGATCAATTTTGTATTTCGGTTATTTCACAATGAAGAAAAATTTCCGATTCTGAAATCTATTTATCAGTCTAAAATCACAAACTCGGTTGCGCATTTTGCCGCCCTTATCGTTGTGGGGTCTATACAGGGCTCTATATTTCCTGAAAATGCTTTGCCTAAAACAACAGTTTTTATCATAAGATGTGTGAACCTGGGATTGGTACTGATTCTTGCCGGGATGCTTTACAGATCATTAACTGCTTTCAGGAATTATTTCAGCATCAAACAGGATTTCTATAAAATTATGGCACTTAATGCCATTTCAGAAACAGTAAAAATATTAGGCCTTTTCGTATTTACAGTAGTAGGAATCTGTGTTATTTTTGGAATCAAAGGAACCACTATTGTAGGAAGTTTGGGGGCGATTACAGCTGTGCTGGTACTCGTTTTCAGAGATACAATCCTTGGGTTTGTAACCGGGCTGCACGTGGCAACTTCTAAAAATCTGAAAGTGGGTGACTGGGTGAGCATTCCGAAATATACCATTGAAGGAAATATCACGGAAATCAATCTTCTGACGACAAAAATCACCAATTTCGACAAAACGGTTTCTACTATTCCTACTTATGATCTGATGACCACAGAGATCAAGAATATGCAGGTGATGTCAGAATCCAATACCCGAAGAATTAAAAAATCAATCTATTTCAATATCAATTCCTTTAAATTTCTGACGGATGAAGATATTGAACGTTTAAAGGAAATCAACCTGATTTCAGATTATCTTGAAGAGAGAACCTCTGAGATCAGAAAAGAAAAAGAAAGCCTGATCCATAAAGAAAAGATTGTGAACGGAAGGCAGCTTACCAATATCGGGGTTTTCAGATACTATGCGCAGATGTATATCGAAAATGATCCTGATATAGACAAGGAGGGAACCAGAATGGTTCGCCAGCTGGATATTACTCCGCAAGGACTTCCGCTTGAGATCTATTGCTTTACCAATGATTCCCAGTGGGTCCGTTTTGAGCAGATACAGGCTGATATTTTTGACCATTTACTGGTAGCCTCGAAAGAATTTGAGCTTCAGGTAATGCAGGTAAGCGTAAAAGTATAAAGCAGAAAAATTGAAGAGGGAAGAAGGAAGCTTTTACCCCCTTTTCTATAAATTTTAAATAAAATTTTTAAATGATCATGAATGTAGAAAGAGCAATTGAAGTAGAAAGCCTGGATCTACCCAGCTTAAAGCTTCTAATTTCTAACATTTCATATCTAACATCTAAAATAAAAAATGACAAAACTAAGCGTAAACATTAATAAAATTGCGACGTTAAGAAATGCAAGAGGAGGTGAAACACCCAGTGTTACAGAAGCAGCTGTAAAAATTCAGGAATTCGGAGGACAGGGAATTACCATCCATCCGAGACCTGATGAAAGACACATTACAAGAAAAGATGTCTATGATCTGAAACCATTGGTTACGACTGAGTTTAATATTGAAGGAAATCCTCACCAGAGCTTTATTGATATGGTACTGGATGTAAAGCCGGAGCAGGTAACACTGGTTCCTGATGCTGACGATGCTATCACGTCGAATGCCGGTTGGGATACCAAAAAACACCTGGATTATCTTACAGAGATCATTGCAGAATTTAAAAAGGCCGGAATCCGTACCTCTGTCTTTTTAGATCCTTTACCTGAATTGGTAGAATATGCAGCAAAATCCGGGGCAGACCGAATTGAACTGTATACGGAAGCCTATGCAAAAAACTATCTGAGCAATAAAGAACAAGCCATAAAGCCATATTATGATACAGCGGTTGCTGCAACGAACTTCGGTTTGGGTATCAATGCAGGGCACGATTTAAGCTTAGACAATTTAAAATATTTTGCAGACAACATCCCTAATCTTCTGGAAGTATCTATTGGGCATGCTTTGGTTTCTGAAGCACTTTATATGGGATTGGAAAATACAGTTCAGGCTTATTTGAAGAGACTGGCGAAATGGTAATACACAAGAAATCAGAAGTTAGGAGCTGGTGAAAACTTCGTTTCTGGTCTCCATATGTGTAGCTTTATTAGAAGCAATACCTGCGGAGATCTTTATATTCTGACTTCTGATTTCTTATATCTAACTTCTAGAAATATGGAAATTTTAAATTCAAAAATATTTGGTGAGAATCTTACAGCTACGCCGCTTTTAGTATTCCACGGATTATTCGGAATGCTTGATAACTGGGGAAGTTTTGGAAAAGACCTGGGAGAATACCTTCCGGTACATCTGATCGATCTTAGAAACCACGGAAGAAGCTTTCATTCGGAAGGAATGTCGCATGATGATCTGGCAGACGATATTGCCCGTTATATGGATCATTATGGAATTCAGAAAGCTCATGTTTTGGGGCATTCTTTAGGAGGAAAAGCCGTGATGCAGTTTGCTATAAAATATCCTGAAAGAGTTGAAAAACTGATTGTAGTTGATATTTCGCCAAAAGCATATCCACCGCATCACCAGGGGATTATAAAAGCACTGGAAAGTGTAGACTTTAATACAGTTGGCTCAAGAAATGATGTTGAAGCTGTTCTGAGTCAGTATATCCCGGAAAAATCGACAATACAGTTTTTAACCAAAAACCTGTATTGGGACGAAAATAAAAAATTAAACTGGAGATTTAACCTTAAAACATTAGCTGAAAAGTATACGGAATTTGTTTCCAATGCAGTTAAATTTGGTGTTTTTGAAGGCGATACATTATTTATTGCAGGAGCAAAATCGAATTACATTCTGCCACAGGATGAGTTTGGAATCAAACAACAGTTCCCGAAAGCTAAAGTAGTAACAGTGAAGAACGCAGGACACTGGGTGCAGGCAGAGAATCCGGTTGATTTTGCAGACGTGGTAAAGGAGTTTTTGGGATTAAATTGATTTTATTCATTGATTTTCAACATTATGTTAAAATTTTATTAAAACTTGATATTATTTCTCTATGAGTTGAATTTTTTGTACTTTGGTTAATCAAAAAAATAAAATTATTAACTTATGGAAAACAAAAATTCAAAGAAAAAGCCATTTTTCGCGTCATTCCTTGAAAAACAGATCAAAGATCCTGAAACAGTAAAAGGAGGAGGTATCACCACTGCATTAGAAGATCAGATTACTTCACTTGTTAAAGATCAGGTGATTGTAACAGCAGCTCTTGAGGATAGCGTAAGTACGCCTCTTAATGATAATGTTACATTGAAATATCCTTCTGACGGAGATGATCACGTTCTTGAAATAGAAGCACAATAATCGAAATCTGACTTAATTCATTATTTATCAAATCAAAAACTTTAACATTATGGAAAACAAAAATTCAAAAAAGAAGCCATTTTTTGCATCATTCCTTGAAAAGCAAATCAAAGATCCTGAAACGGTAAAAGGAGGAGGAACAGAGATCTCTATTCCTGAAAGAGATGTAATTACCAAGCCGGCAATAGACGTTGTAACATCTCCAAAAGATGATATGATGCACACGTTGAAATATCCTTCTGACGGTGATGATGATGTAATTATCCTTCCACTATAGAAGTAACATATTAATAAAATTAATAGTAGGGGAAACTTAAACTTTAAGTTTCCCTTTTTAATAAAACCGGCAAAATGATTCTCTGTATCACCCATTCACAGGACTTTTATAATATCGACCTGTTTTTCGAATACCTTTCCTCCAGAAACATTCCCTTTTTCAGACTGAATTCTGACCGCCTGAATCATTTTCAGAAGATCAGCGTTAACGAAAATACATTTGAACTGACAGATGAATCAGGAAACACCATTCATTCCGATCATATCAAAGGAGTATGGCACAGAAAGGCCTGGAGAATAAGTGTTCCCGAAGAACTGGACCAGGATTACGAAAAGATCTTTCTGAATGAGTATGGAAACCTCCGTTATAACCTGATGACTGTTTTAGAAGACATTCCGTGGATCAATCCTTACGAAAATGAAAAGAAAATCGATGGAAATAAGATGCTGCAGCTGAAAATAGCTCAGAAAAACAACCTTACAATTCCCAAAACTGTCTACTCGAATGACGAAGAGAAAATAACCACATTCTTCCATCAATACTGCAAAGGAAAAGGCATTGCCAAACTTCACGGCGTAACAGCAAAAACCATGAGCGGTGAAAATATGACCTCCACGATGGTGATTGAAGAGGATACTCTGGAACATCTTTCAGATATTGCTTATTGCCCGATGATCTTCCAGCCTTATATTGACAAAGAATATGAATTGAGAATAGTCTATGTAGATGGCGAATTTTTTACAGGAATGATCAATAACAGCGAAAATGCAGATTGGAGAATAGCCCGTGAAGGCTACTTCTGGTCCGCCTATGAACTGCCTGACTCTGTAAAAAAGAATCTGACGTCCATGATGGAAGAAATGGGCTTGTATATAGGAGCTATCGATATGATCAAGGGAAAAGACGGACAGTATTATTTCCTTGAAGTCAACCCACAGGGAGAATGGGGAATGCTGCAGAAAGAACTGGGCTTTCCCATAGCAGAAAAAATTGCCGACAACCTTATCAAAAGAATCAATTTCTATGAATAAAATTTTAATTATCACCCATACTGCAGATAATTTTTCAATTGAAAAAGTAACAGAATACATCGAAAAAAATAACTGTGAAGTGATCCGTTTCGATGTGGATGAATATCCTTTAAAAAATAAACTGTCAACCATTTTTCAGGATGGCGAATGGATCAGTATTCTTGAAACACCTGATGCAAGCCATCGTCTGGACGATATTGCTGCCATTTGGTACAGAAGAGCCTATAATATCGGAAACGGCCTGAAAGAAGAAATAGATTCTAAATTTTATGGAGCCGCAATGGGAGAGATCCGCAATACACTTTTCGGATTTTTCGAGTCGGTGGATGCTTATTCATTAGGGAAGCCGGCAGTTTACAGAAGGCTCGACAGTAAAGAAGAACAATTGAAAATTGCTCACAAAATAGGATTGACCATCCCGGAAACCTGCCTTACCAACAATCCTGAAGAAGCCAGAAAATTTATCCTGAAGAATAAAAATGTAGTAGCCAAAATGCAGACGGGATTTGCAATCTATGAAGACGGAGTAGAAAATGTGGTTTTCACCAATGTTGTCAATGAAGATAAACTGGAAGAGCTGGATACACTTTTGTATTGCCCAATGCAGTTCCAGAGAATGATTCAAAAGAAAAAAGAACTTCGGATTACCATTGTAGGAAGAGATGTTTATGCATTTGAAATCGATTCCCAGCAGTCTGAAGCGGCAAAAATAGACTGGAGAAAAGATGGCATCAACCTGATCAGCAAGTGGAACAGAACAGAGCTTCCTGCAGATGTAGAAGCAAAACTGCTTGAACTCTTGGATGTCTATAATGTAGACTACGGAGCGATAGATATGATTGTCTCTCCTGAAGACGAATATTATTTTATTGAGATCAATGCAGCCGGTGAATTCTTCTGGTTGGATAACCTTACTGAAGGAAACCTTATTTCAAAAAGTATCGCAGACGTTCTCTGTGATAAAGCACTAAGAAGAAGTAATGAAGTACTGGCCTAAAAAAAGTACTTAATAGTATAGAAGTCCTGAAAGAATCTAAAGCTTTCAGGACTTTTAATTTAGTAGGGACTCGGCGGCAAATCGAAGATTTGCCGCCGAGTCCTAAGAATGAAATTCTAAAGTTTTTCAGCTAAGAAATCTTCTCATTAGCTTGAAAATCGGAGATTTTTAAAAACTTAAGTGTACTTCTTATGGAAAAAGCTGGAACTTAAAAAACTTAAGTGTTAAAAAACTTTGCTGCTTTTATGGTTTAAACTATTCCACAGCATTATATTTCTCACTTTCAAAATGATAATATTGGTTAAATAAACTTGAATTTTGCTTTAAAAATCGCAAATTTGCAAAAGCAGTTTTTCAAAGGAACTTTTACAGAAACCTGAAGAATTGCCGGAGAGAAAATATTGTCATATTTTAGTCAGCAATCAAGTAAAGTAATTAATGGTTTTTGTAACGGGTGCCACCGGAATTCTGGGAAGAATAATTGTACTGGAACTTCTTAAAAGAGGGAAACAGGTACGTGCTTCCAGGAGACCGGGCAGCAATTTAAACGAAGTAAAGCATTCATACGGCTTTTATACAGAAAATCCCGATGATTTTTTCAGTAAGATCGAATGGATCAATGTAGATTTTGATGATCTCGACTCTTTAAGAACTGCTCTGAAAGGGGTGGATGAGGTATATCATTGTGCTGCAAAAGTGAGCTTTCATCCTAAAGATGAAAAAGAAATGTACCATACGAATATCAACGGTACAGAAAACCTGCTATACATCTGTGAAGAATCTGCGGTGAAGAAATTCCTGCATGTAAGCTCTGTAGCAGTCCTGGATAATTTTAATGAAAAAGGCGAGTTGGATGAAGATTCTGAATTTAATCCGAAACTGGAACACTCAGCTTATGCCATTTCTAAACATTTGTCTGAAATGGAAGCTTGGAGAGCTTCTGCTGAAGGGATGAACGTTGTGATCATCAATCCTGGAATGATCGTTGGAAGCGGAAACTGGACGCAGAGCAGCGGTGAGCTTTTTTCCACCTTTGAAGACAACGGCTTTACTTTTTCCGGAGGTTCCGCTTACGTAGATGTGAGAGACGTTGCCAAAACAGCCATTGAACTCATGGAGAATAATATTTTCGGAGAACGGTTCATCATTGTGGCTGAAAATAATAAATATGCAGATCTTGCCAAACAGATCAGAGGCAGACTGGGGCTTAAAGATGCCCGGATCCTTTCAGAATCTCTGTTAAATATCGGAAGAATAGCCAATATCCTCTTCGGATGGCTCATTCCAAAACTGAGAATGGTCACAAAATCAAATATTGAGGCGATCTCTTCATTCAACACCATTTCCAATCACAAAGTCAAAGAAAAGCTGAATTATCAGTTTATTCCTGTAAAAGAAAGCATCGACTTTCACCTGAACAATTATATTAACGACAAAAAGCTGAAGAAATGAATCTTGCGGAGGCCATTATCCTTAAAAATGTAGAAAAACACCCTATAAAAGCTGCCATTGGTTTTAAAAAGAAAGAGGCAGGCTGGAAAGAGCTGAGCTGGAAAAAATTCAGTGAGATTATTTTTAAAACAGCCAATGCACTCAAAGATTCCGGTGTTCAGGAACATGACAGAGTAGCGATTTATTCAGACAATTCTTCTGAATGGATGATCCTTGACCTGGCAGCCATGGCTATTGGAGCTATTACCGTTCCTATTTATTCTACCAATAATGCCGAACAGGCAGAATATATCATCGATGATTCCGGAGCTAAAGTCGTTTTAGTAGGAAATCAGATGCAGTATGATGCGTGCCTTGAGCTTTTGAATAAAGAAACGAACAGTCTTGAGACAATCATTGTTTCCAAAAAAGCAGTGTGGATCAAGAAAGAATTCAACAGTTTTTACCTGGAAGATTTTATTGCAAAAGCTTCCGCGGAACTGGAAATCTGCAAAAAAGAAAATGAAGATACGGCTACACTGATCTATACTTCAGGTACCACCGGAACTCCGAAAGGTGTGATGCTTACCCATGGAAATTTCATCAAAGCTTTCGATTCCCATTTTGAGTTTTTTAAATTTAAAAACTTTGAAGAAGAGCTTTCTCTTGCATTCTTGCCTTTAAGCCATGTATTCGAAAGAAGCTGGAGCTTGTTATGTTTATACGGCGGTGCAAGAGTATATTTCCTTGAAGATCCTAAAAATGTAGCAAAAGCTTTGGAAGAAGTAAAGCCAACGATGATGTGTGCTGTACCTAGATTTTTCCAGAAAGTATATGCCGGAGTCCTTGAAAAAGCGGAAGAAGGTTCTCCTTTAAAGAAAAAAATCTTTAACTGGGCACTGAAAACCGGATGGGAAACAGCTGAATTAAGACGAAATGAAAGATCTGTTCCTTTTGGATTAAAACTCAAAGAGTCTGTAGCAAATTCGCTGGTTTTTAGTAAGATCAAAGAAAAAATGGGTGGGAGACTATGGTTTTTACCTTGTGGAGGAGCCTCTTTATCCCCTGAAGTAACCAGGTTCTTTGAATCAGTTGGAATCCACGTAACCGTAGGATATGGGCTAACAGAAACAACAGCAACACTTACACTTTTCCCGTTAACACACTTTGAGCATGCTACCAGTGGAAAACCATTGCCGGGAGTAGAACTTCGAATCGGAGAAAGCGATGAGATCCAGGCAAGAGGAAACGGAATCATGAAAGGATATTACAACAGACCTGAAGACACTCAGAAAGTATTTACAGAAGATGGCTGGTTCAAAACCGGAGATGCCGGGAAGTTTGATGATAAAGGAAATCTGATCATTACAGACCGTATCAAAGATCTGATGAAAACGTCCAACGGAAAATATATCGCTCCACAGCAGATCGAGAACCTTCTGACCAATAATAATTTTATTCAGCAGATTATGCTGATCGCAGAAGGAAGACAGTTTGTTTCTGCTCTGATCGTTCCTAATTTTGAATTTTTACAGGATTATATCAAAAAGAACAACATTCCTTTTACCAATTGGGAAGAGGCCGTAAAAAATGAAAAAGTGATCGGCCTTTACAAAGAAAAAATCAAAGAACTGCAAAGCCATCTTGCCGATTATGAAAAAGTGAAAAAATTTACCTTGATGCCGGCAGAATTTGACATCAATACCGGGGAAATTACTCCAACATTGAAAGTGAAGAGAAATGTGGTTATTAAAAAATATGCAGATATAATAGAGAAAATGTACTGATTATAAGACTTTGTAACCCACCGAAATTAAATACTTAAGTTTTATGAAAGTTTCCATTCTCACAAATATCTCAATTGAAGACGTGAGAATTCCCCTCCTCTGGAGAGGAACAAAAATTCAAAGAATTTTTGACGGGGTGGTCCAAAAAGAAGTATTATCACTTAAATCAAACTATGACAACACAAGAATTTATAGGAAAAGATAATTTCACAATCCATACACAAACGGTTTCAGAGAGCTGCCCATCTAATATCGCCCTGATCAAATATTGGGGGAAATATAAAGACCAGATTCCTGCCAACCCGAGTATCAGCTATACTTTGAATCATTGTAAGACCAATACTGCTATGGAGTTTACAGCAGATGAATCTTTCTCTGTACAGACTTTTCTGGCAGGAAATGAAGAAGTAAAATTTGCTGAAAAGATCGAAAAGTATTTTAAAAATATAGAACAATATCTTCCCTGGATTCTGAAAGGGAAATACATCATCAAAACTGAGAATACATTCCCGCACAGTTCAGGAATTGCCAGCTCAGCCTCAGGATTTGGAGCCATTGCGAAATGTCTGATGAAACTGGATGAAGCATTTGCCGGAAAATCCTCTGATGAAGAATCTCTGAAGAAAGCTTCTTTTCTGGCAAGACTGGGAAGTGGAAGCGCTTGCAGAAGCTTGTATAATGGTCTTGTGGTATGGGGAAATACTGAAGAAGTAGAAGGAAGTTCAGACCTGTTTGCTGTGCAGTATCCCAATACAGAAATTCATGCTGTTTTCAAAAATTTCAATGATTGGGTTCTGTTGATTCATGAAGGACAGAAAAGCGTTTCTTCTACGGTGGGACATGGTTTGATGAATACCAACCCTTACGCGGAGAGAAGATTCCAGGAAGCCCGGGAAAACTTTGTTCCAATGAAGGAAATTTTGAAGACGGGAGATATGGAAAGCTTTATCAGATTGGTGGAACATGAAGCGCTTACTCTTCATGCCATGATGATGATGAGTGAGCCTGCTTTTATCCTGATGAAAACCGGAACTTTGGAAGTAATCAATAAGATCTGGGATTTCAGAAAAGAAACCGGATTACCTCTATTCTTTACTTTGGATGCAGGGGCAAACGTTCACCTTTTATTCCCAAGTGATGGTTCAGAAGAGAAGATCAAAACTTTCATTGAAGCAGAACTGTTACAGCACACTCAGAAGAATGGAGTGGTGAAGGATGTGATGAGGTTTTAAAATATAATAGAAGAAGATCTGCATTTTTGGTAGAATTTCGGATTCTGAGATAAAAATATTCAATAGAGGTGGGCTTTAACCCACCTTTTTAGTACAAGAAAGTGTAGTCAGGTGTTTGACCCACACAAAAAAGGAATAGTTATTATTATAAATTGCCCGGATTCCTCCGAAACGAAAAACGATGCACTCCAATTATCCATACACTTTATCATTCCGTAGGAATCTAAACCAGATCTTTATGGTTTTGATTTAAGAGAGAAAAATTGTCTAAGCATCCCGGTATTTTCCTTATTTTTACCTATAAATCAATCCCATGAATAAAATATTCGGAGTTTTTCTAATGTTAAGCTCTTTCTGTTTTGCCCAACAGAATCCGGAAATAGAAAAACCAATCAGAAACCTCTTTCTTGGAATGAAGAATGCAGATCCGGCATTGGTAAAATCTGCCTTTACTGAGAATGCCGTTCTTCAGACCATCACAAAAGATGGAACCGTAAAAAATGATACAATAGAGGACTTCATTACTTCTATTTCTAAATTTTCAAAAGGAGATCTTGACGAAAGAATAGTGATAGAAGCCATTCATACAGACGGAAATCTGGCGAGCGTATTTACGCCCTATTCTTTTTATTTAAAAGAAAAACTTATACATTGCGGGGCCAATAGCTTCCAGCTGGTGAAACAAAATAATGCCTGGAAGATCCAATATATTATTGATACGAGAAGAAAAGATAATTGTAAAGAGATTCAATAAATGAGAAATAAAAACCTGATTCTTAATCCTGTCTTTTTAATTTGCCTGGTTGTTTTGTTTTTAAACGACCATTTTTTCAAATTCTACTATACAAGCTGGTTTACCGGTAAGCTGTCTGACACTGCAGGGATTATTCTTCTGCCCATGCTTCTGACTTATCTGTTTCCCAGACTAAAGCAGAATTCTGTTTTTGTAGCAGGCATATTATTTTCTTTTTGGAAATCACCTTTTTCGGAAGGCTTTATTAAAGTTTATAATAGTTTGGCTCCTATTGGTATCCATCGGGTAGTTGATTACACTGACCTGTTGGTTTTACTGTTGTTGCCGATAGTCTATTTTATGATTAGAGACGGTAAATTGATCAATGATTTTAGCATAAAAAGGTTGAATCCTGCCATTGTGTTGTGCCCGGCCTTCCTTATTTTAATGTCAACGTCTCCGCCCAAAAATTTCAGGTATAACAGGTATTCCGGAAATGTAATATTTGAAGATTTTGTTATTGATGTTAAGAAAACAAAAGGGGAAATCATGGATGAGTTTAAAAAGAGGAATATCAATATCCATAAAGACACGGCTAGAATTATTGATGAATCATCTTATCTTGTATTGCGGACAGGTAAAATGAGCTCCCAAAATCTTAAAAATGGGGAAGATGTTTTTAAATATAATAATGACTCTCTGAAGACACTTCTGAATAAAAGGATAGAAGAAAGTAATCAATACAAAATTGATGAAGCGGAGATAGGGGCAGGTTCCCGGGTTAGAAATATACAGCTTTCCATCTGGGGAGATTCTAAAAGCAATAAAATTGTGGTACATGCTATGCAGGTTGAAAGAAATCTGGACAGCACTCCCGTTGATAACAAACTTAAAAAGATTTATAAAAATCTGATGTTACAAAAATTTAAAGATTTATAAAAAATGAAGATCCATCATATTGCCATTATCTGTTCAGATTATGCCGTTTCAAAGACATTTTATACAGAAATTTTAAACCTGAATATCATCCGTGAAGTATACCGGGAAGAAAGACAGTCTTACAAACTAGACCTTGCCATCGGAGATCATTATGTGATCGAGCTGTTCTCTTTTCCCAATCCGCCTCAGCGTCCGTCACGTCCGGAAGCCTGTGGATTGAGGCACCTTGCTTTCTCTGTAGAAAACGTAGCAGAAAAACGAAATGAACTGATTGGTAAAGGATTAAATTGTGAAGAAATCCGTATAGATGAATTCACGGGGAAAGAGTTTTTCTTTACCCAGGATCCTGATCAGCTGCCGCTGGAGTTTTATGAAATGTAAAAATTAGTGGGCATAGCCTGCAAAGAAACTCACTGCCATAATCGCTAAAACGATAGAAGAAATGACTACATACACGTAGTCTTTTTCTTTTAGATAGCCTATTAAAGCGAAAACAATCCTCATCAGGGGAGTAAAGATCAAAAGAAGGATTCCCAGCTGAATAATGGCCATTCCTTCTCCTTTACATAAGGAATCCCAGAAGTGGCCCCATACTTTTTCAGAAGAAGTCCCTACAACAAGGCTTGTATATTTTTTAGGCATTTCAAAACCTTCAATAAACAGCTTGATAAAACCGATCAGTGAAGTAGCTACAGATAAAATAACTCCCAGCCTCAGAAGATTTCCTACCGAACGGTTCAGATCTACGTCTGTAAAATTCTTTTTCATTATCTGAAGCTTTTGTTGATACCGTTATACATCATATAAACTGACAGGATCGTGATCACAATCGCAAAAAATACTTTGAGCTTCTTTGTTTTTGAAACCATCAGTGTTTTGGAACCGATAAAACTTCCGATGACCACCCCAATCAGTACAGGAGCTACAATCACTGGAATGATCTCTCCTCTCTGGAAGTAGATCAGCGCACTGGCTACTGCCGTTACCCCGATCATAAAATTACTGGTAGTAGTAGAAACTTTGAAGGGCAGTTTCATCATATTATCCATTGCCAATACCTTCAATGCACCAGAACCTATTCCTAAAAGTCCGGACATCGCACCGGCAAACATCATCATCAAAAATCCTGGAACGGTATTTCTTGCAGAATAGCTTTTCAATATCCCTTTATCCGGAAATGTTCCGTACAATTTTAGTTTTTCTTCAAGACTTCCTTTGATCAGAGGTTCCTGATGGTCAGGTTTTCCTTTAAGGTTCAGTACAACGGTAAGCAGGAGAATACTTGCGAAAATGATCCCAATCGTATTCGGATTAAGCATTCCCGAAACCAGAGCTCCAATGATGGCTCCTGCCGTAGTGGCTATTTCGAGAAACATCCCGATTCTCATATTGGTAAAACCTTCTTTCACAAAAGCAACGGCTGCGCCGGATGATGTCCCGATAACAGAGATCAGCGAAGCGCCGATGGCATAATGCATTGGAACGCCAAAACCCAGCGTCAATAAAGGAATGATAATAACTCCTCCTCCTAAACCCGTAAGTGAACCTAAAAGACCAGCGGAAATTGCGCCAAGGAAGAGTATGATGATTTCTGACATACTACAATTAATGCTACAAATATAAAATTATTGTGGTAGTCTGCCAAACATTTGAAAAAGATAAATTTAACGTATTTTTGTATGCATGAAAAATGAAATGAAATTATTTTATGTCATCCTTGGGGCTACTCCAAAGGGGCGTAACATTGAGCAGCATGATGTGTTTTTCGGGATTGCAGAGTCTCTTAAAGACCTTGTTCCTGATATGAAAGACTTTTGGCCGGAAGCAGAAGGGAAGATTCATCTGGACTGCCATCAGGAAGTGAAATTTGCAGACGGCTATGAAGTGAAGATTGTAGAAAAAGGAGCGAAATCGTCTGATGAACAGCTATATTTCCTTAATCTGGGCGGGTATAAGCCTGGTTTTTTTGAAGAATTCCATGAGCAGCATCTGATGGTAGGAAAATCGATGGGAGAGATCGTGAAAAGAGCAAAAGATACTGAATTTTACCAGACCATGGGATTTGAAGGAGCAGTAAGTCATATTGACGACAAGCATGGAGTAGATATTGATGATATTTTCAATGTAAATGATATTCTTCCTGCCTCAATGAAAGAAAAATATTCTATCGTTCTTACCAGATCGGATGCTGAAGATCAGAAAAATCCGATGGGACTGGGATATTTAAAAATTGATAAAGTTCAATAAATAAGAGTAAATCTAATAAAAATAAAAAATGAAAATAGGAATTCTGGGAGGCGGACAGCTGGGAAGAATGCTGATACAAAGTGCACTAAAGTATGACGATGAGTTTTATACTCTGGATCCGGCTTCTGATGCGCCATGTCATAACATCTCATACTTTACACAGGGAAATTTCAATGACTATGAAACCGTTCTGAACTTTGGAAAAGACAAAGACGTTGTTACCATTGAAATAGAACATGTAAATGCCGATGCTTTGGCCGAACTTGAAAAGCAGGGAATCAGAGTTGTTCCTAATGCCAACATCATCAAGACCATTCAGCAGAAGATCCTTCAGAAAGAATTTTATAAAACGCACGATATTCCAAGCCCTGAATTTCAGGTAGTATGGAATAGCGACGAAAAAATTATCATGCCATTACCGTTTGTTCAGAAAATGAATACAGGAGGATATGATGGAAAAGGAGTGCAGGTGATCAGAACGGAGGAAGATGTTCAGAATTTGTGGAAAGAAGCTTCAGTAATTGAAAGCCTTGTAGACATTGATAAAGAACTTTCTGTAATTGTAGCAAGAAATGAAAAAGGAGAAACCAATACGTTCCCGGTAACGGAAATGGTGGCCGATCCGAAGCTGAATTTATTGGATTTTAATGTATGTCCCGTTCTTCTGACAGAAGATGTTCAGAATCAGATTGAAGCCATTACAGAGAAGTTTCTGAATGCTGTAAACTCTCCGGGACTTTTTGCCATTGAATTGTTCCTTGACAAAGAAGGAAAAGTATGGGTAAACGAAACGGCTCCAAGACTACACAATTCAGGACATCAGAGCCAGGAAGGAAATACCAATTCACAGTTTGAGCAAATGTATCGTGTGGTAAAGAATCTTCCTTTAGCAGATACAGATGCCATCACTTACAGCGGAATGCTGAATCTGGTAGGAGCAGAAGGCTACTCTGGAAAGGTTGTATACGAAGGAATGGAAGAGGTACTTAAATTACCTGAAACTTACATTCACTTATACGGAAAAACAGAAACCAAACCGGGTAGAAAAATGGGGCACATCAATGTTTTGGCAGACTCCAGAGAAGAGCTTATGGAAAAGCTTGTGGAGGTGAAAGGAATGGTGAGAGTGATTTCTGAATAATCAGACTTACAATCATATAACAAGGGAGTGGTTTCAAATGTGGAAACCGCTCCCTTGTTACTTTTAAATACCAATTAAGGATTCAAAATATTCTGGTTTGTGTTTTATCAATTCAATAGGAGCGGGCTTTAGCCCGCTTATCAATAATGATAAATTCAATGGGCTTCAGCCCAAACCTATTCGATTATCGTTTGAAAACTTTAGGGAAATCAATGCTCCATTTTTTCTCTTTGGAACTGTACATCAGGTAAGGACCGTCAAAAGCGTCCATATAGACCAATTCATAAGAACCTGTACTATCCACTGCATAATCCGGACTTACGCCAAGCTCCTGCTGTTTAAATCCTAATTGACTAAGGACATTCCAGTCATTATAACGGGGGAGACTTTTATGTTCTTTCTGGTAATTTTCAAGATTCAGAACAAGTTTATTTCCGTATTCTATATCAGAATGTCTTGTGACTTCAATGGGTAAATTCCAGTAGACCGTCAGTGAAACAGCCCCTAAAATGATTACTCCTAAAAGAGTAAGTAAAATCTTTTTGATCATGAATTACTGATTTGTTTTTTAAAAAGGCTTCTTTAAAATTCTTTCCTTGTAGACCCCTTTTACAATTTTAAAAAGAGCTACATAAGATCCGGCTCCGTCAGAATTGAGCATGGTAAGGTATAAAATATCACTTTTACGATCATAATAACATGCGGTAAACTGGTTGCTGGGATTGAAGAGGTTTTCAATCTCTTTAGTAGGAATCTGAATTTTTTTATCCTTAATCTGTACAGTGATAGATTTATAATGCGTTCGGGGAATAGTTCCGTCGGTTCCCCAGATCAGGTTCCCTTTGTATTTATCCTCTACCTTTTGTCCACCATAGCTGGATGAAGAAAAGAATTTTTTATTTTCCTTATAATTGAACTTTTCAGTAATAATATCTACCTTAATATTGCCGGATTTGAAAGAGGCTTTATTTTCATCATTGATGATAGGAAGAATGGTCTCATAAGAATCAATAAGCTTAACTTTTGAACTATAAATATAACCGGCTGTTTTGTCATTATAATAAACATTCATCCAGTTTTTATTATTGGTATCCGGTTCAGAAGCATAGACAATCTCATCAGAATTGATCTTCCCTATAATCTTACTTTTTATATCCGGATTTTCTCTCAGATTGACATAGCCATCCTTGTCTACAATTTTGGCAAACTGAGCAAAAGATAACTGGATACTTAAAATCGTAGCGACAAGGAATATTTTTTTTATTTTCAATGCTATTTGATGATTTTGGGTTTAAACAAAAATAATTGTATCATTTAACCTGATGAATTCAGGAAGTGTTCTCTTGGTGGACGTAAATTTAAAAAGGAATCTCCAGAACCCTTTTCTTGTATTGTCCTTTTTCAATGATAAAAAGCCCTACGTACGAACCGGCTCCCTCTGAATTATTCATCGAGATATACAGCGTATCGTTCTCACGGTCATAGTAACAGGTCGTCGATTTATTATCAATTTGGAACAGGTTCTCAATCTCTTTCGCAGGGATTTGGATCGTCTTGTTTCCAATTTGTGCTGTGATGGAGATATAGTGCGTTTTAGGAATCGTTCCGTCTATCCCCCAGACTTGCTGCCCTTTGTAAAAATCACCCTGCAGGGTTGAGGTAAAGTCTTTTTCATTTTCTTTAAAATTAAATTTTCCCGAAACAATATTGACTTTAATATTCCCTGATGCAAAGGTCGCTTTGTTGGCATCCCGTACACTGGGAGGAATCTTTTGATAAGACTGTATATACTTTAGTCTTGAGCTATAGATATAACCGTTGGTTACATTCGCCCAATTCTTATGAACCGGATCAGACTCAAATATATAAACGATTTCATCAGAATTGATCTTTCCTACGATCTTGCTTTTTGCATCTGCATTTTCCCTTACATTCACATAGCCGTCTTTATCGGTTATCTTGGCAAACTGAGCAAATGATAATTGTACACTTAAAGCGGCTGTCAAAAGGAATATCTTCTTTGTTTTCAATGAATTTTGATTTTAGACAAAAATAGTTTTATTATTTCACTCCAGGTGAGGAGTTTTCTTTTAGGGTTGATAGAGAAAGGAAGCTAGAGGCTGGAAGAGGGAAGTTATGGTAGTGATAAAAATACTTTAAGCATACTTTTATAACTTTCTTTAAGAGTACGTCAGCAATTACCCGTCTGTGAGTAACTTCCAGCTTCCAGCCTGAATTTTTTATTTAAATATTTTCTGAATCACATTTCCAATCTCCACAAAATCTCCATGATTCCCTACAGATCGTATTTCCGGGCTGTTTTTGTCATATTCCGAGAATGGGAAGATCAGAAGATAATTATTATCATTCAGGTATCTGTTCAGAAGTTCAGGAATCAGTCTCATTTGTGGAATATAGGACTTCATACCCCTTTTGGCCATCAGAATGATCAAAGCTTCATCATCTTTAAGCTTGGTTGCTGTTCTTCCACCATCCTGCCATGTATTCATAATGATGAATTCAGCTTCTATATTGGCTTTTTTAGTGATCTTCTGAAGAATATCCAGAATGTTTTCAGGTGCATAAAAAACAACTGTCGCTCCGGAATTTCTGGCAATATTCCATACCCTTAGCAAAGCGTGGAAGAATCCTGCTTCCTTATGAGCATTCTCAGGAATCATTACAGCATAGCGCTTAATGGTGGAAAGGGGCTGTGCCGCATGGTATACCAATACATTCACATCATCATTCTGAAGATAACCGTTGTACAGATTATAAACGAATGAAGGGGAGAACCCTTTTTCATCTTCCAGTCCTATGATAAGATCGGTGATTTGCTGTTCTTTGATGACATTGTTTACCCCATTGATCACGTCATTGTCATATCTTTTGAGAGCCTGTAATGTCACATCTGCTGCAGCTGCGGTATCTACTGCCTGATGAAGAAGCTTTTCTGCATTTTTTACCGAAGATTCATTCTTATCTTCATTGATCACATTTAAGGCAAAAAGATCCTCCGTATTCGAGTGGGCTTTGATAAGAATTCCCAGATTGACCATTCTTTCAACGGTTTCTTCATGGTTGATCGCCAGCAAAATACTTTCTTCTTCATGGCTGTTCCCGGAAACTGTATCTTCATTATCACTTTCTGCAATTTTCTGGGCACTTGCCATTGAAATAAAAGAAGAGATCGTACAGGAGATCAGGATCAGCAGAATACTTCCGTTCAGTACATGCTCATTCAATAGCCTTACCGGTTCTCCGGTTTCCGTTTCAGAAAGGATGATATTATATCCTACCATTACCGAGGCCAGTGTTGCTGCCGCCGAAGCAGAGCTCAGTCCGAAGATCAGTTTTCCTTCCTCTTTAGTCAGTCTGAACGTTTTTTGTGTGGCTACGGCAGAAAGATATTTCCCACCAATAGAGGCCACCAGCATAATTCCGGCTACCTCAAGAGTTTCCCAGCTTTTAAAGAAAACTTTGAAGTCGATCAGCATTCCTACACTGATCAGGAAGAACGGAATAAATATCGCATTTCCCACAAATTCAACCCTGTTCATCAAAGAAGAAGTGTGAGGAATAAGTCTGTTTAAAGCCAGTCCGGCAAAGAAGGCACCAATGATAGCCTCCACACCGGCAAGTTCTGCAAGCATGGCAGCCAGATAGATCATCACCAGAACAAAAATATACTGGGAGATCTTATCATCCACTTTCTTGAAAAACCAACGGCCGATAATAGGGAAGACAATCAGTACAATCAGGGCAAAAACCACAAATGAAACAGAGAGTTTCACCCAGAATTCCGTACCCACATCCCCCTGAGACATCCCAACGATCACAGCAAGTACCAATAAAGCAAGAATATCTGTAATCATGGTCCCTCCAACAGTGATATTGACCGCCTTATTTTTAGCAATACCCAATTTGCTGACCAATGGATAGGCGATCAGAGTATGGGACGAAAAAAGACTGGCAAACAGAATAGAAGTGAGCATTGAAAAATGAAGAATGTAATATCCACCTAAATACCCCAGTACAAAAGGAACGGTAAAGGTGTAAATACCAAAAGTGAGACTCTTCCACTTATTCTTTTTAAAATCTCCCATATCAATCTCCAGCCCGGCCAGAAACATGATGTAAAGAAGCCCGGTCGTTCCCGTTACAACAATGCTGCTGTCCCTCGACAGTACATTGAATCCGTTAGGGCCTATTACAGCACCGGCAATAATGAGCCCCAAAAGGTGGGGAACTTTTATTTTATTCAGCAGCAATGGAGCTGCAAGGATGATGATCAGTACCAACAGGAACTTCAATACCGGATCTTCTATAGGAAGACTCAGGTTGTGTATACTCAGTAAAATCATAGGTGTTTTTATTTTGTGGAACGTACCAATTCAACAGAGAACTTCGCTGTACAGCCATCAGAGGTGATGGTTCTTGTTCCTTTGATCTTGTTGTCAGAAATGTCATTCAGAAGAACGCTCATTTCTACATTCTTTTTGGCTGTAGAATCTGTCTTGAAGGAAAGTCTTATTTCGTTATTTTCAAATTTCCCTGTGTACAGCCTTACCAGATTATTGTTGTTGATAATTTTGGTAACAGGCTGGGTAGAATCGTTATCGAACTCCCATACATCCGTACGCTGATCGCCTACCGCATAGTCGCTGCAATTGGATTCTGTACAGATCACTTTTCCATTCCAGGGGCCGGAAATTTCTGCCGGCCAGGTAGCAATGACCACCGAATCTTTTTTGGAAAAAATACTGTCTCTCATTTTTAAGAGGGATTGGTACTCAGATTCTTTCTTGGCAAATGTTTTTTCTTTCTCAAGCAATTGCTTTTCTCTGTCTGCCAGATTCTTCTCTTTTTCTTTGTAATCGCAGCTTGTCAAAAGAAAAGAGGCTGCAAGAAGGATAAAAAATGTGTTTTTAAGCATATGGTATGGGATTGAGTATACAAGATAGGAAAAATGGAGGAAATAAGAAAATTACATCTTTTCCACTGGAAATTCCTCTCTGACAAATCTGGCTTTTTCATCCTGAATAGAGATAAAAGCTATATTTTAAACTTCAAATGATTGATAATTTCAGCTTCATAGTTGGTGATCATTGAGTTTTGATCAATATAAAAAAAACTGAAATTCACATCAGAAATTTAGCTATCTTCAATATGTTGTAATACAATACTTCAATGAAGAAAGTCTTTTTAATCCTTTTATTCTCTGTGAATCTGATGGCACAGAAGACCGTTGCTATGGAAGCTCTTCCCTCCATCCCTCTGTGGGTAAAAATACCGGATGGGCCTGGGCCTGGAGGAGAATGTATCCGTTCACCCAAAGGCTCTCTTACACATATCAGTACTCCGGAACTGAAGATTCATCAGCCTGATAATCCTAACGGAATTGCTATTCTTGTGATCAGTGGAGGTGGGTATGCGCATATTGAATCGGGGTCAGAAGGTTATCCTGCAGGAGAATGGCTAAAGTCTAAAGGAATTACTGCTTTTGAATTGGTGTATAGACTTCCGGGTGAAGGATGGGCTTCAAGATCGGTTCCTTTTCAGGATGCCCAGCGTGCATTAAGGATTATAAGAAGCAATGCAGAAAAATATAAGCTGGATGCTCATAAAATAGGAGTGTTGGGGTTTTCGGCAGGCGGACATCTGGCAGGATATATTTCCTCTACCTTCAATACCGTTTATTATCCACCGCAGGATGCTGCAGATCTGGTTTCTGCCCGGCCTGATTTTACGGGGATGATCTATCCCGTTGTATCGATGCTGCCGCCTAATAACAATACGCACTCTTTTAAATCTTTGTTGGGAAATGCATCCAATATAGAGGATCAGATCAGACTTTCTGTAGAGAAACAGGTAGGTACACAGACTCCAATAACTTTTTTGGCTCAATCCGAAGATGATCCCATTTCATCTGTAGAAAACAGTATTCTGATGTACCAGGCCTTAAAGAAGAATAAAATTCCGGCAGAGCTCCATTTGTTTCAATCAGGAGGTCATGGCTGGGGATTAGGAAAGAAGGGGACCAATACTGTGGAATGGACAGATTTGTTTTTAAACTGGTTAAAAGTGAATGGAATTGATAACAGGACTGAGTAAACCTCATTTAAAGTGTTTAAAGTCTTTTACCTTTTGTTATGCAATTTGCCGTTTTTTGAACATTTCCGGTTTATAATTGATCATAAAAACACCACAGATAATCAGTGCTGCTGCAAGGATAAACTTAAAAGAAATCTGTTCGTCCATAATGAGCCATCCTAAAAATATGGCAATGATCGTATTGATATAAGCCAGAATGGAAACCTGTACCGGAGAAATTTTGGTTAAAGCATAATGGAAGGCAAAAAAAGCCGCTACAGATCCAAAAACAGAAAGATACAGCATGGCTGAAATACTCTTTAAACTCCAGTTGCCAAAATTATAATTTTCAGAAAACAGAAAAGCCAGGATAATCTGAACAATCCCGGCGAAAAGAAACTGATAAAAAAGATTCAGGGTGATATTTCCGCTTTGGATATTCAATTTTTTAGTGAAGATTGTACCTGAGGCCCAGCCGGAAATGGCACAGAAAAGGAAAATCATTCCCATTCGGTAATCCGGATTGGCAAGATCCTGAAGGCCGTCCCAGAAAATAAAAAGAATGCCGCTGAAACACATCAGCACACCGGCAAAAGCCCGGAAACTGAATTTCTGTAACCCTACAGCCACACTTCCCAGGAACACCAGAATAGGGGAGCAGGCACTGATCAGGGAAGCCAGACTGCTTGATACTGTTTCTTCTGCAACCGTAGTCATCCCGTTAGCGATCACCAGCATCAAAGAAGCGAAAATGGTCTGATATCCCAGACTTTTCCAGCCAATCCATTTGAATTCTTTTCTGGAAATAAGGAGGAAAAACATGATGACTGAAGCCAGAAACTGACGGATTCCCGCTACGAACCATGCAGGGATCGTTTCTACAGCTACACGAATGGCCAAAAATGTTGTTCCCCAAACAAGGGCAACAGTAAGAACAGCGAAAATGAGTTTGTAATCTTTCAAGGTGAATCAGAGTCTAACCATCAAATTTACCGGTTTTAAAATGAATCTAATGGGTACAGTTGTTATTATTTTAGGTGATACAGATACAGGGTAATAGGTAACAGGTAATGGTTAATGGGTAAGGGGGGGACTGTAAAAGGTAGATAATATGGAGACACAAATAATCTTCGGCTTCCTGCTTCGGGCTCTTTCTTAATTTTTAATTTTTTATCTTTGAACATCTAATAAAAATTGAAGATGGTAGGAATTATTATGGGCAGTCAGAGCGATCTGCCGATCATGGAACAGGCTGCAAATTTTCTTAAAAGTCTGAATATCCCCTATGAATTGACCGTAGTTTCAGCGCACAGAACACCGGAAAGAATGTTCGACTATGCAAAGACTGCAAAAGAACGAGGCCTGAAGGTAATCGTAGCCGGAGCTGGAGGAGCTGCTCACCTTCCTGGAATGGTAGCAAGCTGTACAACACTTCCGGTAATCGGGGTTCCGATCTTGTCCAGCAACTCTATCGACGGATGGGATTCTGTTTTGTCAATTCTTCAGATGCCTGGCGGTATTCCTGTAGCAACTGTAGCATTGAACGGAGCTTTAAATGCAGGAATTTTAGCAGCTAAAATCCTGGGAAGTGCAGACGCTCAGGTTGCTGAAAATCTTCAGAAATATCAGGATTCTTTAAAAGATAAAGTATTGGGAACCGTGGATGACATCAAAGCACAGCATCCTAATCATTTTGATCAATAGTAGATCTATATACTCCAAATAAAGCCTCACTTTTCAGCGAGGCTTTTCTGTTTTTTTAATGTGATAATTTTTCTTTTCAGGTATGTTACAACTTCATATTATTCCTGAAGCATATTGTCCCGGGTATTTTTCTGAACGGCGATGGCCCCGAAAAGGGCAAGGAGAAATGCAAAAGCATAGAATCCTTTTTCGCTTGGAAGTATCGTTGCATTCCAAAGCCCAATGGCAAGCAATACAATGGAAGATAAGGTGGCGAACCAACAGATCCCATAATAAATATCGGTTACCTGAATATTTTCTAATTTGTCACGGACGGCTTTCTGCAAAGAAACAACTGCGAATAGACCATAGAGAAGAATGGTGAAATAATATCCTTTCTCATTAAGCTGCATTTCGGCTCTTGCAAGACCTACAATATAACCAATCATTCCTGCTCCCAATGCCACCCAAGATGCTGCGACAAATGCATTCGATACTCTTTGTTTTTTCATGAATTAATGTTTTAAGAGTCTAAATATATTCATTTTTTATAAACTTAGCTTCAATAACAGGAAAATATGGGTAAAATACGGAAGAATTAAAAAAAACAGCTTCTATTGTATATTGGCAATAGGGTTCCGTAGTAAGTTTAGGCTGAAGCCAATGGAATATTTTTTTATAAAAAACGGGCTGAAGCCCGTTGCAATTGAATATGATAATGGAATGTCTTCTTAATGGTTACAGGTTTTAGCCCCGATAGCAGCGGTTACCCCGGAACATGAGCTGGAAGAGGTTAGGGATTAGATATGGGAGAGGAGTATGAGCGGATATCGGGAATCAGCTTCTAAAAGAAAAACTCCCCAAAATTGGAGAGCTTAGTATTATTGAGTAATATATTCGTAATTATATTGAACGGAAAGGTTTCCGTTGGCTTCTTTTGAGACCACCTGAACAGGTAAACCAGAGTTGTTGTACTGTATCGTGGAAGTTCTGTTCTGATTTTGTTCCCAGATGCCATTGTTTTTGGAGCTTATCTTTTCTGTCAGATAATTGTTCTTGCTTACAGTATAAGCCCCTCCCATCATAAATTTGAGATATTTGTTGAAATTGGTATATGGGTTTAGCTTGTCATCATAGGAATACACAATTTTAGTACCGAAACTGGTTCCTATAGTCTCTGAGGTTTCTGATGAAATATTGTCCCCGTTATAAGTATAGGTATTGACCATTGGATGGAAACAGTCCGGTGACTGACAAAGAGTGGAGGAGGTAAGCTGACCGTTCGTATTGTAGCTAAAGGTAATGGTACTGTTGCTATCAGGATTGGTGTAGATTCCTTTAATGTTTGAAAGCTGATCTCCGTTATAATTAAATACCGAATAATATTCTAATGTACCATCTGCCATATAATAAGTGGCTTTTGAAGGTTTCCCGTTAGTGTATTCAAATTTGGAAGATCCGGATTCTGACCATGTTTTTATAAGTTCACCCTGGTTATTGTATTCCATATTCTGAATGCTGGTCTGTGGCTTACCCGGGTTGTCATAGTATACTGTCGTAACTTTGCTTAATAATACCCTGGATCCTGAAGGAGTATGAGTTCCGTCATTATCATCATTACTGCAGCTGCTAAAGAACACAGCCGAGCTCATTAATCCCAGAAATAAGTAATTTTTCATGCTATTTTTTTAGTTGACAAAAATAAGAAATGACTGAGTGTACGCTATAAAAAAATCCCACTATCTTAGAAATAGTGGGATTTTATCATGTTTTATATAGATCTTAGTATCTGTAGTACTCAGGCTTGAATGGCCCCTGTACTTCTACTCCGATGTATTCAGCTTGCTCTGGAGAAAGTGTTTCAAGCTCTACGCTTAATTTCTTAAGGTGTAAAGCTGCTACTTTTTCATCTAAGTGCTTAGGAAGCATGTATACTTCGTTTTTGTAAGCAGCAGAGTTGTTCCACAATTCGATCTGAGCCAAAGTCTGGTTAGAGAAAGAGTTAGACATTACGAAACTTGGGTGACCTGTAGCGCATCCAAGGTTTACCAATCTACCTTCAGCAAGAATGATTACTTCTTTACCTTCGATCGTGTAGATGTCTACCTGAGGCTTCACTTCAGATTTAGTCTGACCGTAGTTTTTGTTTAACCAGGCCATATCGATTTCATTATCGAAGTGTCCGATGTTACAAACGATCGCTTTATCTTTCATTTTAAGGAAATGTTCTCCTCTTACGATGTTGAAGTTACCTGTTGTAGTGATGATAATATCAGCGTTGTCTACTACGGTATCTAATCTTTTTACTTCATAACCGTCCATTGCAGCCTGAAGCGCACAGATTGGGTCAATTTCAGTAACAGTAACGATAGATCCGGCTCCTCTGAAAGAAGCAGCAGTACCTTTACCTACATCTCCGTATCCGCAAACTACCACTCTTTTTCCTGCCAACATTACGTCTGTAGCTCTTCTTACAGCATCTACTGCAGATTCTTTACATCCGTATTTGTTGTCAAATTTAGATTTAGTTACAGAGTCGTTTACGTTGATAGCAGGCATTACCAAAGTTCCGTTCTTCATTCTTTCGTAAAGTCTGTGAACACCTGTCGTCGTTTCTTCAGAAAGTCCTTTAATATCTTTTGTAAACTCAGGGTATTTATCAAAAACCATGTTGGTTAGATCTCCACCATCGTCCAGGATCATGTTCAATGGTTTTCTGTCTTCACCAAAGAATAGAGTCTGCTCAATACACCAGTCGAATTCCTCTTCATTAAGACCTTTCCATGCATATACAGGGATTCCCGCAGCAGCAATAGCCGCAGCAGCGTGATCCTGAGTAGAGAAAATATTACAAGAAGACCATGTAACTTCAGCTCCTAAAGCTACCAATGTCTCGATAAGCACAGCCGTTTGGATTGTCATGTGAAGACATCCAGCGATTCTTGCTCCTTTAAGCGGTTGAGATGGCCCGTATTCTTCACGGATAGCCATCAAACCTGGCATTTCTGCCTCTGCAAGGGTGATTTCTTTTCTTCCCCATTCTGCAAGGGAAATATCCTTAACTTTATAAGGAACGTATTGTGTTGTAGTACTCATATGTAATGAATAATTTTAAATTCAAGTGATAACGAAATGCAAAATTACAATTAATAATTAAGATATAAAAACCACAATTTAAGTTCCTTTTTATGAGATTAAACATAGCTTAAAATTATTTAGTCTTAATATAAATAAGTACTTTTATCTGATAAATCAAATATTATGAATCATACAAATACCCAGGACGAGTCTCAGAGAAAAGCAAAACCTGTTGCTCCAAAAGTAAATGAACTGATAGACCGCACCAAAAGTGTCCTATTAGCCACTGTAGATGCCGAAGGAAATCCAAATTCGAGCTATGCACCATTTGTTCGGGAAGGAAATACCTTCTATATTCTGGTATCTTTCATGGCAAAACACACCAAAAACCTTTCAGAAGGGAGAAAAACATCGGTAATGTTTATTGAAGATGAATCGGCAACCAAACAGATCTATGCCCGTGAGCGTTTGACGCTTGAAGCCTCAACTTCACAGATAGAGAGAGACTCTGAAACCTGGAATACTATTATTTCTAAGCTTAAAGAAGCTCACGGAAAAGTAGTAGATGTTATATCTGAAATGGGAGATTTTATCCTGATTGCTCTACACCCTGTAAAAGGATCTTATGTGAACGGTTTCGGAAGTGCCTATTTTGTGGATGAGAATCTTGAAATTGTTGAACATAGAAATGATGTGAACCATCAGTCTAAATAAATTAAGAAAGGGAGCTGGAAGAGGGAAGCAGGGAAGTTTATACCAGTTAAGGTAAGTAAAAACAGTCTCTGAATAAATTTTCTGATTAAGTCTGCATTTGTTTTCCGGACCTCCATCTCCCTTTTTTAAATCATAAGTTTACAAGAGGTTTTTACAGACTATCATAACTTCCATCATCTCGCTTCCATCTCCCATCCTTTTTTCGTATTTTTGCAGAATAAAAAAAGAATGCCCCTTTACCGAGATTTTTCAGATGATAATGCCACAATCCTTGTTTGGAAATATGATGAAAGCGAAGAACTTGACATCAATGAACTGCTGGAACCTGAAAATGCCGAAAAGGTAAAAGATTATCATCCGAAAAAACTTCTGGAGGTACTGATGGTACGTAAGCTTTTGAAAGGCCTGAAACCTCACTCCAAAATTTTATATAAAGAAAGAGAACCTTTTCTTTCTCCTCAGGACGCAGAAATCTCTATTACCCATTCTTTTCCATTTGCAGCCATTGCAATTTCCAACAACAAAATAGGTATTGATGTCGAGAAATTTAACCCTAAGATTTTAAGGGTGATTGATAAATTTACCTACGAAAATGAACGGGGTTTTATTCCTGAAGATAAAGCCGATACATTCTACACCATTATCTGGAGTGTAAAGGAAAGTATGTATAAGATCCATCATTCAAAATACTGGTCTTTAAAGAAAAACTATGAAGTAAAACCGTTTGAGTTGAAACATCTGCATAAAATAAGCTGCAGGGTATATGACGAACAGTTTTCAGACGAATTTAAAGCCCGGGTAGAGTTTTTTGATGACTATTGCTTTACGATTGTGGAGGAGTAGCGTGTTTTTCACTCCTGTATTTTTCAATCACTTTTCTCTGTTCTTTAGCCACATCATAGATCAGTTCCAGAATGTCATGAATGTTCTTGAGTTCTGTCAAATGTGAGATTTTATCAGGATCTCTTCGGTCAACAATATCATTTTCCTCTATTTCGGTCTTCCTTTTCATGAGCATATCTTCAATGGAAGAATCCTCCGGTTCAAGCCGGCTTTCCATTTTCAGGGCTTCATTGACGTCGTTACCGTTGAGGAGAGTAGAGGTCTGCTGCATTTCTGCTTCAATCTTTCTGCTCCAGCTTTCAGCATCAATTTCAGGATATTGCTCATTGCTTTTGGCGTACTGAGAAAGAGAAGCGGTATAAGCGGTGACAAGGTGTGATGTTGCTACAAACTGATGCACGACTTCCAGTTTTTTCTGCTGATTTTTGGGATCAGAAATCATTCGCTGGAAATTGTCGGAAAGATTGGCCAGTGAAATGATTGCATTTTTTCGTTTTACTTTATAATCCTCAATATCAAAATTTCCCTGTAAGAATTTGGAGATTACACTTTGGAAATAAATAAGATTGTCTGCTGCCGATTTTTTCATCAGATCGAGATTCTGAGTATGTTCCCAAACAGGCAATACAATATAAGAAACGGCGAAAGCGATAATTCCTGCAATAGCAGTATCGAGTACCCTGTCTTTAAAAATGATATTGACCTTCCCGGGATTCAGGAAATTGAAACTCAGGAAAACATAGATGGTCATAAATAAAACGGCCCAGAAATAGCGTCCTTTCAAAAAGCTGAAACACATGATCATACTGATCAGTAGAATGGCAAATAAAACTCCGTTGATATGTACAAAATGGAGAATGATATAAGCGATTGTGGCTCCGGTTACCGTTCCATAGAGACGGAGCAGGTTTCGCTGCTTGGTAATGGAATAGGCAGGCTTTAAGATAGCTGTAATCGTGATCAATATCCAATAGGTATGTCCAAGGCCCAGAGAATCAAACATGGAGAAAAGATACCCCAGCAGCAAAGCGGTGGTAATTCTTATTGCATGGCGGAAATGAGAGGATGATAATGAAATATTATTCCTTAATACCTTTGAATTCAGCTTAGGCTCATTAGGCATGAACTTTTTAAGGTCTAATCCCGTAGATAAACTTTTGGCCAGTTTTAAATCCTGTGAGAAGACTTTGTAAATCTCGTTGATCTCTTTGGTGATTTCATTGATACGCATCAGGATCTGGCGCAGGACCATGAAATTTTCCAGACTGTCGGAAGATAATTGTTTATTTCTGAGTTCGAAATAATTATAGTTGAGATTCTTTAATTCAAGTTCAAGATTAAACATGGGCTTTGCTCTGGTACCACTTTGGAGAGCGATCCCGATATTGGTGATCTCTTCAGCGAGAAGATTAAGATAATCGTGGATATTGACCAGGATCATACTGTCTTCGAAGCTCTGCTGAAGCTTTTGATAGTCACTTTCAGAGGTCATGAGCTTTTCATGAAGGTCCATAGAGTTCAGGAACATCAGCATCAGCAAACGACTGGTCGTAGTCGATTCATTGACAATGGTTCTGGTTTTAAAAACGGTTTCTCTGGTATCTTCCTGAAGGTTTTTTATTTCGATCTGTTTGGCAATGACCTGTGTGGTAAGTTTGTCAAAGTCAGGGTTCTTCTGATAATAATTAGCTTTGATCTTTAAAAACTCGGCAAGTTGAAGGTAGTTTTCTCCAATCATTTGTCCGGCGAGTTTATAAGGTCGTATGGTGGTTACCACAAGGAAGATCAGCAAAAACCAGATGCATCCGCTGGCAAAGATGAGTAAGCTTTTAAGAATATTACTTCCGGTAAGATGGCCGTCAATAAAGATGGCGAGGACGACAAGAGATAATGAACCTACAGCAGCCAATCTCTGGCCATATACCCCGATCAGGGAGAAAAACATCCCGAAGACAATGATCTCAAGAAGGACCAGGAGCTTAAAATTCATGACGAGACTGGCAATGAGGGCTACCAAAACAAAGCAGCAAATGGCAAATGCAAGTGCATTTCGTCTTCGTATAAAAGGTCCGGGTTGGTCAGTAAGGGCGACAAAGCTGGTTCCCAGAGGAAAAAGGAAATATTCTTTCAGAATTCCAAAGTGGGCGAGGACTAAACAGGGCAGAACAGTGGCTAATGTTATCCTGATTGCAGAATATACATATTGACTGGTTACAAATTTTTTTAGTTCCGCTGAATAGTTCATACTACAAAAATAGCTATTGAATTTAAGAAAATCGCCATAAATAAGAGACTTTTGTGAACTTAAATATTATATTTTTTTAATAATTGGTTTTTCTCATCGTCAGTAGTCAGATTGACTTACAGAAAATGAATGACGAAGGTCTTTGGTGCACAATTAACCTATAATGCAGATGATCCGTCTGTATTTTATTTTGATCTGGTTTCTCATGAATTTTACCTGATATTCCTTAATTTAGTTTTCCAATTCCTAAGCATATGAAAATCAATATTAAAAATATATTCATCTTTTTATTTTCTTTTGTGATCTTTAGTTGCCATTCTCAAAATAAAAAAGATTTTGTAGCGAAAGAGGTCTATAAATCCGGAAGCCTGATTATTACTCAGATTTCGAAAAATACTTTTATTCATACCTCCTTCAAGCAAACCAATGATTTCGGGAATGTTCCCTGTAACGGACTGGTGGTAAGAAATAATAATGAGGTTATTGTTTTTGATACTCCAACGAATGATAAAGGAGCAGAGGAACTGATACACTGGATCAATGAAAAACTTCATGCAAAGATTAATGCTGTTGTTCCTACCCATTTTCATGATGACAGTTTAGGCGGTCTGCAAGCTTTTCATAACAAAAAAATACCTTCATACGCCTATTCTAAAACTATAGAATTGGCCAAAATAAATCATTTTACCGTTCCTCAAAACAGTTTTAACGACTTTATTATTTTAAAAGTGGGCAACAGAGAAACAATGACAAAATTTTTTGGAGAAGGTCATACAAAAGATAATGTCGTGGCCTATTTTCCATCTGAAAAGATCCTGTTTGGAGGCTGTTTATTGAAAGAGGTTGATGCAAGTAAAGGATATTTGGGGGATGCTAATGTTTCAGCATGGTCCAATACTGTTGAAAGAGTGAAAAAAGAATATCCGGAGGTAAAAATTGTTGTTCCCGGGCATGGGGAATATGGTAATGGAGAATTGCTGGATTATACGATTCAGCTATTTAAAGGTCAATAGTCAGTTTTTGCTTCGCAGAGCGAATGGGGGATAATAATTAGGTTTAAAATAAATTGAATGGATGATCATCTGCTATCCACCAAAAAAAGCCTCATTACATCTGTATGAGGCTTTTTGTATAGAAATTGTTGTTGTTTAACGGTCGTTGTTGGAAGTTTCCTCTCCGATGTTCCAGGTAAGACCGAAACGAAGGGTGTTATCCAACGCACTGTTGATTTTAGACATATTGATCAGGTAAGAAAGATCCAGTCCGAAAGAACGGTATCTTAGCCCTACACCCGCCGTAGCGAATTGTCTTGCTCCCTGCTCTTCACTTTCATGGAAGTAACCTCCTCTTACAGAAAAAGCATTGTCATATGAATATTCTAAAGCACCACTATACATGATACTGTTTTTGTTTTTGAAAGATTTTCCGATACCGGCCATAGGACCTACGTTAGGAATTTCATATCTGGGTTGTCTTGTGTTTGGGTCGATTCCCGCATATTCAGATCCCGGAACCAAAAGTTTTGAACCTTCTACCGTCAATCCGATTCTGTTCATATCATCCAGGAACATATCATACCCGATCCCCAATCTTGCCATGGTAGGAAGATAAGATCTTGATTCCTCATTTCCTGTATAATCCAATTTTGGACCTAAATTCTGAATGGCTAAACCTGCATTGATCTTACCATCATATCCTCCGATACTTGAGAATCTTGGAGAAGTATAGTATCCTGAAACATCCACTGCAAAACTGTTAGCAGGCTTTAGCGTTGTATCTGTGTTGAATCCACCAGCTAAGTCTGAACGAATGAATCTACCGGTAACGGCTCCTGAGAAAGAATCAGAAAGTTTCAATGCGTAAGCAACGTCAATGGAGAATTCATTTGGTTTTGATGTACCCATTGAAGCGATCTCTGTACCTACCAACTGCGTCAGGTCAACCTGTCCCATATTGAAATAATAGATACTTGCAGAGATGGTAGATCTCTCTTCCTGTCCCAGAAACTTATGGAAGGAAGCATATAATAAGAATACATCATTGGTAAGTTTTCCCATGTAAGGCGTATAGTTAAGACCTACGGAAGAACTTGTTCTGCTGAAAGGATATTTAGCCGCATTCCAGAATTGTGAAAATGCATCCGGAGAGGTTACCACACCCTGATCTCCCATACCTCCAGACCTCGCATCTGGAGCAATTCTTAGAAAAGGAGCTCCGGTAAGAACTGGGTTTACTTTGCTTAAATCTTGCGAATAGCCTAAAAAACCAGCACTCAAACCAAATCCTAAAAGCAGTTTAGTAGTTAAATTCATATGTTGTCTTTTATATATTATCAGTTTTTTATTAATTTTATTGTCTATGTCTTATTTAATTATTTCAAAAGTACCATTTTTTCTACAGCTGTGGCACTTCCTTTGCATTTTTCTTGGTTTTGACTTTTTGCAAATATCTTAAAAATATACGTACCTTTTGCAACAGTAGATCCAAAATCGTCTCTTCCATCCCATTCTATTGCCTGACGAGGGGTTCTAAAGCCCTGTAGGAACGGTTCTGCAACCACTGGCTGAGATAAAGTTTTTACCAATCTTCCCGTAATTGTATAGATTTGTACGTTGACATCCAGAATATCATCACAATTGTGCTCAAACTGAATATACGTTTTATTAGTAAACGGATTGGGCCAGTTCAGCGGACGGTTGATGGTCAGGTGCTGGTCAGATTCATCCTTAACTTCAAAATTTAACGTTGCAGTTGTAGAATTATTGTTTATATCCCAAACTTTAAATGTCAATTGGTGCTGTCCTATCGATAGATTTTTGAAAGGATAGCTTACATTTCCTTTCTGGTAATCGGCAAGACTTGGGTTCAGACATCCGTTTCCTTCTCCCGGAGAGTAGAAATCATTCAAGATAACCGTATTGATGATCTGCCCATCCAGGTAGACTGTAATGTCATGTCCGATTCCTGATCCGGTAGAATTAATTCCCGTATCATCCGTAAGACATGCAAGAAGCATTGGGTTCTGGTTGGTAATTCCACCATCCGCGAAGTTGGTGTTATTCATATACAGCTTTACTTTCGGAGGCTGGTTGTCATTAATTCCGTTCGGGTTAATATCACCTACCTGTACTGCCTGATTGTTGAAGACATCCGTTGCTTTATTATCAGCGTAAGCAAGTATCCTTCCGGTTCCTACAGCATAATTGATGTCTTTAGGCACATAGAATTCCGCCGTGAATACTCCGTTTACAGCAGTTCCTGCTGCTTTTACAATAGCACTTCCTTCTTCCGTATATTCCAGTATAGGAGTCAGGACGCCAATATTGTTCAGTGTTTTTTTATTTAATCTCTTATCAAAGATATTGATGGCCACTCTTCCGTTGAAAGTATTGTTCAGCGTACCATCAGCCTTATTAATGTGTCCTTTTACCTTTACAAAATCCAGTCCTCTGATTAATCCGGGTACCGGAGTTTCAATATTATCAATCACCAATAATCTTTGAGGTCTGCTTAGTTTCATGGCAGGGTCACCCAGGAAATTTACCTTCAGGTGGTTGGTATTCGGTCCTTTCTGTTTTTTTGCAAGGAGATGGGCATTCCCTAAAGAATTGAAATCATCATTGGTTAATTTAAAGATGTTTTTGGTAAAAGTATTGGTGAAATCACGTCCATAATCTACTCCAATAGCGCGGCTGGAAGTAATCATCGTTGAAGCACCTCCCTGTTTTAGCTTGATAAACTGTTCTCCTACAGAATTGGTTCCCGGCTCATCCCATAGTGTAAATTCACAGGTAATCGTAGATACAAAAGGGAATCTGCTGTATACATTAGAAAAATTGTTGGCATTTTGTACTTCTGTACTGGTCAGTACTCTTTCCTGTGCCCAGCCATTGATCCCTCCGTGCCCGAAATAGAACAGATATAAACTGTTTCCGATGGCATTGGAAATTGCCTGAGTTACCTGTGGAAATCTAAGCCCTGCAGATGTACTTTGGGCTGCAAAAGCATCCATATACAACTTCTTGACATTATATTCTTTAAGTTCCAGCTGTCCCGGTTGTTCAAATATACTGACCAAAGAATTGTTCATTACAGTATGGAAAGGCGATCCTCCTTCATTGTTATCATCCACCACGAAGTCAAGTCGCATACGCCAGTCTCCAAAAGGACTCGACTGTCCTGAAAGAGAATTGTAGTAAGCCAGCGTTTTGTTGATCATATCTCCGGCTTCAGTTGCATTGGATGCAGGAATTCTTCCGATCGGTACATCCGGTAGATTGTTTTCAATAAGAAGGTTATTTTGTGGCTGGGTCATTACAATATAATCATCCGTAACGAATGAGGATACTACGTCAGAAGACTGCTCACTCTGATAACTGGAAACAATATTGTTATTATTAGGGATTCTGTTCTTATAATCAAATGAAGTATCTCCCAGGATGAAAACATACCTAAGCCTTCCTGTGGGAGTATTTAATTTGGTTACAAAATCTCTCACCGCAGTAAGATCTTTACTTCCGCTTCCAAATTCTTCGTAAACTTTATTGATGTCTACAATTTCTACTTTATAATTGTTGGTAGTCTGGTGATAATTGGCAAGTCTCTGTGCCTGTCCCATCATTTCAGGGACAGTAAGAATCAGATAATCTACATTCTGTAATGCCGATAGGTTCTGATTACCGATTCTTCCTACAAACTGAGGACTGTAAGCCGCATCAGCACGGAATGCCACAAACTCGTTGTTGAAGTTTTGGTCTGCAGCTATATAACCGAAGTTGAATGAACCGGCTCCGGCTTTGTTTACCCTTCTGTTGGCATTTGTAATATCAGTAACATCCCATATCTGTTCCAGATTGCCGGTATTGGTCATGCTGAAACCATAGTTGGTATTGCTTCCGCTGTCTATAGAAAAATCTCTGAAGTTCATTTGCGAACCGTTAAACATAAGATTTTCTTTATACTGAAGCTCGATATAATCAAAGTAGAAAGTTCCGTTAGGGTTTTTAGAGATGTCCGGAGTATAGTTCACCGTAATCTGATTTCCCGTAAGATTGGAGATGGTTCCCGTATATTGTATAGGATAGAAGTTATACTGGATTCCTCCCGTATCAGCTGGAATTGTTTTTGAAAACGGGGCCACATTATTGAGTTTAAAATCAATCGTATTCTGCTGTGCTTTGTAGCCTATGACCTGAGATCTGTATCGTATTATATCATTAGCCTGAATAGGAGCGTTCAGAGTGACTGTAACTGTCTTATCACTGTTGAAAGGCGTTTCTTCCACCCAGGTTCTTCCTACTTTTACCAGGTTTTTCTGATCTTTATTCACCACAAAGTAGTTGTCGTATCTTGTGATCATCTGCGCCGGAAGATTTCCGTCAATCGTCTGAACGCGCTTTCCGGCACCTTTGTCAAAGTTGATATAATAATAAGAATAATCTTCGTAAATATTCTTTACATTATTACTTCTCTCGAAAAATCTCGTATCTCTTCTTTTGAATCCGTTTCCGTTATTGGCGTCATAAAGGTTATATCCATCAGGTCCCTGTGCATAGAAAAGGGCATAATCATTGTCATTCCATACGCCGTCATCTTCACCTACCACCTGGATGGCATTTTCCTGCAGACCGCTATATCTAGGATCTCTGTTGAATTCAGGAAGCATGATTCCTCCATTTCCGTAAATTCTGAAGTTTTTAGGATTTACAGAAGAAGGATTGATCCCGTTATCTTTTAGAAACTGAGTAGTAATTTTAAATACACCGGATTTGTCAACCTTTATTTTATAAAAATTACCGCTCGAAAGAGGA
Source organism: Chryseobacterium sp. FR048 (assembly GCF_056844665.1). Lineage (NCBI taxonomy): Bacteria > Pseudomonadati > Bacteroidota > Flavobacteriia > Flavobacteriales > Weeksellaceae > Chryseobacterium > Chryseobacterium sp. FR048. Next base: position 87,945 of record NZ_JBXDSE010000003.1, on the reverse strand, counting down.
TTTCCTGAGGTTCCTATTTTGTTGACTCCTCCTGATAAAGCCAATGGAAGAGCATCTTCAGTAACATTAAATGAAGACAGCCTCTGAATACGGCCTTTTACATTTTTAAACAAAGCAACACTTATGCTGGCATAGGTTTCTCCTTCCAGTGTATAATATGAAACGTCTGCCATGTCATAGTCAGGAAGACTTCCTCTGTCCAGCTCGAATAAATCCTGATTGGAAACATTTTCCCAGGCAAGGTCAGAAATTTTCAATTGCTTTTCTCCGATTTTTTGCTTGGTTACTATAAAAACATTATTTTGGCTGTAAGAAAAACCTTCATTTTTGAAAATCGGAAGATTAATTTTTGTGTCACCAAAATCCTGAATTTTAGAACCATTCCATTCTATGGTGTTTCTTTGAGCGTAAAGTGTTGATGCAAAAGCGATTAAAGATAAAAGCGTGATTTTTCGTTTCATGTTTACTATTGAAATTGCTAAATTACAAAATAAATGAAAATTTTAGAATTAAATTGTGATACAATAAAATTAATTTGTTAACGTTTTTCAAAAAAATCAAATCTTTATTTGATTTATTGAATAATTTATTTTTTCTTTGTACTCTTGAAAATATTTATATCGACTATGAAAAAACTAAAGTTGTTTTCATTAATAGCATTAAGTTCTACACTTGCATTAACCAGCTGTGGCGGATCAGGGACCAGCAAAGGTGGCGGTACCAAAAAATTTGTCAGTAAAACAGGTTGGAAACCAAACGAAAAACAGGGTTGGTTTTTTGCAGGAAAGCAACAGAAGCAGAAGGGTTGGCCGGGAATGGTATATGTAGAAGGTGGAACTTTTACAATGGGATTAGTGAAAGATGATGTTATGCACGATTGGAATAACACACCACGCAGAATGCAGGTGAGTTCATTCTTTATCGGAGAAACTGAGATTACTAACTACGAATACCGCGAATACCTTACATGGTTGAAGTATGTATTCCCACCAAGTGACCCAAGTTTTAAGGAAATTTATAATGGTGCTTTACCAGATACCTTATTATGGGACAACAAACTAGCAAGAAACGATTATAATGAGACGTACCTGCGTTCTCCGGAATTCGATTATTATCCGGTAGTAGGTGTTTCCTGGACTCAGGCAAACAGATACTGTGAATGGCTGTCAGACAGAGCAAATGAAAAAGCTTTGATGCAGGCAGGTGTTATTGCTAAAGATTTGTACATCAACGAATCCAACAACCAGGGAGGTACTGCATTCAACATGGATAAATTCAAGGCGAATGATCCTGAAATGCAAGGGTACATCAACGAAAAGAGAATGCAGCAAAAATCTGGGATGAAAACAACCAACCAGAGATTATTAGCTGCCAACAGAGCTCCTAACGCTGCGATGGTACAGAAGTTCAGACTTCCTACCGAAGTAGAGTGGGAATATGCAGCTCTTGGAATGGCTAAAAACAGAGAATACAACCAATACCTAGGAAAAAAACCTGAAATCGAAAGATTAAGAGGGGTGAAAGGAAAAGAAAGAGGAATGTTCCTTGAAAACTTCAAAATGGGTAAAGGTGACTATTCCGGTATCTCAGGATGGAAGAATGACGGATCTGCTCAAACTTCAGATGTAAGAATGTATCCATCTAACGACCTTGGAGTATATGGTATGTATGGTAACGTTGCAGAATGGACTGCAGATGTTTACAGACCTATCATCGACGAAGATTACAGTGATTTCAACTACTATAGAGGAAACATGCCTCAGACTATCGTAAGAAACGGTGACGGAACTTACAAAATGATTGACGAAGGCACGATCAAGTATGATACTCTTGCTGACGGAAGATTAGTATACAAAGGTCTTCCTGGACAGTTTGAAAGACAAACGATCGCTGATTACAGAAACTACAGAGATGGTGACAGACAGTCTTCTTTAGAATATTACAGAGCTTCAGATTCTGCTTCAGGATTTGATATGTATAATTCACCTAAGAAAAGCTTCGTTGTAGATGCCAGCGGTAGAGTGAAAATGCAAAAAGACTCTAAAGAAAGAACTTCCGGAATTTCTAACGAGGTTAGAGTAGTAAAAGGTGGTTCTTGGCAGGATACAGCTTATTGGCTGGATCCGGGACAAAGAAGATATAAAAATCAAGGAAGAGCTTATGGTTGGATCGGGTTCCGTGTTGCACAGGATGCCAGAACTAATGATAAGAGTAGAACTAGAAGATAATATTTATCAAAAAAATACTTAAAAAAAACCTTCCGGATTTCCGGAAGGTTTTTTTATTTTTGACTCATGAAATCGCTTCGCCTGAAAAGTCTGAAATACTCGTATAGATTTGGTGACTGCATATGATTTCTTTTAAAAAAATATATATTTCCACATGAATATAGAACAGTTCTATCCTTTGTTTCTGCAGGCAGATAAAGTAACCATCGACAGCAGAAAAATCGCAGAAAATGATATTTTCTTTGCCTTTTCCGGTGACAATTTCAATGCGGCAACATTAGCAGAAAAAGCCATCGATGAGGGAGCTTTAGCCGTAATCGTAGAGCAGCAGGAGTTTGAAAACAGAAATAAAAATATTTTCTATGTTCCGTCTACCCTTGAGTTTTTACAGCAACTAGCTATTTACCATAGATCTCAATTAAACATTCCTTTTATAGGCCTTACCGGAAGCAACGGAAAGACCACGACAAAAGAACTGATTCACGCGGTACTCTCGGAAAAATTCAATGTGCAGTATACCTCGGGAAATCTGAATAATCATATCGGGGTTCCGTTGACGATTCTTTCCATTAAACCTGAACATGAAATGGCTGTTATAGAAATGGGAGCCAATCATCAGAAAGAGATCGAGTTTCTGTGTACCATTTCGAAGCCTGATTTCGGATATATTACCAATTTCGGGAAAGCCCATTTAGAAGGTTTTGGTGGTTTTGAAGGGGTGATCAAAGGGAAATCTGAGTTGTATGACTACCTTAAAAATAATCATAAGACTATCATAGTCAATGAAAATGATCCTATCCAGGTTGAAAAAACAGAAAACTATTCACCTGTTATCACCTTTGGAAAAGAAAGCTCTGCTTATTATTTTGAAGCTTTTTCAGAAGAGCATTTTGTAGGATTAAGCTACGAAGGAGAGAAAGCCGTATCAAAGCTTACCGGGGAATATAATTTTACCAACCTTTGTGCTGCAGCCAGTCTTGGTCTTCATTTTGGGATCAGCTTTGAAAAAATACAACACGCAATAGAAGTATATACCCCTACCAATATGCGTTCACAGGTTGTGAAAAAAGATAGCAGAACACTGGTGCTGGATACTTATAATGCAAACCCAAGTTCTATGACTGCTTCACTGAATAATTTTATCAGCTTTGAAGGCCGTAAAACCATTATTATCGGTGATATGCTTGAATTGGGTACAGAAAGTGAGAAAGAGCATCAGAACATCTTAAAGCTGGCTCAGGAGCTTAATTTCGACGAAATCATTACCGTAGGAAAACATTTTAAAGCGGTGAATGCTTCAGGATCTGCTTTTGAAAATACAGCAGAACTGATAGACTATCTGAAACAGCATAGAATTCAGTCAGACAATATATTACTGAAAGGATCAAGAGGAATAGCCCTTGAAAAAGTGATTGATTTTATTTAAAAAGTAAAAAAGCCGGAGGCTGGGAGAGGGAAGTACCTGAAGGTGATTATAGGGTAGTTCTCTTTTTCATTCTTCTGGCGTCCAACTCTGTCCATTTATTTTTTTGAATCCCAGAATTCTTTTACAATCAGCTTAATATTCTGGAATGTGCTTGGGAACACCTCACTTTCAATCTGAGACGTATTTTTCCAGGCTACTTCAGTAATGCCTTCTTCTATTTGTGGTTTCGAAGTATCTTCCCCATTGAAGTTCATTTCAAACCAATGCGTACATTTCAGAATCTTTTCTCCATTTCTTTCCACGTAAATGTGGTAGGTGGTGTTGATGAATTCAATAAGCTCAACGTCTCTCAGTCCGGTTTCTTCTTCAATTTCCCGTACTGCAGATTCTTCTCTGGATTCACCTTTCTCCATTTTTCCTTTCGGAAGATCCCATCTTCCTAATCTCTTGATGAAAAGAGTCTCTCCTTGAGCATTATTGACAAGTCCTCCCGCTGCTTCAATGATCCTGAAAAGTTTCTGGAATTCATCCCAGATCTCATCAATATTCTCACCGAAAACATTCAGCTCGTTGACAGAAGTATTCTCCAAACGATCCAATGCAATCTCTAAAGTCGTGAAACTTTCATACTCAAGCTTTTTTTCAAGCTCCTCAGGATGCTTGGAAATCAGTAATTTTTTTTCGTTCACAAAAACTTTGTACATTTTCAATATTTATTGGAGGTATTGGTAATCAGTTATTTGTATTTTGTAGAGATTTTAAAACAGACAGAAGTTTATGCCTATTTTAATGGCCTTCTACTAAAATATATTCGCAAATATATAAAATAAAGCACAAAATGCTCCGTAAAGGACCTTATTTTTCTTCCCGGAACAGATGTTTGGATTTAGTTTAAATTAATTGCTTAGAAATTTTATTCGCGTTCCTTATAATATAATGTAAAAGAAGGAGGGAGATGAAATTATATATCGGGATTTTACCCGTAGATCTCTATAGAAATAAATACAGATAGGCTTATTCATCTAGGTTTTAAAGCTTTAATGAGCAATTTTCCCGATTAGAGATTCTTTCTGCTATTGATTTGTTTTCCAGTTGAGCATTCTCTCTTTAAAAGTATGCTTCGGGTAGTGTCTTTGTTGATTTTTTTTATAATTTTGTTGTAAGAGTAAATATAAGAGATCACCATCTCATGTTAGCTTTTGATAAGAGATATAAATCTGAAAGTTTTTGAAACGGAATATTTACTGTTATTGATCAGAATATTGTCTAAAGTATTGATCATTAATTTAATGCGGAAGTACAGGAATTAAAAATTTAAATACAAAATAAAAAATGAATTTAGAAGGACGAAAAATTATTGTCAATAAATCATCCAAAGAGCTGGCGGAATTGCTGAAATTCCCTGAAAACTACAAAGATTTCATGCCAGATGGTCTTCAGAAATTTGAAACAAGAGACAACGGTTTTAAATTCGGACTACAGGGAATGCCTGAAATCGCATTAAAAATAGATGAAGTGACGGATCAGAAAGCGGTTTTGAAATCTGCAAGCTCAAGTTTAGATTTTTCATTAACGGCGACTTTGAACCCTATCAACGAGAACCAGACTGAAGTTCAGATGTTATTTGAAGGAAAATTCAACCCTTTCATCAAGATGATGGTAGAAAAGCCATTACAGAACTTTATCAATACGCTTACTGATAAGATCGAAGCTTATAAATAACAAAAACCTTCATTTTTGAAGGTTTTTTTATTTTCCTGAGAAGCAAAATAGAAAAAGCGTAATCATACATTTTCCGGATAATTAAATCTTACTAACGATGCGGTCCCGGTCCTGCATTGACTTTTCCTATTTTAAATCTTCTCAAATATATTGGGTCTCAATAGGCTCCTATAAGCTCTGCTCTTATTTCGATAATTTTTTTATGCTGAACAGGAGTGGAGGATTGTGTGTTTTCTAAAACCCATGTAACAGGGGAAGACCTTTCTTTACTTTTTTTACAGCTGGAGAATAGGCTTCCGGCAATTACTGCTAAAAACAGTAGATGGATTAGTGTCTGAAATTCTGCTTTTCTCATACTTCAAATATTTTTTACCCCTCAGATCTTTTCATTATTCCTACTGACTCTTTTTAAAAAGTCCTGCCTTCAAGTTTAAGCCAATTGAGCCTTCTGCCAATTGCAGATAATTACGTTTACTCTGATCCTTCTCAATCATTACATTTCCAGAAGTCTGTACATTTTTCATTTCCAGAAAATCTGTTGAAGTGGCATCGCTGTCGCTTAGTGGGCCGCTTCCATATCCCGCCAGTTTGGTATACCCGGCAAAAATACTGTCGGAAGCTTTGTATCTGCGTTTACTGCCTTTTTCTCTGATCCATACTGTGCTTGTATTGGCTATGATGTTATGGTGGAAATCAAAATCATCTCCATTAGTGCCTTGTGTAGTCCAGACTCCGCAGAAATAGCCGCCATATACCAGAGAGTAGCGCATAGCGCTGCGGCTGCCGGCTCCGCCATCATTTTTCCAAAAGACAACGGGAATTTTACAATTGAAAAAGACACAATGATCGATCACCAGACCATAACCATTGGCTATAACTCCTACATGTAATGGCAATACATCCGCATTTCCGGCAAACATACATTGTGATACAAGCAGATCATCCAGGCTTTTTCCATCACGCCATATAGGATAAGAACGCCGCAGATCAGTACCGTCTATATAAGAATAATCAGGGCTTCCGGTGAAGCGCAGTCCTTCAATACTAACGTGGCTTACTTCCGGTTGTATCCCTTTCGCCTCCTGTCCGCCTATACCTGGTTCAAGAGGAACTGCGGTTACTACAACGGGCATTTTTTGAGGAGTCCAGTCTGTATCATCGGGCATGACATCCGCACGAATGATAAGACGATCTTTAAGAGTGTATTTATCATTGGTAAATATTACCGTTTGGGTTAACAGATGTACCCCTTCTGAAAGGAAAATGGTAGTTGCTCCCGGCTCTTTGTTTAAGTTGACACGCCTTGCAGCTTCCAAAATTGTTTTAAGCGGCTGTACTTTAGTTCCGGAATAAGTGTCGTTACCCGTCCTGGGATTAACGTACAATTGCTCTGCCTGCACCAGAAGGACACCTATCATGAAGAATAGAAGACTGAATGTATATTTTATCATGTTCCTTTTTTTTGTAAAATTAGGAACAGTCACCATTTATAAAAAGGTCATTTTATTTTTATAATGGTCATTTATATATTCTTTCGGTATTGCTGAGGAGTACTTCCTGTAAACTTTTTAAAGAAACGGTTGAAATTGGAGGGGTCTGAAAACCCAAATTCATAGGCAATCTCCTTGGCAGATTTGTTTTGGTAAAGCTGTTTTTTGATTTCTGAAACTAATTTATAATGGATCATTTGCTGTGCAGATAATCCACTGAATTGCCTGCAGATTTTATTAAGAAATCCTGCGCTGATATTAAGCATTTTTGAATAACCTTCCACCGTCCGGTCATTCACAAAATTTCTTTCCAGTAAAGATCGGAATCTATAAAAATCAGAATGAATATAAGTGTCTCTCTGAACATCATAAACCTCCGCATAATATCGGTTGAGAATAACAAGCAATTGATATAAAAGTGACCTGATCAAATGATTACTGTCATTCTGCAGCTGCCCGAATTCCTGCTCTATACTATGCAAAAGCTCCCTGCATTTTTCAAAGGAGATCTCTGATACCTGCATTTCTGTTGGACGTGAATATTGATGGAAGTATTGAAACCGATGTAAAAATAGCTCATCTGAAAAGAAAAGATTGAGGAAATCTTTTTCAAAGAGTAGAATATAGCCTTTTACCTTTTCTTCAATTTCCCAACGGCGTATTTGCCCTGGACTTGTAAAAATAATGGTTTGCGGGGCTATCGAAATCTTATTCTCGTCCAATGTAAAAGTTCCTGCTCCCTTTTCGATAAAAAGAATTTCATAAAAACTGAGCTGATGCAGCGTATTATCCAGAACAAAATGATTCAGCGTTTCGATGTGTCCTATATCTAATAACAGCTCCAGGCCATATTTATAGGGGAGAAAGTGATACGTTTTAATTTTTGTCACTGATGCCATTTCTTTTACAATTTTCTTCTCATTACAAAGATGAGTTAAAAATACAAATTTTCTGTTGGCTGTATCATTGGTAAAAAAGAATGCTCTGCATCAATATGGTTATAAAGGATATTGCTTTGTGGAACTGATAGCGGAATTGGGATGATGAAACTTTGTCTAAGCGAGAATTCCTGAAGAATGATCTGCAGTACTTCCTGTAGCAGAAGAAAGAACGTTTATTTCATTATTCATCCTTAAAACTCCCATGAAAGCAAATATCAGAGCTTCCTTATAGTCGACGATCTCTTTTTCAGGAAAGATGACTTCAGCTGTTGTTTTTGCTTTTATCTTTTCAATCAAAAATGTGTTGTAGGCACCTCCTCCGGTAATGAGGATGTCTTTTATTCCATATTCATGGATGATGGTGGAAATCTGATGGGCAATATGTTCCGTAAATGTAGCTAAAGCATCCAAAGTATTGACCGATTTCAGAACCGGAAATATATGTTTGTTGCACCATTCCACACCTAATGATTTTGGGTGGGGAAGCTGATAGAATTCTAAAGAATTGAGCTGTTCCAATAGCAATGCGTCAATGTTTCCCTTTTTTGCCAGTTCACCATTTTCATCAAAATCTTTGTTCAATTGCTGAGCCAGCTGATTCAGGACAATGTTGACCGGAGCAATGTCGAAAGCGATTCTTTTCCCGTTGGATGATAAAGAAATATTGGAGAACCCACCAAGATTAAGGCATGCGCTGTACTTTGAAAATAGCAGTTCGTCTCCTATTGGAACGAGTGGTGCACCATTTCCTTCCATCAATACGTCCTGGCTTCTAAAATCATAGAGAACAGGTAACTTTGTTTCCAGTTTTATCGCTCTTCCGTCTCCTATCTGGAGGGTGAATTTTCGTTGTGGCTGATGAAATACTGTATGGCCGTGAGAGGCAATCAGACTGATATTTTCAAGCTGATGCTTTTGTATAAAATTTTTTACCTGCCGGCCGAGATAAAATCCATAGTCAGAATTCAGTTCCTGCAGATCTTCCGCCGAAAGATGAATAGAGTTTCGCAGCTTATTTTCCCAGTCTTTAGAATAGGGAAGGGTCTCTGCTTTCAGAATCCTGAAATTCCATGGGTTCTGTTTTTCAAATTCAGCAAAGCAAATATCCAAACCGTCCAGACTTGTTCCGGACATGAGCCCAATAGCCAGCGTTTTCATGATGATGGAATTTATTTTTTATTCTCAGAGATCCTTTTTGAGCTGAAATCTCCTGAGTTATTATAGAAGGTATATTCAGAGAAATCATCCTTGGCTGTCATCCCATTGGCTCCTACAAGGGTAGAGCCGTCTTCCATGGTTACGTAAACCGTATCTTTCGTATAGATTCTCTTTTTTCTCTGATCCCAGAAGATACTCTGCATGGCAAACTTCTGTCCTTCGTTCGTAGTGATTCTTACGTTGCCTTTTGCTTCGTAGAATTGTTTATAGTCGTAAAACTTAGCATATTTTGCTTTGATCGTTCCCGGAATCTTTGGCTTTTTCTTATCAAAAAACTGGATGTCAACCCCTTTTCTGGCTACAGTATAAGGACTGTCTATCAGCTCGTACTTCTCGATGATAGGAGCTTTAGCCTTCAGGATGACAAATCCGGAGTCACGCTGTACAATATTGGCATTATTAATCGTCTGTGAAGGAAAATTTTTGCTCTGGCTGCCTTTATTTTTAGTAAGGTCCTCTTCACAGGATGTCAATATAAAAAATATAGCACAACTAAAAAGGCATGCTATATTTTTATATGATATTTTTTTTGAAAAATTCATTCTAGTTATAAAGAGTCTTTCTGAACCACTTATCAGCAAAATTGAAGCCGATTCTCAGGTTGACGAAATTCTGGTTGATCAGATCATTCTTAAGAGTTCCTCTCTTACCTACTTCTAATCCTATCTCAAGACCACTCATTCTGGTAATACTGCTGTTTTTGAATGGAAGCATTACCCCTGCTGTGATACCGTATTTATTGATGCTGGTCCCTTCCAGTTTTAGATTCCCTCTTTCATAGAAAGCTCCATATCGGTAGACTACCCTTGAGAAGTAGTTTCTGAAGTTATTATAGTTAGGAAGATACCATCCACCGGCAGAAATTCTATAGCTATCCTGGAAATCGATGGTACGGCCAAAGTAAGAAACATTTTCTCCTTTTTTATAATCAACCTGGCCGGAAATAAACCAGTGATTGTCACTTCCGTATCCTGCTCCTACAGAGGCCTGGAAAGGAAGAAGGTTTTTAGTGTTGAGGCTTCTCTGTTCAAGAATGCTTTCATCCATCTTTGTCCCTGCTTTTTCATCAGCATATCTGTAAGTGCTGTTGACATAGTCGCTTGTTGTATTCCCTGTATTCCCGAAAGTAGCAGTAGCTCCTAACGTTAATTTTTTATCTGTACGGGTGTTCAGAGTTTGGTAGCTCGTCCCCAACGTAAAGTTGAAGTTTCTGATTTTGGTCTGAGTTTCATACCCATTCACATATTCAGTTCCGGCGGCTCTGAATTCGTTACGGTCGTTCAGATCTCCAAAATAAAGATTGGCCTTGGCACCCACTGAGAATTGCTGATTGATTTTATAACCCACTGCAACCTGAGCAATGTTTATTGTACCATTTCCTTTAAAGTTATTTCGGTACTTTACACTTCCATCAGCATTAAGCTGGTCCGTTACAATATCATAACTTTTGGAGCTGTAAGGCTGATAAGAGATTCCCATTTTCACTTTTGATGAAATAGGAAAAGCTAATGAAATATTGGAAAGATACGTAGAATGCTTTGTAGATTTCATATCGTTATAGTTCGATTTGAAATAATTGTTTTCGTTAGTAGCTTCCAGTTTGATACTCGTAAGTTCGAAATTGGTGTTGTTTGCAGGGTTTGCAAAGTTGAAACTGCTGGTAAAGTCACTTATATAAGCTGTTGATATACCTCCCATGGAAGCAGTTTCGATCGTATTATCATATTTTACATCTCCAATTCCATATGCTGCATAGGGAGAGTTACTTAGACTCTGTGCATTCAGAAAATATCCAACTGATATGAATGATACTACAAAGATTTTTTTCATTCTTTCTTTTTAAAACAATGCGCAAATATCTTAAATATTAATGAATTGTAAAAATTATATGTGGTTAAAGTTTGTTAAGGCCTGATATAATGGGAAATTTTGAATCTTTAGAGGGTATTTATTGTAAATTACCATTCAAGATGAATAGGGAATAGTTCATCCGTTTAACCTGTAAATCTGTTGGGCCATATATCCACTTACAGACTTTATAAAGCAAAAATTGACCGTTGACCATTCTCAGATTTATTCCCGATTTCTTATCTTTGAAACATGAATTGGGAGAACATCGCCGGACAGGTGAATCTGAAAAAACTACTTAGAGAAAGCATCGCTGAAAACAGAGTGAGCCACGCCCAGCTTTTCGTAGGAAAAGAAGGATACGGAACATTACCTATGGTATTGGCCTATGCAAGAGAAATCTTAAGTCAGGAAAATGAGCATGCCGCTGCCAAAGTAGAGCATCTCAATCACCTGGATCTGCATTTCAGCTTTCCTGTTTTTACCGATAACAGAAACTCTTTAAGCAAAAATAAATTCGACGAATTCCGGGAGATGATTCTGAATTCTCCTTATGCCAGTTATGATGACTGGACAGCCTTCCTGGAATCTGAAAATAAACAGCTTTTTATTTCTGCAGATGAAATAGATGACCAGAACCAGAAATTCTCCTTAAAAAGTTATGAAGGAGGAACTAAAATCCTCATTGTATGGAGAGCCGATAAAATGAATATCGCAGCTTCCAACAAGTTTCTGAAATTTCTGGAGGAGCCACCGGCAAAGACAATCATTCTGCTTACCGCTGAAAGTACCAATGATATATTGCCTACCATCCTGTCCAGAACACAGATCGTAGAAATCCCGAGAATACAGGATGAAGATCTTGAAAAATATCTTAAGCAAAATCATGCGGTTACGGATGAAAAGGTGAGGGAAGTGGTACATGAAGCTCAGGGAAATCTCAATGAAGCCATTAAACTGCTGAAATCAGGAGATAAAACCAATGAGTTTGAAAAGCTGTTTGTACAATGGGTAAGAGACGCGTTCATGGTAAAAAAGAAACCGGCGTATCTTAAAAGTATTATTTTCTGGGCCAGAGAAATCGCAGGTTGGAACAGAGAAAAACAAAAGAACTTTCTGAATTACTGCTCTGAGATCTTCAGGTTGGCATTGTTGCAGAATTATCAGTCTGAAAATCTGGTATACAAAAAGATCGATGCCAATGGATTCAACTGGGCCGGATTTTCAAAATTTATCAGTGGAGCCAATATTGAAAGCATCCTGGAAGAAATCAATGCGGCAGACCTGCATCTGACCAGAAACGGAAATCCTAAAATAGTATGGACGGATCTTGGGATAAAATTATCAAGATATATTCATAAAAGTACATAAAACAAAACTCCGGAAATTTTCCGGAGTTTTTATTTTTTAGCTTTATCTGTGGTCTACGCTGCTTTTTTCTCTTTGGCAGTCTTTTTCTCTTTTGAGGTATTCTCAGCCGTTTTCATCTTTGCGTCGCAGCCTTTATGATGAGCGTCCGAACACGCTTTTTTATCCTTTACAGAGCATTCTTTTTTATCTTTTCCGGCACAGCACCCACCTTCTTTTGGTTTTTCCTGAGCATAGCTGAATGTGAATAAACCGATAGCAAGAATTGAGATTATTTTTTTCATGATTTAAAATTTTTAAGTGCCTAAATGTAATACTTTTTTGCTTACTTATGAATTTTTTAATGATGCCTGAAATTCCTGCATTTCTTTTTCCATAAAATCAGGATTACCAAGCTGTTTTCGTACAGATTTTATATTGCCAATGGTACTTTCCAGAGCCGTTTTGAACCATGGGAATTCCTGACTTAAAGAAGTAAGTTTTGCCAGGGCTCTCAGAGCATTATCACTTTGTGATAACTGTACTGCATGTTCATATCTGAAGACAGGACAATAATAATATTCTTCTGCTAAATAGTCCCAGGTGTCATTATCAGCCTCTGTATTCATCAGATAAAGCATAGCGAAAATAGAAGAATCTGTATAGCCTTCTGAGAACCTGAAACAATCGAAAACAGATTCTGTATCATTCCGTTCTATCTTTTTATCAAATACTTCATGAAACAGCTGATGAGAAAGTTCTTTATCCGAATGATTGCCCACGATATGAAGAACCGTTGCATATTCCACTTTTACAGAGTCATCTTCAGAATGATTTTTGTAAGCGGTCTCAATATATTCTCTTGCCGTATTATTATCCAGTAAAACCCGGTGAAGTTTTGAAAGTGAAACCAGCTCCTCTTTGGTAAAATCTCTTTTATCCGACATTTTTTTCTCAAAATAAAGAAGTGCTTTTTTAGCATAGCGGTCTTTTACAAACCTTTCAATCACCTGCCAGTCTTCAAGCTTTTCAAATTGAGAGTGGTCCCAGAAACGGTAAAACAATGAAATACGGTCCCATTTTGACTGAATGCCTGACCATTCTGCAAAAAGATCACCGTAAGCCTGATGTGCGGAAAGACTGTTCCCTTTATCATCTTTGATCTTAATATCAATTTCAAGACCAGGATCAGAATGAAACCTTTTGAACGCCTCTACCATTTCAAGGTCGAAGCGGTTTTCATCCTCATTGATTTCGGTAACGGTCTCTTCTGGTGTTACATTGGCCTCTTCAGCCAATGGTGGTGTTTCCTCAGGTAATGCGGCAGTTATTACTTCATCCGGAGACTCCGCTTTAAGAGGTATTTCATCTGTCTGATTTTTCTTCTTCTTTTTAAAAAGGAAATCAAAAAAGCCCATAAAATTCGTTTTTTTGTAAATATAATATCTTTTTTGACCTGTTGCCGGATTTTCAGATAAATCTTATTAAAGTCAGGAAGCTGGAAGAGGGGAGTGATCAGGTTTGTATCAGGCTGTTGTCTTTCTGTTTTTTGTATTCTCTATACCAGATTGGAGAGTTTTCATATGATCTTTCAAGCTCTTTTTCCCCTTCAAGCCTTTATTAATCTTATTTATAGAAGTCATCTTTTATCAGTAATACATTAAATCTATATAAAAAAATCAATCAATCGTTTGATTTTATTTGAAACTTGTGTACATTTGCGCCCTGAAAAATGAACACAGCATGATTTCAAAAGAAGAAAATATACTGTTTGCAGCCGAAAAGCTTTTTGCTGAGAAGGGGTTTGAAGGAACTTCCACTCGGGAAATTGCCAAGGCAGCTCATGTAAACATCTCTATGATTTCGTATTATTTTGGTTCTAAAGAAAAGCTTTATGAGAAACTGGTTGAATACAGGATGAATGAAGGCCAGTTTTTTTCAAAAGATATTCTAAGCAGAACGGATATTAACGAATGGCAGAAAATCGAGAAAGTAATCGATCAGTTTTCCGACAGAATAAGAACTCAGAAATGCTTTTACAGGATTATGCAGAGAGAGCAGCTGTATACCAAAAATCCTCAGATTGTAGAGTTTTTGAAACAGACCAAAATGGGATTCCTTTCCATGTATTCCCAGATATTGGAGAGTGGTCTGAAAAATGGGGTTTTTACCAAGAATCCTCCTATTTATCTGCTTCATTCCACCATCAGCGGAACTTTGTTTTATGCATTCAATGCCAAAGAAATGTATAAAGAATTCCTTAATGATACAGAAGAGGAGAGTGTTTTTGACCAAACCTTCTATACAGAACTTAATAAACATATAAAATATTTACTAAAAGACCTTTTAGGTTATGAAGAGAATAAATAACTCAGTGATTGCATTATCACTATTCGTAGGAATAGCAAATGCGAATGCTCAGGAGAAAAAGACCCTTTCTCTTGACGAAGCTGTGCAGCTGGGAATCCAGAACAGCAAGAATCTCAAGATCGATGCAGCCAAGATCGAAGAGGCTACAGCTGATCTTTTGGAAGCCAAAAACAGACAGCTTCCGGAATTGAAAGTTTCAGGAAGCTATATGTACCTTCCCATAAAACCGAATGTTGATATTAAACTTCCGGGGCTTTCCGGTGGTGCAGGTGGTCCGGAAGTACACCAGGTGCTTTACGGTTCTGCTAACCTTAGTGTTCCTATCTACAGTGGTGGAAGGATCAAATACGGCATCCAGTCTGCAAAATATCTGGTAGAAGCTTCTAAGCTGAGTACTGAAAATGATAAGATTGCCATTGCTTACAATGTAGCACAGGCCTATAACAACCTGTTTAAAGCCAATCAGTCTATCAAAGTTTTTGAAGAAAATCTTACAGCCTCCCAGAAAAGAGATGAAACTTTCCTTAAACTGGAAAATAACGGTTTGATTGCCAGAAACGACAGATTAAAAGCCAATCTTCAGACATCCAACATCGAACTTCAACTGTTGGAAGCCAGAAATAACTACAATATTGCCAACATCAATATGGACCTTTTATTAGGACTTCCGGAAACTACAGAACTTCAGGTAGATGAAAACTATATTGAAGAAGGTTCAGACGTGAAACCGGTTGATTTTTATGTGAATGAAGCAAGAGAAAACCGTAAGGATCTTCAGGCATTGGTTCAGCAGAGAAAAGCAGCAGAATTGGGAACAAAAGCTGCTAAAGCAGAAAACCTTCCGTCCATAGCATTTACCGGAGGGTATGTAGCCGCAGATATTCCGAAATTTCTTACCGTATACAATGCCATCAACGTAGGAATTGGAGTTTCTTATAACCTATCCAATCTTTGGAAAGAAAATTCATCATTGAGACAGTCTCAGGCGAGAGAAAAACAACTGGCTGCCACTGACGAATTATTGAATGACAACATCAAACTTGACGTCAACAGAGAATATCAGAACACAGATTACTCGAAAAAAAGAATCATAGTTTTCGAAAAGTCGGCAGAACAGGCTAATGAAAACTATAGAATCACCAAAAACAAATATGACAACGGCCTTGCGACCATGACAGAGTTATTGGATGCCGACGCCGCTCAGATTGCTGCCAACGTTGGCGTGATCAATGCCAAGGCAGATGCTGCACTGGCTTACAGAAAACTATTACAGACAACAGGAACTTTAACAATTAAATAATCAGATCGAAACCAAAATGGAAAATAATAATACACAGGCAGCTGAACCTAAAAAGAAAAAAAGTTTAGTTTTTCCTATCATTTTAGCGGCAGTAGTAATCGGAGGAGGTATCTACGGTTACAGAGCCTACACTTATGGGCAGTATCACGAAGAAACTGACGATGCTCAGATTGCTTCCAATATGGCACCGGTAATTTCTAAAATATCAGGATATGTAGCTCAGGTAAAAGTAAAAGACAACCAGTTTGTAAAAAAGGGAGATACGTTGGTGATTTTGGATAACAGAGATCAGAAAATGGCTCTTGATCAGGCTCAGGCAGCATTATCTACAGCTAAAAGTAACATCTCTAATGCAGAAGCTACAACAACGGCTACTTCAAAAAATATCGGTTCTTCAGAAGCAGCAGTAGTTACGGCTAATGCTCAGATAGAAGCCGCAAAAGTAAATGTTTGGAAAACTTCTCAGGATTTGAAGAGATATGCTAATCTTGTAAAAGACCATTCTATTACAGAACAACAGTACGAGCAGGCTTTAGCGGCAAAACAATCTGCAGACAGACAGCTGCAGGTTTTAGTGGACCAAAGAAATCAAATTGCTCAGCAAACACATATTGCATCTTCTCAAACGGCAGCAAGCTCACAACAAATCAGTGTTGCAGGATCTGTAGCTAAACAAAGAGAAGTAGATGTTGAAAATGCGAAATTAAACTTATCATACACCGTAATCCTGGCTCCTGAAGATGGATATGTAGGAAAAGTACCCACACAAGCAGGTCAGTACCTGCAGGCGGGAGCACAGTTGTTTGCTTTGGTGAAGAACGACCAGAAATGGGTAGTGGCCAACTTTAAAGAAACGCAGGTAGATAAAATGTTAGAAGGACAGAAAGTGAAAATAGAGATTGATGCTTTCCCTGACAAAGAATTTGAAGGAGTAGTAAGCTCATTCTCTCCAGCTACAGGAGCTACTTTCTCTATCCTTCCTCCGGACAATGCGAGTGGTAACTTCGTAAAAGTGGTTCAGAGGCTTCCTGTAAAGATCGATTTTGTAAATATTGATAAGAATATTGCAAAAAGATTGAGAACAGGGATGAATGTGAAGGCAGAGGTTGCTTTAAAATAATATTTAAAATTGTTAAAAGTCAATTAACTTCTTTGTCAATAGTAAATCAGCTTTGCTGTCAATTTAAAATGACGGCTTTGAAATTCACTATTCACTTGCGAAGCAAAGTTTACCATTGATTTTTTACATCGAAAAAAACTTATGCAAGATTCATTAGTAGAATATGGAGCGCGTAGAGTGATCATTACGATTACGGCTATCCTTTGTGCCCTTCTGGAAATTGTAGACTCCACGATTGTAAATGTTGCCTTGAATGAAATGAAGGGGAATCTTGGATCTACACTTTCTGAAGTGGGATGGGTAATTACAGCTTATGCCATTGGTAACGTAATTATAGTACCAATGACGAGCTGGCTTTCCCAGCAGTTTGGACGTAGAAATTACTTTGCGGCATCCATCATTATATTTACCATATTTTCATTTTTATGTGGAAATGCGACCAATATCTGGGAACTCGTGTTCTTCAGATTGATGCAGGGAATCGGTGGGGGAGCCTTATTGGTAACTTCACAAACGATCATTACGGAATCTTATCCGATTGAAAAAAGAAGTATGGCTCAGGCTATTTATGGCTTGGGAGTAATTATTGGGCCTACACTAGGTCCGCCACTTGGAGGATATATCGTTGATAATTTCAGCTGGCCTTATATTTTCTATATTAATATTCCGATTGGGATTGCAGCAACCTTGATGACGCTGCAGTTTGTAAGAAGTCCGAAATATGCCGAAAAACGTAAAGCATCAGATGTAGACTGGATTGGTATCGGTTTGCTGGCAGTAACAGTAGGTTCATTACAGTTCATTTTGGAGAGAGGTCAGGAAGAAGACTGGTTTGCCAGTGGAATGATTGTAGCATTTACAGTAGCTGCTGTTTTAGGATTTATCTTATTCCTTTGGAGAGAACTTACCTTTAAATATCCGATTGTTGAGCTGAGGGTTCTTAAAAATAGTAACCTGAGAATCGGAACGATGATGTCATTCGTCCTTGGATTTGGACTTTATGGTTCCACTTTTATTGTTCCTTTGTATACGCAGAGTATCCTGGGATGGACGGCCCTTCAATCGGGAGCACTGATGATTCCTGCAGCATTAACCACAGCCTTTATGATGCCTATCATTGGTAGACTTTTGGCAAAAGGGGCTAAACAGCAAATTCTGGTTTCATTAGGATTGTTCATCTTCTTTGTGTATAGTTTCTGGGGATATAAAATTCTGACACCGGATACCAGCAAAGATGCCTTTTTCTGGATGCTTATCGTAAGAGGGGCTGGTCTTGGATTATTATTTATCCCGATCACTTCCTTATCTTTAAGTACACTGAAAGGGCAGGAGATTGGTCAGGGAGCAGCCTTTACAGGGATGATGAGACAGTTGGGCGGATCTTTCGGGATTGCAGCCATCACAACCTTTATTGCTAACGCAGGGCAGAAATACAGGAATAATCTGATATCCCATCTGGACGAAAACAGCTTTGATGTACAGCAAAGACTCGCAGCGCTTAAAGCCAGTTTTGTAGCAAAAGGAATGACACCTGACGCTGCAATGAACGCCGCTTATAAAATGCTCGATCTATCTGTAACGAAACAGGCGACAGTTTTATCTTATATGGATGTATTTCTTTACCTCGGGGTAATATTTTTAATATGTATTCCGTTTATCTTACTCGTAAAAGAAAGAAAGAGTAAAGAAAAAATAGATTTGAGTGAAGCCATGCACTAAATTTTAATGAAAACCTCCGGAAATCCCGGAGGTTTTTTGTTTTTTAAATACTTTGTTCACCACATTTAAAATTGAATAAAACAGGACTCAAATTGAGCTTTCCCACTTCAATAACTTCCCTCTTCCAACCTCCCTCTTCCTAACCTTATCAAGCAATTTCTATTTTATATTAATTAATTGTTTCTTTTTGTTAAAAATAATATCACATATTGGAGAATTTATTTGTTTTTTTTAACTTTACCCTACAAAATGAAAAAATATGAATAGATTCCCTCACCTCCAAAATCCTTTTCAGAAAAGGTTCAGACCGGATTATACGCTCTGGTTCTTATGGGAAAGTTACCCTTAGATTATAGATTTATTCATACTCATGAAGTATGGAACTTTTGCCTTGTTTAATAAAGGCAAAATTCAATGTTTCTGAAATCCTATTATTCAGTTGCATTGCTTTTAGATTTATTTTTTCAAAAAACTTATACCATTTTACATATGAATCAGATACAATTACCGGAAACCTATGCCGCATTATCAGATTTCAGGAAGAATGACGTTTATCTTCCAGAAATGAATCAGAATCAGATCATTGCTGACTTTTTTCCAGAAACTTTTAAAGAACTTACACAACGTCTCTCAGATATTACAGGAGCCTTTTATGGTGGCCTTCTCAAACAGGCAGGAAAACTCTATGGACCAGAAGCTATTGAGCAGCTCTCCAGTACTTTTATGTATGATCTCGGATCAAGAATGGCTTTGAAAAATATGGAGGCCAAACCGGACTTACAGCCTGGCATCCCCGCAGTGGCCAAGATCCTTATTGCAGCAGTTTTTACATCCAGTCCCGAATATAATTTTGAATTTAAAGAATTAAATGACCACAAAGCTGAATTCCTGATCAAAGGTATCGACCGCTACCATAAAATCACCCAGAGCTTCCAGATTGCTGGCCTGCTGAAATGGCCGGTCATCAAACCTTTTGTTCAGGGAGTATGCGATACCATGGGGCTGGATGTTTTACTTGAAATGAAAGTACTGAAGCTTGATCCGGACAGTTCATGTATATATGAGGGGATCTTGGTGGAGAAATAGTTTTTTAAGATAACAGATAACAGATAACAGATAACAGATAACAGATAACAGATATTGTCGGTAAACACCATTATCTTTTATGTATATCTATTCGGGTTCGACATCAATATCCATATCCATATCCATATCAATAGGAGCGGGCTTTAGCCCGCTCTCACTATATTTATCATTCCATTGGCTTTAGCCAAAACCTGAAATACAACAAAAAATTGTATCCTCACGTTTTCCAACAAAATATAAAATCATATCTGATCTATTGTATTTTTTCCGTCCACTCAATACCGCTAATATCAATCAATTTTAAGGTATGGATTTCCTCTTTTCGAAGAATATCATCAATCCCGATACGGACATCTGCTTTTGCTCCCAAAGGAATAATAAGACTGTGTTTCCCTGGTTTTACTTTGGCTACATAATGATTTTTAATATGATCCTCAGAAAATTTTGAAAGGGCCTTATGGTCAAATTCCTTTAAAACATTTCCATTCTTATCCAGAATGTGAACCCCAATGAGGAAAGATCCATAGACATCAGCACCTTCCGTTCTGTAAACTTCGAATTGCAGATCAGAATCAGTATGTGAAATATTGGAAATCTCAAGCTTAGGTTTTACCGATTTATTATGCAAGGTTCCCCAGACCCCTCCATGAAAATATTGATTGGTGTAAAGCGTAAGACCAAAAATGATCAGAGAACCCGTGAGCACAAAAACTTTTGGCTGAGAAACAGGAAGTACTCCCGAGCCCAACCATTGAAACCATTTTGTCAGGGTAAAATGCCTGTTCTTCTTGATGAAATAATGATCCAGAGAATAAGGGCCGCTTCCCGTGAGAAATAAGACAAAACCTCCGGCAATTCCCAGAACACCTATTTGCCATTCATCTACGCAGGTGGTTCCCAACCAGCCTGACCCCAGTAAAATTCCCAAAGCAAGACTGAAAATCCCGATGCTCATCAACCGGGTCAGTAATCCGAGGATAATAAACAACCCTACAATTGCTTCAATAATGGTAAAAGTCATCATTGACCGTTGTAATGCATCCGGATGGGTCACCAGATATTCGATAATAGGTTTGATGCCTAAGGCGTTGGGTAAGAAATGATTGAATTTTTCCCCGATATATCCCTTTTCATCAGGAATAAGCTTGTTCTCAAGGATGAGTCTTCGCCAGAATGCGGAGAAATAGGTCCATCCGATCACCATTCTTAGAGATAAAGTATATAATCCGGCCAGGTCATAAGACTGGCTGTTAGTAGTATGTTTCATTGAAATTAATAATGTATGGTAAAAAACTGTTTTTAATCTGAGTTGAAAAAGTTTTTACACCAGGCTTAATTTCAGTCTTTTAAACAGAATATATTTCGGAGGGCTGTTTCCCGTGGAATGCCCGGAATATTTATTGAAGAAAAGTTTTTCTTCTCGAATATTCTTTGCAACAGTATTGGAATACATAAAAGATCCTGTCAGCCTGATACTCCTGGATTTCGATATTGAAACCTGTGAAGAAGCAGAAGCAGTATCGCAGCTGAAGGATGGCCCGGAGGTAGTTTTTACCTTATTGAGACCACTGATGTACTGAATGTCAAAAAGGTCAAGCACATTTCTTTTTACAGAACATGGCGATAATGAAAACACCAGTACCAGCATCATGATGATGGCTTTATAGGTTTTCATATATATTGATGGGCTTGACATAAGTACAAAACTACACTTTATTTTAGTTTAAGCTTTATAAATTGTAAAAATTCATCCTGCTGATCTACAAATAAATAATGTGAACAGTTATCGAACAGTTTAAAATTCTTCTTTCCAACGATCGCAGTAAGATCAGCCAGTTGCTTTTCAGAGAAGATTCCGTCATTTTTTCCATATACTGCAAAAATGAGAATCCCTTTTCGTTTGATTTCTTTTAAAACAGCAGTATTATCAAGATTATTGAGAGGCTCATTCTGATAAAATTTAATAGGAGAATTGGCATTTCTGATATTGTTTCTGTAGAATTCCCCATTCTTATATTCCTGTCTTAATCTTTCACTTTCCTGTGTAGGATGAGGCATATCAAAGAAGTTGAGCTTGCTTGCGATCTCATAGCATCTCTTTCTGTAAGCAGCAGAGTTTTTATCAAGGCTTTCAACTGCTGCAATCTCTTTGAGCAGGGTCGGATCATTTTTGAAATGTTCTTTTGCCTCTTTTAAGATATGATCATACGTTTCCTGTTGGGTAAACAAAGCTCCGGCAAGAGTCAGAGAACTTACTTTCTCAGGGAATTTATCTGTAAACAATGTCCCGATAATTCCTCCGAAACTATGGGCAATAATATTTGCTTTTTTAAGCTTATAGGTAGTATACAGGGTATTTAAATCATCAAAACTTTCGTTAAAAGTCATGGTAGCATTCTCGTCTTTCGAACGACCTTCACCACGTCTGTCGTATACGATTACATAAAATCCTTTGTCAGCCATTTTCTGAGCAGTAGTTCCTTCAAATAGGGTAGCATTTCCGCTGGGTCCACCATGTATGAAAATTACGGGTGGATTCTTTGGATTTCCATAGGCTTTTGAATAGATATTCTGAGCATTCACTAAGCTTAGGAATAAAGAAAACAGAATGGATAAAAGTAATTTCATGGCTGATATTTTGAGGTTGCTAATCTAGTTAATATTTTCAAGGTAATGATGGAGGGTATCGGAAATTTGTTATTGGATGATGGTAAGCCACATAGAACAGGAAGACTTTGGCAGTTGAGAAAAATCTGCAAGAAGTTTTTTGCCACGAATACATGAATTATATTGTTATGAGTAGAGACTATACAGCAGATATTTTATTCGTGTATCCGTGGCAAAAAAAGAAAATCTTCGATCGGATACCACAGTATTCACCAGTTTTTAGTTTTCTTTTCACAAGATAAAAAATAACCTCTACTGACTAACAGTTGTCACAATCCTGTCTTATCTTTATACCATTAAATAAAAAACAGAATATTTCGATGAGTTATTGCTTAGCCATAGAAGGAATGCAGCCAGAAAGCAGAAGAGAACTGCACAAAAACTATCACGACAATTATTATGGGTTTCCGATCCATGATGACAACGAATTGTTTGGAAGACTGATCCTGGAAATTAACCAGGCAGGTCTGAGTTGGGAAACGGTTCTGAAGAAAGAAGAAAGCTTCAGAGCGGCATATCACAATTTTAATATTCAGACAATTGCCGCTTATACAGAAGAAGATAGAGAGAGACTGCTTAACGATCCTGGAATTATCAGAAATAAGCTCAAGGTGAATGCAGCAATAGAAAATGCCAGAACGATTATTGAACTTCAGAAAGAATTTGGTTCATTCGAAAAATGGCTGGAGCATCATCATCCTAAAACATTACCGGAGTGGATGACGCTTTTTAAGAAAACATTCAAATTCACTGGTGGAGAGATTGTAAATGAGTTTTTGATGAGTACCGGATACCTGAAAGGAGCCCATCATGAAAGCTGTCCGATACACGAAAAAGTATTGGCCGAAAAGCCTTTGTGGAAAAAGGTGTAAGGATAACTTAGATTGCTACAGAATGATTCTATTAATTGCAGAGGCTTCTATTGGTTATTCTGTAGCAATCTGATGGTGAAAAAATCTTCTATTAAGCACCATATCCCACATACTCAATGTCTTTTTGGGTGAAAAATTTTTTAAAATTTTCTACCTCTTCATCTACTTGCTGTAAAGCATCTACAAGCAGGTGTTTTTGAAATGTCCAGGATTGTCCGCTATTAAGATTGGTCCATTTTATAAGGTTATTTTCAAGGTGATCAACCTGAATTCCTCTAATCCAGCCACTACACTCAGGAATTCCGCAGCAACATGAAAATATTTTGAATTCACCATCTGCATCTATACTCTCATAGAACTCACTGATGTCAATAATATCTCCTTCTGCATAAGGCTTTTTATTGTTAAGTCTTATTTCGAGGTATCCATGCATATAGACGTCGTTTTGACTGGTCTGACATGCCACTACGATTAATTCCAGATAAAAAGTATCTAATTCCTCAGTCATTCTTTGAAGCTTTTTTCATCAGTTCTTTATGCTCATTTCCCCATTTTTCAAATTCCAGAATAATCGGTTTCAGTTTATATCCAATTTCCGTCAGTTCATATTCTACCCTTGGCGGAACTTCGGCATAAACCGTTCTTGTGATAATTTTATCTTCTTCAAGTCTTCTAAGCTGGAGGGTAAGCATACGTTCTGTAATGTTTTGAAGTTTTTTCTTCAATTCACCAAATCTCATTTTCCCATTGATCAGATAACAACAGATAGCCAATGCCCATTGTCCACCGATAGTATTGGAGGCATAGATCTCCGGACATTCATCAGCAAGGGCTTTCTTATTGGCAAAATTGGTTGAAGTTTCCTTTATTTTAGTCATTACTTACATTTTTTATAGTACCATACAATAGGTTGCTAATGTACGAAATGTAAGTTACATGTTGTAGTTTTGCTGTAGAAATTTAAACATAATGAAGACCTTAATTATTGTAACTCACCCGGATATTGAAAAATCCGCCATCAATAAAAGATGGATTGAAGAACTGAAAAAATCCCCGGAAAAATACACCGTTCACCAATTATATAAAGCTTATCCTGATGGAAAGATCAATATTGCTGAAGAGCAAAAACTGATGGAATCTTATGATAAGATCGTATTTCAGTTTCCTTTTTATTGGTTCAGCAGCCCACCACTTCTGAAACAATGGCTGGATGAGGTTGTTTTGTATGGCTGGGCTTATGGAAGCAATAGCGGATACAGGCTGGCAGGAAAGAAAATGACTTTAGCGGTTACTGCCGGGATTGACAAAGAAGGCTATACTGCATCCGGAGAATATAAATATACGATGAACGAACTTTTCAGACCTTACGAACTGACCTTTGATTATATAAAAGCAGAGTATAAAGAACCTTTCGTGTACTATGGTATAGAACGTGATTCTTCAGAAGAATGGATCGAAAAGAGTGTACCGAAGTACCTCGATTTTTTGGATAGACTTTAGATCAGTAATGATGATCAAGGTAAACCGGACCTTCATAACTGCCCAGATTTTCTTTGATGTTCATCATTATATCCGGAATATATTCATAGCCACCTTCAAGAAGATGTTTCATTTCATCACGGTATAGATCATCAGTGTTTTGAAGATAAGTATTTAGGTGTTTTTCGGTACTTATGTGCAGATTGATATAGGGGTCGAACTGAGCAATATTCAATGATTTTCTCATTTCCTCTACGTCGGGTGATCCTACGAAAACAGCTGCTTTAAAGGAAAGAAGAATAAGATAATCAACCATAAGAAGAAGCTCATTACTGCTTAAAATAGGATCAATTGTCAATTCCGGAGCATTATCAAGAAGCGGAATATAAAATTCCTCAACTCCTTTGGCAGCCACTGAAAAGAGTAGAGGAACTTCATAGCGGGTAGTCAGATGCCAGATGCTGACGAATCCATGATGGGCAAAGATTTCTTCGTCACCCTCGTGATCATTCTGATAATACCAGGTAAACCAATCGAAAAGAGCTGTAAATTCTTCATTTTCTAAGGTGTAATCTTCTTGCTGAAGTTTTAACACAAGCTTTTCATAGGATAGATCTGAAAATTCTCTTTCGCTTTTCAGAAAATCCCGGAAGGTTCCAAAACGTTTATTAATGATCTCTAAAAATACATCAGGAAGACTTGTATCTGAAATTTTCGGATACAGGTTTTCTCTGATCTTTGCTTTATCCAGTCTGTACAGTTCTATAAATCCACCCATAATAAGTTCTATTAATGTATTCAGAGAAATATCTCAGAACCTTTTTAATATTTTTTTCTTTCAAGGATTAAGCCCATGATAGCTCCGATAGTAGTAATGATAATTCCCAATATGAGACATGGCAGCCAAAAGGCAAAACATAGTTCACTTAATCTTATGATGAATGGTGGGAAATTTCCACTTGCCGTAAACATTCCTGCCCCGATTATAAACATAATAACCGAAATAGGAAGCATCAGGAGTCCTGCAATAATAAGGTATTTACTTAAACCTCTCATATTTTATCAAAAATGTTTTTATTGAATGTCTGTAAATCTGCAGCCTGGTCCTGAAAATAATTTTTAAATTTTTCAGAAAGAGCTCCATCTTTAAATTTAATGATAGTGTACCCACTGTCAACAGCAATGATTTCTAAAATACTGTCAGCAATTAAAAAATGATTACTTTTCCAGACCTTAGGATCTTCAGCCGACAATTGGGATACTTGCAAAGAATTAACATCAATAGGATGGGGGACAGCGGCAATAATTCCCCAGATAATCTGAGTATTACTTTTGTAGATAGTCTCAAACTGTTGATGATTTAAAATAAAGAAATCATGATCAAAATTGATAGGGATACGATCATCAGACATAAAATCAAGATCGGTTAAGATCCAGTGATGAAAGGCGAGATCTTTCCAGATAGGTTTTAAAACTTCCTGAAGATTGGTATGGAACTTTACTTTTTTTGTACTTCTGATAATCCAGTTCATGGTATGATCATTTAAATTTTCTGATCCCAGCCAGGACCATTTTTTTCACTGCAGGAATCGGAATTTGTAGTATGAGAATATCCTTCCGGGAGCACACCCTGCACTGAAAGCTGATACATCTCGTAGAAATAGTCAAAGTATTCAAGGCTCAGATCAGAATAGTCTTCCAGCTCAGGATTATGAAGATTTACCCTTCCGTTTTCAATCGCTTGCCAGAACAGTTTCTGATTATCTTCTGTAAAGCTTCTTGTATCCAGACTTCTGTTGACCCATTTACCAGTAGTTGCCTGGTAAAAACCATAACCTGATTCTACTCTCTGATCTTCAGTTTCATCTTCCAATGGAATTTGAAGACGCAGCCATTCCGCAAGAGGCTTCCCGTTTTCTAGAAGGAGCAGCTCCTTAATAGCTATTTGTATAATACAGTCATAGCCTGTCCATCTTCTTGAAAAGGTAGCTCCATTTTTAAAAATAATAAAGCAACTTGCCATTATTCATCATTTAAGTTTAATGCTCTGTTGATCCTTTTTTCGGCTTCTTCTTTTGTAATTCCGTTATAAAAGTCATTTACAAAAGGATGCTCAAAGCTCTGATGAGGAAAAACAAACGGACGACCGATAGTATTGTCTACCACAACCGTTGTTGGAATGCTTTCAGAAAAGTCATAGTCGGGAAGATAAGTGGACAGCCAGCCGAAATATTCTGCTTTAAACTCCTTGTTATCATAGTTCTCTACATATTCGTTGTAGCTTTTCTCACTTAATGAAACCCAGATTCCATAATCAAGGTCTCTGCAATCATCAATCACTTCCTGTATTAAGACGGCCCGGATAAACCTATAAGTGTATTCAGACGTTTCCACGATACACAGGTCCGAGGTAAGTTCAGTATTTTTTAACTCCTCTTCAGATAAGCAGGAATAAAGATATGGGGAAGAGTAAGCCAGTGCCGGCCAGTCTTCTTTTTCTTCTCCGCAACATTCGCAGATGTATTTCATGATCATATTTTATTTATAGTGTTGGTAAAATTTATTGTCAAAGATTTCTGAAGGATCATATTTTCTTTTCAACTCAAAGAATGAATCTGCCTGTGGATATATTTTCCTCATTTTGCCTCTACCTATATGAAGGCGGTATGGAAGATAAAAAGTTCCTTCATTTTTTAGAGTAATATCTACCAGGTTATTAGTCAGTTTTTTCATCGCATCTTCTTGTTTCGTTGTTTTTTTCTGGTTGAATAAAAAGACAAATCCGAAAACATTTTCTCTGGCATAGTTCATATAGCTGTCTTCATCTTTATTGACGGCTCTGATGGTAATATTCAGAAGATCCAGTCCTGAGCTCTTCAAAACAGGTTTTATATTTTTAATAAACTGATTAAAATTTCTTTCTGGTATAAAATATTCCTGAAGCAGATCGGTAGAGTTTGGATCTTTATTTTCGATAAGAGAAACATGGTCATTAAGAAGCTCGTTTCTGGAATAAACGGCATTTTTGGTCATTTTATTCATACCTGTTTCCAGATCCCACCGCAGCCTTTTTCCATATTCACTATTTACAGTGCTTCTAAAGACCAGGCGCTTTGTTTCTTCATTTTTAACATTTTGAAGCTGAAGAGGTAATGGTTTTTCATCCGTTTTTTCAAAATAATTGATGGTTGCGTCTTCAAGAAAATGTTTGTCAGAAATTTTTAACCTTCCGAAAACCAGATTTACCCCTGGATTTTCAGAAATAAATTTTTTATAATATTCCACGTAATGATCGGCACTTAGGCGAATATATTTATATTGAAGAGCTGTATTATCAACTACTTTTAGCCGAACATCAAGAATGATTCCGAAAAGACCATATCCGCCGATCACCAGTTTGAACAGTTCAGGATTTTCGTCTCTGCTACAATTAATTATCTCTCCATTTTGATTCATCAATGAAAATGATACTACGCTGGAGGAAATAGGAGGCAGATTCTTTTGCCATCCATGACCATTTACACTGATTGATCCGCCTACCGAAAAAGAGCTGAAAGCCTGCATGATTGCAATAGACTTACCATGTTTATCCAGATATTGTATAGCATCTT
The DNA here is from genome assembly GCF_056844665.1 of Chryseobacterium sp. FR048. Classification (NCBI taxonomy): domain Bacteria; kingdom Pseudomonadati; phylum Bacteroidota; class Flavobacteriia; order Flavobacteriales; family Weeksellaceae; genus Chryseobacterium; species Chryseobacterium sp. FR048. The sequence continues at coordinate 59,501 of NZ_JBXDSE010000003.1, read as the reverse complement.
CCCACAAGGCTCCGGATCCTATTGTAAGAATATTGTTTTTTTCATCCAGTTCCATATGTCTGTAGGGAAGCATATTAAGCAGAATGCCATTCGGATAAATGCTATGTCCGCCCATACTGTGTTGAGCTCCGGCAATGGATATTTTTAAGTGCTTTTCTTTTGCATAAGCCAGGATCTGATGAAGTTGATTTTCAATTTCCGGTTTAGAAGATGGTACTTTTATGAGAGTATCAATTTTCGTTAAGTTCAGCTGACTTGCATCATCAGTATATCCTTTAGGAATCTCTTTCCTTATATCAGATTCATTCCATTTTGCTTTAAGGATATGAATTATAGGGATAGAAATGAAAATAAGTAGAATTATGATTCCAGCAATAAAGAAATATCTTTTTTTCATCAGATTATTAAAAAAGCTAAAGTACTCAAAAATTCTTATCCCACCGTAGGGGTATCCTCTTCTTTCAGTATTTTTTTCTCTTTCATGGAGAGCATCATGCGTTCGTATTTGTATTTTTTCCAGTCAAACTGGTTCAGAAAATCCAGGGCAGCCTGGAAGCCTCTGTTGAAAAGTTCTTCTTTTTCTTCCTTTTTCATAAAGAAATTCAGCCAGGTGCTGGTACCACAGTTGACGGTCTGTATACTGTAAAGGCGGTAGAAACTATGCTTGGTAAGAAATGTTTTATCATTAAAACCTTTTAAAGTACTGATGATATTTCCGGCATAGCTGAAGGGAGTGTTCATGATTTCCGCACTTGTTGTTTTTCCTCTTTCGGAAAGCAGGGCAGAATCACTGGTGAGCTGTACGCCGAAAAGGGGCATTCTGGGATAAAAAACTTCATCTGCGTGAAACAGATCGATAGGGAAGTTGGAGATGCTGCCGCCATCAATGAAAATCCCAACAGGATTAATGTCTTTCTGCTGAGTATTCATCCAATATTTCCAGGCATATTTTACAGAATCATCCTCTTTGTTGATCTCTTTCTGGAAAGGTTCAAAGAAAAAAGGAACAGACATGGAAGCTCTCACAAAATCTGCCGGACTGATGTGTTTCAGTTCCTCTTCAGACCAGTACAGATTGGCCATAGTGGGAAGTTCCACTTTTATTTTAGCATTAATGTCGGTCGTAATGATCACATATTCTGATCGGAGCAGATAGAAAGGGTTGTTTTTGTAATAGTCGTTATTGGCGGCACTTTCATAGAATATTTTATAACGGGTCTGGTCGATATGCTCAAGGTTTTTATTCTTGATGCTTTCTATGCTTTGAAGCGCCATTGTATAATATTCCTGGCCGTTTCCGTAGCGGTAGTTGAGGTTAAGATCATATTCCTTCTGAATGAATTTTTCGTTCAGGTGAGCCACGGTTTTGATTCCGAAACTTTCCAGAGCATTCTTCATCGTATTCCGGAATACATTTCCAGGATTGAGTCCGCTGTTTTCCTTTCTGAAATTGTTGTATAGCTTTTTAATGCATAAAAAGAGGATAATGGCAGGGATCAGAGGGATCAGAAACATAAGTTTTGCACTCAGTATGCTGTCTGAAGGAGCAGCAAAAGGAATGCTGACCAGAATAATGAAGAGAATCGCTGCAATAATGGCATTGATCTTAAAAAAGTCCTTATTGTTAAGCATCCCATGAAGGGTAGTTTTTACGTAAGTCTTTCCGTCCATAAAATCAGCAAAATCCCAGCTGAAAAGAATATCTTTAATCAGCTCACTTTTGGATTCTTCTTTGGTTTTGCAGGCTGCAATAAGCATCGTATTGATCGCTCCGGCACTCGTTCCCGCTACTTTCAGAAAACGGATCCCAAAGATTTCAAGACCATAAAGGTATCCCACCAAAGCACTTCCCCAGACGCCGCCACCTTCCTGTACAAACTCTATATACTGATTGCCCTGCTGATCCAGAAGATCAGAGAATTCTTTGGAAGAGATATTTTCGTGTAAGGCAATAAGCTTATCCTTAGACTCATTCGAAAGCGAATCATCTTCCAGAATTTTATTAAGGTCTTCAGTTTTCATAGTATTTTGTTTTGGGACATTGTAGTTTAAGAAAGGGGTCCATGCAAACAATAGATTGACTTATTCTTCGCCTTTAAACCTGTCTCAACAATGAGATTACCACTGTCTTCGTCTCACATAGATGAAAGTGCTGATCACTACCGTAGCCATTACTCCCAACGTAATAAAATAACCATGCTTATGATGAAGTTCAGGCATATTTTCAAAGTTCATTCCGTAAACTCCGGCAATGAAGGTGATAGGTAAGAAGTAAACCGAATAGATGGCGAGAACTTTCATCACCTGGTTGGCTTTCTGATCCGAAAGGGCCAGAAACATCGAAATAAGGTTGGTAATCTGTATATTCAAATGATCAAAATCGGCTACTACGTCTTTGTGTTTATCCTTTAGATCCACAATTTCAGAATCCTGTAAGTTCAGGAGTTTAAATTTATCAATAGCATCTGATGAGATGACCAGTACCCTGGAATTCAGACCAGATTTTCGCTTCAGCTTATACAATCTTCGGATCTGGCTCGTATGGTTGGTATTCTTAAGGAAAATTTCATTTTCAATATTGTCCATTGTTTCCAGCAGGCTTATCGATTCATCATCGAAACTTTTCATGATCAGAATAGCGATCATCAGAGCTATTTTTTGTGGGGTAATGTCCTCCTGGGTGGTCTGTAGTTTCTTTTTGGTTTCAGAAATACTCCTCGTTTTCATCCTATGGATCGTGATGATGGTATTGTCCAGCAGGAAAATGGCAATTTTGGTGCTGATGTCGCTGATGGTGTTGAGGTTTTTTCGCTCCAGTTCCGTACTTTCACGGAGAAGAAAGAATTTTACACTTCCGTCCTCTTCATATTTGGGAAGGTGGTTAGGATCTATAGTATCTTCCAGAAGAAGATTGTTGATTTCGTATCTTTCATGAAGAAATTTCAGGTCTTCTGCAGTAGGAGCCTCTACATCTACCCATTCACATTGGGAGCTTCTGTATATCGTATCAATTGGCATAAAGTAAAAATACTAATATTTTGAAAAACTATGTGTTAAATAAGTTTTATCTTTGCCAAAATTAAAAAACTATATGATTAAAAGTACAATAAAAGGTGTTGGATTTTATGTTCCAGATAACGTTGTTACAAATGATGATTTAGCCAAACTAATGACGACTAATGATGAATGGATTACGGAAAGAACAGGCATCAAGGAACGAAGACACAGAAAAAACAGGTATGACTCTCAGGAAACCAGCGCTTACTTAGGTTTCAAAGCTTCAGAAAAAGCGATTCAGAATGCAGGGCTTACTTCAAAAGATATTGATTACATTATTTTTGCGACACTTTCTCCGGATTATTATTTTCCTGGCTGTGGAGTTTTGCTTCAGGATATGCTAGGTTGCGATACGATCGGGGCCTTGGATGTGAGAAACCAGTGTTCCGGATTTGTATATTCTATGAGTGTTGCCAATGCATTCATCAAATCAGGAACCTATAAAAATATTCTTGTAGTAGGAGCGGAGATCCATTCTTTCGGATTGGATTTTTCAGATGAAGGAAGAGGTGTTTCTGTTATTTTCGGAGACGGGGCAGGAGCCATTGTACTTTCTGCAACAGAAGACGAAAATGCAGGTGATATTTTAGCAATGAATATGCACTCTGAAGGAAAATATGCTGATGATCTTTGTACACAGTTCCCAGGTTCCAAATTCGGATGGAGTGACCGAATGAGAAAAGATCCTGAAAATGTAACGAATAAGGAAGTGTATCCGATCATGAACGGAAACTTCGTATTCAAACATGCGGTAACAAGATTCCCTGAAACCATGATGGAAGCTTTGAATAAAGCAGGAAAAACAGTAGAAGATCTTGATATGTTTATTCCGCATCAGGCCAACCTTAGAATTGCTCAGTTTGTACAGGAAAAATTCGGGTTACCCAATGAAAAAATCTTTAACAATATCCAGAAATACGGAAATACAACCGCTGCTTCTATTCCAATTGCTTTAAGTGAAGCTATTGAACAGGGAAAAATTAAAAGAGGAGATTTAGTCCTTCTTTCAGCTTTTGGAAGTGGATTTACATGGGGAAGTGTTCTTTTTGAATATTAAGGGGCAAAAAGGCGAAAGGGCTGAATGGTGAAAAGGGGGAGAGTAAGGTAGCTAGGATGGTTGATGAGGCTGAGGAAGAGAAGAAAGTAATGAGGAGAATTAATGAAGGTGATGAGGTGGTGATGGAGTGATAAATGGTAGATTGATACTTCCTATTATTTTGCCTGTAAAGTTGCTTTTGTCTTTAAACATTCACTGATATTCAAATGGAAACCGAATATTCCCCTCCCTTGGAGGGGTGGCAAAAATTCAGAGAATTTTTGACGGGGTGGTTTTACCACTACATCTATTAGAAAAATAAAACATAAAAACCCGCAGAACTCTCGTTCTGCGGGTTTTACTTTTATATAGCACTTATTAAAGGCTTTTCAATAACTTTTCCGTATCAGAAGAATCCTGTCCGGAGCTTTTAGCCAGTTCAATAGACTTTTCAGCCCACATTTTTGCATTTTTCTTGTCCCCTACCTTGTTATAAAGATTGGCTAGCGTATCTGTATTAGCAAAGTTCTGATCTTTCTTTACAGATTCCTGAGCCCAGGCAATTGCTTTTTCCAGGGAAGTCTTATTGCTTACATTTTCAAAGAAGTTCCATGCAAGAGAATTCAGTTCTTCAGAACCTGCTGCAGAATAATCCTTATACAGATCAAGAATTAATTTTTCATACTCAGGAATATCTTTATTCTTTAAAGCTCTGTTGGCTTTCATTCTTTTCAGGATTTTGTCAGCTTCTTCTTTGCTTAGAAATTTTTGAGTTTCCGTCATGAAGTAAGTGTCATTCCATGTTTTGGTATCCGGGTTGTATGCTTTTTTAGCAACTGTATTTAGCTTAATGTTTTTATCAAGCTTTTCATACTTATCTTCCGGGAGGAATTTGACAATATCAGTTTTCTTATCCTGAAAGATTTTATAAAGTGGACTTTCAGTACTTTGAACCCCTGAAAGAAGCATCTGTACGTCTTCCTGATCTAAAGCCGTTTTCTGTTGGAAATAACGGTTCAGAACTTTCCCTGCAAATTCCGGATCATTATAAATAGTAAGACCAGCCAGGTTTTTTAAGAATTCCGGTGATTTTTCTCCCTTTTCAAACTGCTGTTTCAAAGAAGTCAGCCTTCTGGTAGGATCTTCAGCATCCTTAGCAAACTGAATGAAATCCTTTTCTTCCACATACCCAAGCGTTCTGTGTACAGCCTCACCGTTTCCATCGATGAAAAGATAGGTAGGGAATGCCTTTACATTGTATTTTTTAGCCAGTTCGATACCTTCTCCTTTCTCCATATCAATTTTAGCATTGATAAAATGAGAATTATAATAATCACCTACTGATTGAAGCGGAAAAATATTTTTCACCATCAGTTTACATGGCCCGCACCATGAAGCGTATGCGTCTACAAAGATCAGTTTGTTTTCTTTTTTTGCTTTAGCCAGGATGGAGGCAAAATTGCTGTCCTCAAATTTGATTCCCTGTGCCCATGCAAGAATTCCTACAAATAGAGTGGAAAGTATGGTTATTTTTTTCATAAAAACTTTTTATTCCCTGCAAATGTAATAAATATGCTGACATTTAGGTCGTTCATATTGAAAATAATTATACAGGAACCTTGTTTTTAATACAGATATAGATTAATATGAAAGATAATCGTTTATTGTTTTGGTCTTATTATTAAATTTAATACAAATTGATGTTTTAGGTTAAATGATTAAATTTCAATAGAATATTTTAATTAAAAGTAAAATATTACTAATTTTGTAAAAAACAAAAAGACACCCGTGAAAATAATGATGAATTATTATAAAATAAAAATAATAATTTGTTTTTGTATGTCCAGAATCCTACTGATATTTTTGTTTTTGCTTACAACAGCAATCCCTCTATTTGCCCAGAAAAAGAACAGCTTTGATCAGGCTTGTGAAAGGACTTCCTCCATCACGGCCTATAAAGATCTGCCTAAAGCGATCAGAACGGCAGATTCCCTTTATATGGTGGCACAAGAGCCCACAGAGAAAATCAGAAGCCTGATGCTTTCTTCAGAGCTTTATCATCATGCAGGTGAACTTAAAAAAGCGATATGCTACGGAGAAAATGCCCATTCATTAATCAATCAGAAAAGAGATCCCCAATGGATGGCCAATGTAAGCAGATTGCTGGCTCGTGAATACAGACAGGTGGGACTCAATGAAAGAGCCAGAAAATATATCTTAAAAGGACTCGAATCTTCCAAACAGATCTTAAGCTTTCAGGAAAGTAATGAAGCCTCAGGATTACTGAATCAGGAAATGGCTTTCTATGAAATGGAACAGGGTAACTATTCTAATGCAGTACAATATATAGAACGTTCTCTGGAGCATTTTGAAAAAATAAACAGTAAGAATGAAGACCGGACAGCAGCGGCGTCTTATCAGGTATTGGGTGATGTTTATTTTAAACTCAATAATTATACTGCCTCAGAAAATTATTACAGAAAAGCGCAGGAATTACTCAAAGAAGGAAGCTGTACACTGGGATTGGTGTATAACGGGCTGGGAGGAATCCGTCTGAAGCAGCAAAACTGGAAAGAAGCAGAATTATATCTGAAAAAAGCAGAAAAAATAGCCGATACTTCCCGAAGCCTCAAGCTGAAAAAAGCTGTATATTCCAATATTAACGATTATTACGAAGGAACCGGAGACAATTTCAAAGCATCTTTATATGCAGTTAAATATGTAAAAGCCTATGATAGCATTGCTGCCCGAAACCAAGGGTTTGTAGTGAATAATAAGGAAATTCTGGGTAATAGAAATAATAAGAAGAACGGTTCTATGAATGTCGCTAAAAATGCCGCAATCATTATATTGTCGGCAGCCGTGATCGGTCTGATCATCTTTTTCAGAATGAAACAGAAAAAACAGCATTCAAAATTCAGAAGCATTATAAGGGCACAGCTGAAAATGATAAGTACCAGAAATCAACCTTTAAAACCATCTGAACATTCCGAATTCTCCAATATATTCGTAGAAGAAATTGATGAAAAAGACAGTGAAGCAGACCGAAAAAGAAATGACTCACTGATGACTTCCGAAACAGAATCGAAACTGCTTGAACTGCTTGAAGCGTTTGAAAAGGGAGCTCTTTACAACAATAAAGGCATGTCTTTATCTTTCCTTGCAGGAGAGCTGAATACCAATACAAAGTATCTGTCTTATGTGATCAATCAGCACAAGTGTACCGATTTTAAAACGTACATCAACCGTTTAAGAATCAATTATATTGTAGACAAACTGATCAATGATGAAAAGTACAGACAATATAAAATCAGTATTCTTGCTGATGAATGTGGCTTTTCTTCACACAGTAAATTTGCTGCCGTATTCAAAGCAGTCACTGATTATTCTCCTTCAGCCTATATTAAGTATCTTGATTCTGAAAACCAATCAGATAAGAATGTCCATTTTCGTGAAAATGATTAAAAACAGATCGTTTCTTTTATTCTGACTTGCCATTTTCACGAAAACAGACAACCTATTATTTTACGCAAGCGTCCTCCTGTCATATCTTTGCGGCAGTTTCACGGGAATGACGACTATCACACTACAGCTTGTCTCTTTTATTTTTGAAGAAATTCTGTTTCTTTTAGAATGAAATAAAATGAGGGTCTACATTCAATCAATTCAACGATGAAACTTTTAGGAAAAAGATCTGGTCTTCTTTCTGTAATCGGGAAATAATTGCGATGTCATTTTATCTGCTAACGTAAAATATTCTGATCCGGAATTCCGGACCATACCATATAATCGGGGTTGATTGCCCGGTTTTTTTTCAGTCAAGTTTTTTTAAGTGCAAATCCACAGAAAGTCTGTGGATTTGTGATTTTATTTACCTTTTGTTTGGGTACTGTCAGTTTTTGAGGTTGAAGGAGCAGAAGCAGACTGAGAATTGGCTACAGCAGAGTCACCCATTTTGTTTCTTAAAGAATCTTTATTGTGAGCCTCTTTAAACGCTTCTCTTTTTTCTTTATTTTGAGCGCAGCTTCCCAGAAAGAGAATTCCAAGGAGAGCTCCAAAGCAGAACTTTTTCATATTATTTTATTTTTTTTGGTGTTTGTTTAATCAAATATAATGAAATATTAATATTTTTATTGATGATCAGATCATATTCTGATAAAATTGTTTTTAAAGTAATAAGTAGGGGGGATATTATGACTCTGTGCCTGTTCCAAAATGGTATTGAGGAATAAGAAATTGAAGGAATAGCACTCTGTTTATCTTAAAAATAGAAAATATGAAAAAAATACTTTACCTGCTAAGTCTGTTACTATACAGTTTTACATCAAGTCAGGAATCAAAGGTAAATTTAAAAGGGATTGATGACGAAATCAATAAGATCATGGCCGATTATCAGGCGGTAGGGATCTCTGTGGCAATCATTAAAAATGATAAAGTAATTTATTCCAAAGGCTATGGATACAGGGATCTTGAAGCTAAACAACCCGTAACTCCGAATACTGTTTTTAGCATCGGAAGCAATACCAAATCATTTACATCTGCTTTGATAGGCATGTTGGAGACGGAAAAGAAATTGTCCGTTCAGGATAAGCCTTCCCGATATATTCCATATCTCACCTTTTCTACAGACAGGATGAACAATCTGATCACGATTGAAGACTTACTGGAACACAGAAGCGGATTGGGAAGCATAGACGGGACTTACATTTTCTTTCCTGAGGCTAAACGTATACAGTTGATGCAAAGACTTCCCTTTATCAAAGAAAACGGAGAACCTAAGAACAGCTGGAAGTACAGTAATTTTGGGTATCTTATGCTGGGAACAATTGCAGAACAGGTGACTGGAAAAAGCTGGGATAGTCTCATCAGGGAAAAAATATTTGTTCCCCTGAAAATGAACACAAGTACTACCTCGATTGATGAAATGGTAAAACAACCGGACTTTTCTTATCCTTATGGTATTTACCAGAAACATACTGAAAAATTATTATTTCAAAGACCCGATAATGATAAACCAGGTGCTGCTGTCAACAGTTCTGCTACAGAGATGGCCAATTGGATCAGACTCTGGCTGAATTACGGGAAATTTGAAAACCAGATACTTGTTTCAAAAGATTACATGAAAAATGCAATGAGTGCCAAAGTCATGATTGATGGAGCTCCTCCGACAAGTCCGGATGAAAAAAGTTACTTATTTGGTCATGGATATGGCTGGCTTACCCAGATTTTCAAAGGCCATTATAAAGTATGGCATGCTGGCGGAGTATCCGGTTTCAATTCGAACGTCTTTTTGTTTCCTGCAGATCAATTCGGTGTTGTAGTGCTCAGTAATCAGCACAATTCAGACATTTCCAATACTATTGCGAATATGATTTCCATCCGGATGCTTGGTTTGGATGGTAATAAGCCTTACGCATATGAAAAAGGGATTTCGGATATTGTAAAGCCGGATAAAAATATCAGTACGGCGGTTAATGAGAAAAAGAAGCCCACCCACGATCTTGATTCGTATGGTGGTGAATACTCCAATAAAGGCTATGGAACTTTTACCATTTCAAAAGAAGGAAACAACCTCTATGCGAATTTTCCTACCTTTAAATTTATACTGGTTCATCAGCAATACGATCTTTTTTCCTCAAAATTGACAGAAGAAGTTCCGCAGCAGATGAATCCTGATTTCGATTTTAATTTTACCCTGGATGATAAAGGGAATGTAAATGGAGTCGTTATGGATATGCAGGGGGGAACGACCTTTAAGAAAATAAAATAATTGCCGGCTGTTTCAAGATGGTTTAACAAAAAATCTGCAGAACTTTCATCTGCAGACTTCTATTTTAAATTAGACGTATATCATATTATTTGGCAGGAGGAGTTGCCATTGAATCCTTTTTCATCTTAGTAGTATCAGGATTCATTTTCTTTGTAGTCATCGTATCTGTTGTGGCAGGTGATGCTGTTCTGGACTGATCCATTACCGAATCACGATTACTGGTTGACATAGATGACTCTTTGGTTCCACAGCTCACTGCAAATATTCCTATTCCGATGGCTGCTAGCAATAACTTTTTCATACTATTTTATTTTGGGGTGTAATGATGAAAAAACAATTATTATTCCTAACAGGGGTAGTGGAGTTGTAAAGTATAGGTAAAGTTTGTTAAAAGATGTTAGATTGGGGTGGTGTAGAGTATTAGAGTATTAGAGTATTAGAGTATTAGAGTATTAGAGTATTAGAGTATTAGAGTATTAGAGTATTAGAGTATTAGAGTATTGCGGAAATATCAGGCATTTAATCTTAGTCTTAAACATTGAAATCCTTAGAAAGAAACAAATATAGAAACCCATAAACTAAGTTACTTTTACCGTCTAGAGCGTCTATTATCTCATCATCTATTATCTATCATCTCTTATCTCTTTCCCTCTCTTCTCACCATCATCCACAAAAAAGCCCCGAAACCGAAATTCCGAGGCTGTATTCAAAAAACAGACAACAAATTACTCATTGCCTGTTACTCATTACTTATAATTATCCTAAGTATGGATATTTGTAGTCTTTTGGAGAAACAAATGTTTCTTTCACACTTCTTACAGATGTCCATCTAAGAAGATTCATTTTAGAACCTGCTTTGTCGTTAGTTCCGGAAGCTCTACCACCACCGAAAGGCTGTTGTCCTACTACCGCACCTGTTGGTTTGTCGTTGATGTAGAAGTTACCGGATGCATTTTCTAAAGCTTTGTAAGCTTCAGCAATTGCGTAACGGTCTTGAGAGAATACAGAACCTGTTAATGAATAAGGAGAAGAAGAATCAACTAATTTTAGAGTCTCTTTCCAGTCCTGATCTTCATATACAAATACAGAAAGGATTGGGCCGAAGATTTCTTCTACCATACTTTCGTATTGAGGATTTGTCGTTTCAATTACTGTTGGGTGTACAAACCATCCTTTAGAATCATCACAAGTTCCACCGATCGCTACAGTAGCTTCAGAAGACTCATTAGCTCTGGTGATATATCCTTTACATTTTTCGAAAGAATTTCTGTCGATTACAGCGTTTACAAAGTTAGATGGATCTTCAGGAGAACCGATTTTAATAGTCGACATCTGAGCTTCCATTACTTTTTTCACATCAGCCCAAAGAGACTTAGGAACATAAGCTCTTGAAGCTGCAGAACATTTCTGCCCCTGATATTCGAAAGCACCTCTTACTAAAGCGGTAGCTACTGCTTCTACGTTCGCAGACGGGTGAGCGATTACGAAATCTTTACCACCAGTTTCTCCAACGATTCTTGGATAAGTTCTGTAGTTGTGGATGTTGTCACCGATCATTTTCCACATTCCCTGGAATACTTTTGTAGACCCTGTGAAGTGAAGACCAGCAAAATCTTTGTGAGCCAATACTTTCTCAGCAGTTTCTTTACCGTCTGTAAAGATCATGTTGATAACCCCTGCAGGAAGACCCGCTTCAATTAATACATCCATGATTACTTTTGCAGAATAAACCTGCTTGTCAGAAGGCTTCCATACCACAACGTTTCCTAACATTGCCATACAAGTAGGAAGGTTTCCTGAGATAGCCGTAAAGTTGAACGGAGTTACTGCAAAGCAGAATCCTTCAAGTGGTCTGTACTCTACACGGTTCCAGATTCCGTTGTCAGAAACCGGCTGCTCAGAATACATTTCTGTCATGAATTCTACGTTGAATCTTAAGAAGTCGATGAACTCACAAGCAGAATCAATTTCAGCCTGGTGTACATTTTTAGACTGTCCGATCATGGTAGCTGCGTTGATTACATCTCTGTAAGGACCTGCCAATAGATCAGCTGCCTTTAAGAAAATAGCTGCACGCTGCTCCCAACCTAGCCCGTTCCATGCTTCTTTAGCTGCCAATGCTGAATTGATCGCATCATCCACATGCTGCATACCACCCTGGTAGTAGAATCCGAAGTCGTGAGCATGATCCTGTGGAGACTGAAGCTGTACTTTTGTATCAGTTTTTACTTCCTTTCCGTTGATGATCATTGGAATTTCTACCTTTTCAGCCCACATTTTTTTGTAGGTATCAATAAGGCTTTTAACTTCCGGAGATCCCGGTACATAAGAATTTACCGGCTCGTTTACCGCTAATGGTACTTGCGAAATTGCTTTTGACATATTACGTTTTTATTATTTTATTAAATTGAATGTTGTATACAAATTTACGATAATTATAAGGAAAGAAAAAAATACCACCTGTTTTTGTGAAATAAACTTTATTGCTGAATAATCATTACTACATAACGTTTTTTCAAGATTAAATATTGAAAACATTTAATGTATTTCTTCAATTCTTTAGATAGAATAAAAAGATATATCAGATTGTCATAATTGTTGGAATTAGGACAATAAAATATTTGTCATAGTTCATAAATAGTAATTAAGTGTTGTAAATAAAGGATTTAATACGAAATGTTAAAAATATATAAAATTGAGTTTGTTGCGATTTTGAACATTTTAAATAAATTTTTTGATAGCCGGGATTTTAAGATTGTTCTAATTTTACACCATTATTAACAGGTATGAAGAAAAGAGTCCTATTTTTCTCTTTTGTATTATTTTTCTCAGCGTTGTGTGCAGGTCTTTTTGCACATAAGGGGAAAACTCAACCATACTCTGATCTCCTTTCAAAAATTCATCTCCTTCAGCAAAAATCGGATCAGCAGACCCAGCCTGAAATGTATAGCTTTTCAGACGCTCAGGATGTACAGGATTCCAACGACTGGGAGAAAGTAAAATTTGATTATTCTGTACTTGCACAGCAGTGGCTCAACTATTTCTTTGCCAAGTATACCTTTAATACTCCGGTGGCGGCCGTTCAAAACCGTATTTACATTACAGCACCAAGATACATCCTGTATCATTCCCTGCAGATAGCGGGCTGCTAATCTTATTTTAAAACCTTTGATGATCCTTTGCAGTTTGTATTGTACAATACAGATCTATAGACATCATTCCTCAATTTACATTTTTTGAACATTTCTATTTGCCTTTTCAGAAAGGCAGACCAGATACTGTTTGTCTAAACTTTAAATAAAAATACTATGCACTTAACACCGAGAGAAACGGAGAAGCTTATGCTATTTCTGGCAGGAGAGCTCGCTCTAAAAAGAAAGGCAAGAGGCCTTAAACTAAACTACCCAGAATCTATAGCATTGATCAGTCATTTCCTGCTTGAAGGAGCAAGAGATGGAAAAAAAGTCGCTGAACTGATGCAGGAAGGCGCTAATCTTTTGACTAAAGAGGATGTAATGCCGGGCGTGGCAGAAATGATCCACGATGTTCAGATTGAAGCTACATTCCCTGATGGAACAAAGCTGGTAACCGTACACAACCCAATCCGTTAATCCCTATTGATTATGATACCAGGAGAAATTTTTGTAAAAGAAGGTACAATCATCTGCAACGAAGGCAGAGAAACCGTAAAAATAAAAGTAACCAACACAGGAGACCGTCCTATTCAGGTAGGTTCACACTTCCACTTTTTCGAAGTAAACAAGGCGATGAGCTTTGACCGTGAAAAAGCTTTCGGAAAGAGACTGAATATTGTAGCAAGTACAGCAGTTCGTTTCGAACCGGGAGAAGAAAAAGAAGTGGAATTGGTAGAAATAGGAGGAACCAAAAAAGCGATGGGCTTCAATAACCTTGTTGATGGACAGGTAGATTCTGAAGATCAGAAAAAAGCAAGCCTAGCAAAAGTTCAGGAGTTAAACTTTAAAAATCAGTAAGATGAGCTTAAACGTAGACAGAAAACAATACGCCAATATATTAGGTCCTACAGCTGGAGATAAAATCAGACTGGGAGACACTGAAATCATTATTGAAATCGAAAAAGATTTCACCCATTACGGAGACGAAGCTGTTTTCGGAGGAGGTAAAACCGTACGTGATGGTATGGGACAGAATGTGACTGCAAAAAGAGACGAAGGTGTTCTTGACCTTTGTATCACCGGAGCAGTGATCATCGACCACTGGGGAATTGTAAAAGGAGATATTGGAATTAAAGACGGTAAGATCGTAGGAATCGGTAAAGCAGGTAACCCTGATACAATGGATGGAGTATCTCCAAATATGATCATCGGTGCTTCTACCGAAGTGCATGGTGGAAAAGGATATATCGTAACTGCCGGAGGTATTGATACGCATATCCACTACATCTGCCCTCAACAGATCGAAACTTCTCTATACAGCGGTATCACTACCATGATCGGAGGGGGAACAGGTCCAAACGACGGAACGAATGCTACAACGGTAACTCCGGGTAGATTCAACATGCAGAAAATGCTTGAAGCGGCAGAAGAATATCCAATGAACCTTGGTTTCTTCGGAAAAGGAAACTGTTCTGCAGAAGAGCCTATCGAAGAGCAGGTAGAAGCTGGAGCTTTAGGGGTAAAAATCCACGAAGACTGGGGAGCAACACCTGCAACAATTGATGCCGCTTTAAAAGTAGCAGATAAATATGACGTTCAGGTAGCTATCCACACCGATACATTGAATGAAGGAGGATTCCTGGAAGATACCATGAGAGCGATCAACGGAAGAGTAATCCACACATTCCACACGGAAGGTGCAGGTGGAGGTCACGCTCCGGACATCATCAAAGCAGCGATGTATCCAAACGTACTACCGGCTTCTACCAACCCTACACGTCCTTATACGATCAATACAATCGATGAGCACTTAGATATGCTGATGGTATGCCACCACTTGAGCAAAAACATCCCTGAAGATGTGGCATTTGCAGACTCACGTATCCGTCCTGAAACAATTGCAGCAGAAGATATTCTTCACGATATGGGAGTTTTCAGTATCATGAGTTCAGACTCTCAGGCAATGGGTAGACCAGGGGAAGTCATCACAAGAACCTGGCAGACGGCAAGCAAGATGAAGGAGCAGAGAGGCGACCTGGCTGAAGATAAGGATAGCGGAAACGACAACTACCGTGCTAAAAGATATGTAGCTAAGTATACAATCAACCCTGCTATTGCACACGGTATTTCAGAATACGTAGGATCTCTTGAAGAAGGAAAATTAGCAGATTTGGTGATCTGGAAACCGGCATTATTCGGAGTAAAACCTGAAATGATCGTAAAAGGTGGATTCGTCATCGCAGCTAAAATGGGAGACCCGAATGCATCGATCCCAACACCTCAACCAATTATCTACAGAAATATGTTTGGGGCTCACGGAAAAGCTAAGTTCGGTACTTGTGCCAACTTCGTTTCTCAGATCTCTATCGATAACGGAACTATTGCTTCTTATGGATTAGAAAAAATGATCCTTCCGGTGAAAAACTGTAGAAATATTGGTAAAAAAGACCTTATCCATAACGATAAGACTCCTTTGATCGAAGTGAATCCTGAAAACTATAAAGTAACGGTAGATGGTGAATACATCACTTGCGAACCGGCAGAAAAACTTCCTTTAACGCAGTTGTATTATTTATTCTAAGATCAATCTTATTCATAAAACCTAACAGGTTTCAAAAACCTGTTAGGTTTATTCAACAATAAAGATTCATCAGACAATATTTTAAAACAATTAAAGAACTAAGTTTAAAATGAAATATTTAAATAAAACAGTTTTTTCTCTTGCACTGGCCGGGATGTCTGTCCTTTCAGGAAATCTAAGTGCTCAGTTTTTGGGAGGTCACAGAATAAAGAGTGATGAAGACGGGCCAAAAGGGCAATTCATGATGTATGGCTCGTTGGATTATTCAAAAGTAACAACTCCTACCAACAGCAGCAGTACCGTTTCAAGTGCGCCACTTGGAGTAGGATACTTCATCAATAATAATGACCTGATTGGGGTGAATTATGCATACTCACAAAATTCTGTTAACCATAACGTTGCCTACAAACAAAATGAAGCGGGAATCTGGTACAGTCCTTCTGTAATGCTTGGGAAATATTTTGTATTGATAGGGCAGGTAGATGCTCACTATGTTTGGGGACAGCAGCAATCGGCAACAGCTGATGCGATGCAGAATTTTAACGGATTCCGTCTTCGTGCCTATCCTTTGATCGGGATATTATTAGGCGGAGGCTGGGCCTTGAAATTCAAATTTGCAGAACTTTCAATGCTTCAGACCAAAACCAAAGAAGAAGGATGGACGAAGAGCTATGTAGCAGGGCTTAGTGGCTCCACGTTCGGGGTAGGTATTTCTAAAAACTTTGACTTCAGAAAAAAATCCGCTAAAGATGATAATTAATCAGACCTTAGGCAATCTCACCGAAAATCCTACGGTAAAAACCATAGATTATCTGGATCTGGAATGGTTTGAGACCACCAAAAGAATCCAACGCAAAAAAACCAGACAGGGAGTAGATCTGGCGATCAAATTCCTGAGAGAAGGACAACGTTTGCGTGAAGGAGATATTCTTTTTGAGGATGCAGAAAAAGTAATCGCAGTCAACATTTTAGAAACAGATGCGATTGTAATGGCTCCCGGCTCCCTGTTGGAAATGGGAACAGTATGTTACGAAATCGGAAACAAACATATTCCGCTTTTCATTCAGGAGAATAAAGTATTGATTCCTTTTGAAATGCCGATGTTCAGATGGCTGGAAGCAAGCGGTTTCAAACCGGAGAAACAATCCGTAAAACTGCTGAATCTCCTTAAATCGAATGTAGAGCCTCACGGACATGGAAGTCTGGGGTCTACAATTTTTACAAAAATCTTAAAAATGGCCGCTCCAAAAGATGAATAATATGAACATCAATTTTTTGTCAGGACTGCTTCATCTTGCAGATCCTACACTTCCTATCGGTGGCTATACCCATTCTAACGGGCTTGAAACCTATGTACAGGAAAGAATTGTACATAATGTAGAAACCGCGAAGGAATTTGTGCAGAATATGCTTCAGTACAATCTTAAATTCAATGACGGATCTTTTGCAAAACTGGCTTATAAAGCAGCTGAAAAAGGAGATCTGCAGGCACTTCTGGATCTTGATAATGAATGTAACGCGATAAAGTGTCCGAAAGAAATCAGACAGGCCAGTCAGAAACTGGGGCTCAGACTGATAAAAATTTTTAAAAGAAGAGAAAGCTTTCCGTTGATGGAAGCCTTTGAAAAAGCTGTTCGGAACAAAGAAGCCAATTCTCATTACTGTATCGTGTTCGGGGTATATGCTTATTTAATGAAAATTCCTTTATATGAAGCATTGCTGGGATTCTATTATACTTCTGTTGCCGGAATGATTACCAATGCCGTAAAACTGGTTCCTCTGGGACAGCTTGACGGGCAGGATATTTTATTCTCACTCTATCCGGTAATGGAAAAAACAGTCTGGGAAACCATGGAACTGGACAGAGATCTGGTGGGGCTTTGTAATACAGCATTTGACATCAGGTGTATGCAGCATGAGAGGTTGTATTCGAGGTTGTATATGTCTTAGAAGGCGGAAAGGCAAAAGGGCGAAATTGTAAAAGGGTAAAAAGGTGAAGAAAGCGGAGAAGGCGAAGGAAGTGAAGGAAGTGAAGAAGGTGAAGAAGGTGAAGGACGCTGATAGGTAAATGGAGTGAGTTTTTCTTGGCTGAGTAAAATGCCCTTGCGATCGAAAGCTCTTCACAATCAATAAAAAATCTTGGCGCCAATAGCGTTAAAAAAATAAAAAAGCATACAGTGAATTTGCAAATCAACCTTTTCACTGTTTTGCCAACATATCATCAATTAAAATTTAAAATAAAATGGAAAATAGAAAATACATAAAAGTTGGAGTAGCAGGACCTGTAGGATCAGGAAAAACTGCATTATTGGAACGTTTAAGCAGAAAATTATTCGGGACTTACGATCTTGGAGTAATTACCAATGATATTTATACCAAAGAAGATGCTGAATTTATGGCTAAAAACAGCTTGCTTCCTCATGACAGAATTATCGGAGTAGAAACAGGAGGCTGTCCTCACACGGCCATTCGTGAAGATGCAAGTATGAACCTTGAAGCAGTAGATGAACTGGCAGCACGGTTCCCTGAAATTGAACTGGTCCTTATCGAAAGTGGAGGGGATAACCTTTCAGCGACTTTCAGTCCGGACCTTGCAGACGTTACGATCTTTATTATCGACGTTGCGGAAGGAGAAAAAATTCCTAGAAAAGGCGGTCCTGGTATTACAAGATCAGACTTATTGATCATCAACAAAATTGACCTTGCCCCTTATGTAGGAGCGAGCCTTGAAGTGATGGAAAATGATGCCAGAAGAATGAGAAAAGGAAATCCTTTTGTTTTCACCAATCTTAAAACGGATGAAGGGTTGGATAAAGTGATCGGATGGATCAAAAAATACGCTCTTTTAGAAGAAATTGAAGAACCGAACTTAGTAAGATAGATGGATAGCCGTTTAAATATAATTGCAGGATTCAAGGGAGGAGAATCATATGTAAAGGATCTTTATGTTTCATTGCCTTTCCGAGTAGTATCTGTAGGGCAGAGAAAAAGTGATAAGAAACTTTATCAGATGGTGATGAGCTCCTCTCCGGGAATTCTGGATGGAGACCATTATCATCTGGAGGTTGCCCTTGAAAAAGGAGCTTCCCTTCAGTTGCAGTCACAGTCGTACCAAAGGCTTTTCAATATGAAAGACAAAGCGCTTCAGGAGCTTAATGTGACCATGGAAGATGAAACCTCTTTTGCGTACGTTCCGCATCCCATCGTTCCACATGAAGATTCCAATTTCAAGAGTAAAGCTAATATTCATATCGGGAAAGACAGCCAGATCATCATCAGTGAGATCATCACCTGTGGAAGAAAACATTATGGAGAGGTTTTTAAGCTGAAACGTTTTCAGAATCTGATGGAGATTTACCATAACAATAAATTGGTGGTAAAAGATAATGTGGTGATTCAGCCGGATATGATCCCAATCAGCAGTATTGGTAATCTGGAACAATATACACATCAGGGAACCCTGATCTTCTACAGCACAAAAGAAAATGTAGATAAACTGGGATTGATCGAGGAGATTGTTGAAGCAGCAGCACAGCATCACGAGGAAATGGAAGTAGGAGTTTCAGCGATGGAGGATAATGGATTTGTAGTAAGAGCATTGGGACATGGTGGAGAAATGATGTACAACTTCTTCCTGTATATTCAGGAAATCCTTTGGTCATTGAAGTAGCCCAGCCTTGTCAAGGTTTTAAACCTTGACAAGGCTGGGATTCAGTAGAAGCGGGCTTTAGCCCGCAATACTAAAAGATAGACTTCCATTGGCTTTAGCCAAAACTTAATATAGAACAACAATAGATAAATAGAAAATGGATAGTACAGTTTGGGCACTCCTTCTGAGTGCCGTATCAATAAGTTTTATACATACAGCCTCAGGGCCGGATCATTACCTGCCGTTCATTGTGATCTCAAAATCTAAGAAATGGAGTGGAATGAAAACAGCGGTACTTACTGTTGTCTGTGGATTGGGGCATGTATTGAGTTCCCTGATCTTAGGATTTATAGGAGTATTCCTGGGATGGCAACTGAACAAAATTTCCTGGTTTCAGGACATCAGAGGAAATTTTTCAGGATGGGCATTGCTGATTTTTGGAGGTGTTTACCTTGTGTATGGCCTGATCCAGGCAATCAGAAACAAACCTCATAAGCATTTCGATGTCATGGGAGATGATGTGTATGTTTACGAACATAACCATAGCGAAATGGTAATGCCTCAGAAAAGAATAAAAGTGACCCCGCTTGTACTTTTTATGATCTTTGTGATGGGGCCAAGTGAACCTCTGATTCCTTTATTATTCTATTCAGGAGTAAAACATTCTATGTCTGAGATTGCTGTTCTGGTGACTTCATTCACTGCCACTACTGTTTTAACGATGCTTGGAATGGTTCTTTTGGGACGCTATGGCTACTCAACATTATTCAATACTGATAAACTGGAAAGATACATGGGAGTGGTAAGTGGTGCCGTGGTGACAGTCTGCGGAATCGGGATGGTCTTTCTGGGGTGGTAAGCGGGTTGCGGAGTTTGAGGGTTGGAGAGTTTGGGAGTGGGAATGTTTAAAGTTTGAAGTTTAAGGTAGTCATTCTTTCACTGATCATTAAGAATTCTACCTTCACCATTCACTTGCGAAGCAAAATTGACCATTGACCTGTAAGGCCAAAATATCTCCCATCTTCATGTCTTTGTTTCAATATCTACAATCAATAATACAATTAAAAAAACTATGGACGAATTTTTCAAAAAGCTGCCTTTTTTAGATAACATTCTAAAAGGAATCGGGCAGATCATGCTTCAGGAAAACAGATGGACCGGCCTTCTGTTTCTGATAGGAATCTTTATGGGAAGCTGGCAGTGTGGAGTTGCTGTATTGATCTCAACGGCAGCAGGAACCTTCACCGCAATGACGCTGAAATATGACAAATCTCAAATCAATGCCGGGTTATATGGTTTCAGTGCAGCACTTGTAGGAGTAGCATTGGCCTTTTTATTCGATACTACCATCCTGATTTGGGTGCTTATCATCTTAGGGGGCGCATTGGCTGCTATTATTCAGCATTTCTTTATTCAAAAGAAAATTCCGGTATTTACTTTTCCTTTCATCGTGATTACGTGGATACTGGTATTTGCCCTGCATCATTTTACCCATATTCCGCCGTCTGCTATGTTGAGTGCAGAGGTAATCCCTACAAAATATGATGATTTGCTTAGCTGTACCAATGGTTTTGGGGAAGTGATCTTTCAAGGAGGGGTACTTTCAGGAATGATTTTCTTTCTTGCAGTTTTTATCAGCTCACCTGTTGCAGCGTTATACGGACTTGCGGCATCTATTCTTGGAGCCGGATTATCACAATGGAACGGAGAACCTGTAAAGGAAATTCACATGGGACTTTTCGGATTTAATGCTGTGCTTTCGGCCATTGTATTCTCAGGAGTTAAAAAAACAGATGGTTTATGGGTACTTATTGCAGTTCTTATAACAATCGCAATCGATGATCTTCTGATCGATAACCATTGTCTGGATGCGGTAGGTGGAGTATTTACTTTCCCGTTTGTTGCCGGAACATGGATTACCCTTTTAATTCAAAAAATATTTCTTAAAGCGAAAGCGTAGATTGAGGTTGGAGAGTTATAGAGTTTGAGGGTTTTAGAGTGGGAGGAGGAATGTTCAAGGTTTAAAGTTTAAGGTTGTTATCCTTTCATTGGTGACTGACAATTCACCATTCACTTGCGAAGCAAAATTGACAATTGACATTTTAGATTAAAATATTCACAGTCTCTCATCTCTTCGTCTATTATCTTTTCTCTCTCCTCTAATTTCTAATTTAACAAAACAAAAAATGAAAATAACTAAAATAGCAGCTGTATTTCTCGTCATGGCTTTCAGCGGAAAAATGATGGCACAGGAAGCAGAAAAGCAGTTGCAGATCAAAGATGCTGATGATAAATTCCCTATTGCTGATGTACTGGTAAAATACGACCACGGAAACAGCCATACCCACACAGGAACAGACGGTAATTTTGCCATTCCTGTAAAATCTCTTCCCGATACACTGGTGATCAGCCGCCAGGGATATGATGAGGTAAAATGGGTAGTGACCAATGAAGAAGATAAGAACAAAGTTATTTTCTTACAGCATAAACCTTTTCAGATTTCTGAAGTAGCCATCAATCACAGTGCATTCTTATCAGCGATTACTAAAGTTGATCTGAATAAATTTCCGGTAAACTCAGCACAGGATCTGTTGAGAAAAGTTCCGGGCTTATTTATTGCACAGCATGCCGGAGGAGGAAAGGCTGAGCAGCTTTTTCTAAGAGGATTTGATGCCGACCACGGAACTGATGTAAGTGTAAATGTAGACGGAATGCCCGTGAATATTGTTTCTCATGCTCATGGGCAGGGCTATTCAGACCTACACTTTGTGATTCCCGAAACCGTAAACAATATCGACTTCGGAAAAGGGGCTTATTATATGGACCGCGGTGATTTCAATACCGCAGGATATGTCGATTTTCAAACCTATAATGGGTTGAAAAATAGCATGATCAAACTGGAAGGTGGTTCTTTCAACTCAAAAAGAGTGTTGGGAATGTTCAATATCCTTCACGATGATCTGGGCAGAAGAAATGCTTATGTTGCGGCAGAATACAATTATACCGACGGGCCTTTTGATGTAAAGCAGAATTTCAACAGGGTGAATATTTTCGGAAAGTATAATCAGTGGCTTACCGATAATGATTACTTCAATATCCAGTTCTCAACCTTCAACTCTTCATGGAATGCTTCCGGGCAGATTCCGGAACGTGCAGTAGATGAAGGTATCATTGGCAGATGGGGAAGTATAGATCCTACGGAAGGCGGAAAGACGTCAAGAACCAATCTTCAGATGAATTTCAAGCACATTATTTCTTCTTCTGAGCAGATTGATGCGATGGCTTTTTATTCAAAATATAATTTCAATCTGTATTCTGATTTTACCTTTTATTTAAAAGATAAAGATAACGGAGATGAAATACAGCAGACAGATGAAAGAAACATCTATGGTGCAGAAGTGAAATACACTAAGAGTTTTGCTCTTCCCAACAGCTCATTGAACTGGATCTCAGGAATAGGTTTAAGAAATGATGATATTAATACATTACAGCTTAACCACGTTTACCACAGAGACTTACTGCTTAATAGAATGTCTGATGTAAACGGTACGGAAACCAATCTCCATGCTTACTCAGGTTTAGTCTGGAAAACAGGAAAATGGACCATTAATCCTGCCGTAAGAGTAGATCATTTTATTTTCAATATGCATAATCTGCTGGATCCGGAGCAGTTACCTTCCGGACAATCCAAAGAAGCGACAAGAGTGAGCCCTAAACTGAACTTCTCCTATGCCCAGAATGATCATGTGATGTGGTTTCTGAAAACAGGGATGGGCTTCCATTCCAATGATATGAGGGTGGTGGTAACTAATAAAAATGAAAACACCCTTCCTTATTCTATCGGTGCCGATTTTGGAGTGAGATTACACCCGTTCAAATCTTTGATTATTACCCCAACTGTATGGTATATGGATCTGCAGCAGGAATTTGTATATGTAGGAGATGACGCTGTAGTGGAGCCTTCCGGGAAATCAAGACGTTTCGGGGCTGATCTGGGAATCCGTTTCCAGCCATTGGAAAACTTTTATCTGAATGCAGACATCAACTATTCACACGCCAGATTTACGGAAGAAGAAAAAGGTCAGGATTACGTGCCGCTGGCACCGGTAGTGACCAGTACCGGATCTGTAAACTGGGATTTCCTTCATGGGTTCTCATTAGGGATTCAATACCGTTATCTGGGAGCAAGACCGGCTGTAGAAGACAACAGTATCAGAACAAAATCTTATTTTGTAAATGATCTTGTACTTTCCTACAACCGTCAGAAATGGGGAGCCAATATTCAGGTGAATAATCTTTTCAATGTAAAATGGAATGAAGCCCAGTTTGCTACAGAAACCCAATTGAGAGGAGAAGCAGAACCTGTTACAGACCTTACTTATACACCTGGAAGCCCTTTCGGAGTGAGAGTGGGAGTGTATTATAAGTTTTAGAGTGGGAGCGTTGGGGAATGAGAGAGTTTGAGGTAAGATGATTTTCAAATTCACTCATTCTCAAATTTTCAGATTCTCCTGGCTGTACTTTATAAATTTTGTATAACTTTAATTTATCATAATATCGGATATGGAAGTATTATCCAATTTTCAATATAAAAAACTTTTTCTCCCGAATATCACAGAGAAAATATTAGCAAATAATGCGGATATACAGCTTTATCGTATCGAAAACTACCTTAAGGGAATTCTGATGCCGGTGATTCCGTACCGTACCACCTTTAATTTTATTATTTTCGTTACCAACGGGCATATCAAGCAGTACCTTGAAAATAAAGAATACCATGCTGAAAAAGGAGGTGTGATCTTTATCAAACAGGGAACCATTACAGCTACCGTAGAGCTTTCCGATGATATTGAAGGCTTTTTTCTGGCCTACGAAAATAATATCCTCTCCGAACAGGAATTGCCCAAGCATAAAAGCAGTATTTTCTTTATGACCCCTTTCCTGAATCTGGACAGCCTGACCTACGGGACAATTACCCAGCTTTTACCTATCATGGAGCAGGAATTATGGCTGAATAATCTGAACATTAATGATGTGGTGATTACAATGCTTCACCTTATTCTGATCAAAATGCTGAGCACAGATTCGGATACCCATCACAAGTCTGCCACACGTCCTATGGAACTGTCTCTTCAGTTCCGGGATCTGTTATTCAAATACCATGTGACAGAAAAACGGGTAGCTTTCTATGCCGATAAATTATCCGTGACAGAAAGTTATCTGAATAAATGTGTGAAAGGAGTGACCCAAAAATCACCCAAACAATGGATCAACGAGATTGACATCAATTATAGCAAAGCATTGCTGCATTCCAGTAAAGATATTGCAGAAATTGCCTATGAACTGAATTTTCATACGGCATCTCATTTTACCCAGCTTTTCAAAAAAATTGCAGGCATTACCCCAAAGGAATACAGAATCCAATTTTTGAGCAATAGAGTAACAGGATAGATTTGAAACTGGGAGAGGGAGACTTGAAGTTATTGAAGTTTGAAGAAGCCAATTTTTGAACAATATAGTCTGATAATGTTTCCTTCTTCCGACTTAAAAATTACAGTCTCTCATTTTCCAGGATCTTAAGTACCAGTTTTTCTTCCTGGGTCAGCCCGGCTTTTCCATCATTTTCCTCAATCACATCCAGTTCGTCCAGATATTTTTTGATCGTATTGTTTTCATAGAGGTTGATGACCAGAGGGTGAACATAATATTTTCTGCATACAGCTGTGGTATTACCAAGATGTTCAGCAACAATATCTAATGCTTCTTTTACTTTCTTTTTGTACTGGGTGTCGTTTTCCGCGTAGCCGATTTCTTTAAAAGCAATCAGCGCTCCCACAGTTCCCGACCAGGTTCTGAAATCTTTAGCCGTAAAGTCCTCACCACTGATCTCTTTGATGTAATCATTGACCATTCCTGAGTCTATAGAATGACGAATGCCTTCTTCGTCAAGATACTGAAAAAGCTCTTTCCCTGGAATCTCCCTGCACTTCTGAACCAGCCTTGCAAGCCTTTTACTTTTAAGATCCACATGGTGCATGACTCCTTTTTTTCCTTTGAACGAAAAAGTAATCTTTTGTCCTTTGATCTCTACATGTTTGTTTTTAAGAGTCGTAAGCCCAAAAGATCCGTATAGTTTCTCGTAGATATTGCTGCCAATACGGATGTTGGTTCTTTGCATCAGGCTTACAATCAGGGCCAGAATTTTACGTTTTTCAAAATTCCGTAAGGCCAGATCCTGTTCAACCTGAAGCCGAATATCCGGAAGAGCATATCCAAACTGCAGCATTCTGTAGAATTTGGTGTGGTTTCTAAGGGCATTCCATAAAGGATGATAGCGGTATTGTTTTCTTTTTTTAGCATCAATACCTGTTGCCTGAAGGTGTCCGTTTTCCAGTGTACATATCCATACATTCTCCCAGGCAGGAGGAATAATAAGTTTATTGATCCTGTTGATCTCGTCTTTATCCTTTATCTTTTCTCCATCTTTATAGTAAGAATACTTCTTTTTGTTTTTTTTACGGCTAATGCCGGGTGTTTCCGAGTCGGTAGTATATACAAGATGTACTGCCTTGGCAGAAGCTTCCGGGCTCTTCATAATTTTAACAATTTTGGCGGGCTTCAAGCGAGAAATAATCTCGATCTCTGTATTCTTCTCCATAAAAATCGTTAAGAGTTTTTACCCTTCGAAAAAATGAGTAAAAGAATCACTACAATGATACATACTAAAAAGATTCCCCACCACATTCCGGCCTTAAAGATAGTTCCTACTGCCTCACAGCCTGTTAATGTCAACAAGCTTATAATTGTAATACTGTAAATACTCCACTTTTTCATAGCTTACTATTTTTGATAAGGTTAAATTCTGAGCCGGTCAGCCTTCCAGTTTTTGATCGATCTCTTGATCTCATCTCCTGAAATGTTTTCGTGAAGGGCTCTGTATAATAGCTCTTTGAATTCATCATCGTAGGTAAATCTCAGGGCAGCGATCTGATCAAATCTTAATTTCTCTACAGTTTCATCAGATCTTATATTGAAGATCTCATAATAACGCTGCTTAAATTCGAGGATGACCATACGGTTTTGAAGTCCTAAAGCATAATGCTGCCTGGTCATAAATGCCAGATAAAAAAGCAGGAAAATAACGATTGAAAATAAGATCCAGATCAGCTGATTGGCAGAGTCATTCCAGATTTTATAAATGCTAAATATCTCTAATAAGATCAATAACGGAAGATAGACAAAATGATGAGGTGGATAAAATTTCCTGTGGTTATTATAGTTTTGCTGTTTCATAGAAAATAATGCAGCAATAATCTTTCCAAAATCTTTAAAAACTAATAATGTGGTAGCTTTTTGTTGAATAAAAATAAGTTTTGAATTAAATATGTTTAAAATTTTAATGTTTGATTGCATTAGTGGCGAAAAATTTATGTGGTTTTTGTCATTCAATAATGAACAAAATAACGCCACATATTCCATTATCCATATCATCACTGATGATGAAGGAAAAAATAACAGTTTATAAAGGAAAATAGAATGTTGATTTCACCTTTCGACTTCAAATTTTTCGTAACTTTCGGTGTTTAAAAAAGAAAAGAATGACTTCAAAGGAAAAAGTTGCTGCACTTCGTGAAGAAATGCAGAAAAATAATGTTGATGCATTTATAGTATATTCTGCAGACCCGCATATGAGTGAGTACCTTCCTGAAGAATGGCAGGAGAGAGCATGGCTTTCAGGATTCTTAGGTTCAGCAGGTTTTGTGGTAGTAACAAAAGATAAAGCCGGACTTTGGACAGACGGAAGATACTTTACACAGGCTGCTATTGAGCTGGAGGGTTCCGGTATTGACCTTTTCAAAGACGGAATGGAAGGAACTCCTAATTATATCGACTGGATTATTTCTGAAATTCCAGTAGGAGGTAAAGTGGCCGTAAATGCTTTAGCAGCTTCGAATGCCAACTGGGAACTGCTTTCTCAAAAATTAAATTCCAAAAATATAACCCTGGCAGACCTTCCGCTTTTAAAAGAAGTATGGAAAGAAAGAGGAGTGGCATCAGCCAATCCTGTCTATGTACATCCTGTAGAAAGAGCTGGGAAATCTGTAGCAGACAAGATCGCTGCCATTCGTCAGAAAATGGAAGATCAGGAAGCTACCGTTCACATTATTTCAAGTCTGGATGATGTAGCCTGGACATTGAACCTTAGAGGGAGCGATGTAGATTGCAACCCTGTATTTTTAGGATATATCGTCATCACTAAAAATGATGCAGTGCTGTTTACAGGACTGGAAAAACTGGAAGTAGAAGCCAGAAAACAAATGGACGATTCTTTCGTGAAAATGATGCCTTACGAAGAATTTTACAACTATCTGAAAGCATTTAAAAATGAAAAAGTATTGGTTTCTCCCAACAGCAACCAACAGATTTTTGCAACTTTAAAAGCAGACAACCAATTTATTAAAGCTCCGGTTCCCGGAAACCTGATGAAAGCTCAGAAAAATGAAGCAGAGTTGGAAGGTTTCAGAAAAGTGATGGTGAGAGACGGAGTGGCAATGGTAAAATTCCTTTACTGGCTGACTCAGAATGCAGGTAAAGAAGCTATGAACGAATATTCCATCGGTGAGAAGCTGAGAGGTTTCCGTGCTGAAGGAGAAAACTTTGTAGGAGAAAGCTTCGGTTCCATCGTAGGCTATAAAGATAACGGTGCTATTATGCACTATTCGGCAAAAAAAGAAGGCAGCAAAGAAGTAACCAATGAAGATACCATCCTGGTAGATTCAGGAGGTCAGTACCTTGAAGGAACTACCGATATTACAAGAACTTTTGCATTAGGAACACCTTCTGAAGAGTTTAAAAGAAATTCAACATTGGTATTACAGGGATTGATCCGCTTATCGATGGTGAAATTCCCGAAAGGTACCAAAGGAGTACATCTTGACGCCATTGCAAGACTTCCGTTGTGGATGGAAGGTAAAGACTTCAACCACGGAACAGGACATGGGGTGGGAAGTTTTATGAACGTTCACGAAGGCCCGCAAAATATCAGAAAAGACTTGAATCCTCAGGACCTTCTTCCGGGAATGGTATGCTCTAATGAGCCTGGATATTACCTTGAAGGACATTATGGAATCCGTCACGAGAACCTGATCGCTGTAAAAGAAGTAGAGAAAACCATTCATGGAACTTTCTATGAGTTTGAAACCCTTACGTTCTGCCCGTTCTTCAAAGATACTGTGGCAAAAGAGATTCTTTCAGATCAGGAAATTGCATGGTTAAATGATTATCATAAGACCTGTGAAGAAAAATTAGCTCCTTACCTTGAAGGAGAAGTTAAAGAATGGTTCTTACAATTAGTAAGCCCTCTTTAATAAAAATAAAGTACATGAAGAAAGATAATCTATTCATTCTGAGTGTTGTACTTTAAATCCTAAACATAATAATTGTTAGATACACTAAAGTCCTGTAAGTTTCTTACAGGGCTTTTTCTTTTACACAACCGTATTTTTACGGATAAATTTTTAGGGATTCCACTGATGTACAGGAATAGCGCTCTGCCTATCTTTGTACCAACACAAACATCATTCATATCTTCATATAAATAACTCAATCAATTCAAAACGGTAGAAATCATCTCGTCCTGAGATGATTTTTTTTATTGAATTTTAAAGTCTCCTTTCCCTTCGATCCAAGAGGTCTGTGATCTGATACATCTGGGAAGATACTTCTTTTATTTTAAGGAAATTTCTGATAACAGCTATTCAGGTATCGTTTCCGGTAAAGTAATCTGATCATGACCAACACAAACTGTTTTTCTTTTTTCAGAAATCCAATGCACACTTTAATGAAAACCATTGTATTGTTTTTAGAGTATGAAGCCTTATAAATTCAATGGTTTCAATACTGAAGGTTTTGTTTTCATACAATCATAATTTAGTTTAAGGTTTATAACATATTTAAAAACAATTTACTATGAAAACGCTGTGTTTATCAGGGTAATTTAATTTACCGTAAAAACCCTATATAAAAATGGGGTATTCCCTGATTGAGGAATTGGAAATAATGTTTATATTCACATTAAAATTACACAATAATGAAAAAAAATTATCTAAGTGCATTACTTATATGCACTTCTATGGGGATCTCCTATGCCCAGGTAACCGAGGTTTACTTTAAATACGACGAAGCAGGCAATCAGCGGTATCGGGGTCCTGATACCAACGCCAGACAGACGTCGGAAACTTTATCAAAAGTTGATTCTAAAACCACATCTGCAACCTTATCACAAGCAATGGATGAAAAGTCATTCTGGAAACAGATCCGTCTTTATCCTGTTCCTGTGAATGATGTATTAACCATCGATTGGACAGATGAAGTAGATGGACTTATTGAATCAGTCTCATTATACCAGCACAGCACGGTACATTGGAAATTTCAGCAGCAAAATATGCCTAACCTTAATAAGCAGGTCAAAATTAATATGACCGACTACCAGTGGGGCGTATATGTGATCAGGTTTACCCTGAAAGACGGACGGATCTTCAGTAAAAACATCACTAAAAGGTAATAACTATGAAATACTATAATACGAAAATAAAGCTATTATCTTCATTGATCATGGCCTGTATTTCTATGATGGGGATTTCACAAACAACCCCTGTTCAGAAATTTCATGATACCAAAGGGAATATTGAAGTAACCCAGGCGGGACAGCTTCAATACACAATGACGATAGACACCCCTCCCGGAGTTCAAAAAACAGCACCTAATATCAGTTTAGTATATGTAAGCGGTGCAAGCAATGGCCTTGCAGGGTATGGTTGGAATATTTCCGGGATAACTGCCATCTCAAGGGTTGGAAAGAATCTTGAAAAGGACGGGATCTCAAAAGGAGTACAACTCGACTATTCTGACTATTACAGTTTTGGCGGCCAAAGGTTAATTCTAAAATCAGGAGAGTATGGTAAGGATGGTGCAGAATATGTGACAGAGAAATATTCTAATGTTAAAATTAAATCTATAGGTACCCTTTCAGGGCAGGCATGGCAAGGACCTGAATATTGGGAGGTTACTTCTCCTGATGGATCGCAGGCCTGGTATGGTGCTATAGCTTCAGGAAACAGCACAGCGAGAAGCCCCATTGACTATAATATTGTCAAATCAAAAGATGTAAATGGGAATTATATTAGTTATAATTATACTTCTGAGGGTAATGTTTCAGTAATTAGTTCCATTGAATGGGGAGGCAATGAAACCCAAAATACCCCTCATTTTAATAAAATTGAATTTGTATTTACAGCAAGGCCAAAATCAGAAATGGCCTATGTAAAAGGGATTGAGTTTTCACAATCAAAATTACTTGAATCAATAGTTGTTACTGCATCTGGCAAACAATACAAAAAGTATAATGTTTCCTATAAAAAAGATGTACAACAAACATCTTATAGGTATCTAAATAAAATTGTTGTATTAAACAGTAATAATGAGGAAGCAAACCCCGTTGTTTTCACTTATGAACCTTCAGGGCTAAGTGATAGTATACCTGCTCAATTAGGCACTGCGTTAAAACCTAATCCAGATAATGATGTAGTAGGAGATTTTGATGGTGATGGCAATCTGGATTTATTAAGGTATCATTCAACAGTATCGTCAAAAATACCACAACCCGGAATATATCTTTATAAAGATTTTTATTCTATGGCATATGATACCTGGACTCCAATATTTGTAGGCAA
Organism: Chryseobacterium sp. FR048; assembly: GCF_056844665.1. Lineage (NCBI taxonomy): Bacteria > Pseudomonadati > Bacteroidota > Flavobacteriia > Flavobacteriales > Weeksellaceae > Chryseobacterium > Chryseobacterium sp. FR048. The sequence goes on along the minus strand of NZ_JBXDSE010000003.1, from coordinate 28,542 downwards.
TTCTTTGCAAGGATTAAAAGACGCCACTGCAATTAACTTTAAAAAAGATCACCTTATCCATAATCGCCAAGGATTTGTTATAAAAAAATCGTTTTACAATCCTTCGACTGCTAAAGCAGATCTTGAGCTTTCTTTTTATAGCATTACAGAAAACAATCAATTAAACCTTGATTTTAAAAAATGGATCAATAACACAGATTATGATTGGACCGGTAGTATTTCAACGGTTGGTAAACTTAATGTTATTGACCTTAATGGGGATGGTTTACATGAATTGATTTTACCCGTAAGTCGTCTTACTTGTCCTCCGGTAAATGATTCTGATCCAAATGGGCGGCCACCTGGTTGTAGAGATACTAAGACCTACTATCTAATTGATCCTGATCAATCTCTGCAAGATGGACAGTGGTTTTATTCAATTATACTCGATTATGAGCTTTTAAATACCATTCGGAATGTATTTGATACGCATAAAATAGGCGATTTTAATGGAGATGGTGTTACTGATCTTTTAAAAATAAATGATAATAAAAAGCCCTATTTACTTACCTTTTTCAAAAATGATCAGGGTCAATATGAGGCTGATACCGCACCGTTTTTCAATCCAGGAATTATTGAAACTATAGATGGCCTTTGGGAAAAAGCTGTGGTTGGAGACTTTAATGGGGACGGATTAAGTGATATTATGATCCCACAAGCAAACAACTCTACATTTTGGAATAAGTATACATCAACAGGAAAAGGGTTCAAAAAAGAAAGTGTAGAATTTAGAAAGCCTGACGAACGAGCAGTGTATGTGAATGGTCCAAATTTTAGCATATATAATCCTCGAAATTTTGTTGCCTATGATATTAACAATGATGGAAAAACAGAATTAATAGCTCTTAAATCAGTCAGATATTATAGCGCCAGTCCTACGAATAATAATAATACCGCAAAATATACCACGACGAGTGAAATACAAACTGCTTTTTATTCAATTACTGGAGGTTATGGTACGATGGAAAACATATACTCCAATGGAGCTTATCTTCAAGCAGATCAATATGATCTTTATCTTAACAGTAGTGATATTAGTTCAGAAACAGCGCCTAATTTTAGAGACCTGATGGGGTTGTCTGGTGATCAATGGACAGGAGGAATGCTTAGAAAAGTTGTTATGGGTTCCGCAGTTGGATTCGGTAGCGATGTTGGTGATTTGCAGCGTATTGTATCACATCCGTATTATGATATTGCAAAGGAAGGAAGAATAAAAAGCATATTCCAGGGAGGAATTATTACGGATATTACCTATAAAAAGTTGGATAAAAAAGAAAACCCGGGATTATACGATAAAGTGACAACCCCCAATTTCCCGTACGTTGAAATTAATCAATCAGTGGGAATGTATGTGGTTTCGGGAATGGCTCAAACCATTACTGCTGACAATAAATTGAAACAGGATTTTCTTTACAGGGGACTTACAGCCAATATATTAGGGAGAGGAATGGTAGGCTTCAGAAAAACAGCCCGAAGCTCATGGTATGCCGATGGTTATGAAAACACAAAAATCTGGTCAGCTGTGGAGACTGATCCTACTAATGATGGAGTTCCAATTAAAGAATGGAGTATCAGGACTAATGATGGAACAAAAGTATTCCCTACTGATCTTTCTGAAAACAATACAAACTTATTAAGCTTTAAGTCTACTACCTACAAGATCGATAAGCTTATCAACGGTCAGGTTGTAACCAATATCCCGGATGCCGATAAAGCTAAAGTAGTAACTGCTATTGTCCCTACAACCACCAGAACTAAGGATTTTTTAACGGGTGTTGTTTCAGAGAATAGTATTATCTATGGTGAGTATTACCTACCATCTGCCTCAACTACATCCATCAACGGAAATTTTGGACGGTCTGCCAAAAAAATTGTCTATACCCATAATCCTTCCGGGCAAGGAAAAGATTATTATATCGGGCGCATTACTAGTAATATTAACGAGGAAAATGCGTATTCTGACACACAAAAAATAACAGAATCATATACTTACGAAAACAATCGTATTAAGACAATTACTAAAATTGCAGGAAATGATACCAATAGGGCTGTAACCGATGAATTTACCTATGATGGATTCGGAAATGTTATACAAAAAGTAACCAATACGGCTTATGACACAAGCAAACAGACTGAAAAAAATGAATTTGATGCAAAAGGTAGATTCGTTGTTAAAAAAACAGATAATTTAGGGTTGGAAGCTCTGTTTACTTATAACGATTGGGGACAGGTATTATCGCAGAAAGATACATTTGATAATACCCTCACTCATACCTATGACAATTGGGGGAAACTTATAAGCTCAACCTCCAATTTAGAAGGAACCACTACCTATGCTTACGAGAGGGATAGTAATTCAAATGTAACGGTTACCAGGAATGAGCCTGATGGTAATATCTCAAAGGTGTTTACCAATAAGTTTGGGAAGGAATATAAAACATCTGTAAAAGCTTTTGGACAGGGGCAGTTTATTTCCAAAGAAATGCTTTATGATGTTTTAGGCAGAAAGATTAAAGAATCCGAACCTTATTTTGAAGGGCAGACTGCATCCCAGTGGAATATGATCACTTATGATGATACAACATATCCTCAATCAAAAGTAATGGCCACTGCATTCAATGGTAAGAAAACAGAGACGACCCTATCAGGGTTGACAACTACGGTGAAGGAGCTGAGCGGATATGGTAGAACCACTTCCAAAACAGCAGATGCTTTAGGAAATATAATCTCTTCAACGGATAAAGGAGGTACAATACAATTTTCTTACAATGCTGCAGGAAAACAAATTCAGGCAAAATATGCTGAAAATAGTGTTACCACAAAATATGATGTCTGGGGTAGAAAAACAGAGTTTAATGATCCTTCCAATGGTCTTTACAAATATGAATATAATGGGTTAGGGCAAACGAGCAAAGTAATCAGTCCAAAAGGGTTTAAAGAATATACATACAATAGCCTGGGACAGCTGGTTGCTCAAAAAGAATATTCTACCATAGACAGTGGACAGACAACTAATAAGACTATTACCTTTACCTACAATAGTAAGGGACAGCTTATAGAAAAGTCAGGTCTCATAAAGGGACAGCCTTTCGGAATTGTATTAACCTATGATCCTAAAGGAAGATTATTATCTTCAACTGAAAATAGTAATGGGAAAACTTATATTCAAAAAGGGATCATCTATGATGACAAAGACAGAATTCTATCTTACGAAAAGGAATTACGGTCTTCAGGCATTATCACTAAAGTTAGTGTAGAAAATATCTACAGCTCATGGAGCGGAGAACTTTACCAGATGAAGGACAAAACTTCTGGAAAAATCCTTTGGGAATTACAGCAAACCAATGCCAAAGGACAGATGTTACAAGGTAAGCTGGGTGCTGCGAATATCAATAATACATACGATGCTAATGGTTTTTTAACAGGTGTAAACCATTATTCTCAGGTAAGCCCAGACATTTTGCGTATATCCTATTCTTTTGATGCGGTTAGAAACGAACTGAATTTTAGAAAGACCACTGGCGATATTAAAATTGAAGAGTACTTTAATTATGATGATAACAACCGCCTTATTAACTGGACCAATCCACTTACAGGAATTAAGCCATTGGCAAATAGAAATGTATATGATATAAAAGGCAGGATTAAAGAAAATGATCAGGTGGGAACCATGAAATATGAAAATTCAGCTAAAATCTATCAACCTACCGGAATGATCTTAAATGCGGATGGAGTACAAAATTACAATAATGATCTGATCCAAAGCATTGTTTATAATGAGAATAACGATCCAACCCTGATTAGTGGTGAAAAATCCCGTGTCTTTTTGGAGTATGGATTGGGCAATATGCGCCAGCGTGTGAATATTGAAAAGTTTAAAAATGGAACATCTTCTGAATCAAAATCAGGAAAAAATGAAATCTGGGATCCTGATGCTTCACAATGGAAAACAGCCTTCACAAAGTATTATAATGAAGACGGAAGCTTTGAAGTAAATGTAGATCAAAACACGGGGCTTCAAAAGCATATTCTTTATATTGGAGGCTCACCTTATGAATCTAATATTGTATATTTGAGAGACTTTGGTCAGGCAAATGGTTCGTATAAATTTCTTCATAAAGACTATATAGGAAGCGTTCTGGCCATTAGTGATGAGGCAGGGAATAAGCTGGAACAAAGACATTATGATGCTTGGGGCAACTTTACCCATCTTAAACTGGGGAACGATGCTGCGATTACCGATAAATCATTAATTGCCGGAGCTTCACTGCTTATTGACAGAGGCTATACGAGCCACGAGCATTTCATGGAGGTAGGAATCATTCACATGAATGGCAGATTGTATGATCCGCTACTGAGAAGGTTTTTGAATGCAGACGAAAATATCCAGGACCCTACCAATACCCAAAACTACAATAAGTACGGGTATGTGATGAATAATCCGATGATGTACAATGATCCTAGCGGGGAATATTTACAATGGATTATTGGAGCTCTTGTAGGGGGCTATTTAAATGGCGTAGCTGCTAATAATGGTAATTGGAATCCTGTAAAATGGGACTGGCAAAGGACTTGGGGAGCAGTAGTTGGAGGTGCAATAGGTGGCGCTGCTATTTCCGGCACATTAGGAAATATTGCCAGTAATACAGGGGCGATTAAAAATTTCTTGCCAGGATTGGTATCAGGAGGATTGAACTCAGCATTTAATGGAGGAAATTTCTTAGGAGGAGCTATTGGAGGATTATCCTATAACACGAATGTATTTACAAATAGAGTCACTTCTACAGATGGTATCAATGCTGGATATAAATATATTATCTCTCCTGATTATAATGATGATACTGGATTGAATCATGCCGTAAATGATAAGGATAGTTGGCTGGATAATGAAAAAGATCCTCCATATAGAAAACTTTCAGCATCGGAGGCCAGAAAACGTTGGCAAGCAAGACAAGGAGGAATTGTAGATGTTGATGTTTCAACAATTGATTGGTCTAATGTAGATTTAAGTGAACCAGGAAATAAACCAGGAACTTATAGAGCTTTATTTGATTCAAAACATTATACAAATTCTAATCAAGCAATGATACAAGGAACAGTAACGTTTGAACCTGTTAAAGGAAAACCTGGTTATTATCAGATTGCATATGATGGAGAAACGCGTTGTAGATGTGAAAGATTTGATTTTGATATTAAAAATAATGAATGGACTAAAGGACGAGGCTTTGTGCGAAATATAGGAGCAATAGGAGGAACTGTTTTTAATGGATTATCTTTTCCTGCTGGACCACGAGGAATGTTAATGGTAAATATTCCAAGATTTGTAGGGGGAGCCCCTTTTACAATAAGATATAATGGAACCTTTAAAATAGGCAAATAATGAAAAGTGTAATTTATTTTTTGATTCTTCTTTTGTCTCTAGTTTCTTGTGAAAATGAGGACGGAATAAAAAAGAATTTAGAGGAATATAGTTGGTCGTTTTTTGAGAGAAATAAAATAGATAGAACTAAGTATAAAAAGTATTACTTTAAAACAGTAAATAATAAATCTGGCTATACACAATATACAATTTTATACTATCAAAAAATCAATAAAAATGACTCAATAACAATTTATTTTACTAGAGATAGTGAAGCGAGTTATTTCATTGAGGGGAATGATAATTTTTACAAATACATAAAAAAACCAGAACATTAAGTTCTGGTTCTTTACATATTCCCAAAGCTGGTATATCTTTGATTATGTCCTCAAAAAGGATGTGAGTTCTTTTTACGTATGAGGCTTTTGGTGGTGATTTTTGGTAGGAAACTGCTATTTCTGAAGTGTTTGGGAATATTGCCAGTAATGCAGGGGCGATTAAAAGCTTCTTGCCAGGATTGGTATCAGGAGGATTGAACTCAGCATTTAATGGAGGAAATTTCTTGGGTGGAGCAATTGCCGGAATGTCATATTCAGGTAATTTGTTTACGAATAAAGTGACTTCCACCGATGGAATTAATGCTGGTTACAAATACATCATCTCTCCGGATTATAATGATTCAGGAAATGGATTTAATGATTTCGGACAAAACGATCCAGCAGCTTTTTGGTTTTTTGATAAAAAAGGCGAAGAGCTGTTAAATCATTGGCTTGGAGGATCTGGAAAAAATTTGAGTTTCATATATGATAAAGGTTGGAGTGATTATATGAAAAGTAATGGGATTTTACTAGAGAGACTACAAAGAATAGCACGTTCAAGAAGTTATTTGATGAATTCAGAAGGGAAAACTAAATATTCTGAAACTTCGGGAAATTTTCATTTTGAAATTGATGATGGATATAATACTGGATATAAAATGTTGCATGGAACCAATTATTTAAGTTATATAGCGAACGGAAGATATGATAAATCAAGTGATTCATATATATTTAAATTCAATTTGAAATGGACAGATCACATAAACCATAATAGCAATATCTTAATGGATAGGGCCTTCAATAGCTTTACAAGAGCGTTTGCCCATCCTGCCGATTATTGGATAACAATTAAATGGACGCAAACAATAATAATAAAAAATAAAGAATGGGAAAGATTACACTAATTATAACATTATTTTTGCTTATAAGTTGTGACAAGAATTCTAATTTTATAAGAGATAATAATGATAAAAAGTCAGGTGTGTTTGTTAAAAGAAATACATTTATAAATTCGCCAGGATTATATTATTTTAGAGATATTGATATAGTAGTAAAAGAATTTAAAGAAGGTACAATTGTCTATGGTCTTTTTGATCTTCACAGTAAATTATTATACCAGCGAAATATCAATGCTTCAATAAGCAATCATATGAAGTGGACTATCTATATTGATAATCAAGGTCAAATATGGTTCTATAATGCAGATTATCAAGAAACCAACGTATTTGTTGTAGAGGGGGAAAAGAGTACTTTTATCAAAGATAAAAATAAGCTCCCACCAATCCCCATAGAACTTTCCAAATTTATAAAAGAGTAAACACAGAGGCTACCTAGAAAGGTCAGCCTCTTTCTTAAAAAATAAAATTCTGAAAATACTCTTTCATACTTTGGGAAATTCTATAGCCGGATCATCTATTTTTGGAGCATTAGGAAATATTACCAGTAATACAGGCGCAATTAAAAACTTCCTGCCAGGAATGGTATCTGGAGGATTGTAAACTTCCCTAAAAATGTATTCCTTCTTTGTTTGATTCGTAAATAATCTATAAATATTTGGTTATTTTCGCCATGTTGAATGAGTCCCCATTAAATGTAATATGATACAGAATTATTTTCAAAGTTTCAATCTGTTTTCCAAAGATGAAATTAAAGAATTTCTAAACCTTTTTGAGTTCAGAAAGGTCAGTAAAAATGAATATTTCATTCATGAAGGCGAGCCGTGTAAGGAAGTAGCTTTTATACAATCTGGTATTTTTCGTTCTTTTTATATTTCAGAGGATGGGAAAGATATGACGTATTGTTTCAGATTCCCCAATACTATGATTGCTGCCTATTCCTCATTTATTTCAGGTAATCTCAGTAAAGAAAATATGCAGGCCATTACTGACGCAGAACTGTTGATCCTTAAAAAAGAAACTGTAGATGAATGGATACAGGATAATCTTAACTGGACGAAATTTCTAAAGTCTATTGCCGAGCAGGAATATATGGAACTTGAGACCAGATTTTTCCAGCTTCAAAGAGACAGTGCTGCCCAACGCTATTCAACATTGCTGACCAATCACCCTGATTATATTCAGAATATCCCGCTGCAGTATCTGGCGTCTTATCTGGGCATTACACAAAGGCATCTCAGCCGGATCAGAAAAGAGATTACTTTGTAAAAATCCTGCTCAGACTAAAATTTAAAAATTCTTTTTCAGATTACAGGTGCATGAACTTTTCTTTCGCCATTGCATTGATTTGTGCATTCTAAGACATCTACAAATTATAAAATTTTGCACTTTTCCCTGTCATTTTATTCGTGCATTCGTGGCAAAAAAAGACCAGTACGATTGTCCTGTTTAAGAGCACTTCAGGCCTGTTGATAGGTTTTCTTTTTAGACATTTGTCCTGTTTTTAGAGGAGACGGTTCTATAATTTTGTCAAAAAAACATATGGAACACAATATTCTGATTATAGGAGGAAATGGATTAGTAGGTAAAACAATTGCCCGCATTCTGAAAGCAAGAAACCCTCAACTCAATATTTTTATCGGCGGACGCAAAGGAGGAAAAACAGCAAATGACCTGAAAGTTGATGTTACAGATCCCGCTACTTTTAAAATCATTACCGAGAAGAGGATCAATCTGATCATTCTTTCGGTGAATGATAAAACCGATCACATTCTTCAGTTTGCTATAACCAATCATGTGGATTATCTGGATATTACCAAGCCGACACCTGATCTGGTAAAAGCTTATGACATTGCTGAGAAAAGAGAGATCAACAGCCGGATTGTATTCAGTTCCGGATGGATGGGGGGAATAGTACCCGGATTGGCCAATACGCTTTCAACTGACGATATTCAGGGAGTGAAGCTTTTTGTATATTATTCTGTTAAAGATTTGGCAGGAGAAAGCTCAGCTCACTTTATGGCAGAAAATGTAGCCGTTCCTTTTCATGACTATAAAAATGATAAGCCTGATAAGATCAGACATTTTCTGGATACGGAACCTTTTGATTTTTCCTTCGGAATTGGAAAGAGAAAGGCTTATAATTTTGATGTTCCCGATTTGTATATCTTAAACCGTGTGGAGAGAGTTCCCAATGTAAGCGTCAAAATGACTTATAATTCTAAGTTTATCACCTGGCTGTTGGGGAGTTTCCAATCACTCAGAATTTTTAATATTTTGTCTTTAAAAGAAAGGCGAATGATTTTCGGATCAAGTGGGAATGGAGATCAGTCTGTCTTCGAAATTGTAGTAAAAGATAAAACCGGGCAGAAAAAACTAAGTCTTCAGAGTACCAAAGGGCAGGCGGAACTTACGGCACTATCAGCAGTTCTGCACACAGAAGAGCTATTGAGAAATCCTCATGACAATAAAGTGTATTTTAGTCATCAGCTTCATGAGCCTTTATCATTATTGGCACAGCTTGATGCTTATGAAACCATTAATATCCATGTGACCCAATGAAAAAAATAGCCATTATCAACGGCCATCCCAATAAAGATTCCTTCAATTTTGGAGTTGCAGCTGCTTATAAAGAAGGAGCCGCAGAATCGGGAGCGGAAATCAAAGAAATTGTCATTGCTAACCTGAATTTCAATCCGAATCTACAGTTTGGTTATCAAAAAAGAATGGAGCTTGAGCCGGATCTGTTAAATGCCTGGGACATTATCCGGTGGGCAGACCATCTGGTTTGGGTACATCCTGTGTGGTGGGGTGGCTTTCCTGCTCTCATGAAAGGCTTTATAGATCGGCTTTTTCTACCTGGATTTGCTTATAAATACAGAGAAAATTCTGTATGGTGGGACAAACTTCTGAAAGGGAAAACCGCTCATATTATAACAACCCTTGACCAGCCAGGATGGTATTATCGGCTTATGTATGGAAGACCAAGTGTCAATCAGTTGAAAAGATCAACTCTGGAGTTTTGTGGAATAAAGCCGGTAAAGGTTACCTATATTGGGATTGTCAGAGATTCTAAAGAAGACCAGCGAAGAAAATGGCTCGGAAAAGTAAAAGAATTGGGAAGAAGATTAAAATGAAAGAACAGATCTTATCGATTCGGAAAAATACGGACGGGTCAGATTACGTATTTGTACTGATGGAGATTCGGATCTTTAATCTGAAATTTGCATCAGTACTGTAATGTATTTCACAGTTCAAGTTTTTATATGAATATACATCAAAATTCGGAACCGTATTTTTCTGTTCCGAATTTTAATTAAACCTTTATAGAAGAAGAAAAGAAAGGCCTTATTATTAAAAATTCCATATTCCCTGAACAGCATCTGATGATATACAGTATGCTGTTTTTTATCAATATATAGGAAATCCTGAAATCGTATTATTTGGCTTTTGAGACTGCCATTTTTAAGGCTAAATAAGTCAGTATACTGGCCATAAACCATTTCTGAACCTTTATCCAGGCAGGATTATTGGAAAAAAATGTGGCTACTTTCGCCGCAGTAAGTACAATCAGAAAATTGACACTAAAGCTTATCAGAATCTGAACAACTCCAAGTTCCAGACTTTGGGTGAATACAGAACCATATTCCGGTTTAATGAACTGTGGAAAAAAAGAAAGGTAGAAAACAGCAACTTTGGGATTTAGTACATTGGTCAGAAATCCAACGGTAAAAAGCTTTTTTGGGCTGTCATGAGGAACATTCTTATCTACCTCAAAGATATTCTTACTTTTCGGTTTAATAGCCTGATAGGCCAGATATAAAAGATAGACGGTTCCTATTGTTTTGAGAATACCATAGGCAAACGGAACAGCCAGCAAGACTGCCGTCAATCCGAAAGATACCATTACAATATGGAATAAAAATCCGCAGACTACTCCGATCAAAGAAATAAAACCGGACTTTTTCCCCTGTGTTATCGATTTCGAAATCAGGTAGATCATGTTAGGTCCCGGGCTGATCACTAAGATAAGCGCTGCCAGAATAAAGAATGAGAGATCTTGAAGTGGAATCATTGATTTTAATGCAAATGTCTTATTTCTTACAATACTGTACAATACCTTAGAAGCACTGATCAACAGATTCTGATTCAAATGTTGAAAAATCTGTAAATTAGCCCCGGAAATTATCTTACATCTATTGGAACCATGTCTAAGCTAAAAGCCTTAAGAGAACAGAAAAACCTGACCCAGGAAGAATTATCAGAAAAGTCAAAAATTTCTGTCAGAACGATTCAACGAATTGAAGCTGGCACAGAACCCAAAGGACATACCTTAAGAGCATTGGCCTGGACATTGGGAATAGAAGAAAGCTTATTACAGGATACTGTCGTAATTCCTGAGACAAATGATGAGATAATAGTGGAGACAGATGCTGAGATAAAAGTAGAACAGCAATTACAACCCGAGATCAATTATTCTTTAGTCAAAATCATTAATCTTTCCTCCCTGTTATTGACCTTATTGCCACCATTGAATATTCTTGTTCCTCTTATTCTGATGTTTGCCATGAAGCAGAAAAATAGTCTGGTGAAACAAATTATTTCAGTTCAGATGCTATGGACTGTGATGGCTCCTATTGTATTCATTTTAGGGATCTTTTTAAAGCTCGGAAGACCATTTACTTTAGTTCTTATGATTGTAATTGTACTCTCTAATATTTTTATTATCCTTCGCAATGCTGCAGAGATTGATCGAAAGAAGAAATTGTATTTTCGATTGAATTTCAATATGATATAAGACCTGTCAGGACTTTGTCGGGTTTTTGTCGGGTTCATTTTTCGTTCAGAAACAGATGAAAATATAACCTTTGTCAAAAATTTAATCATGACAAGGACCACTTTATTTGCGTTTCTTTTTTTTACCTTTCTTTTTAATCATATTCAGGCACAATTACCCAAAACAGATCCGCTTTACCGAACAATCATGTCAAAAGACAGCCTGTTTTTTTCAGTAGCCTACAATACCTGTGATATTCCGAAGATGGAAAGTTTTCTGAGTGAAAGATTTGAATTCTATCACGATAAAGGAGGCTTTGCAGAAAAAGATAAATTTATATCCGATTTTAAAAATGGCCTATGCAAATCTCCGGAAACATATCAACTAAAAAGAGTCCTGATTGAGAAAAGCACTCAGGTTTATCCCATGTATAAAGAGGGTAAAATATATGCTGCCATCCAGAATGGAGACCATATGTTTTATGAAAAAGAAAAAGATCATGCCGAAAAGCTGGTAGGAGAAGCCAGTTTTACCCATTTGTGGATACTGGAAAACAATGAATGGAAGCTGAAAAATTCCTTAAGTTTTAATCATCATCCAAAGCAAACCACAGATAATGAAACGATGTTTGATAATGACCAGTCAATGGAAAGCTGGCTTAAAGAAAACAATATTCCTGTGCTTGGATTAGGCATCATCAATGGCGGAAAATTACAGGAAGTAAAAGTGTTGGGAGAGGTTACAAAAGGAGTTTCAGCTCCCCGTAATACCCTTTTTAATGTAGCCTCTCTTACCAAGCCTGTTACTGCAATGGTAGCCCTGCGTTTGATCAGTTTGGGAAAGTGGAAGCTGGATGAACCTTTAGATGCTTACTGGACAGATCCTGACATCATCAACGATCCAAGACATAAAAAGCTTACAACCAGAATCGTTCTGAGCCACCAGACCGGTTTCCCAAACTGGAGATGGATGAATGAAGATAAAAAACTGAATTTTCAGTTTGAACCCGGAACAAAATATCAATACTCAGGAGAAGGCTTTGAATACCTGCGAAAAGCCCTCGAAAAGAAATTTGGAAAACCATTGGAAGAACTTGCAAAGGAACTGATTTTTAAACCTCTTAAAATGAAGGATACCAACTATATTTGGGATCAGAATACCGATGAATCCAGATTTGCCATAGGATACAACGAGAAAAGAGAATCTTACCCGATTGAAAAAAACAAAACAGCCAATGCCGCTGATGATCTGCATACCACGATACAAGATTACAGCAATTTTATGGTCGGTGTAATGAAAGGAAACCTTCTGAAACCGGAAGTATTTCAGGAAATGATTAAAAAGCAGGTGAAAACCAAAGAAAATAAATATTTCGGACTAGGTCTTGAAATCTATGATCTGGGGAATGGTGAATATGCATTATCTCATGGCGGGGCCGATCAGGGTACAAGATGTATTGCTTTGGTGCTACCAAAATCAGGGAAAGGAATTATCATCTTCACCAATATAGACGATGGTTATAAAGTCTATGAAAAGCTGGTGGTTTATTATCTGGGGAAAGAAGGGCAGAGAATTGCAGATATAGAAAGTAAATGATCTTTCTTTCCTCAGATCCAGAATATTACGTAGATTCTTTAGATCTGCTTAATCAGCAAAATCAGCGAGAGATAAATTTAAAACACAAAGTTTTTATTTCTAAATGTTGCATTTCAAGGAAATAAATAAGTTGCTTCATGAAGCTGTAAAGTTATACATCCGCTTCATCAGAATCAATGAAATTGATTCATCCTTAGCTCCCTTAAAAATATAAAGATTTGTCTATAAAACTTTGCGTTTTAAAAGTACAATCCTTAAAATAAAAAGCCTGTCTTCAAAAGTTAAAGACAGGCTTTTTTATTCTATTTTACCTTTTCCAAAAGATACAGTTTAGCTCCGGAAAATGCCAGTTTAGGCATCAGATTACCTTCCAGAATCATCGTTTTATTGTTCACATCAATCACCGAAATATAATTATCGGAATTGTATTCTATATAGTTCTCCTTTTCTTTGGTCGCAGGATTTTTTCCGAACTCCATCTTGTATTTTACCCAGTCTTCCTTGTCGGAGCTGCAGTGTACCGGCTTGAATTTAGACTTTTTAGCTTTAAAAATAATCTGATCAAAGCTGTCAGTACAATCCGAAGTAAATGAGCCATCCGGATTCTGATCCCTTGAAAAATCTTCGAAAGATCCTTTGTAAACGCCTACTACTTTCCAGGTTCCATCCACACGGTCTTCATCTATTTTTCCTTTCGCTTTGCTTACCGCCCAGCTGATCCCGTTTACGGTACCTTTTACGGCTTTATAGCTTAAGCTTACGGCTCCAGAAACTACTTTTGTAGCCGTTCTTACCACACAGGAATTTAATACCAGAACAGCCGAAGCCAGAAGTATCATTTTTTTCATACTTGTCAAATTTGATACGAAGATAATATTTTAACTTTTAATGAAAGAAATGCTTGAATTTGAGGGTTCATGAATTATTGTACCCAGTTTCGTACTGTTTCAAAGAAGAAATCATACAGTTTTTTGTCGATGTTATTCTGATCGTGGATCTCCATATTATATTCTTTAAATGTCATATAAAAGGCAATACTATATTTTTCGGAGGTGTTTTTTGCCTGAAAAAGCCTGCTTTGAGATACCGTTTCCAGGTATTGCTGAAATTGTTCCTGAGTCAGCTTTTTATGTTTGTTAATATGGATGGGATTTTTGTTTTTGTCCTGTGAACGTCGGATGTAATGAACAGAACCATCATTTTTTATACTGATACTTTCCTGATCCCAGTCCGTATGACTATAGCGCTGAAGGTATAGGGAGTCTGCTTTTTTAAAATCAATTTTATAGAATTTTTGAGGCTCATTGTCTTCTTTTGTAATAAACTTTACCGGATCATCGGAAGCTATTACCTTATATTTTACCGTTGAATAATCATAATGCTTATTGATAGAATCAGGCTTAAAAGAGATGATATTCTGTTTCAGATCATAATTTCCTGATGTCAATTCCTTGGTGAGGTAATCCCCTTGATCATCCTGATGATAGGCATTAAAAGTATCATCATTGTTGAGCTGCAATACTTCAGTCGCTGTGCAGCAACCATTATACATAGGAAGCATGACAGACTGTGAAATATAAGTTCCGGAAATAGGATTGCTTCTATTACAGCTGTTTAAGATGGCAGCTGATAGTAAAATAATAGTTGTTATGAGTTTCATCATCTTAATATCCTTTTTGGGTTAAAAGACTGTCTGTATTCATCTTGTTTGGGATAAGTTGATACCAAATATCAGATGGAGTCAGAGTTTGCGCCGATGACAGAAAAATACCCGGAAATAGGGCTGTTAAGAATAATATTTTGTATCTCATTTGTTTTTTAATATTCGGGATTGTTTTTGTCACTTCTTAAAAATACACATTATTGAGTAGATTTTGTTTATCCTATTTTTCGTATTTTTTCAAAAAATATTAGGAGTACTATTCTTAAGTGTTTTTGACGAACATTGAATAGGATAGAATGATATAAAAAACTAAAGCCGATGAAAAACTTTTCATTATTCTGTTATCCGGACTTCCGGGTTGTCCTTTTCTGCATATTCTTTTTCTCTGTTCACTCCTTTGCCCAGCAAAAGCCTTTATACTTTGATAAAGGTTGGAAAGAAAGCGGAAAATCTGATGCTGTATATTTCCGACCGCTTCCTCTGGCTAAACTTGGAAATCTGGAGCTGCTCAGGGATTATTATATGAAAGATAAAACACTTCAGATGCAGGGATATATTGCAGATGGAGATCATAAAAGCTATGTAGGCGATGTTTTCTGGTTCAGTCCGGAAGGTGAAAATAGTTCCGGCTATTCTTTTATTAATAAAACCCGGGAGAAAAAGCTTACCTATTACTTTGATGATGGTAAAATCTGGAAAACGGTAGAATACGGAGACAGTCTGAAAGCCGGGAAAACCATAGAGTACAAACCAGACGGAACCATTTTGGGGGAAGCAGTTTATAAAGATGGCTTTCTTGAATCCGGAACAGTGGGATTTACTGATTTCAATGAATACCGCAGATACAATAAAAAAGGAAACTATGATGAAGGAGTTTTTTTTCCGAAGAAAATTGAACAAAGAATGCTGAAGTATAAAAAGGTTTATTACTGGAAGAAAAGCCTGAAAACAGCGGTAGAATATGTATATCAAAACAATGATGTTATTCAGGAAAGTAATTTTGATGAAAATGGAAATCTGATTCAGCAGTTGGATAGTACATCTTATTTTTATCCTGAAAAAGAATTTAAAAATGGTAAAAAAATATATTATAGGCCCCATAAAAGTGCTATTGTAGAACCTCCTTCCTATATCGATTACAGGAGCTATCCTTTTTCTGAGGTCAGTATGGAGACGGTCAGTTATATTATTCTTTATCGGGGAACCGTGCATTTTTTAGAAAAACATCCCATTGAGGCAAAGTACAGGGAAATACAATATCGGTTCTTTAAAGATAAAAACGAAAAGCTGATGCGTCTGGAAAGGAATTATCGTTTCGCAGAAGTATGGAAACCTTTAGAAAAATATCGTGATTCAGAAACCATCCTGATCCCAATATCAGATATTGATGCCCTGTCTAAAGAACAGATTTTTCAAAAGTTTTCTAAAAAGAAATGGACAAATGTCTACCTGAAAAACAAAACCATTTCAGAGCAGCTTTATCTTTCTTCTCCTGACTTTATGGGGAAAAAGACACAGTATCTTTCTTCCGGAAAAATATCGACGGATGAACAGGAGTCTGCAATGATTTACATTAGCCCGGTTCCCGGGAAATATATCATTCTCCGGGAAAAAGGAGGGTATCTCATTCCAAAAAGTTCAGGGGATGTGATCGAAATCCCCAATTATGTTCAGGAGTAATTTTCCAATTTAAAATTTAACTATGAAATTCTCATTCAAAATATTTTCTGCATTATTTCTGCTGATTTCTGTAGGTCTGCTGGCTCAGATTCCTGTCCGGAAAAGCATCGAACCTTTGAAAAAAAACATCAGGAAAAAGCTTCCGCCATCCCCCAAAATGACTTCCAGAGATTCTATTCAGGACGAAGTCTATGATGTTGTAAGCGATTATTATGATTGGGATGAAGACAATACCAATCCAAAATATGATATAATTCTGACACTCCGGAAAAAGATAAAAGACTCAAAAGGTTTGCGTAAAACATTGTATCAATACCACCTTGCAGGTGTATATGCTTCTTATACCAAAGAATATAGCAGAAGAATCAGAAAAAAAGAGATTACCTCTCTAAAAGAGCTCCCTGAAGACTATAAAACCTGGGCGGTTAATGACTTTTACAGAGAAGCGGATGATCTTTATAATCAGGTACTTTCTGATCATGAAACCCTGAAGAATGAGAAAACGGAATACTGGGGAAAGCTGGTACATGATGTAGATTCTAAAGACTATAAACCGACTTTGTATGATCTGGTCGCCACATCCTATTTACAGTTTTTAGATGAGCTGCCATTTGATGAGGATAATGCTGTAAAGCAAAAAATAACGCGTATCAAAAACGAGCTGATACAGTTTCATGCTAAGGATGCTGATAAAACAGCTTTTATTTATCTCAAAAGTACCCTGATTGAGGGCAGTGTAAAAAAACAATCAGAAGAACTGGAAGCATTGGTAGGCACCTTTCCAAAAGAACCTTTTTCTGCCTATCTGCTGTTTCAGGCGGCGGATCTTATCAGGCAGGACAGATCGGAGGTCTCCTTCACCAAGGCTCATCAGCTTTGTGAAAAAGCAGTTGGCCATATTCCTGCTTCAGATTGGACGAATCATTGCAAAAAGCTGCTGAATGAGCTTGATGTGAAAATATTGTTTGCCAGAATTCCCGAAAGAAATCTTCCGGGTGAGTATATTCCTATGAAAGTAATTCATAAAAATATTGATGAAATCAGAGTGGAGCTGAGCAAAGAATCAGGCAAAATAGATTTTGATAAAGGGGTGCCACAGCGTAATTTTTATCTCAATGAAAAAGTACTGGAAAGTCATAATGATGAACTGGATGATCAGAATTTCAGAACCGAAATATTTTCTATGAAAAAATTCAGTGATTTCAGAAAACGTCAGACGACATTGGCTATTCCGCCATTAGAAGAAGGACTGTACACCGTGAAAGTTACTTCCGGTCATCATACGATTGACGATGAATTTGTAGTTTCGGATCTGTTTTATGTAAAGAGATTTGAAGATGATACCAAAGTGACTTTTCAGGCTTTGAATTCCAAAACAGGGAAAAGTATTGCCTATGCAGAGTATGTGATGTACCAGAATTTTGATGATTATAAAAATAAACCTGTTTCAGTAATTAGGGATAAAGTCATCACGACCGGAAAAGGAACCACAGACAGATCAGGGATGTTCTCTTTGCCAAAGTCTGAAGATCGGAGCTATAAAAACAGTATCATTTATTTTCCCCATCTGAAAAAATACCTGGCAATTGATGATGGGTATGATCAGATCAATGATGATAAGGAAAAAGATGAAAAAGAAGAAGACTTAGTCAGTAAGAGATGTATCGTATTTACAGACCGGGCCATCTATCGTCCGGGGCAAAAAGTTTTTTATAAAGGAATTCTGACACAGGAATATTATGAGAAAACGAAGATCCTTCCGAAACAAAAAGTGATCGTAAAACTACTGAATACGAATGATGAAGAAGTATCTAAAGTCGAATTGGTAACCAATGAATTCGGGAGTGTTACAGGAACATTTATCCTTCCTTCTGATGGAGCTACCGGCAGTTATTCTATTGATATGACCGCTGATTTAGGAGCGATTTCCGGGAAAAAAGAACATGAAAAGGTAAGAGGAACCGGTAATATAAGGGTTGAAGAGTATAAAAGACCGAAATTCCGTGTGATTATGGATCCTGTGAAAGTGGCTTACAGGCTTGGTGACAATGTAAAGTTGACCGGGAAGGCTGAAGCGTTTTCCGGGGCCAATATTTCCGGGGCATCGGTAAAGTATGAAGTGAAAAGGAAAAAGCTTTACTTCTGGAGGTATTACGATGATGAAGATGATTATAGTTTTGATAAAAATGATGAAGCCCTTGTGGCAGAGGGGAAAATGACCACAGATGATAACGGAAATTTCAGTATTTCATTCAATGCAGATGCTGATCCTAAAAACCGGAAAAAACGCAGAAGCTATCAGTATGTAGTCACAGCTTATGTGACGGATATTAACGGAGAATCTCAAAATAATCAGTCGGTCATCAATATTGGCGATCTGAAAGCCAATATCAGTATTGAAAGTCCCAAAACTATTCTTCAGAAAGAATGGAGCTCTCTGCAAGTATCCGTGAGTAACCTTAACAATCAAAAAATTGAGGCAAAAGTGAGTCTTACCGTCAGCAGGTTGAAAGGAGAAAATAAAATTCTGGTGCCTAAACTGATTGATAAAGCAATGTATGGAAGAACAAACAGACCGGATAATATTGATAGGATCTTAAACTATCAGTATTATGACCGGGAAGTTTTTGATGCTTATTTCCCATATATCAGCTATGATCTGAAAAATAATCCTGAGCATTTTGAAAAAGAAGAAATCGTTTTTACAGGAAGATTTGATACCAAAGCCACTGAAAATATTGTACTTCATCAAAATCCAAAACCCGGAAAATATCTTATAGAAGCAGAATCTGTTATAGATCATGATACCGTGAAGACCTTTAAAGTAATTGAAGTTCTGGATAATCTCAGTTTAAGAAATGGGGAACCGGTTTACTTCAGGGTAAAAGCAGATAAAAAATCCTACAGGGTAGGAGAGAAAGCAACGGTGACCTTTTACTCGGATTTTGCAGAAGGATATGTAAATTACCGTCTCGTTCGCAATAAAAGAGAAGAAGAATATCAGCAGATTGCCATGAAAAACGGAAAGGCTGAGGTTGCTTTTACCATTACCGATACCGATCTGAAGAAAAAGATCTTCCTTGATTATGATTTTATTCATGAGAACGATTATGAAAGCCGATTGATGGAGTTTACCATCAATGAAAAAACAGACCGTAATCTTGATATTAGCACTCAGGTTTTCCGGGACAAAATTCAGCCGGGAGCTCCCGAAAAATGGATTCTTACCATCAAAGGAAAAGATAAAGAGAAAATCAATGCAGAAGTTCTGGCTTCCATGTATGATGCATCACTGGATCAGTTTGTTAAAAATAAGTATAATTTCAGCCATTATGTTCCCTATGATTATAATCGGTACTATGCTTATGATCATTATGAGCATCCAACGTATGATTTTTTAAGAAAACTGACCTATTTTACAAATTTGGAACTTGATAAGATGCAGGAAAGCTATCCTCTGGGATATGGGGATGAACTGAACTTTCCGGTTCCAAAGGTGCCTGTTTTTGAGTATGCAGGTATCAAAAGCAGGAGAGAGTCATCTGCTGGTGACGGATATTATAGTTCCAGTAAGAAGGACACTGTAAAAACAGCTATGATTGAAGAGGTCGTTGTGACAGGGGCATTGGGTATAAAAAAGAAAAAAGAAGAAATGCTTCCTGTCTATGTTGTAGATGGGAAACTGACCGATAAAAGTATTTCAGAGAATGAAATTGCAGAGATCAAGAAAATGGACCCGGAGGAGGCTGTCGCTTTATACGGAGAAAAAGCTTCAGGAGGTGCATGGGTGATTACCTCCAAAAAAGCAATGCGTGAAGACCTGCTCAAAAATGTAAAAGCAAGAACGAATCTGGATGAAACCGCATTTTTCTTTCCGAATCTGTATACGGATGCAGACGGCAATATCAAACTGGAATTTACTTCACCGGAAGCACTTACCCAATGGAAACTGATGCTGTTTGCCCACACCAAAGATCTGAAAACAGGCTCTGCAGAATTTTTTACCAGAACCCAGAAAGAGCTGATGGTCACCCCCAATCCGCCAAGATTTCTGAGACAAGGAGATAAGATCCGGCTGTCGGCCAAAATTGATAACCTGTCAGATAAAGATCTGTCAGGAGATATAATGTTGTATCTTTTCAATCCGGAAACTTCAAAACCTTTGGATTCCGCATTTATGAATGTCAATACTCTGAAGAAAATCAATATTCCTTCGAGGGGTGCAACAGAAGCCAGCTGGGATCTTAAAATACCTTATGCCCTGGATCAGGTTTCGTATAAGATTCTGGCCAAAACCGTGAACTTTTCCGATGGTGAGGAAAATATTCTTCCTGTTCTTTCAGACCGGATATTGGTGACAGATACCACCCCGATATTCATTAAAGAAGGGCAGACCAAAACCTATACCATGAGCAGTCTGCTGAATAATACTTCCTTTTCTGCAGCCGGTTTCAACCTGAGTGTAGAGCTTACAACCAATCCGATATGGTTTGCAGTGATGTCTGTTCCGTATCTGAGAACGTATCCTTACGAATGTTCTGAGCAGCTTTTCAGCAGGCTGTACGGGAATATGCTCTCAACCTATATTATGAATTCCTCACCGAAGATCAAAACCATTTTTGATGAATGGAATGCTAAAGAAACGGCTTCAAATCCTTTAGAAACCAATGAAAAATTGAAATCGATCCTTATTGAAGAAACACCTTGGCTGAGCAATATTAAAGATCAGAAGGAACAAATGAAACAGCTTGCTCTTTTCTTTAATCTGAATAAAATGCAGCGCGATCTTAAAAAGGCACAGCGTGATCTGATCGACAGACAGAATCGAGATGGTAGCTTCTCATGGTTTCCGGGTGGGAATAAGGATAAAACGATTTCAGGACATATTCTCGGAGGATTTGGTAAATTAAATAAAATTCTGAAAGAAAAGGCAGATGATTATTTTACCAATGAAATGAACAATGTCATCAGAAATACGATCGATTATCTTGACACAGAATATTCCTCTCAATTAGCAGAAAGCCAAAAAAAGAAAACTTTACCGGATGTAAGTGATTATTCATCCTACTTTTATTACAGAAGTTACTGGACTCATAAAAAAGAAATCCCTGCCGAACTGAAAAAAGTACTGAATGCACTGGTTAATACCTATGTAAAGGACTTTGATACCTACAATAGGTATTACCAGGCCATGATCACAACTTTCCTGAAACGTTACGGATATACGGATCTGGCCAAAAAATGTGTGGCCTCTCTGAAAAAATCGGCCGAAATATCAGAAGAAGGAGAAATGCACTGGAAAAATAATACCTCCGGATGGTATTGGTATCAGGCTCCTGTAGAAACACAGGCAATGCTTATCGAAGCCTTTGCAGAGGTCACTCCTGAAGACGAAAAGAGTATAGAAGATATGAAAGTATGGCTTCTGAAAAACAAACAAACCGAAAGCTGGGGCACTACAAGGTCTACAACAGAAGCAGTTTATGCCTTATTAAATTACGGTAAATCCTGGCTGGACACAGAAAAAGGAATCACAATGAAGCTTGGAAATGAGACCATTTATTCTGAAAAAGAAACTTCAAAAGCTTCAAATACAGGATTCTTCAAAAAATCTTACTATTGGAAAGACATCACTCCTGAAAAAGGAAAGCTGGAAATTCAAAAAAACAGCCCCGGAGTAGCATGGGGCGGAATGTATCATCTGTATTATGAAAATATGGATAAAGTGATCGCGCACAATTCTTCCAATGTTTCTATTGAAAAGAAGCTTTTCCTGAAAACGATTGAAGGGAAAGAGACTAAACTTCAGGAGATCACTTCAGAAAACCCGATTAAGCTTGGAGATCTGGTGACGGTAAGACTTGTTATCCGTACCAATCAGAGTATGGAATACATCCATTTGAAAGACATGAGAGCAAGTGGTTTTGAACCTGTGAATGTTCTTTCTTCCTATAAATGGCAGAATGGCGCAGGCTATTATGAAAGTACCAAAGATGCAGCTACCCATTTCTTTTTCAGTTACCTGCCACAGGGAACCTATGTTTTTGAATACGAACTGAAAGCCAATAACACTGGAGACTTTTCCAACGGAATCACATCTTTCCAGAATATGTATGCTCCCGCTATGAGTGCCCATACTGAAGGAACAAGGGTGAAGATTGTAAAGTAAATGAATGATTTGGAGGTGGGAAGAAGGACATTATTTTAAATTAAATAATCTACGATCATAAGATTCGGGCGTTTTCGAAGAAAACGCCCGAATTATTTTCTATCTCAATTTAGATGAGTCTATTGCGAGAATATTTTCAGATAGCTTTCAGGCATCCACATGAAACATAAAACTAAAGTTCCTATCAGCAGAAGTGATAAAATCAGGATAGCGATTTTGAAACCGTCCGGTCTGAACTCTTTTTCCTGACCTCTGCCGGAACTGTGGAAACCGGCAAGGCTATTTCTATACGGTTGATTTTCAATACTTCTATGCGTTCTTGTGGTCGTAGAGGAAAGAGTAGAGAGAGGTTCTACATTTTTATGCTGATTGACGATATGGGTGAATGATTTTGTGTTTTCCTGATGCATTCTTTTGGCGGTTTCTACTTTTCCATCTGCTTTAAGGTGGCTGATCACTTCATCGATCTTTCCTGCATATTGAGTATATTCTTTATTAATGATTTCAATTCCGTTTTTAGACTCTTGTATTTTGATCTCATTTTCCTGATGACGTTGTTCATTTTGAGAAATCTGCCTGTTGAGGTGGTCAATGCGTACCGATTTCTCATCTTTTAAACTTTCTTTTTCTTTCTCCAGATCAGCAATGGTATTTCGAATATCCCGGAGCTTTTCCTCATGAAGGTTTTCAATTTCCTTTTTTAAACCATTGGTATCTACGATTTTAAAAATTCCCTTCTGCCTTACAAATTCTCCTATTTCATGACTTTGGGTAAAGTAGATAGTATCATACACATTGAGTAATTCAATAGCCTGATGAAAGAAATGCTGTAACTGTTCAGGATGAGTCTCACAATAGATCACCAGATAATTATTACTGCTCTGCGTAAAATTGAGTTCCCCAGCATCCTTTAGATTAAACCCTATTTTATCAAAATCTTTAGGTTTATGAATAGAAAACTGATCAGAATGATTGACTTTCAAGGTTCCTTCTGATACATTATTTTCTTCAAGACCGGCATGAAAGTCATTTAGGGTATTAATGATAAGACTCTCCGAAGCGATTTTATCTGCAAACAATAAACTTGAGCCTATGAATGTACCGCCTCTGTCAGACTTCTGCTCTTTCGCAAAGGTATAAACAGAGTAGGAGAGCAGGCCGCATCCACCGGCATACTCCTTTCGTATTGCATAGATACTGGTTTGAGGAAATAATTTGATGGCATCGGTTTTCAGATCAAATGTTCTGATCTCCTGGGCTATAGATTTACTGCCACCCAGAAAAAAAGACTGCCTGAAGCCGTTAGGGCTGCCGAATGTTCCGAATGCTGAGAAAAAATAGGTACTGTCCATTAATTTGTAAAACTAAATTTTATACGTTCCCAAAAAGTTCCTTCATAATCCAGATCATATCCGGTAATGCTTCTGTACAGCCATTTTGAAAGTACTTCTGCAGTAGAAAGATTCAACAGATCGATTCTTTCTGTACCGGTGGTGTTTTGGACACTCCCTACGGTGTAATAGGTTTTGCTGAGCCCGTAAGTATTGATCCGCTGTGAGGTCATTGGCAGATGTTCAGAGATAAAGCCATCAAGAGCTTCGGCACTTTCTACATCCATTCTTCCGGATTTATCCCATTTAGAGATCACCAGAATGGCATTGACGGATTTTAGATTCTTACCCTTTCTTTCCAGTTCATCCAGAAACTCATTGATCAGAGAATCTTCTCTATGGGCAGATTCATAGCTGGTTACAATAATAAAATTCAACGGAATATTTGCATTCAGGAAGGTTTCTATACTGCTGTGGTAGCTTCCGCCTTTTCTGATTTCGTTATGATTTTCTCCGGAAGTTTCCAGGAAGGTGAGATCTATCGGAACTACTTTTTTTGATTTGTTATTGGGCTCGAAAACAAGGTCCATACGGGTCACCTGATCCCTTGTGGTTCTGCTGGGCAGGATTCCCAATCTTATATTTTCAAAAAAATCTGAGAGAAGTACATTTGCTCCCTTTGAGTTGGGAGTACTTAATTTGGGCCTCAGGACTCCGGCATATGATCTCAGATAATAAAGCATAGAGGCAAGGATAACAGATTTCCCGGATTCTGCCGTTCCGAAGAAGAATACAAAGTTGCTTTCTTTATTTTTGATGTCGTTGGTGATGGTCTTTGCTATAGGAACGAAATCTTCCCGTACATCATTTTGATAATCAAAAGAAAGAGGCTTTAAGGTGGTTTCCTCGGTTTCAAACAGCAGAGGTTTTAAATGATCATTATTTTCCATGGCTTAATTATTAGGGATGATGGTTTTTCCGCTTCTTTTGTTATTAAAAACACTGCCTCCGTTATTGCTGTTGTACCCTCCGGGACTGGTGACCAGAAGAATGATAATAACGATCACAAAATCTAGTAGAATACAGCCTGCCAATACCACAAACTGATACATTCCGAAATTTTTAATGGCATGTTCGAAGGCAAAACCTATTTTTCCGACCTGCTGGGTTTTGGAAACCACAGGCTCAAAGTGTATTTTCTCATTTCCCAATACAGTCTGTGCTCTGCTTCCCAGTTTATTGTAATCTGCAAGAGACTCATCAATCAGTCCTTGTGACATTTCATCTTTTTCCTTTTTAGACAGCAGTAGCAGATCCTGAATATTCTTATTCCATTTTAAAGAAGCATTATTAATATCTGTTTTTAAAGCCCTTTCTTCCGGTGACAGATCGGAGATCATATTATCAATCTGACGGCCCATTCTTTCGGAAAGATCTTCGTAATCATTGCCTACAGGTGTAAGAAGGTCTATTTTCTGACCCGTTAGTTTTTCAATATCCCGGATCAATGATTGGGCACGGGTACCAATACCTTTATTGCCGGGATCTTTGATCTGTTCCATCAGTTGCTTTTTCTTGATTTCAATATTTTGAGTGGTGATCTTATTGTATTTGTAGCTTAATTTAGATTCCACATCGTTTTCAAGAGTGGTAAAGTTTTTATTTATATCCCGAAGTTCATCAGTGTATATATCCGTTTTCATAAACCTGGTGTACAAAGCATTAAAATTGGCAATGAAGCAAAAGGAGGCAATGAAAATATAAATCCCTACAAGGCTTCCGGTAGGTTTTCCTTCCAGTTTGGCATTCCTCAGCATCCAGCACAGAAATAAAAGGAGCAGAGATAAAACCAAAGCAATGACAAATGAGGCCGGGCCAAAGATCTGCTGCAAGCCTAGCCAGGTCTGGTAAAAACTTACGCTGATCAGTAGTAATGCAAGAATTCCCAAAAAGAGATCTGCAGGAGTCGTTTTTTTATTCATAATGTATCTGTTGTTTTTGAACGAGGTTATAAAAAATACTTTGTTTTATAATGTTCGAAACTACAAACAACAGCGTGAAGAAAATTACGGGAAACCATAAAACGTTATTTTCCCGGATAGCTTCAAAAGGCCAATGAAACACCTTTTCATTGACCTTTTTATTTTTTTTGAAAGAGAAATTATCTGCTATTGATCCTTTTCATGATTTCCATGAAGAATTTCCCCACCTTGCAGTGATAGCTCTACGGCCTGATTACTGTAAACCCTCATTTTCTGTTCATATTCTTTAACTGCTATTGAAATACTGTCTTTATTCACCATATTTTCAACTAAAACAGCAGCATCTATAAATGCTGTATTGGCACCTACACCTCCGGCCGGACTCATCGTATGTACAGCGTCACCCAAGGCTGTCACACTTCCTGATGGCCAGGGTTCTTTAGGTAAAGATGACCGTATCGGATTAACAGATAAGGATTTTTGATCTGCATATTTAAATAAAGCCTGCAGCTGAGGATGCCAGTCATCTGTACGCTGACAAATCATATGAGAAATCTCTTCCCCGGAATGATTATAAAAATCTGCCTGTGGAAGTCCAAAAGCTTCAGGATTTCCTATAAACGCCCAATAAAAATAATTGGAAACAGGACTTACCATATCCCATGACTTATCTTTCTTTGAAAAATCAAATACCATTGCATCTGTGATGAGCGAATACTGGTCTTCTATAATGACAGATGTTCCTTTTTGCAGTTCAGGGGAAATTGCTTCAAGAGCTTCAGGAGAATAGAAGGTTCTTCCATAAATCGTAATATTTCCGGTATTGATTTTCTGATCTTTACAATATTCAGATCCTATTTTAGAATGAACACCATCAGCAGCGATGACGAGATCAGCGGTATAAGTTGTACCATCAGAAAAAGTAAGTTCCACCTCACCATTGTCCAGTTCTTTCCAATCCTTAAGTTCCTTTCCGAAACTGATATTTTGTTCTAATCCTTGCAGTAAAATTTCACGGAGAGTTAATCGGTTAGGCTTCAGATCCGGAGTTTCTTTTATTCCGTCACTCCAGGACTCTACGAGATCATTGATTGAAGATTCCAGTTGGATGGTCAATACATTCATTCCGGATCGACTTGCGGCACAGGTAGCTATAAAAAGATCATACAAATCTTTGGGCAGACATTTTTCTAATGCTTTTCTGCCTGGTTCATTCACTCTGATTCTGTAACCCTGAGTACGGGTATTGATAGCAGTATCCTTTTCAAAGATCTTACAATCTATACCATTCTTTTTTAATCCCTGAGCAAGGCAAAGTCCGCCTAATCCTGCTCCTATAATAGCAATGCGCTTGTTAGTGTTTTTTTGTGCCATAATTTTAAACATCAATCTAGTTTATGTATTGGTGATGATTGATGGAGCAAAATTATAATAGGCAGATAGGAGAACCGATAGCTATTTAATGGTGATGATGAGACAAGTCTTGGTTTTCTGCCCGAAACTGTAAAGCAGTCATTCCTGTTCCTTTTTTAAAAAAACGTGAAAAGTAGATAGTATCTTCATAACCCAGCTCAAATGCGATCTGTTTCACATCCATGGTAGTATACACCAACAAACGCCTGGCTTCCCAAAGAATTTTTTGTTGTATCCAGAAACTGGCAGGATAACCTGTGACCTCTTTTACCGCTTCATTCAGATACAGCGGAGTGATTGTTAGGAATTGAGCGTATTGTTGTACCTGTTTGGTGTTTTTAAAATGTTCCGAAATCAGTTTCTTGAACTGTTTGGTAATAAAATATTTCTGACTGCTATTTTGGAACATGGATTCCTGAGTTTCTGAAATTCTGGAAATGATAATTCCAACAACAGCATCTGTCAATGACTGCTTTATGGATAGATGATGCAGCGTTGCATCTTTTTCTGTCTTTTCCAACAGGGGAGGGAGATCGAAAATTAAATCATTTTCTTCAATACAAACAGACTGACGAAGCCATTGATGCATATCCAGAATTTCCTGATACGGTTTTGAAATACTTCCTGCTTCTATAAATAAAAACCAACCTTCATTCTCCTTCTGATCAATATACTGGTGAATTTGCCCTGGTCCAACAAAGCATAGGGAAGGGCCTTCAAGCTTAATGGTATTAAAATCTACCTCCAACATAAACTCCCCTTTCCTCTGTATAATAAACATATAGTGATCATCCCGATGAATTTCTACCTGCTTCTCATGAAACACAGATAAAGGCATCAGTCTGACCGCTGAGTTTTCCAGTTGATTGTGATGGGAAGGAATAGTCTTTTTCATAAATCCTGATTGGAAATACGAAGATAAGTATAGTTAAGAAGAAACTTCATGATGGCTACACATATGCTTAGTAAGAATCAATGAAATTGATTCAAATCTTTGCTCCCTTAATATACTACGGAAAGAAAATAAACTCTTTGCGTTTATATAGCCCCCACTATTTAGCCACGAATGCACGAATGATTTTATTAGTGTATTCTAAGACATATGCAAATTATATCTTGTTAAATTTACAAAAGGTTCCTCTCTTTTTACCACGGCGAAGATTCTATATACTAGTTTACAGCATACCGCATCTGTAGCAATATTCAGCGGTATACAATTTTATCGAAGATAAAATCCTTGCGTCTTCCAACACTTTGTATGTAAAAGAACTTGCGCCTTTGTGATTTCCAACCTTTCATACTTTCCGCACAGAACCCTGG
>NZ_JBXDSE010000002.1:0-952779 GCF_056844665.1 Chryseobacterium sp. FR048 | reverse complement strand
GTATCTTTCATTTCTTCCCTGGCTATTTCCTGAGTATAGTTCCACAAATCCTCAAGTTGGGACTCTATACGTTCTTTATTCTTTTTGATAGCCTTTCCCCATACAAATGTGTAACGATTGGCATTGGTTTCTATTTTAGTCCCATCTGTAAAGATGGTTTGCAGGCTTACCAGACCTTCTTTCTCCAGATATAATACAATTTGTGCGAAGATCTCTTTGAGTTCTCCTTTTAACCTCTCACTTCTGAAACGGTTCAAAGTATTATGATCAGGACGATTCATGGCGCTTAGCCACATAAAATGAACATTCTCTTTGAGTGCCTGTTCAAGCTTTCTACTCGAATAAATATTACACAAATAGCCATAAACCAATACTTTTAAAAGCATTTTGGGATGATACACCGATGTGCCCCCGGGTTTATAATTACGAAGTAAATTACTGATGTCCAGACCATCTATAACAGCTGAAACAGTTCGTACAGGATGATTATTTTCTATCAGCTCCGACAAATTAGGAGGAAAAAGAAAATTTTGCTTGGGATTATAATCTTTAAAGACTACCTTTGAATTACTTAACACACAGCAAATTAATCAATTTGCAAATATTAGGAAAGCAAAAGCTTTCCTTTTTTTATGCTCAAAAAAAAGACTGCCTCACTTTTGAGACAGCCTCTTTGTTGTTTTATAAGATGCTTTGCAGCTTAGTTTGTTTAAGAAACGCATCCAGGAGAGCGAAGACATGTTGTCTATCGTTCTCTTTTAGTTTTTGGATGTCAAGGATTTTGGTGACAATATTTTTATCCAGTAGAATATCCGTAGAGCCTACGAGATAATCCAGAGATACTTCCAAGGCTTCTGCCAGCTGTGTGGCCATCTCAATAGATGGTTTTACTTCCTCACGCTCATATCTTCCGATGATAGCCCCCTGCAAGTTTTGAGCTTAAATACTTGTACAGAGCAGATGGTACAAAAGTTCGTAAAACATATAAAAGTGGAGGCAACAAAGGAAATACCAAGATAACGACCAACATAACCGATTATCTGGATGGCTTTCAGCATAAATATTCTGAAATAACTGAATGCCTGTGGTGCAGAACCAGTGTAGCTTTTGAAGAGCAGGCTTTTAAAGGAGAGCAGGGTTTTGGTCCGATAAAGCCCCTGGAACCTATTTGGCGTCTGGATTTTGTGCCTACAGCAGAAGGTTTTTACAGTTTCATTGAAAATTGTTATATTTATCAATACAAAGATCATCTTGGCAATACCAGAGTGAACTATGCCAAAAACAGCGCAGGCGCTCTTGAAATAACCGATGCCAATAATTACTACCCATTTGGAATGAACCATATAGGTGGGATTAAAAGCGAGTTGGGAGGATATTTGAATTACAAGTACAACGGAAAGGAGCTCCAGGAGACGGGTATGTATGATTATGGCTGGAGAAGTTACATGCCTGATGTGGGGCGTTGGATGCAGTTAGATCCACTAGTTGAAAATACAGATGATCCTTATGCCTATGTTTATAATAACCCGATAAGTTTAACGGATCCTGATGGAAGAGCTCCAGATGATGGTGGAGATGATGGTGGAGATGATGATTGTTGTAATGAATTTTTTACTGGGGTAAAAGAGGGATTTGTCGGAACATTCAAAGGAATTGGAAATTTCATAACTCATCCTATCGATGGAACAAAAAATGCAATTAACAATTACACTTGGAGTGATTATGGTGATAGTGTGGCTAATTCTATGACATTTGGTATTTATGGAACGGCTAAAACAGCAGGAGCATTGATGCAAGGAGATTCTAAAACAGCAAGGGAAAAGGCAGCAGAAGTTATTATTGTTGTGGCTACAGATGGATTGGGAAGAGGAATTAAAGGTATAAGAAATGCTAAAGATCCTGTTTTATGAAATCAGTTCAAAGCCAAAACGACTTCCCAGGTAAATAATGCAATGGAAAAACAAGTAAACAAAGGGAAATTAGATAAAGTTTATACAGACCCTAAAAGTGGTTCAACTTCTTATAAAAATAAGAAATCTGTTTATTCATATAATGTAGATACTGGAAAATCAGGAAAAAAAGTAGAGCCTGCACATATTGATGTTAACTATCCAAATCCTAAGCCTAAAAACATGCCACCTAAGAAAAAATTACCAACAAAAGAAGATTAATATGATATCATTTATAAATTACCAAGATGTTCCTGAACAATTAGAGGTTATTGTTGATAAACAAGGAATAGATGAATTAATAGAATATTTAAAATTTGTTAAGCAAAGTGAAGATCATATACACTTAACATTAGGAACAGAGTTAAACGAATACCCTGAAAATCTAGAGCTAGGGGTTATAAATGTAAAATCAGTAAGATTAGAATTTTATAAATCGGATATTTTAGATTCCGATGTCAAAGTTTTATAAATTACCTCCTCCCCCAGCTGGCACAAGCGTCACGCTTGTTCCCAATAAAATAAAAGTAATGCCACTGTAAAATTGCAGTGGTTTTTATTTCAATTTAAAAACAACTATATTTATTGGGAGATTAATTTAAAAAAATCGATGAGAATTCCTTTTTTATGCTAACTCCAAAAGCTTAATAATGAAATATTTAATAGTTTTATTTGTATGTATTAATTTTTCCGTGTATGGACAGTGTGCATGTGAAAGATATGAAAAAGGAATTGAGTATATAAAACTGGATTTTACAAATAAAGGTACAGAAAAGTATTATAAAGATCTTTTAAATCCTGGAGCTTATGGAATCTCTATTTACGAAAGTTTTTTTCCTCTATATAAGTCTGATAGTTATTTTAATTGGTTAAATATTGAAAAAACCAGCCCATCTAAAAAAAGTAAATGTTTATCAAAAGTAAATAAAAGAAGATGGGGGAAATTTTGGAAGCCACAAGACTATTATAAAAGCCAAAATATTTTTACAAAGGATAAATTTAAAGGACCATCTCATATAGCCGTTTTTACTAAATTGAGAAATGATTCTTTAAGGGTCGATGTCATATCCAACTCATATCATGGCTTAAAGTATTGTGGTAGCGTTAATAAATATTTATTGATTTTTGATCAACAAGATAGTATTAAAGAAGCTAAAACATGGATAGCTCATTATTAATGTTTGTAATAATTTTTTATAAATAACCCTTTTAGATTAATATAAATAAGTTTCATTTTCAACAAGAAAACGAAACTTTATACTATTTTTTGATAGTTTGATTTAAAAAAGAATAAAGAACATAGAGTAATGGCGATAAATAAACCAAAGCTCGCATATATCCCATGTTGAGAAAAGTTCTGAGATAGCAATACGATTAGTCCTGATAGGAAAGCCAATATCATAAATCCGAGACAGGTAAGAAACACCAATCCATTAGAAAGTTTTACCCCTTTTTCACTGTCAGCAAACTTCCTTATTATTATAATTATAGCTTTACGTCTTTTTAAAGGAAATATTGTGACCAAACTTGCAATACTCCCCAATATCATATAGATTTTTTCAAATAAACTCATAACGTTGTGATATTTTTAAGTTTAAAAGGCTTAAATAAATTTATCAATATTAGCAAATATATAATTTTTGGCTAAAATATCCAGTAATCTAATAAAATCTAGTTGTAAATACAAAAAATTCAGAAAAAACAGAATAATAGAGTATAATCTGTTCGAAGAATCTCGGAAAAATGGGGTCTTAAAATAAAGACAGACATATCCTTTCACTCGAATATCCTATTTTTATACCCGTTTTTAGAAAATAAATTCATTTAACGATACGATTGCTTCCATTATTCATTCAAAATATGCAAAATACTTTTCCCGAAATGAGATCAGAGTCCTACAATCCCCGGTACATTTCCGTATTGAAATGGGGAATTGCGGTGGTGCTTGTAATATGTGCCATTGCCCTGTTGGTTCTGCTTATTGATGATACTTCTTCAGGGATGATTTATTTTTTTCTTTTTCTTATGGTCAGCGTGTTGGCTGGAGTGTTGGTTTATGATGTATTGAGGGGTAAAGATCATGAGGTCAGTTGTTTAATCGTTAATTCGCGAGGAATATTGTTTCTTGATAAGAATGATAAAGTGCTTTTAGAAATGAAGTATCAGGATTTAATGAAAAGTAAAGATCCCTATACAAAAGATATATTTTCTGAGACTTCTGCTGGAAAATCGGATTTCAGAAAGAATCTGTGGGTTCATGAAAGAGGAGAGAATGGAGAGGTTAAAAAGAGAAAAGCAAACTTTGAGGTAATCCCTTTGAAAAACAAATATAGTCTTATCGGGCATTTTTTGAAAGGAGTAACTTTATTCAAGCCGGATCTGAATATTGATGCTGAGGTGTACAAAGATTTCTATCTTGATGAAAAAACATTCCGTTTTATGGCGGGAAACCTTAGAAAAGATATTCTATTAAAGACCGTTATTATAGCGGCTATTATCCTTGTATTGATTTTTATTTTTCCCTTTTTCGAATAATTTGAACCCGTTATTTTAGCTTTGAATTTCTAAAAATGAAAATTATTGATCAAAGATCAGGATGATAGTTCCTGCAATGATCAGTAAAGCACCAATAGCCGTTTTAAAGTTGAGTGTTTCTCCCAGAAATATAACAGACAGTATTATCGTTAAAGCTACACTAAGTTTATCCACCGGAGCCACCTGTGTCACTTTACCCATTTGGAGGGCTTTGAAATAAAAAATCCATGAAAGACCTGTTGCCAATCCGGAAATAACAATATAGATAAGATTGTGGCGGGAAAGGGCAGGGATGCCTTTGTACTCACTTCGGGCAAAAACAATTCCCCAGGCGACCAGCAAGATGATGATACTTCTTATGGCAGTAGCCAGATTGGAGCTGACTCCTGTGATCCCGATTTTGGCGAAAATAGCCGTCAATGAAGCAAAAAATGCTGAAAGAATTGCATATACCCACCACATATTTTAAGTTTTAAAAATGATTGGTTTGAAATACTGAGAAATTCTTTATCTAAGCTACAAAAAAAAGAAAATACAAACAGTGAATAAGACCTTTTATTTCAATGTTTTACTTTTAACTTTCCTCTTCATCATCATCTTCGTACTCATCCTATTTGATTTCCCGTGCTTTTTGAAACGTTTCTTCCATATTTTGGGTCAGGATCCCAGGGACAAAATGCTCTCTCGGAGTCCCGTCAATATGATACAGTCTTTCAGTGGGAAACTGAAATCCGATTTTGGTTTCCGTCAGTTTAAAATTAGAAATAGCTCCCAGAAGCCCTGCCATACGGGTGCCGATAATCTGAGCTCTTTTCATACCATCAAAACCAAGAGCCATTCCTTCCCCCATACTACCGGTCCAATGCCCTACTAAAATATAGACATTTCCTTTGAAAATCTTTTTTCGGGGGCTTACATACTCGGTCCAATGCCTTTTGGTGTCATATGCTTTTTCATCAAACTCATGAGTCTGATAGGGAAGTTGTTTGTCTGTGAATCTGCCCATGATAGCCCTGGCAACAGTAGTATTTCCGCCACCTGGAGTCTCTGTAAGGTCGATGATCAGATTCTTGTACGTCAATAGACTATCAAATGTTTGGTCGAATTCTGTAATAAGTTGACGATTTCCGAGCGAATTGTTGATCTTGATATAAGCCGTATTGGGGTTTAAAACCTTTTTAAAGAGCAGCTGATCACTATTTCCATAGCTGACAGGAGAGAAAACCTGTTCTTTTCCGTTGACAAAAGCTGTGATTTCTCTTTTTACATCATGAGTGCCGGCAAAAAGCATATCAAGGGCATATTGCTGCATTTTTGGGTTGGGTGTATCTGTAAATCTGGGTAAAAACGGCTTCAATTGTGGCCCGATAGGTTTTCCATTGAACTTACTAAGCTCCATTCCGATTTTTAAACCTGCCAGATCAGCACCAAAGCCCTTTCTCAGATCTTTTATAATATATTTACCCTCTGTTTTTTCAACATAGAGATCAGAGCCGGAAGGGACCAGCCTGTTGGAGGTATTTAAATTGGTATTCAGAGAAGAGTGACCATTGTAAAGCTCATTCAATACCTTTTCAAGCAGTTGGATAAACTCCTGTTGATTAGTAATTTTCTCTGATTGCGGTTCATAAATTTCTCTGACCTTATTCCAGTTGATCTGTTGCTGATCCATATAGGCATAATGATCATTGAGGTCTGACCAGAATTCATTAAAATCTTTATGATAGGGATTTTGGGCAAAGCATAAGTTCCCAAAAGATAATAATACGGTTACCAGCAGACGTTGAGTCAGGTTTTTGATTTTCATGGAATCATTAATTGAGCCCAATATATAAAAACAATTCCAGATAAGAGATGTCATTTCCCATTTAATAGTGCAGATCAATTGATCCGTACTGTTTGTTATAAGGTATTGCTAATGAACATTAAAAGTTTGATATAATCCTTCTGGGCCTTCTTCGGGAAGATCATAGGAAAAGCGTACATATATATTTACAAAATTATTAATACGAAATGTCATTCTTCCACCTTGTCCTTGTAGGTTTTCAGAAGATCTTTTGAGTGGGAATCTGGTAATCAGTTTACTATAATGCTCCTGAGCATATTGATCGACCGACTGGGTAATCATTTCAATCAGCCATAAACTAAAGTCACTTGCAGACATCCTGTAATTTGAAGGTATAGGAATACAGTCTCCGTAACATTCTTTGTCTCTTTCTCTTATGCATATTGCAAGATGTTGGGACGGACATTTTATACCACCACCGTCAGGATGGGTACATTTACATTCGTTACTCATGATATATTAGTTTTATTAAATTTATAAATAGGAGGATTACTCCCTGCTTCTTTTTTTACAGTGTATGGTGGTATTGGAGTGATGGATAAATTTCTAAGTTTAAGAAAGAAGTCTTCAACGGTCAGGCTATTTACAGTGTCAGCTCTGAGTTTTGCAGATAGTTCTTCTTCTGTGAAACAGCTGAAATCTATGCTAATATTGAATTTAGCAGCCATTGTTTCTATCAGAAAACCAAATGGGGTATTTTGCACTACAGCTACCACAACCGAGTTAAATGATTGCAAAAGCAAATTTAGCTCATTAATAATTCTATTGAAAACAATATTGTTTTTGCTGTCTTTAATCAGTAAAACAGAAAAATGATTATCCGCAGTATTGATGATACATTCCCCTGGAGTATGAGGCGGAATAGCTGCTCCCCGTGGGACTACAGTATCTTGATTTCCACTTTGATAAATCATTTTAGGTAAATGAGTTAAACGGCCGAATCTCTCATTTAATTGCGTTGTGAAAGCCCCCAATACCTTAAGATCTTTTATCTGTAGGTTTTTTAGTAAAATTTTTGATCCGGGATTCGCAAGAGGAGCACCAATATGAGGGACAGAAAGGGAGATCAATAATTTTATTTTTTGACGGACTTTCTCATCCAGCCATGTCATGGCACTTTTAGCAACCAATCCTCCCATACTATGCGTAATCAGAGTAATAGAATCATATTTTCCAGAGACTTCAGAGATTTCTGTATCTAGCGGTCTTGAGATAGACTCGATTCCTACATTAAACTTTTCTATATCTTCACCAGGCTGGTTTTTTATAAAACCTTTTATTGTACTGCTGATTTTTGAAAACCCACTTACTTCGAAAATCTTTGTACCATAAGTAAACAAAGCAAGGTCAAAGTTTTCCTGGATTAAATCATTCTTAGATAATACCTCCACAAATCTTTCGTTGGTTCCCTTCCAGGTACTTTCATCCCCGTTAAGACCATGGATAAGTATGATCAAATGTTTGTGATGTTCTTCTTGTATACAATATTTCATGGTTGTAGTTATTAATCCAGTTATAAAATTAGCGATATAGAATGGGTATTTTAAG
The DNA here is from genome assembly GCF_056844665.1 of Chryseobacterium sp. FR048. Classification (NCBI taxonomy): domain Bacteria; kingdom Pseudomonadati; phylum Bacteroidota; class Flavobacteriia; order Flavobacteriales; family Weeksellaceae; genus Chryseobacterium; species Chryseobacterium sp. FR048. The sequence continues at coordinate 944,901 of NZ_JBXDSE010000002.1, read as the reverse complement.
ATGTATCTGAATTTCAGAAATGGTAATTATTTAGTTTTTATTCTTTTAAAATTAAGAAAAAATATTTGGTTTTATCAACACTATTATATTTAATGAGAGGCATTGGGGAAAATAAAAACCATGTTGTATTTAAAATTTTCCTACTTTTATCCCAACCAAGTAAAGTATTTGTTTTGAGAACAACTCTTAAACTTATTATAGCTTAATATTAGCCTTCACAAACCATAGGCTAATTATTCTTTCGTTTGGGTAAGTCTACCCGAACAGGTTTTCATTTCATCCTATTATTTTTTCGCATGACCAAGATGGGCAGTTGTCTGCTATTTCTGTTTTGATGGTTTTTACCGATCAGATTGGGAATAAAAGAGGCTTTTCAATAGTTGTATAGACTTGTGTAATGTGTGAATAATAGGTAAAAAATTACTAAAGAATATTAAGCACAAATTATAATGAGTATAGAGTATATATGGGAGGTGAAAACGCAAAATACCCCCCTTTTAAAGAAGAAATGCAACCACTGTGACAGCAACAGATTTCAATGCAGTGACAAATTCAGACTGAATGCCCAAAAAAAGAATATTGATGTCTGGTTAATTTACCGATGTGTAAAATGCAACAACCGATACAATATGACCCTGTTTTCCAGAATCCGGACAGAATCTATCAGTAAGGACATTTTCAATAAACTTTCTGAGAATAATGCAGACCTGGCCTGGGAATATGCATTTTCCTTCGAAACAAGACGGAAAAATAATGCAGAGGCAGATTTAGACAGTGTAGAATATGAAATACAGTTTGATAAGATTCCGGTGGAAGAGATGATTGCTTCTGATGGTGAAATGCTGAACTTCAAAATCAGATGCCTTTTCGAGTTTAACCTCAGATTATCGACAGTGATCAGAACCTGCCTGAACCTTTCATCAGGCAAACTGAACCAATTGATAGAAGCCAACGCTATTTTCGTTCACGAAAAACCTTTACAGAAGAAACATAAAATTCGGGATGGAGATCTTGTGCAGGTACATAAAGATAAACTGAAGAATGTATTGTACAGAGAAGAAATACAGACTGAAGCTATTTTAAGAGAATAAACTGAATTAAAAATGGGCTGCTTTCTTTGAAGCGGCCCATTTATGTTATTGTATAAAATAATTTTATGAAGAAAAATCGTCCAGCATATCAGCAGAAGGCACAAAGAATAAGGTGCCCGTTTGAGCGGTACTGAAATCCAGTATGCGGTCATAATTTCCTGCAGGATCACCGATAAACATATTGGTGAGCATTTTTTCTACCGTACTGAAAGTGCTGGCGTAGCAGATAAAATAAGTTCCCATTTCATTGGTAGAAACATTTCCGAAAGGCATATTGTCCCTCACCACTTTGAAATCATCCCCTACATTGGCTAATGCAATATGGGAGTTTTTAGGCTTTACCTCATCATCCATTTCGATGTCCTGTTCTTTTGATCTTCCGATCACTTTTTCCTGATCTTCTATGGAAAGAGATTTCCAGGCAGTCATATTGTGAAGATACTTTTGTACAAAAAGATAGCTTCCGCCTTCATACTGAGGATCTGTATCGCCGATGATTGCAAAATAATCACGGTCTTTTCCGTGCGGATTCTCCGTACCATCTACAAAACCTAAGATCGATCTGCTGTCCCAATACCGGAATCCCTGAACTTCCACCACAGCATCAGCAATTTCTGTCATAAAATCAGAAATAGTAGAAGACATATCATACGCCAGACTTTTTTCATCAGAACGGATATGAAAATGGAGATCTCCTCTCGTACTTACAGCAGTATGCTTACTGCCTTTTATCTCTTCAAATTTTTTAAATTCTTTAGGAAGTGGAGTAGGCAGTTCCAGTTGTGACCAGGCTTCATATCCAATGCCCATTACACAGCTCGCTTTTGAGTTTGGAAAACGGTCCAGGGCAGAATTATTCAGGTTGGTGACCAAAGCACAGATTCTCTGGAAAACAGATTTTATTTGAGCAGGGTCTGCATTCTGTTTGAAGTTCCAGACCAGAAAATACGTGTTGTTGTTAGGATAGTCGGTAACGTTTTGAGAATTCATATTTTTTTGTGTTTCGTTTACTGGCATTTTTACGATTTCTAATGAATCAAATTTAATAAATGATAATGGGATCACCTCATTTTATTCTTGAGATAAACAATTTATGACATTTTTTTCACAAATCACTGTAGAGACTTTTACATTTTCCGAGCCTAACCAAACTACAAAATGAGTATTATTGTAATGAAATAAACCTTCAATAAAATAATATGGGGCATTGGGAGATTTTTCTGTTCTTTTTGATCATTGCATTTGTCTATTCATCAGTAGGATTTGGTGGGGGCTCCAGTTACCTTGCAGTACTGGCTATGTATAATCTTCCTTATCAGGAAATACGTCTTACGGCCCTTATCTGCAATGTCATTGTGGTAGTGGGTGGGGTTTATATTTATATTAAAAATAAACAGATCGACTGGAAAAAAGTAGTCCCCATTACTTTAGTGAGTGTTCCTATGGCGTATCTGGGAGCAGTATTGAAGATAAGTCAGGAAACCTTCTTTCTGATTTTAGGAGTCACCCTGATCATCGCAGCAGTATTATTATGGATCAGAACAGAGACGAAAAACGAGCAGAAATTATCACAGGAATCCCGGTCTGCAGTATTGGGAAATAGCTTTTTAGGAGGTGGAATTGGTTTTTTATCCGGATTAGTGGGAATTGGAGGCGGAATTTTTCTTTCCCCACTTTTAAATCTGATGAAATGGGATACTCCGAGGAAAATTGCAGCAACTTCCAGTGTTTTTATTTTGGTTAATTCTGTGTCAGGTATTTTTGGACAACTTTCCAAACTATCGGTAGATATGGATTATTTCAGGATTCTAAGCTTATGTATGGCAGTCTTGATCGGCGGACAGATCGGCTCCAGAATGTCTCTGAAATGGAATCCTTTGGTGATTAAAAGAATGACGGCCATCCTTGTTCTGGTAGCCGGAATAAACGTTTTAATGAAATATTGGTAGATTAAAAAAATAGAAATGAAAATTAAAATATTGGCTTTTGGAATAACGAAAGATATTCTTGGAACATCAGAAAAAGAACTGGAAGTCCAGGAAGGGCTGAATGTCATACAACTGAAAGAAATGCTGGAAAAGGACTTTCCACCGCTTGTCAAACTAAAGTCCTATTTCATCGCAGTGAATGAGGAATATGCAGAGGACAATCAGATGATTACAAGTACAGATGAAATAGCCATCATTCCTCCGGTAAGTGGTGGGTAAAAAATAAAAAAACACAAAAAAATTCGTGCATTAGTGGCAAAAAAAATAAAATATTCTGTGGACCCACACCTAAAAAGAAATGACTAATATTAAAATAACAGACCAACCATTAAGTATCAACGAATGCCTTACCCTATCTCAGGATCTGAGCAGTGGAGGAATAGCAACATTTATAGGAACCGTTCGTAACGTCACTCAAAATAAACCTGTAGTCCGCCTGGAATACGAATGTTATGAATCTATGGCAGTTAAAGAAATAAAAAAGATCGTTGATCAGGCTGTAATTAAATTTTCTGTGCGCAATATTGTCGTTCATCACCGTACAGGAATTTTGGTGCCCGGGGATGCTGCGGTAATAATTGTGGTAAGTGACGGACATCGCAATGCCGTTTTTGATGCCTGCCGTTATGTAATCGATACCATAAAACAGACGGTTCCCATATGGAAAAAAGAAATTTTTGAAGATGGTGAAGAATGGGTTTCTGCCCATCCGTAATGAAAGAACGAAAATTCGTATATTTACTATGCCAGATTATTCAGATATGAAAACCAATACCTTAGAAAACAAATCTGTACAGAAAATAGAAATTGTCAAGGTAAAAGGAAACGAGAGCTTCCCTTACACTGATGATCTTTCTGTAGAAGAGCCGCTGGAGATCAGGATTTCTTATGGTTCAAATGAACATAGGGAAAGTAAAAATATATCCGTTACTATGAGAACTCCCGGTAATGATAAGGAGTTGGCAGCAGGTTTTCTATTCACAGAAGGGATCATTTCCAGTTATGACCAAATACAAAATATCGGTCATTCCCAGGCAGAATGCTCCAGAAACAGAGATAATATTATCGAAGTAGAATTGGCTGAGGATTTTGTACCCCAACTCAAAAATGCCGACAGAAACTTTTATACAACATCCAGCTGTGGCGTCTGCGGAAAAGGGTCTATTGAATCCATAAAAACCGTAAGTGCTTTTCAACATATCGACCGGGAGCAGCATACATTATCATTTGAAATTTTATACCGTTTATCTGGAAATTTGCAGTCTTTTCAAAACAACTTCAGTGCTACAGGAGGTATTCATGCTTCCGGGATCTTCGATTTTGAAGGTCAATTGCTGGCTTTACGGGAGGATGTAGGAAGACACAATGCACTGGATAAACTGATCGGACATGCTTTATTCACAGGGCAGCTCCCTCTGAAAGATAAGATTTTGGTGCTCAGTGGAAGGGCCAGTTTTGAACTTATTCAGAAAGCAGCAATGGCTGGAATTTCAGTGGTAGCAGCAATAGGAGCACCATCCAGCCTGGCGGTAGATCTGGCAAAAGAATTTGATATGACCTTATTGGGATTTCTTCGGGATAACCGTTTTAATATCTACAATGAGAGCAGCTTCCACAGAATAATTGAAAAATAATAAAAACAGGCATAAAAAATGAAAATAAGAATAAAAGACAACTCCATCAGATTCCGTTTAACCCAGTCGGAGGTTTCAGAATTAGGAAAAAACGGCATCGTTTCCAGCTTCACTGAATTTGTAGACAGACCTTTCATCTATGCTATTGAGAAAACCAATGATAAAGTTCTTTCTGCAGCCTTCATTGAAAATAAAATTGTCATGAAAATGCCGGAAGAAATGGTGGCAGAACTGGTTTCTACAGATATTGTAGGATTCGACGGGCAGGTAGGTCTTGTGAAGCTTTTGGTGGAAAAAGATTTTGTATGCATAGATAATACAATGGAAGACCAAAGCGATAACTATCCGAATCCCAATCTTAAATGTTGATCACTTTACAAAATAAAAGGCTATGGAAGAACATAACAAAAAGAAAGTAGAAAAAGAAATCCGCAGAGAACCGAATGCTGAGAATCCTTTTACTTTACTTGACCTTAAGCTGACACACGTTGAAAAAGCCGCCGCAGGAGTGCCTGCAGTGATGGCTGCTTTTAGTGATTTATTTGAAGAAAAGACTCCTGTCCGGGGAATGAGAGCCCTGTTCAAAATGAATCAGATGGGTGGTTTCGATTGCCCGAGCTGTGCATGGCCGGATCCCGATGACGAGCGCTCCGTTCTCGGTGAATACTGCGAAAATGGAGCCAAAGCACTTGCAGAAGAGGCAACCACCAAAAGAGTGACCCCAGAGTTTTTCAAACAAAATTCGGTGTATGACCTCGCTAAGCTGGATGATTATCAGATTGGAAAAATGGGGCGGCTTACCGATCCTATGTATCTGGCTCCGGGAGCTACTCATTATGAACCGATCAGCTGGGATAATGCCTTTAAAAAAATAGCAGAACATTTCAATGCACTGGAATCTCCGGATGAAGCCGCTTTTTATACTTCAGGACGAACCAGTAATGAAGCCTCGTTTGTATATCAGTTGTTTGCCAAAGAATTCGGGACCAATAATATGCCCGACTGTTCCAATATGTGCCATGAAACTTCTGGCTCTGCTTTACGTCCAACCATTGGAATAGGAAAGGGTACGGTAACCCTGGAAGATTTCTATGACGCAGAAGTCATTATAATCATCGGACAAAACCCGGGAACCAATGCACCAAGAATGATGAGTGCTTTGGCGAAAGGCAAAAAGAACGGTGCTAAAATTATTGCCATTAATCCATTACCGGAAGCTGGTTTGATGGGATTTATCAACCCTCAGAGTGTGAAGGAAATTCTCACAGGCGGTGTGCAGCTGGCAGATCTTTATTTACCTGTAAAGATCAATGGGGATATGGCTTTATTAAAGGCACTGGAACTCCTTTTAATTGAATTTGAAAATAAAAATCCGGGTAAAGTCTTTGATCAAGATTTTATTAAAGATAAAACGGTAGGGTACGAAGACTTTATGAAACAGTTTGATCATTATAAACTGGATGAGCTGGCAGACCTTTCCGGAGTGGCTAAAGAAGCACTTTATCAGGCTGCAGAAATGATCGCATTCAAAAAACGTATCATTATCAGTTGGGGAATGGGACTTACCCAGCAGCCTAACGGGGTGGATATGATCAGAGAGATCCTGAATATTCTTTTACTTAAAGGAAGTATAGGTAAGCCAGGAGCCGGAGTTTGCCCGGTACGTGGTCATAGCAATGTTCAGGGGAACAGAACCATGATGATTGATGAAAAACCTACAGAAGAACAGCTTGATCGTCTTGAAAATTTCTATGGTTTCAAAGTTCCCCGCAAACATGGATATGATGTGGTACGTGCTATAAAAGCTATCCACGAAGAAAAAATAAAAGTAATGTTTTGTATGGGCGGGAATTTTATCTCTGCAACTCCAGACACTACTTATACGGCAAATGCATTAAGGAAGCTGAATCTATTGGTATGTGTTTCCACAAAGCTGAACAGAGGACATCTTGTTCATGGGAAAGAAGCCTTGATTCTCCCAACTTATGGACGTAGTGATAAAGACATTGTCAATGGCGAAATACAGATCATTACGACAGAAAATTCAATGGGGGTGGTCCAGAGTTCAAAAGGAATGCTGGATGCCGTTTCAGATAATCTGATTAACGAAACTCAGATCGTATGCCGTATGGCTATGGCAACGTTGGGAGACCGTTCCGTAGTGAATTGGCAGCGTTTCCATGACAGTTATGATGCCGTAAGAGATGATATTGAACAATGTATTCCCGGTTTTACAGATTATAACGTCCGTGCCCGGCAGAAAGGAGGATTTTATCTTCCCAATGCAGCAAGAGACGAGCAAAGCTTTTCAAAAGAACTTGGCGGACGTGCTCCGTTTACATTAACGGAAATACCAGATAATACGCTTGCTTCCGATGAATATATGATGGCAACAACCCGTACTCACGACCAGTTTAATACCACTATTTATGGATTAGATGACCGTTACCGTGGAATTAAAAATGAACGCCGGGTTATATTTATGAATCAGAAAGATATTGATAAAGCCGGATTTAAAGCCGGAGATAAAGTAGATCTGTACAATTATGACGATGGTATTGAAAGAGTAGCCCCTTTGTTTATCATTGTTTCCTATCAGATCCCGGAAAAAAATACAGTCACCTATTTCCCGGAAACTAATGTTTTGGTATCCGTCAACAACGTGGTGAAGGAAAGCAATATGCCGGCTTCCAAATATGTGAAAATAAAAATTAAAAAACATGATCCCGAAGTCTATAAAAAAGTAGATGAAATGCTATATAAGGGAGCCATTCAAAGACCATAATTTATTCTTATATTGTTCTATGAAAAAAATACTGCCTGTAACCCTTTTGCTGATTTCCGGCTGGGCGTTCTGTCAATCCGGATTTAAACTTAAAGTAAGTGGGGAAGTTCCCAATCCTTTAGAGCTGAGTCTGACCGATTTATCAAAGATGCCAAGAAAAGAAGCCTCATTGAAGGATAAAGATGGAAGTATTCATATTTATAAGGGAGTCTCTGTTCAGGATATTCTTGCAAAAGCAGGAGCTCCGTCCGGTAAAGAACTTCATGGAGAGAATATGTCAAAATATTTGCTGGCAAAATGTACAGACGGGTATCAGGTTTTGTTTTCTTTAGCAGAGCTGGATGTTTCTATTGCAGATAAAAATGTCATTGTTGCAGATACTGTAGATGGGAAACCTCTGTCTGAATCGAAAGGTCCGCTCCGTATTGTGGCTGAAGGCGAGAAAAAGCCTGCGCGCAGTTCCTATCAGCTGGAATCTTTAGTGATAGGCCAGATCAGGAAATAAATTGTAACATAAAAGCTTTTCATAAAGTATGATTATAAGGAAGAAGGAACATTGGTTTAAAATGCTTTTTGTCTGGCATGGCTCAGTATTACCCGGACTGCTGCCACGTCTTCTCTTGCTTTTTGTTTTGTCACTGGGGGTAGTATACCTGCGAGGTGTTATTTTTTCCTTTAAAATTCCGCTTAATCCGGCACCGCTGACTTTATTTGGTTTTGTACTCGCCCTGTTTCTGGGGTTCCGGAATAATGCCAGTTATGACAGGTTTTGGGAAGGCCGTAAATTATGGGGAGCTTTGTTGAATACCGCACGGTCATTGACCCGACAGGCTTTAACCTTAAAAAATGTAAAAGAAAGCAATGTTTCTGCCACTGAATTTATTCAATTGCTGGGAGCCTTTATTTTTGCATTAAAACATCAGCTGAGAGGTACAGATGCTTATGATGATTTAAAACAAAGACTTAATGAAGATCAGTTAAAAACAGTTGTCGCAGCAAAATATAAACCAGCGGTCATTATGAGGTTATTGGGCGAATGGGTACAAAAAGCGAAAGATGAAGGCTGCATAGATTCCATCCAACAGGCCCGTTTTGATGAAAATTTTGATAAATTATCAGATATTCTAGGAGGATGTGAAAGAATTATTTCCACACCGCTTCCTTACAGCTATCGTGTTTTACTGCATCGTACCGTTTATATTTATTGTTTCCTTTTACCTTTTGGATTGGTAGATTCGCTGAGGTGGTTTACACCGCTTATTGTCGTATTTGTTGCCTATACCTTTGTGGCATTTGAAGCAATTGCAGACGAGATTGAAGAACCGTTTGGTACAGAAGCCAATGATCTGGCTCTGAACACGATGTCTGTGATGATTGATGAAACCATTCATGAAATGGCAGGAGAGAACATTGCTGAATCTCAGAAAGTAAAACAGACGATTATAGACTGATAATATCATAATTAACGTATGGAGTCTTTGGAAAAACCGGTTATTTATACCATTGGACATTCTACTCATTCTCTGGAAGAATTTCTGGAAATGCTGAAATCATTTAAGATTGAAGTTCTTGCTGATGTACGGCGGTTTGTAGGCTCAAAGAGGTATCCGTGGTTCAGTAAAGAAAATCTGGAAAAGATATTGCCGGAAAATCATATAGAATACATTCATTTCGAAACATTGGGAGGACGGAGAAAAGTTCAGCCCAACTCTGTCAATAGCCGATGGAGAAACGAGTCCTTCCGTGGGTACGCTGATTATATGCAGACAGAAGAATTTACCAAGGCTGTTGAAAAACTCGAAAGTATTGCGATGAAAAAGACCACTGCTTTTATGTGCTCAGAAGCCGTATGGTGGAGCTGCCACAGATCCATGATTTCTGATGATCTTAAAGTAAAAGGATGGGATGTGGAGCATATTATGAGTAAAAGTAAAATGGAAGAGCACCCTTACACAGCACCTGCAAGGATTAGCAATGGGAAGGTTTTCTATTCAGATGCCAGTTTATTTGATTGATAATTTTTTTGACACTTTAGTTATTATAAGTAACAAGCTTTCTGAATATTAAAGTACACTTTAGTTTTTGAAAATGTTTGGTTTTCCTCTTATGTGTTCTTCTCACCAGTATCATTGTAAAACTCCTAAAGTGAACTTAAGTGTTAAAAAAATGGCTTCATAGAATCTCAGGTCTGTTGTTAAAAAAGTTATCGTCGTATTTCACTGATTCCGTTTTTCAGAGAAAATACTTCCTTCTCAGGAAATTTATTTTTAATTCTTCTGACCGCTTCCATACTTCGTTTACCGGATTGGCAGTACACCACTATAGGATTTGAAACCAAAGAAATAAAAGGGTAGTGATCCTCCAGTTCATCCAATTGGATATTTTTTCCGCCAATATTAAAACGTACGTGTTCCTCTTTTGTACGGACATCTATCATTTCAAAATTGATCTGATTCCGTTCAAAATCTTCAAAATTGATGAGTGGAATAGTCTGAGGGAGATCCGTAATCTGCACCGAAGTTTTTTTGAGCTTGATAATCTGTGTCTTGCCACTCATTAAGTTCATCATCCAAAGCTTACCTGCTAAAGTTTCTTCAGATCCGATGAGGTATTTTATAGCTTCATTGGCCTGCATACAACCCACGATTCCAGCGAGAGTAGGGACCACGCCGCCTTCTCTGCAGTTAGGAACCTGAGATTCTTCAGCATTGGGGAAAACATCACGGTAATTAGGAGAATAGCTGCCGTCTTTTTGTAATATATTCCAGATGCTTACCTGGCCTTCATGTTGATAGATGGCACCATAAACGAGAGGTTTCCCGGCTAATACACAGGCATCATTCAGAAGACATTTGGTCTCAAAATTATCCGTTCCTTCAATGATCAGATCAAATTCCGAGATCAGTTCCATCACATTAGACGAACTAATTCTTACCCGATAGGGAATGACAGTAACAGAAGGATTCTGCTGTTGTAATTTTTTTGTAGCAATATCCACTTTATAGGCACCCAAGTCATCAGGGCTGTATAGGATTTGGCGATGAAGATTACTTTCAGAAACAATATCATCATCTGCAATACCAATAGTACCTACACCGGAAGAGGCAAGGTATTGGGCAGCAGGACATCCGAGACCTCCCATTCCTACAATAAGAACTTTAGCATTACTAAGCAGTTCCTGAGACGCAATACCAAATCCTGGCAAAGCAATCTGACACTGATAACGTTCAAATGATGTATTCATAATAGTTTCTATTCCGTTATTTTTTTTCTGCCACTAATACACTAATAAATTATATGCGTTTAATTGTATCCCTAAAGAAGATTATTCGTGCATCCGTGGCAATTATTACCCTCTCGCCAATTATCCAGCATTTGCATATTTTCAATCAATATTTACATATTCCACACTCAATTTTATCGGAGATAAAATCTTTGCGCCTTAAAACCCCTTAGAAGATAAAAAACTTGCGCCTTAGCGTTTTCCAACAAAGCTACCGTTCATTAATTCCTTTGTTCACAATCAGCGTTTCAGTATCTGCTTTGCCTTTTCAGCATCTTCCGGAGTATTCACATTCATTAAAGCATCCGGGTTATCCGGTTTCAGCATAAGCGTATCACTATTGATCAGCACTTTCCGAGGACAGGTATTCCCGATTCCCAAAAAATTCAGCAGCAAAGGATAACTTTTAGGCTCCCAAATAGTAATCAAAGGCTCCGGCAATCCGTCAAAAGGACTTTCATAAGTAGTAGCCACCTTTTCAGGATTTCGTGATTGTAACAAAAATTCCAAAGATTTTTTATCCAGCAGAGGAAGATCGCAGGCCACTACCAGCCACGCCTTATCTCTTTGGGCTCGCAATGCTGAAAGAATACCACCAAACGGTCCCATATTCAGAAAAGTATCGGTAAGGGCATTATAATTGGGGTCAAAATGCTCCAACTGATCCTGTCTGCAGGAAATGAAGACCTCATCACAAAACGGGGCTAGGAGATCTGCTGCAAAATAACGCTGTTCCTTTCCATGCCAGTGAAGGAGATCTTTAGCTTTCCCCATTCTTACGCTTTTTCCGCCGGTGAGAACGAGACCATTTAATCGTGGAACTGTATTATGCTCTTCTGAAATCATTTTTTCCCCCTGTTTTTTCTATTAATTTAATTTCTTTAATCACAATATCTTGGCTCAGTGCTTTGCACATGTCATAAATGGTCAATGCAGCAACAGATGCTCCTGTCAATGCTTCCATTTCAACACCGGTTTTGGCTTCAATACTGGCAGTACATTCAATAACGATTTCATGATGATCATTCAGTTCTATCTGCAGATTACAATTATCAAGCCCTAAAGGGTGGCAAAGAGGGATCAGCTCACTTGTTTTTTTAGCGCCCATAATTCCGGCGATAATAGCAATTTGAAATACTGAACCTTTTTTGGTTTTGAAATCACCTTCTTTCAATGCTGTCAATACATTTTCGGGAAGAGAAATAACAGCCTGCGCAACAGCTTTTCTGTGAGTGATTTTCTTACTGCCAACATCTACAATAGCAGGCTGACCGTTTTTATTAAGATGAGTGAATTCTGACATATATTCTTTTTTAGCCCCACAAATGTGGATGTTTTCTGGGCACAAATGCACTAATTTTTAAGGTTATATTTTCTTCGTTAATCTGTGGTGATTATTTATCGTTATACTTCCATATTTTGTAGACTTCTCCTTTTTTAAAACTTTTCTGTTCCAAAGGAAGCTCCATAAAAGCATCAGTATCTGCAAGATGGGAAAAGTCTCCAGACCCATTCGTATTCACTGATTCGGCTGTAAGTTGTCCCAATGGGTTACTCCTGAGTTTCACCTGTGTAAAATACTGGAGGGCAAAGGGAACTTCAATATCATTTTGTAAAACCGCAAACTGGGGCGAGTTTCCTGAAATATCTAAAGATTTTTCCAGCCAGGGAATAAAATACCTATGCAGGCACATAAACACTGAAACAGGATTTCCCGGAAAGGCAAAAACAAGCTTTTGATCCTGATTTTTCCCAAACCAAAATGGTTTTCCCGGTCTTTGCTTTATCTTATGAAAAAGCTTTTCTATGCCCAGTTCTTCACAGACCTTAGGCAGGTAATCAAATTTTCCCATAGATACTCCGCCGCTCATCAGAAGTACGTCATATTCATGGATACAGCGGGAAAGTTCTTTTCTGATTTCATCATAATTGTCATTCAGATGAAGAGTATCTGCTTCAATATGGTATTTTTTCAGGACGGATTGTATGGTAATTCCGTTGGAGCGTCTCAGTTGATAAGGGCTTGGAACAGATTCGGCACTTACCATTTCATCTCCGGTGGAAATGATAATAACCTTCGGCAGTTTTTTTACATAAACAGAGATTTTGCCAATAGAAGAAGCAATTCCAATAATGGCGGGAGTAATGACCTGATTGGCTTTTACCAGGACTTCACCTTCTTTTTTATCTCTGCCTTTCAGATGGATATTTTGTCCTTTTTTTATGTCAATGAGAATATTGGCGATCCCGTTATGTATCGTTATATCTTCATAGCGGATCACCGTATCCACTGAATGATCCAGAGCAGCCCCGGTCATGATTTCTATACATTCTGTTTCTGAATCAATAGATTGGGAAGGTTCTCCGGCAGATTGTATGGTTTTAACAACAAAAGAACGGATTCCTTTTTCATAGGCAGTGTAGCGGATTGCAATTCCATCTACAGTAGGTCTGTCGAAAGGAGGTAAATCCCGGTCTGCAGTAAGATCTTCAGCCAGAATTCTTCCTAACGTATCTTCATAAGAAATCTGTTCTTTTCCAAAATCTTTCGTTTGGGAAAGAATGATATTTTCTGCCTGTTGTACGGTGATCATTTCCATAATTATCCTCCTATTGTAGCCATTGACTGATGAATAGACGAAGCTGTGAGACTTAGTTGTTCCGCTTCCCATCCGTCTTTGGGTTTATGATGTATACTGTTGATAATAATATTTTTAAGCGCTTCATCGGACATTCCCGAGCGGATTTTATCTTTTAAATTAATTCCGCCTCCTTCATAGAGACAGGTCCTTAATATGCCTGAAGGCGTAATCCGGATTCTGTTGCAGTCTCCGCAGAATGAACGGGTATAGGCTGCAATAATGCCTATATCTCCTGCAAAACCAGGTATTTTATAATGGTAAGAGGTTGAGCTTTTCGGGTCTTCGGCTTTCTGTATCTCTGGAAAATAATCTTTGATGTAACTATAGATTTGAGGGTGGTTCCACTTCAGGGCTATTTCCGCCTCGTTATTTCCATTGAAGGGCATTTCTTCAATAAAACGTACATCTACAGGAAGTTCTTTGGTAAGCTGAACCAAAGGAATAATATCCTCTATGTTCTGATTTTCCATCACAACCGTGTTGATCTTTACCTTAATATCGTGTTTTAACAAACCTTCGAGGGTTTTCATCACTTTATCAAAGCTGTTTCGGCGGGTTATTTTGAAAAAACGTTCTTTATCCAAAGTATCAAGACTAAGGTTGACCGATTTAATTCCAAATTCTTTAAGCTGAGGAATATATTGTTCAGTAAGAAGTCCGTTGGTAGTGATGCTGAGATCTGTAAGCCCCTTGAGGTGCGATATTTTTTCAATAAGATCAATGCAGTTTTTCCTTACGAAAGGCTCACCACCCGTTATTCTGATCTTATCTATACCAAGATCTGTAAATACTGAACATATCCTGAGCATTTCCGCATCAGTCATCAGGTCGTCCTGCTTGATCCAGTCGAGGCCCTTTTCCGGCATACAATAAGTACATCGGAGGTTGCATCGGTCAACAACAGCTAACCTAAGATAAGTGATATGTCTTCCGAATTTGTCTGTTAACATATGGAGATAAAGGCAAAAGAACCTTACACAAATATACTTATTGTTTTCACGAAAAGCCAAAAATATCAGTATTGAAAATCTGATCTTAAAATAAGGTTGATAAGCTTTAAAAATAAGAAGGATAGGGTAATAGAGGTGCTTTCTTGTGATTTTATTGATTCTGAATAATAGGAAACAGGATATTCTTGTCACGGTTTCTGATATTTCCGGACGAATCAGAAGAATGTATCTTTGCACGCTGCAAAAACAGATCATAATATTTATGATATTCAGAGAAAACAGAATATGTGGTAATTTTATAAATTAGTGGGCAGCATTTTCATTGGTGTATTGAAAAGGAATCGTATGATAATAGATAAAGAACTGATTAATAAAAATTCAGTAGAGGAGGTATTTAATAAAGGGATTGATGTTGTTTTCCAGGACGAGATCAGTGGAGACTCGCTGAATTTTTTCCCGGAGAACTGTTTTACGATTATCTTACTGGACCAATGTGATGGTGGGAAATGTACGACGGGGCTTAATCAGTACCATTTAAAAGCGCAGCAGTTGTTTATACATCTTCCGAAGAGAGAATACAAATGGGAACTGGCTCCAGGTACGGTGGGAAGAAGGCTGATCATTAATGATGCGATTCTTAAAACCTTTTCACCCACGCTTAAATTCACCTTTTCTTCATACAGCAAATATGAAATGATACAGCCCGATGATGAAACATATCATAGATTCAGCCTGGAATTTAATGCGATCAGGAAAGAAATAGCTGCGGATGTTGTGTTCCCTGAACTTATTAATGCAAGGGTTCGTCTTTTGGCACTCATTATCAATCTCTGGGTAGAACATGCTTATGGGAATAAAGCATTAAGTGCTCCGGATAATCTTGCTTTCCGTTTTCATATGTTGGTTGATAAATATTATAAAACCCAGAAAAATGTGTCTTTTTATGCTGATGAATTATGCATTACACCCAATTATCTGGGCGTGATCTGTAGAAAACAATATCAGATTTCTCCGCTTGAGTTTATTAAAGAAAGAATCATTCTGGAAGCCAAAAATTTGCTTCATAGTTCCAGTAAATCGATCAAGGAGATTGCTTTTGAGCTTGGATTTCTGAATTTCTCCCATTTCTCCTATCTCTTCAGAACCAAAACAGGAGAAACCCCCAAAAACTATCGTAAAAAACTTGAAAATACGAATGGGGAAGCGTTGTGAAAATCAGGCGGAATTGTGAACTCAGATGTGCATTACTGTACGGAATACACTTACAGCATCACCCGTAATTCTGATGGTCTGGGGAAGATGATCAGCTACATTCACCTCAACTTTCATTTCTCCAATCCTGTTGAGGGTCTCACCCTGTCTTCCAATAAATTCAAACGTTCCGTCAGAAACGTCTGCAATTTTATTCTGAACGAGGTAACCGCCTAAAGGTCCGTTTGCATTTCCGGTAACAGGATCCTCCGATATTCCAATTGCCGGGGCAAACATTCTCCCGTAAGTCAGCACTTGTTCATCATCAGAATCGAAGGTAAAAACAAAATAACCATTGCACTTGATTTCTTTGCTGAGATTAGCCAAATAATCAAAATTGGGAGTTAATTGATTTAAAACAGATCTGCTTTTAATACCAATCATCACTTTAGAATGGCCGGTAGAAGCGATTTGTACAGGGCATTTTTCATCCAGATCTTCCATTTGCAATCCCAGTGCCTGAATGATATTTCCGGTAATTAAAGATTCAAAAGGAGAGCTCAGACTAAAGGCACCCTGAGTCATGGTAATCTGGTAATCATGATTCTTTCTGACAATATCAATGGGTAAAACTCCAACCTGCGTATTAATTGTAATCGTGCATGAATCCAACTGATCTTCAATAGCTTTGGCATAAAGAGCACCAATGGTGGCATGTCCACAGATAGGAACTTCTGTAGTTGGGGTAAAATAGCGGACATGATAATCGAAATTTTCATTCTGTTCAGGCCTGAATACAAAAGCCGTTTCAGAATTGTTAAGCTCTCTTGCAATAAGCTGCATTTCATCTGCTGTAAGATGTTCCGCGTTCAATACCACTCCGGCAGGATTTCCTTTGAATTTTTCCTTTGTAAAAGAGTCAATTTGATATACGATTACTTCCTTCATCATAATTTATTAAATTCATAGTAAAGATACATATAAATCAAGATGTTTTGTTTTAATCATCATTCAGCCACTCAAGGAAGTTCTGAACCCGCATACGGCTTACGATGATTTCATGAGGACATTCCGGATCAAAATCAATAGAAAGCCTGCTGTTGGCCGCCTTTCTGATCCCTTTTATCGCCTTGATATTGGTTATGCAATTTCGGGAAACTCTAAAAAAGACATCTTCTGTAAGCTGTACTTCAAGCTGATCCAATGTATAATTGACAATATATCGTTTATTATCAAAAGTATGCAGCATTACCACTTTTTCTTCACTGTAGAAATAGGCCACATTTTTAGATTCTACGTAGAGATAACCATCACGGGAATGCACCAGGAATCTGTTTTTAACCTTTTTCATCAGAGAAGATTCTACCATGCGGATGCCTATTTCTTTCTGTTCTTTGTCGAAATGCAGGTCTTCAAGTTTAATGAGAGCCCGCTCCAGCTCTTCCTCCGAAATAGGTTTCAGCAGATAATCTATACTGTTGACTTTGAATGCCTGTATGGCATATTCATCATAAGCAGTTGTAAAAATAATAGGAACTTCCACTTTGATATGGTTAAAGATTTCAAAGCAGCTGCCATCTGATAAACTAATGTCCATCAAAATAAAATCAGGCTTTTGTTCCTGCAGAAACTCAACAGACTCCAATACACTTTCTGTTCTTGCCAGTAAATGATCATCCGGACGAAGACGGTCTACCATTCGTTTCAGTTCAGAAAAAGCAAGGCGTTCATCTTCAACAATTAAATATTTTTTCATTCTATGAAAGGTATTTTAACAACAAATTCATCCTGTTCCTCCATTATTTTCAGTTTTTTATGATAACGGTCGTATTGGGTATTCAGAAAAGATAAACCGATTCCTTCTCCTTTGGTAATATCATTGCGTAAAAATATTCTATTTCTGAAAGAAACCCCATGTTCATCCACAGAAATATAGATTAATAAAGGATCTGCAGCGGAACTTACATTGTGCTTGAACGCATTTTCCAGAAGAAGCTGAAAACTGAATGCAACCAGTTTACGATCTTCCCACGGTTCAACAGGTTCAATGTCAATCTTAAACCCGTTTTCAAACCGTATTTCCATTAAAAACAGATACTGGCGGAAAAAATGCATCTCTTCCTTTAAGGTATTCAGAGGTTTTTTACTGACGGATAATACCTGTCGGTATACCTGAGATAGCGCTTTGGTGTATTTATTAGCCTGCTCCTGATTTTCATAGATAAGAGAAGACAGTACATTCAGTGAATTGAACAAAAAATGAGGGTTTACCTGGGCTCTCAGAGCATTATACTGATACATGAGCATATCTCGTTTTGCTTTTTCAGAGGCTTTAATAGCCTTGCGCTCCGCCTGGAAATAAAACAACAGATCAAGTATAAGAAGAATAGGCAGATTGGCCGTGATATTAAGAATAAGACCCGCTTTATAGGATAGAGACTGCTTGATGCCCACATCGAATATTTCGGTGACAATAAAATTAAATGCAAAATATAAGAGTGTACACAGCAGGATATTGCTTACAAATAAAGAAGAAGCATGCCTGTACATACTGGTGTGCATAGGAGTAATCTCATTAATTACTTTGATCAGCAGATAATCCAGAAAAGTCATGACCAGGACAATAGGATAGATCAGGACAAACTGCAGCAGAAAATTATCCCAAAGACTGATTTTTGAAAGAATGCTGCTCTGCATGATCGTATTGAAAAAGAAGATCTGATATACCGTATAGATCGTAGTAACGATAAAGTAATAGAGTATGATCACATACTTTTTACCTTTTGTTTCCTGATTCCGGAAAATTTCAGAAAAGCCCATATGCTGTTGTATAGGTGATGGTATTAAAAAGAGAGTTTATCATTGGTGCTGTCTCGTGATTATTTTTCTTTGCCTGCAAAGTTATACTTAATCCCGGCAGAAACATAAAATGAAGGATCAAAAGTTGCATTTCCCCACTTCAGAAACTGAGAAGGTTCCCTGTCTCTGTAGCGGTCGGTACGACCGAAATTGGCTCCAAAGGTTCCGCTGACTGTCCAGTTATTGAATCTGTATTCAGGTTCCAGACCTAAACTTACATAATGATGATCAAAATATTTCTTTTGACGGTCTATTTGAGCAAGAGAAAAGAAAAACTTCGGCCGGTTGACGATGCGTAGAGCAAAAGCCTCATTAAAGCGGTATCCCACAGAAAATTTGGGATTATAACTCAGCTCTGCATGATATTCCATTCCACGGTTTTTTTCACTATGGTACTGAAAATAGGGCATAGGGATAAGCATGGGTTTGTCGAAAGCGTTGTTTCCAATAAGGGCAACCCCTAATTTTATTTTAGGACGAACCTGCCATATAAATGAAGAATATATATTGACGACAAGATGATCCGCGCCTATTTTTTTAAGATCCGTATCTGTAGAGTAGAAGCCGGCTGAAGCGCCTCCAATAAACATAAGTTTCTCGTGCAAAGGGGTCATGTACATTACGCCAAGATCTGCCGAACCCATTTCCTTAGGTAATGCCTCAGCTGCTGTTCCATCATTGCTGAATGAGGTGTAGGAAGCATTAAGCGTTGCAGCCCAGATAGAAGGCTGATGATAGGTGGTAGGTTTTACACTTACCGGAACTGTTGCGGTGAATGTGGTGGTGAATGCTGAGCTTTTTCCATCAGTTTTGTCTTTATTGTCATCAATATACTTCTGCTGGGGAAGGTATTCTGATCTCAATTCTATTTGGGCAAAAGCATGAGCTGTCTGTAGTATTGCAGCCATTATGATCCATTTCTTTTTCATTACGTTCTTTTTTTGAATGCACAAAGAAACTTTAATATTTATTCAATAAGCTGTTGTTCAGTGTGTTAAAGGATATGTTGTAGAATAGGATGGATGAAGTGTATTATTTGGAGGATGAATTTCAAGGTGTGAGTAGGAAGATCTGCTTATACATGACTTTTTTCGACATGTTGAGGATCACCATATCCTGAGATCTGGTATATAAATGTAGATTAATAACCACCAAAGCGTAGAGAGAAAAGTATAGTATAAAATATTTTTTTCTTATGCCACGAATACACAAATAATTCTAAGAATATGCGAATAAAAAATTCGTGTATTCGTGGCAAAAAATCAACGGCGATCCATTATCAATCCCATTTACTCTTCGTAGAAACTGCATATTTCCCTGCTCCGGTAAAGAAAAAGCTTATACCAATCAACATGTAGATGGCCAACAATTCCAAAGCCCAGCCTCCGAATTCATTCAGCTTAAAGATATTGGTGGTCTGCGCCAGAATAGTTGCCGTGAAACAATTGGTGGTAAAGATCAAACCTGCCAGACGTGTCCTGAACCCAATGATCAGCATTACCGGAGCTATGATTTCACCCACAAAAACTCCATAAGCAAAGACAGAAGGCAATCCGTGCATGGTCATCATCTCTTCGATAAATCCAATGCCATGGATCATCTTATTAATTCCGTAAACTGACATGGGAAACCCAATGGCTATTCTGCTGATTAACATTCCTAAATCAATGTTCTTTTTCATTTTCTGATACTATTTAAAAGTTATATTTTACAAATGCCCCGATATTTTCCAGGGTCTTTTTTCCGTTGTTGAATTGGTCAAAATTAGAGGCGATGCCATACATCATTTTGTCCTGTTTAATCCCCAGCCGAATAAACTGTAATCCTCTGGGATAGCCGCTCCCATCCAGATTACCAATAGCAAGAACACTGAAATATCCCTGAAGATTTTCTTTGAGGTGTGGCATATATTCAAAAGAAACGGATTGCTCAAGCGAAAATCCTTTCTGGTAGGTAGTCCCGATGGAATAGGAGAGAGTATAAATAGGTTTTGCGATCCGATACTGGATATAAGCACTGAAGAATGCTCCCGGGTTTTTCATACCCAATGCAGCGTTTATACTTATCTTTCTGGTAAGATGATAAGCCAGAGTATTTCTGATAAAGAATATATTCTCTTTGTCTCTGGTATATTCCGTATCAAATAAAGTAAGATTATTAAGCTTCAGCCGATCATTAAAATAATAATTGACATTGTGCATATAGGTGTAGGAACGATGTCCTGCAACAAGATCCGGGGTATAGTTGAGCTTCTGTGCATTAAGGTTTAAAGAAACTGATGCAATGGCTGTAATGGCGATAAATCTGGCCTTCATATTTCACTCATTTAAATTCTGAGAGCAAAATTATTCAGGCATGATCGGAATAAACTTAAGATATCTTAAGAAACGTCAGACAGATGTTTTTTTCTTAAATAACTGAGATATTCTACGGTGATTCCCAGATAGGATGCTATCATATATTGTGGAAACCGTTGCTCAATATTTCGATAAGCTGTAACGAAGTTTATGTATTTGGTGTAAGCATCTACTCTTGAATGTTCAAATGTCCTTTCCTGTAAAGTGACATAAGCAGACTGCATTTTCAAACGCCAGAACTCTGAGATGGCAGGAACTTCTTTATACAGAAGCTCGAGATTGTTTTTACTGATCTGTACAACAAAAGTATCTTCATTGGCCTGAATAAACATTCTTGAGGGAAGTTCACTCAGATAGCTGTATAAATCATTTACCCACCAGTTTTCAATGCCGAGTTGAGTTATATTTTCCTTTCCTTTTTCATCAATATGATAAGCATAGAGACTTCCCTGAGCAATGAAGCGCATATGTCGGGAAACCTGCCCTTCACGAAGAAGATAGTCTTTCTTTTTAAGTTGAATAAATTCCAGTTTTTGAATCACAAGATCAATCTCATTGTCCTGTAAAGGAACAATTTCCTGAAAGTGCTTTGTCAACTGTGAAATAATATCGTCTGTGTTCATCATGAAGTTTTGGGATTGTCCGTTTTTGTTTTTTGACGGGTAAATAAGAGACAAATTTACATAAATATTATGGTAGCTATGGATGAGGTTGGTAATGACGGGATTACATATAAACAGGTCAAAGGTAGAATGGTTAAATTTTGCTATCTTAACTGATGTAAATGTAAACGATCAGAATATGGCTCATTTTGATAATGAATTTCAAAAATATCTTGCAGGATTGGTTGAAACGGGTTTCGAATTTGTCAATAATAATTCGGAAGAAGTGGATGCTGTCTATATCATCGGATTAATAGAATCCGGTTACTTTTATAAAGCATTTTATGAAATTAACGGCTATCTTGTGAAATCCCATAAAGTAAATGAAGTATCCGATATGCAGTATGACATCAGTAATGAAAGAGCTTTTGGAATGTTACATGCAGGAAATCAGACGTTGAAAAATATCGAAGAATTATTCATAAATGAAGGTAGGGAAGTTCCGGTACTGCTGAAGCTGTCATACCATCCGAAAACCGGGAAATTCAACAGTGATCTTAGCTATAATAAAACTTTTACCCAACATAAACATAAAACCGCGCAGGATGTTTATGAAGAATGGTTTGCTCAGATTGAAAAACTAGATAGATAATGAGATAAATCTACTTTAATATCGCAAAGACCTGTTTCCATTATTCCTGAAAATACTACTGGAATCCATTTTTTTTAAATAAAATTACAGATGTGGTATCTATGTTGTAGGAAGATTTTGTGATTTCTTTCATAAGTTTTTTTAAATTTTCAGCATGAAAAGAGAGGGAATAATACACCCATGAAACAAAATAAAACAATTCCTCTTCTTTTAAAGACTCATTTTATAAATTGGCATGAAATTTTAATAATAATTAATTTAAAAATAAGAAAACAGATTCTTAAATTATCATAAAATTGGATCGATAAATAAAAAAACATATGAAAAACGTAAAAAAATTGATTACAGCAATGGCTGTTGTTGTGTTTGCTTCAGGAGTATCAGCACAACTTGTTCCCAAAGGAGGAGCAGATAAAGATAAACATGGATGCAAAGGATCTGCAGGCTATACCTTTTCTGTACTAAAAAATGACTGTGTAAGGGTTTTTGAGCAGAAAATACAGCTGAAAGAAGTAGACAACAAGAAAACCTATACTTCTAATGCAGCCGTGATAATGAGTGAAGACGGGGCAAAAGCAGAATTGTTCATGCCTTCATCCGATGGAAGTCTTGTCCTTGATAAAGTGGCTTCTAAAAAAGCTATTGTTTATAAAAAAGGGAAATACACTTTAACAAAAGTAAAAAATGCCTATACTTTGAAGCTTGCCAATAAATTAGTGTTCAAAAGCTAAAAGGTACTGCATAAACTTATTATACATGAAATCCGGCTCAAAATGAGCCGGATTTTGTATTGTGAATGATCAATACTGTTAGATGATCATACAGTCTTTTATATGTCAAAAATCCATGTATCTGTAGTGAAGATAAAAACCACATAGATGCAAAACTATAAATTTTTAAAGGCAATTAACGGCTTGAATATTTCAATAATAAAGACTATCCAATCTTAAAAAATTCGTGCATTCGTGGCAAAAAAACCGTTTATCTGGCCTGCCCAATATCAAGCCTGTCAAATTTCCCTTCCGCATTTTTATGGAACTTAAAAAATACAGGAAACGTTCCCCATTGTCCTGCCTTAAAGTTACCATAGATGTTTTGACCGTTATTCTCAACACGGTCTATACTGAGAAAAGATTCTTTTCCCAATGCATTCGAGAAAAAAGACTTAAAGTCTACGGGATTGCCGTCATCAGTCATTGCAGGGTTTTCGGTAAAATAGCTGTACCATTTTTTGTCGCCAGCTTGAAGTGCTTCTATGGCCTGTTTTACAGAAGAATCTGTAATGGTTGATAAATCCATATTTTGATGTTTTGAATGTTGCGTTTGAGTATTGTGTTTTTCCTGATCTGTTTTTTGTCCGTAGGCCATGCAGGAAAGTAATATTGCCAGTATCAGAATCGTCTGATATTTTTTCCTCATGATTTTAATTTTTAAGCGGGTGCTGAAGGTAGATAATAAGCAGATTCAGGCATAGAAACGGGAGTTCTATAACGACTCCTTTTAAATCCCTCTGCATAAGATGGAAACAGATGATCAGTAATATACCGGCAGCCATCAAAAAATTTCCCCAGACAAATGTTTTGGGAAATAAGATCATGACAGATGCGATGACAGTAACAGCCCCGTTGATCATGAGCTCTGTTTTGTCAAATCCCCATTTTCCAAACATTGCCATCATTTCAGGCTTTCCCGAGATCATTGCTGTTCCCTGTTTGAAGCCCATAAAGACAGCGGTAAGAATGAGTATGGAATTAATAACTTTTAAAATCATTTCAAGTGCTTTTTATTTGGTAAGAATAGAACTCTGATACAAATATGCATGAAATGAATGATTTACATATGGTGAATTTTTCGGAAAATTACTTTTCCTCATGATGACTATCATAAAAGAAAACCACAGTAATGATCAACTGTGGTTTCCGATAATTAAGAACTATTAAACTATGATTCTGCTTTCAGGTAGCCTCTATGTAAGGCTGCTTCTTTTCCGAATAAACAGGAGAAAATATTCTGAAATTCGTGAATATATTTACACTTTATAGCGTTACCATATATCTTGAGTCCTTCCAGTATTTTTTTTGAACTCAGGTCTATATCGTATTTAATGAATGTTTCCGGTCTTTCGTACCGGATCCGCTGATCTGATGCATACGTTCTTGAAAACCCAAATTTCTGAAGCCATTCTTCCGTTATCTTAATAGGTTTTATAGAATCAGCAGGAACCGAAACACTGTGAATGTCATTTTCTATTTTAACAAAATACGCCTGCCCCGCACGCTGGAAAATTTCAGTGATCGTATAAATCTGATTTTTGTACTCGACTAAGTTTTTGATTTTTAGATCTGCTACGTTCATAATATTTTGAATTTTAGTGATGGAAATGTTCTGTATAAATTGCAAATATTATGCCCTGCATTGTATTGCTGCGCCTTGTTTCTGTGAATCTTAGGTTAAATTTTTAGTATAAATAATTAATAAAGTGTTAAAATGACTATTGGGTGGGCGATAAAGAGAATTTCATCCGAAATAAATATGGTATCTATGTGGTACCTGTACTTTTTCTTTCTCTGGATACATTGGCTGTTGACAGTAGCAATGCGATGATAACAGCAATCATCAGAATGGCAATGAAGACATTCCAGGAGTAGGCGTGAAGAAGGTAGCCGGTACCACTTCCCAGAATACTTGAACCAAAATAATAAAACAACCAGTAAATAGAGGTGGCTGACGATTTTCCACGTCTGGCGTAAAGCGCTGCCATCTGGCTGGCCATGGTATGTGCTGCGAAGAATGAAAGGGTAAAAAGTCCAAGCCCAAAAATAAGAATATAGATGTTTTCCGATAAAAGTAAAAGAGCTCCCAAAAGCATAGAAAGAATAGAAGCTTTCAGAATCGTATTCATCAGGAATCTTTTAGAAAGGCGTCCCACAATCATCGTTCCAAAAACCCCGAAAATATACATTAAAAAGATAAAGGCAATAATAAAATGGTTCAGAAAGAATGGTTTTCCTTCGAGTCTGAAGCTTAAATAATTGTAAACACTCACGAAAACACCCATCAGCAATGCGGCAATGAAGTACAGCCGGAGCATATAAGGGCTGGTAAGGAAAAACTTCATCTGTTTTACCTTCAGGTGATAGTCCGTTTTCTGAGGGTTGAAAAACCGGGATTCCGGAAACAGTTTCCAGAATATTATCCCCAGAATCAGACTTTCTATACCGATGACCAGAATAGCATTGCGCCATCCCAATTCTCCGGCTATGAGAGTCGCCAGGATTCTTCCGCTCATCCCACCTATTGTATTACCGCTGAGGTACATACTGATGGCCATAGGAATAGCTAAGGTACTCACTTCCTCAGTAAGATAGGCCAAAGCCACTGCCGAAACTCCTGAAACAACAAAACCTTTCAACATTCCGATGACAATCAGAAGGCTGAGACTGGGAATCCATGTTGAAATAAGGGTCAGTAAGGCTGACGAGATCAGAGAAAATACCATCAGCCCCTTTCTGGAGTAGCTGTCTGCCTTAAAAGCAAAAAACAGGAGTCCCAGAGCCATCCCGATTGTAGATGAGGAAACAAGCAGTGAGGTATCACCTGCTGATACTTTAAAGTGTTCCGCAGCCATCGGTAATATAGGCTGAAAAAGGTAAAGCTGTGCAAATACGGAAAGCCCGGAAAAGAAAATACAAAGCTTTATGTATCGGAAACGCTGGCTTCCCTGATCTGCTTTTTCAGATAAATTCATGCTTTTTTGCCATTAAAATCCACTGGTTCATAGAGAATATGATCCTGTAAATTTCCTGATTATTTTTTGAATCTAAAAATCATTATTTCAATCATGACAATAGGTGTCGGTTATAAATATCATACTTCTTAGTATTTCCTATCTTAAGATTAGAAATTAATGCATCATTTCATATACCTTGATCAGCTCAGCGATATTGGTGACATCAAGTTTCTGAAAAATCCTTTTCTTATAAGTACTTACCGTAGACATTTGGATATTGAGCTTGTTAGCGATTTCGAGATTACCGTTTCCATCTGCCAGAAGTTTGAAAATTTCATATTCCCGGGTTGACAGTTTTTCTGCCGGATTATCCCTTTTATTCTGAATAATGAGCCCTATAAGTTCTGCCGGATAAAAATAGCCCTTTTCAATCACGGTTCTTACGGCGTTTTTGATCTCTTCTTCGCTGCTTTGTTTATTCAGGTAGCCTTCAGCCCCTTCTCTGATGTACTGTATGGCTACGTCTTTATCATACCCTGAAAAAACAAGGATTTTTATATCTTTCTGTATGCTTTTCAGCTCAGAAATCATCTTTTTATATTGGGTCCCCGGCATATCAATATCTAAGATTAGAAGCCCATACTGCTGCGTACCCAGCATTTTTCTGACCTGTTCATAGTCTTCGGCAAAATCTATGGTAAGACCGGGATAAGCAGATTCAAGTACCAGAGCCGTTCCAGCCCTTACTACGTAATGATCATCAGCGATTAATATTCTTTCGTTCATATAAGTAAGTTAGTTTTTATTGAGAATAATATCCACAACAGTTCCTTTAGGGTGATGATGCCTGAAACTTATTTCGGCGTTAATTTTTTTGACCAGATGAATCACCATATGAAGGCCCAGTCCTTTTCCTTTAAAACTGGGAGTTTCCAGCTGGGGATTTCTGAATAGGCTGATATAAATGTTGATCTGCTCTTCAGACATTCCGGCTCCTGTGTCCGTGATGGTTATTATTGAATTTTGATTGTTTTCTGTAATATTCAGAATGATTTCTCCTTCAAATGTGTTTTTTACCGCATTATCAAGGATATTGTGAATGATAGCCGTTAAAATACTTTCATTTACCCTGGAGTATACGATGCTTTCCGTCATATTGGTAATAGACGTTCCTTTTTCCTTTGCAATTTCATGAAACAATCTCTTTTTGATTTCAAGGAGCCTGTTAATAGGGTATTCCAATTCTTCAAAAATATTTTCTGCTTTGTAAAGCTCTGTATATTCCTTTAAATTTAAAGTGAACTGATAAAGCTGCTCAGAAGACTTGTAAATACTGTCAAAATATTTTTTCTGAAGTTCCACATCATCTGATTCATGAAGCTTTTGAGAGAGCATGGCAATAAACCTGATGGGCGTGGTAATATCATGGCTGATGGTTTCTACCAGCTTTTTCTGATATTCCGTTTCCTTCCGTAAATCACTTTTTACCCCTTCAAGCGTAAGAGACGTTTCCTTGAGCTCAGAATTTTTATTATGAACAATCTGCTTGAGCGCTTTGTTTTTTATCCGTAAAAAATTTGTGGTCAGCTGAACAATGACAATAATAATGATCAGAATGACAATGGAGAGAGATACCCGGAACAGCAAGGTCTGGTAAAAGAACGGCTGAATTTTGAACTGGATGCTTTTCTCTTCAAACTTTCCATCAGGAGAAATCAGCATTCTTACACTGAGGGTATAGTCTCCCGGAGAAAGGTTGCTGATGGTATATTTCAATTCTTTTCCTGTAACGATCGGTTCCCAACCTGTACTTTCATTGCCTGAGATTTTAGCTTCTAAATAAAGATTTTCCAGATTAGAATAATAAGGAATATCGATAAAAACATCCGCTGTTTTATAATCGTTTTTCAGATCAAGAGCCTTATGAAAATATTGCGTTTCGGCGTTTCCGATCCTTATTCTTTCAAGATAAAATTTCGTTTTTTCAGGATAATAAGTCCTCACGCTGTCCGGATTGAAGAATACAAAACCATCCATTGACGGAAACACAAAATCTCCGTTCTCCAGGGCATAGGCATTAGGCTGTGAACTGCCGTTGAATTCATTGGTCAGAAAACCGTCCCGTTTGGTGAACCGATAATAATAAACCGGAGCTTTTCCATCTGCAGCATGCTGCAACAATTGTTTTTTAGGAACCTTAAACAGTCCGTTGTTGGAAGAGATCCAGTAATATCCTTTTCTGTCTTCAAGGAGGTAATGGGCAGACTGCAGATAATTGTTCCTGTCATTAGGCATTTTGATCAGCTTACTGTTTTTTAAGAGATAAAATCCGTTTTTATCAGTAGTGATCCAGATCAGATTATCCTTTGTTCTGATAATGTTTTTGACACTGATATTCCCGTGAATCTGGACTACCGTATTCTTTCCAAGAGTCACAGCATAAAGACCGTCATCATTACCTGTTAAAATTTCATTTTCAGCATATTGAAAAACAGTGTTGATGGAACTTTTAAAATGATAGATAAAATCGGGCCGGGCAAAAATGTCCTTTCTGGAAATCCGTAATTGATAACCTGAAGAATTTAAAAACGTAGAGGCATAAAGATTTCCGCTTTGAAAAAAGGCCTCAAATCCCTGTTTTATAAAAGTAGAATCTTTCTTTTGGTATCCGGAATTTTTATGAAACCTGATGATACTGCCTCTCTTTCGGATCAGAATATTTCCGGAGCGGTCATACATCATGAGGTAATTGTCATTATTTCCGAACGAATATTGATTGACAATGCCGTCTTTTCCAAACTCTGTTCCGTCCTCAGCAATGATTGTATTCTTACTGAAAGGGAGAGAGGCATAATAAATATTGCTGGAAAAAGCAGCTTTCTTTTTTGCTACATTAAAGTCAGAAAGTTTGAGAATATTAAGTCCGTTATTCAGAGTCCCCAGATAAAGTCTGTTAAAAGCTTTGCCATAATACATAGAACAGTAAGAATGGCTCCCTATTTCATCATATTTTACCAGAAATTTCAATGCCAGATCGGTCCCGTTGCACTCTGCAATATAGATGTTATTATGATTGATAACGAAGGTCTGGTTGGTAACCTGTTGCCAATAGATTCTGGTATCAGGATCATTAAAGAGAGTAGGTTTTTCAGAAACAGAAAGCTTGCCTTCATCTATAGAATACGTTTTTCGGGATTTCATATCATTGATGAAAAGAACCTTATTGAATACAAAAACATTGCTCAGGTCCCTGTTAGAAAAGGGAAGAACGATTTTAGTTTCTTTTCCTTTTTCATTCCTGTAAATGATTGCATTCTTTTCCTTAAAAAGATAGGCCGAGTTTTTTAGCTGGATGAAATACTGAATATCATTATAAAAACTGGATGTTATAATGTTGTTGGCAATCCGCTGCATAGAACCATTGTTCTTTGGGATAGCTGCTTTGTTATTGTTGTAGAGCTTGGTCAGTCTGGGAAACCTGTTTCTGATAATGATTTTATTTTTCTGGAAATTATTGAGAATCGTAATACTGTCCAGAAGAGGTTCCCCGGCAAATTCTCCAAAATGGATATTATTGACCTTAAAATTATTAAAGGTAATAAAAGAACTTCCGTCATACCGTACAATACCGTTTTCTGTAGAGATCCAGATAAAGCCATATTTATCCTTGACAATGGCCTTGGCGCTGCTTTGCGGAAGTCCGTTGTCAATATTGTACCATGTGGAAGTATGGCGCTGTCCGTAGAAATTTATATATAAGCAAGCAAAAGCTAATGCCCAAACTCTCATATGTGCAAAACTGATCTATGCTTTCTGCATCAAGGCAAAAAACGGTTAATAATAGTTTTTGTACAAGTCCAAGTTTTTTTAGTAGGTGGGAACGATTGAGAATAAATTTTTATCATTAAGTTTTCTTGGTCTTCTGTGTTTTATATTTTTTTAACGGTGTAAAAATAGTGAAATTATAGACATAAACAGATATGTTTTGAACTGTTTTCATATGAATTTTGTCTTTATTTATAAGGGAAGGAGAGTGTTTTGCGGGAGTTTTTGTAGAAATAATTCTACAGAATGTGAAAATTTATTCTACAATATAGAGTTTTTATCACCATGGCTATTTCATTTTTGAGACTCTTTGACGAACAGGTATATAGTAGTTCTATGTGTGGTGAATAAATGAGAATGTAGATATGGTGTTGGTTTTTAAATGTTTAATGTGTTTAAATGGATTTTTTTCAGCCGGTGAGAATAAATAGTTTTAACGGGAATGGATAGAGACGGCCTGCGAATTTTTTGTAGTAAAAGTTTTACAAGAGAATTGTGATAATTCTACATCTATTTTTTGAAGGGATTCTCCGGTATTCCTACTTTTGCAAAAAAGTTTCCATAGCTGATCAATACAGGCTTTTTTATGGAAATGATTCTAAAGACACAAACGGTTAGTCCTAAAATAAAGGGTCTCTTTTTTAGAGATCTTTTTTTATTATATACAAACAGACAGTCGTAAATCTAATCCTTGCAAAGATGAGCGAAAGGATATTCTGATGGGATGTTCAGGATATAAACGGATACTTGCATGAAGCTTAAAAGTGCCCAAGTAGGCTTGTAAAGGCAGTTTTTAATGGAGAATAAGTCTTAAATATCCGAAAAATTCACCATATTGTTTTATTTCTTATGATTAATTTTATAAATCTAAATTGACCGTAAATAACAAACAAGATGAAAAGAAGTGAAGAAATTACCAGCCAATATTTTGCCTTTTTAGAAAAGCATATTCAGGATGTCATTACAGGCACTGTTCCTGAATTTATGGAAGTGAATCAAATTGCCGGCGAACTTGCAGTCTCCCATAAACACCTTACAGATACCATTAAAAAAGAAACCGGGCAGCATCCCTGTTATTTTTATGACGAAAAAATTATTGCAGAAGCCAAAGAAATGCTGAATACTTCAGATAAGTCTGTGGCAGAAATTGCACGTATTTTTACCTATGATCCTTCCAATTTCTCAAAATTCTTTAAAAAAATGACCGGATTTACTCCCGGAGAATTCAGGCATTCCAAAACAATCTGATTTTTCTTTGATAAAATAGCTCCAGGTCCTCTCTAATAGAGCTTGTTTTTGAAGCGATTTTCTCTATTGGGGGACTTAATTAATCTTGATTTAGAATTTCTAATGAATTAAAATGAGAAAATAAATAAAAATAATCTTTTATAAATGAGTATGTTGTGAAAAATAATCGCATTTTTTTAATATTTGTTTATTTATATTACTTTATTGTATGCTTTTTTTGTTAAATTTAGGTGAGAAAAAACTAATTAATTCAACAAAGAAAGGCGTTTAAAGTTGCGGATATAAAATGAAGCAGTTTGGTTTACAGAGGAAAAGAATAAAATATTGTGTCTTTAATAATATTTAATTCATAATGCAAGCTAAAGCCCTTTAAATAGTCATATATTTGTTTCTTCGAACCACAACAAACAAGATTAAGGATGAGCATCAATTTCACAACAGCAACCATTAAAGACTTTGAGAATATAGCAGATAATGATATGGCTCAGAGGGCTGAAATATTTTATGAATATTTGGACTATGTAAAGTCTAATGGACATATGAATTACAGACTGAAGAACACTTCAGGAACCAATGCAATATTAAATGTAAATATTGCCAATCAGAACAGAGAATTTGTTAGCTTTGTGTCAAGTGACTATTTAGGATTTACACAGCACCCGAAAGTAAAACAGGCAGCGATTGAAGGGATAGAGAAATATGGCACAGGAACGGGAGCCACACCTCTTATAGGAGGATATTTTGATTATCATAATGCATTGGAGAAAAAAATTTCAGGTTTTTTCAGACGTAATGAAGACGAGGCGGTTGTATTTACAACAGGATATACAGCCAACAGTGCCACTTTACAATGTCTGATGCTGAAGGAAGATCTCGCCATTTTAGATATGGCTGTGCATGCCAGTGTGCATGAAGGATGTGCTTTTACCAATAAAAAAACATTTCCGCACAATAATTTGGAATCTTTGGAACACATTTTGAAGGTATCTGAAAATCTGTACCGTACGAAACTCGTTATTGTAGATGGAGTTTACTCCCAGGATGGTGATACGTCACGCATCAATGAGATCTATAATCTGGTGAAGAAGTACAATGCCTTTCTTATGGTAGACGACGTACATGGCGTCGGTATCCTTGGAGAAACGGGAAGAGGTACTCTGGAAGAAGCAGACCTGCTGGATAAAGTAGATATCATGACAGGAACATTCAGTAAAACGTTTGGAAACCTTGGCGGATATGTAATTACCAATAAAAAAATAGCAGCCTTTATCAAATTCCAGTCCCGTCAGCAGATCTTCTCTGCAACAGCTCCACCATCATCCGCAGGAATCGTTAAAGCTATTGATCTTATTGATGAAGAACCCATCTGGAGAGAAAAGCTCTGGGAGAATATTAATTATTTCAAAAAAGGGCTTGATGATTTGGGATTAGATACGGGAATTACCCGCTCAGCCATCGTTCCCGTAAAAATTGGAGATCCATTTGTGACAGGAGAAGCCGGAAAATTATTAATAGAAAAAGGGATTTATACGAATCCTATTCTTTATCCGGCAGTGCCGAGAAAAGATGCGCGTATCAGAATGAGTGTAACAGCGAGACATGAGAAGGAACATCTTGACAAAACACTGAATGCGTTTGAAGATATTAATAAAAAATTGCATATTGCGAAAAAATAATAAATTATGCCTAGAAAAGTAGTGCAGGGCCCCATTAGGGACAAAGAAAAAACTAAACAAAAACTGCTCGCTGCAGTTGGTAAAATTTTAAGAGTAAAAGGTTATTCAGGCCTAAAAGTAAGTAAAATTGCGGCAGTAGCCGGTTTTGATAAAAAATTGATCTATGAGTACTTTGGAAGTACTGATAAACTGATCGATGAATATATCAAATCTCAGGATTATTGGAGTCAGGTTAATCAGGATGTAGCCATGGATTTTTCTGATGGTGGACATGAGCTTACCAAAATGGTTGTACTGAACCAGTTTGAGAACCTGAAAAAAAATAAGGAGTTGCAGAAGATCATCCTTTGGGAACTTTCAGAAAGCAAACCTATCCTTAAAAAGCTGGTAGAGCAGCGTGAAGAGGTAGGAGAAGTTCTGTTTGGAAATATTTCCGATCCTTATTTTGGAGAAGGTATGGCTACAAGACACAGAGCCATTATGGCACTCATTGTTTCCGGAGCTTATTATCTTAACCTTTATACAGGATATAACGCCAATAAATTCTGTGGTATCGACCTGAAAACAGAAGAAGGTAGAAAAGAGATAGAACAGGCTGTTGTAGAGCTGATCGATTTTGCATACAGTAAAAAGAAATAATCATTAAAAGTTTTCCAATTTGAGCAGAAATAAGTTTTTGTTGATAATTTGAAAACTTTTAATTTTCAAATTAAAACTATATTTCTTATTTTTGACCAATGGAAAATTTTATAGTATCTGCAAGAAAATATCGTCCTCAGGAGTTTGATACAGTTGTAGGACAATCCCATATTACGGATACTTTAGAACATGCAATTGAAGAAAGCCAATTAGCTCAGGCATTACTTTTTTGCGGACCTCGTGGTGTGGGTAAAACTACTTGTGCCAGAATTCTGGCAAGAAAGATCAATGAGAAAGATGGCTCGGTTTCAGAAGATGGCTTTGCCTATAATATCTATGAGTTGGATGCCGCATCCAATAACTCTGTAGATGATATTAGGGAACTTATAGATCAGGTACGTTTTGCCCCTCAGGTTGGTAAATACAAAGTATATATCATAGACGAGGTGCACATGCTGTCTTCTGCAGCTTTCAATGCTTTCCTTAAAACACTTGAGGAACCGCCGGCTCATGCCATTTTCATTTTGGCAACTACGGAAAAACATAAGATCATTCCTACCATCTTATCCCGTTGTCAGATCTATGACTTCAAGAGAATTACCATTGAAGACATCCAGGCACACCTCAGAAATATTGCTCAGAAAGAAAATATTCAATACGAAGACGATGCACTGTATCTGATCGCTCAAAAAGCGGATGGAGCATTAAGAGATGCGCTTTCTATTTTCGACAGGCTTTCTACATTTTCCCAAAAGAATATCACCCTGGCAAAAGCTGCCGAAGTACTGAATATCCTGGACTACGATCAGTACCTGAATATTGTGGATCTTGCTAAGGAAAATAAAATTCCTGAAGTACTTTCTGCTTTCAATGATATTGTAAAGAAAGGTTTTGATCCTCATATTTTCATTGCCGGATTAGGAAATCATTTCCGGGATCTGATGATGGCCCAGAATGCTTCCACAATCGATCTTATTGAAGTGGGAGAGAAGACCAAGTCTAAATTTATAGAACAGGGACAGAAATGGGTCGCCCAGCAACTGATTGATGGTATTGAGATCTGTAATCATGCGGATATTAATTACAAAAACTCCAAAAACCCTAGACTTACGGTTGAAATTGCACTGATGCAGCTGGCTTCTCTGACGGCTAATTCAGGTGATACTAAAAAAAAAAGTTCCTGATACTGGCTCCGTTTCTCAGTGAGAAGCAGGAGGTGAAAATGCCTGAAAAAGTTCAGGAGAAAAAAGAAGTTAGAGTAGAACAACCTGTAGCTGCTGAAAATGCTCAGGAAGTAGCTGTAACGAAAACCAACAAGCCATTATCAAGATCGGGAATTTCTTCCGGATTCAGCATCAATTCATTTTTGACCAAAGAAGAGAAGGTAGAAACAACAGAAGATATTGTTGTAAGAACTGAAAACCTTCCTCAGAACCATTTTACAGATACCGATCTGCAGATGGAATGGAAAATTATGCTTAAACAGCTGCAGATAAAAAATAATTTTGTTTTTAATGCAGTCAAAACCTTTAAGCTGGTCAAAGCAGACGAACATAAAATCAAAGTTTTGTTTCCTTCTGATTCTGCCAAAGTGGAATTTGATAAAATAAGTGGTGAATTTTTCAATCATTTCAGAAGAAAAGTTCAGAACCATACCATTGAGGTAGAATACGAGCGGGACGTTGAAAATCTGAAGATTGAGGTAGTCACCAAAAGAAAGATTTTCGAAAAATTTATCGAAAAAAATCCAATTTTGAAAGATCTTGATGATTTAATGAAGTTTGATTTGACATAATTTTCATATATTTGTCACAGATTTTTGTAGAAAATACATTTTCAACAAGAACAAATTGCAACCAGAAACGCTAAAACAAAGACATTTCCAGAAGAAAAATGGAAACATTATCTAAAACATATCAGTCTTTTTTTGCACCCGCTAATTACTTTTTTAGTGGTTATTTTAGTTTTTCTGCTTCTTATTATAGAAATTTCAGAACGTATTACCGATTTTATTGGTATTGTTAACTGAATTTCTTTCCAAAAAATACAGGAGAAGTAGAGCCCTTTTATTACCCTGATTTCCTTTAAACAATTTTTTTAACGGCATTTTTTGAAAAGAATTATAAATTAAATTTTATAATCAAAGGGCTATTGCTGTGAACTTATTTAAAAATATAAAACAATAAAATTTAAAATAATGAATTTAAAAGATTTAAAAAACGAGTGGATCAATGAGCTTACACAGCCATTAATGATTGCAGGACCATGTAGCGCAGAAAGTGAAGCTCAGATGCTTGAAACCGCAAGAAGAATTAAAGAATCCAATGCACAGGTATCTGTATTCCGTGCAGGAATCTGGAAGCCCCGTACAAAACCTAACGGATTTGAGGGAGTAGGCGTAATCGGTCTTAACTGGCTGAAGAAAGTAAAAGAAGAATACGGTTTCAAAACGGCTACGGAAGTTGCTAATGCTCACCACGTTTTTGCTGCTCTGGAAGCTGATGTAGATGTTCTTTGGATCGGTGCCCGTTCTACAGTAAACCCTTTCACCGTACAGGAAATTGCAATGGCTTTAAGAGGTACTGATAAACCTGTATTCGTTAAAAACCCTGTCAATCCGGATCTTGCATTATGGATTGGAGCTTTGGAAAGGCTTTTGGGACAGGATATTAAAAACCTGGGGGTCATTCACAGAGGATTCTCAACATACCAGAAAACAAAATACAGAAACAACCCGAACTGGCAGATTGCCCTTGATTTCAAAAGTCAGTTCCCTAATATTCCAATGCTGATCGACCCTTCTCACATTTGCGGAAACAGAACCGGTCTTGCAGATATTACCCAGGAAGCGCTTAACGTAGGTTACCAAGGGGCAATCATCGAAACGCACTCTAATCCTGACGAAGCATGGAGTGATGCATCTCAGCAGATTACTCCGGAAGTTTTAGCAGAATTGATCGGAAATCTGAAAGTAAGAAATCCTAATTTAACAGGATTCGAAGGGGAGATGGGAAGACACAGAACTTTAATTTCAGATCTTGATTTCCAGTTGATCGAACTGCTTTCTCAAAGAATGAAAATTTCTGAGAAGATCGGTAAACTGAAGAAAGAAAATGATATTGCGATCTTCCAGCCTGAACGTTGGAAAGTGATTACAGAATATGCTAATCAGAAAGCAATAGAAACAGGAATGTCTCAGGAGTTTATAGAAAAAGTATTCAAGGCAATCCATGAGGAGTCTATTGAAGTTCAGAATAATATTATGATCAACAGATAATAATACATACCAGAAATCGGAACTTAAAGAAGAAGAAAATTCCTGATTCTTTGGGAGAAACTTTCCGAATTCAATAAAAATTGGGGCTTAGCTTCCGGATGTTAGGAGAACTCACACATTTGTTTTTAACCTAATTCCTGATTCTAAGCCCTAATTGCTTATATTTGCACCATATTATCTATGAAAGGAAAAATCATTAAATCTACGGGCAGCTGGTATCAGGTTTTGGAATTGGAAACTAATAAAATTTTCGAGGCCAGGATCAGGGGGAAATTTAAATTAATTAAAACCAGGCTTACCAATCCGCTTGCTGTAGGAGATTTTGTTGAGTTCCAATTGGAACAGGATGATATTGCATGGATCACTAAAATAGAACCACGTACCAATTATCTGATCAGAAAATCAGTTAACCTTTCAAAAGAGGCACATATTATTGCTTCCAATATCGATTTGGCTTGTTTTATTTTTACCTTAAAACATCCTGAAACCTCATTAGGATTCCTGGATCGTTTTCTGGCATGCTGCGAAGCCTACAATATCACCCCATTGATCCTGTTCAATAAAATTGACGTTTTACACGAAGAAGAAATTGAAATTGTAAAGGATGTAGAATTCCTTTATCAGGAAATAGGGTATGACACTTTAGAAATATCGTCTTATTCTAAGCTGAATCTCGATCAGCTTCAGGAAATACTGAAAGACAAAACTTCTGTATTCTTTGGTCATTCCGGTTGCGGGAAATCAACATTGGTGAATGCTTTGCAGCCAGGATTAAACTTAAAGACTTCTGAAATTTCTGATACCCATTTGAAAGGAAAGCACACTACGACCTTTGCACAGATGCATTTCTGGGATTTTGGTGGTAATGTCATCGATACTCCGGGGGTTCGTGAATTTGCCATGATTGATATTGAAAAAGAAGAAGTACAGCATTATTTTCCTGAAATCTTTAAAAAGAGAGAAGAGTGCAAGTTTCACAACTGCCTTCACGTCAACGAACCCAAATGTGCCGTTCTTGATGCTCTTGAAACAGGAGAAATTCAGCATTCCCGTTATGCGACTTACATCAAACTGATGGACGAGGCGGAAGAAGCTGCTCAAAAATAATCAAATGACTACATAGAGAATAGAGGTCTGCTGTAAGGTGGTCACCTCAATCCTGAAACCAATTTAGATTAAATTGGCATGTTTTTTATATATATTAGGTTAAGATAAGTATGAATCTATAAAACCTATAATGTAGTATTTTCTTTTATATAAAATAAATTCTGACATATTACCGGGTATAAATTTGAATTCTATTTCAATACTATTCTTCCGATTTATTCCCGATTCGTTATTGTGACTTTCTGTCACTAAGACAAAATGTGCATTATTGGCAGAGAAAAATGTGCCATTTGGATCCGTTTTCTTTTTAAATGACTCATATATTGATCAATCTTATCCCGAATGAAGCATTTCCTCCTTTCTTTTTCTCGGTTTTATATCTGATTCCGGCATGTTTCAAATGGAACGGCTGAAAATTTTATAAAAAATGATTTTTTTTATTTTTTTTGACGGAAAATATTTAGCCTTTTTAAATAAGTCCACTTTTCTGACCTATTTTTTCTGACAATAACTCTACTTTTTTAAGTTTTCTGTCTACTGCCAAAATAAGCCTGTCACAGAAACTAGGAAAGTGGTATTTGTTTCATTGTTTGAAATGGAAGCAATAATGTGATGATTAGGTTTTATAATGTTTTTTATGTTACGACATTGTTAAGAAACAATTTGATTTATTACAAATAAAAAACCCAGCCGAAGCTGGGTAAAAACTAATAACCATGAAAACTCAAATTAAACATGAGAATCGGAATAAAATAAACAATTACTGTGCCAAAGTTTGGTTCACGATTTCTTAATAAAAGTTATTTTTATGTTAAAAAAAAATTAAAATAAAAATCAAAGATATTTTTTGTAATTTTGCGGCATTAAAAAAATATACATTTATGTCTAACATTACATTCACTATGATTAAGCCTGATGCAGTAGCAGACGGACATATCGGTGCAATATTGGGTAAGATTGCTGAAGGAGGTTTTAAAATCAAAGCTTTAAAATTAACTCAGCTTACAGTTGCTGATGCAAAAAAATTCTATGAAGTACATGCTGAAAGACCATTTTATGGTGAGTTGGTAGAATTCATGAGCTCTGGTCCTATCGTAGCTGCTGTTTTAGAAAAAGACAACGCTGTAGAGGATTTCAGAACATTAATCGGTTCTACTAACCCTGCAGAAGCTGCAGAAGGTACTATCAGAAAAATGTTTGCAAGAAGCATCGGAGAAAATGCAGTACACGGTTCAGATTCTGACGAAAATGCATTGATCGAAGCTCAGTTCCATTTTTCAGGAAGAGAGATTTTCTAAGAAAATCATCTTACAAAATAAAAATCCGGAGAAATTTTCTCCGGATTTTGTTTTTATGAGGAGTTTAAAGATTATTTTCAATCGCTCCCATGTTTTCTCTGTATAATTCCAGAGGTTTATCAAGCAAAACAGCGATGACGGTCATTTGCTTATCAAGCTTTTCCTTGGGAATATCGATATAAATGATTCCCGGCCGATCACTCCAGTAAAGTTTATTGTAGATCGTATGTGAGAGCATGGTGCCTTCACCTACCACTCTTATTCTTGCAATTCCATTTTTTATTCCTTTTAAAGCAATAGGACCTGTAGGAGCTCCTTCCACAAAGAGATAAAGTGTCAGTTTATCTTTGGACAATGCACTCATTCCCGAGTAATGTCCATTCGGGAGTCCTTTTTCGGTCTCAAAAAGCGCTTCCGCATGTTTGCTTATCCATTGTAGCGTTTCCGGATTGGTTTTGGGCGTTTTCCTGATTTTCATATCAAGGCCATCACTGGTCAATCCTGAAGAAGTTAGCAGATTATTGCCATTATAAAGCATATTGGCGATATTATATACCGCTTCCTGAGTATTCTTGTTTTCTGATATTTCAGGAATAGAGTATTTTTGCGCTTTAAAATCTTTTAAAAACAGAGGTGGAGTATCAAAAGTAAGTTCCACAACAGTGACGTCTTTGTCGAATTTTACATTGGGGAAGTGAAGAGTCAGTGTTGTGTCAGCATTATGGTCAATTGTAACAACAGCTGAAGGATCTCCTACAATTTTTGCTGAAAGAGGTTTTGTTGCTAATCCATAGATTTTGGTAAAGTTTTTGGCTTCCTCCAGATAAAGGAAAAGAGATTTTTTAGAAGAAGACAAAGAAGATTTCCCTTTATAATTTTCAAAAGGAATTCCACGGGTGGTTTCATAGATGGCATGCTTATTTTTAGAGGTCCATCTGCCAAGATTTTTCAGAATCTCGATCTGCTCTTCCGGAATAGTTCCGTCTGATTTCGGACCAATATCCAACAAAAGATTTCCGCCCATACTGATTACATCCGCCAGGGTTCTGACAATCATATTGGGTGTTTTGTAGGCCTTATCATAGGGCTGGTATCCCCAGGAATCATTCATCGTATAACAAAGCTCCCAGTATGGATTTTGTGGAGCAATTACAGGGATTCCCTGCTCAGGAGTGTCATAATCTCCGTGATTGTTTAGCCTTGAATTGATGATAATATCGGAGTTGTATTTTTTGAGTAAATCTAGTGTTTGGGACGCTTTCCATTCTTCAGAGGTATGCTCCCAATCTCCATCAAACCAAAGGAGGTCCGGAGAGTATTGAGAAGACAGTTCATTAAGTTGGGTCTGATAGTAGTTGATGAAGTTTTGCCAGCGTTTCGGATCATTTTTGATTTCGTAACGTTTTTTTGTCCGGGTATTGTTGTCGTAATAGGGATGGCTCCAATCA
This sequence comes from Chryseobacterium sp. FR048, assembly GCF_056844665.1. NCBI lineage: Bacteria > Pseudomonadati > Bacteroidota > Flavobacteriia > Flavobacteriales > Weeksellaceae > Chryseobacterium > Chryseobacterium sp. FR048. Next base: position 904,619 of record NZ_JBXDSE010000002.1, on the reverse strand, counting down.
GGCAGTGAGAAATAAAGCCCTGCTTTCAGTCCTGATTTTTTAAGGCTGGATACAAAGGGACTTAGAACATCTTTCTTAGCCAAAGTATTTTTGGGAACTGTAATGGCATTTTCTGCCCCTGAATTCCAAAGAGAAACACCGTCGTGATGCTTGGTCGTGATGACTGCATATTTTGCCCCCGATTCTTTGATCAGATTTACCCATTGATCAGGCTGATAGCCGGAAGCTGAAAACCCATTCAACTGCTTCATATAATTGTCATGGTTGATATAGTTGTTGTAGAAAGACCATGATTCGGAAATTCCGTTTACAGAATAGATTCCCCAATGTATAAAAATACCGAGTTTGGCATTTTTAAACCATTCCATTTTTTTGTTATCAACAGATTGAGCCTGCACACTGATGCTGTGTACGGATAATGCCAATCCAAGGAAAACCGCTTTTAACAGCCTGTTTCTCATGCTTAAATTTTGAGGTTAAATATAAATAAAAACGCTCATTTTGTTCTTATCAATTCAGGCTTTAGTCATAAGATATAAACTGTTGAAAAAAGATGATATCGTGAAAAATTGACGAAATCTGATAAAAAATACTGCTGTTAAGATCTTCAATAATAAATTGTTGTATTTTAGGTTCAGAATAAATGGAACGTTTATTGCAAATTTATATCAAAAAGCGATTATGAAAATTCCAGCATTATTAATGGCAAGTTTATTAGCAGTAGGAGTGTCTGCCCAGACAACAAAACCGGCTGCAAAGACTAAAAAGCCTGTAAAGAAAGTAAAAAAAGTAACAGCAACCTCTGATACGGCTGAAAAGCCAAAACCGGGAAAGCCTAAAGTTATAGTAAGAAAAGATACCATGGTACTGAACGGACATGGCTGTCCGGCTTGTGGAATGGGATAAAATATGGAAAAGCCACTCTTAGGATTATCAATGATGGCAGAAGCAGAATTTGTTTCTGCTATTTTGCCGTTATTGCAGAACAATTCTGTAGAAGTTTTGGAGTGGTCGTTCGATACTTTTTATAATGCGGAAGAACCGGATTGGATTAATGGGCTTCTGCAGTTTTATTCAGAAAATAGCCGTCTGATAGGACATGGAGTCTATTACTCATTATTTGATGCCAGATGGACGGAAAGACAGGAGATTTGGCTTAAAAAGTTAAAAGAAGAAGTCCGCAAAAGGAAATACAACCATATTACGGAGCATTTCGGATTTATGAATACGGAGAACTTCCATCAGGGAGTGCCGCTGCCCGTATCTTTGCATCCCAAAACATTACAGATCGGAAGAGACAGACTTTACAGATTGCAGGACGCTGTGGATGTTCCTGTGGGAATAGAAAATCTGGCTTTTTCGTTCTCCATAGATGATGTGAAAGAGCAGGGAATGTTTCTGGATCAGCTGGTTGAAGATACAAATGGTTTTCTTATTCTTGATCTTCATAATATCTATTGCCAGTCGTGCAACTTTGAAGTGGAGATACAGGATATTATCAGCCTGTACCCATTAGACAGGGTCAGAGAAATTCATCTTTCGGGAGGAAGCTGGCAGGAGAGTGTTTACGGGAAAAAGCTGATTCGTAGAGATACTCATGATGACCGTATCCCCGAAGAACTGTTGACGATATTACCCTCCGTGCTTTCTCAATGTCAAAATCTGGAATATGTGATCATTGAAAGGTTGGGGCATACTATCAAAACAGAAGAACAAAAGAAATATTTCTTTGATGATTTTAATAAGGTTAAATCCATTATAGAAGCTTCAGATACCAGAAGTAGGAAGGTGAATAAATGGACTGGAAAAGAAGCTGTACATCCTGATCATCCGGTGGAAGACCTTGCTTTGTATGAAGAACAGTCGAGACTCACCAGGCTGCTTTTTGATCAAGCCGGAGCAGAAGGAATTAAAGAGGAGAAGTTTCATTATTTTAATACGGAAAGCTGGTATCCGGAAATGATCCTTACAGCGCAAAATATCATTAAAAAATGGAATCCTTATTAACACCAGACTCGTCATCACAAATCAAATTATATGAAAATGACCATGTTCGTATTAATCATTACTGCCGTCCTTACCGCTTTGATAGGAGGGCTTTTTTATGCCTACTCATGTTCTGTGGTGCTGGGGCTTGGAAAGCTTCCGGATGCGGAATATCTGAAAGCGATGCAGAGTATCAATCGGGAAATTCTTAATCCCGTATTTTTTATGAGTTTTATGGGAACTCTGGTTCTTCTGCCGGTATCAACTTTTCTGTTTCGGGGGCAGGCACCGTTTATTTTTCTTTTGCTGGCATCACTGGCTTACATTATCGGGGTTTTTGGAGTGACTGTTGCAGGGAATGTTCCGATGAATGATGCTTTGGATAAGTTTGATATTTCCAGCGCTTCTGTAGAGGCGATCAGGCAGATGCGGGATAGTTTTGAAAACCGCTGGAATTTTCTGAACAATATCAGGACGGCTTTTTCCGTCATCAGTATCATTCTGGTGATCTGCGCCTGTATATGGAATAAAGATGTATGAAAATTGAAAAGAATACGTAGAAATACTTAAATAAAAAAATCAGTATTTCTACGGATGCGTCGTAGTATTTTTTATTCAGATCTTTGTGTAGAGAGCAAATGCAAATAGATACAATATACATTTTGAAAAAAAATTCATAACCAAAACGACTCAAATTCAAGCAAAGGAAAGGCAGCTGATCAGCTGTCTTTTTTTGATAGCTATTAAATTAAAGGGGAATGACCTTTCAGAAACCGTGTTTTTCCTCTGAAATAGCCATTGGTTTATCTTGATCTTTGTTTCATCAAAATTAAAATTAAAACCAATGAAACATTTAGAAGAACCTTTCGGTCTGAGATCCTTATCTCTAAAGAAACTGTATGCCATACTTGCTTTTGCTGCTATATTTTTCATAGCAAGCTGTAGTAATAGTAATGATGACGATCCCGTTGTTCAGCCTGTAACCTATCCGGTAGAAAACCCTTTGAGCAAATATCATGAAGTAGCAGGGTTTACAATGACTACCAATTTTATCAATTCAGGAGATTATGAGTTTGGTCTTGCTTTTTCACCTAATGTAAAAGGAAAGATCACCGGAATAACTATAAAGTTACCTGATATTAATTCAAATTTAAGAGTGACAGTATGGGATTATACAACAAAAGCAATATTGAGATCAGAAACACTCAATGTAGCATCAGCCAATACTTTGGTCACTAAGGAGATTGCTGAGCTGGCTTTGGAAAAAGATAAAAAATACCTGATTACCATGAATTCCAATGACTGGTATAAGAGAGCTAAGCCAGACAACAGCAACGCAACATATCCCATTACAGCAGGAAACATTAAGATGCTTGAATACAGATGGGGAAGCGGGACCACTCAGACATTTCCATCGAATGTCTCACTGGATTATAACGGTGGAGATTTAAGCTTTAATTTTCAACAAGTAGATTGATAACTTTATTTTTTAAGCATAAAAGGCAGCTCCGAAGGAGCTGCCTTTTGCTTTACTATCTAGATTTTTTTAAATCTTTAAAAGCTCAATTGTTCTTTCCGGGCTTTCTGTAGAAAATACAGCATTTCCAGCGACTAAAACGTCTGCTCCGGCTTCAAATAGTTTAGACGCATTGTCCAGGTTTACCCCTCCGTCTACTTCAATAAGAGCTGTAGAGTTATTGCTCAGGATCAGATCTTTGGTTTCAGCAATTTTCTTGTAGGTGTTTTCAATGAATTTCTGACCTCCAAATCCTGGATTTACACTCATTAACAATACAAGATCTACATCAGCAATAATGTCTTCAAGCATTAAAACCGGAGTAGAGGGATTCAGAACAACTCCTGCTTTAGCGCCTTTACTCTGAATGTGGTGAATCGTTCTGTGAAGGTGTGTACATGCTTCATAATGTACAGAAATAAGATCAGCACCATGATTGATGAATTCATCAACGTATTTTTCAGGTTCCACAATCATCAGGTGAACATCCACGAATTTTTTAGCATGCTGCTGAACCGTTTTCATCACAGGAAAACCAAATGAAATGTTTGGGACAAATCTTCCGTCCATGACGTCAATATGAAACCAGTCGGCCTGAGATCTGTTCAACATTTCAATATCTCTTTGCAGATTCCCAAAGTCTGCAGATAAAAGGGATGGAGCAATAAGCTTCGTTTTCATTTTTACTTTTTATACTTTTACTTAGATTTCTATCTTTTAAAATGGGTTATCAACCAAAATATGATACAGAAATATACTTCCGAATATCAGTGTTTCTATGATGGTTAATTTGATATGATTAATTTTAATAACCAATAATCGATCAATTATAAATAATACCAAAGGCACGAAACTGACAATCAGCAGCATTTCAAGAATCATATTGTATGCTGACCCCACTTTGGGCGGGTAAAACAGTTTGTATACCGTTAAAAATGCTATATAAATAAAAAAAAGAGCAGTTAAAACAGATATAAAAGTCGGCTTTCGGATTAAATGATAAAAGATATTTTTCATTTTAATGATACTTCAGCTTCATGTCCGGCTTGATCTTCAGAACCGTTTCGTAGATCAGTTTAATGACATTTCCTACATCTTCTTTAGATACCATCTCTACCGTTGTATGCATATAGCGCAAAGGTAAGGAAATTAATGCACTTGGTACGCCCCCGTTTGAATGGGCAAAAGCATCGGTGTCTGTTCCTGTAGCTCTGCTTGCTGCAGCCCTTTGGTAAGGGATTTTTTTCGTTTTTGCGGTGTCAATAATAAGTTCTCTGATCGTATGGTGAACACTAGGAGCGAAGAATACTACCGGCCCGGCACCACATTTCTGATCCCCTTCTTTTTTCTTCTCGATCATCGGGGTAGTGGTGTCATGAGTAACGTCTGTTACAATTGCAATATTCGGTTTGATGGTATCGGCAATCATGTCAGCACCGTATAAACCTACTTCTTCCTGTACGGAATTGGTAATATAAAGTCCGAAAGGAATTGATTTTTTATTTTCTTTTAAAAGCCTGGCTACTTCAGCGATCATAAAACCTCCGATTCTGTTATCCAAAGCTCTGCACACAAAATATCTGTCATTCATTTCGAAGAATTCATCAGGGTAAGTGATCATACATCCTACGAAGATTCCCATTTCTTCCACTTCTTTTTTGGTGGTGGCTCCACAATCGATGAAGATGTTTTCAATTTTGGGGGTAGGTTCATTCTGATTGGTTCTGGTATGAATAGCCGGCCATCCGAAGACTCCTTTTACGATGCCATTTTCTCCATGGATGTGTACTACTTTTGAAGGAGCGATCGTCTGGTCTGAACCTCCGTTTCTGATTACATAGATCAATCCGTCATCTGTGATATAATTAACGTACCACGAGATTTCATCCGCATGAGCTTCTATTACTACTTTGAATTCTGCCTCAGGGTTGATGATTCCGTAACATGTTCCATAATGGTCTACTTCAATTTTGTCTACATAGGGTCTGATGTAATCCATCCATACTTCCTGTCCCTTATGTTCATAACCTGTTGGCGAAGATGTGTTTAGATATTTTTCTAAAAATTTCAAAGATTTCTTTTCAAATTTCATAAAAAGGAATGATTTTTGCGTTTAATTTTTGTTCTTATAAGTGTAAAAATAATGAATTTTAGTAAGATTATCTGTCTTTTTATTTTCTTTTTTGGAGTCAGTGTTTTTGGTCAGAAAGATGGTATCGTGGCAAAACCACTCAATCAGTACCCACCTGAATCCTTGAAAGTAGATGAATTTGGTAATAAATATTATTACGACGAGCAACAGAAAATTAAGGTCTATGAGATCAACGGAGAGCCTGTAGTGGTGCTGGATGAATTGATTTTAGTCAATAAACCTCGATTCAACAATCAGCTGGATAAGAATTACTATTATTTTCTGAATAAAAAGCTGTACAGAGTCTATCCTTTATTTGTAACTGCTTTGCAGCAGTACAGAGATATTCAGAAGGATATGAATGATATGGACAATAAGGCTAAAAGAAAATTTGTCCGAGAAAGACAGAATATGCTGGCCGATCAGTATGAAAAACAACTGAGGGATCTTACCACTACAGAAGGACAGGTTTTTGCAAAGCTGATGAACAGAGCTACCGGTAAAAACGTTTATGAGATCATCAGAGAACTGAGAGGCGGCTGGAGTGCTTTCTGGTGGAATGTAAAAGGTAAAATGGCTGATATAGATCTGAAAGACCGATATGATCCCCATAAAAACAGAACAGATGAGTTTGTGGAGTCATTACTTCAGTCCAACTGGAACTCAGGTTACCTGCAACCTTATCCGGGAGCCAATGATTTTAAAGTAAAGAAATAAGAAATAAAAAATACCTGTAAGATTCTTACAGGTATTTTTCTTTTAATTTATCAAATACAATTTTGTCTACTGGAAGAGGGAAAGGGTTATCCGCTCTGTTTATATCAACCCATTCTGTTTTTTCGATGCATGGATCCAGGATCAGGAAATCTTCTTCATTGATGATGTTGACTATATAATATATGGTAAGAAGCTGTTCGTTTTCTCTGAAGCGGGAAACCAGAAAATTTTCCTGAGTATAAAAGTGCTCTACAACATCTACCTTCACATTAAGCTCTTCATCAAATTCACGATGCAGACATTCCAGTACTCCTTCACCAAATTCCAAACCGCCTCCCGGAAATTTCATTAAAGGTTCACCGGCATATTCTTCAAACAGAGTCAGTACTTTTTTATCTTTTACCGCACAGGCATACACTCTAATGTTGATCTTATCTATCATATATATAATGTATAATATTTGTATAGCTAAGGTAAGGATTTTTTGTGAGGGGAGTGGTAAAAAGGCAAAGAAAGCTGAGAGGCTGAGAAAGCAAAGATAAATGTTCATATGAATAGTCATAGTAGCCTATGATAGCTAGTAATGGAACAGGTTAAAGAGTTTATTATTTAATTTCGCTACCCTTATCACTTTAACTCTTTTCGCCTCTCTGCTTTCTCAATCCCTCGGCCTTCTTAGCCATCTTCGCTTTCTCAGCTTCCTTCGCTTTACCCTTTCACCGCATTAATCATCTCCCTTTTCCCTGGAGGGCCCTGCTTTTTCTCTACCTGGAAGTTCAGCTCCTGCAGGATTCTTCTTACACTACCCTTAGAAGAGTAGGTCGTTAATAGTCCGTTAATGGCCATTTTGTCAGAAACCAGTTCAAATAATGGCTTTTCCCAAAGATCTGGCTGTACTCTGGCGCCAAAACAGTCGAAGTAGACAAGGTTGATTTTCGGCAGATCGATGTTCTTTAGGTCAAAAAAGTCACATTCTATCTTTTTTAAATTGAATCCACTAACGATTTCAACTGACTTTTCCCAATCTGCCAGATGAATTTTCTGATAAATATTTTTAAACTCAGGGTTATCAAAAAGCTCAAAGTAGGCCAAATCGTTCACTTCGGATTCATTTATGGGGTATTTTTCGAGCGAAAAATAATTGATGACATGATTTTTGTCAGTTTTTAAATATTCATTAATTGTCACCAAAACATTCAAACCTGTTCCAAAACCGAGTTCTAAAATATTAATTTCGTAATCATTTATTAGATTTAATCCATTTTTGATAAACACATGTTCGGCTTCCTGAAGTGCTCCGTGATGGGAATGGTAGTTTTCGTTTAAATCATTGATAAACAATGTTTTACTTCCGTCGTTCGTGGTCTTTATTTCTCTTTTCAAGCTATTTTTTTGTCAAATTTACTCTAAAATTTTTATATTTAGAAAATTATGTTAAATTTGTAGAACATCGTAAAAATTTTAAAAAATGATAATTCAAAAAACTGAAAACTCCAGAATTTCTACATTTGACCCAAACAATTTTTCATTTGGTGGTACTTTCATTGATCATATGATTATATGTGAGTATGAGGATGGAAAATGGGGTGATGTAAAATTAGTTCCTTACGGTCCGATACCCTTTACACCTGCCATGATGGGAGTAAACTATGGACAAGCTTGTTTTGAAGGTATGAAAGCCTATAAAGACAAAGACGGGCAGGTTTTCCTTTTCAGGCCTGAAAAGAATTTTGAACGTATCAACAAGTCAGCGAAGCGTCTTGCTATGCCTGAGGTGACTGAGGAAATGTTTTTAGACGGATTAAAAGCATTGGTAGATATTGATAGAGAATGGATTCCACAGGGAGAAGGAATGTCATTGTATATCAGACCATTGATCTTCGCTACAGAAGAAGCCTTGAAAGCAAGAGTTTCTAATAAATATATGTTTGCTATCGTGGCAACACCAGCGAAAAGCTATTATTCAGAGCCGGTTTCTGTAAAAATTTCTGACCACTATTCAAGAGCTGCCAACGGAGGGGTGGGTTCTGCTAAAGCGGCTGGAAACTATGCAGCTTCTTTCTACCCAACACAATTGGCTATCGAAGAAGGGTATGAGCAGATCATCTGGACTGACGACGCTACTCACGAATATTTCGAAGAAAGTGGTACTATGAACGTGTTTGTAAGAATCAATGATACAATCTACACGCCACCAACTTCTGAGAAAATCCTTGACGGAGTTACGAGAGACAGTTTCATCCAATTGGCCAAGAAAAGAGGTATTGAGGTAAAAGTAGAGCCAATTCCTGTGAAATCAGTGATTGAAGCTTTAAAGAACGGAGAGCTTAAAGAAGTATGGGGAGTAGGTACAGCTGTTGTTACCACTCAGTTCCAGGCTTTAGGATACCAGGGGGAAAAGCTGGAGCTTCCAAGACTATCTGATGAAGAAAGCTATGCAGCTATCCTGAAGAAAGATCTGGTAGATTTACAAAACAACCTTTCTGAAGATCCATTCGGATGGAGAGTTGTGGTAGATCACGCTTTGGAAACAGTTTAATCTTAACTGAACATTATTAATATAGAGCCGGGAATTTCCCGGCTTTTTTTGTGCTAAAGATGTTGAGTGCAGACACATTCGTATATTTCTTCTTCAAGTTTTGTTATTCATTCACGAAATGTGTATTTTCGCAAAAGTTTATGAAAAAAATACTCTTCATATCAGTCATAAGTCTGTTGAGCTGCAGCAGAAATACACAGGTGGCACATCCTCCGGTAGGCGGTGTTCTGAGTCAGAAAGATTTGGATGTTTCTAAAAACAGAATGAGAAGTCTGAACGAAATAGAAAGAGGCCAGATTCAGGATTGGATCAGCGGGCAACCGGTGAAGTATTATCCTACACAGCTTAATTATTGGGTAACGGTAGAAGGCTATGATAGGAGAGAAGGAAGACCGGATGACAGCCCGATTTCTTATTCTTATGAGCTGTATGACTTTGATCAGACCAGGATTTATGATGAGCCTTTTGAGAGAAGAGAAGCCAGATTTGGCCATTTTGATGAACTGAAAGCGGTGGAAAATGCTTTGCGTTTTATACATGATGGAGAGGAAGTAACGCTTTTGGTGCCGTCTTCTTTGGCTTATGGAACTTTCGGAGACGAAAAGAAAATAGATAACGACATCCCATTAATCATAAAATTAAAAGCTTTATAATACATGAAATTGTTTAACAAGAATATAATTCTGGCAGCGGCAAGTGTTTCGCTGATGAGTTGTACCCCAATTTATAAAAAAATGAACGTAGACAAAGAAACTTACGAAGGTCTTAATGACGGACTTTATGCCAATCTTCAAACCACAAAAGGTAACATGATTGTGAAGTTTGAAGACAAGAAAGCACCAGTAACTGTAGCCAACTTTATCGGTCTTGCAGAAGGGAAAATCGACAACAAAGCTAAGGCTAAGGGAGTTCCTTACTATGATGGAACTATTTTCCACAGAGTGATCAAAGATTTCATGATTCAGGGAGGTGATCCTCAGGGAACAGGAATGGGAGATCCGGGATATAAATTCGAGGATGAAAGAAACGACCTTAAACACACAGGAAAAGGGATTCTTTCTATGGCAAACTCAGGACCAAACACCAACGGTTCTCAGTTCTTCATCACTGAAGTGGCTACTCCTTGGTTAGACGGAAGACACACTATCTTCGGAAAAGTGGTAAAAGGTAACGATGTGATCGATGCTATTGCTAATGTTGAAAAAGGAGCTCAGGATAAGCCTAAAACAGACATCGTTCTGGAGAAAGTTTCTATTTTCGGTAAAGGTGACGAGTATAAAAACTACGATGCTGCTAAAACTTTCAACGAAGGAAAAGCTAAAATCGCAGAAAACAATAAAGCTTTCATCGCTAAAGAAGAAGCTGAAAAGAAGAAAAAAGAAGAAGAATTCAAAGCGAACCAGGAAAAATTAGTTGAAGGACTAAAAGCGGGTATGCAAAAAACAGAATCAGGTCTTTACTACAAAATCACAAAAACAGCTGACGGTAAAGCTCCAAAAGCTGGTGACAACGTTTCTGTACACTATGCAGGAAAATTAGTAGACGGAACTGAGTTTGATTCTTCATTCAAAAGAAACGAACCGATCGAAATTCCAATCGGAATGGGAAGAGTAATCAAAGGATGGGATGAAGGAATCCTATTGTTGAAAGAAGGTGAAACTGCTACATTATTGATCCCACCAGCAATGGCTTACGGAGAAAGAGGAGCAGGAGGAGTTATTCCACCAAACTCTTGGTTAGTTTTCGATGTTGAGCTTGTAAAAGTAAAATAATTGAATCTTTAAGATATGAAAGCCGTCCTGAAAAGGGCGGCTTTTTGTTTTTATAGATACCGTATAAATCCGGATTTTCGTAAATGAAAATTATTTTTATCTTTATTCATCACCTATAAAACAAAATAAAGATATGTTTGACCTGAATTACGACTTAATAAAACAGGAAATTGAATCCGAAGTATGTGAAGAACACAACCTGCATCCCGAATTTGTGAAGACAGACGACGGATTTGGAATAAAAGCGTGTTGTGAGCCTTTCCATAAGGAATTAGTGGCAAAATCTGAGAAAATGGTCGAGGAGGAGACGACAAAGTTTCTTGAAAAGATGATGAAAGATATTTTTAAAGAATAAAACATAAAAAACCGCCCTTTCAAAAAGGGCGGTTTTTCAGTAAAAGAAAGATTAAAAAGTTATATGTTTCTGCCTGATCCTTTCTTCATCCCGGTTCCCGCTAAAGAACTGATGAATACAAGACCAAAGCCGATATAAGCAGCAAATGCTGTCAGATATATAATTAAGCTGTTTAAGCTTGGGTTTGAGGTGTATACCAATACAGAAAAGGCAGCAAAACTCAATACCAAAAGCAAGCTCCAGATATGCATTTTCGCAGCATCTTCATTTCTCTTAAAAATCATTTCAAAAAAGGCTCTCATCATTACTAACATTTTAAGGGTTATACATTAATTAAGGTAGAATAAAGCAAGCGTAGTGTTATCACGGTAAAAAGAAAGGCATATTTCTTTACTGGGCTAAGGTTCGTGATAACTTTGCCGTTTATTCAATATTATGATACCGGGCTTAAAGTCCGGAATTTATAATCAATCGTTTTTGAATCAATAAATGACTCGTGGTTTATTAGTGATACCAGTTAGATACGGGGCGCAAACTTGCTGTGAAAAATCAACGGAGGGTTAATCAATCACGTACCCGTATCTTTTACGGCATCGTAGAAAAAAAAGGATTCATATACATCAATATGAACTTGAATCAGTGGAAAACTGAAAATCCACAGAAAACCTCTTTTCTCATCCTTAGTGCTTTTTTAATTTTTTCTCAATACAATGCATGCTAATATCATGCCAAAGTGATTATTTCACCATTGACGTTTTATTTTAAACTGATGTATATTGTTGTTTTATAGGTTTTTGAAGCGATTATTTCCTTAAACAAAGAAAAAAACTTATTTTTAATATATTTGATTGAACTTCTTCAGTTTACAAACCAGAAATTTCGGATTGCAATTTCGATTTAAGTAAGGAGAGAAAAATAATGAACATTGGCAGGTTGATTTTAAAAGAACAAAATAGATTTTATAATGATCAGGGAAAATTTAAAAGAGTATATCAAAACTTCTGTTGACGATCTTCTGCGATTGGCAGAAATACATTGCTGGAATACCATTTCTTCCAATTTTTCTTTTATTCTGTCGGATTATAGTGAATTTGAAACAGGAAATGAATTGACGCTTAGAGCTTCCAGAAACAAGGTGAATCGTTCAAAAATAGGGGATACATTTGAAACGGTTGTTGAGAGGTTAAATAAGGAGTATGATGATCTTTATGATATTAACCTTTATATTTTTAAAGCGCTTAAAAGAGAAACAATTATAGAAATTCAATACTACAGAAAATCAGATCTGGAATCTGGCTATTTTACACTTGTAAAAGATCATCCACCTATGTTGCATTCTAAAATGACAATTCCGGTTTATGCTTGGGAAGGTGGAAAGTTTGATGTAAATTGGGAATCGGGTGGTGGATTGGGACATCTATGGAAAAATTTTGTATTCAGATCTTTCTTGTTTAAATCTAAGATCAAAGGGAAAAATTTTAAAAGATCATTTTAAATTTTGGCTAAAGCCGTTGATGATGGCAGATGTGATAAACGAGCTAAAGCCTGTTCCTATTGAATCCATTAGCGTTATTTGTGAAAATATTCGTGCTATTCGTGTTTTAAAAAGCATCATTAGATTAATAGCTAACACAAATTTCACAAAAAGACTAGTGTTCAAATGAGTATTTGCCTCAGTCTTAATTAAAAAAGCCCATAAAAACTCTGATTTGCCAGAACTTCTATGGACTCTTTTTATGAACAGGTAGGTGTTACCAGTTTTTATCAATCATATAAATAATCTGCGTCATGGCGGTAGCTCCTAGTAAAAGCTCTCTGCGGTTCACTTTTTCGAAAGTATCTTCTTCCGTGTGGTGAATGTCAAAATAACGTTGAGAATCCGGCATCAACTCTGCTGCAGGAACGCCCATATCATGTAACGGATAAAGATCTGTTCCGGAAAACTTTTCTTCAAAGTTATAGACGCCATAAGGAAGGAATAATTTTGACCAGCCTTGAATCTGTTTTCTTTTCGCTTCATCCATATCCAGAGCAATCCCTCTTGGAGCAAAACCTCCGGCATCGGATTCTATCGCAAAAAGATGTTTTTCATTCTTTTCTTTTACGGTTTTTCCATATTGTATCCCACCTTTCACACCGTTTTCTTCATTGGCAAAGCAGACAACCCTGATGGTGTGGTTGTTTTGAATTCCCAGTTTTTTGAAGGTTCTTAATACTTCAATACTCTGTACAATTCCGGCACCGTCGTCATGAGCACCTTCTCCAACGTCCCAGGAATCAAGATGACCGCCCACAACGATGACGCTCTGGTCTTTTTTTCCGGTGATCTCACCAATGACGGAGTGGGAGAGCTTTTCGCCTTTCATTCCACAATTGGAATTCAGCTTTGCTGTTATTTTCTGATTTTTTAATAAAGCTTCAAGTTCATCTGCTGTAGTGCTTCCTATAGCAACGGCAGGAATTTTTGGAACTTTGTCCTCGTAACGCATAGCTCCAGTGTGCGGAACATCATCAAAGGCTGAAGAAAGTGAGCGGATGATGGCAAATTTACCTCCTTTTTTGGCGGTTAAAGAAGCGGCTGTTGTTCTGTATTTGGCTGCATCACCATAACCTTTGAATGTTTCTATGAAAGACTGGCTGAAAGGATAGTTGAAAAACAGAATTTTATCTTTCACCTTTTCAGCGGGAAGTTGATTATATTCTTCCATCGATTTTACCATAATAATTTCCCCGGAAACATCTTTTCCAGCTGTTCCTTCAGAGTTTCCTAAAGAAAGCATTTTAAGGCTTTTCCAGTTTCCGTTACCTGTTTTGATATGTAGAGATTCTTTGCCTCTTTCCCAGACAGGGATCATGACGTCCTGAAGCCATACTTTATCAGCTCCGGCATCCCGAAGTTTCTGGGCAGCCCATTGTACGGATTTTTCGTAAGCCTCGGAACCACTCAGACGGTGGCCGATGGTTTTTGTAAGTTCTCTCAGTTCGGTGTATCCTTTTCCGTTATTTAAAATTTCATTGGAAATCTTTTTGAATTGAAGAGAGTCTTCCTGGGTCTGGCCGAAAGCAAACATCCCAAAAAGCAATAATGAGGTTCCTAATATCTTTTTCATTGTTACCAATTTTTATCGATCATATAAATAAGTTGTGTCATGACTACGGAGCCGAGGAGAAGTTCTCTGCGGTTCACTTTTTCAAAAGTATCTTCTGCCGTATGGTGAATATCAAAATAACGTTGCGGGTCAGGGACTAGTTCTGCTGTGGGAACGCCCATTTCATGAAGGGGTGCAATATCCGATCCTGAATATTTCCCATCAAAGTTATAAACCCCATAAGGTAAGAACAGATTTACCCAGCCCTTGATCTGATTTCTTTGTGCATCATCCATTTCCAGAGAAATTCCTCTTGGAGAGAAACCTCCGGCATCGGATTCGATGGCAAAAAGATGTTTTTCGTTATGTTCTTTGGCGGTCTTACCGTATTGCTTGCCACCTTTGGTTCCGTTTTCTTCGTTGGCAAAACAAACGGCTCTGATGGTATGATTGTTTTGTATTCCTAAATTTTTAAATGTTCTTAAAACTTCAATGCTTTGCACGATTCCGGCACCGTCGTCATGAGCGCCTTCACCTACATCCCAGGAATCAAGGTGGCCGCCCACAACGATAACGCTCTGGTCTTTTTTACCGGTGATCTCACCAATGACAGAGTGGGAGAGCTTTTCACCCTTCATTCCACAATTGGAATTGAGTTTAGCGGTTACATTCTGAGTTTTTAACAAGGTTTCAAGTTCATCTGCCGAAGTATTTCCGATGGTAATAGCCGGGATTTTAGAAATATTGTCCTCATAGCGCATATTGCCTGTATGAGGAACATCGTCAAAAGCCGACGAAAGTGAGCGGATGATGGCAAATTTACCTCCTTTTTTCGCGGTGAAAGAAGCTGCGGTCCGTCTATAGGCACCTGCTTCCCGGTAGGCAATAAAAGTCTGTACATGTTCCTGATTAAAAGGATAATTGAAGAATACGATTTTGTTCTTTACCTGTTCAGCAGGAAGCCGGTCATATTCTTCGAGTGATTTAACCATAATGATCTCTCCTGAAATATCTTTTCCGCCCGTTCCTTCAGAATTTCCCAAAGAAAGCATTTTTATATTTTTCCAGTTACCACCGGAAGTTTTGATATGTAAAGATTCTTTACCTCTTACCCAGACAGGGATCATGACGTCCTGAAGCCATACTTTATCAGCTCCGGCATCCCGAAGTTTCTGAGCAGCCCATTGTACGGATTTTTCGTAAGCTTCCGACCCGCTTAAGCGATGACCAATGGTTTTTGTAAGTTCTCTCAGTTCGTTGTATCCTTTTCCGTGGTTCAGAATTTGTGTGGAGATCCTCCTGAACTGTATAGAATCTTCTTTGGTCTGACCGGATAAAGTGGCGATTCCCAGTATGAATAGTGATAAGCTGACTATTTTTTTCATATTACCAGTTTTTATCAACCATAAAAATCATCTGTGTGATGGCAACTGCTCCGAGAAGGAGTTCTCTTTTGTTTACTTTATCGAAAGTATCCTGTTCAGAGTGATGATAATCGAAATATCTTTGGGTGTCTACAACAAGCTCTGCCAGGGGAATATCTAGCTTTTTTAAAGGTGAAATATCCTGAATGGCATCCGTTTGATCGAAGTCATAGACCCCATAAGGAAGAAAATATTCTTTCCATGGAAAAATTAATCTTCTTCTCTGAGGAGACATATCCAAAGAAAATCCTCGTGGAGAATAACCTCCTGCATCTGTTCCCAGTGCGAATATGTGTTTTTCATCTTTCTTTTTCACAAAGGCAGCATACATTTCACGGCCTTGTCCTCCGTTTTCACTGTTGGCATACAATACAACCCGTATGGTATGGTTATTTTCATAGCCAAGGGCTTTCAGAGTTCTTAAAACTTCGATGCACTGGGCAACTCCTGTTCCGTCATCGATGGCTCCTTCACCAATATCCCACGAATCAAGCTGAGCGCCCAAAACGATCACTTTGGAATCTTTTTTACCCTGAATTTCAGCAATGATATTAGGGTTGGTGGTGTCACCCTTCGACTCAGCGGTCATGTTGATTTTAGCGGTGACTTTTTGCTTTTTTAATGTTTTTTCCAGTTCATCAGCAGATCTTACTCCTATTGATAAAGCAGGAATTTTAATTTTATCATCAGGCTCATAATAAATCATTTTGGCATGAGGAGTATCGTCATTAGCTGTTGTTAATGATCTTATGATTAATGCTTTTGCTCCTGTTTTGGCAATTACAGAAGCGGAAATTAGTTTTGATTTTGCTGTCTGTAAATAGGAATCACTGGTATTAATGATTTTGGGGTCCATAGGTACATTCACAAAAACGATTTTGTCCTTTAACTGGCCTATTGACATCGCATTAAGTTCTGAAGTGGAATTGATTAAAACAATTTCACCGGTCAGGTCTTTTCCGCCTGTTCCTTCAGAATTCCCGAAAGAAAGCATTCTGATATTCTTCCAGTCTCCGTTTCCTGTTTTTATTTGTAAAGATTCTTTTCCTCTGATCCATACAGGTGCTTTGGCTTCCTGCCTCCAGATCATATCGATGCCAATTTCCTTGAACTTTTTTTCAGCCCATTCTACTGCTCTTGCATAGCCGGGAGTGGCACTGAAACGTGGCCCGATGCCCTTTGTGAGTTCTCCAAGATTTTCATAAGCTCTGCCATTGGTCATGATCTCGTCTGAAATCTTTCTGAATTCATCATGGTAATTTAATTTTACAGGAATTACTGTTTTACCGGCAGGCTTTTTCTGGACTTTTTTTTGAGAAAATAAAAATCCACTCAAAAAGAGTGGAAGTATAATGAATATTTTTTTCATTTTTTATTTACCTTTCTTTTACCGATGATAAAATTAGGGAAAAAATAGGAATTTATCAGTTTGCTGTTACTTCTTTCATATCATAAAAATCTATTGCCTTTTGCTTCAGCGGGTTTTTGCTCCAGTCTTCCCATTCTCCGGTATAGGGATCATAGCCGCACTTCAAAGGTTTTGAAGTATCAAGGCCTTTTTTGTCAGTATGACTATGCTCGGTATAAGCCCTGCAATCTGTACATATATAGCGGAATTCGCAGTCTTTACAGACCTGTATTTTATCTTTGGTGAGATTCCAGTATTTTTTGAAATCTTTATGTTGTAGAGCTTCTTTTAATGTAACCTCTTTTATGTTTCCGAAATTTTGTGACATAGACGGACAGTTTTTTATATTGCCATCTGTGTCTATGGATATTTTTTTGTGAAGACAGGAGTTATGTTGAAGAGATTCTGTGAAAAGTTTAATATTTGAGGTGAAATATTCCGGAGAGATTACGCCACAGCATTTCTGATTTTCAATAGCGGTTTTGGCATAAATGATATGTCCCATGGCTTGTCTTACAGGCGGGATAAATTCATTTTCCTGACTATTGCTTATGATGAAATATGAAATTCTGGGATGTTCTGCCATTAGTTTTTCTAAATTCTCTTTGGTAGTTTCTTCAGAATAAGGTAGAATACATCCTATAGAATAGGTAATGGATTGTTTTTCTTCAACATAATTAAGGTGTTTTTCCAGTTCCTGTAAAGAAATCTCATCATAAAAACGCATTTCTAAAAACTTACAGTGTAAATCTTCCAGTTCATCAAAAACTTTATCCATATCATAATCTGAAGCAAGATTACGGTCTAATATTGTATTGGATATTTCAAAGGGATATTCATATTTTAACTTCATTTTCGGATACCATTCCGGTTGGTCTGTTAAGAAAACGTATTCCTTTTCAAGTAAGAATTCAAAATATTCATCGATAATTTCATCGTACTTGTTTTTGTAATGCTTTTTTATTCCCTCAATGCTTTTCTTACCGTCAAACTGTATCAGAATTTGGTACAGATCATCGGTAATCATATCAAATGTATTTCTGTGCAGATCACAGATAATGCTTTGCGATGCGCCTTGTACTGGAATACAGTTGGTGAATAATTTTATAACTTCTTTACTCATTAAAGCTTATTATTTTTGAGATAGGGCGGTGGAATTGTCCTGTTTTAAGGGTTGCATTAATGCTTTTTACTTTGATCGCTAAAGTCTTGCCAGATGTACCTGTGGGTCTCTCTTCTAAATTTTGATAGATTATGGGTAAATATTTTTTGTTTTTGATTAAAGGTTTCATTTTATGAGATATGGTTAGCAATTTTTTTTTCTATATGATAATTACAATAATAAGAAATCCATTCAAACTGTCCCTGTGGATTGATTTCTAAGAAAACAAACTCATTCTCAGGGGTGACAATTAAGTCTATGGAACAGGAGTCCAGTTGTTTTATTTTTATAATTTTTTTCAGCTTTTTTTCAATTTTTTTTGGCAATTTGAAGGGGATATTTCTATTGGGATTTTCATTGTTATAATTCCTGAAATCAATTTGAGTCTTAGGATCATTCTGTGAAAAAATAGCCATAGAAAAAAAACGGCCTTCAAAATAAAAAATTCTGATCTCTATTTTTTTTTCTGTGTATTCCTGGAACAGTGAGATTGCAAACGTTTCATCCAAATGATCAATGTGTTCCTGTGTTACGATAATTGTTTTATTTGAGCTGTAGACATGGTTGTCATAGAACAGCATGGGATAAACCGTGAGCGACTTGGTGATAATGCGTTTATGTTGCCCAAAAAAGGATAATAAATCTTTTTTGATATTGGTGACCATCGAATCGGGAGTCTTAAGTCTTACTTTTTGTGCCAGGAATAAATCATAAATTTTGTTGGATTGGTCCTCTTCTTCATAATCTCCAATATATTTTGATTCTATTTTATGGATTCTCTCATAAGCTTTCGAGATACTTCCCCGGTCTTTTTCTAAAAAAATAAGAAGTTGGTCATCATCAATACGATTCGGAATTGTATTGATGCTTCCTCTTCTGTTCCACGTCTTCTGGTCTTTATTGATGGATTTAATATTAAATGTGATAGGATAGAAATCGTTACTGTTGATTCTGTTGAAAGGTATTTTTTTCCCTAAAAGATATTCCGATACTGTATTGGAAACCGTATCATCGGCTCTGGTAATAATATTAATCATATTTTCTTTCATAACCTGTAGGCTGTTTCTGTGTCATTCAGTATCACTTATTGGCTTATAAAGATAAGAGCCGAAATGGATAAACACACCATCCTCTTTTACAATTTTATTCTGAATATTAACTGGTAAAAGAATAGTCTTGTCATTTGTAATGGCAAGACTATTCTAATTTATATCAATTGATAAGAGTTTTTATTAACCACAAACTGATGCTACATCTTTTTCAAAAGTTTGTTGTCCGCTGTTATTGTGGTATACAATATCCGTAATTACACAGTTTCCTTCTGATCTTTCCGTAGCACTTGGCCAATCTGCAGCTCTGGCACCCATTAATTTTGATAAATCTTTAATTTCTTTGTTTTTTAATTCGTTTAATGTTTTCATACCTTCTCTCGAAAGTTTTTTTAGATTTTTCATGAATAAAGTTTTAAATTATTTCGTGTCATTATTGACGTTTTAAAAATATCAAAGAGTATTGAAATAAAAAAATCCTTTGTATAATTTTATGAAATTTTATAATTTTTATGAATGATTTTAATGCTTTTTAAGATAAAATTGCAATAATAACAATGGTGATGGGGTGGAGGAAAGCATCGATAAAGAAATTTTATTCCAGAAAACAGCGTGTTTATAGGCTTTAGGGAATACAATTTATAGCAGAGAAGAAGCAAAATTTAAAAATTGCTCCGGAAAACATGGGTGATTATTGAAGGAAGAGGGGAAATCAGTAATTGAATGTTATAAAGTATCAAACAATAATAATAGTAGAATTTTATTATTGAAGGTCGGGATTTGAAGAACTTTTGCTGCCTTTAACCAAACTATGGACCTGAAGCCCATAGTGAGGTTTTTACAGTTTTGTACTACAGATTTAAGTACTTATTCTTCAGTTTTTATCTGCGAAGATCGTTTTGAAAACGAACTGAGAGGGCAGTATAATCGTATAAGAAGCTTACTGCTCTTATATTTCTTTTGTTTATAAAAAGATAAAACCGTTTTAAGGTTTCATATCGTACATTAGCAGGGCCGTAATCAATTTGGGCTCAATAAATGTACATTTAGGGGGCATACTCAGCTTCAGATCTGAAATTTTAATCATATCATTAAAGCTTACCGGATAGATTCCGAAACCTATTTTTCCTTCTCCGTTATCGATCTTTTCTTTTAAAATGTTGATCCCATTGATATTGGATGTTCCTTTTATATAGGAAATTTGCTCAGAGCTATCAGGATCTTCAATCTTTAAAATATTTTTGAATATATATTTATCCAAAAGGTGGTGGTCAAGATTATCCAGAGACATTTCTTTGGAACGAAGGTCATGTTTTACGTGAAGAGAGTAAAACTTACCATCCATATACATAGAGATATGGAATTTCTGAGAAGGGTAGTATGGGGTTTCTCCTTTTTCGTGGATCAGGAAATACTGATCAAGCTGTTTAAGGAAATCTTCAGTGGAAATGCCGTTCAGGTCGTGTAAGATCCTGTTGTAATCGTGGATTTTGATCGACTGGTTGGAAACGATGAAACTGTATACAAAGTTGTAAAGCTCCGTACCGTTGTGTCTCTTATTTTTCTCCTTATGACGTTTTGCATTTAATGCTGTAGACCCAATTCTGTGGTGTCCGTCAGCAATATAAAATGAATCGATCTGATCGATCACTTCCTTGAACTGCTGAAGCTTCAGACGGTTGTCTATTCTCCAGATTTTATGTCTGATTCCGATAGAATCTACATGGTTGAAAATCGGGACGTTTTTTTCTTCATGGTTCATCAGCAACTCAATTTTTGAGTTGGCAGGGTAGGTAAGCAATACAGGTTCTGCCTGCAGGCTTACTTTATCAAGGTAATGCGCCAGTTTTTCTTTTTTCTGGGGAATGGTACTTTCGTGTCTTTTTATTTTTCCATTCCAAAAATCCTCAATACTTGCTAGTCCGAGAAGGCCTCTGAAGATCTGCTTGTTTGGGTAGATCTGTTCATAAAGATAATACGCAGAATTGTCCTGGACCAATTTCTTTTCTTCCAGAAGTTCTTCAAAAGTGGAACGTATTTTTCTCAGGTTCCGGTCAATATCTTTAGATTTACTCACAACATATGGCTTGATCATATTGATGTAAGTATTTTCAACTTGAGCCTTCTCTGCAATCTCTTCCTGGGTAAAATTATCCAGAGGGTGGGTAGGGAAAGTGCTCTCGATGTCTCTATGAGGTCTTATTCCACGGAAAGGTTTAAAAACAGGCATATTTATCTTATAGTTTCTTTTTGTAGCTTAATAATTTGTTCTGCAAGTTCGATACCGATTTTCTCTTGCGCGTCTATCGTATTTCCGCCTACATGAGGAGAAAGTGACAGAGCCGGATTCATTAATAAAGGCAGTTCCGGGCTTGGTTCGTTTTCAAAAACATCCAATGCCGCTCCTGCGATCTTCCCTGAGTCTATAAAATCAATCAGTGTCACTTCATTGATCACACCACCTCTTGCAGTATTGACAATATAAACACCGTCTTTCATTTTTTCAAACTGAGGGGTGTCTATAATGTACTCGTTCGTTTTCGGAGTATTGATACTGATGAAATCTGCATCTTTAAGGAAAGCATCCATATCATTGGTGGAAGTGATTTCAAAGTTCACAGACTGCCCGTCGAAGAAGTTCAGTGTCAAAACTTCTGTTTTGGGACTTCTGGTCAGAACCTGTACTTTCATTCCTAAAGCGATTCCTATTTTCACAACTTCCTGGCCTATGCTTCCAAAGCCTATTACTCCTAATGTTTTTCCTGAAAGTTCATAGGCATTGCTGAATGACTTTTTCATGGCATTGAAGTGTGTTTCTCCTTCCAAAGGCATCAGTCTGTTCGCTTCATGAAGGAACCTTGCCAATGAAATAAAATGCCCGAATACCAGTTCAGCTACTGATTTTGAAGATGCTGTAGGCGTGTTGATAATTTTGATCCCTTTGCTTTTTGCATATTCTACATCAATATTATCCATTCCGATACCGCCTCTTCCTATGATTTTAAGGCTTGGGCATGCATCAATCAGATCCTGTCTTACTTTCGTTGCACTTCTTACGAGAAGAACATCCACATTATTATCGTTGATAAAGTTAATAACGTGATCCTGGGCCACTCTATTGTCCAGAATTTCAATTCCGGCTTCTTTTAAAGCAAGTGCTCCTGCTTTTGAGATTCCATCGTTTGCTAAAACTTTCATGTGTTATTTTGATTTAAAGATTGAAAAATTTAAAATATTTCAAAAATTTAAAACTGGGGCGCAAATTAATAAATTTAAATTAACTGCTTTTAAATCTTTCAATCTTTGACTTTTTATGCTTAAATTATTTGATCGATTTCATTACATCCACCAAAACCTGCACGCTTTCAATCGGCAAGGCATTGTATAAGCTGGCTCTGTATCCACCTAAACTTCTGTGTCCGTTTAAGCCGCTGATGCCTGCTGCTTTCCATGCATTGTCGAATTCTTCCTTCTTGCTTTCGTCTGTGATTTTGAAAGAAACATTCATCAATGAACGGTCTTCTTTTACACAGAACGTTTCGAATAGTGGATTGCTGTCGATCTCATCATACAAGAGTTTTGCTTTCGCTTCATTTCTTTGCTCTGCTGCTGCAATTCCGCCATTGTTTTCCAGGTGCTGCAGCGTCAGTAGAGAAGCATAGATCGGGAATACCGGTGGAGTATTGTACATCGATTCTTTAGAGATGTGCTGTGAATAATCCAGCATAGACAGCATATTTTCTCTTCCTGTTTTACCAAGAATTTCTTTTTTGATCACAACCAGAGTAACCCCTGCAGGTCCCATATTCTTTTGAGCACCGGCATAGATCAGGTCAAATTTAGAAAAATCAAGCTGTCTGGAGAAAATATCAGAACTCATATCGCACACCATCAGGGTATCTACTTCAGGAAAGCTTTTCATCTGAGTTCCATAAATGGTGTTGTTGGAAGTGCAGTGGAAATAATCGTATTCTGATCCCACTGTATAACCTTTAGGAATAAAAGAATAGTTTTCTTCTTTTGAAGAACCTACTACGTCTACTGTTCCCAGTTTCTTAGCCTCTTTGATGGCTCCTGCAGCCCATGTTCCCGTATCAAGATAAGCAGCTTTTCCGCCTACTTTCATCAGGTTGTAAGGAACCATTGCAAACTGCATGCTGGCACCACTTCCTAAATAAAGTACTTCATAATCATCACCAAGATTCATCAGCCTTTTTACAATGGCACGAGCTTCGTCCATTACAGCAACAAAATCCTTACTTCTGTGAGAAATTTCAAGAAGGGAAAGTCCGATCCCGTTAAAATCCAGGATAGCCTGTGCTGATTTTTCAAATACTTCCTGTGGTAGAATACAGGGGCCCGCGCTGAAGTTGTGCTTTTTGTTCATATTTTTATTTTTTGGTTGCTGCCAGAATTTTTTTCATTCCTTAAGCTTTATTTGTGGTTTCCTTTAGGTTTTCTTAGGTTTTTGATTAAAAAAAGCCGTCTCAAACACATGAGACGGAGTTCTTTTTATTCGCCGTGTAAGAATGCTTTTTTATTAAGCAGGGCTTCTTCTGATTCTACATGATCCTCGTCAGGAACACAGCAGTCTACCGGACATACGGCAGCACATTGTGGCTCCTCATGGAATCCTTTACATTCCGTACACTTGTCTGTTACAATGAAATAAACATCATCACTTACAGGTTCCTGAGGTGCATTGGCATCCACAGTAAGCCCTGAAGGCAGTGTTATTGTACCTTGAAGACTTGTTCCTTCAGAAGCTTTCCAGTCTACGGCTCCTTCATATATTGCATTATTTGGACATTCAGGTTCACAAGCCCCACAGTTAATGCATTCATCAGTTATTTTAATAGCCATCGCTAATTTTTTTTAAATTTGCACAAAATTACAAAATATTCCCCAATTTTAAAGTAATTATGAATACCGAAAATCAAGTTTTAGGACTTATTAAATTAAGTGATTATATAAAAGCGTTTTTAGCTAAGAAACCGGAAGATCACAATGAAGATGATGTAGATATTGAATTATTATTGAAAAGATCTGAAATAGAAAACCCGTGGTTTACCGTTGATAATCAGAAATTTGCTTTACAGCAATGGGCAGATCTTCTTACCGAAGAGCACATCAAAAACTGGCTTCAGCATTATTCAATCTCAAAAATTTCAAAGAAAGTGGGATTGATTCTGGCAGGAAATATTCCTTTGGTGGGCTTTCACGATGTGATTTCCGTTGTCTTAAGCAATCATATCCCGATGATCAAGCTGTCTTCAAAAGATAAATATCTGATTCCCTTTTTGTTAAGAAAGTGGAACGAATTTTCTGATGGCCAGGTTCAGGTTGAATTTGTAGAAAAATTAGAGAATTTTGATGCAGTGATTGCTACGGGAAGTAATAATACAGCGAGATATTTAGAGTATTATTTTAAAGATTATTTACATATCATCCGTAAAAACAGGACTTCGGTTGCTATACTGAAAGGCGATGAAACCGATGAAGAACTGCAGTTGCTGGCAAAAGATATTTTTCAGTATTTCGGGCTGGGATGCAGAAATGTGACGAGAATTTTTATTCCAAAAGATTTTGTGATCGATAGGTTGTTTGAGAGTTTCTTAGGATTCCAGGATATTATTAACCATAACAAATATGCCAACAATTATGATTATAACAGAGCTGTTTATCTGCTGAATCAGGATAAGTTCTGGGATAATAATTTTGTCATGCTGAAAGAAGACGATAAGCTGTTCAGTCCACTTTCTGTGATCAATTTCAGCCGATATGAATCTTTGGAAGAGGTAAAAGGCTTTATTACTGAAAATGAAGAAAATATCCAGTGTGTGGTGGCTAAGAATGAATTGGGACTGGATTCGATTTCGTTCGGTGAGGCACAAAATCCGGGACTTGATACGTATGCGGATAATGTGGATACGATGAAGTTTTTAGAAATGGTTTAATGTATTGATAAAAAAGATAAATGCTGATGAAAAAGTTAGGCTTAATGCTTTTACTTGTAGCAAGTCAGGCGCTATTCTCTCAAAAAGTGGGGATGGCTTCTAATATAGATCCTGATTTATGGTATTTTAATACTAAAAAGCTGGGTAAAATTATTCCTCAGAAAGAAGTAAAAACGCAGTATAATATATTTAATGATGTTGTTGATCCTCTTTTTAAGGAAAAGAATATTGATTACAGAATGCTTCCGCTGGATTTCTGGAAAATAGCAAAGCTTGGACCTTCGAAAAATGTTAATGACGGTGTGATTGCCACTCTGGATAAATTCTGTGAAGAGAATGGAGTAGATGTTTTGTATTTATTCAGAAAGGTTGATCTGTATGATTCTTTTTATTCTCAGGATTTATTTGACAATCTTAGTTTCAATTATGGTGTTTTTTCTATAGATTCTTATTCGCCTAAAAGAGGTTTGTTTTTTAGTAATTTCCATATTTACAAATATGACAGAAATACAAAAGATCTTACGTTTTCTGTGCAGCGAAAAGATATTGATATAAAGCTGAATACGTTTCATGAGCAGAGATTTGATCAGCCTATATATGATGTTCAGACGAAGGATCTGATTAACCCTGATTTTCCGAAATTTTATTACGATAAATTTAAGAAAACCATTAAAACAGAGCTTTTGAACCTGATGAATAATGAGAATTTAGGAAAGCTGTACCGTTCTTCTTAAGGCTCGAATTTTATAGAGTCATCGGTTTAATACTCTCACAAGATGTAAAATTTTTAGAAGTGGCCTGATTTTCGTATCTTCCATCACTTATTTCACCTAATAACAAAATGGAAATTATGAAAAAAATATTTCTGGGCCTTGCTGTCATAGGCGGACAACTAATGTTTGCCCAAAAAGTAGTTGACCTGAAAGTAGAGAACGGTCAGAAAAAAGAGCAACCGGCTACCATCAGTAAAGAGAAAGTGAAGCTCTATAATGATAATTTTCTTACCTTTATCAGTGCACTGCAGTCCTCGGACCGTAAAACAATTGATGGAGTGCTTTCCGATAAAGTAAAAGAAATTGTTACAGATGATGTCCTTAAAAAAGTAAAAGAAGGCATTGACTCCAATAAAAAACTTGAAGTATTGAAGGTAGGATATTATGTAACCATGGATGGCACCAGTCATCCCAATATCAAATATAAATATGCGGGAGATAAGTCTTCAAAAGAAGTGATCAGTGCGGTTTTTGAAGATGACGGGAAAATTCTCGGTGTTTTGCCTGCCAGAAATGATAAATAAAATTGAATTTCGATCTAACAAAAAATATTAACTATGATGACAGATGTTTTAGTCGCTCATTCTACAGAAGTGGAAAAAGCGAATTTTTACAAGAAGACCTATTTACATGTTGCGTTGTCTATTCTTGCATTTATTGGTGTTGAAACCATTTTGCTGAAGACAGTGCCTGTAGAGGTTATTGCGATGATGTTTCAGGGAAGACTTACCTGGTTGTTGATCATTGGGGTGTTCTGGTTAGCTTCTATTCTGGCTTCCAAATGGTCTCTTTCGCAGAGTAAATCTACTCAGTATCTTGGGCTGGGATTTTATATTTTGCTTGAAGCAGTTATTTTTATGCCTCTGCTTTTTATTGCGACCAATATGGCAGGCGGTGGTAATGTGATCTTCCAGGCTGCAACTTTAACGATTGCTATGTTTGCTGGAGTTTCAGCGGTAGCTTTTAGTTCTAAAAGAGATTTTTCTTTTTTAAGAAATATCATTATCATCGGAGGGTTTATCTCAATAGGACTTATTGTTGGAGGAATGATCTTCGGTTTTAACCTGGGGCTTTGGTTCTCTGTTGGAATGGTGATCCTTGCTTCAGCTACGATTCTTTATCAGACAAGTAAATTAAAAGATTCTTTTGGAACAGAGCAGTATGTGGGAGCGGCATTACAGCTTTTTGCTTCTATTATGCTTTTATTCTGGTACGTTTTAAGTATTTTAATGAGCAGAAGAAGCTAATTGAAATACTTTGATAAAATAGAGGTCCCGGTGAAGTTTTCATCGGGATTTTTTTATGGGTATAATGGTTTTAAACACAAGTGGCATTAATGGTTTCGCAAATAACACGATTTGTTACATATGCTTGCAATGATTCCATGCCATGGCTAGTCCTTAAATTGTATAGATACTACGGATTTCAAAGATTGATCCGGAGGATTATATTTGTTTTTTTTGATGAATTGAGGATCAAACGCTAAAGTTGGAGAGAATTTGAACTTTAGATTTAGATACAAAAAAAACGACGATAAAAAACGAATGGACTTGAATGGGTAATGTTTAATTGACCTAGGAATCAGGAGCGTTAAAAAAATTGAGATTGAATCCGTTAAAAAATTTCCACTGTCTGAGCATGGCTGGGATTTTGAGTCGAAGAAGAAGGTTTTGATTTCATGCGAGTTTGGAAACTTTAGGAGTCAATCTCAATTTTTAGCGGATGATTCCAGTCTTGAATTTTTGGATACTTTTGTTTCAAGACAAAAGTATTAATAAGATAAATAATTTTCAATTTCGTTTCATCTGTTTTATGTTTGTTCCTCAATTTTTGTGCTTAATTCTGAATTGACTAGTATTGTTGTATTGGTGAAATCGGTGCGAAAAAATAATGTTATTTATGCTTACAGGCACGTTGAACCCAAAAAATCCTGATGACATTTCATCGGGATTTTAATTGGATATTCTTTACTGTTTTTCAATACAATGACACCTTCATACTTGCTTTGATTCGCTTTTTGAAGTTCTGTTTGCGTGGAAACCGAATGATGTATTAAAGAATAGGGAAGTATAGGGGTGAAGAAAACTTCAGTAATTTTGTGTTTTTGCAATCTTTCAATGATTTAGTTTTTAAATCATTCAATCATTAAAAAATTACTTGTCAATAGATCCTAGAACCTTTTGTGCGAAAGAGTTTAAAGCATCTTTTTCGCTCATTCCGTTCTGTACGTTGGCATGAACCTCTAAAGCTCCGCAAATGTTGGTAATAAGCTCTCCTGCTACATTTAGATCTTCTTCAGTTGTTCCTCTGAATTCGCTGAAACTTTCCAGAACTTCTAATGTTTTTTCAAGATTTTCAGGAGTCTGAGTCTGATAAAATTGTCTGATTACGGGTAATTTCATTATGCTAATTCGTTAAAAAGGTTAATTAAACTTTCTGCCTGGTTAGATTGAACCTGGTTTACCAATTCGCCGTTTTTGAAGATCGCGAAAGTAGGTAAGTTGTCTACTTTTGCTAATTTTCTACTTTCAGGAAGTTTCTCAGCGTCAACATATAAGAATGGAATGCTTTCGTTTTCAGAAGCTAATTTTTTGAATTTAGGCTTCATGATTCTGCAGTTTCCACACCATGTTGCTCCATATTGTACAACTACTTTTTCGTTGTCGTTTACTATATTTTGTAATGTATCTTCGGTTAATTCTGTGTACATAGGTTAAATTTTAAGAATTAAAATTTAACAATGTAACAATTTAATAGTGTATCAGTGTACCAATAAAGAATAGCTATTGCTACAAAGATGCATTGTTACATTGTTAAATTACTTGATTGTTAAATTGAATTAGTTCTTCGCTAAGTATTCTGCAGTAGAAGTTCTGTCAGCTTTCATAGCGTCTTTTCCTTCTTCCCAGTTTGCAGGACATACTTCACCGTGTTTTTGAACGTGAGTGTAAGCGTCAATTAATCTTAAGAATTCTTTTACGTTTCTACCTAGAGGCATATCGTTTACCGCTTCGTGGAAGATTTTTCCAGTTTCGTCGATAAGGTAAGTTGCTCTGTAAGTTACGTTAGAACCTGTGAAAACTTCTTCTCCTTCTTCGTTGTATTCGAAATCCTGATCTACGATTCCTAGTGTATTAGCCAATTGTCTGTGCGTATCAGCTAAAAGTGGATAAGTAACTCCTTCGATACCTCCGTTATCTTTTGGTGTGTTCAACCATGCGAAGTGTACTTCGTTAGTATCACAAGATGCACCGATTACTTTAGTGTTTCTTTTTTCGAATTCACCTAAAGCCTCCTGGAAAGCGTGAAGCTCAGTAGGACATACGAAAGTGAAATCTTTAGGGTACCAGAACAAAAGAACTTTTTGTTGGTTGTTTACTGCTTCATCAAGGATGTTGATTCTAAGATCGTCACCCATTTCAGACATTGCATCGATTGTTAAATTCGGGAATTTTTTTCCTACTAAAGACATAATTTTCTGTTTTTATATTTAAATTTCTTATGCAAATATAGAAAAGATTTGTCTATCGAACAAATGATTTTCGATAAATAAAATCTATAATTGTTTTTGATATTGTGTTGAAAAAAAGCCCTGAAACCAGGGCTTTTGCTTATTTAATATCCGAAAATTTCATTTAAATTGAGTTTTTTGATTTCGCCCAATTTTTTCATATCGGTCTCATTTACTTTGTCTTGCGCTGCTACCACACAATACGTGTAGTTTTTGTTTTTCATTTCCTTATCATGGAAGGTGTTGATGTCTGCGAAAGAGAGTTTGGGAGCCTGGTCATAGACGTTCTTTCTCATATCAAAGCTGTTTCCAAGTTTTTGGGATTTTAAATAAGAGAAGATAATACCATCCTGCGTGATTCTTTCAGATGCAATTGATTTTTTCAATCCGCTTTTTGCTGTTTCAAACAATTGTTCAGACTTTGGTAAAGTGGTCAGAAGTTCA
This sequence comes from Chryseobacterium sp. FR048, assembly GCF_056844665.1. Taxonomy (NCBI): domain Bacteria; kingdom Pseudomonadati; phylum Bacteroidota; class Flavobacteriia; order Flavobacteriales; family Weeksellaceae; genus Chryseobacterium; species Chryseobacterium sp. FR048. The sequence goes on along the minus strand of NZ_JBXDSE010000002.1, from coordinate 874,786 downwards.
TTCATCGCTGTAGTGGATTCATTGAATTTGTCTGCCTGAGTACCTACGTAAGCCATGATCATATCCTTATCTGTTTTTTTGGACGGAAGTGAAAAATAAGAATAGGTAGAATAGGCTAATGCTTTGGATTCTCTGATGGTCTGAAATACAATAGACCCCATTCCGCCTCCGAAGTAATTATTGAATAAACTTACGGTAGGAGTGATGGAAGGATTGTACTGGTCAGAATTTCTTACCCAGAAAATTTCAGCCTGCACCATATCATAATGAGCAAATAATACCTTATTCTTATCCGTAGAAACCTGAGTAAAAGTCTTCGTTTTCGGAAGCTCTTTCAAACTTGCCGGAAGCTTGTGAATCTCTTTCAGAGAAGCTACCGTTTCATTTCCGGATTTTGGACCATAATAAAGAACCTTATGCTTGAAGTTAAACAGATCATGAAGAACATTAATGAGGTCTTCTGCCTTTAATGCATCAAGTTCAGCATCACTTAAGACATTATTGAAAGGATTCTGTGCACCGTATTGTGCATAGCTTCTAAGTCCCGCCATAATGCTTGCCTTGTTTTGCTTTGCATTGGTTCTGCTTTTTTTCAGTCTTGCTTTGTAAGCATCTAATGCTGCCTGGTCTGCCTGGCAGTTTTTGATCAGATCTTCAAATAAAGCAATGGTCTTGTCGAAGTTTTCATTCAGGCCTTCCAGAGATACATAGGTTTCTTCATTACCTGCACTTACATTGAAGCTGGAAGCCAGTTTGTAAAACTCCTTACTGATTAGTTCAGAAGATTTGTTTTTAGTTCCAAGATACTGAAGGTATTCTGCTGCCAATGGAAGCATCTTATTATTCCATTTTCCTGAATCAAAATAATAATACATTCTGAACAGAGCGTTGTCTGTATTTTTTACAGAAAGTACTTCTACTTCTCCCAGTTTATTTTTAGCAATATCTTTATCATAGTTTAGCCAGATCGGGGAAATTGCATTTTCCGGCATCTCATCAATCTTTTTAAGGAAAGGAGACTGGTCTTCTCTGTTTACGGAAACAGGAGTGATCGTAGGTTTGTCTACTTTTACAATCGTCTTATCTTCTCCTTTTTTCTTGTAAACTGCTACATAATTATTATTCTGAAGATATTTCGCAGCAAAATCCATGATGTCTTTTTTCGTAAGTCTGGAAATTTCATCTACATATTCCAGGGTTACCTTATGATCAACGTCCGAAGTGAATTCGTCCATCAGGATACTGGCTCTCGTAGAGTATTTTTCATCCTTCTGAATGATGTTTTTCTTTTCATTATTCACGATAGACTGGATCAGATCATCAGAAAATTCTCCTTTTCTGAGCTTTTCTATTTCCTGAAGAAGAAGGTTTTTTACTTCATCCAAAGACTGGCCTTCCGTTGGCTTTCCCTGTAAAAGTAAAACGGAATAATCTTTTAAAGCATAAGGGAATGCAGCGGCTCCAAGTAGTTTCTGTTTTTTTACCAGATCAAGATCAATCAGACCGGCTTGCCCGTTGGTCAGCATACTTCCCACAAGATTCAATAATCTGGCGTCTTTTGTGGAGGCTCCTGGAAATCTGAAACCAAGCATTACACTCTCGGGATTAGGCCCTACAACTTCTTTAGTCACAGGGGAGGTGATGGCTTTTTCCTGTCCTACTTTATATTCCGGAACAGGTTTCGACTTCATATAAGAGAAAGCTTTGTCTATCTTGGCAATTACTTCATCCGGGTTGAAGTCTCCGGACATGATGATTCCCATATTGTTGGGAACATAATAATTGTTATAATAATCTCTGATCGCATGCAGAGAAGGGTTTTTCAGGTGCTCAATGGTTCCGATGGTGGTTTGCTTCCCGTAATTGTTATTAGGGAAAAGACTGGCAAACATGGTATCAAAAACCTTATCTCCGTCATCATCAAGGGATCTGTTCTTCTCTTCATACACCGCTTCAAGCTCTGTATGGAAAAGTCTTAGAACAGGTTCTCTGAATCTTTCTGACTGTACAGCAAGAAACTTATCGATCACATTGGCAGGAACATCTTCCGTATATACCGTTTGCTCAAAAGAAGTGAAAGCATTACTTCCATCAGCTCCCATCCCGGCCATCATTTTATCATATTCATTGGCGATGGCGTATTTGGCTGCTTCTCCCGAAACTTTATCGATTTCTTTATAAATCTCTTTTCTTTTTGCTTCGTCTTTGGTTTGATTGTACTTCTCATAAAGAGCATCAATCTGGTCTAAAAGAGGTTTCTCTTTCGCCCAATCTTTAGAACCAAACTGATTGGTTCCTTTGAAAAGCATGTGTTCCAGATAATGGGCCAGACCTGTGTGATCTGCCGGATCGGTTTTACTTCCTGCTTTTGTAGCAATATAAGTCTGAATTCTTGGTTCCTTATTGGTGGGGCTCAGAATAACAGTCAAACCGTTCTTTAAAGTATAATACCTTGCCGAAGTAGGGTCGTTGGTGACGTATTTGTATTGATAACCATTAGAAGTAGCTTCTTTCCATTGGAAATCCTGCCCGTATGCATAGCCCATAAAACTTGCTGCTGCAATACTGGTAGCGATCGTTAGTTTTTTAAAAAGATTCATTGCTGTATAATGTGTTTTATGTTTTTCAATTCTTAGTTGAATTGTACTAATAAATCTTTTATACGCTTCATCGCTTCTCTCAGGTCTTCCTCAGAAGCAGCGTAAGAGAATCTGATGCATTCCGGGCTTCCGAAAGAATAACCGCCTACACATCCTACATGAGCGTTTTCAAGAAGGAACATGGCGAAATCGTCTGAATTGTTGATTTCAGTTCCATTCAGTGTTTTTCCGATATAATGGGAAATGTCCGGGAAGAAATAGAATGCAGCTTTTGGAAGCAATACTTTGAATCCTGGGATCTCTTTGATCAGTTCGTATACAAGGTCTCTTCTCTTTTTGAAAGCATCGATCATATATCTGTATTCAGACGGATCTGTTTTTAAAGCGGTAATAGATGCTCTCTGAGCTACCGTATTGGCACCACTGGTCATCTGGCCCTGAACCTTTTCACAAGCCTTTGCCAGCCATTCCGGGCATGCAGAATACCCAATTCTCCATCCGGTCATTGCAAAAGCCTTAGACATTCCGTTGATTACGGCAGTCTGTTCATATACTTCCGGAAACTGAGCGATGGAAGTTGTTTTTGTTTCATAATTGATGAATTCATAGATCTCATCAGAGATGATGGTCACATGAGGGTATTTTGCAACTACTTTCGCGATGGATTTCAATTCATCATAAGTATAATATCCTCCTGACGGGTTACATGGAGAACTGAAAAGGATCGCTTTTGTTTTATCGGTGATGGCTTCTTCAAGCTGTTCAGCAGTTACTTTAAAATCTGTTACGTAAGAGGTAGGAAGCATTACAGAATGTCCGCCCATCATTTTTACCATTTCATCATAGCTTACCCAGTATGGAGCAGGAAGCAGAACTTCATCTCCATCATTGATGATGGCTGCCAATACATTTAAAATAGCTTGTTTGGCACCATTGGAAACACAGATTTGAGTTGGTTTGTATTCCAGATTGTTATCTCTCTTTAGTTTATATGCAATGGCCTCACGAAGTTCAAGGAATCCCGGAACAGGAGAGTAGTGGCTGTAATTTTGGTTGATGGCGTCGAAAGCAGCCTGTTTGATATTGTCCGGAACATCAAAATCCGGTTCACCAAGAGTTAAGCTGATCACGTCTATTCCGCTGGCTTTCATTTCTCTGGCTTTATTTGACATTACAAAAGTCTGTGAGTATCCTAATCTTTTTACTCTATCTGAAAGTTTATCCATGTATTTTTTTTTGAATTTTAACAAATATATAATAAAAACGTGGCGTGAGAAGTATAAAAACGGGTTCAGTTTAAAGATTTTTGTCAGGTTTTGATCAAATCACCATTTTTAGAAATAATAATACTTCTCTTGGCTGGTTTTGTTTGATTTTAATTCTATTTTAGCAAAAACTTATTCCATGAAGAAAATACTGAATGTTCTTTTTTTACTGTCTTTATCATTTTTTTCTGCCCAGAATTATCGCTTTGTGTATGAATATAAAATGAAAAATGAGATCTATAGCGACTCATTGGTTACAGATTATATGGCCCTCGATACAGACGGAAAGAAGTCTTATTTTTATAATTTGGCTAAATATGAACGGGATTCCGCTTACGCCGTCAATAAAAATTTCGGAACGTTATTTAAAAAAGGCTATGACAGAAACCTCAGTTATCTTATTGAGAAAGATTTTTCTAAAAAAACGATCAGCTTTTATGATAAATTTAAAAGTGTAGATCTAGTAACCACGGATAATGAAGTGCCTGTATGGAAGATTGAAAAAGAATTTGCAAAGATCAATAATATGAATTGTCAAAAAGCTGTGGCGGATTATAAAGGCCGAATCTGGGAAGCATGGTTTTCTAAAGATTACCCGATCAGTGACGGACCCTATAAATTCAGTGGTCTTCCGGGACTTGTTGTGAAGGTAAGAGATAAAGAAAATCAGCACCAGTTTAATCTCATTCAAATCAAAAAAATGAAAACGATGTTTGGTCTTGTACCGAAAAAAGGCAAAACAATGACTGATGCAGAATATAAAAAGCTTATGAAAAACTATACTTTCATCCCTGCAGAAGACTTTGAAGCATTCAATGTAGATAAAAAAACAGGTACAATAGGAGTGCAGCTAAAGGATGGATATGCTGTACAGTACAATATCAAAGAGCTGGAAATGAGTAAAAGGGATGGTGAAATTATTGATGATGAAATCATCAGAAGGCTCAAAAGAACAGATAACCCCATCGAAAGAGATTGAAAAACAGCAAAAAGACTGCAAAATGAGCAGTGTTTTTTTATATATGGTCTTTAAAGTTTGAATAAAGCCAATAAAAACTTATTTTTGCAGACTATAATAATTCACATGTCTACATCGTTACTATTAAAATACTTTCCGGATCTTACAGAAACACAATTGGAACAGTTTGCCAAACTGGAAACTCTGTACAACGAATGGAATGAAAAGATCAATGTAATTTCCAGAAAAGATATGGAATCGCTGTATGAAAAGCATATTCTGCACTCTCTGGGAATTGCCAAAGTGATGGAATTTGCTCCGGGAACTAAAGTACTGGATATTGGAACCGGAGGAGGATTTCCTGGGATTCCTTTAGCTATTTTATTCCCTGAAACACAGTTTACCCTTATTGATTCTATCGGTAAGAAGATCAGCGTGGTAAATGCTGTGGCAGAAGGAGTGGGGCTTACCAATGTAACGGCCATCCACGGAAGAGCTGAAAAATTAAAAGATAAATTCCACTTTGTAGTCAGCAGAGCGGTGACCCAGATGCCGGAATTTTTAAGATGGCTGAAAGGAAAGTTTGAAAAAGAACAGTTTAATTCCAAGCACAACGGAATCTTATATTTAAAAGGCGGTGATCTTGCAGAAGAACTTGCCGGACTTAAATGCGAGATTTTCAACCTTAAACACTATTTTGATGAAGAGTTTTTTGATACTAAAAAAGTAGTTTATGTATCAAAAGGTAATTTTAACTCCTGATTTGTTATGATTAGGGAATAATTTTTGCTGAATATTTGTTAATAATCACAAAATTGAAGGTTATGAAAAATTTTTTAACTCTTGGATTTTCCGCATTGCTGCTGGGCCTTTTTCTGGTCTCGTGTAATGATGATGATTATGATACGGTAGAATCGGTTGATAAAATCAAAATAGACAGTGTAAAGATTGCAAAAGACACCATGAATGTTTTTGCGATACAAAGTATAAAGACTTATTCCACCTATCCGTCTCAATGTGAGGGCTTTTATGGGTATGATTATATCTACAACAATAATCTTGAAAGAACAGTAATTGCTTATAAATACAGAACCAGTGGGCCTTGTGCTCAAGGGAGCTATGTAGCGGGCAGCAAGATCAACTTCAATCCGCAGAAGAAAGGAACTTATACTTTTAAATTCTGGAACGGTGGGAATAACTGGATTAGCAAAACAATTGTAGTGGAATAATGAAACTGATTTCTGTATTTTGTCTGTTTACGGCTTCAATAGTATTCGGGCAAAAGATTACTTGGCAGGAAGGGCAAAAGCTTGTGTGGGATAATTTTAAAAGCCCTGTCAACAGGAAAAACAATCCGGATGTTGCAGCCTATACAAACTGTGGCTGGGAATTTTCTGTAGTGAAATCCAGTAATCCGAAATCTCCTGTTACCATTCATATCAGCACGATATTCAATGAAGAAAAATCCTGGAAAGATGTAAAAAAGATCAATGATTATATCCTTTTGCATGAGCAGAAACATTTTGATATTGCAGAGCTGTTTGTAAGAAAATTCAGAAAAGCGGTTGCTGAAAATATCAGAACTTCAGGGGATTATAATAAATATTTTAAAACGATTTATAACGGAGTCTCCATCGAATATAAAAACTTCCAGACCGCCTATGACAAAGATACCCGTCATGGGATGAATAAGGAAAAACAGGCAGAATATAATGCTACTATTTCCGAAGAATTAGACAACTTAAAAAGCTATCGATCCCTTTGAAATTCCTCAATAAGATTATCCACGAACTTTTAGCGCAAAACACGGATCTTTCTGCGTTTAATATTGTTCTGCCGGGGAAGCGTCCTATCGTTTTTATCAGACAGATTCTGGAAGAAAACAATTATTCGGGATTTCTCCCCAATTTTTTTACCGTAGAGGATCTTATCAATACAATTGCAGATAAACAGGTTATACAGGGAATTCCGCTCTGGCTCTTTTCATTTGATGTCTACAGAAGCCTGAATCTTATCCCGAGAGATGATTTTTCTGACTTTTTGAAGTGGTTTCCAACCCTGCAGAAAGATTGGGATGATATTTTGAAATTCTCAGACAGTGACCAGGCGGTGCTTCAGTATATGTTTGACGAGGAAAGGATCAAAGAATGGGCCCAAAACCTTGGAGAGGATGATGATGTCCCGAGAAAGAAATTCCTGAACTTCTGGCAGAATATGAACGTTTTCCTTCCGGAGCTGAAAAGCAGGCTGCAGGAAAAAAACTGGGCAACATCCGGAATGATCCATGAAACGGCTAAGGCTCGGATCACCGATTTTGCAAAAGATACTTCAGAGCAATTCGTATTCTGCGGCTTTAATGCCTTTACACCGGTGGAAGAGAAGCTTGTGAGAAGTCTTTTGCAGTGGAATAAGGCTCAATGTTTCTTTCAGGCAGACCGGTATTATTTTTACGATGAAAAGCAGGAAGCTGGAAAATTCCTCCGAAATCATAAAACATGGAAAGAATTTGATGATAACAGAGCTTTTCAGTGGATAGAGGATGACTTTAGCCAGCCTAAAAATATCAAAGTATATGAAGTATCCGGAAATGTAACCCAAACGAAGGTGTTGCCGGAGATCTTTAAAGAAATTAGTAATAAAACCTATTCCAATACGGCAGTTGTTCTTTTGGATGAAAATCTTCTTCCTGCGAGCCTTGATGTAATGCATGGTGTGGAAAACCTGAACATTACCATGGGATTCCCGTTGAAGAACTTATCTTTTTCCAATGCTGTAAAAAGACTTTTCTATTTACAGAAACAACTGGAAAAAAATAAATCCTCTTACTATTACCGGGATATTTTTCCTATTCTGGAAGAACTTCCGAAGTCGTTGGAAGACGAGCAGATCATCAATGATTTCAAAGCGAAAGTGGAAGAGAGGAATATTGTGTATATCTCCAGAAATCTTTTACAGGAGCTTTTGGGCGGACTTTCCTATGCGGGACTTCTTCAAAAGGCAGTCAGTACGAATGTCTACCTCGATATGCTGATTTCATTCTGTCAGCAGGTAAAATGGCTGGATATAGACGATATTCAGTATGAAAATGTCTCCCACTTTGAGAATGCTTTCAGGATCATCAAAAATCAGCTGACTCCATACAATATCGAGATCAAAATGGAGACCCTTGAAATTCTGATCAACCAGCATATTAATTCCGAGAGTATCGACTTTCAGGGAGAACCTCTGAGAGGGCTACAGATCATGGGATTGCTGGAAACCCGTCTCCTGAATTTTGAAAACGTGATTATGCTTTCTGTGAATGAAGGTAAATTACCGCTCGGAAACTCACAGAATACCTATATTCCCTTCGATATTCGCAGATTCTTTGATCTTCATACCTTTCTCGAAAATGACAGCATCTATGCCTATCACTTTTACAGACTGATCCAGGATGCGAAAAATGTACATTTGCTGTATAACGCTTTAAGTTCCGGTGTAAATACCGGAGAGAAGAGCCGCTTCATTACTCAGATCGAAATGGAAAGTTCCCATCAGATCGAGCACCTGATCATTGAGAATTCTTCTGAACCGATTAAGACAAAACCTGTAGAAATTTCAAAGACCCCTATTGTACAGGAACGTCTTCAGAAATGGAAAGAAAAAGTATCAGCATCCCACCTTACAAGTTATCTCTACAATCCTATAGATTTCTACCTGTCTAAGATTTTAAATACTTCGGAAACGGATGAGATTGAAGAAGAGCTGTCAGTGAAGAATTATGGAAATTTGGTTCATTATTCACTTCAAGAAGTGTATGAGGTGTTAAAGGGTAAGGTTTTAAAAGAAAGTGATTTAAAGAATTCAGTTAAAGCGATAGATCAATACATAAATGTAGCTATTGAAAAGCTTAAACATCAACCTGAATTCTATGAAAAAGGAATGAACTACATCCATAAAGCGATTGCTAAAAAGGTTATCGAAAATGTTCTCAACCACGATCTCGAGCTGATAAAACAAGGGAATAAACTGGAGATTGTTGACATTGAAAGAAGGTTTGAAAATGTAGAATTCTACCTTGATGGGAACGATAAAATTTCCTTTTTCGGATTTATTGACAGGATTGATAAACTGAACGGAACGTTAAGAATTATTGATTATAAAACCGCAAAAATCAAGAACCTTAGTGTGAAGATCGATGAAGAGAATGTAGAGAAATATTTTCATAACAGCGACAGAAAGCAGGCCCTGCAGCTTTGTATCTATCATTACGTGGTGCAGCATCTTCCTGAATTCTGGGGTTTCCCGATAGAAACTGGTATTTGGAGCTTTGCCGATGCTAAAAAAGGGATGGTATCCCTGCAGTTTGACAAAGGAAATATAGATGACGCCATGAAATCGGTCAAGAGTCTTATTCTTGAAATTCTGAATCCGGATATTAATTTTGTGGAGACAATAAAGGCTTATTAAAAATATTTATCATTTTTTTTATTTGATAATCAATATTTTGTATTGCTATGGCTTTTCATTAAAATACATCTTCCTATTTAACAAAACGGTAAATAGATCAGTACGTTTTTTATGTATCTTTACTCCTTCGTAACGTTTTTTAAAGTTGACAGGAATAAACTAAGGTGAACTCATGAAAAAAAGCCTGATTTTTTTAGCGATCATTGTCTCTCTTATCATCAAATCCCAGCAAAAAAATGATTCTCTGAATCTTGCACTTCAAAATGTAACCAAAGATACCAAATTTGGTCTGGCACTGAGTGGTGGCGGGGCAAAAGGATTTGCTCATATCGGTATTCTGAAGATGATCGATTCATTGGGAATTAAGGTCGATTATATTACCGGAACCAGTATGGGAGGGATTTTGGGCGGTCTGTATGCAATGGGATATAATGCCAATCAGCTGAAGTCTACCATCTATAAAGTAGACTGGAACAGGATTCTGAGCAATAAAATTCCTTACAGCAAGGTGAATATCAGTGAGAAGGACGAATATGACAAATATATTCTTGAATTTCCCGTAGTGAAAGGAATTCCTACGCTTCCCAGTTCTTATATTGAAGGACAGTATATGGGAGAAGTACTGAATACACTTACCTTCAATGCCAAACACATCAATGACTTCAGCAAGCTGAGAATTCCAGTGGAGCTTACGTCTTCAGATATTGAAAATGGAGGGCTGATAATGCAGAAAAAAGGATCTTTACCATTAGCGATCCGTTCTACACTGGCCATTCCGGCTGCGTTTGCTCCTGTTTATATCGATGGAAAGCTTCTTGTAGACGGTGGATTAGACCGTAATTATCCTGCCAATGAGGTTCGGGAAATGGGAGCCGATTTTGTGGTTGGAGGCTATACCGGTTTCAGGCTCTTTACCAAAAAGGAAATTGAGAACCCGATGAAAATGATTTACCAGACTCATGCCATCCGTTCTGTAGAAGATTTCAAACATCAGAAAGAGCTGTCTAATATCCTGGTAGATTTTGTAGATCCTTTGGGTGATATTACCACTAAAGATTTCGCCAGATACAGAAAGATCATTAAAATCGGAGAAATTGAGGCCAGAAAGCACCTTCCTGAATTTGTAGCATTGGCAGAAGCGCAGCGTAAAGCCGGGATCAGATATGAGCATGAAATGATAGAGGAGGTGAAACTTCCGACAACGAAATTTACATTCAATGAAGAGGATGGAACTCCTATGACTGATGCTGCGGAAATTGAGGTGATCAAGAAACAGATGGGGCTTACGGAAGGAAAATACTATGATGTAAAAACGGTGAATGAAGCCATAGACAGAGTATTCGGTATGCGGCAATACCTAAAGGTGTACTATACTTACACCAATACCGGAGAAAGTCTTACCATGAATGTTTTTGTAAAAAGAGCCAAAAAAGGGGCCTTTAAGCTTGCCCTGCATTATGATACGGAGCAGTCTGTAGGAATTATTGTAAACTATACCTACAGAAATATTCTTCTGAATCGATCGAGATTCCTGGTAACAGTGGATATTTCTGAGCGTTTTAAAGCCAGATTGGCTTATCAGCAGTTCTTAGACAGCGGAGAGCGTCTATGGCTGGACCTGGAAGCTAAAATGATCCATCTTAAAAGTAATGACCTGAACTTCAGATTGTATGATGTAGGAAGTGAAGACACCAACGATAATTTCCCCAACCATATGTACCGGAATATAACGGGAAAAATAGCCCTGAATTATAACATCAGTCCTAATGCTTTAATCTCCCTGGGAACAGAATTCAGTACAGAAAGAATGTACAGTTTACTGGATAAAGTAGATCAGGCTAAAATAGATAATTACAGTAAAAAGCTTTATAATCACAGCAATTTCAATACTTTCTTGAAGTTTGAACAGAATAATCTCAACAAAAGATACTTTTCAACGAAAGGAAACCATCTTCAGATAAGCACAAGATTCTATTACGGAGACCGATACCAGCTTTATGATCTGGAAACCGTACAGCCTCTGCTGTATCCTATATTAAATCCTAAAGAACCTTATTATTATCAGCCTAAAAATCTGGTTTCTTTTACTTTAAATGAAAACTTTTCTTATCCGGTGACCAGAAGACTGGCTGCTAAAGTCAATGTATTTCTGGGAACAAGTTTCGGATCAAAAAGAGAGGATCAGGTGCCTTATCTTTTTCTTAATCAGAAATACAATTTAGGGGGAAGCGAGTATAATTATGACCTGCTGAGCCCGGAATTCAATGGTCTGAGACAGAAAGAACTGCCTATGACCTCTGTGGCAAAATTAGGATTGGCGCTACAGTACAGAATTATGAAAAGATTATATCTTACTCCTTCACTCAGCTATGGTAAAGTAAGTGAAGAGTATTCTCCCTTTAATGACAGTTTTAATATGTTCGGCTATGGGGTGAATCTGGGATATGAATCTCTTATAGGGCCTATCAGCCTGAATATTTCCAGAAATGACCAGCTTGATTTTTCAAGAATATATTTTACTATCGGCTTTAAGTTTTAGGAAGGAAGATGGAGGATGGAAGATACAAGAGCTTGAATTTAAGGGAATGATTGTAACTTTATGATTTAATGGGTTACGGTAACATTCATGTATTATTTATTTAATAGTACTTCTTCCAGCCTCCAGCTCAATAAGTTCTTTATTTCCTCGGGATGTCCGGACGGGGCATTTTGTAATAGCTCCCTGACATGGCTTTTAAAAAGGCGACAATGGCATCTATTTCCTGTTCATTCAGCTTTAATGGCTTTACCAGGCGATCTGTTACAGGAAAGTTAGGATCGGCTTTCTTTTCCTCAGGAGTAGGGTTGATCATTTGCATTCCGCTGTTGTATAGACTTACAATACCGTGCATATCATCCATTAAACCATTATGCATCCATGGAGCAGTATAATCCAGATCTCTCAGAGAAGGGGTCTTGAACTTTCCAACATCATCCGGCTTTCCTGTAATATGGTACAGACCAAGATCTTCATATTCTCTTTTATAGTAGGTAAGTCCTATATTGTGGAAAGATTCATCGGTCAGGTATTTTCCATAATGACAGTTCATACATCTTGCTTTGGTCCGGAATAAATGCATGCCGTATATCTCTTTATCGTTCATGGCTTTATAATCTCCGTTGATGAATTTGTCAAGTTTGCTGGGCTGGCTTCTGATGGTTTTCTGAAAAGCAGCTAGGGCTCTGGCAATTTTATCAAAAGTAATCTTTTCGCTCTGATATGCTTCTTTGAAGAGCGGCTTGTATTCTTTTATTTTGGAAAGTTTCCCGGCAAGTTTATCCGGGTTCATATTCATTTCATTGTGCGCTGAGATAGGACCTACAAGTTGTTTTTCCAATGTTGTTGCTCTTCCGTCCCAAAAATAGGAGGTTCTTTCTGCAATATTGAATAGAGACTGGGTATTCCTTTTTCCCTGTAAATGATCATTACCTAAGGCGACTTCCTGTCCATCTGCCCATCCTAATTCAGGATTATGACAACTGCTGCAAGAAATCTGGCTGGATGAAGAAAGTTTGGGGTCAAAAAACAGCTTTTTCCCCAGCATAACCTCTGGGAGCTCTTGAGTTTCATAATAGTTGGAATCCCATTCGATAGCCTCAAACTCCTTCCAGCTGACTTCAGCATCTACAGACGGTTTGGGCCAGTATTGTAAAGGTTTTTTGTAGTGAACCGCGACTTCTCCGTAGTCTACATTATGTTTTTGAAGGGTATGCTGCATAAAGAAGAGTGAAATTCCTCCAACGAGCATAACTAATTTAACATCTGAAAATTTCATGATAATAAGTTTAAAAAATACTTCCTATACTGACCGCCCATTGAGAATTGCTGTCGTGTTTAAAATGGCTGTACATCATTTTGCTTCCCACAAAAACATTCTTCATAACAGGAACACTGAAATGAAAATGAATATCAAGTTTAGCCTGCCAGAAATCAGAAGACTGAAAAGCATAATTGTCCTGAAGCATCTCATAAATGGCAGGTGTTCCGGAGCTGTTGAAAACAGCATCTTTATGATAAACATTGGTTGCGGAAAGGCCTAATAAGACAGAGAGTGTTTGATTTGATTTAAAAGTTTTTAACCATTGATAATCCAATCCATACGCTATTTTACTTAATTCTATTCTTGATAGAGGACTGCTGTATCTTTCCTTTTCCTGAGCCCACCCGAAAAAAGGTAGAAAAGAAGACTTTGCATCATCATTACCCATCTGTAAAAGTCCTTTGAAAATAAGCTGGTGGATCTTATGATTGTATTTTTCCACACTGCCTATCTGAATGTAATTTCTCGAATTTTCATTCAGAAAAAGGTTTTCAGTTCCTTTCCTTTCCATACTGTTTCCATCGGCAGTAATTCCCCAGACTATTTTCCCGGTATTAAAAAATCTTCCTAATGACACATTGAATTGCTGTTCTTCAACGTTAGATGCATTAAGATCCGAATATTCTGTCAGAAGCTTATCTATGTTCAGTTTTTTTAATCCCAGATTCAGATACCAGTTTCTGTTGTCAGCCTCAAAGATTTGTATTCCACCTCCATAGGACCAGCCTTCATAATAGGCCTGTCGAAGTTTTCCGGACAGAAGTTCATTATAATTTCCAAGTCCGCTCATATTATAGATCATAGGGTAGCCCTGGTTGCTTACAAAACTCAGATAATGTTTTTGAGTGTATTTTTCAGCCTCCAGATAAGCTCCCAGTCTGAATTTCTGAAACATTAGTTTATTGGCACCAAGGGCCAGTGAAAAATCTGCGGTTGTATTCTTTGGCCGGGGATCAGTATCTCTATAGCTCAATGTGGCTTTGTAACTTCCAGTAATGCCTATGGTATATGAACTGATCTTCTTAGAATAGCCTCCTGAGAAGCTGTATCTTTCAAATTTCATATCACCACCTACACTGTCGGCCGCTACATAAGGGTAGATAAGGTCATAATCCGTATTTTCATTCCATACCACCTGCTTGTTTTTTCCTTGTGAGTAGGAAGCATTACCCCAAACCGTCGTTTTACCATCAAGAGCCTGCGAGGTACGGGCTTCCGCGCCCCATAGATTGAACCCTTTTCCTTTTTGTTTTAACTGGTTGGGGGTGTCAGAATTTTCAGTAAACAGACGGAAAGTGGTGATATTGTATTTCCTGGCGTTCATCTGGCTGGCTGGATTTATCGTGATACTGTTTTTAAGCAACCTTTCGGCGCTGTATTCTTCACGAATTTTTCCTTTGATTGAATCATTGGTCTGAGCCTGAATGAAGGTGCCGGATAATGCGGTAAACAGGATGGGTATGGAAAGAAAATAATTCATTTTAGTTGAATAATGAAGGTTTTACACCATGTTCAAAGTCTGCAGTAGAATTGTTGGTATCTTTAAAGATATTTTTACCTTCCATTGTTTTTCCAATGATTTTTCTGCGTACAGATTTTCCGAAACGGTTTTTATCGCCATCAAATGACGTAACGGAAGTCCAGCCCATATCCAGTGAAGGCGAAGTTACCAGCCATTGGAAAGAGTCCTGTACACTTAAGTTTACAACGTCTGTAATCCATTCATTCGGGATTTTAACAGCGGTTCCGTCCATAGGATAAATATCTCCTCCGAAACTAAGGTTGTAAGTATAAGTGTATGAATTCTGAGCAACCAATCCTTCATTAGTCATTCCCTGCGGCATACGTGCCAGTGCATAAGCATAATATCCCTGATTATGGATTACCATTTTGTCGGAAACATTGATCATTTTTGGAACAGCAGGATTGTCGATGTCATCCGAATTTTCTTTGAAGATCTGGAAGTTAGCGGTAGAAAGATTAACAGATGAAGGGTTGAAATCTTTGTGATTGATGGCATCTTCAGCGATAATAATAGATTCACCAGGCTTTACAGGGTATATATTTCCGGTTCCCGGGATTCTGATGATTGCTCCGGCAGATAGAGTAGTTCCCATGATGTTTGGGCTGTAATCCTGCTTTTCATTGGTCATAAAAGCTGACTGTATCAACAGCATTCC
The DNA here is from genome assembly GCF_056844665.1 of Chryseobacterium sp. FR048. NCBI lineage: Bacteria > Pseudomonadati > Bacteroidota > Flavobacteriia > Flavobacteriales > Weeksellaceae > Chryseobacterium > Chryseobacterium sp. FR048. The sequence continues at coordinate 859,474 of NZ_JBXDSE010000002.1, read as the reverse complement.
GTCTGCATATAACAGCTTGTCTGTATTATTGGTGATTTTAAAATACTGATCCCCAAAATACATGGCTCCCTGCGGTGTTCTTGTTCCTGTGAAGAAAATCTCTTCCAGAATAAGATCGCTGCTGTTTCCTGCTTTCAGAGAAAGTTCTATGGTTTTACTGGCCTCATTGCCGTTGATCACCATTCCGTTTTGTACTCCGGCTACTTTCGCTTCTATAGATCCGGATGGGTCAGAATAAACAATGTTTCCTTCTGCAATGATCTGATAGGTTCCGGAAGGAAGACTAACCTGTAAGGTATTGGTATTTGAAAGCTCTTTTGTTAGAGTAAACCCAGAGTTAAGCTCTTTGAAACTTAGCGTCATTTTTTTATATTCCTTAACCTGAATATGATCAGGAATTACTTTGAGCTCCAGTTTTAATAAGGTTTGAGCTTCCGGAGTTTCGTTGGAATCCGAAGAGCATGACGTAATACCGATGAAAGCACACAATACAAATAGTGTTCTTAATAGATGTTTTAACATAAGTTGATTGAATTGAAATTATTTATAAATTGAAGTTGATCTCCATTCCGAAATAAGGATCGTAGGCTCCTTTTCTGTTGATTGTAATTCCGTTGATGCTGTAAGGAGCATAATAGCTGAAAAGCCTGCTCGCAAACATGGAGACTACAATGGCTTTATTCCTGAAGCTTTTGGTTACTTTCAGATTAAGGTTCATTTCCATGGGCCTTCTGACTGCATTATACAGATCCTGATTCTGTGCAATGACCAGGCTTTCAAGAATGCTTCCCTTCGCTGTTTCAGGATTGAAAGGGAAAATATTGCCATTCGGATCTACATAATGGCTTGGAATTCCGTTCATAGGGAGCATTTTTCGCATAGAATACCATGAAAATTGGAAAGAGGAAGAAAAAACAAGATCCAGTTTCGGAATATAAGTATCCATCATCAGATTTGTATTCAGGACTTCATTGATGGAGTTAGGTTCCATACCTTCATACAATCCGAGATAAGGATAAGGTTTTCCGCCGATCAGCAGATCTCTTCCTCTGTAGACAGGCATACTGTTGCCATATTTTGTCCGGAACCATGCTCCGTTAAGGGTAAATCTTGTATTAATTACCGGAATTCTATTGGATGAATATTGGAATTCCACACCTTCTTTATCTACTTTACTTCCATTTTGTTGTGTTGTATACAGGAAGTTTTCATTTAAGGTCTGATAGGGAAGTGTATTGATGTCCGGTGGGGAAGTGATGGCATCATGATTCAGTCCGGAGGTATCATATTTTTTGTACTGATAACCGGAATATTGATTCATGGAGCGGAAAGCATTATGCATATTTTCCTTAAAGACGGTCACAGATAGCTGATGAGCTCCGATACCCAAATCAATCCTTGCTTCAAATTTTTCATTGACAGCAGGTTCTATTTCCGGATTTTGAGGGTTGTAAATCAGTGTTTTGTAATTGATTCTTCTGTAATTAGGATTGTTATGGAAGTAATTCAGCTGCTGAATGTCTTTATAAATAAGTTCCGGGTAGAGCAGGTTAAGATCGGGGAACAGGCTTTGTTTACCATATCCAAGAGTCAGGGCCAGCTGAGTCTTTTTATTCATCCAGTCAAACGATGGAAGTTCCCATTGAAAATTGGCTCTGGGGTCAGCATAGATTTTTCCGTTTATTTTAAAATGCGAAGGCAGGTTCATCATTGAATTTCCTCTTACTCCCAGTGCAAGCGTGAATTTGTGGTTTCCGGCATTCATGGTACTGATCGATTCTAAAAATAGAGCAGAGGTGATATAGGCCGGGACGTCACGGTAGGCGCGGGGTCTGAAAGTTGCTTTTGGATCTATGGGTTTATAGATGTCACATTCCTGTCCTTTACCCCAGTTCTTACTCAATTGCCAGTCGAATCCAGCATTGATTTCATTTTTAAACGATTTGAAATCCACCTGAAATTTATTAATCATGCTAACAAATACATCCAGAGGTTTTCCATCGACCAGGTAGTTGGAAATATACCGGGGCTCAGGATAGTAGCCGTCAAATTCTCCTTCAGTCCTAGATAAGGGAAATGCTGTTGCATTCTCCAGTTGAACGAATTTGGTCTGTTTTATTTGGTCAAATCTCTGATTGATTGTTGCCTGTATTTCTGTTGCCTGATAAAAAGAGGACTTGTTTTTCGTATAGGTAAACAGATTGGACAGGCTTACAAGATGGTTATTCACCTCATAAGAATTCAGTTCAGAAAGATCAATGTCAGGATCAGACTTTGAGCCATCCAGAGAACCCGTATAACTCAGGTTGGTCTGCCATTTTGAGGTTCCCTGGTTGTGTTTTTTTTCTTTTACAACAGCAAAATTGGCCGTGATTCTTTTATAATTTTCAAGTCTGTCTCTTGGGTCAGCTTTGGCGTCCAGATAATCTATACCGGCATTGATTTTCAGATCCTGATCTTGGTTTTCAAAACCTTTATTGATGGCAAAAAGTTTAGAATAACCATCTGCTTTGAATCTGGCTTTCCATTTTGTATAGCCTGACTTATTGGTGATTTTTACAATTCCTGAAGTCAGGTTTCCATACCTAACAGAAGGTATTCCGCGGAGAACTTCCACACTTTCAATCTGATCTGTTGAAATGCTTCGCATGTCTACACCACTGGTCAGATTAAGCCTTCTTTTCAGTCCGTTGTTGGTTTTATCCAGAAAATCATAGGTATATTGAAGATTGGCTCCGGAATTCAGAGGGGCACCATCAACAAGGAATGTCGTTCCCATGGAGGAGGTATTATAATCACTTCCGGGTCTTCCGGTTTCACGAAGGCTTATTTTATTCATCTGATTCAGAACCGGATCACCTGATCTCCCTCCGGGAAGCAGTTCCAAAAGATCCGAGAAGCTTGAAGGCTGCAGGTGCTGCATAGCCCGCTGATTAATAATAGATGAAGACGTAAGCCCTTTTCCTTCTTTGGCGGTAATGACCACCTCCTCAATCGTATTTATTCTGTTGGTAAGAATGAGGGTAAATGTCTCTTCCTTTGTTATGGACAGAAGATTTGAATATCCGGAATGACCATTGCTGTCACTTTCTACTTTATATTTTCCAGGCACTATATAAATGACTGCAATTCCTTTATCATTGCTTGATACAGTATACTTATCCTGTCCGGATGAAATTTTGATTTCAGCATCTTTCACCAATTGTAAAGCGCTATCTTTTACTTCAAAAGTGACTTTTAATGTACGTTCCTGTGAGGAGATTGTTATTGCTGTAAAGAGAAAGAGGGAAGTTAAAATCTGGAGCCTCAGAGAGGAAAGGGAGTCATTGTGGACCATCTGTCATTATTCTTTCGGCAAAAGTAGGAGGCTCATCATGAGTTTGCTAATTTTATTTAGAATAATTTAAAATAATTGATATAAATCATTTTAAAATTGATGGAAATATTTTTGTTAAAATTTAAAATTTTACACTTAAGTGTCTTTTAAATAAGTGTATATGGTGTTTATCTAATGTTGTTTCTACTTTTTTTATTCGATCTTATTTTTTATAGTTATTTTTAAATGCCACGAATACACGAATGAATTTATTCGTGTATTCTAAATAGATTTGCAAATTATATCTTATTAAATTTATAAAAGATTCCTCTCTTTTTACTTCGTAACCATTCTATATATGAGTTTACCACATACTGTATTTATAATAGAGTTTTGCACTTTTCCCTGCTCTTTTATTCGTGAATTAGTGGCAAAAAAAATCATGTGCCTCAACAGGACCACTTCTCCGTTATCATCCATCATTTACAAAAAAAGCACTCCATTGCTGAAGTGCCAAAAATTAACTTGAAAAAATGATATATTATAGAAAATGAAATAGTGTTACAATTTGATTTTTTTATTAATGACTTTCCCGTTGACAAGAGTAACCTGTACCACATACACTCCGGGTTCTAAGCTTCGGGATTCGAAGATAGGTTTATTGATTTCCTGCTGAACAATCTGAGCTCCGGAAATACTGTAAATATTAATACTTTTAATATCACTGCCGGTTTTCACCTTGATTTGTCTGTTTTGTGTAAAAATATCGGTTGTATTTTCAGATGCCGGATTAGAGATCGCTTTATTAAACTGCAGATTGTAGAAAGGAGTAGCCACTTCAAATATATAGTTCTTAGTCTCAAGATCCTGAAGGCTGATTCCGCCGTTTTGCTGATATTGTTCTTTAGAAACAGTTCTGATCAAAGTTTTGTTTTCATCAAAAATATAAACGGCAGAAAGTTCTTCCTGATCAATTTTTAATTGTAAAATCCCCTTATTTTCTGACTGGATGATTTCATTTTCAGGAATTTCCTTGGGAGTGCTTTTGATGTATGGAAGCATTTTATTTTCATTGTTTTCCGATACTTTTAAAAGATAAACTCCATCTTTTAGTGAAGATAAGCTGCGTTCATTGGCTGATCTGCTTGCTGCTTTTTCCTGATTAAAGTCGGTAATCTCAACCAGCTGCATATTTCCAAGATCCGGTTTTATTTGTGAAGGAGATAAAGGAGCTGTTTCTGATGGAGTGGCTGCCGACTGTTTTCCAAAGATAGATCCTGCTATTGCCCATTGATTGAGGAGTCCGCCGCTTCTCAAAGTATTAAATTTTGCGTTGGATGCCAAAGTAAACGGAACAATACCGCCTACATGCCCTATAGGTCCCCAATAGAAAGAATCCAGTTTGTATTTATTCAGATCCCACCAAGGATAATATCCTCTTTGAACATCAATGGTTTTAGACGTATTTTCAGGCGGAATGGCCAGATCTACCGTAGAATGTCCTAAGGTCATAGGGGTTTTATTATACCAGTCATAGACATCTTTAGGCTTCATACACTGTCTCAGCTTATTGTTGGGATTATTGGTAACATCATTGACAAAACTGGGGGTAAAGAGTTTCCTCCAGATCACAGGTCCCCACAGCAGACCTCCATTGTCCTGTACAACATGATAATTATATCGGTCCAGATATTCTGCGGAAATCACTTCTGAAATATTGGTATTATAAGTTTGGTAGCCTGTATTGTTACAGCTGTGAAGAACATTGGCCAAAAATGCGGTGAACGGGTAAATATCTTTTTCCAAGACCCCTTTCTGGAGAGTAACTCCGGAAAAATCATACGGCCCGTCTCCCATATAGGCGTATTTGAATTGTATATTGTTCGTATTTGAAATGCTTAATCGTTTTAAAGTGGACATTGCTGCATGAGCTCCCTGTGAATAGCCTGCCAGAAAATATTCATCATAGCGTTTCACATTCAGCTGTGTCAGAGCTTTATTGGCTGCTGTGATAAAATCTATCGTAGCTCCTGCTTCTGTGGCATAATCCACATAAGGATGTGTACCTTCACCTGTTCCCATCCCTACATAGTCCGGAGCCATTAAAATATAACCATTAAGAACATAAGAAAGTTCAACAACAAATCCGGCAGTAAGCGCTCCTTTGAAATTGGAAGGAACGTTGTGTCTGCTGTCTGTTGTTCCGTGATCAGATACCACTGTAGAAAGCTTGAAACCAACATTAGGGTACATGAGCAATCCGGTAGCTTTTACAAGAACATTCTTTTCGTTTTTGGTGTAATAAGTGATTTTGTAGCCCTTCAATCCGACATTGAAGCTGTTGAGATAACTTACAAAATCCGGTGCATTCTGTTCACCAAGATTATTGGCGATGAAATTGATAACTCCCTGCGGTGTAAGATCCAGTTTCTGTTCCGCGCTTACCAGGTCTCCTGCCTGCTGGGCAAAGTAAAAAGGAGCGGATAGTCCTAATAAAAAAGTCGTTATTTTCTTCATATCGTGAATTTTTGCTAACCTCAAGGTAATAACTTTATTAAATCCACAAAAATATTCAGACATCAATAATTATTCATTGAATATCAATTCTCTGAAAAGTGAGTAAAATAAAAGAGTCTGATCCAAAGACCAGACTCTTTCAAAAAATATTTTTTTCGCTTAGAAAGCGTTGATACCTGTAATATCTAAACCGGTGATCAGCAAGTGAACGTCATGAGTTCCTTCATACGTAATCACAGACTCTAAATTGGCAGCATGTCTCATCATCGGGAATTCGCCCATGATTCCCATACCTCCAAGGATCTGTCTTGACTCTCTTGCAATGTCAATCGCCATTTTTACGTTGTTACGTTTAGCCATTGAGATCTGTGCAGGAGTTGCTTTATGATCGTTTTTAAGATTACCCAGCTGAAGACATAATAACTGAGCTTTTGTGATTTCCGTAAGGAACTCAGCCAGTTTTTTCTGTTGAAGCTGGTAAGAACCAACTGGTTTCCCAAACTGTTTTCTTTCTTTAGAATATTGAACGGCAGTACAGTAGCAGTCGATTGCTGCACCAATTACTCCCCATGAAATTCCATATCTTGCAGAATTCAGACAAGAAAGAGGTCCTTTCAGTCCTGTTACACCCGGAAGAAGGTTTTCTTTCGGTACTTTTACGTCATTGAATACCAGTTCTCCGGTTTTGGAAGCTCTTAAGCTCCATTTATTGTGAGTTTCAGGAGTGGTGAATCCTTCCATTCCTCTTTCAACGATTAATCCCTGTACTTTTCCTTCCTCATTTTTCGCCCATACTACAGCAATGTCGCAAAGAGGAGAGTTGGTGATCCACATTTTAGCCCCATTCAAAAGATAGTGATCACCCATATCTTTAAAATAAGTTTCCATAGATCCCGGATCAGAACCGTGGTTAGGCTCAGTCAATCCAAAAGATCCGATCATTTCTCCTGAAGCAAGCTTAGGAAGATATTTCTTTTTCTGTTCTTCAGAACCGAATTCATTGATTGGGAACATCACCAGAGAGCTCTGTACCGAAGCAGCAGAACGTACTGCGGAATCTCCTCTTTCAAGTTCCTGCATGATAAGACCATAAGAAATCTGATCCAGTCCGGATCCTCCATATTCCACAGGAATATATGGTCCTAATGCTCCAATTTTACCTAATTCTCTCATTAGGCCAGGAAGATCTGTATGATTTTGTGCTGCCTGGTCAATCTGCGGCATTACAAAACTTTCAACCCAATCTCTTATCGATTGGCGGATCAGTTTGTGTTCTTCAGTAAGTAAAGCATCAATTCCGTAATAATCAGGGATGCTTGTAAGAGGATAATATGACATGATTTTTTGATTTTGTTAAAAATAACATTTTTCGTGGTGTCTGAGAAATTTTTTTGAAAACTTATCTTAATGCTGGTTTTCAAATAGATAATGCAGTATTTTCCTGTTTTAGAGAGAAAGTCTGCATTTTAAGCCTCCTCATCGTTAGAGATAGGGTACTGATTCGTGGAATTGTGCACCTTGGTTTTAAATTTATACAGGTATGGTGCTTTGTTCGCAGAACCATCATATAACTTTTCCAGTCGGTCCAGGATATTAAGGCTTAATATTTTTCGCTGGAAGTTGTTTCTTCTGAATTTCTGGCCCAAAATGGTTTCATAAAGTGCCTGGAGATCTTTCATGGTAAACTTTTCCGGGAGCAGGTTGCTCGCAGCCACTTCCGTATTGATGTTCATTCGCAGGTATTCAAGACCGGTTTCTATGATTCTGTCATGGTCAAAAGCCATTTTTGGGAGATTATTCACCTCAAACCATTCGCAGCTTTCATTGAAAGCATCCGGAAAAGTATCGGCAATTGAAAAGTCGATAAGGCTGCAGTAGCCCACCGTGATGAATCTCTGAAAGATCCAGTGATCTTCCGGAACTTCTATTCCTTTATTCTTAAGAAGAATTTGATGTACATTGTTTTCGGTGCGGTCTATCCTTCCAAAGGTATGGAATTGCTTTAGAAACAAGTCTTTAAGGTGCGTTCTTTCATACAGAACCCTCGCTGCTGCTTCCCGAAGGTCTTCATCATTGAAAACAAAACCACCCGGAAGTGACCACAAATCCAGATCATGATACTTCAAAAGCAGGACTTTCAAAATATTGTTGTGAAATCCGAATATGGTGCAGTCTACAGAAATATGAGCTACGAAATCTTTGGTATCAATAAGTTCCTGAAGAGTTTCTTTGCTTTTTGTGTCTTTGATTTTCATGGCAGTAAAAATAAAACTATTTTCTATATTTTTCTTTTGGCGACGTTAAAATACACTAAACTGATCATAAAAAGAAGAATTACGCAGGATAAAATATATAACGGATAATAATTCAGCAATTGTTTTCCGAACAGTATGGCCATGATGATAGAGCTTACAGAACTGCCCAGAGAGGAGAAAATAACAATAAGTGAAGTGAAAAGATTGATCTTTTCTTTATCGACCTGTGCGATCATTCTTGAGTTGATAACAGGGTAGAGCGGAGATAGGAAAAGCCCAATAACCGGAAATAAAAACAGAATCAGCTTTGAATCTTCAGAATCAAAATACTGTATTCCTACGATGGTGATCAGCAGAATGATAATGAAACTTATACAGGCTACATAATATCCCGGCAATGAAAACTTTCGGATAATATTAGCGGTGACCGTTCTTCCTGCATAAGAAAACAAAGATAGGAAAGAAGTGGCCTGAAGAGCAAAAAATGAATTGACCTTCAGATGGTTTTTATAAAATGACGGAAGCCAGGAATTGAATCCCTGTTCTATGAAAACAATACAAAAGATCACTCCAAGAAATAAAGCAACCGAAGGAGTAGTAAATCCTGAAAGCTCTGAGATGATATTTTTATTTTCCAGAGGTTTGGCTTCAGAGATGTCAGCTTTTAAAAGCATGAATATGGTGACTGCAGATAAAACCGCAATCAGAAGGAATCCAAATTTCCAGAATTCAGAATACTGACTGGAGATCAGCCATCCAAAACCTGTATTGACTACAAAAATTCCGATCATAAAAGAAGCTTCCACACTGTTCATGGTTTTTGCCAGTGACTTTTCATCTGAAATATTATTCCTGATGATCCCGAAAACACAGATTTTTCCGATGGCAAAACACGCCCCAATGATGGCAAACCATAGTTTATAGAACCAGAAAACTTCAACAAATGGAAGAAGACAAGAGCAGACTCCCACAATGGCTAAGGCTAAGATCAGAGCTTTTTTTGCTCCGGTTTTATTGATGAAGCTGACTGCAAAAAGAGAAATGAAAGCAATGGGAAGGTCTTTAAACGATTCCAAAAAGCCCAGTTCACTATAGGTAATATGGGTATCTGCGAGCTGCAGAATGATAAGACCCATGCAGTTTAATACCATAGAGAAGATCAGAAAGGTCAGTTTGAGCGGAAGAGAGATTTTTGAAAGCTTGACGGTCATTTTCGGGGATTGTCTGGATTGAATTTTTATCGCTTTTTATCAATTATTGATGCGAAGATATGGCTTTTAACCCTCAGAAATAAAAGAAAAATTAAAATATTTGTGAATGGAATGTTAATTAATTGAAAAAAAATATATTTTTATTGTCTCAATTTGAGAATTAAACAATAACTATATATGAATGTAAGAATATCAAGAAGCTTAGGAGCAGTAGCCGTCCTCTATTTTACGGCAAGTTTCAACGCTCAGACTCAGAAAAAAGACACGATTTCCAAAGAGAATAAAATCGACGAAGTCGTAGTGATAGGTTACGGTACTCAGAAGAAAAGCAATGTAACCGGAGCTATTGCCAGTATCAAAGCCAGTGATATAGAAAACATCCCGGCGGGTAAACCTGAACAGGTATTACAGGGAAGGGCTGCCGGTGTTGCTGTAGTAACGAATTCCGGACAGCCAGGTGCTGCGGCAACCGTACGTGTACGGGGAATTACCAGTTTCGGGGCAGGAAGCAACAGCCCTTTATGGGTAGTGGATGGTATTGTGGTAGACAATATCGGATGGCTGAATCAGTCGGATATAGAAAGTATTGAGGTACTGAAAGACGGAGCATCATCTGCAATCTATGGAGTTTCTGCTGCGAAAGGAGTAATCCTGGTAACCACAAAAAAAGGAAAAAAAGGAAAACTTCTTCTTTCTTATAACGGCTTCTATGGTTTTTCCAATGCCTCTAAAAAGCTGGATCTTCTGGATGCCAGCCAATATGCCAGAATCATTAATGAAGGTTTTGTGAATGATGGAAAAGCCCCAAGATTTACTAATCCCGACTCATTCGGTAAAGGAACCGACTGGCAGAACACGATTTTCGGAACCGGTGAGAAAAGCTCGCATGAAGTAAGCATTACGGGAGGCAATGACAAGTCAAGTTACTATACCTCATTTGGATATTTTGATCAGTCGGGTATCGTCATGAGTGATATTTCTTATTATAAAAGAATAAACGCCAGATTTAACTCCAGCCATAAGGTGACGGATTATCTGACATTAGGGCAAACCTTTGCCTATACACATACGAAATCTCAGGGAGTGAGTGCCAATGAAGAATTCGGAGGACCGCTGGCTTCTGCTGTTAACTTAGATCCTATCACTCCGGAAGTGGTGACAGATTGGTCAAAAGTAGACCCGGGTGGCTATACAAATCCCTATATCATTCGTGATCCGAGCGGTAATCCGTATGGAATTTCAAGTTATGTGAACAATGAAATGACCAATCCAAGGGCTTTCCGTACTATCCAGCAGGGAAATTACAACTGGTCTGATGATTTTGTAGGAAATGTATTTGCTGAGCTTAAGTTTCTTAATCATTTTACCTTCAAAACAAGTTTAAATGGTAAAAAATCGTATTGGGGAAGCCGCACTTTTACCCCTAAGTATTATTTAAGCCCCAACTATAGCAATACAAATTTCAACAGCCTGAATAAGGTAGAGGAAAACAAGTTTGAATGGAGTATGGAAAATACTTTGACGTATCAGAACAAAATTGGAGATCACAATTTCAACGTGTTGATAGGTCAGGGAGTATATCGCTATAATATTTCAGGAGGAACAAGCTTAACGTATAGTAATCTGCCTATAGATCACTGGCAGGATGCCTCTTTTAACTTTGATATTTCCCAGGATAATATCATTGCAAAAGGATGGGACGGCATCCAGACCCGTAAAGCATCCTACTTTGGAAGAATTATTTACGACTATGCAGACAAATATTTATTCACAGGGACAATCCGTAGAGACGGTTCTTCAAAATTTGCTTCCAATCAGCATTGGGGAACCTTCCCGTCGATGTCTTTAGGATGGAATGTTCATAAAGAAAATTTCTGGCCGGAGAATAAAGTAATCAATAATCTGAAACTGAGAGGAGGTTACGGAGTTTTGGGAAATGATGAAATGGAAAACTTCAGATTTGCCAATTTCATGGTTTCAGGAAGTAATTATACCAATTCCGGGAACAATATCATTATCGGATATGCCCCAAGTACACTGGCAAATCCACATTTGAAATGGGAGCAGACCAGCCAGCTGAATATTGCAGCAGATTTAAAACTATTCAACAATTTCACACTTACCGCAGATTGGTATAAAAAGAAAACTACTGATATTCTGAGACAGATCAATATTCCGGGGTACGTGGGCGTTCCTAATTTACCTTGGTCAAACGTAGGAGATATGGAGAATTCCGGGCTTGAAATTGAGTTGGGCTATAAAAAGAACTGGCAGGATTTCAGCATATCGGTCAACGGAAACTTTGCTACGATAAAAAACAAAGTACTGCGCTTAGAGGATGATATTGATTATTTCAACCTTGCTTCTTTCCAGACAATGGGCCCGGTGTCAAGAGTGCAGGTAGGACAGCCTTACGGATCATTCTATGGTCAGACGTATAGTGGCGTTTTCCAGAATCAGGCACAAATTGACAGTTATGTAAACGCGAATGGAGGTAAATTACTTCCTGATGCAAAGCCGGGAGATTTCATCTGGCAGGATAATAACGGAGACGGTAAAATTGATGAAAATGATAGAGTGAATTTAGGAAGTTCCATCCCAAAATATACTTTCGGGCTTACGGTTAATTTAACCTACAAAGACTTCGATTTTATGATGTTTGCACAAGGGCAGGCAGGTAATAAGATATTTCAGGGGTTAAGAAGATTAGATCTTCCAGATGCCAATTATCAGACAAGAATCCTGGACCGTTGGACAGGTGAGGGATCTACTAATGATAATCCTAGGGTGACAAGAAATGACCCTAACCATAATTACTCATGGATGTCAAACTACTATCTTCAGAAAGGAGACTATGTGCGTCTGAAAATTGTTCAGTTAGGCTATACACTTCCTAAAGATGTTACAGGCCGCTTTGGAATGAGTAAAGTAAGGCTGTATATCACCGGAGAGAATCTTCTGACGTTTACAAAATATACAGGTTATGATCCTGAAATCGCCGGAAGAAACAATTCTGAGCAGGACATTATAGGAGTTGACAGAGCTTATTATCCACAGGCCAGAACGTTCTTGCTGGGTGCCAATATTCAATTTTAATACATTAATAACATGAAAAATAAGAGTTTTATATATAAAGGACTTGCAGTTACATTATTGGCAGGTTTGAGTTTGGGCAATATTGCCTGCAGTGGTTCCTATCTGGATGAGGTAGAAAATTCAGGAGCTTTCAAGAGTGAAGAGTATTTTCAGAACGAAACGCAATCATTCAGTGCATTGGTTTCCGTATATGATGTTTTAAGAAAATATTCAGGAGGCTTTGAGAATACGGTTACTTTTTTTAATGCTGGATCCGATGATTTTTATTCAGGAGGCGGAAACTCCAGTGATGGAGCTGGTATACAGGGAATCAACAATTATGCACTTAATTCCAATACGATGCCTGCAAGCTATTGGAGAGATTATTATCAGGGAATTGCCCGTGCTACACTTTTAATAGAAAGAGTTCCGGGAGCTTCTATGAATGAAAGTGTTAAAAAAAGATACATTGCTGAGGCAAAAGTACTGCGTTCTCTCTATTATTTTGAACTGGTAAGAATGTTTGGGAATATTCCATTGATTCTTAAAACCATAAAATATGATGACGACTACTGGAATATTCCACAGGCAAAGCCAAGCGAGGTATATACCCAGATAGAAAATGATATCGTGGCGGCAATTCCGGATCTGATGATGACGGCAACCGGAAACGACAGAGGACGAATTACCCAAGGAACGGCCAGAGCCATATTGGGAAAGATCTATCTGTATGATAAAAAAATGCCCGAAGCAGCAGCTCAGTTTGCCGAAGTGAACGGTACCCCGGGAGGAACCAGCCAATATGGATATAAACTTGTAGAAAAATATGAAGACCTGTTTAAAGTAGGTCCGGAAACTGTAGATCCATATAAGTTTTCTACAGAATCTATCCTGGAAGTAATGCATACCAATAAAGGAAACTCTGATTGGGGCTTCTGGGGCCAGGGGAAAGATGAAGGAAACTCTATCAATGCAATGGTAGGACCGCGTTCTTATTCCCGAAAAGATATTAAAGATAATGATGCTCCGGATCTTTATTCAGGTTGGGCATTCAATACGGTAACAGAAGATTTTGTCAGCTTTATGGGGAGTGATCCGAGATTAAAGACAACGGTCTTCGATGCCAAACAGCTGGTTGCAGAAGGAAAGATCTCCTATAGCCCTGCATTTGCAGATACCGGGTACTTTTTAAACAAGTATTTACCTACCAATGACCTGAGAAGCTCACTTCCCGGAGCTACAGAACTGAATTTCAGACAAAATTATATTGCGATAAGATTAGCAGATACTTACCTGATGGAAGCGGAAGCTTTAGGAGGTGCCGGAGCCAGAGCCCAGGCATTGCTGGATGCTGTAAGAGCCAGAGTAAAATTAAGTTCTGTTCCTGTTTCCCTTCAGGCCATCAAGGATGAAAGAAGGAGAGAACTTGCGGGAGAAGGACACCGATGGTTTGACCTTGTCAGATGGGGAGATGCTCCATCAAAGCTTGGATTTAAAGGGTTTAAGGCTAATAAAAATGAAATTTTGCCTATTCCGTTTAATGAGTTGCCTAATACAGCTATGCACCAAAATCCAGGCTATTAAAACATGAAGTTTCACAACTTATATAGTTTCTTTAAAGGTACTGCACTGCTATGCGGTGTGGTACTTTTTCCTTTATCATGTACCTCTGTTACTCAAAATAGAGGCGGTGAAGTTCAGTATTGGCTTACCAAAGGAGATGAAAGCGTAAAATTACAGCTTCAGAGCCCGGCCAGATTTGTAAATACGTCCAACAGCTTTCAGAATATTGAAATTGATGCTTCACAAAAGTTTCAATATGTTGACGGCTTTGGGTATACATTGACGGGAGGAAGTGTTGAGGTAATCAACCGTTTATCACCTTCAAAAAGAAACGCCTTGCTTCATGAACTTTTCGGAACAGATAAAAACTCTATTTCGGTCAGTTACCTAAGATTGAGCATCGGAGCATCAGATCTTGATGGAGATGTGTTTTCGTATGATGATCTCCCTGAAGGGCAAACGGATGTTTCTTTATCAAAATTCAGTATGGAAAAGGATAAAGCGCTGATTGCTATGTTGAAAGAAATTCTGACCATTAATCCTAAGATTAAAATCATTGCAACACCGTGGTCTGCTCCCGTTTGGATGAAAGATAATGGAAAGTCAAAAGGCGGAAGTTTAAAACCTGAATTCTATGGGGTGTATGCCGATTATTTTGTAAAATATATTCAGGAAATGAAAAAAGAAGGTATTGCCATTGATGCGGTAACTCCTCAGAACGAGCCGTTGCATCCGGGAAATAATCCCAGTCTGTATATGTCTTCAGAAATGCAGGGCGAATTTATCAAAAAACATTTGGGGCCTGCTTTTAAAGCCAATCATATCAAAACAAAAATTGTGGTCTATGATCACAATTGCAACAAGCCTGAATATGCACTTCATATTCTGAAAGATCCTGAAGCCTATCAATATATAGACGGATCTGCTTTCCATCTGTATGAAGGAGATATTTCTGCATTAAGTACCGTTCATAATGCCTTTCCTGAAAAAAACCTCTACTTTACAGAACAATGGACAGGTTCAAAAGGAACTTTCAGCGAGGATCTGAACTGGCATACCAAAAATGTAATCATCGGGTCGATGCGAAACTGGAGCAAAACCGCTTTAGAATGGAATCTGGCCAACGATCCTGAGTACGGACCTCATACAGAAGGTGGCTGTACAGAATGTAAAGGTGCTCTCACGATTTCAGACAGTGAAAATTTTACGAGAAATGTTTCTTATTACATCATTGCTCATGCTTCAAAATTTATTCCCGCAGGTTCTCAGAGAATTGCTTCAACACAGACAAAGGCTCTCTCAACAGTGGCATTTATGACTCAATTTGGGAAAATAGTTCTCATTGTTCAGAATGATCATAAAGAAGATGAGAATTTTAATATTAAATTTGCCGGGAAAACGGCTGCAGTAACAATTCCCGGACATTCGGCAGCAACTTATATTTTTTAATCAGACATCATGAAAAAAGTATACTTTTTATTAGCATTTTCGACATTGGGAATGAATGTCTACGGACAGAAAACAGTAGATCAGAAAGTTGCAGAGCTGCTTTCTAAAATGACCCTGGAAGAAAAAGTAGGGCAGATGGTCCAGTACAGCGGATTTGAATATGCTACCGGACCTCAGCATTCCAATTCTGCGGCTGTTTTGGAAGAAATAAAAAAAGGGAAGGTAGGTTCTATGCTGAATGTGGCCGGATCAGAAGAGACGAGAGCTTTTCAGAAACTGGCCATGCAGTCGAGACTGAAAATTCCTTTGCTTTTCGGGCAGGATGTTATTCATGGTTACCGTACTACTTTTCCTGTCAATCTGGGTCAGGCGGCAAGCTGGGATCTGGGATTGATTGAAAAATCAGAAAGAATTGCTGCCACCGAAGCCTCAGCCTATGGAATTCACTGGACATTTGCCCCGATGGTGGATGTTGCCAGAGATCCGAGGTGGGGAAGAGTGATGGAAGGTTCCGGAGAAGATACTTATTTAGGTACAAAAATAGGATTAGCCAGAATCAAAGGATTTCAGGGAGCAGGATTGGGAAGCCTTGATGCAGTGATGGCCTGTGCAAAACATTTTGTAGCCTATGGAGCGGCAGTGGGTGGCAGAGATTACAACTCTGTAGATATGAGCCTCAGGCAGCTGAATGAAACCTATCTTCCTCCCTTCAAAGCAGCTGCAGAAGCAGGTGTGGCCACGTTTATGAATTCTTTCAATGATATTAACGGAATTCCGGCAACTGCCAATCAGTATATTCAGAGAAATCTGCTGAAAGGAAAATGGAATTATAAAGGTTTTGTGGTTTCAGACTGGGGAAGTATCGGGGAAATGATTCCTCACGGGTATGCCAAAGATGCTGCTGAAGCTGCTGAAAAAGCTATCTTGGGCGGAAGCGATATGGATATGGAAAGCCGTGTTTACATAGCAGAACTTCCAAAGCTGGTGAAAGAAGGAAAGGTAGATGCCAAACTGGTAGATGATGCCGCTGGAAGAATTCTGACCAAGAAATTCGAAATGGGACTTTTTGATGATCCCTATAGGTTTAGCAATGAAAAAAGGCAGAAAGACCAGACCAATAATCAGGATAACAGAAAATTCGGAAGAGAATTCGGATCGAAAAGTATTGTTCTTCTGAAGAATCAGGGAAGTGTTCTTCCACTTTCAAAAACAGTAAAAACGGTTGCTCTGATCGGCCCTTTCGGAAAAGAAACGGTGGCCAATCACGGATTCTGGTCTGTAGCATTCAAAGATGACAACCAAAGAATTGTTTCACAGTTTGACGGCATTAAGAGTCAACTGGATAAAAACTCAACTTTACTTTATGCAAAAGGGTGTAATGTGGATGACCAGGATAAGACTATGTTTGCAGAAGCTGTGGAAACTGCAAAAAAAGCAGATGTTGTCATTATGACATTGGGTGAAGGCCATGCCATGAGTGGTGAAGCGAAAAGCAGAAGTAATATCGGATTCTCCGGCGTTCAGGAAGATCTGTTGAAAGAAATTGCCAAAACAGGTAAACCGATTGTTTTAATGATCAATGCAGGAAGACCGTTGATCTTCAATTGGGCTACAGATCATATTCCTGCCATTCTATATACCTGGTGGCTGGGAACGGAAGCTGGAAATTCTATTGCAGATGTTTTGTTTGGAACGGTAAACCCCGGAGGAAAGCTTCCGATGAGTTTCCCGAGAACAGAAGGACAGATCCCGATCTATTACAATCATTATAATACGGGAAGACCGGCTAAAAATAATACAGACAGAAATTATGTTTCTGCTTATATCGATCTTAATAATGATCCGAAATTCCCGTTCGGTTATGGCTTAAGCTATACCGATTTTAAATATTCTGATATGGTTTTGAACTCTACAAATCTTACTGGAAATCAGATATTAAGTATCAGTGTTATGGTTTCCAATACCGGAAAATATGACGGTGAAGAAGTTGTGCAGCTCTATATCAGAGATCTTTTCGGAAAAGTGGTAAGACCTGTAAAGGAACTGAAAGGTTTCCAGAAAGTGTTCATTAAAAAAGGAGAAAGCAAAAAGGTTGATTTTAAACTCACGCCGGAAGATCTGAAATTCTTTGATGACGACCTGAATTTTGATTGGGAAGGAGGCGAATTCGATATTATGATTGGAACGGATTCTCAAAATGTACAGACCAAAAGAATTAACTGGACAAAATAAATTCATTCAAGAGTAGGGAGCATTGATCAAAATAAGATAGATATGAGATTTAAAGCTAAAAATATCATCAGAATAGGGGCGGCAGGAGCTTTGTTTATGTTTACCATAAGCTGTGCTTCACATCGGCCTGATGCTCACAGAACCCTTATCTGGAGTGATGAATTTAATGGAAAAGGACTTCCGGATTCATCAAAATGGAACTATGATGTAGGCGGAGGCGGTTTTGGAAATGAAGAAGCTCAGTTTTATACCAAAAACAGACTTGAAAATGCCAGAATGGAAAACGGAAATCTTGTGATTGAAGCCAGAAAAGAAAATTGGGAAAGCAATAAGTATACTTCTGCAAGGCTTTTGACCAAAGGAAAATTCTCTTTTCAATACGGAACTGTTGAGGTAAGAGCAAAACTTCCTAAAGGAAGAGGAACCTGGCCTGCCATATGGATGATGAGTGAAAAGATGAAACAATGGCCGGATGACGGTGAGCTGGATATTATGGAACATGTTGGTTTTAACCAGGGCTATATTCATGCTTCGGTTCACACCAAAAAATACAATCACATCCAGGGAACACAGAAAACAGATACCTTATTGGTAAAAGATGCCAGCGAGAAATTTCATGTGTACAAAGCAGACTGGACTCCTGAAAAAATAGATGTTTATATCGACAACAGAAAGTTTTTCACTTATGAAAATAAAAGTGAAAACTACGAAGCCTGGCCTTTTGATCAGCCCTATTTTATCATTTTAAATCTGGCAATCGGCGGTTTGTGGGGCGGAAAAGAAGGTATAGATGATTCTATTTTTCCACAGAAGTATTATATAGACTACGTAAGGGTCTATCAAAATAAATAATGAATAGGGGACGCAATCGTCCAAAATAAAAAAATCATGAGAAAACTAATTGTAAGTTGTTTTTTAGTAGGTATTGTCGTGAATGTCAATGCTCAGAATTATTGGAAAAAGCATGAAGGAAAAACAGCTAAAGTAATCCTGACCAACGCTAAGGTGGAAGAAAGGATGGTTGACAAAGGGGCGGTGAAGTTCGAGCAATTTGGCCAGCCGAAAGAAACGGAAGCCTGTATTTTTGTAGCCCCCAATTTTAAATATCAGAAACTGATAGGAATAGGGGGAGCAATTACTGATGCCTCAGCAGAGACTTTTTATAAAATGCCGAAGAACAAACAGAAAGAAATTCTGGATGCTTATTTCGGTAAAAACGGACTGGGCTATACCATCGTTCGTACCAACATGAATTCCTGCGATTTCTCCAGTGATTCCTATACTTATGTAGAAGATAATGATACGAGTCTGAAGACTTTCAATGTCGCTCACGATGAAAAGTATAAGATTCCGATGATCAAAGAAGCTAAGAAAGCGATAGGAAATAATTTCATGTTCTATTTCTCTCCATGGAGTCCGCCAGCCTGGATGAAATCTAATAAAAGCTTGTACAAAGGTGGAAGACTTGAGAATCAGTATTACCAGACCTGGGCAGATTATTACATCAAATTCATTAAGGAATACGAAAAAAGAGGCATCAATGTCTGGGGATTAACGGTTCAGAATGAGCCTATGGCTACCCAATCCTGGGAATCATGCATCTATACGGCTGAAGAAGAAGGGGATTTCCTGAAAAACAATCTAGGGCCAACTCTTTGGAAAAACGGCTATAAAGATAAAAAAGTAATGATCTGGGATCACAATAGAGACCTTATCTATCAGAGAGCAACCACTACACTCAGCGACCCTGAAACCTCAAAATACGCTCATGGAATTGGCTACCACTGGTACGAAACCTGGAACAACAAAACCCAGCTTTTCGACAATTTAGCAGAAACACACAGAGCTTTCCCTGATAAATTCCTGGCATTTACAGAAGGCTGCAAAGAACAATTCAAAATGGATAGAATTTATGATGTAAGCCTGGGTGAATTGTACAGTAAAAATATGCTGAACGATTTCAATAAAGGAAATGCTTTATGGACCGACTGGAATATTCTGCTGGATGAAACAGGAGGCCCCAACCATAAAGGAAACTTCTGCTTTGCTCCAATTATCGCAGATACTAAGACAGGAGAAGTATACTATACCTATGAGTACTACTATATAGGTCATGTTTCAAAATACATCAAGCCTAATGCACAAAGAATAGGAAGCTCTTCCAACAGAGCTGCATTGACCTCTTCCGCATTTATGAATGAAAACGGACAGCTGGTGACAGTAATCATGAATGATTCTGATAATGATATTGAAGCCAATCTCTGGATTGAAGGGATGGCTGCTAAGCTGAATGCTCCCGCCCATTCTATACAGACTGTAATCCTATAACTTCATATTAATATATTTTTGACAAGCTCCGGCGGCCTCGAAGAGGCCGTCGGAGTTATTATTTTATAAACATTTCTTTCAGATTTTTGATTTTAAGTTCATTGTATGGCTTCATGTTTCTCACCATGTCCTTTGTTTGTCACTTCAATTTTGCCACCCACACATACAGAATGAATCTTCAGTAAGAATTTTGAAATGATTAATGGTATCTTTTTCTGTAGTTTTTTCCCAGGCAAGAGGAGCGTATTAGGATGTTTGCTTATCGTATTGAGAAAATAATGTGTTATTAGGTAAATATTATTAAATTTAAAAGAATGTTTAGTGAAAAATAAATATTAACAAAAAACAAATAATCATGGCAAATTTATTATGGTATCCAATTAATCCTACTCTTACTGATAAGGGGGCATTTTCAGCTTTAGCTTATGATGAGAATGGAAAAGAATTAAAACCTATTCCTTTAGACCCGGGAACTGATCCATTTTCTCAGTTTCGTGTTTTACAAAGTTCATTTAATATTCAAGTTGCGGCTAATATGGGTATTGGAGTGGGATCAATTAGTGGAAATTATAGTGCTTTTATCTTATCTTATGAAGCAATGGTGTTTACTGAAAAGATTGTAGAGTCCCCAATCGGTGGTAAAATATATGGTACCCGGTGGGGAGCCGGATTAAGGGTGATATTAAAAGTATCCGAGATTAAATCTAATGTAAATTTTAATTTTGGAGCAATTGCAGCAAGTACTGAATTAGGTTTAGCAAAAGTAGAATATGAAATAAATGGAATTGGAATTAATAAACCCGATATTCTGGCGGTTTTGCCAGGCCCCGGAGATTTCAATTTTACCAATTATAAAAAAATATTAGATGCTGTAGATGCTGTTAAAACCTATATGTCTCAGCATACAACAGATTTACAACCTAAACCTTTTCAAGTTTTCGTTACCGATGATAGTAATAAAGATATTTTTACAGATACCAGGGGTATTTTATATGCAATGAGAAACATTGTGTCAAGAAATTCTTTAAAAACAGCAATCAATAACTCTCAAAATAAATATAGTATTTCAACAATAAAATCTGCATATGCTAAATTTCAAATTTTTGACGAAAACCTTGAACCAACAAGAGATCAAAAAAAACTGGCTGAAGATTTTCTGAATACTTAAAAAGTGTAAATAATGTACAGATTAATATTATTTATGATATTCCTGATTGGAGCAATAAATATTAACGGGCAAGAATTTGTTCCTATTAAAGAAAATGGACTTATGAAAAATGCTCAGGCATACGGAGCTTTATTATGTCCTCTTAATAAAAACAAAGCAGATAAGGTATTGAAAAAGGTAATAGAACTTAATATTACTAATAAGCATATAAATGGCTATTGCGAAGCCAGGGCTCATTTTCTAAGTAATAAAATATCTTCTTTAATTACAGAAAATGGATGTAGTATTGGAAAGATATGGGCTTTTGCACCCTCACTATATACTATGGTTTGGGATAAAAAATTGAAGGCTGAAAATCCATTATTTAAAGGCGAGAATGTAACCTGGGGCTATCATGTAGCTCCCTTAATTGCAATAGAAAATGGAAGTAAAACTGATACTGTAGTCGTTGATTTTTCAATAAAAGATAAGGCATTCATCCCATATAAAGAATGGCTTAAAAAATTGAATTGTCCTGAAGCAATTTATTTATTCACGGATCACAATTATTACCTGTTTAATACTTTTAATGGCTTGATATTAACAGGGGATAATTATAATAATTTTAAAACTCCGGACAGTTTTCCCCAGATAATTACTGGTCATTTCTATTATTTATTAAATAATGATACTTTAACCGTTCCCACTGGGTTATCTTATAACGATCTTGCAATCCATTTAATTGAAAAGTATTATTCGGATCCCCGATATAGTAGCTACAAATTGCAGATAAAAGATTTAGTAGAGAAGAATGAGGGAATGGGAAATCTTGTAAACCGTTCTTTGAACAACCTTCCCAGTGATTTAATTGAAGATTGTATAAAGTTTTTTAATGAGAGGCTAGAGTATTGGAAAAAACAATGAAGTGAAAACAGAAATAATTCATTTTAATCAATGTTGGTACAACCTCTGAAATTTAATATTTAAAACAAAAACCCATAAAAAAATTTATGGGTTTTATATTTATTTTAATCGAAACTTTTACCAGTCCGTTTTTATTATTCAGCATCATATTTACTGATCACTCTCTGAGTAACTCCTGAGCTGCTGAATCCTCCGTCATGGAAAAGATTCTGCATGGTTACTTTTTTCGTAAGATCAGAGAATAGAGTCACACAATAATCTGCACACTCAAGAGCGGTTGCATTTCCTAGAGGAGACATATCTTCAGCATATCCAAGGAATCCTCCGAAACCTTTTACTCCGCTACCAGCAGTAGTCATGGTAGGAGATTGGGAAACTGTATTCACACGTACCTTTCTTTCACCCCAATAGTTTCCGAAAGTTCTTGCAATACTCTCCAGATAAGCTTTATTATCAGACATATCATTATAATCCGGGAATGTTCTCTGAGCAGCAATATAAGTAAGGGCCAAAATACTTCCCCATTCGTTCATACAGTCTTTTTCCCAAGCTACACGCATTACTTTATGGAAAGAAACAGCTGAAATGTCCCAACCTTTCTCTAACCAATCGTAGTTCATTTCTGTATAGTGTTTTCCTTTTCTTACATTGATGGACATTCCGATAGAGTGTAGGATAAAGTCGATTTTTCCAAATTTTGCAACAGCGGCATCAAAAAGTTTTTCAAGATCTTCTATAGAAGTAGCATCAGCACCGATCACTTCAGAACCTGTTTTTTCTGCTAAACCATTAAGCTCTCCCATTCTCAAAGCAATAGGAGCATTAGATAAGATAAATTCAGCACCTTCCTCATGGCATCTTTCAGCAACTTTCCATGCGATAGATTGTTCATTAAGGGCTCCAAAAATAATTCCCTTTTTGCCTTTAAGTAAACCGTATGACATAATTTTTTAATGTTTATTATAATACAAATGTAGCAATAATTGTGCTTATGGCATAATAAAAAATGGAGCCTTATCAATTTAAGACTCCATTTTCTTGAAAATATTTATATGACTGAAATTTTAATTGGTTTTCTTGTTCCATTCTGCTTTTACATCTTCCGCTGCATCTTTAGTTTTTTCCCAGGCTTCATCTGCTTTATCCTTAATGTCTTCCCAGGCATCTGTTACATTAGCTTTTACCCTGTCGAGCCAGTCTTCCTGATTAGCTTCCTGATCATTGCTCCGCTTTTCATTGATATAATCTTTGGCTCTGTCTGCCAATTCATTGATTTTCCATTTGGTTTTGTCCGCTGCGTTCTGTAAAGAATTTTCTACATTGTTTACTGCATTTTCCGCTTTGTTGTAATCTGAATTGTTCATAATAGTATAAATTTGGTAACAGTAAATAAACAATAACCATTCCTAAAGTCAGGCAATTCTGTTAAACTTTTCATAATCTTTTGTTATTCTTTTTCAAATCAATCTTACCTTTATTCTATAAATATTGATAATTATGGAAAAAATACGTTGCGGATGGTGTGATAAAGATGATCTGTACAGAAAGTATCATGATGAAGAGTGGGGAAGACCTGTGTATGATGACGAAACCATATTTGAGTTTCTGATTCTCGAAAGCTTTCAGGCCGGTTTGAGTTGGTATACCATCCTCTCCAAGCGGGAAAACTTCAGAAAAGCTTTTGATCATTTTGATTATAAAAAAGTGGCGGTTTACTCTGACCGTAAGATAGAAGAGCTGATAAATAATCCGGGAATTATCAGGAATAGGCTTAAAATACTTGCCACCGTTACCAATGCACAGAAATTCATGGAGATTCAGTCTGAGTTTGGCAGTTTTTCCCAATATATCTGGGGCTTTATCGACGGGAAACCTATTGATTCCAAACCCAAATCTTTATCTGATATACCGGCAACAACGGAAATTTCTGATACCATTTCCAAAGATCTG
This sequence comes from Chryseobacterium sp. FR048, assembly GCF_056844665.1. Classification (NCBI taxonomy): domain Bacteria; kingdom Pseudomonadati; phylum Bacteroidota; class Flavobacteriia; order Flavobacteriales; family Weeksellaceae; genus Chryseobacterium; species Chryseobacterium sp. FR048. Next base: position 835,507 of record NZ_JBXDSE010000002.1, on the reverse strand, counting down.
AAAAAAAGAGGATTTAAATTTATGGGATCAACAGTGGTGTATGCGCATATGCAGGCAACAGGAATGGTGAATGATCATATTGAAGAATGTTTCATTAGAGAGTGATAAATTTTATTTTATTCAAATTTTAGTGATATTTATTATTAAATATTAAATGGGTGTTTGGTGCGGTCTGGTGTATGGTTTCTCAAAGTGCTAATGAGTGAAAGTGTGTTTAAGTTATTGATATTAAATATTTTTCATTATAATGTGAATAGTGGCGTATTTAATCACATTAGAGTGTTTTAAATTGTGATATTTTCAATAAAATTGGTTTTTTATTAAAAATTTGTATATTTGCATCCTCGAAAAATACAACTAATACAAATGAATTATAAATTTCGATTAAGCCTTCTTTTTTTACTGTTTGTTTTTTTTATGCATGCTCAGATTGGGATTGGGCTTCCAAGTCCGGACCGTTCAGCTATGCTGCATATAAACTCTACCAATAAGGGAGTACTATTGCCGAGTATTGCATTAGCTTCAACAACAGATAATGTTACCATACCTTCTCCGGCAGATGGACTTATTGTATGGAACAATGGAACCGGAAGCTTAAAAGAAACAGGATTTTATTACTGGTATAATTTGAAATGGAATCTTCTTGTATCCAACTCTGCCGGAACTTCTAAAGGAGATGGCGAAAGCTGGAAACTCACGGGAGACAATGTTGGAAACTATGGTGGGGCCAATACCAATCTTTCATTAGGGACAAAGACAAGAGACGATCTGATCTTTAAGGTAAATTCTTTAACAGCCGGAAGACTGGGAGTGGATAATTCCGTGAGTCTGGGATTGGGAGCAGATGCAGGACAGAATGGGATCGCTATTGGAAGTTCAAGCTCAGCATTCCAGGGAATATCTATCGGGAGTGCGGCTGCAGTTTCAGCAAATGATGCTTTGGCGATCGGAAACAAAACATCAGCCAGCGGATTTAAATCTACGGCAATAGGCTTTAATGCCGAGACGACGAATAATGAATCAACAGCCATTGGAAATCATGCTTCAGCGGCAGGTTTTCAGTCGGTGGCATTGGGATATAGTGCAAAAACAAATACAAATAATGAAACAGCTTTAGGATACAATGCGGTTACCAACAGTCAGAATTCAACAGCGGTAGGTTCAGGAGCCAATGCTTCAGGACAGTTTTCTACTGCAATAGGATATGGAGCATCCACCTCACAGGCCAATACCATTGTGCTGGGAAATAATAATGTAAATGTAGGTATTGGTACGGGGGCTCCGAATACTTCAGCGAAACTGGATGTAAACGGGCAATACAAACTTGGTGAGAAGGGAAGTATACAGAAGAATCAGATCAGCTTTGAAGCATGGCCGGGAGTTTCTGTTCAGAATTTACCTCCGGGGAAATCTGCTACAGTGGAGATTACAATTCCAGCCGAATTACAACCAGGTTCTACAAGAGCGGTAGTAGTAGTTTCGCCGGCAGGAGACTTTGTAGGAAACTCTTCATTTTCCATCTCCAATCCAAGGTTGACCTCAGCATCCACTATTGCCCTTAATCTGACTAATATTTCGGGAAGTGCAAATAGTTTGTATTCAGGTCATTTTTATATAATGATCAATGAATTTTAAGTGAGATAATAAGTTTTATTATAGTTGATATGGTGTTAAGGACCTCCGGTTTTGGAGGTCTTTTTTTGTGAAAAAAATAAATTTGATTAATCATTCATTCAGAAATAATATTTTAAACAAATATATTGTGCGCAAAATAAATTGACTATTTTTGTTTTTTAAAAAAGCTTATGATCGCTCTTTCTGAACATTTATGTTTTAAAACATATGCCGTTTCAAGGTATATTACAGGATTGTACAAACCATATCTGGATGAAATTTCATTGACTTATCCTCAGTATCTGGTGATGCTGGTATTATGGGAAAATGGTGAAATGAACATAGGAAAGATCGGTGAATACCTTCATTTGGATAACGGAACACTTACTCCTTTATTGAAACGTATGGAAAAACACGGACTTCTTAACAGGACCCGTAGTGCTGATGATGAAAGGGTAGTGCTTATCAGTCTTACAGAAAATGGAAAATCCCTGAAAGATAAGGCTAAACATATTCCGGAAGCAGTTCAGAGCTGTTTTCATCTCAGTCATGAAAAAAGAGCGCAGCTGAAGTCTGCTTTAGATGAAATTATATCAACACAATCTTTGTCGTAAATATGAAGAAAATAGGAATCATTGGTTATGGCTGGCTGGGAGCAAGAATGGCAGATGCCATGTCTGGTCAGTACGAAATATATACAACCACAACTACACAGGAAAAAGCAGATGCATTGAATGCACAGGGACTTGATGCTGTAGTAGCCACTTTTCCGGATTATCAACTCACTGAACATTATCCAAGATGGAAAGAAATAGATAATCTTGATGTTTTAATCATTACAATTCCTATTTCAGGAAAAAGCTGTTGTGTAAGCTCTCTGTATAACAGGATTCAGAATTTATCAGCATTCATCGGGGATTTTAAAGGACAGCTCTTTTTAATGAGTTCCACAGGAGTATATTCAGACGTCCAGGGAGAATTTACAGAAGAAGATGTGCCTGTTGAAAACGTTTCAGGAGAAAGAATGATAAAAAATAAATATCCACAGGTCAATATTCTGAGATTGGGTGGCCTGATGGGAGATAACCGGCTTCTTAAAAACTATAAAGTCTCGAATCCGGACCATGCCGTTAATCATATTCATTATGCTGATATTTGTTCTATTATTTCTATAATGATCGAAAAAGGAACAGAAGCTAAACTCTATAACGTAACAGCTCCACTTCATCCTCCAAAAATTCAGGTGCTCAATGCTCAGAATAATGTACCGGATAATGAAGAAACAGAAGTGAAAGGCAAGAAAGTTTTATCTTCAAAATTAGTCTCAGAGCTGGAATATGTCTTTCAATATCCTGATCCAAGGAAATTTCATGAGGTCAATTTGAGTCATTAAAAAAGTAACTGACTGCAAGAAAAATCTGCGCAATCCGCAAAATCTGCAAGAAAGAAATTCAATAGCAATGGGCTTTAGCCCATTCAAAAAAAAGAGAAGCCATCCATTGGCTTTAGCCAAAACCTATAAAAAAACCTCTGGAAAAATCCAAAGGTTTTTATATTGAATAGGGTCTATAGACTGTTTATTTTACGGTCTGAAAATATTCTTTTTCAGCAAAACTGTAAGCGTGAAACTTTTTCATTCCGATCCAGTTGAAATTCAGTCCAAGTTTCTCACTGTATGTATCAATATTAGAATATTTCTCTTTTAAAGAATCGTCATCAAAGATGATGGAATCCTGCATGATTTTACCATCAAATACTCCCAGAAAATAATCATCCACGGGCATACTTGCAAAATCGGAAGTGTGCTGAATGAGAAAGTTTTTGATATGATGTTCCTCAATGAGTTTTATAATATCCAAAACGGTGTGCTTCTCATCCGCCCCCCATAAGACCAGATCGTCAGGCTGATATTGCTTGAAGTCATCAAGCAGATCCTGTACATGGTCATATTTCTGAGCATCCTCAATAAACCAGGATATAGAAGATCCGGGAATATCAAAAGGAACAAACAGAACATTCCTGATCTTAAAATGAACAATGCTTTTATCTAATTCAATAGACTGATCGGTAATAAAACAGCTGATGTCTTGACCCATAAAGGTTTATTTAATAATTCTGTCAAGTACCCATGTGATCAGGTTCTTTTCAGAAGCATGATGATCTGCAGAGAACTCACCACGTCTTCTGTTGGCAATTACGTTATTTACGGTAATAGCCTTGTGTCCTAATAATTTTGAAAGAGCATAGATCGCAGACGTTTCCATTTCGAAGTTGGTGATCCCAAGATCGTTCAACGTTTCAAGGAACTGATCATCTACCGCTTTCAGACGAAGCTGTCTTCCCTGTGGAGCATAGAATCCCGGGAAAGTTGCTGTATTTCCGTGGTATTTGGCATCTTTATAATATTCTCCCATTTCTTCAGCCCAATCTGAGAAGTAAAGCATTGGCTTGATTCTTTCATAAGGGAATTTTTCCAGGAAGTTCTTAGAGAACTCATTTTCGAAGTTGTAGTCCTGATAGAAATGCATCAGCCCGTCTAGTCCTACCACGTTCTGGGTCACAAGCATATTGTCTACCTGTACGTCCGGGTTTACACTTCCGCAGGTTCCCATACGGAAAAGTTCAAGAGCTTTGTGCTCAGTTTTGAATTCTTTATTCTGAAGATCGATATTCACCAAAGCATCCAGCTCGTTCATTACAATATCGATGTTTTCTGTTCCGATACCGGTTGACATTACAGTGATTCTTTCACCACGAAGCGTTCCGGTGTGCGTATAGAATTCTCTTTTGTTCTTTTTGATCTCTACTGTATCAAAATATTTTGAAACTTTTGCTACTCTGTCCGGGTCACCTACAAGGATGATTTTGTCAGCAATATCTTCAGGTAAAAGATTTAAGTGGTATACACTTCCGTCTTCATTCAGAACGAGTTCTGAGGCAGCAAGTTTGTTTAGCATAATATGTATATTTTTTGTTTTTTTTAGTTAATGAGAATGGCATCTTTATAAGGAGAAGCCATCACTTCGTAGATGTCGTTGTATTCTTCTATAATTCTTTTTTGGCCGTTCATGATCTCATAGACTGTAACGACTGTTTTTTCAATATTTTTAGGGTCTTTTCTCTGTGAAGTAAGTTCATAGAAATGACCGTCTTTTTTCAGAACAGAAATCAGCTCTTCTTTGGTTGAATTATTGGAGGTCATCATTCCCGGAAAATCCCTGAGTATATCTGTGAGATCAGTATACACTTTGTAGGGTTTTGTCACTCCATTAGAATAGACGTATACATTAGGAATCTCTTTATTATTCTCAAGACGTACCAGGTAATAGTCATTCCCTTTTTTCTCAGCATATACAGCCATTTCCTGTTTCTTTTCAGGGAGTTTTTCCTGCTGCTTTTTCTTCTGGGAAAATGCAGTCAGAGAAAGGAAACTTGCAGCAAAGGCAACCAATAGCTTTGTTTTCATAATACGATCTTAGTTTTTGATGTGTTGAATTTAATTAAAAAAATCCTCTCCCAATACCTCCTCACCATTATTTTACCGGTATTTCAGAACATTCCGGTTTTATTAAGAATAATGAATTTGATTTCGGGGTTTAAAATTAGTGAAAAATATGATACGGGAAATATAAACATTATTTAATCTGCTATTAAAATTGGGATAATATCAGTTTGATAGTTTTGCGGCTAAAAATTCATGAGATCGTACCCACTGCTTGTTGTCATCCTTTTAATAGGATTTGCAGTAATGTCTTTCAATCCGGTGTACAAAGGAAAAGAAAGTGAAAATACATTTGTTAATAAGGGCTTGTCTGACTTTAAAGTTAAACTGGAGCAGCTGAAATCAGATGCCAAACTCTTCTCAGAAGAGCAGATTACCCTTGCTGAATTAAGAAAATCATTGAGCAGTACGAGAAACGCATTCAAAGAAATTGAATTTTATATTGCCTATCATTATCCGGAATTTACCAAAACCCATTTGAATGCAGCCCCTTTATTTCATATAGAAGCAGCGGGAACAACAGCATATACATTACCTCCTGAAGGCTTGCAGGTACTGGATGAACTGATCTTTTCCGAAGAGGCGGAAGATGAAAGAGAAAAGATAAAAACAATCACAGACTTTCTATACAACAGCTATTCAAAATTTTATCTGAGTTCAGTGAAAAACGGACTGAGCAAAGGAAATAACAAGACATTACCTCTACGTATTGAGCTGATCAGGATCTATTCATTAGGAGTAACAGGCTTTGATACTCCGGGATCTTTGAATATTTCTGAAGAAACGGGGCACGCCCTTTCAGGAATGCAGCAATACATCCATGATGATCCTTATTTTAAAAACTATGATAGACAAAAAGCGGATCAGATTTTAACTGGAGCTATCGGCTATCTTTCGAAAAATACCGATTTTGAAACTTTTGACAGAATTGAATTTTACAAAAAATACATCCAGCCATTATACGAAGAACTGGGTAAATGGGACGGAAGACCTGATGATCTGAAAGAATTTTCCGGCTGGAATGTGGGAAACAAAAACTTTTTCAGCAGCGATTTCCTGGATCCCTATTTCTATACTTTGCTGAAATCTTCTGAAGACAGTCCTGAACTCCGCAATCTTGGAAAATCGATTTTTTATGATCAGAATCTAAGCGGAAATGGGAAGATGAGCTGTGCAACCTGTCATCTTCAGGAAAATGCATTTACAGACCTGAAAGCAAAATCCCAAAGCAATGTGGAAGGGAAAACGGTTTTGAGAAATTCGCCGTCCTTGTACAATGCTGTTTTTGCCAAAAGGTTCTTCTATGATCTGCGGGCTTTCTATCTCGAGCAGCAGGCGGAACATGTGATCTATAATGAAGACGAATTCAATACAAGCTATGCCAGCATCATTCAGAAACTTAAAACAAAACCTGAATATAAAAAAGCATTCCGCAAGGCTTTCAAAGATGGGAATATCAGTAAGGAGAATTTTTCAATGGCTTTAAGTTCTTATGTTGCTTCATTGTACTCTTTTGACAGTGACTTTGACCGTTTTATGAGAAATGAAAAGAATGTTTCGGATGATGTGAAAAAAGGATTCAACCTGTTTATGGGAAAAGCCAATTGTGCAACCTGTCATTTTGCCCCACATTTTTCCGGACTTGTTCCGCCTTTTTTCCACGAAAATGAATCTGAAGTTCTAGGAGTAACGACTAGACCGATTAAGCAGCTGCCTGTTGAGCTGGATCAGGATTTAGGAAGAGGAAACAGTCCTGTGAGAAAGGAAAAATCCTGGATCTATGATTATTCATTCAAAACCGTTACCGTCAGAAATATTGCCCTTACCAAGCCTTATTTCCATAATGGGGCTTTTAATACATTGGAAGACGTGCTGGATTTTTATAATGAAGGTGGTGGAGAAGGATTAGGATTGAAAATGAAGAACCAGACCCTTGCTCCGGATAAACTGAATCTTACCCAAACGGAAATCAGACAGATCATTGCTTTCCTGAATGCCCTTACGGATGTGAGTAAAGCGAAATAGACGAGTTTCGGGTTTCGGGATTTCGGGTTTGTGAGGACCGAGATTCGTAGGGATGATATGGTTTTAGTAAAATAGGCTAAATTCTGAAATTGGTGTAGATCATGTTTACACGGTTTCAGAATTTAGCCTAAAATTATTTTATAGACCAGATCAGTCTGTTTGTTTTGTTTGAATCAGCTTTTCAAGTTTATCAATCATTTCCTGTTGTTGTTTCAGCATACGCTCATAAAGTTCAACCATTTTGTCAAGAGGATTGAAAGTAGGTTGATTATTAAAAAAGGCTGGTTGTTGACAATTATCAAATGAGGCTGTATTAGAAATAATATTGATGGCTTGTTCTTCATCAAAGTTCTCAATTGCTTCAGCCGGCACTTTAAGAATCTGAGCTACCTGTGCCAGAATATCAGATTCTACTGTTTCTTTTTGTTCCAAAAGAGAGACTTTCTTCTGATTCCAGTCTTCGCCCAATTCGAAAGCTAAGGCTTCTTGCTTGATGCCCAGCATTTCCCGGAAACGCTTGATATTTCTGCCCTGATGTATTTTTTTATTTTGCATAGCTGTGTCAATCATAATAACAAATATAAAGTTTTAAGAGATAAGAATAAAGCTTGTTTTCAAAATAAATTATCTTCTAAAATATTCATGTTTTTGAATAAAATTTCTCATTTGTGAATGATTTAGCTTATTGAATATAATTTGTTTTGAAACAATTAACAGAAACTTAATCCTCTTAACATTAGGTTTTAAATAAATTAATATTCCCGGTTTTATATTTAAAATCCTATTAACAGAGGGGTGGCCCTAAAAAAATAGTTTTGCACCATCTGATAAATCAAATAAAAAATGAAGAAAAAACTACTAACAATTGGAGCTTTGGCTCTACTTGCCGGTACTGGCATCCAGGCGCAAACCTTAATATTCGATAAAGGAACGTCATGGAGTTACAAAGACAACAACCAGGCTCAGCCGGACGCATGGAAAACCAAAACTTATGACATCTCAACATGGGCTGTTGGAAACGGTCCGCTAGGATACGGAGATCCTGTAACGACTACCATCAACTCCGGGCTTACTACGGCTTATTTTGCAAAAGATATTACAGTAAACCTTGCTACACTTTCTGATAATATGGAACTTGGTGTGATGAGAGATGACGGTATCGTGGTATACCTTAACGGTGAAGAAGTGGTAAGAGATAATATGCCTGCGGGAGCCATTACTTTCAACACTTTCTCAAGTACAACGATTGACGGAGCTGCAGAAAATGTATACAATATCTTCTCTATTCCGAAATCAAAATTTGTAAATGGGGTCAACAGAATTTCTGTTGAACTGCATAACAGAAGTGTCACCAGTTCGGATCTTAGAATTGATGCTTACCTGAAAACAACATCCAATACAACTACTCCTGTGGCTTGTAACGGAACCCATATCAGCTGTTTTACGTCTATTGTACCTACTACGCAGACCGGGAAACTGATTATTCCGGCAGAACACAAATACCAGCTTATTCTGAAAGAAGGTGACAACTATACTGAAGGCGGTGGTATGGTAGGAGGTCAGAACGACTTTACAGCCTACGTTGCCAAATCAGGAAGCAGTACCAACGGGTATCTGTCTGTAAACCACGAGACCAATCCTGGAGGAGTGACTATGGCAGAAGTGAACTATAACGGATCAACAAAACTTTGGGAACTGACAAAATCAAGAGCTGTAAACTTCTCAGACCCTAGCCTTGTACAGACCATCAGAAACTGTTCAGGAGGTATTACTCCTTGGGGAACGGTGATTACTGCTGAAGAATCTGTGAGTTCTAATGATGTAAATGCTGATGGATACAAAGATTATGGATGGTTGGTTGAAATTGATCCTGCAACCGCTCAGGTAATTTCTAAAAACCCGAATGGAACCAAAGGAAAGCTTTGGCAGATGGGAGTGATGAACCATGAGAATGTGGTGATCAATAATGCCGGAACTATTGCTTACTATGGAGAAGACGGAGGTACTCATATGGTATACAAATATGTAATGGATACTCCTAATGATCTTTCTTCTGGGGATCTTTACGTATTAAAATTAGATCAGGGACTGAATACCGCAGGAGATCCGGCAGGAACTACAGCAACGTGGGTAAAAGTTCCGAATAAAGAAAAAGCAGATCAGAATAATACTGCAAACCTTGCTTTTTCTGCAGGAGGTACTAAATTTAATGGTATTGAAGACGTTGATATAAGCCCGTTGGATGGCAGAATTTATTTTACATCCAAAGGTTTAAACAAAGTATACCGCTTAAAGGATGACGGTACAACAGCTTCGAATGTAGAAACTTTCGTAGGAGGAGCTTCTACGGTATATTCTTTCGATACCGCTCAGGGAGTGAAATCTGAAGTATGGGCAGACGGAAATGATAACCTTACTTTCGATGAACTTGGAAACCTTTGGGTGCTTCAGGATGGTGGTAAAAACTACATCTGGGTAGTAGCTCCGGATCATACACAGGCTAATCCTAAAGTGAGATTGTTCGCATCTATGCCAGCAGGAGCAGAACCTACAGGGCTTACCTTTACTCCCGATCACAAATTTGGTTTCTTCTCCGTTCAACATCCGGATTCTACCATCTCTACCGATATTGACGCAACAGGAAATACAATAGATTATAAAGGTAAATCTGCAACTGTAGTAATTGCTCTTAAAAGCAACTTAGGAATCGAAGGTTCTCTAGGTACAATCGATAATAAAGTGGCTGAGAATACAGTAACTGTAGCTCCAAACCCAACTTCGGGAATCGTAAAAATCAATTCTGCAAAAGGTTTGAAAGATATTACAGTAACGGCTTACAGTTTAGACGGAAAGATCGTTTTTACGAAGAAGTTCAATGGAGTCAGCAAAGCTTTGGATCTTGACTTCACACAACAATTGGAAGGATCCCGTGTTTTAGTATTGAATATTGAAGCAGAAGGCGGATTCCAGAAAACCGTAAAACTTTTAAAGAAGTAAATTATTAATAAATTCCGGTCTTCCGGCAGCGAAGCTGCCGGAAGACCTTTTCTATATATGAAAAAGCTTTTCTTATGTATTTCCTTAGTGGTACTTTCTCAGGTGAAAGCACAGATCGACCCGGTAAAATATCCTACATTTACCAATATTGAAGATGCTTTAAAAAGTAAAAAAGCGGTTTATAGCATTAGTTTCAGAGAAAAAGGACTCTTTAATCTTCCGCCTCAGATCGTGAAACTCGATTCGCTGTTCTTTCTGAACATGATGGGGAATAAACTTGAGAAAATGGATAAAGAACTGTTTGCACTGAAAGAACTGAAAATATTAATCGTCAACGAAAACAGCATTAAATACATCCCAGATGAAATAGGCGAGCTGAAGAAACTGACTACTTTTTCCATGAACCTGAATAACCTGACCAACATCAATCCTAATATAGCAAAACTTCAGAACTTACAGGTCGTTCATTTTGATGCCAACAATCTTAATGTTTTTCCTGAGGCTTTGATGGAAATTCCGAATCTGGTAGAGATTAATCTTCAGGGAAATCAGATCAGCTTTATTGCAGATCAGCTGGATCGGATCAAAAACCTGAAATTTCTGAATCTTTCCGATAATCAGATCAATGATCTGGGAAACTTATCTTTTCCTAAAAATTTAAAATATCTGGAACTGCAGCAGAATGCCATTGTAAAACTTCCTGAGAATCTGTTCAAATCCAGAAACCTCGAATTTCTGAATGTAAGCGGAAACAATATCAAAGAAATATCACCGGAAGTAAAAGGGCTGAAAGGCATTGTCAGTATGAACCTGGCCAATAACAACCTAAAAGACCTTCCTGTAGAAATCAGTCAGCTGAAAAATCTGAAAACCTTGATTCTTACAGGAAACCCTATAGAAAAATCTAAAATTGAAAATTTAAAAACCCTGTTGCCGGGAACCGAGATCTATTTCTAGATCTACCCGCCGACACGTTTGGTTTTATATCCCATCTCTTTAAGGATATTCATTATTTTATCACGGTTATCTCCTTGAATGATGATCGTTCCATCCTTCTCAGAACCGCCTATGCCTAAGGTGGTTTTTATTTTCTTTGAGATTTTTTTCAGGTCTTCTTCACTGCCTTCCCAACCCTCAACAATCGTTACAGGCTTACCGTTTCTCCCTTTTTTCTCAAATTTGCATACCAAAGGTTCCTTCTGCTTGAATGCTTCTTCAGGCATCTCAAAATCCTGCTCCTCATGATCAGGAAAAAGATTCTTTAATTGATCTCGTAAATCCATAGAGCAAAATTAAAAAGAATTACCGATTAATAAATAAAATCCCCTCGAAAATTGCAGAATAATTTAGGTAAGCTTTTCTGAAAATATTTGTCATATTAGCCCTTAAAAATGGCCCAAAATAAATATATTAGCCTGTAAACACTGAATTATAAAAGAATGACAGAAAACAATCAACGTTTTTCTATGAAAGAATGGCAGCAAAATCACTTAGATTTATTAACAGAATGTATCATTAACGAAACAACCTATTTATACCACTACCTCAAAGAAAAAGAGGATGAAATATATGCAGTAAGTTTAATTCTTGATTCTGATGCTTTAACAGCCTACTTAGCTGTTTCCACTTATGGAAGCCTTAAAAATAAACATAAAAAAAAGAAATGGAATTCTGAAGAATGGGTATTTACGATAACAGATAATGATGCAGAGCCCAATCTCGATACATTTACTAAAATAATGGTAACAAGATACCGGGAAGAACTTGTTCCTAAATTTAAAGAGGGATTCAAATATGCAGATGAAAGAAAATCAAATATAGAGATGTACACGAAAAGTTTAAAACAGGCTAAATCTGAGCTGGCAAAAAAACTGGATTTGTCTTTTAATGACATGATCTTTTTTGTCAATATTCCGGGTGAACCTAAAGTTGTCAAAAAATCGGCAAAAATAGTGAACAAGGATTCAGAGCTTTTAAATGATCTTCTCAAGGCCTATTAAAAGCTTAATCTTTCGCTATAAAAAGAAAAGATATAATGAAAATTGAAAATAAAAAAACACTTAAAAATAGGGAGAATGCTGGCTGATCTACATAAAATGAGCTTCATTGATATTGAAAATCTATCGGATGAAAAAAATAAAATACTTACAGTACGAATTGAAGAACCCGTTGAGGTTGAAAAACTGGTTATTTTAAATACAATACTGGATATAAAGGAGCTTTTAGTCTCTGTTATTATAGAATCAGAGAGCTGTCTGTCTGATTCTCTGGCTTCCGGTATTCATGTTTTTCCCTATTTGTCCAATATTTCCAGATTGAAAATATATGTCAGTGACTATGATGTGAAATTGGAAAATCTGAAATTCTTGAAGAGTATTCATCATCTGAAATACCTGGATATTTCAACCCATGCGAAAAAGAATCTTAAGTTCGATGAGTTAACGAAATTTCCGGCAATAGAATACTTTAGTTACCTGTGTGAAGGACTAAGCAAAGAACAGCATCTTGTTGTAAACAATTTTTCAGGGCTGAAATATCTGGCAGTATATGATTTGAATTTAGCATTAATGAAAATCCATACCTCAGTAAATGAGTTGAGGATACACCGGAAATTAACGAATCCAGCGTTGTTCTTAGAAAAGTTCCCCAATATTGAGAGCCTGGTTGTAGAAAAGTGTGATGATCTGGACTTTCAAAACAATATAGCAGTTCATCCCAATTTAACAAATGTTTCTCTAAGATATATGAACAGTATTGTTGAAATTCCAAGGTTTGAAAATCCGGGAAAAATTAAAAACCTATCTCTTTTAGGATTAAAAAAACTTAAGTCTATCAATAACATTAAAGAAATGGAAAATTTAGAAGTACTGGAAATTACCAATATCAGGAATGTAGAAATTGAAGACTTCTTAGTGTTAAAAGAATTGAAGGCGTTAAAAAAAATATACCTTGTATTTGAAAAAGCTCATCTTAATATCGAATTTGAGCAATTTGCCATAGAAAATGAATTGTCACTAATATAATGAAACATAGAGGGAAATAAATTTATATAACTGAAACTGATGGTGTTTCAGAAACCTTTCCGCTATTGTAATATAAATCTTAGGTTATCCTGAAGTTTTTATATTTTTGACTGATTTTATAACTTGAAAACTAATATGAAAACCAACCACCTCGTTGCTTTTTTGCTGTTGACTTTTGGAATAGCCAAAGCTCAGACCGCATTCTCCGGTGATCCTCTAAACGCTGTATTCGAAACCAAAGATACCGACCGCTTCTGGAAAGCATTTGATAAAATGGAAACGTCTAAAGAAAATCCGTTTGCAGACTATATGAAAAATGGTTCGCCGGGCGTGAAAGGATTTACAGAATTCAGAATCATCAATGCAGATTCATTATATTCAAAAGTAAAAAAGAGACGGGAAGACTATTTGAAAAGCCGTAATGTGCTGGCTGGAATAGGACAAAAAGAAAAGAAAACCAGAGCTATCTACAGTGCTTTGAAGTACTGGTATCCGGAAGCCACATTTCCGCCGGTGTATTTTGTATATGGAAGATTTAATTCAGGAGGAACCTCTTCCAATGATGGAATTATTATCGGAACCGAAATGCTTAAAAATCTTGATGGGGTTACTGGACTTATTGCTCACGAGTTGATTCATTTTGAACAGAATGTTGATGGAAAAAATACTTTGCTAAAACAATCTCTGGTAGAAGGAAGTGCTGATTTTATCGGGGAATTTATTTCCGGAGAACATATCAATCCCGTTCCGTTCCAATATGGGGAGAAAAATGCTGACAGACTGTTTAAAGAATTTGTACCTATCATGAAGCAGGAAGAACAGAAAGATTGGTTATACGGAGTGAGCAAAAAAGATGACCGTCCCAATGACCTGGGATATTGGATAGGATACAAAATTACCGAAGCTTATTTCAATAAACAGACCGACAAACGTAAGGCAATCCATGATATTCTGAATATTAAAAACCCTCTGTTATTCCTGAAAGAAAGTGGTTTCCTTGATCGCTATATCCAGGAATATACGAAGAAAAATAAAATGAAGTTCGACGATTTTTTTAAAGATTAGAACGGATTAGACAATCAGAATACTTTGATATAGAAGTGTTTTGAAATGCAATAATTTATCAATCTGCGAAATCAGCATAATCTGCGAGACTTATTATTCTCTTAAAGATCCTGTTGATTTTGCAGATTTTTTTCTTTTATCCGATGCAGTATATAGAAGAAAATGGAGATAAATAAAATTCGGGATTTCAAATTCTTCTATTCATCGGAAATTCGGTAAATTTGTAGTACAAAAGTTTTACAAAATGTCAAAAAAAGCAATACTGGCAATCCTTGACGGATGGGGATTGGGAACAAACCCGGACGTTTCCGCAATAGATAAGGCAAACACACCATTTATAGACAGCTGTTACCAAAAATTTCCTCATACAACCCTTGAAGCAAGCGGACTGGCTGTAGGACTACCTGCAGGGCAGATGGGAAATTCCGAAGTAGGTCACATGAACCTTGGTGCCGGAAGAGTCGTTTACCAAAACCTGGTAAAACTGAATATGGCCGTGGAAAACGGAACTTTAGGACAGGAAAAAGTGATTCAGGATGCTTTTGAATATGCTAAAAAAGAAAATAAAAAACTACACTTCATAGGATTGGTATCCAATGGAGGAGTTCACTCTCATATCAATCACCTGAAAGGATTACTGACGGCTGCAAAAGATTTCGGTCTGAATGAGAATGTTTTTGTACATGCCTTCACAGACGGAAGAGATTGTGATCCGCATTCAGGATTCGGATTTATTGATGAACTTCAGAAGCATATGGAAGCTACCACAGGAAAACTGGCAACAGTAGTGGGCAGATACTATGCGATGGACAGAGATAAAAGATGGGAGCGTGTAAAACTTGCTTATGACGCCCTTGTAGAAGGAGTAGGAGAGCAGACTACAGATGCTTTGGCAGCCATTAAGGCTTCTTATGAAAATAATGTAACCGATGAATTCCTGAAGCCTGTCATTTTGATGAATACAACAGCAACAGGGAATGTAGTACCGGTAGCTAAAATCAATGACAATGATGTGGTGATCTGTTTCAATTTCCGTACAGACAGAGGAAGAGAGATCACAGAAGTTCTTTCACAGAAAGATTTCCCGGATTATGGGATTAAGAAACTTAACCTTTATTATATTACGTTGACGAACTATGATAAAACATTCCAGAATGTTCAGGTTGTTTTCGACGAAAATGTATTAACGGAAACGATGGGGGAAGTGCTTGAAAAAAACAACAGAACCCAGATCAGAATTGCAGAAACAGAAAAATACCCTCACGTTACTTTCTTCTTCTCTGGAGGAAGAGAACTGGAGTTTGAAGGGGAAAGAAGATTGCTGTGCCCAAGCCCGAAAGATGTTCCTACTTACGATCTGAAGCCTGAAATGTCAGCTTATGATATTACCAATGCTATTGTACCGGAACTGGAGCAGGGAACTGCGGATTTTGTTTGCTTAAACTTTGCCAATACCGATATGGTAGGGCATACAGGCGTTTTTGAAGCGGCTGTAAAAGCGGCAGAAGTAGTTGACCAGTGTATAGAAAAAGTAGCAACAGCTGCGTACGAAAACGGATATGCTGTTTTTATCCTGGCAGACCACGGAAATTCTGATGTGATGATCAACGCAGACGGAACACCAAATACCCAACACTCTACCAATCTGGTTCCGTTCATTGTGATGGATAAAGATCATACATGGAACTTAAAACAGGGAAAACTGGGTGATGTAGCCCCTACCATCCTTAAAGTAATGGGGGTTGAGATACCGGATGCCATGACAGGAGAGGTTTTGGTTGACTAATATTCAATAATAATCATAAAAAAATGTCGTTATAATGACAGATAGGCATTTTTTTATGATTTATGTCAGATAAGGTATGAGTTGCATACTTTATTATGCGCTAAATAATAAATAAATCATATCTTTGCTAATTAAAACTGAATATAAAAATGTATCAAAAGCTTGTTAGGAAAGAAGTAATGGGATTATTGGAAAAGGAAGTAGGTTCTTTTCTTGAAAAATTTTTAACGCCAATTGAAAAAATTTGGCAGCCGTCCGATTATTTGCCAGATCCATCAAGCGAAGAATTTAAACATGACTTAGAAGAAATTCAGACTTTTGCCCGTGAAATGCCTTACGATCTTTTTGTAACCCTGATCGGAGACTGTATCACGGAAGAAGCTCTTCCTTCCTATGAATCCTGGCTGATGGGCGTTGACGGTATCAATCAGGAAGAAAAAGTAGGCTGGGCCAACTGGGTGAGAGCCTGGACAGCTGAAGAAAACAGACATGGTGATCTATTGAACAAATACCTTTACCTGTGTGGAAGAGTGAACATGAGAGAGGTTGAAATTACCACTCAATATCTGATCAACGACGGTTTCGACCTTGGAACCAGTATGGATCCTTACAGAAACTTTATCTATACTAGCTTCCAGGAGACAGCTACCAATATCTCTCACAGAAGAGTAGGTACACTGGCAAAACAGTCAGGGAACGGAAAATTGGCTAAAATGTGTGGCGTAATTGCAGCAGACGAGGCAAGACACGCAAAAGCTTACAAATATTTTGTTGCAAAAATCCTTGAAATAGACCCTTCAGAAATGATCCTTGCCTTCGAAGATATGATGCGTAAGAAAATCGTAATGCCGGCTCACTTAATGAGACAATCCGGGCAGAAAGCAGGGGAGCTTTGGGGACATTTTTCAGATGCTGCACAAAGATGTATGGTATATACCGGTCAGGATTATATCAACATTATGAAAGACCTTTTAGATGAATGGAAAATTGAGCACGTAAAAGGACTTACTGAAAAAGCTGAAAAAGCTCAGGAATATCTGATGAAGCTTCCTTCAAGATTGCAGAAGATTACAGACAGAGTATCTACTCCGGATCTTCAGTTCCAGTTCAGCTGGGTGAAGAGCTAACGGTTTATATTATTCTTTAAATTATAAAAAGTATTGAGTGCCTTTCTTTTGGGCACTCTTTTTATTTCTTATCTTTGCAAAGCTAAAAAAAGAACAAAATGTTAAATAATAAAAAGATTGCTGTTGACTTTGACGGAACCATTGTGGATGACGCTTACCCGGCAATCGGAAAACCGAAAACCTTTGCTTTCGAAACTCTGAAGAGACTTCAGGCTGAAGGGTACAGACTTATCCTTTGGACTTACAGACACGGAAAAACATTAGACGAAGCGGTAGAATTCTGCCAAAAGAATGGGGTTGAGTTTTATGCTGTCAACTCAAGTTTTGAAGGAGAAGTTTTTGACTCCGAAAACCAATCCAGAAAATTGGATGCAGACTGGTTCATAGACGACAGAAACTTAGGCGGTTTCCCTGGATGGGGTGAAATTTACAATATTATTCAGGAAAGAATAGAATTCCGTGTAGAAGGAAAAGAAGTTCTTGCCTATTCAAAACTAAAAAAAGAAAAGAAAAAAGGACTTTTCTGGTAAAATATAGAGGCTGGAAGCTGGATATTAGAGGTTAGTTTTTTAATATCAAAAGTTTCTGATCTTTTATAATTTATGATAGAAAGTTCATAAGATGATTAGACGCAAAAGTAAGCGCAAAGCTGTAATCTGGCTTCTAACATCTAATATCTAACATCTATACAACAATGATTCAATTAAAAACGATAGACGAATTACGTCTGATGAAGGAGAGTGCCCGACTGGTTTCTAAAACATTGGGAATGTTGGCAAAAGAAATAAAACCGGGAATTACGACTTTATATTTGGACAAACTGGCTCATGACTTTATCAAAGATCATGGGGCTGAACCTGCGTTCTTAGGATACGGAGGTTTCCCGAACTCTCTGTGCATTTCTCCGAATGAGCAGGTAGTACACGGTTTCCCGAATAATGAAGTAGTGAAAGAAGGCGATGTTCTTTCTGTAGACTGTGGGGTGATCCTTAACGGTTTCGTGGGTGATCACGCTTATACTTTTGAGATCGGAGAAGTGAAGCCGGAAGTTAAAAAACTGTTACAGGTTGCTAAAGAATCTCTTTACAAAGGAATTGAGCAGTGTATCAGAGGAAAAAGAATCGGTGATATTTCCCACGCCATTCAGGCACATTGTGAAAAAGAAGGCTACGGAGTTGTAAGAGAGCTTGTAGGTCATGGTTTGGGAAGAAAGATGCACGAAGATCCACAGGTTCCTAACTACGGAAGACAGGGGAGCGGAAAAGTGATCAAAGACGGTTTGGCCATCGCTATCGAACCGATGATCAACCTGGGAACAGAAAAAGTAAAATTCCATAATGACGGCTGGACGGTAACTACGCTGGACAACTTGCCATCTGCTCACTTTGAGCATGACGTTGCTGTGATTAACGGTAAACCGGTATTGCTTTCAACATTTGAATATGTATACGAAGCATTAGGAATTGTAAGTGATGAAGAAAAGCAGTTCCAACTGGATTTTTAATGAAAAAGGTTACTAAACTTTTACTGAATAAAATTCCTCGTCCGATGCTGATCAAAATGAGCATCTGGGCAAGACCGCTTATCTATCAGATGTTCAAAGGAGACCAGTTTTATGATCCTATCGACGGAAGATCTTATCGTAAGTTTCTTCCCTATGGATATGGAAAACAAAGGGAAAATGCCCTTTCTCCCGGAACATTAAGCCTGGAGAGACACCGCCAGATGTGGCTGTATCTTCAGAATGAAACTGATTTTTTCATTAAAAACTATAAAGTATTGCATATTGCTCCCGAACAGGAATTTCTAAGGAAATTCAAAAGAATGAGCAATCTCAATTATATTTCTGCAGACCTTTACTCTCCGATTGTAGATGTGAAGGCCGATATTCTGGACTTACCCTTTGAGGACGAAAGCTTTGATATAGTGTTCTGCAACCACGTTCTGGAACATATTGAAGACGACGCCAAAGCAATGAGCGAATTGTACAGGGTAATGAAGCCGGGAGGCTGGGGAATTCTTCAGGTTCCGATGAAAAACTCATTGGAGAAAACCTATGAAGACTTTACCATCAAAGATCCTAAAGAACGCCAGAAACATTTCGGGCAGTATGATCACGTTCGTTGGTACGGTATGGATTATTTTGACCGTTTGAAAAAAGCCGGCTTTGAAACTGATATTAATTTCTATTCACAGAAATTTTCAGATGAAGAAATCAAAAAATACGGACTGAGAAGCAATGAAATTCTACCCGTAGTTTATAAAAAATAATGCAGATAAAGCTAATAAATAAAACCGTCCTCAAATAATGAAGACGGTTTTGTTTTTTTTGAAAATCTGACGTGTTTTATTCTTTAATAAAAGGAACAGATTGATAGTTTTCAGCAGTCAGAATATATTGCCCTTTGGGAAGGGTTCTCACATTGATTTTTATATTTTTATCATTGCCATTTGTTTCGTAAACAACCTTTCCCGATGCATCGAAAATCTTTACAGGAAGGTTTTTCTGGATATTTTCTACATAGAGATCTTCCTTTACCGGATTAGGATATACCGAAAATGTTTTCTTTAAGGCTTTAGCCTCTTTGGAAGACAGATAAAAATTGTTGTAATAAATCTGGTCTCCGTTATCAGGGTTGGTAATGATCAGTGTTTTGCCTGAGCTGCTGTCTGTAATTTCATAATTTAAAGTACTTCCGGTTACAGTGCTGACGAAAATGTTCTGATAAATGTTATCAAAAGTATTAACAGCCGTCGCATTATTTCCCATATAGGTTGTAAGCGTACAGCCTAAGCCTTTTTTAATGAAGCTTGAAGAGTTAGGTACAAACTGCAGATCGATCGTACAGGTGTTGAAGTATTTTGAATCAAAATAATATTCCGTTCCGGGAGTGCCGGTTGCCATTCTGAACTTAGAAGGATTGAGAGCCGCATCCATGGCAGGAACATTGGTGGTCTGACCATTATAAATAGTCTTCGAAATATACCACTCATTATTCAGCAGATCCTGGCTTTGAGCCCACGCAAGACCACTCATTAGTAAAAAGAGTACCGTTTTTTTCATGATTAAAAGTTTACTTAAAAATAACACTTTTCTATTAATAACAGAACATAAAAAAACCGCCTTCTTATAGAAAACGGTCATTTTTAAATATAGATAGAGTTTATGTGCTTTTTAATGGGATGTAGAAACCGCTTTCAGGCCTACTACAGAACCAATAAGGGTAACAATGAAGAATATTCTCCAGAAACTTACAGGATCTTTAAAGAAGAAAATTCCCATTAAAGCCGTTCCTACAGCTCCAATCCCTGTCCATACCGCATAAGCTGTACCAATAGGTAAGGTCTGGGTTGCCTTGATGAGTAATAGCATACTTATCGTCATGGTTACCAGGAATCCTGCAAACCAATAATAAGACTCTGTTCCGGAAGTTTCTTTTGCCTTTCCCAAACATGATGCAAATGCAACTTCAAACAATCCGGCAACAATTAAGATAATCCAATTCATTTTTTTTAAATTTTTCTACTGCAAATTTCAGCATTTGAAAAGAGAAATAATTTTACAATTGTTAAAAAATGAAGGGTTGGGTAGAAAATTTGAAGAATGGAAGCTGGAGGTGGGAAGAAGGAAGGTATTCTGGTCGCCAGAATAAATTTTTGTTTATAATTTTCCTGATAGGACTTTTATTATTGTGAAACTCGCTGATTTTAATTGGATGTTTGTGCTGTGTATACTGCATTACATCGTATTATGCCGCACTGTACACTGTAATACAATTACGATCAATAGGAGAGGGCAGCCAAAGTTATGATTATCAATAGAGGCGGATCATTAACACGCTATCACTATCAATGAAAGCAGACTATCAATATACTTTATTAATAGAAGTAAACTCTCAACGTGTTATCATTATCAATAGGAACGGACCATGAACATGCTATTACTATCCATGGAAGCAAACTATCAATGTGAATGAATCAGATTATCAGCATATTATGATTATCAATAGGAGCGGACTTTAGTCCGCTTTCAATATAAAATACCTTCCTTTGGCTTTAGCCAAAACTTAAATACGCTACAACTAATGAGTAAAAGACGTCTCGCAGGTTACCAGAACCTCCAGCTTCTCTCTTCCAGCTCCCATCCAATAACCTACTTAATCTCCGCCCGAATCCTGCTCAGACTCACTTGTGTAATCCCAAGATAAGACGCAATATAGCCCAGCTGAACCCTTTTCAGCAGATCCGGCTGATAAGTCATAATATCTTTATACCGTTCCAGAGAAGTTTTGAATTGTCTGGAAATAATCAGCTCTTCTGATTTGATCATTTCCGCTTCAGCCAGTTTCCTACCCCAATTGGCAATATGAATATCTTCATTGAAGAGTGTTTTGAGGTTTTCAGTCTCCAGTCTGTAAAGGTCACAGTCTTCCAGTAATTCAATACTTTCATAGCCGGGCTTATCTTCCACATAGCTTTTCATCGAAAGGACGCATTGTCCCTCGCTTCCGAACCAGAAGGTAATATCATTTTCCGATGTAGAGGCATAGGCTCTGGCAATTCCTTTGCGGATAAAATAGACATAGGGAATTACTTTATCAGCTTCCATCAGGCAAAAACCTTTAGGATGGGAAACTTCGGTGATATGCTGTTTCAGGCTGGCTTTAGAAGTTTCGGGAAGAAGATAAATGGCGTCGAGAATCTGGTCTATATTCATAAAGATGAATTCTAATAGTCAAAAATATCAGTTTTAGGCAATGCGATACAAAATTATTTTATGGTTTTTTCAGAAAGAGAGAATAGGCATCGCTTCGAACCTCTATTTTAACTGGAAAGAATCTTCAGCCTTTAATCGTCATATTTTATCATCAGACTTATGAAAATCTTTGATTTTCTTCTTCTGTGAACTTCTGACCAGCATATTATTAAACTTCTAAAGTGAACTTAAGTGTTTAAAAAAAAATCTTTTGTGATTTTTAAGGTTGAAAATCGGGTGAACTTAAAAAAAATAGAAATAAACCTTCTTTTAAAACCCTTTTACAAAGTTATATAAAGCCCAATAACTCTCTTTTTTCTTTTAAAAATTGAGATTACCCGTAAAGACCGATTTTGTTTTACTAACTTTGCAGTTCGTAATATTATTTTTATGCACAAAGCTGGATTTGTAAATATAGTTGGAAAGCCCAATGCCGGGAAATCGACCTTACTCAACCAATTAATGGGGGAGAAGCTGGCGATTGTAACGCAGAAGGCCCAGACAACCCGTCACAGAATTTTTGGTATTTATAATGAAGAGGACCTTCAGATCGTATTTTCCGATACTCCGGGAGTATTGGATCCTAAATACGGATTGCAGGAAAAGATGATGGATTTTGTAAAAGATTCCCTTCAGGATGCCGATGTATTCCTGTTTATTGTAGATGTTACCGATAAGGCGGAACCGTCAGAATTTTTAATTGATAAATTAAATAAAATCCCTGTACCTGTACTTCTTCTATTAAATAAAGTAGACCAGACCGATCAGGCAGGTCTTGAGAAGCTGGTAGCAGACTGGCACAATAGAATTCCGAAAGCGGAAATTCTTCCTATTTCTGCGCTGAATGCTTTCAATACGGAGGTTATTTTACCTAAAATAAAATCATTGCTGCCTGAGAACCCACCTTACTATGATAAGGACCAGTTTACAGACAAGCCTGAAAGATTTTTCGTTAATGAAGCGATTCGTGAGAAAATCCTTCTGAACTATGATAAAGAGATCCCGTATTCTGTGGAAGTGGTTACAGAGCAGTTTAAAGAAAAAGAAGGAATTATCTTTATAGATTCTATCATCTATGTAGAAAGAGATACTCAGAAAGGTATTATTATCGGTCACAAAGGGGAAGCGATCAAAAAAGTGGGAACTGATGCAAGATTGGATCTGGAAAAGTTTTTCTCTAAGAAAATTCACTTAAATTTATTTGTTAAAGTGAAAAAAGACTGGAGAAAGAATGACAGAGATCTTAAAAATTTCGGTTACCGCTAAACTAAAAACGCTGTAATCCCGTTGTATTAAAAGATTTTTATTACCTTAGTCTAAATTTTTTAGTAAATGATGAACTATAACAATTCCAATTCAGGCTCAATACTTAAAGATATTGTTGTATTAGCAGTGAGGGTATTTATCGGTTTTGCGATGCTTTCTCACGGGTTCCCCAAACTCCAGATGCTTCTGGCAGGTGGTAAAATCGAGTTTTTCGATTTTATGGGAATGGGACCTCAGATTTCTTTAATCCTTACCGTTTTTGCTGAATTTGTTTGTTCAATCTTACTGATATTAGGGCTTTTTACAAGGGTTTCTTTAGGTTTTCTGATCTTTACGATGGTCATAGCTGCTTTTGTAGTCCATGGTGCTGATCCTTTAGAAAAAAGAGAAATGAGCCTTGTTTATCTTTCCGTATACCTTCTTCTGATGGTTGTAGGAGCTGGAAAGGTTTCTGTAGATCATATGATAGAAAGAAGAAAAAGAGCTTCAGACTGGTAAAATATAAAACAGATACAAGATACAAGATACAAGATACAAGATAAAGCGGCGCCCTTAGGGTGCCGCTTTCTGTTATTAATAATTGCAATGCGGTAAGCATTCCCAGATCAGGTTTCCGTTTTCGTCTCTTACTCTGCAGGCCATGTATCCTGAATCGCATAATGGAGCACTTCCGCCGTTGATCGTTTTCAAGTTCTTTTTTGATAATTTTCTTAAATTTTTCATATTATTTTTAATTTGTACAATAAAAGTAATAAAAAACCATTATATGACACTAAAAAGTGTCTTATTTTTTTAATTTTATCAATCTTTCAAAATTCACTACATTCGTAGAAAATGAATTTATATGAAGATAAAACTGACTATTTGCCTTCTGGCATTTCTCAATTTTTATGATGCACAGGAGAATATTACTTACCAAAAGCCTTCTGCCGAAATCCTGAAACTGGCAGATTATCAGAGGCCACCAAGCGTTCTGATGAACAATAAGAAAGATTGGGTGGTGTTCACTTACCGTCCAACGTACAAGACACTTCAGGATCTTAACCAGCAGGAGATGAAACTGGGCGGACTGAGAATCAACCCGATGACTAATATTGCAAGTACCGTTACCTATTTTAATGATCTTAAAATCAGAAAAATCAATGATAAGAACGAAACGCTGGTAAAGAATCTGCCTGCCAATGCAAGAATTACATATATTTCATTTTCACCTGATGAAAAGAAGCTGGCTTTTACCAATACAACCGATAAGGGAGTGGAGCTTTGGACCATTGATCTGGAAACCGCTGTTGCCAAAAAAATTACATCAGATAATCTGAATGCCAATTTAGGAATGCCTTACGTATGGTATAATGACTCACAAAGCTTATTAGTCAAAGTACTTCCTCAGAACAGACCAGCTCTGATTGATTCCAGTAAAGATCTTCCTACAGGACCTATCGTCTCTACAGCCGACGGAAAAGTATCTCAGAACAGAACCTATCAGGATCTTTTGAAGAATCCTCAGGATGAAAAAAACTTTGAAGTTCTTACCGCAGCTGAAATTTATAATGTAGATCTGAACGGAACCCTTAAAAAAGTAAAAGATCAGGATATGTATTCCGGATTAAGCTTTTCTCCAGACGGAAATTATCTGATGACATCAGTAATAAAGAAGCCATTTTCCTATATTGTACCTCTGAATCGTTTTCCAACGACCACTACGGTGTATGATATGAAAGGAAATACTGTAAAAGTAGTCAACGAAGTTCCTCTGAATGAAATCATGCCTAAAGGTTTTTCTTCCGTAAGAACCGGAAAGAGAAATATGATGTGGAGAAGCGATGCTCCGGCGACATTAGTGTTTACTGAAGCTCTGGATGGAGGAGATCAGTCGAAAGCTGCAGAATACAGAGATGAGATCTTTACCTGGGATGTACCTTTTACTGCCGCTCCTAAATCTTTCTTCAAAGTAAAACAAAGATACAATGGAGTAAGCTGGACGAATGATCATTACGCTATCGTTTCAGAAGACTGGTATGATACAAGAAATACCAAATCTTTCCTTGTAGATCTGAATAACGGAGAATCCAAAGTGATTGAAGACAGAAACTCTCAGGACGTTTACAGCGATCCGGGGAACTTTAATACCGTGAAAAACCAATACGGAAGATTTGTTGTAGACATGAAAGGAGGGAAGGCTTATCTGATTGGTGAAGGATTTACAAAAGATGGCCAGCACCCGTTTATAGATGAAATGGATGTGAAATCATTGAAAAAGAAAAGGCTGTATTCTTCAAATGTGAAAAATGCAAAAGAAGCTATTGTTGATATTCTGAACCCATCAAAAGGAGAAATACTGACCACTCAGCAATCGCCAAGCCAGTACCCGAACTATTTTAAAAAGAATATCAAATCCAATAAAGCAGAGGCTGTTACTAATTTTGCAAACCCTTTTGAAAGCATTAAGGACGTTTATAAAGAAGTAATTACCTACAAAAGAAACGACGGAGTTACTTTAACCGGGACTCTTTATCTTCCTGCGAACTATGACAGAAAAGCGAAAAAGGAAAAACTTCCTTTACTGATCTGGGCATATCCTACAGAATATAAAGATAAAAATACAGCAGGGCAGAATACCCAGAACCCGAATGACTTTACTTTCCCTTCTTACGGATCTTTTATCTATTGGACTACGAAAGGCTACGCCGTTTTGGATGATGCTGCTTTCCCAATCATTGGTGAAGGAAAAACAGAACCAAATGATACATTCCTTCCTCAGTTGGTAGCAAATGCTGCGGCTGCTATTGACGCCGTAGATCACTTGGGTTATATCGACAGAAAGAAAGTAGCTGTAGGAGGACATTCTTATGGTGCTTTTATGACGGCTAACCTTCTGACACATTCTGACCTTTTTGCGTGTGGTATTGCAAGAAGTGGAGCTTACAACAGAACACTGACTCCGTTTGGGTTCCAGAGTGAGCAGAGAAACTATTGGGATGTTCCGGAGATCTACAACACAATGTCTCCATTCATGCATGCTGATAAAATGAAAACACCGCTTCTGCTGATCCATGGTGATGCAGATAACAACCCGGGAACTTTCACTTTACAGACTGAAAGATATTTCCAGGCTCTGAAAAACCTTGGAGCTCCAGTAAAAATGGTTCTTCTTCCAAAAGAAGCCCACGGCTATCAGGCAAAAGAAAATATCTTACATGTTTTATGGGAACAGGATCAGTTCCTTGAAAAGTGTTTGAAGAAATAAAAATACAAAAGAGGCTGTTTATCTTAAACAGTCTCTTTTTGATTTAAAAAATATATTGAGGAAGTTAAGGCAGAATTTATAAATTAAAATCTTTTTAAGATCATTCAATGGTTTGCCAATCAGAATTCAAAAATTGGTTTTTAAAGGTGTTTCAGGATTTCATCAATACTTTTCAGTTCCATAAAATTCTGATGCTCCAGATTGACATCATGCTGCTCATGGCTCCAGGTAACATGATAGGGAATATGGGCTGCAGACCCTCCAATTTCAAGGACAGGCAAAATATCCGACTTTATTGAATTTCCAAGCATTAAGAAATTCTCAGGCTGGCAGTCCAGATGTTTCAGTAGCTTTTTATAGTCATTCTCTTTTTTATCACTCATGATTTCAATGTGATGGAAATATTCCTGTAATCCGGAGTTCTTCAGTTTACGTTCCTGATCCAGCAAATCTCCTTTTGTCGCAACCACCAATCTGTATTTTCCTTTAAGGCTTTCTAAGGTCTCCGTCACCCCCTCCAGAAGCTCAATTGGTTTCTGAAGAAGCTCCTGACCAAGTTGAATGGCTTTATTAACCAGTTCCAAAGAGGCTGTATTATTAGAAATCCGTCCAATGGTTTCAATCATGCATAACATAAATCCTTTTACTCCATAACCATACAAATGAAGGTTTTGCATCTCTGTTTTGAATAGTTCCTGTGATACAGAATGCTGTGGAAGATAATCCTCAAGCAGCATACAAAATTCTTTTTCGGCTTCCTGAAAATAAGGTTCATTGATCCAAAGAGTATCATCAGCGTCGAAGGCAATGGTTGTAATATGATTATTCATTTTTGTTTTGTAATTTTCTCCCTGCAAAATTCAATATAAAAACTTAATTAAAAAAGGACATTTGTCCCGGATCAATATGCTAAGAACAAATCAGGCTTTTCTGGACTATTTTGAAGAACTTTACAGACATCAGAAAGAGGAAGACAATATAGTGCTGAAATCTTTTTCCAGAGACGAAAAGATACTGATACAGGATCGACCGCTTTCCAGACTGATGCTTATCAAAGAAGGTATTGCCAAATGTTATTTTACCGAAGAGAACGGAAAAGAATTTATCGTTGAATTTCTGGGAAACGGTGAAATCCTTGGAGAAGTGGAATTGATTAAAAATATAAGCTGTTTGTGTGGTGTACAGGCCATCTCTGATGTGGTAGTTTACGAAACCAATATCCCTTATTTCAAATCGCTGATCCAAAAAGACCTTACCCTGAATCATTTATTATTGAACTCTTTTGCAGAGAGAATTGTGAATACATCCAGCAGAGCCTCTTACCAACAGTTATACACCGTAGAGCATACTTTGGGACAACTGTTGGAGATGCAGGTTAAGCAGAAAATCCAGATTTCAAAAGAAGATATGGCTGCCTATCTGGGCATTACGGTAAGAAGTTTAAACAGAATTCTGAAGGATTTGAAGTAATGTGTTGAGAAACGCTAAGCGATAAAGAATTCTAATGCATATGTTTAATCCGCAAATTTGATTAGATGTTTTTTTCTGCCACTAATGCACGAATCTTTTTTTATTCGTGCATTAGTGGTAATTAAAAAAAAGAATATTATTCCGTATTTGTTGTTTTATTTGTGGGGTTATTTTGTTTTTTATTGTTTTAATTTGATATTTTGATTGTTATTTTGTGGGGGGTGTTTTTAAAATTTATTATTTTTGCATGAAAGTAAGTTGAATATTATCCAATGGAAAAATTAACATTCAGAAATGCTGAGTTGGCAGATTTAAATAAAATCGTAGCCATATATAATTCAACAATTGCCTCAAGAATGGTGACTGCAGACATGGAAGAAGTGTCTGTAGAAAGCAAGCTGAAGTGGTTTGAAGAGCACAACCCTCACACAAGACCACTTTGGGTAGTTGAAGATGATCAGAACCAAATGATCGGATGGGTAAGTTTCAGCTCATTTCATGAAAGAGCAGCATACAATGGTACAGTAGAAGTAAGCATTTATCTGGATGAAACTTGCAGAGGGAAAGGATATGGCAAAACGATCCTTCAGTATTGTATCGATAATGCTGGTAAATTTGAGGTGAAAAACCTGGTGGCTCTTATTTTCCTGCACAATGAGCCAAGTCTGAAGCTTTTCAGATATTTTGGATTTGAAGATTGGGGAACCCTTCCTGATGTAGCGGTTCTGGATGGGGTAGAAAGGAGTCTGAAGATTTTAGGAAGGAGAATTGGTTGATTGGGCAAAAAAGCAAAAACGCGGATTCGTAAAAAGGATGATAGTCCTGTCAATATAAGTGAAAGGATATTAAAAAATACTGTTTCTGATTTGAAATAGTATTTTTTTTGCTGTTATTCTGTCTCCGGTTGCTGATAGTATATATTAATGATTTTGGTTCTCCATTTTTGTAGCTGTTTGATAATTTCTTCCAGGTTTTGCTGAGAATTTAGAGCAATGATACCATTGTAAACAGGATAATCGTGAATATTTAAGTGATAATGATTTAAAGTTTTATGTGAAAAGTCCGGATCGTTTTTTATGTACTTTGCGAGAGTGAAAATGAGTGAAATAGCTGGTTCGGAATAGTAAAGTTGAGAGTTATCTTCTTCATTAACAATTTTAACGCCTGTTAATACTGTTTTTAGATAGTGCTCAAACGCCAGAATAGCCAGATTGTATATTGATTCATGTTCATACTTTTCGTCCATTGTTCCCCACCAGTCAATAGCAAGTTCTTCACCTCTTAAATGGGCTATGGCTTTATTGAGTCCTTTTACGATAACCTTCAGTCTTTCGAAATCAGAATCATGAGAGAGTGCGTGATGTATAAGCTGTTCTCTGGTTAGGTCCATTGTTTAATTTTTATTTTCATGATTAAAGTTTAAAAATAATAAAACTCAATAAAAAACGCAGAACTAAAAAGCTCTGCGTCAATTTTTACTGATATTTTATTTTATGTATTCTGCTTGATTCGTTTGGCAGACATATTCAAAAATCGTTTAACAAGGAATACGGCAGATACCGTCAATCCTAATCCCAGAGCAATCCACATTCCGAAAGCTCCCATTTTTAATGTTACACAGAAGAAATATCCTAAAGGAATGGTAATCACCCAATAGGCGATGAAGGTATAAATAGACGGGATTTTTACATCCTGCAGACCTCTCAGCATTCCCAGAGCGGTCACCTGAATTCCGTCAGAAAGCTGGAATAAGGCGGCAATGATCATCAGTTTTGCGGCCAGAGTAATCACTTCCACTTCTTCCTTTTTGGTGAAGAATGTAGGCAGTATGTTTCGGCCTAAGATAAATACCAATCCACAGATACACATGAAAATAAAAGCGATCTTTAGGTTGTTGATCCCGACTTTTCTTAATTCAACAAAGTTTTGTTCCCCAAGCTTCCGACCAATCATTACGGTAGAAGCAACACTGAACCCTACACATAAGTTGAAGGTGAAAGAAGCCATACTCAATGCGATCTGGTGAGAGGCAATGTCATGAGCTGAGATCAGTCCGCAGATGAATGCCGCCCCTGCAAATGCCGTTACCTCAAAAAACATCTGTAGTGCGGTAGGTAATCCCAGCTTCACCATTTTATCAAACATTTTCTTAGAGAAGTCCTGAACTTTCAATGAAAAATCCTTGATGTAACGTCTTGTTCTTTTTTCTTTCAACAGTACAACGTACAGGAAAACAACCATGAAAATTCTGGAGATCAGAGTCGCCAGAGCAGAACCTTTTACCCCCATTGGAGGGAATCCGAAAAGCCCTTTAATAAATACATAGTTTAAAGCGATATTGATAATATTCGCAATGATGGTCGCTTTGGTTACTCCAATCGTATAAGATAAGCCTTCTGAAACCTCACGAAGCGTCTGAAATGCCATAAACGGAACCATACTGATTACCATAATACTTAAAAAGCTTACAGTATCAGGAATAATCTTGGCAGGCTGCCCGGAATGGTAGAGTAGAGGCATTCCTAAAAGAAGGATGACCATCAGGATAATTCCCACAGACATATTGATCACAAATCCATGGCTGAAAACCGAATTGATGGTCGCGTGATCTTCTTTTGAGTGCGCTTCTGAAACCAACGGCGGAATGGCAAACGAAAACCCGAGTGCCAATACGAATATGGAGAAAAATACTGCATTTCCTAATGAAACGGATGCCAAAGCGTCGGCACCTAAAAGTTTTCCGACAATAATATTGTCGAATAGATTTACTGAAACCTGCCCCACCTGAGTAAGCATCACAGGCAGAGCCAAAGTCAGGCATTCTTTTGTATAGTTTTTGTTTAAAAAGTTCATAATATTTTAAGATTCATATAGTTTATAATTCAAATAGGACAAAAAAAAAATTTGCAGTGATGAACTGCAAATTTTTATAATTTATGGTGAATAATCGCTAAATTATTTCCTTACAAAACTTGCAACGTCACTTTCGGAAACAGTGTTCCCTCCAAGAATGATTAATCTTTCCACAACGTTCCTTAATTCTCTGATATTTCCAGTCCATGAAAGCGCTTTTAAAGCATCAATCGCTTTATCATCAAACTTTTTCACAGCAGTACCATGCTCATCGGCAATCATACCGGAGAAGTGCTCAACCAATAACCTAATGTCTTCTTTTCTATCATCCAATGGCGGAACATAGATTTCAATAACAGAAAGTCTGTGGTAAAGGTCTTCTCTGAATTTTCCTTCTTCAATTTCTTTCTGCATGTTCTTATTGGTTGCCGCAATAACTCTTACGTCAACCTTAATCTCTTTATCACTTCCTACAGGAGAAACTTTGCTTTCCTGAAGCGCTCTCAACACCTTTGCCTGAGCGATAAGGCTCATGTCTCCAATTTCGTCAAGGAAGATCGTACCGCCGTTAGCCTGCTCAAATTTCCCCTGCTTATCTTTGATAGCACCGGTAAAAGATCCTTTTACGTGTCCGAAAAGCTCAGATTCAATAAGCTCAGATGGGATAGCAGCACAGTTAACTTCCACCATTGGCCCTCTTGCACGGTCACTCTGATTGTGAATAGCGTGAGCTACCAACTCTTTTCCAGCTCCGTTAGGACCTGTGATCAGAACTCTGGCATCAGAAGCTGCAACCTTTTCGATCATGTCCTGGATCTTTTGAAGCGCAGGAGAGGTACCGATCATCTGGTATTTTTTGTTTACTTTTCTCTTTAATGTTTTGTTTTCAGTCTGAAGATTTTTGTTTTCTTTCTTCAGAGTTTCTTTTACCAAGGCATTCTTTACACTGGTGATCAGTCTGTTGATGTCAATTGGCTTGGAAATGAAATCATATGCACCCTCTTTCAGACAAGAAACTGCAGAATCGATGTCTGCGTGTCCCGAGATCATGATAAAAGTAGTTTCAGGTTTTAGGGCAAGACTTTGTTTTAAAAGCTCGGTTCCTGAAAGTTTAGGCATCTTAATATCAGAAATCACCAATGCGAAATCTTCTTTTTCTACCTGTTTGTAACCTTCAAGGCCGTCTTCGGCGATGACAAATTCATAATCGGTAAGTTCATCCGAAAGAATACTGTGAAGTACTCCCGAGATTGCTTTTTCGTCTTCTACTATAAGGATTTTTTGCATAGTTGCAAATTTAAATTTTTTGTTTCAATTATTAGCAAAAACCGTACCTAAAAATTCTATTTTGAATAGTCTCTTCTGCCAAAAATCGCAGATCCTACTCTCACAGAATTAGCCCCACACTCAATAGCCACCGGGAAATCATCACTCATTCCCATTGATAAGGTATTCAGTGTTTTTAGTTGATTCAAATCATCAAAAAGACTTTTTAAGATTAAAAACTCTTTTCTGACCTGTTGTTCGTCTTCTGTAAACGTAGCCATACCCATCAGTCCGGTTATTGTAATATGAGGGTGTTTTCCGTCAAGATATTGCTGGAAAAGCTCTCTGGCTTCCGATATTTCAAGTCCGAACTTGGTGTCTTCTGCTGCGATCTTTACCTGAAGAAGAACTTTAATGATTCTGCCGTTCTTGCCTGATTCTTTATTGATTTCAACTAAAAGCTTCTCAGAATCCACGCTTTGTATGGTGTCGATAAACGGTGCGATATATTTAACCTTATTGGTCTGCAGGTGCCCGATCAGATGCCACTGAATGTCTTCAGGAAGCAGGGGAGCTTTCTCCATCAGTTCCTGAACTTTATTTTCTCCAAAGACTTTCTGTCCCAGATCATAGACTTCCTGTATAGCAGAAACCGGATGCGTTTTTGAAACCGCAACCAGTTGAACTTCCGCCGGAAGCTGATTTTTTATAGCCTGATAATTTTCTTTAATACTCATAAAGGCAAATTTCCGAAATTTAGAGCAAGGTTCAAAGGAACATGATAAGAAATAGGCACAAAAATCTCTATTTCCTGCCTCTTACTTTGAACCTGACATCTGAATTAATTCAACACTTCGTTGATTTTAGGATATTGAGAAATTTTTCTGAAAACAAATTTGTTGCTCTTCTGAAGTTTTTCAATAAAGAGATCCAGTTCGTTGATAGAATCTGTGTCTCTTAGATATTGATCATGAGTAAGAAAGACCAGGTGTCTTGATGTTTTTTCCAGATCGTTAAGAAAAATACTGTCCACTTTCTTAAGCATGGCTTCATGGCTTCCTTTCAGAGTCATTCTTTGAGAGGGCCTCCATTCCAGATCCCAGCCGATTACTTTATAGCCTGCTTTTTTAAGGCCATCTGCTGCGGCAGTAGTGCTTTTAATATCGGTAACATTAATATTGTTAAGCCTCCAGATATTTCTGCCCGGAGTTCTTGCTATTTTATCATAAAGTTTCAGACTGTCTTTGGCGATGTCAAAATCACGGACAACTGCGTCAGCATTCTTATAAAAATCTGTGTATTTGTTGTGCGCGTGGGTAAAGCTGTGATTAGCCAGTTCGATCAGTGGGTTTTTCTTCAAAAGCTCCAGATCATTTTTTTGTTTGGTGCTTCCATAAGCATGTTTGCCTACCAAAAAGGCTGTGGCACTCACATTTCTTTTATTCAGGATTTTGAGAAGATTTTCCGTTCCCTGGTTGGGGCCGTCATCAAAAGTAAGGTAGATCACTCTTTTGTCAGGATCCACGCTTTCATCGTCCATTGTCGGAGCGGGTTTTGCGGGGGGATTTTCCTGTGAATAGGTTGTCTCATTCACATCATTCTTGAAATTACAGCTGTTCAATAAAACTGAAGTTGCACTCATCAATGCAAACATCCCGAGAAAAGTCTTATTTGTTGACTTTCCCGCAAAAATTTTTCTCATAAATGTATTGGAAATTTAATTTGTTAAAAATCGTTAAAAATAACGAGTAAATGTTAACAAATTATATGCCATTTCAAACTGTATTTTGCCTTTTTAAGGTTATTTTAAGAACTTTATTTTAACGTATATTTTCGTTAATCTGTTGATTATGAAATTACGGTTTTGTTTTCGTTAAGTTTTAACATTTATAAATGTTAAAACGATAGTTTTTCTCTATTTTTGTTGGGATAATGGTATTCTTCCTTTATTTGGGAATTATTATTTTTTAACAATTGTGGAAGATATTGTCAAATGAAGCTTTTAATGCTAGATCAGAATTTTATATTGAATTAAAGTTAAAAAGAAGGGAACTCAAAAGATAAACAGACCATCTGCCAGGAAAGCGAGAAAAAGACCATTGCTGATCTTATAGAATAAAAAAACGGTCTCCTATATTTGACATTACAAACATAGAAGACCGTCTATTGTTATTTGATCTATTTTATTTTATATCCAGATCCACCGAATTCAATCTCAATGAATTTAAGATTACAGACAGAGAACTGAAGCTCATAGCTGCTGCTGCAATCATCGGTGACAGAAGAATTCCAAAGAATGGATATAATAATCCTGCTGCTACCGGAACTCCCAATACATTATAAATAAATGCAAAGAATAAGTTCTCTTTAATGTTCTTAAGAAGCTTTTCACTTAGTAGTTTGGCTTTTGCAACGCCAAGAATATCGCCTTTCAGTAAAGTGATTTCACCACTTTCAATGGCAACGTCTGTTCCTGTTCCCATTGCAATTCCTACATTGGATTGCGCAAGGGCAGGAGAGTCATTGATTCCGTCGCCGGTCATTGCTACGATTTTACCTTGTTGCTGCAATTTCTTTACTTCATTCAGTTTGTCCTCAGGTAAACAGTTGGCTTTGAAATGTTTGATTCCCAGTTCGTCAGCTACAGCCTTTGCGGTATGCTCATTGTCTCCGGTCATCATAATAACTTCAATTCCTTCGCTCAATAGCTGTTTTACCGCTTTTTTAGAACTTTCTTTAATCTTGTCCATAAAACTGATGAATCCTAATGTCTGCTGATCCAGAGCAATATAAGAGATTGTGTGGGCTTTAGACTGGACTTCTATAGCTTTCTGTCTTAAGTTGTCCGGGATTTGAATCTGGTGAGAAGTCAGCAGACTTTCATTTCCGAGATAAGCTGTTTTACCATTGATGTTTCCTTTGACTCCTTTTCCGGAGATATTTTCGAACTGATCTACTTTTTCAGCAGCTATATTTTCATCCTTTGCTTTTTTAATGACTGCATTGGAAAGTGGATGTTCAGAATTCTGGTTGAGTGAAAATGCCAGTTTTAAAATCTGATTTTTATCTTCATTGTTTATCGTTTCAATATGTTCTACAGATGGTTTTCCTTCCGTTAACGTTCCTGTTTTATCAGTAATCAGCACATTTACTTTATTCATTTGTTCCAGTGCTTCAGCGTTCTTGATCAGAATACCGTTTTTAGCTCCTTTTCCTATTCCTACCATCAAAGACATGGGAGTTGCCAATCCAAGAGCACATGGACAGGCTACGATCAGAACAGCAACTGCATTCACAAAGGCAAATAAACTTCTTTTTCCTTCCGGTCCGAAAAACTGCCATAGAATAAAGGTGAGGGCCGCAATAAGAATAACTACAGGTACAAAAACCTTTGAAACTTTATCTGTTAGCTTCTGAATAGGGGCTTTGCTTCGGCTGGCTTCATTTACCATTTTGATGATCTGGGAAAGTAAAGTTTCGTCACCTACTTTTTCCGCTTTCATAATGAATACCTGATTGCCATTGATGGTTCCCGAGGAAACTTTGTCATCGATCGCTTTTTCAACCGGAACAGGTTCTCCGGTGATCATACTTTCGTCTACCACTGAATTTCCTTCCACGATTTTCCCGTCAACCGGGATTTTTTCACCTGGTTTTACTTTTAAAAGATCTCCGATCTTCACCTGAGAAAGCAGAACCTTTTTTTCTTCTCCGTTTACAATGAGATTGGCTTCATCGGGTGAAAGATTCATTAATTCTTTAATGGCATTTCCTGTCTTTTTGTGAGCCGCAGCTTCCATTAGCTGTCCTAAAATAACCAGCGTAAGAATAACACAGACTGCCTCGAAGTAGAGTGGGATCTCATGATTGTGCCCACGGATCTCATGCGGAATAATGTCCGGGAAAATCAATGCAACAATACTGAAAATAAAAGCGGCAGCAACTCCCAGAGCAATAAGACTGAACATATTAAGATTCCAGGTTTTGAAAGAAACCCATCCTCTTTTCAATAAGAACCAACCGGAATAAAACATCACCGGAAGAGTCAGTGCAAGCTCAATAAACCCTTGAATCTGATGGGAAAAAGGAAAGTTAATGAACATTCCACCCATAGAAAGGATAAAAACAGGAATGGTGAAAGCGAGTGAAATAATGAATTTTCTTTTCAGAATATTGTAGGTTTCATCTTCCTCATCTTCTCCGCTATCCGGCATTCTTACCAGATCCATTCCACAGATCGGGCAGTCTCCCGGTTCATCGCGGATGATTTCAGGGTGCATTGGGCAGGTATATTTTGCTGTTTTCTTTTCAGGATATTTCACCAGATCCATTCCACAAACAGGACATCCTACATTAGAATCGTAAGTTTTGTCTCCTTCACAGTACATTGGGCAGTAATATCTGCCTGCCATTTCATCTGTAACCTTAGGGGCGTCATGATGATGGTTGTGGTGGTCATGGCTGTGACCATGGTGATGGGAATGAGAGTGGGATGTTACATTTTTTGCGAGATTTTCGGTAATTTCTTCCAAATGCATATGGCATACAGGGCAGTCTCCCTTTTCATCATATACCTTATCGCCTTCGCAGAACATCGGACAATAATATTTTCCAATATTGTCTTTAAAGTTCTCCGGAAGGTTGGCGGAAGAATAAGCAGGTTTGTGATTAGGATCTTTTGCCAGCTTTTCCTCGATGGGAACTAAGTACATATTACATACAGGGCATCTTTCACCTTGTTTGAAATATACTTTTTCTCCTTCACATTCCATCGGGCAATAATAAACTGAAGACGGTGATACACGATCCTGAGGTTTTACAAAAGCTTTTTCCGGGTTGTCCGGATCTTCAAGTCTGTATTTTCCTATTTCTGCCAAAGCATCATTTAAAACGGAGAGTCCGATCTCATGATCAGAAGTGATTGTTGCTGTGTTGTTTTCCAGATTAACATCTGCTGTTACTCCCTGAACGCTGTTCAGCTGATTCGATATTTTTTTCTGGCAACCGGAACAGGTCATTCCAAGTATTTTATACTGTCGTTCCATGATTCTAAATTTATAGTACAAATTTCCAAAATGGAATTGTAAGGTTGTTATAAATTTAAGGATAATAGTTATAGAATTTGGAGCGCAAGTGGAATGGAGGAGTGGAGGGGTTGGAGAGTCGGAGCGTGGGAGGGTTAGAGGGAGAGTTTGTAGTATTTATAAGGAACAAAGTTGAATAATAACGATTGATCTTTTATAAGGCATATGTAATAGGATATTATCAATAATCTATCTTTGTCCTCCCACGCTCAAACTTCTAAAGATTATCCAGTGATTTTCTGTGGTGTTCTTTTAGCTTCTTGAATTCGGTAGGAGTAAATCCTGTCACATTACGGAATTGGGAAGAGAGATGCTGAACACTTTTATAGCCCAGTTTTCCTGCAATTTCGGTAAGATTGAATTCATTATATAAAAGAAGTTCTTTCACCTTTTCAATTTTCTGAAGGATGAAAAACTGTTCTAACGTAATATTTTCATTTTGCGAAAATGTTTTTGAAAGAGAACTGTAGTCCTTATAAAGTTGGGAACTTAGAAATTCTGAAAGCAGAAAATCTTCGTCGACATCCAGTTCACTGACTTTAATGATAATCAGATTCTTTATTTTTTCAATCATCTGATGGGCTGAATCCATGATTCTTTCAAAGCCGGTTTCAAGAAGTTCTTTTTCAATGGTCAGCATTTTGTCTGCAGGAACGTCAGATTCAGTTTCTGCTTCCCCCAGTATCACGGAGGTTGTCTTTACTCCTGCGGTATTGAAAATGTTTTCAACGGCAGCAATACACCGGTTGCAGACCATGTTTTTGATGAAAACTTTCATATTCCGGTGTTTAGCCTGTCTTTTACAAACTCAATCTGGGTTTTACCATGTGGAGCCGGATTTCCGTCGCTGTCAAGGTTTACCATTACGATTTTGTCAACGGTAATAATGGTCTGATGGGTCATTTTATTTCGGACATCACATCTTAGCGTGATAGAAGAAGATCCAAAATGGATGGCTTCGATACCGATTTCTATAATATCACCTTGTTTGGCAGAGCTTACAAAATTAATTTCAGAGATGAATTTGGTTACCACTTTTGTGTTTTCCAACTGGATAATGGCATATAGGGCAGCTTCTTCATCAATCCACTGTAAAAGTCTTCCTCCGAAAAGAGAATGATTAGGATTTAAATCTTCAGGTTTTACCCATTTTCTGGTATGATAGTTCATTTTTTAATAATTTATAGTACAAATTTAGGGTTAAATGCTGATCTAATCAATAGAATAGTATTTATTGATCTGAAAAGAATCATTCATTTTCTCGATCATTTTCTTTTGGAGCGCATGGCTTTTGTCTTATTGACTGACGGATCATGCAAAATCTTTTGATAGTTTTCACTTTCTACGGGAAACATAGCTACTTTTCCTTCATTGTTATGATGAAACCCAAATCCATATCTTTTAGCAAGGGGAGAGGAGCGGAGACATGCCTGACCTTTGGAGAAGAACTGCTTCCTTGTTTCTTCTCTTTCACTTTCTGAAATATCATTTTTGAGGGCATAGCATTCGAAGATAATATCATCCGAGGTATATTGGTAAGGACTTTTTATCAGTTTTTCATATTGAAGATTTGCCAGTGTTTTCTCCTTCTTTTCGGGAGGGATCTGGGCATGGTCAACGGGGCAGTCTTCAGCAACTTCAATGAGGGTATTGGTGTAATTGGTGGTATGCAGTTTCATGTTTGATTGGTTTTTTACAATTTTATGAAATTAAAGGATGATAAAGAAAATTATAAATATAAGGATAGTCTCTGTCTTTTAGTAATGATTCCCGTTTTCATAGAGGGCAAGGTCTTAGGTATTTATGTTTTAATTTCAATTGCTGATAGGTGCTCTAAACCATTGTTTTATAAGTGTTTTTTAGAATTGTTTTGGTTGTTTTAATTCTTTAGATTCAACATAATGTGAGAAATATTTAAAAAAAGCTTTGATTTGAAATTTTTAATTGTATCTTGCATACGTTTATATTTGGAATCAATATTTGTTCATTAATTTATGTTGTTTTTCTTTTATATACCAAATTTTTATTAATTTTTTAATTTATTCAAAATGAACATTTTTGTTTCAAACATCAATTACGCAACTAAAGAGTATGAGTTGCACGATCTTTTCGCAGAATTTGGCGATGTATCATCTGCTAAAATCGTTACAGACAGAGAGACTGGTCGTTCCAGAGGTTTCGGTTTCATAGAAATGGGTGATGAAGAAGGAAAGCAAGCTATTGAAGCTCTTAACCAAAAAGAATTCAACGGAAAAACACTAAATGTTTCCGAAGCTAAACCAAGAGAAGAAAAACCAAGAAGAAGCTTCGATAACAACAGAGGTGGAGGTTATGGTAACAACAATAATAGAGGCGGAGGCTATGGTAACAACAACCGTGGCGGAGGCGGAAATCGTTGGTAAAAATATGAAGCGGCTTTTTAGCCGCTTTTTTTATGAAATTTAATTGGCAGAAAATCATTCAATTAGTTATTTGTATTGAAGATTCCTGTTTTTTGGCATAATTTTAGAAAATTCTCAATCAATCAAAAAAGTAATTATAATGAAAAAACATTTATTAACATTAATGATGGTGTTTGGCGGATTATTATTGAATGCACAAAATATCTATAATGGCCAGACATTGGAACAGAATAGAAAATATTGGTCAAATAATAACAGGTATTATCTGATATTCCAGAATGATGGGAATCTGGTTCTATACAACAGAAGCGGAGGTTCGGTCTGGGATTCCAAAACTTCAGACAGAGGGGTAAAAGCGGTTTTTCAGGATGATGGTAACCTGGTAGTGTATACTCCGAGAAATGGAGTGGCTTTTAGTTCCAATACCAACGGTAGAGGCGCTAATAAACTGACCGTTCAGGATGATGGTAACCTTGTGGTATATAATAATTCCAGTCCTTTGTGGGCTTCAAAAGATGGAAGCAGAAACAATAATGACAGATTTGGCCGTGGCGGAGGTTCTGTAGATCCGGGACATAAATTCCGCAGAGGAGATAAGCTTTATTCTTCTGATGGTAACTATTATTTATCATTCCAGGATGATGGTAATCTGGTATTGTCAAACAGAAATGGGAATGCGATCTGGGGAGCCGGTACCGATAATAAAGGAAGCAGAGCCGAATTCCAGAATGATGGAAATCTGGTTGTATATGATTCTTACAACAAAGCTATATGGAGCTCAAATACATCCCGAAGAGGAGGTAACAAGCTTACCGTACAGAATGATGGTAACCTGGTGATCTACGGAAACTATTCTCCGGTGTGGAGCTCAGGAACTCAAAGATAATTTTTATTTCATATAAAAGAAGAGGCTGCCCGCAGGGCAGCCTCTTCTTTTGCTTTGCTCTTATCAATACATCAATGTTTTCGTAGTAAATACTGATATAGTTATTATAAGGAACTGATCCCGGCGAAGTCCAACTGAAACTATTTCTCCCAATCAGATTCTCTACCTGAATCAGGAACTTTCACTGCTTCTCTTTTTTTTCAGCAGGATTCATTATTGATTGTCCGGGAGATTGCTATGCGTCTTTTTTCTTTTTTTTCTTTTTGTCTTTTTCTTTGTCCTTATCTTTATCCTTGTCTTTTCCTTTTGTTTTCTTTTCTTTTTTAGGGCTTAAGATTTCTTCGGCGTATTCAAACTTCGGTTCTTCAATTTTTGCCGGTTTTATTTCGATTTTTAGATCAAAATACCCTTTCATATCTTCCTGGGAGATTAATTTTTCGCTCAATAAAAGCTCAAGAATCTCTTTTCCCGAATCATTAAAAAAGTGATGTGAAAGTTCTTTTAATAGAAATTTTTTATATTCATCCAAAGGAACAAGTACAGTATATTTGAAGATTCGCCCCTCTTTTGCGGTAGACAGATACCCTTTTTCAACCAATATTTTCAGATAAGTAGATACTGTATTCTGATGGGGTTTGGGTTCTGGATGCTGCTCCATAACGTCCTTCAGATAGAAAGATTCCATTTTCCAAAACAGCTTCATAAAGTTTTCCTCTGCGGAAGTAAGATGATTAATTTTCATAAGGGATTCTAATGTTGAAATTGAATATTGCAATAAAGATAGAGAAAAGATACCATAAAAGCTATTCCAGCGCCCATAAATACCTCTTTTATGGTGTGTCTTTTTAAAATAACCCGGGTAATTCCGACCAGGGTTGCTATTCCCAGCCATAGCAGCCCCATTTTCCAGTCTAAGGTGAAAAACAGAGCGGCTGTAAATATATTGAATGCCGTGTGCATTGAACTTTTAATAAAAAAGTTGCTGACCTGAAGGGCGAAAAGCAGTATTAAAATAAACAGCATGACAAGATCAACAGATCCGGTTCTGCTATAATTAAAGATCAGATAAGTTATTATACAGGCTGCAATAAATATATACAGTGTTTTCCGCTGAACTCTATTGGATACATCCATATTGGTATATCTTCCCGTTTTTACATTCCATACCAGCCATATAATCACCGGAACAATAATCATCAGGGATATAGGCAGGAAGTAAAGAAGTGAATCTTTGAGGGTGTATTCTCTGACACTCATATAGATAAAAAAGATAATAAGGGAAGTCAGAGGATTGAAAAAATCAGAAATGATCTTTGAGATTTTCAACAGCAGGGGAGACGGTGTTTCTTCCATATTCAGGTTTAAGCTTCAAATATAATACTATAACCTCAAAAAACCAATGGAATCAACTGTAGCAATGCGAAGAATATATCCAGAAATTTTGTTGATTTTTTAGCTGTAAAACAATATCAGATTATTTGTTTTTAATTCAATAGTGAATTTTTATTAAAAATTATAATTTTAGTGGTCTGTTTCTTCCATCTGATTAAAAGCCGTGTCGGATTTGATATAGCGAAGGATTCATTCGGATAAGGAATGGAAAGAAATTAAAGTTCAGACAGCGAAATTACACGGTGATTTTGTTAACAGCATTGAAGATGGAACCTTAAAACTGACCGGTTTTTCCCCGGAAAAGAGGTTGTTGAAATAACCAAAAGATATGTTAACAATAATTAAAGATGGAAGAATAAAGAGAATAAAATATAAAGCTTTTTGAATTATCGACTTCATCCATTATTTCAGGTAAGCTACACAGACAGGGAGATTTCTTAGATGCTTTAACCAAAAATCAATAGTAGGAATGCTGTTCCATAAGCGTTTCTGAGGGTCGAAAATTAAGAATAATCCATTCCGCCTGCAAATAGATTTTACAGAAAAATCGAAAAGTTATCTATGTATAGAATAAAAACAAAGTTTTTTTCATAATTTTGCTCAACTATTTCATCATAAAAAAGCAAGAGCTAACACATGAAAGAATTTTCTAAAGAGGTATACCTGAAGTGGTATGAAGATATGACAATGTGGAGAAGGTTTGAAGACAAATGCCGTTCTCTTTACCTAAAACAAAAGATCAGAGGATTTTTACATTTGTATAACGGTCAGGAAGCTATTCCTGCCGGATTCACACATGCAATGGACCTTACGAAGGACAGTATGATTACTGCCTACAGATGCCACATCCATCCAATGGCGATGGGAGTAGATCCTAAGAGAATCATGGCAGAACTTTGTGGTAAAGCAACAGGTACATCCGGAGGTATGGGTGGATCTATGCACATTTTCAGCAAAGAACACCGTTTCTACGGAGGTCACGGTATCGTTGGAGGACAAATTCCTTTGGGAGCAGGTATTGCTTTTGCAGATAAATATTTCGACAGAAAAGCGGTAAACATCTGTTTCTTCGGAGACGGTGCTGCAAGACAAGGTTCTCTGCATGAAACATTCAACATGGCAATGAACTGGAAGCTTCCTGTAGTATTTGTTGTAGAAAACAACCAGTACGCAATGGGAACTTCTGTAAAAAGAACAGCCAACCACGAAGATATCTACAAGTTAGGATTAGGATATGAAATGCCTTGCCTTGCAGTAGATGCAATGGACCCTGTAAAAGTAGCTGAAGCCGCTTACGAGGCTATTGAAAGAGCAAGAAGAGGTGATGGGCCAACGTTCATTGAAGCAAGAACTTACCGTTACAGAGGACACTCTATGTCTGATGCGGAACCATACAGATCTAAAGAAGAAGTAGCGGTTCACAAAAATGATGACCCAATCGAATTGGTAAAACACAGAATCCTTGAAAACGGATGGGCTACAGAACAGGAATTAGAAGCTATCGATAACAAGTCCAGAGACTTTGTTGAAGAGTGCATCGAATTCATGGAGAACTCTCCATATCCGGACGCTGAGAAAATCTATGAGTATGTGTATGCTCAGGAAGACTATCCATTCTTAGACAAGTTAGAAAACTAAAAGATAATGAGTTAATTTGACCATTTGAAAATTTGGAAATGTGATAGAGTATGTCCTTTTTTAATTTTCAAATTTTCAGATTGCTAAATTTTCAAATAAAAAATAATTATGGCAGAAGTAATTACGATGCCCCGCCTTTCCGACACTATGACGGAAGGTAAAGTGGCGAAATGGCATAAAAAAGTAGGAGATAAAATAAAGGAAGGAGATATTTTAGCTGAAATTGAAACTGACAAAGCTGTTCAGGATTTCGAATCTGAAGTAGAAGGTACCCTTTTATACGTGGGGGTAGAAGAAGGTGCTGCCGCTGCTGTAGACTCTGTTTTGGCAATTATCGGTAATGAAGGAGAAGATATTTCAGGATTGACAGGTGGAGCAGCTGCTCCCAGTGCAGGTTCTGAAGAAAAAAAATCAGAAGAACAGCCTAAAACCGAAACTGTGGAAACTGCTACTGCAGAAGTTCCGGCAGGAGTAGAAGTGGTTACCATGCCAAGACTTTCTGATACAATGACAGAAGGTAAAGTGGCGAAATGGCACAAAAATGTAGGAGATACAGTAAAAGAAGGAGATCTTCTTGCTGAGATCGAAACAGATAAAGCTGTACAGGATTTCGAATCTGAATTCAATGGAGTACTAT
This sequence comes from Chryseobacterium sp. FR048, assembly GCF_056844665.1. Classification (NCBI taxonomy): domain Bacteria; kingdom Pseudomonadati; phylum Bacteroidota; class Flavobacteriia; order Flavobacteriales; family Weeksellaceae; genus Chryseobacterium; species Chryseobacterium sp. FR048. The sequence continues at coordinate 791,471 of NZ_JBXDSE010000002.1, read as the reverse complement.
TGAAGCAAGGTGTAGAAGAAGGTGGTGCTGCTCCGGTTGATTCCGTATTGGCAATCATTGGCCCTGCAGGTACAGATGTTTCAGGAGTAGGAGCTCCTAAAGCTGCTCAAGCATCAGGGAAACCGGCTGAGCAAAAAGCAGAAGCTAAAACAGAAGAAAAAGCTGCTCCGGCTGCTAATACTTCATCTTCTGACAGAGTAGCTATTTCTCCATTAGCTAAGAAAATGGCTCAGGATAAAGGAGTTGACATCAATGCTGTTCAGGGGTCAGGTGAAAACGGAAGAATCGTTAAGAAAGATATTGAGAACTATCAGCCGGCTGCAAAACCAGCTGCTTCAGCTCCGGCTGCAAGTGCTGCCGCTCAGGTTGCTGTAAGCTTCGTTCAGGGTGAAGATACAGAGACACCAAACTCTCAGGTAAGAAATGTTATCGCGAAACGTCTTTCTGAAAGTAAATTCTCTGCTCCTCACTATTATCTGATGGTTGAAATCAACATGGATAAAGCCATTGAAGCGAGAAAAGAGATCAACTCTATTCCGGATACGAAGATTTCATTCAACGATATGATCATTAAAGCAACTGCAATTGCTTTAAGAAAACACCCACAGGTAAATTCAAGCTGGGCGGGAGATAAGATCATCCATAGAGGAAATATCAACGTTGGTGTGGCTGTAGCTATTCCTGACGGATTGGTAGTTCCGGTATTGAAAAATACAGATCAAATGTCTTATACTCAGATCTCTGCAGCTGTAAAAGATATGGCTTCAAGAGCTAAGAATAAAGGCCTTAAGGCAAATGAAATGGAAGGATCTACATTCTCTATTTCTAACCTTGGAATGTTCGGTATCGAAACGTTTACAAGTATCATCAATCAACCAAACTCTGCTATCCTTTCAGTAGGTGCAATCATCGAGAAGCCAATTGTGAAGAATGGTCAGATCGTAGTAGGTAACACCATGAAACTTTCATTGGCTTGTGACCACAGAGTGGTAGACGGTGCTACAGGTGCTCAATTCTTACAGACATTAAGAACCTATTTAGAAAATCCATTAACATTGTTACTGTAATTTCTAGTATATACAATATCAAAACCTCCCAATCGGGAGGTTTTTTTTGTTTGTTGTTTTTTATCTTTACATTGAGAAAATAAGTATATTTAATAGTAAATAGTAGGTTGAAAACTAAATAAAATGAAAAAAGCATTGCTCCTTTTCTCTGTCCTTGTAAGCGCTCTGGTATTGAGCCAGGAAATCAAAGAAAACCAACCTTTTCCAGCATTTTCCGTTAAAACTGAGAAAGGTATTTTAAAATCATCCGATTTAAAAGGGAAGGTTGTACTTGTCAATTTTTTTGCAACATGGTGTGGTCCTTGTCTGCAGGAACTTCCCCATTTACAGGATGAAGTATGGGAAAAGTATAAAGACAATAAAAAGTTTTCTTTGCTGGTCATAGGCAGAGAGCATTCTCAAAATGAGATAGAAGCTTTTAAAGCTAAAAAAGGATTTACCCTTCCCATTTATGCAGATGAAGACAGGGCTATCTATTCTCTTTTTGCGAAAGAATATATTCCCAGAAATTATATCATAGATAAAAGTGGAAAAGTAGTTTATGCATCAGTAAGCTATAGTGAGCCGGAATTTAAAGAGATGCTTAATAAACTTGATGAGCTGTTGAAATAATATTCCTGTCAAAATGAATTTTTCTTCACTACTTTTTTCTAATAAATAGAAGAAACTGTAATCGATTTTTAATATCAGATAGCAGAAAATGATAAAACTTTTCATTTTGAAGGATTTGGCTGTTATTAGACTTTAAGTTTTTGGAATTATCATGCTTCTTCTTTATGGAATTTCAAAATCAAATTACTATTTTTGAATTATGATTAAAGCGAGAAATATCCATAAATCTTATGGGAATTTAGAGGTACTGAAAGGAGTTGATATTCATATCAAAATGGGAGAGGTGGTTTCTATTGTAGGCGAATCGGGAGCAGGTAAATCTACATTGCTGCAGATTCTGGGAACCCTTGATCACCCGACTCATTCCAGTAAATATGACACTGAAATTGCGATTGCAGGAGAATCATTTATCAATATGAATGATAAGCAGCTTTCAAAATTCAGAAACCAGAATATCGGTTTTGTATTTCAGTTTCACCAGCTTCTTCCGGAGTTTACAGCACTGGAAAATGTATTGCTTCCGACAAGAATTGCCGGGGCCAATGAGAGAGAAGCTATCGAAAAAGCATATGCTTTATTTGAAGATCTGAAAATAGAACAGAGACTGAATCATAAGCCCAATCAGCTTTCTGGTGGAGAAGCTCAGAGGGTTGCCGTAGCAAGAGCTTTAATCAATTCACCAAAGATTATCTTTGCCGACGAGCCAACAGGAAACCTGGATTCAAAAAATGCAGATGATCTTCACAGGTTATTTTTTGATCTGAGAGATAAGTACAATCAGACCTTTGTCATTGTAACGCATAACCCGAATCTTGCTGAAATCACAGACCGGAAGCTCGTCATGAAAGACGGAATGATTATAGAATAGCAGAACACACACCAAATGATGAAACACTTTATTTTTCTTTTTATATTTTTAGTTTCCTGTTCAAAGGCAGATTCTCAGCATTTGAATGCTTCAGGTGTGCCTCAGTCAAAGATATTTGAAATTAAAGATTATATCAAAGGAAAAGAGTACAATCAGGAGTTGGCGGTTTTTATTAATTTTAAAATTCCTTCAGGAAAGTACCGTTACTTTATCTATGATCTGAAAAATAATAAAATACTGCAAAAAGCAGTCGTTTCTCATGGCTCAGGTTCTGTTGTCCCAAGATCCAATGGATTACAGTTCAGTAATGTGGAAGGCTCTTATCAGTCTTCATTAGGAAAATACTCGATTGGTGAAAGCTATGTTGGGAAATTTGGAAAGGCCTATCGCTTGAAAGGATTAGATTCTACCAACAGCAATGCGATGCAAAGAGCTATTGTACTTCATGCTTTAGGATGTGTTCCGGATACAGAATCTGAAAACCCGGCATGCCTGAGTTTAGGCTGTCCCATGCTTTCAGTAAATGCACTTAAAAAATCTGCCCAATATATTGATCAATCCAAGCAACCGATCATTTTATATGCATTTTATTAATCTATAATCTCACCGCTCCATGACTATAAAATTTCTTGCTGAAGATGACAGACCCAGAGAAAAGCTTTTACATAAAGGTAAAGGCTCACTTTCTGATTCTGAACTATTGGCAATCATTATGGGAAGTGGAAATAAAGGAGAAAGTGCGGTGGAACTGGCAAGAAAAATTTTAATTTCGGTTGACAACAACTGGCACCAATTAAGTCTTCTCTCCGTCAAAGACCTGATGAAATTTAAAGGAATTGGTGAAGCAAAAGCCATTTCTATTACTTCCGCTTTAGAAATAGGAAGAAGAAAATCAGGGCAGGAAATTCCGGAAAAAACTACGATTGGAAATAGTAATGACGCCTATTTAATACTAAAAAATCAGCTTGCTGATTTGAGAACTGAAGAGTTTTGGGCTATCTTTCTGAATACCAGCAATAAGGTAATTCATGTCTCACAGTTGACACAGGGAGGGATAAACCAGTCTGTAGTCGATGTAAGGGTTTTATTTAAAACAGCTCTGGATCATTTTTCAACGGGAGTTATCATTGCTCATAATCATCCATCCGGTAGTCTGAAACCAAGCCGGGAAGACATTTCTATTACACAAAAAATAAAAGAAGCAGGAAAAACATTAAGCATTCAGCTTCTTGATCACCTTATTATTACCCAGGATTCTTACTTTAGTTTCTCGGATGCAGGCTTATTATGATTAGAAGATTGAAATACCATGAAATTGATTTTGTAAAGTATACACAGTGTTTAGAGAATTCTGAGCAGAAAAAATATAGTGCTGCCAGAGAATTTCTAGATATTACTTCAAAAAAACAATGGGAAGCCCTGGTTTATAAAGACTATGAAGCGGTAATGCCTGTTCCTTATGTAAGGAAATATGGGCTGAAAATTGTTCACAACCCGAAACTCTGCCAGCAGTTGGGGATTTTTTCCAACAAAGATAATATTGACGTTAATGAGGCTTTTTTAGAATACCTGGAAGAGAATTATATGATAAGGATTTATTCCTTTAATGACGTCAATCAGTTTCATACCAAAATCAGGGTTAAGAAGAATTTTCTGCTTTATCCCGATTCTTATGAAAAGATTTATGCCGGATATTCCCCGAAAAGAAAGAGGAAGCTCAGGCTGAGTGAGGATGTTATAGAGGAATCTGAAATCAGAGTTATCTCTTATGATGAAGCAAAAGCTTTTATAGAAGCGAATACCATAGGCCTGAATAAAGACAATGATTTATCAGAATTCATGAGGATTTTTGAGCACTTTTACCAGCTGAATCATCTTAAGTTCACCGCTTTTTATTATCAACACAAGATCATTAATATGATTGCAACATATTCGGATGATAAAATGGTGGCACTTCTGGGTAATTTCAATGATAAAGAGTATGTGAAATTGTCCGGAGCGTCAGTACTGATCGATCATGTAATCAAAGAAACGATTAAAACTCATACTTTTGATTTTGAAGGAGGAGAGTTGCCTAATATAGAAGAGTTTTTCAGAGGATTTCGTCCGGAATTAAAGCCCTATGGAATCATTGAAAACTCGAAAAAGAACCTTTTTAAAAAGCTTGGTTATCTTACAGTGAATGCTAAACCCTTTTTATAAAGAAAGCTTTGTTTAGATTGGTTCTAATTAAGGAATATTCCGTAACTTTATACAACCCTTATTAAAACATTTATGTTACAACAGATTCGTCATTACAAACTCTCATATATGCTGTATAACTTATTTAAGAAAAGTAAGTTGAAGCATAATATTCCATTGTACAAAAAATACGGAATCAATAAGAGCTATTTTTCCAGTATTTCCAGTAAAGACTTTGCTCACCTTCCTGCCAGTGAAAGATCGGTAGACTATACTCAACTTACAGAAACTCCTTTTTTTAAGAAATTATCAGAAGAGAATAAAGAAAGTGCTCTTCAGTATGATGATAATGGATATATGATCCTGAGAAACTTTATTACTCCTGAGACCGCCGACCAAATCAATACAGAGATTGATAAGCTGATGGCAGATGGAACTCTGAAGTTTATTTACGGAGGAAAGCTGATGTTTGCTATTCATCACTCAGAAATCATTAAAAATATTGGAAACGACAAGGAATTGCTAGACTTTTTATCTGTTTTACTGGATGGTAAATCCAAACTTTTCCAGAGTATCAATTTTATTAACGGAAGCCAGCAGAAAACCCATTCAGACAGTATTCATATGACGACATATCCGTTGGGGGGACTGTTGGGTGTATGGATTGCACTGGAAGATGTAGATGAAACCAACGGTGCATTGCATTACATTCCTAAAAGTCATAAACTGCCTTATTTCCTTAATTCTGATTATGATAATGAGGGAACCGCTTTAAAAATCGGTAAGAAAAGTTACAGAGCTTATGAAACATTTCTGGAAGATAAGGTAAAAGAATTAGGGTTAAAAAAAGAAGTCTTCAAAGCGAAAAAAGGAGATATGCTAATCTGGCATGCCAATATTCTTCATGGCGGAGAGCCTCACACCGATAAAAACAGAACGAGAAAGAGTCTTGTCTATCATTTCTTTGACGAAAACAGCGTATGCTATCATGAGGTGACGCAAAGACCGGCACTGTTTGAGCTTTAATCTAAGCTTATCCTTTATCACAAAAGGTTTTGTAAGAATATAGATTTAGAAAAATAGTTTTTCTACATTTGTATTCTTATAATATTTCTGTATGAAAAAAAGGGAAAATATTCTTGTTTTTATATTTTCGATCTACGTCTGTATCATGTCATACTATCTGTATACCCACCAGCATTACAATACTGATATGGAAGCTTATATGGGATTGATCTATAAAACAGAATATCCCGATATGAAGATTGAAGAAATCCATCAGAAAGTATATGATGAATTGAGAGAAAAAAATCCCCATTTTGCAGGCTTTGATCCTGTAGATCCTTATGTGGAGGAAATGGCAAAGGGAGAAAGTATCTATTATAAGACCTTGGCCGAAAATCCTAAAGCCTATGAAGAAGAATTACAGCTTTTTGCGGTAAAACCTTTTTATAACTTTACCAACTGGTTCTTTTTCAAGCTTGGTTTCAGTGCATCAACTTCTACTTTTATGATTTCGATCATTTCTTATGCTCTGATTCTTATTCTGATTTTCAGCTTTTTGATCAGGATCTTAAGAAATTATTCCCTTGCTTTTATTATAACCATCCTGATTTCCCTGTTCAAACCTCTTTTAGAATCGAGCAGACATGCTTCTGCAGACTCTTTGTCATGTTTATTGCTGCTTTTAAGCTTTTATAGCTTTGGAATCAGGAAAAACTTTTTTGCTGCATGTATTTTTGCGATGTTATGCATTCTGACAAGGCCGGAATACTTTATTTTGTACTCTTTTCTTTCCGTTTTTATTTATCTGTATAGAAAAGACCTCCAGATTAAGATGGCTCCGTTATTGATCTCCTATGGATATTTGTTTCTTGCTTTCTTTCTGATTCAGGCCTTTAATCAGGTTTCCTGGTCTACCTTATTTATGAACCAGTTTACCAAAGTTCAGATTTACCCTGTCTCACAACCTGATCCGTTTCATTTTCCGGATTATCTTCAGTTTATCAAAAGTAAGTTGCTGTTCGAATTCAATTCTTCTTATTTTCCGATCTTCTTACTTTTTATAATTATTCTTCTGGCCAATAACTTTTCTTTCAAAAACAGAAAAAACCAGGCTCAGTTCCTGTTTTTTGCAATTATTTACGGGACTGTTTTTTTAAGATTTCTTGTTTTTCCGTCCTTGGTCAACAGAATGATGCTGGGCTTTTACCTCCTGATTATCCTCTCTATGATCTATATACAGAATTCTAAAGTCAATATCTTTAAAAACTCTTTACAAGACGGAAAATAATTAGTAATTTTGCAGTCTAAAATTATGATGAATCTTTCAGGATATTTACCCTATGCATTTGCATTAATTATCGCAATTCCTTTTCTGGTTTTGCTCAGACAATTTGTACATTCCTACATTACCCTTAAGAATCAGGAAATCAAACTGCTTAGCGTAAAATCAAATTCAGAGAATAAGGCACATTCCTATGAAAGGATGACTTTGTTTCTAGACAGGATAAAACCTTCGAATCTTGTACAGAAGTTTGATAAAGGGCTGGCGGTTCATGAATTTATTTTCCTTACAGAAAAGACCATCAATGATGAGTTTGAGTATAATACTTCACAACAGCTTTATGTGACGAAGAACTCATGGAAAAATATCGTAGACTCTAAAAATGCAATTATAGAACTGCTTCACAGAACCTATGACGGATTGAAAGGAAATGCTGAACTGGAAGAGTTCAAGACTATTTTCATCATGAATTACATGGAAGGCAATGATTATATTGCAGCAACCATGGAAGACCTAAGAAAAGAAATTTTAATAATAACTTAAAAAATAACAGATAAATAATGATTCCAAATTTTAAAGCACATCCATGGCACGGAATTTCTGCAGGAGAAGATGCGCCAAATGTTGTAAACGTATTTGTGGAAATTGTTCCTTCAGATACTATTAAATATGAAGTAGATAAAGAAACAGGATATTTAAAGGTAGACAGACCACAGAAATTCTCTAATATCATCCCGGCTTTATATGGTTTTGTTCCAAGAACATATTGTGATAAAGAAGTGATGAAACTTGCTGTTGAAGCAGGAGCTACTGATGTGACAATGGGAGATCATGATCCACTTGATATTTGTGTTTTAAGCTCTCACAATATTCATGCAGGAGGTTTATTAATGGAAGCTATTCCAATCGGTGGTTTCAAAATGATCGATGGAGGAGAAGCTGATGATAAGATTGTAGCAGTAATGATCAATGACCACGCTTTCGGACACTTCAGAGATATTGCTGAACTTCCTGAAGCAGAAGTAAAAAGATTGATGCACTACTTCCTGACGTACAAAAACTTACCGGATGAGCCTGCAAAATGCAGAATCCAGGAGGTTTATGGAGCAGAGCATGCAAGAAAAGTGATCAAAGCTTCTCAAATAGATTATGCAGATAAATTCGGAGGATAAGATTCTCTGATTGACAATATAAAAAGGATGAACGGAAAACGTTTGTCCTTTTTTTGATTAAAAGCCATGAGTTTTTTAAATATATTTCTTACTGCGAAACTGAACTGAATAACCCTTAATGGTGTAAATCTAAATAGGCTCCCAGCTCTTATGCTATCAGCTTTTTTCATAAATTTAAAGTCTTTAGGTTTGCCGTAAAATATTCACTTATATTTCTTATTTATTCCATTGATAATGCTAAACCCGTTGTTTTTTTAATGCTTTGATGGTAATTATTTATTATATTTAATTTTCTATTACCAAAAAAATATTAAACTATGGATCTATTTGTGTTAGTGCCAATTTTTGGTGTCGTAGCTTTGCTTTATACATTTTTTCAGAGCAACTGGGTGAGTAAACAGAATGCGGGAAATGAAAAAATGAAAACGATCAGCGGACATATTGCTGACGGTGCCATGGCTTTTCTAAAAGCCGAATATAAAATTTTAACTTATTTTGTCGTAGTCGTCGCCATTTTATTGGCTGTAATGGGTTCCAGTAATGCCAATTCACATTGGAGCATTGGAATTGCATTTGCTGTAGGAGCTGTCTTTTCGGCATCAGCAGGATTTATCGGGATGAAGATTGCTACCAAAGCGAACGTAAGGACAGCAGAGGCTGCAAGAACCTCACTTTCCAAAGCGCTTAAAGTTTCTTTTACAGGAGGTTCCGTGATGGGGATGGGAGTGGCTGGACTCGCTGTTTTAGGATTAGGTGGATTATTCCTGATCATTAAACAGATCTTTGCCCCGGATGCAACAGTAGATTCACACGAAATGGAAAGAACCATCGAAATTCTTACCGGATTTTCTTTAGGAGCTGAATCCATTGCCCTTTTTGCAAGAGTAGGAGGTGGTATTTATACAAAAGCAGCAGACGTAGGAGCAGATCTGGTAGGGAAAGTAGAAGCAGGAATTCCGGAAGATGACCCTAGAAACCCGGCAACCATTGCTGATAATGTGGGAGACAACGTAGGAGATGTGGCAGGAATGGGAGCAGACCTCTTTGGATCTTATGTAGCAACGGTTCTGGCAACCATGGTATTGGGAAGAGAAACCATTTCTGATGATGCTTTTGGCGGGTTTGCCCCGATTCTTTTACCAATGCTGATTGCAGGAACAGGAATTATTTTTTCAATGATAGGAACTTTATTTGTAAAGATCAATGATAATGAAGGTTCATCTACTTCCAGTGTGCAGAATGCTTTAAACTTAGGAAACTGGGGAAGTATCGTCATTACGGCTATCGCCTCTTATTTCCTGGTTACCTATATCCTTCCTGAGAAAATGGTTTTAAGAGGACATGAGTTTACTAAAATGGGAGTCTTTGGAGCCATTATGGTAGGATTGGTTGTAGGAACTTTAATGAGTATTATTACAGAATATTATACGGCTATGGGGAAAAGACCGGTTTCCAGTATTGTGAGACAGTCTTCCACAGGCCATGCTACCAATATTATCGGTGGACTTTCCGTAGGAATGGAGTCTACCTTACTTCCGATTATTGTTTTGGCAGGAGGTATTTACGGATCTTATCTATGTGCCGGACTATATGGGGTGGCTATTGCAGCAGCAGGAATGATGGCTACTACAGCCATGCAGCTGGCGATAGATGCCTTTGGACCCATTGCTGATAATGCAGGCGGTATTGCCGAAATGAGTGAACTCCCTAAAGAAGTCCGTGAAAAGACAGACATTCTGGATGCCGTAGGAAATACAACGGCTGCCACAGGAAAAGGATTTGCTATTGCTTCAGCAGCTTTAACAGCATTGGCACTATTTGCCGCTTTTGTAGGGATTGCAGGTATTGATGGTATTGATATTTACAGAGCAGATGTTCTGGCCGGATTATTTGTAGGGGGAATGATTCCGTTTATTTTTTCCTCTTTAGCCATCACAGCGGTTGGACAGGCTGCTATGGCCATGGTAGAAGAAGTGAGACGGCAGTTTCGTGAAATTCCGGGAATTCTGGAAGGAAAGGCACAACCTGAATATGAAAAATGTGTGGCTATTTCTACCGATGCCTCCATCAGAAAAATGATGCTACCGGGTGCTATCGCTATTATTTCACCATTACTGATCGGGTTCATCTTTGGTCCTGAAGTATTGGGCGGATTCCTGGCAGGCGCTACGGTAAGTGGTGTTCTGATGGGAATGTTCCAGAATAATGCGGGCGGTGCCTGGGATAATGCTAAAAAATCCTTTGAGAAAGGAGTAGATATTAACGGTCAGACCTATTACAAAGGTTCAGAGCCTCATAAAGCATCCGTAACGGGAGATACTGTTGGAGATCCGTTTAAAGATACTTCGGGGCCGTCAATGAATATTCTTATTAAGCTGATGTCGATTGTTTCCTTAGTGATTGCGCCTACTTTAGCGGTTTTACATAAAGATAAGATTGAAGCTAATAGAAAAGCCAAAATAGAAAGCCTGACCGGAATTTCCAATGCGGATACTCCGACGGTACATGTCGATCTTAAAACGGTTTCATCTTCTTCAGGTGAAGTTCAAGGTCATCTTAATGAAAGCGGAGATTTCGTATACGAAACCGGAAATATTCAAAAAATAAAACTGAAAGGCGGAAAAACCATTGCATTAGGAGATGGCAGCCAGATATACAATCTTTATAATGCCATTAACAAAAAGGATAAATCTGTTTTGGATCCTGATAAATGGTATACTATCGAAAATCTTTATTTTGAAACAGGATCAAGCGATCTGAAACCTGGATATGAATTACAGCTGAATAATCTGGCAGAAATACTAAACGCTTATCCAGATCTTAAAATAAAATTGGGCGGTTATACAGACAATAGCGGTAATGAAGAGAGCAATCTGCAACTTTCTAACCTCAGAGCACAGACCGCCAAGTTGAAACTTCTTGAATTAGGTGTTCCGGCTGACAGAATAGAAGCAGAAGGGTATGGATCACAACATCCGGTTTGTGAAGCAAATGATACTAATGAATGTAAAGCCAAAAACAGAAGAATTGATGTAAGAGTTCTGGCTCTGTAATATCAATTGAAATACAAATCAAAGCATCGCATCTGCGGTGCTTTTTCAGTTTTATATCATAAAGAATCTTTTGATACAAAAAGAATTAGTGATTCAGATGTTTTGTTTTAGAAAGCTAAGAATACCCCCTTCAACGCTAAGGAAGCACTGCTGCTACCCAAAAGCTTCGTAAGAATCAATGTATTGATTCCCTCTTTGCTCCCTCAAAATATGGCAGTAACAAAATAAAAACTTTGCGTTTACAAAAAACACTAATTTATACTAAACTTATCACACAAAAATCAGAGAATTTTCGTAATTTTTTTTGCCACGAATGAACGAATAATTTTCTCTATGGATACAATTAAACATATATGATTTATTCGTGCATTCGTGGCAATTATAAAAACGCTATTAGATTTTAAAAGAATTTCTGTGTCATTAAAGGTTTTTCCTCAAATGCTCCAATGCCTGAATAATCAGGTCATCCTTCTTTGCAAAGCTGAATCTGATATAGTCTGAATTCTGTCTTGAGTTATAAAATGCGGAAAGTGGCAGACAAGCTACTTTTTTTTCAACAGTCAGCCATTTTGAAAATTCTACATCCGTCATGGTCTTGGACACATTCCTGAAATTGACAACCTGAAAAACACTGCCTTCAGCCAGTTGCTCGATCTGTAAAGGTGTTTCTTTGAGAAGCTCACTGAAAATATCTCTTTTCTTCTGCATTATCGTTTTATTCGTTTCAGGGGCAAATACTTCCAGATATTTTGCCAAAGCATACTGGGCAGGAGCATTGGCGCTGTAGGAAATGTATTGCTGGTGGCATCTGAACAGTGAAGTAAGTTCTTCAGAAGTGAGCATATAGCTGACCTTCCAGCCGGAAGTATGAAACATTTTGCCAAAAGAAAAAATACAGAAAGTCCGATTTCTGAGGCCTGGATGAATCATCGAACTGTAATGTTCTGCTTCATCATAGCAATACGTGTCGTAAATTTCCTCTGAGATCAAATAAATCTCCCGGTCCCTGATCAATTCATAAAGTTGTTCCCAATCTTCTTTTTTCCAGATTTTTCCGGTTGGATTTTGAGGAGAGTTGATAATAATTGCTTTGGTTTTCTCTGAAATTGAATTTTTAAACATCTCCCAGTCTACCGTAAAATCCTGTTCGAGATCATAATATACAGGAATTCCACCGTTCATGACGACAGCAGGTCCGTAGGTATAATAAGAAGGCTGAATAATGATCACTTCATCATTCTGATTTAAAATAGATTTAAGGGCGGTATATAAAGCAAAGGTTGCACATGGGACAACGGTGACTTCATTAGCAGTAACAGAAATTTTATTTTTACGTTTTGCGTTAAAAGCAACTATATTTTCAATGAGTAGAGGGTTTCCGGCAAGCGGTTCGTAATGATAAGTATTCAGGTCGGCAGATTCTTTTAAAAAGTTTTTCAGCCGATCATCAATATCAAAATCAGGAAGGCCTAAAGAAAGATCAAAGCTTCCGTGTCTAGATGCCAGCTCAGACATTTCTGTGAAGAAGGAATAATGCGTAAACCTGTGAATTTCTTTCATCAATCTTGTAATTTTTTCAAATGTAATAAAAAATCAATATCGTTTATGTTTTATTTTTGGTAATTCGTTAATTATTTACTTTGTTTATTGTCTGTTCAATAAGTTTTCAGCCAGATGTGCAGATTCAATAAAAATTGCTATTTTTAAAAGAAATTTATTCCCTATGAAAAAACTACTTATTCCGCTGTTTGCCATTGCTGTATTAACTAGCTGTGGAACGGCAAAAACGTCTGATGGGGCGTCTCATCCTGTTTCAACAAAGCATGACAAGGCTTTTTCCAATGCTTATAAAATGATCAAAGCAGAAGATTTAAAGAAAAACCTTTACGTAATTGCTTCTGACGAAATGGAAGGAAGAGATACCGGAAGTAAAGGACAGAAAAAAGCGGGAGAGTATATCGTTAATTACTATAAAAGTCTTGGAATCTCTGGTCCTAAGGCATTAGGGTCTTTTTATCAGAAAGTGCCTTCAGAATTTATGAAGAAAAGAGGTGGGGATAACCTTCCTGATTCTGAAAATATTCTGGCTTTTATAGAAGGAAGTGAAAAGCCTGAGGAAATCGTTGTTGTTTCTGCTCACTATGATCACGTAGGAACCAAAAAAGGAGTGGTTTATAACGGAGCAGATGATGACGGAAGTGGAACCGTAGCCGTAATGGAAATGGCCAAAGCATTCCAGGAAGCTAAAAAAGCAGGAAAAGGACCGAAAAGATCTATTCTTTTTCTGCATGTTACAGGAGAAGAGCACGGATTGTTTGGTTCTGAATATTATTCCGAAAACCCGGTTTTCCCTTTAGCCAATACGGTAGTGGATCTTAATATCGATATGATAGGACGTGATGATCCTGCTAACAGAGGGAAACAGTATGTTTATGTAATTGGATCTGAAATGTTGAGCTCTCAGCTTAAAGTGATCAATGAAGCAGCCAATAAGAGAACCAATAATCTGGAACTTAATTATAAATATGATGATTTGAATGATCCTGAACAATTGTATTACCGTTCAGATCATTACAACTTCGCCAAGCACAATGTTCCGGTAGCATTTTTCTTTGACGGAATCCATGAAGATTACCATAAACCGACAGATGATCCTGAGAAAATTGATTATCAGTTATTAGAAAAAAGAACGCAGCTTATTTTTACCACTGCATGGGACATTGCCAACAGAGCAGAAAGAATTGTAGTTGACAAAAAATAATCAATCCTAAAGATAATATAGGCAAAGGTGCAAAATTTCCGGTTGACCATCAGTCATTTTGAAAAACTGCACCTTTGCCTGTTTCATGAATAACCATATGATGAATGTAATAATCCGGGAGGCCGGGCTGAAAGATATTCCACAAATTCAGTTTGTAAGAAATTCTGTAAAGGAGAATCGATTGTCAGACCCTGGATTGGTTACAGATAAAGATTGTAAAGAGTTTCTTTTTGAAAGAGGTAAAGGCTGGGTAGCTGAAACAGAAGATCAGATTGTAGGTTTTTCTATTATTGATCTGAAAGAAAAGAATATCTGGGCTTTATTTGTACACCCCGATTTTGAAAATAAGGGTATAGAAAGGAAACTTCACGATGTCATGCTCAACTGGTATTTTGAAGATAACAGGGAGAATATATGGCTTGGAACTTCTCCGGACACAAGAGCTGAAACATTCTATCGGATGTCTGGCTGGAAAGAAGCAGGAACCTATGGGAAAGGCGAAATTAAATTTGAAATAACTTACCATATCTGGAAAAATAAAGAATGATGACATCCCATTTAAAATCAATCAGACCTTTTATCGGCGCACAAAATTTTGAGATCAGCCGGAGTTTTTACCGGGATCTTGGTTTTGAAGAAGTGGTTCTGGAGCCCAAACTGTCTTTGTTTCAACGGGAAGAAATAGGGTTTTATCTTCAGGATTATTATGCGAAAGACTGGGTTGACAATACTATGATCTTTATGGAGGTACAGAATACCGACGAATTTTGGAAGGAACTTCTGTCTTTACAGCTAACTGATAAATATGAACAGGTAAGGCTTACTCCTGTAAGGACAATGGAGTGGGGAAAAGAATGCTTTGTACATGATCCTTCCGGGATTTTGTGGCATTTTGGAGAATTTTTTTAAGAGAAAGAAATATGATTTACGCATTTGATACCTATTATTATGACCACGTTGCCAATACGGTGTGTATTGCCTTTGAAGACTGGGCATCAGAAAAAGAGGTAGAGGTTTTTATAGAGCAGACATCCATCAGCTCAGAATATGAAAGCGGAGCATTTTATAAAAGAGAATTGCCCTGTATTCTAAGTTTATTAAAAAAGATAACACTAAAACCGGAAGACATTATCATTGTAGACGGATATGTGACATTGGATAATGAAGGAAAGGTCGGGCTGGGAGGCCACCTTTATCAGGCTCTGGAAGAAAAATTTCCTATCGTAGGAATTGCCAAAAACGGCTTTACATCACCTGATGGGCAAAGAAGAAGTGTTGTCCGCGGAGAAAGTAAAACACCTCTCTTCATCACTGCTAAAGGAGCGGATGTAGATGAAATTAAAAATAAAGTGGAGCAGATGCATGGAGCTTACAGGATCCCAACTTTGCTGAAAAAGCTCGATCAGCTGAGCAGAATGTAACAGAACAATCATGTCTTACAATAAATAGGTAAGACATTTTTTTTAAAATCAAATTATACCAATCGGTATAATTTGTTATATTTGTATAAATCTTAATAAAGAATAAATAAAATTTTTTAACCTTAAATATACCGATCGGTATATTGTAAAATAAATAATATGAAAGAAGTATTTATCATCGCCGCGAAGCGAACACCTGTGGGTGGATTTATGGGCAGTCTTTCCGGGTTTATAGCCTCTCAGTTAGGAGCTCAGGCTATACAAAATACGTATGAAAGCATACAGCTTGCTCCGGAATACATAGACAGCGTATACATGGGAAATGTATTAAGCGCCGGATTGGGTCAGTCACCGGCAAGGCAGGCCGCAATCTTTTCAGGGATCCCGGTAGATAAAGATGCTACAACCGTCAATAAGGTGTGTGCTTCAGGAATGAAAGCTGCTATGATTGGAGCACAGCAAATCCAGTTGGGACTTGAAAATATCGTCATGACAGGTGGGATGGAAAGTATGAGCAATGTTCCTCATTATGCTTATCTCCGGCAGGGAAAAAAACTGGGCGATGCTGCATTTACTGACGGATTGATAAAAGATGGTCTGTGGGATGTGTACAATGACTTTCATATGGGAAGTGCAGCAGAGCTCGGAGTAAAAAAATATGGACATACAAGGCAGCAGCTGGATGACTATGCATTGCTTTCGTATCAAAGGGCCCGGAATGCATCCTCGGAAAATAAATTTGACAATGAGCTGATCAGCATTTCCGTCAAAGGGAAGAAAGGAACTACTGTGATCACAAGAGATGAAGATATAGATAAACTTATTCCTGAAAAAATTTCACTGCTTCAGCCTGCTTTTGAAAAGGATGGAACATTGACCGCAGCGAACTCCAGTAATCTGAATGACGGTGCAGCAGCCATTCTACTAGGTTCTTCAGAAGCTATACAACAGCATGGACTTAGCCCTCTGGCTAAAATTATTGCCTATGCTGATGCCGCTCAATCTCCCGAATGGTTTACCACTTCACCTTCCATAGCTATTAACAAAGTCCTGAAGCAGGCTGGCCTTAATCTTTCTGATATTGACTATCTCGAAATAAATGAGGCCTATTCCTCTGTCATATTATCCAATCAGCAGATTCTGGGGTATGACCTTGATAAAGTGAATGTTTATGGTGGGGCAGTTGCATTAGGACATCCCATTGGAGCCTCAGGAGCCAGAATTATCACAACTCTGGTGAATGTATTGCGCCAGGAAAAAGGAAGATATGGTATTGCTGCGATCTGTAATGGCGGTGGGGGAGCTTCAGCAATGCTTATCGAAAATTTGAGTTGAGACACAATCATTTATTAGGATAAAGATCTGTACAATCAACTTTATCTGCTAGTTTTTTGCCACGGATACCTTTAGATTTGCAAAAGAATTTAGTAATAAATTAGATTTTAATTAAATTCTGAAGAACCAGAGAAAATAAAGTGAACTAAACGAATGCATAGATACGAACTATTTCGTGTATCAGACTCTATTTTCTCTTTTGAATACTCGCCATTTAGAATTTTAAGCATTGCGGCTTATTAAAGGTTTTAGCATGACCCAAAATGGTTCATTCAGGATTACCCTAAATCCAAAGTTATGAAAACTTATTTTATTGGAATAGATATTTCCAAGGATCGTGGATTCGTGGCAAAAAAAAAGTGTAACACTTGCTGAAGATCTTAGATCTTCTTGCGCCTTAAAATACCCATAATGTATATAATCCTTTGCGCCTTTGCGATTTCCAACAAATCTATGTCATTTGCAAAATTTAATAGAGCTCAAAAAGCTTAACAGCATAGAAATAAAAAAGCGCTCCCAAAATGGAAGCGCAATATGAAATAGAAAAAGGAATTCTGGCGTACCGTTATTTTGTGCTGGTGAATTCTTTGGATTGACTTTTATTTTCAGCGATGACATTGATTTTAATGAACATAAAATTATTGGTTCGCAGATTTTGCAGATGACCAGGATTCTGTGCGTAAAGTATGGAAGGTTGGAAATCGCAAAGGCGCAACTTCTTTTACATACAAAGTGTTGTAAGACGCAAGGATTTTATTTTCGATAAAATTGTATACCGCTGAATATTGCCACAGATGCGGTATGCTGTAAACTAGTCTATAGAATCTTCGCCGTGGTAAAAAGAGATGAACCTTTTGTCAATTTAATAAGATATAATTTGCATATGTCTTAGGATACACGAATAAAGAAAATTTGTGTATTCGTGGCAAAAATGTTTAAATCCTTATCACAAATTGTCAGCTTTTCTCCAGATTATACTAAACAAACTGAATATCTGTAGTTTTGAAATAATATTTATCCTATTTAAATTGAATTATTTTAGTTGTTTTACATTGAAAATAGGGGATATTCTAATAAACTGATAAAAATCATTTCATTCTTATTTTTATTGATTCTAAATAAATATAAATTTGTCTCAAGAAATTTTTAAGAATATATGAAAAAACTAACTACCTTTTCTGCTGTTGTTCTCTGTTCACTGATGGAGGCACAATCGCAATATTGTAAACCTTCCTTCCAGTATGGAGCTGACAGTAATATGATTACTAATGTTACTTTCGGTGGGATCAACAATTCATCATCGGCTCAGTCCGGGTCTGCAACTGTTTATGAAGATTTTACTGCATTATCAACAGATCTGCAGGCAGGGAGTTCTTATCCCATATCTGTAAAGGGGCCATCCAGTACGTTCCCTAGTGATGTAATGGTTTATATTGACTTTAACCAGAATGGTAATTTTGATGATGCAGGAGAAAGCTTTTATATCGGAAGACTGGGAGCAGCCAATCCTTTCAATGCCTTTACAGTTAGTAATACCATTGTGATCCCTGCTAATGCGGCTAACGGCATTACAAAAATGAGAGTTCTTAAAAATACGAATGTTATGGCCTATTCGGACCCCAATGCTGCTAATTCAATACACTCGGCTTGTGATACGGGACTAAGAGCAGGGCAGACAGAAGATTATACTGTCAATATTGCAGGAAATACACCCAATTTTCCATCCCCTTATTGTGGAACTGAAAACATTACAAGTCTTACGGTAAGTGAGATCAGTGGAGTAGAATTCGCCGGAATGGTTAATAATAGTGCTATTGATGGTAACTCGGATGTACTTGAGAATTTTACGAGCGTAGTTTTCAATGTCAATCGTGGTAATTCTTATCCTATTACGGTGACGGGAGGTACACATGGACAGTCTACCGTATCAGCTTATGCTTATATTGATTTTAATCACAATAATCAGTTTGATGCGGATGAGGCGTTCAATCTGGGGTATCTGGATAACTCCAATCCGGTAGCTCATGAGCAATCCGGGACGGTATTCGGGAATATCAATATCCCTTTAAATGCTTTATTGGGAGAAACCCGTTTCAGACTGGTAAAAGCATATGAATCAAATTCATCGATGGGAGTGTTGGAAAATCGCCCTTGTCCTAATGGATGGTTTATCGGCCAGGTAGAAGATTATACCATCAATGTAAAACCGGAAATGCTGTCAACGGTGGAAGTTACTAAAGATTCGTCAATAAAACTTCAGATATATCCTAATCCGACTACAGGAAATGTAGTGATTAAAATGAAGGAAGTCCTAGAAAAATATGAAATTTATAGTGCATCGGGGCAAAAGATCATGGAGGGTAACTCTGTGAACGTAAATACAGACCGTCTTATTCCTGGAATCTACCTGATGAAGATCCAGACCAGAGACAAAAAAGTGATCACTGAAAAGATCATTAAAAAGTAAAAACACATATCTAATCATATCCATATCAATTTTTGTTTTTTAATCGGCAGGTTTCTATCCTGTCGGTTTTTTTTATGTATTGAAAATACTTGATTTAAGAGCACTTTAACTAAAAACATTATTTAATGGTGAATTGTTAAAGTTTAAAAGAAAATTATTAACATTTCCAGTTGGATTTTATCAAAACTTTATCAGGTCTGATTCTTCTGCCATTGAGGAAATGAATCTATTTTTACAGAAAAATTGGAACCTCATTATTTCATTGTGAAAAGTCTTTGAATACAGGCTGTCCTTTGATAATGAACCAGAGAATCTACTACCATGAAGAAAATAATACTTGCTGCCGGAATCGCTGCCGGATTCTGGGCTCAGGCTCAAACCCAACGTTTTATCTATGATGTTGTCTACAAGAAAGATGCATCGTCTGAAGTTCTGACCAAAGAAAACTTTCACCTGGATGTCTATCCGGACAGAAGTGAATATTATCAAAGAGATTTTTTTATTGCCGATTCCTTGATTAGTAATAATATTCAATTTCCTAAAGATGCCAAACTCAATACTTCTACGATTGTTGCCCATAAAAAAGGCGAAGAACTCTACGATGAGTATGATCTGCTGGAAACAACTGTGTTGAAATTACAGACCAAGGATACCCAAACCTGGAACCTGACCAATGAAAGTAAAAAAGTCAAAGATCTGACCCTGCAAAAAGCAACCACGCACTATGGCGGAAGAAACTGGACCGCATGGTTTACCAAAGAAATTCCTTTTCAGGAAGGTCCGTATAAATTTCATGGACTGCCAGGGCTGATCGTGGAACTGTATGATGATAAGAATGACTATAAATTTGATCTGGTAAAGTCTGTGAAGCTGGATAAGCCTGCCTCGAATATGTTTATTAAAATGTCTAAAGAAATGAGCGTACCCACCACCTGGGAAAAATATAAAAGCACAAAGCTTGCTTATTACGAATCCCCTATCAATTTTCTCAGAAATGGGAGAGAAGGAGATCAGTTCTTTTTGAATGACGGAACCAAAGTGAACCCTGCCAACAGGCGTGAAATAAATGACCGGATGAAGCAAACGATCAAAAGATTTAATAACCCTATTGATCTGGACAGGAAAATCAATTACCAATAGCTAATCGGTTTCAATACTATTCAGCCACTTATATACGGATCAGATATTCCATATATAAGTGGATGACAAATAAATGGATATTTGCATCAGGATTCAGATCCCAGAAGGTCCATAAGATCCTGTCTGGACAGTCCCTGGAATTTTGTTCCGTCTGTTTTGAGGAGATTTTGAGCCAGTTGTTTTTTCTTTTTCTGCAATGTCAGTATTTTCTCTTCAACAGTATTGGTGCAGATCATCCGGACGGCGATGACGTTTTTGGTCTGTCCTATACGATAACTTCTGTCAATAGCCTGGTTTTCAATGGCAGGATTCCACCATGGATCTACAAGATAAATATAGTCAGCCTGGGTAAGGTTGAGCCCTACACCCCCTGCTTTTAAACTGATCAGGAATACCCGTATTTCTTTATTATCCTGAAAATTGGATACTTTTTCCCCTCTGTCTTTCGTCTGCCCTGTAAGATATTCAAACCGGATGCCCTGCTTTTCAAGTTCAGCTTTAATCAGGTCCAGCATTCCGACAAACTGAGAGAATACCAGGATTTTATGATCTTTTGATTTCCCGAGGATCTGTTCCATCAGGATCTCGATTTTTACTGAATGCTCTCCCGAGTATCCTTCTTTGATCAGGACAGGGGAATTACAGATCTGCCGGAGTCTCGTAAGCCCAGTAAGAACATGCATACTGTTTTTGTTGAGATCATCCTCGTCATTTGCGGCAATAAACTCACGCAGCTCTTTTTCATAAGCATCATAGATCTTGCGTTGTTCAGCATTCATCTCACAATAGATAACGGTTTCTGTTTTTTCAGGAAGTTCTTTAGCTACCTGTTTTTTTGTTCTTCTGAGAATAAATGGTTTTATTTTCTGCTGAAGTTCCAGTGCTCGTTTACTATACTCAAATTTATCGATAGGAATAGCATAAATGTCTTTAAAATACTGTTTGCTGCCCAGAAGTCCGGGACAGGCGAAAGAAAGTTGGCTATATAGATCAAAAGTGCTGTTTTCGACAGGAGTTCCGGTCAATACGATTCTGTTTCGTGACTGAAGCAGGCGAGCCGCTTTATATCGCTCTGAATTCGGGTTTTTAATGGTCTGCGATTCATCGAGGAAAACATAATTGAAATTGAATGTTTTCAAAAACTGAATATCAGATACCAGCATTCCATAACTGGTCAGAATGACTTCATAGTCTTGCATATGAGCCGTAGTTTTAGGTCTGTCGGCTCCATAATGCAGCAAAATTTTTATAGAAGGAGCAAATCTTTCGATCTCTTCCTGCCAGTTGAAGAGCAGGGAAGTAGGCACCACGATAAGATTGGTGGTATGCCCCCGTTTTTTTCTCTGTGACAAAATAAAAGCAATGATTTGGACGGTTTTTCCCAGTCCCATATCATCAGCCAGACAGCCGCCAAAGTTGAATCCGTCAAGAAAGTTCAGCCAGTTGAGCCCTTCATGCTGATAATCCCTTAATTCGGTTTTCAGCTCTGCAGGAATATTGACCTCAGGGATATTTTTAACCTTTAAAAACCGGGATGAATAAGTCGTTAATTCATTCTGGACCTCTTTACTCAGTACTTCTTTTTCAAAAAGAGAAGAGATCTCTGTAAAATTGATTTTCGGAATTTTTAATAATTCTTCATCGATTTCTCCAGCCTGAAAGTAGGTGGTAATTTTCTCTATCCATTCCTCAGGAAGAATCCCTAAGGTACCGTCATCCAGCTGTACAAACTTACTTTTATTCCGAAGGGTTCTGTGAAGTTGTTTTAAAGTGGCTTCTTTTTGCCCAAATCCTACTTTTAGCTTAGCATTGAACCAGTCTAGCCCGCTGGTGATCTGAATGTTGATCTTTGCCCGGTGAGGATTAAGTTTATTATTTTTGAGTTCATTGAAACCCAGGATAGTGATTCCTTCATTCCTCCATATTTCAAAAGCTTCAAGAAACCAGTTGTTTTCCATGAATTTGTCCCTGTGCAGGTAAAAATACTGGTATCCATCCATCTGTTCTTCAAAATCAGGATGCTGCTGCATGATCAGGGAGGTAAAGCGTGCCTCTGCAGCGTCATTTCTTTCTATTTTAAACGGATTTCCATTCTGGTCCGTATCAAAAATCTGCTTTCTTGAATAAACCGGAACTTCTACCTGACCATACTTCATCACAGGAGTAATTCCAATATAATTTTCCTGCTGGCGGAGATAAACAACCTTTTCCATCTGATAATTTTTATCTTCAAGCTGTACTTGTGTTGCGGTCTGTATGTAGCTGTAATTGATATGAATGCGTTCTTCAAGAGTGTGCAATGTGTTTTGCATAAAAGCCTCATATTTTGAATAATGAATGAGCAGAATTTCATTATTGGCCTTAAAGAACCTGATGATTTTTAGCATGTCAGGATGTGCTACAAGACTGAAAGTGTTGTTGTTATAGATGAAGTACTCGTTTCGTAGAACTATATTTTTAAAAGGGATCGAAGTGTCATTGAATTGTAACTCTCCTGTAATTTCGTAAAAAGGATCTTTCTTAAATACAGAAAGTTGTACCTCGGCATCTAAAGCGTTAAGTTCAATAGGACTGAGTGACCTTGCAGACACGGTATCTGCAATTTCCCGGTCATGATAATATACTTCAAGCTCCAAAGGATTCTGTACAATAAGTTTTAATGCTTCAAGCTCTGCTGAATTATAATCTTCGTTGTAATTGTTTTGAAAAGAATTGATCGCCGTATAGAATTTAATCTCCTGAGGTTTTTCAGCTTTCCATATGAGCTGCATGGCATCTACGGGGGTAACGGGGTTCTTAATTTTCCCGGTTTGTGTGATCTCTGCTTCCATCAGGGAAAAGGTCAGATGGTTGTAATAGCGGTGCTTTCCAATCACCAGGATCTGCTTTTTACCTGTATCTGACAGCGCCAGTTCATCCAGTTTAGAAGAATGTTGGGGCAGAAGATCCCTTTGAAACATCATATCATCTACCGGAAGCATTTCTCTGATCTTTGGCAGGATTTCAATTTTTCCTTCATGGTATTCTATCTGGAAGTAGGTGTCGAAATCCGGTTCGTTTTCCAGACCGTATCCTTTAGCTTTGGGAATCAGGATCTTTCTACGAAAGTTGTCATCAAAAAAGACCCGGAAATTTTTCTCTTCCAGAAGCGAGTGAATGATTTCTGCCTGATGTGAGCAAAGCTGCTTCTCAGAAATGTCACAGGTACAGGAACAGAGAACCGAGCTGCCAACCTTACTGATTGTCACCATCGGAAAATCCTGAAGTGAAGATTTCTTTGTAAAAATGCCTGTATTGTTCTCAATGGCAACGGGGTAGATTTCATGAAAGTCCGTGATGCCTACAAAGGAACTCTCTGTGGTATGTTTCAGCAGATCATATACAGAAAGAGTGCTGAAATTGATATTTTCGAGAATATATTCTGCCATAAAAATTGATCGGACAAACTTACAAAAAAACGATGAATGGGTCTGTTTTAAAAAATCCATTTTGGCTACAGCTTCATCCGTTTTGGCAACTTCATCCTTTTTTTGAATGCAGACCTTTGTCATGTAATTTTTAAATAAAGAAAAAATGAAGACAATTTTCATAACAGGAGCTTCTACAGGATTAGGAAAAGCAACTGCCCAATTATTTCAGAACAAAGGATGGAAGGTAATTGCTACCATGAGAAACCCAGATGCAGCTGCAGATCTTGCTTCTTTGGAAAATGTGACAGTACTTCCGTTGGATGTTACCAATCCGGAACAGATCAGAACAACCGTGAATCAGGCACTTGAGCTGGGGGATATTGATCTGGTATACAATAATGCCGGATATGGGCTTATAGGGCCTCTGGAAGCTTTGACAGATGATCAGATCGTAAAACAGCTGAATACGAATTTATTGGGTGTGATCCGCGTTACCCAGGCTTTTATTCCTTATTTCAGAGAAAGAAAAAGTGGAATGTTTATTTCTACAACTTCCATAGGCGGATTGATCGCTTTTCCTTTAAGCTCAACTTATCATGCTACTAAATGGGCATTGGAGGGTTGGAGTGAAAGTCTTGCTTTTGAGCTTAATCCGTTCGGAATTGATGTTAAAACGGTCTCTCCTGGAGGAATCAAGACAGATTTTGTAAGTCGATCATTAGATTCAGCAACAAGCCAGGCCTATGAAGTAATGACGAATTCTATGTTTTCTAAGATGGAAGGCATGATGGATGCCGCTTCAACGCCGGAACAGATTGCAGAAGTAGTATATGAAGCTGCTACAGACGGTAAAAAGAAATTGAGATATGTAGCGGGAGAGGATGCAAAAGCTTTGTATGCCCAGCGTCTGGAATTAGGTGATGAAGCATTCAGAGAACAGCTTGGAAAACAGTTTATATAATCACTGTATATTATTCTGTATCAGATGATATTGGAGGATTATTTTGTCCTAAATTTATAAAAGGTAAGGAGAAATAGAATATTTATACCGTATTGTTTATCAAATAGTTTAAATTTATAGTATGGAAAAGAAAGAAAACAGTCCGCTGAAAATTTCCTCTATTTCAGAGCTGCACGATCTGCTGCGTCTTCCTAAGCCGCTTCATCCATTGGTAAGCCTTGTGGATAATACAAAAATGGCTATTGACAAAGATATGCTTAGAAAGAGCTTTATTTTGAATTTTTATAAAATTTCCTATAAATACTCCACCGTGGGGAAAATGGGCTACGATGGGGCTTCTGGACAGCATTACGAATGAACTGAATACAGCCATTGATGAAGTGAGCCAGGATCTTATTGTTTCCTATATTGAAGTTCTTCTCAATTACAGCAATCGCTATTACAAACGGCAGTTTATCACGAGAAAAGCCGCCAACAGTGATCTGCTGACCAAAATGGATGAAATATTGGAAGATTATTTCAATAAACAGGAAACATTGACCAAAGGCCTTCCTACGGTAGAATTTCTGGCTTCAGCACTGCATCTTTCTCCGCATTATCTGAGTGATATGCTCAGAAACCTTACCGGGCAGAATGCCCAGCAGCATATTCATGAAAAGCTGATCGAAAAAGCAAAAGAATACCTTACCACGACCAGTTTTTCGGTATCGGAAGTTGCTTATGCATTGGGATTCGAGCATCCGCAGTCTTTCAATAAACTGTTTAAAAAGAAAACAGAGGAGACCCCTCTAAGCTACAGACAGTCATTTAATTAAAAATAGAAATATCCGGTAAGAGAATGCCGGATATTTTTTTTCAGCCAGACCCTCAGTAAAATAAGGAATCATTGTCAGATAAAAAATACCGGATTTCAGGTAGATGAAAATACTTTTTTTTCAGGATTGCCCCCTTTTGGAACTAAAAATAAATTTGTAGGAAAAAGAGATACCTATCCAATTTAAAAATATCCAAATATGAAAAAGCTAAATTCTATCTTATTTCTCATAGCGGGAATGGTGGTTTATGCACAGCCTTCTATAACAAAATCTGCTGTTGACAGAGTCGGTATAGCTACTACTTTTAAAGCCGGAGATGTTCCGCTTACTGTAACTTCAGGTCCTTCGGGAGCGAATGTGACGTGGAATTTTTCTGCTTATACAGGGGCTAATACTTCTACGTCTACTATGAATGCCTGCCCTGGGCAATCGAACTGCTTTCGGTTTCCAGGAGCCAACAGAGTTACAAAACCGAGCCTTTCCGATACTTATGACTTTATTTCAATCTCTGATACGGAAGCTCTGATGCTGGGAACGTATTCCGGGCCTACAATGGGAGATGTTACCATGACCTACACAGATCCTTTGATTGATTTTAAGTTTCCGGTTACTTATCTGCAGCAATTTACCGATAATTATCAGATCAATACTACCGGCGGGCTGGGAAACTCCACCGAAACAGGTCAGGTAGACTATACTGTAGATGGGTATGGCACCATCATAACTCCTACAGGAACTTATCCTAATGTGGTGAGAATAAAAAGAATGCGAACCGCTACCCAAACGCCG
This sequence comes from Chryseobacterium sp. FR048, assembly GCF_056844665.1. Taxonomy (NCBI): domain Bacteria; kingdom Pseudomonadati; phylum Bacteroidota; class Flavobacteriia; order Flavobacteriales; family Weeksellaceae; genus Chryseobacterium; species Chryseobacterium sp. FR048. Next base: position 765,132 of record NZ_JBXDSE010000002.1, on the reverse strand, counting down.
GGACCTTTTTCCTATACCAATGAATCGTATATGTGGGTAAGCCAGAGTGCAGGCATTGTATTTAATTTTGCAATTAATACCTTTACTTTCAACGGGACTACCAATGTGACGAAAAGTGTTTCTTATCCGGAAGCTGGGGCATTGTCAACCATTGAAACGGAAATTAAAAAAGAAGAAGTATCGGTATATCCGAATCCGGGTTCAGATTTTATTACTTTAGCTTCAAAAGAAAGTATTAAAACCGTGAAGGTTACTTCTTTGGACGGAAGAATTGTTCTGACAGCAGAAAGCCCTGAAAATATTGATATTTCAAAACTTCCGAAAGGAGGATACATCCTTCAGGGAGAATTGAAAAAAGGAGGTTCTGTTTCGAAGAAATTTATAAAAAAATAAAGCTGAATTCAGCGGTTGGAGGTTTTAAAGTAAGAGACAGTATAGCATCGTGAAGGGGATGGCTATACTGTCTTTTTATTTTTTATAGGGTTTCAACAGAGTTTTGCTTTTCTCTGATCAGATTTTCAATTTTAAGTCTTGCCATTTCCCATTCGTCATCCAGAATACTGTAGTAAGCAGCATTTCTTGTGGTACCGTCACTTAGCACCTTGTCTTTACGGAAAATACCTTCAAATACACCACCGATTTTTTCTATGGCTTTTCTCGACCTGAAATTATTATCTTTTGTTTTCAGCTGTACCCGGTTGGTTTTTAGTACTTCGAAACAGAAGGTGAGCAACAGTAATTTACATTCCAGATTAACGGAGGTCCCCCAGAAATCTTTGGTAATCCATGTCCAGCCGATTTCCAGTTTTTTGTCGGAAGGAAAAATCTCAAAAAAACGGGTCGAACCTATCAGCTTTCCGGTTTTTTTGTGGCGTATTACAAAAGGGTACTGATTTTCAGTTTCTCTCTGAGATAAGGCCGATTCATAGTTTTGATTGAAAAGTGTTCTGTCTGAGCAGTCTGTAGGAACCAGTTCCCAAAGCTCTCTGTCTGCCGCTGCTATATACAACTCTTCAAAGTGTTCTTTTTCCAAAGGAATCAGATCAACGGTTTCTCCTTCTAAAATGGTAGGATAAGGTATCCATTTTGTCTTCATAAATTACGTTTTGATAGATCAAATTTAACGAAAAGTAGAGGATAACGATATTAAAATAAAGTGATCTTTTGTTTTTTCGGAATACTAACTGATATTTTGAATAGCATCAATCATCCATTGATCTTTTTTAATAAGCGTATACTTTAATTTCATCCCACAATGTTTCAGATGGCATTCCACATAGCATAACTGGTCATTTACAGGTTTTACTGTAAATTGTATACTGTCTATGTTTTTCAGGTCAGACTGATAATCTTCCTGGGTCAGGAAGAAGTAATTGTAATCGAAATTGGCAGGCGGGCCATCGTTAGCTGGGTTTTGTCTGAAATATTCATCTCCGTCCGTATATCGCTTTTTATAAGTGCTTATAAAACCAGGTGAAAAGAAACCTGTATTGCTAAGGAACTTTATTTCTTTTTCCACTTCTTTAAAATCGATATAATAATTGGCGGCATCATCCGTTTCAGCAACGATTCCTCCTTTTACCGTATCGAAAGCATCCAATTGATCTTCATGATCCCTGTACCATTGGAAGAACGTTTTTACTGTTTCAACGGGAGACTTTTCCTGAATTTCCGGTGTCTGAATTTTTGTGTTGTTTTGTTGAATCGTATCTTGTGATAAAGGCTTCTGTGAAATTTCTTCTTTTTTGCAGCTAACCAATAACGTCAGCGATGCAGAGAGCAATAGTGTTTTTTTTAACATGGTTGATTTTCCTTATTTCAGAGGGCTAACTTACAAAAAAATACAATGGAACCTATCTTCTTCCCTCCGATACAGCCACAGAAAGTCTTAATTTTTAGGGTCATTTTTTGATCTTATAATTTTCCCGATAGGTATTGGCGGTAATTCCTGTACAGCGTCTGAAATACCGGCAGAAAAGGGAAGAATCCACAAACTGCAGCTGATTGCTTACTTCTTTGATGGACAATGAAGTCGTTTTAAGGAGTTCCTTGGCATGTTTTATCACCCTGTAGCTGATCCATTGCTTGATGGGCTTTCCGGTTTCCTTTTTGATCAGACTGCTTAGATACTGAGGAGATAGATGAAGCTGATCAGAATAGAAGAGGACACTTCTCTGCAAATGCCCATGTTCATTCAGCAATTCAAAAAAATGTTCTATAATATTCTGACTCCGGGTCTGCAAGAGGCTGTTGTTTTTAATAACCGGAAGATAAAGCTTCGAAACCAGCTCAAGCAGGGCATAAAGGAGATATTGTACCGCTTCTACAGTGCTTTCTTCTTTTGTTCGGGAGTGATATTCCTGTATCAGCCGGACAGTAGACCAGATAAGCTTTCCCGCTGAAGTATCAACCTGAATGACAGGGCTGTATTTGATTTCATCACTGGCAAGAAGAACGGTAAGGAAACTATAGGTACTGATGAAATCCAGTGAAATGAAGAATACGGTCAGATTCAGAGGTTCACTGCAGGAAACAGGCCCAAGATCCGTATCAGGCAAAAGCATGACCATCGATTTACTCTTCATATGAAAAGAAGAAGTGTTGACCTGAAGCGTTAGCTCACCGTCTGATACAAAACAAAGGACCAGTTTATTCAGGTTACCTGCACTTTTATGAAATGCAGTGAGATCATTCGCTTTGTATTTTTCAATATATAATCCTTCAAATTTTGGTTTAATATCTATCATGATGAATGGGGCTGGCTTCTCAGAATACTTATCCTTTTTATGGGGAAAATTCCCGTGATCAAATGTAAGCAGTTAATTTTTCTTTTTTCATAAGGTGTTTAAAATGGAATATAAAATATCAAAAATGGAATATCTTTTTTTGAAAGACTGTGCCTAACTTCGCAACCGGAAATTTAAATCAAATACCTGTCAAAATGCACGATAGAGAATCTTACAATGCGAAAATGCCTGCAGCCTGTTTTTTACTTTTCTTTGCCCACGGTCTTGTTTTTTCATCCTGGGCGAGCAGAATTCCGGTTATTAAAAATGAACTTTCAATCAATGAAGCGGAGCTGGGAACTCTTTTGCTCCTCATGCCGATAGGGCAGCTTTCTACGATGGTTCCGGCGGGTAAACTGATCAGCAGATTCGGGAGCAGTCAGATCATTAAGACCTGCTTTTTACTCTATCCCGTTTGCCTTTTGCTGATTGCAGTCTCGCCTTCCTACTGGGTACTGGGACTTGTATTGTTTTTCTTTGGTGTTTTCGGAAACCTATGCAATATAGCCATGAATACACAGGCTATTGAAATTGAAAAGATCACCGGAAGAACCCTTTTGTCCTCCTATCATGGGGCCTGGTGTTTTGCAGGTCTGGTAGGAGCTGTTGTGGGATTATTGGCGATCAATATTAATGTAGGAACCTTTTATCACTTTGTCTTTACATTTGCTCTTGTGGCCGGGCTTTGGTTCTATAGCAAGGGTAAGCTTACCAATATCATTCATCAGGTAGAGCCGCAGAGGCAGTCCGTTTTTAAATCGGTCAATCCCACACTGGTAGGACTAGGAGTTATAGGATTTCTAAGTATGGCTATTGAGGGAGCGATGTTTGACTGGAGTGGAGTTTATTTTCAAACCATTGTAAAAGCGCCGGAAAAACTTGTTATACTGGGATATACGAGTTTTATCTTAATGATGACTTTAGGAAGGTTCGTAGGAAATCGGGTCATAGAAAAGCTTGGGAAAAAGACCGTATTACAGTGTTGTGGATTGCTGATGAGCAGTGGACTTTTTCTGAGTGTTTTCTTTCCTGAGCTTTGGGTTTGTATTATTGCCTTCATGATCATAGGACTTGGCGGCTCTCTGAGCGTACCGTCGGTTTACAGTGCTGTAGGGCAGGTAAGTACTGTGGCTCCAAGTATTGCATTATCTTTTGTCTCCAGTATTTCGTTTTTAGGATTTCTGATGGGACCTCCTTTAATCGGATATATTGCTGAAGCATTCGATCTCAGATATTCTTATGGCTTGTTTGCCTGTTTCGGAATTCTACTGACCGTAATCGCAGGACAGCTGACCGTATTTAAGCATAAAAATTAAGGACATTTCAGGTTAATTTTGACATCTGTTAGTGCATTTTTAACATTTTTTCATCCCGGAAAGAATTTTAATATAGCTGTTTGAAATTCCAGAATAGAGAAATATGAAATTATTGCATCCGAAAACCTTACCTTTATTAAAACTTTTCTTCAATGAAGTCTGCATCAAAGATTGTCAACGAATCTGTTATTGATCAGTCATTTGCCGTACAGCGGATGGCTGGGAATATTCCTTATTTCGAAAATTTTATCAGACTTCATTATCATCGCATCCTGGTCATAGAAAATGGAAAAGGAATTCTTACAGTAGATGACCGGTCTTTTGAAATCAAAGAAAATACGGTCTTTTTATTGTCTAAAGGCCAGATTTATCATTTCGGAAAACAATCTGCTATCAATGGGCTCTGGATTTCTTTTGGGGATTGTTTCTGGGAAAAAGCCCCTACCAGTGCGAGTAACTGTAAAGCAGTTCTGTTTAATAATGCAGCTGCCAATCAACGGTTGGAACCTACTCAGCTGGAAATGACCGAATTTCTGTCTTTATGCAACAGTCTACTGACAGAATTTGAAATGGGACAGTATACCAATCAGGTTGACGTAATGGCTGCTTACCTTAAAATCATCATGATTAAACTGGCGAATATAAAACTGGTGGAAGAAGAAACATTCGACAGCCAGGATTATATTATCTACCGAAGATTTATGGAACTGCTGAGTGAGCAATACCGTCATTTACATGCCGTAAGTGATTATGCTGAACTGCTGAATATTACGCCAAGAAGGCTTAGTGAACTTTGTAAACGTTGCAGCAACGCCAGTGCAAAGGAAATCATCAACGGGCAGATCATAGCCGAAGCTAAAAGACTACTACAGTTCAGCTCCAGCTCCGTAAAGGATATTGCTTATCAGCTGAACTTTCATACATCTGAGCAGTTCAGCCATTTCTTTAAAAAGAATACGGAAATAGCACCTGTAAACTACCGTAACCACTTCATTCATATCGGGATTGAAGTTTAACCGAAATTTTGACATTTCATCCGTATATATTGCTATTCTTTGAGGGTTAGAATCAAAATACCTTTGAGAAAAATAATTCGAGCTATGTCAGTACATCGTATGAAAGAAGTTGCGGGAATTGTGATCCCGGACAGTAAAATTGCCACAGAAGCCACAGAACTTCTGTTGGAACACGGAACAGAGTTTATTTACAACCATTCCCTGCGTGTTTTCCTGTTTTCATCATTGAATGCAAAACGTAAAAGTATGGCTCACGATTCAGAATTGCTGTATGTGGCCTCTGTATTTCATGATCTGGGACTTGTTTCCCATTACAGCAGCCCTGATCTTCGTTTTGAGGTAGACGGAGCGAATGCTGCCCGTGATTTTTTAAGAGGTCATGGGATCGCACAGGATAAATTGCAGTTGGTATGGGATACCATTGCCCTGCATACCACCATTGGAATTGCTGAGCATAAGGAGAATGAAGTCGCTTTAATGTATTCCGGAGTGGGATTGGATGTGATGGGAGAAGGATATGAACACTTAAGCAATGAACACAGAGAAGAAATTATAAAAGCTTTTCCGAGAGATGATTTTAAAAATAAGATCATTCCTGCTTTCTTTGGTGGTTTTGAACATAAAACAGAAACTACTTTTGGCAATATAAAAGCAGATGTCTGTGCTTTTATGATCCCAAATTTCAAACAGAAAAACTTCTGTGACTGTATTCTGCATTCTCCCTGGTCAGAATAAGAAAATGCCTGGCAACTGATCCTACAAAACCAGAAGTACTTTGGTATTGATCTTAAAGTCACAAATGCAGCAAGGAAAAATGGCTGCATTTGTGGCTAAGATTATTGTTTATTCTATCCAACGCTCTATAAGATGAAACCATAACGCTTTTTCTTCATTCAAAAGAAAGACCGCTGATGATTTTCTTTTGTTGGCTGATTCTCCGGTAACCTGAATTTCCGTATACGTTGCCAGACCATGATGATCAGAATGGCTGACGTCTATGTCTTGAACCTGAACGCTGCGCTCAGGGAATTTTCCGTATACGGTTGGAAGCCATTCGGAAAACATGTTGAATGTGACCGTATCGCCGTTTCCGTTGATCATTTTAAATTCCGTAGAAAATCCGGAAAGCAGTTTCTGATAAAGAGCCTCCTGATTTTCAGAATTTCCCCGGAACCATTGTTCAATCGTTTCATGAAATTCCGTGATCTCTTTAGTGATTTTTTCTGTGTTGTTCATAAATTTAAATGTAAGTTATTTTTGAATGTTTTTTCAATTTTTTACGGCTGAATGTACTTTTTCAGGCGGCTGGTCATTCCTATTCCAAAGATCTGAAAGATGCCGATCATCCCAATTGCGATAGCAAAAGCACCGGAGAATCCCAGAACTTTAATCATATTGAAAAATAAAGTCCCAATCACAGCTCCCCCTGTTACACTTCCTACCTGTATACCAATACTCACCAGACCTGAAGCCTGACCAGCCTTATCTTTAGAAACCAGTGAAATAGCGGTTCGCATCATGATAGGCATAATGGTACCATGTCCTAATCCCGCGATCAACAACGTAATACTTGTGATCAGAGAGGGTCTTTCCTGGAAATAAAAAGCCAGCGCACTGAGAATAAATCCGCCCATCAGCAATCCCAGACCAGCATAGATCATCTGATAAGAGGCCCACTTTAATTTCGGGATGATGAACGGTCCAGCAAAAAAGGCAATTCCATAGGGGATGATGGCAACTGCTGTCTGCATAGAGGTTTGATGCAGAAACTGCTGTAGGTAATAAGGATAGCAGATAAAGAGCCCTGCTGTGAAATTGTAAAAGAAGATGATCAGAAGGCTTAATGTGAAGGGAGAATGCTGCAAAAGGGTAGGATCTATAAGGGTAGGCCGTTGCTTTTTGAATAAATACATCTCATATTTCAAAAAAGCTTTCAGGAAAAGAACTCCGATAAACATGATTCCGAATATATACCATGCCCAATGGTATTTTTGCCCGAAGATCAGAGGACATATCAACATGAGCAGAGCCGTAACCAATACTAGTGAACCTGTAAAATCTATACCTGTCTTTTCTTCACGATGATCAGTATCCATCGTGAAATGAATTCCCAGGATGCAGATCAGGGTCACCGGAACATTAACAAGAAATACAATTTCCCAGGAGAAATAGGTCCAATGAATACTGAGAAGGAGCCCGCCTAGCAATTGACCCACCACAGACGCCAGGCCAAATACCGAGCTGAAAATCCCGATAGCTTTCGGCTGTTCCTGGCTGTTGAATAAAACTCTTATAGAAGCTAATACTTGCGGCGCAAGCAATGAGGCTCCAATACCCTGAAACAATCGTGAAATAATCAGCCAGGTAATATCCGGGGAGAACGCACAGGCAAGCGATGACAATAAAAAGAGATATAGTCCTATTGTAAAGATTTTCTTCCGACCATAAAGATCTCCGAGCCGTCCGCCACAAACCACAAGAGCTGCGTAAGTAAGTCCATAAATGGCAACAACCATCTGCAGCTGGTGATCACTGGCTTTGAATGCTCTTTTTATAGAAGGTAATGCCATGTTGACAATAAAATAGTCTAATGGGGAAAGAAATGCTCCGGCTACCAGGAAATTGAGAGCCTGCCACCGTTTAGGATATATATTCATTTTTTTTTATGCAAAAATAACCTCTTGATATTCTGGTAAAATTGTACTTTTAGAGGAAAATTAAGTCTGAACAATGGAAGGTTTACATCTTGAAGGCATCGACGTGAAGGAAATAAAATTGAAAAGCGGCCATTTTACGCTTAAAACAAATGCTTTTCTTTCATTTGTGTATATCGCCAAAGGAAAAGGGAGCTTTAGATATGATGAACGGAATATTGATTTTACAGAGCATAAGCTCTTTATTGTTCCGCAGCAGGAGGTGTATCATTTTGAAAGCGAAGATGCAGAACTCATTGCAATACAGTGCCCGATAGAATTTATTGATAAAATCCGCCTGGAAGCAGACCGTATTGAAAGTTGTGAAAACCTGTATAAGTTGCAGTATATCAGTAATAATTATCATGCAAAAGCAGGATGTGTATTCAGAAATAAGGATGATGAAAAACTGGCGGAAGTCCTTATCATGCAGGTTGCCAGGGAATTCAGACATAAAGCCGAGGACTATCTCATTATCCGCAACTGTATCTCTATTTTGCTGAATCTTATTGCCCGCAATATCATTAAAAGTGAGACTTCTGATTTGCAGGAAAACAGAAAAGCTTTTTCCATCATGAAAATCATTGCTTATATTCAGCAGCACATAAAGGATCGGGAGAAAACCAATATCCAGACTATTGCCGGGCATTTTGGAATTTCAGGAAATTATTTCGGGGAGTATTTTAAACAGCAGACCGGGATTTCCTATCAGGAGTATTTGTTGGATTATAGGCTTAAATTGGTAGAAACCTATCTGAAATACAGTAGTGTACGCCTGAGTGAAATTGCATATGAACTTCAGTTCAGTGATGAAAGCCATCTTTCAAAGCTTTTTAAAAAATACCGGGGCGTTAGTCCGGGAACGTATCGTAAAAAATTAAAATAGAGCCATTTCGTATTGACTTTTTGTGTTATGAATAGAAGTGATAGTATTTAAATTTGGTTTAATTTGCTTACTGTTTTGTTTTGTATCATTTTGTATTTCAGTATTTTAATGTTTTTTTTAAAATAAATATAGTTAACTATATAGTTGACTGTATTTTTTATATATTTACAGCAAACATTTCAATATGGATTTTGATTTTATTAAAGAACTCGGATACAAAGCACTGGACAGCAGACTAAAAAGAATCAGTGACCGGATGTCTCATGACGTGAGAAAATTTTATAAAGAATTCGGAATCGATGTAGAGCCCAACTGGTATCTTATCCTGATGTTGTTGCAACAAAAAGGAGAAATTTCAATCACCGATATTGCGGAGCCTCTGGGATATTCGCATCCGTCGGTAGTGGTTATTGTTAAAAAAATGAGCGAGAAAGGCTATCTGCTGGTTAAAAAAGACCGTACAGACAAACGGAAACAGATTATTTCACTTTCCCCAAAGGCCATCGAGATGCTGCCTCAGCTGGAGCAGATCTGGGATAGCTGTGAAAAAGCAATTCTTCAACTTATATCGGAAGATCTTACCATTCTCTCTTATCTGGATGATATAGATCACGAATTGAAAAGCGAATCTTTCTATAGCAGATTTAAACAACAATATTTAAAATCAATACACTCATGAAAACAATAATTCTCATCGCCGCCTTTCTTTGTACCAACCTGATGGTTTCAGGTACAGAGACCAAAGTCATGATCAGGGCAAAAGCAAGGGACGCCAAATTTATAGGAAGTTCGCTGGGAGGAGCTCACATCATTATCAGAAACAAACTGAATCAGAAAATTCTTGCAGAAGGAAATACAACCGGAAGCACGGGGAATACTGATCTTATTATGAAAACGCCTAAGGTAAGAGGAAATTCAATTGCTGACGAACAAACAGCAGGATTTATAGCCAATATTGATATAGATGAACCTACCTTCGTTAATATTGAAGTGGTCTCCCCATTGAACAGCAGACAGTCTCAGGCTGTCGTAAGTACTGAGTTATGGTTAATTCCCGGAAAAGATATTTTAGGAGAAGGAATTATTCTCGAAATTCCAGGATACATTATTGATATTCTGAAACCGAGAACCCATCAGTATATAAGTCTGAATACAATTAAAGATAAACCGTTCCAGTTCCAGGCGAATATCGTGATGATGTGTGGCTGTGTGATTGATAAAGGCGGAGTATGGAATTCTGATGAAATTGAAGTGAAAGGGATTCTTAAAAAAGATGGAAAGTTCATTAAAAATGTAGATATGTCACTGGTGGCGACTAATCTGTTTGAAGGAAGCCATCTCATCAATACAGCAGGGAATTATGAACTGATATTATATGCCTATCATAAAAAAACAGGAAACACAGGAGTAGACAAGGTTAATTATGTAGTTTTTGAATAATAATTTTAAACTGAAGGCTGGGAGTTATTGAAATTTTAAAAATAACTTCCAGTGTCCAGTTTTAAATCGACTTAGTTATTTAGAGTTTTCAAAGATTAGAATTCCCCAGAAAAAATGATCGGGAGGAAGTGAGTCCCAATGATTATAGGCATGTCCGGAATCAGACAGATAATGAAGACTGTATTTTCCTTTAGGTAAAACAACTTCCTGAGTGACTTTCCGATTTTTTAACGCGCCGCCAGCATGTACAGAAGGCTGCTTTTGCATCTGCCATATCCTTTTTCCGGAATGATCCTCAATCCATCCATAGTCACACCATATACTGCCGTCTCCGGAACATCTTTCACCTACACCATATATTTTCAGAGAAACAGGTTGGGAAAGCGTGAAAGGCTGTACACTATTTTTATCGATGCCTACATTCCGTATACCTGCAATCATTTTTCCGGTTGGGATCTGATTATTGTTCGTTTTATTATTCTTTTTATATACTTCATATATTTTTTGAGCTTTCAGAGTATCGCCTTTTACAATGGCCATAGAGGCTTGTTCAATTAATTCTTTATTTTCCAGTTCAGGATCGGGATCTTTACTTTTGTTGATGAAACAACGGTAAAACAGGCTGGCTACAGGAGACATCATCAGGTCACCGTCACCAAGAGGAAACGGTTGGCTTAGTTTATCCGTATTGCACAGGACGGCTAGTGTGAGATCCAGAGAAGGTACCTTTACAAAAAGAGCCGATTCACCATTGGTCTGCCCATAATGCCAGTAATAGTCAACACCTTTATAAGATTGTACAAACCATCCCAGCCCATAAGGAGTAAGAGATCCTGAAACCGTACGGTTGGGGCTGAAAATCTGTTTTTGGGAAGCTGAAGAAACCAACTGATTACGATCAATCGCATCAGAATATTTCAATAAATCGCCGACACTGGTTGCCAATCCGCCAAATGCACCAAATTCATTCAGATATTCAATTCTTTTAACATTTCCTGAGGAAGAAAGCTCATAAGGTTTCGCAAGACGGCTGAAAGTATGGTCAAAGAAAGGAAGTACTGTGGGATACTTGTTCTTGTATTCATAGAACTGGTCCAATGTTATTGCCGGAGCAGAAGAGATCATATTCAGGGGGATCAGGATTCTTTCTGTGAGCAAACGGTAAAAAGGTACTCCTGCAGCCTTTTCAAGTACAGTGCCAAGTAATCCGTACCGATAGCCGTTATATTGAAAATAATTTCCCGGAATCCCTTCCGATGAATGTGTTAAGAGTTGTTTTACAGTGATTGAATGATTGCCTAGATCCAGATCATATTTACTGATCGGATCCTCCAGATTCAGTTTTCCTTCTTCTACAAGCTGCATGACCAGAGTTGAGGTAAATGTTTTAGTAACGGAAGCAACCCTGAAAGTGGTCTGATCAGTAGCGGGAATTTTTTGTTCAAGATCAGCAAATCCATAACCTTTTTTAAGAAGAACCTTATTTCCCTGTTTCACCGCAACAGCCATCCCCGGTATTTTTAGCTGAATACGGATCGAATCTATTCCTGTACTGAAGAGGTTTGTTTCGGTCTGCTGCGCACAGAACGGATTTATTTTAATGATCAGAAATAACAAAATAAACTTTCTCATACCTCAGTTCGGGATTGATGAAATGCTCTTCTCATGCGCCGGAATAAAACTAATCAGATTTTTTCAGTTCTGCAAGGGGGTAAAGGGGTGATTTTTAATAGAATGGTTATTTTTTAATATGTTGTCATCTACGTTTTCAGAAAGACATGATCTTCTATATCCAAATTAATATTTGTCCAATAAATAGAGCGTATTTTCCCGTTGCTGTAACTTTCGGCTGCCCGCTAGGTTTGGTTTGTTCCTGAGTGTTTTTGTTTTTTTGAGGATTTTAAACAGTTTCAGAGGTATTCAACTCTTTTTTTTTAGTCTTTTCCTATTCATTATATCATATTATTTTCATTAGTTCAAAAATCGTAGAATTACTACAATTTTTCAAAAAAATCCTATTTCATTTTGCCGTGATTTTTTATGGTGATATATTAGCCATATAAAGCCATGAAATAGTTAAATCAAATAATAAAATAAACCATTGAAAATGATGTTGTTAAAAGTGGAAAAATTGGAGTGGTTTGTTCCTGATATTAGCGTCTACAAACAGTTTTATACCGACAGATTACATCCGGGATCAGTATGTAATAGGTCTGAACTGTTTTGAAAAAATGGCCTTATGTCTGAAACAACAGTTAAAATATAAACACATCACAAAAAAAATTATATCATGATTAAGAAGCCAAATGAGAATCTGCCTAAAAATAAAATAGACAATAAGGCGAAGTTTATGGGTAAAACTTTGCACACCAACGATCCTACAGTAAGTGAAGACAAAGTATGGTCGAAACAGCCTACTTCCAAAATATTTAATGCTCAGGGAATTCCTGAAAACGCTGTTGCAGGAATTAACAGAGTGGTGAAACTGGAAATTTTTGTAGAAGGTAAAGCCATCAGATTCTTCAAACATTTCAAACTCAAGCAAAGCGCGGTAAAGCATCATGAATTTGATCTGATCCTTGCTCACGATACCTTAGGAAGTGCAGAAAACCACAACCTGGAAGAAGCACAAAGCTTTTTAGGAAAAAGAATCACGGTTATTTTCAGATATAAAGATGTGGAAAGCGGCCCGGAAAGAACTTTTGTAGGAGTGATTACAGAAGTGGGTTTCAGCCAGGAAAAAGGAAGCCTTGGAAATATCGTTCTTACAGGCTTTAGCCCAACCATTCTTTTAGATGCTGCTCCTCATATTCAAAGCTTTGGAGGTGCCCAGCCGATAAGTTTGAACAGTATTGCCAGTGAGGTAATCAAAGAAGGGCTGGGGCAGGAGAAATTTGATTTCAGAGTAGATGCCCGCTATGGAAATGTTCCTTACAGCTCACAATATGAAGAGACTCACTACAATTATCTGGCAAGAATAGCCGAATCTTACGGAGAACAGTTTTTTTATGATGGGGAGATCCTTCATTTCGGAAAGCTGCCTCCACAGGAAAAACCTGTAAAGCTTGTCTATGGCAGTAATCTGAGCGATGTGAAAATCAGAATGAAGGCACAGCACGTTAATCCTACTTTTTATGGATACAACAGCAGTCAACACGAAAAACTGACCACCGGAGCTTCCAAAGTAAGCCATACTTCAGATATTGCAAGAAGAGCTTATGAAATCTCTGAAAATACTTTTAAAACCCCATCATTAAGAATAGCTCCTATCAATGCATCTACATTTATGGATGTAGACTCATCCCAGAAAGGGACTACAGGAAGTAAGGCCGCACAGGTCTTCATCACCTCAGGAGACATGACCGTTCCGTTTTTATATCCCGGATGTATTGTAGATCTGGAAATGCGTAAAACGGATACAAGTGATACATCCTATTTTACCAAGCTGATGCTTACTGAAGTTATTCATGAAGTAGATGCCAGAGGATATTATGACGGTCATTTTGAAGCGATTGCTGCCGACACCGGATTTATTCCGCGCCCGGAATTCCATGTACCTAAAGCAGAGCCACAGGTTGCTACCGTTATTTCCAATACCGACCCTTTGAATCAGGGACGTATACAGGTACAGTTTGACTGGCAAAAAAATAATACCACTCAGTTTATCAGAATGATGAGCCCGGATGCAGGAGGGACAGATCAGATCACTCAGAACAGAGGATTTGTGGCGGTTCCCGAAGTGGGAGATCAGGTTATGGTAGGTTTCGAATACCATCACCCGGACTTTCCTTTTGCGATGGGAGGAATGTTCCATGGTCAGGTAGGATTAGGAGGTGGAGTAGACAACCATATCAAATCTATCCAGACCAGAAGTGGGAATAAAGTCATCTTTAATGATACAGAAGGCAGTATTTTCATTGAAGATCCGAGTGGAAACACTTATCTGATGGATGGTAAAGGAAATATTACCGTGACCGCTCCTAAAAATATGACCTTCAATGTAGGGGAAAACCTTACCGTAAATGTAGGACAAAATATGAATACTACTGTTGGAGCTGACCAGAGCAATATTGTAGGGATGAACAAAACGGAAAGTGTTACTATGAATTCATCACAAAGCGTTGGCGCTATGAAAATGACTTCTGTAGTGGGAGATGCCAGTATGATGATTACTGGGAAGCTGACGGAGATTATAGACGGAGATGTCCTTAGTGAGACAAAGAAAGAGAGGAATGAGGTGAGCAAAGGAAAAATCGTATCCCAAAGTGAGGGTACACATGAACATCATTCCGGAACACAGGTGAAAAATAACTCTTCTGAAAAGAGTAACAATTTCTAAACCTTAGAAGATGAGCAGAACGAGAATTGTAAAAGGAAATATTACAAAAAAGATTGGTGGCAATTATAAAATATATTCCAAAGAAAGTATAGAGAATATTGGCTCCAAAGTAATTCAGATTGGTAAGGAAAATGGAGTAATCTATGGTGAACCTGAAATTCCTGCTACAGAAAATAATGAAGAGGTGATTACCTTTGAATCGGAGCTTTATATGCATAATGATCAGGAGTTAAAAATACCTTATCTTGATGAAACGAGGATTTTCAACTATAAAACATCCAAGCCGTTTGTAGCAGGGATCAAAAGTATGTTTGGAGATGATATCCGACATAAAGCAGCAAAGGCTTTAATGCAGGATCTTCTGAACAAGAGTTTACCTTATCCAAAATATGAGGTTGATCGAAAGCTATCCAATTATCATGGTGGTTATTATCATGAAGGGACAATCTATATTAATGAAAATTTAATTTTAGAGTCGGAGAAAGATCCGAAGAAATCATGGTTGCTTTTCAGAGTGGTGATGGAAGAAATCGGACATTATATTGATGATATGCTAAGGAATAAGTATGACTCTATTGGTGGAGATGCACCAGATGATGAAGGTGTTCTTTTTACAGCCGACTTTATCCGATTTAATGAAGCCCTGACAAAAAGTTTTGAATTTGCCAGTGTAAAAATACGTTCGAAGGACGGAAGTACCCGTGAGTTCAAACCAAAGGTATTATACGAAAATCCGAATACGGAGATGAAGGCTCGTGACTTATTGTATATGCTGGAAAAAGAGGATGATCATGGTATTGTGACTCTGAAATCAGGTGAAAAAGTAACTGTTGAATTCTTTAAGATCAGAGGTGGTGGGGCTGTACATGAAGATATTACGAAACAAGCTGCTAAAGTAGCTGGTGTGGTTTATGACTATAGGTTGGATGAAGGCTGCGCATGGCCAGATGTACCATGTGCAAATGAAGATTCTATTGAAACCTGCTACTATGCGACATGGAAAAACCTTGAAAAAAAGGGAACCATGGCATATGAATCTCATAATGGATCAAAACAGTTCTGGCATTCTATGGCACCGGCAGGAAATAATACGAACCAACAGGTTATAGAACTGATTGTGGATCAGGCAAAAAAATGGTTTAAAAAAGGCTTTGAAACACCTGGAGATGACGGATTATTCCATATTGGCAAAATGTTGCACATGGTTCAGGACTCTTATTCATTATCCCATGTTGTGCGGGATCAGAAAAATAACATTATCCAGTTTCAGGGGTATGATGTTCAAGATTCGAGTAAACATGGGGAATCTGATAAGGATGGAGACTCAAAAGGAGCTAAAGATGCTATGCTTGCATCAGTTTGGATATTAACGTTTTATAAAGAAAGCAAAAAACATGGCGGAAAGGTGGATATCTACTTCCCGGCATTGGAAAATTATTTAAGAAATACAGTTTATCCTCTGGTTCAAGGAAGAGGAGGGGTGAAAGCTGGTGGAACTTTAGATCAGTTTAAAAAGAAGGCAGCATAGACTGTAGAAATACAAAAAGTAAAAACTTAATTGTGTTTTTTAATACTAAATATTAACAATGAATAAATTACAAATATTTCCTATTATTATAATAGCAATACAACTGATCAGTTTAGGTCATTTATACTATACTTATAAATATGGCAGTACGCAGATTCCGGCAGCATTTATTGAGCTGAACATTCTGGCAGCGGCTAATATTATTATCCTGATCTTGTCTTATTTCTTTTATTTCAATGCAACGGAGAAGCAGAGTCTTTGGTGGGTCCCGGTATCTATTTCTGCTATTGTTATTGTCTTTACATTGATTTGTTATATTATTATGTGGATCGATAAATATAAATAAAATCTACTTTGGGAATGATGATATATCAAAAGCATTTAAAACGATATTTAATAATATGAAATGTTGCAGTGCTGTGTTTATCATGGGTACAGAAGGATAAGCATCCTGATATTAAAACTCTGGAAGAGCTTATAAGTTCTGGTAAAGTAAATCTGAAAATAGGATATGAGTCTAAATCAGACTATGAAAACAAAAAAATAATTGAATAGTAAGAGAGGTTAAAAAAATAACTTATAAGAATTATCAAAAAATAGGTAATCCTTTGGCTAAATAATCTTCTAATAGCTAATCTTTTATTGATCAATAAAAAAAGAAATATGAAAAAAGTATCATCATCCATTGTTGTATTTCTTTTCTTGGCAAACACTAGTTTGTATTCACAAAAAGTAGCTAATAAAGACAATTATACAGCTCAGGTACAAGAAGAAGAGGGGGATTTAAATAACGATAAACGTAATGATAAGATTGTGGTAGAAATGGATGTGAAAGATGATACCAGACCGTTAAGAGTACAGATATTCCTCTCCCAACAGGATAAGAAACTTCATCTGGCGGTTTCTTCCACAAAACTGATCGAAAGCCAATACCCGGCCAATAAAAAAGGAGAATATAATGGCAATCCGATTCCAGGGCTTTTTATTGAAGACGGTACATTAAAAATGCTTACCAATATTAATGACCGTAAAAGCAGCTATGAGTTCAGACTGAACAAAAATAATTTTGAACTGGTTAAAATATCAAGAGTATTCTGGAATGGGAAAAATACAACCTTTGAAACAAAAATTGACTTAATCGCCAGAACGAAAATAGAGTTTCAGCAAGAATTAGGTTCTGATGAAATCTTAAACAAAAGGAAAAAAGAGATAAAGATTAATGCATTGCCAAAAATTCAGGATTTAAGTTTTTCCGATTTAGAAAAGTTTTAAGATTTCCGGTTGAATGTTATTTCTTTATAATTAAAATGAAAGATCCTGCAAGACAAGAATATACAAAAGTAAAAGTAGAAGGAATTCTGAACCTTACACAACTTTCCGGGGAATATGAACTGACTCCGGAAGAATTGGTTGATTTTCATAATAAATACTGTAGTCTTCAGGAATTATTGACCCTGTCTCTGCCTAAATATGTGGAATACATTTATATTCCTTCAGATAAGTTTAAGATCCGGGATCATAAATTATTGAAAAGTGCCTCATTAGAGCTGCCCGTGCACTCTAGTGAAAAAATATATGGGGTTATCATCAAATTTCAGCCTAAAGATCTACAGATTCATTATAAAATAAGGGTAAGAAGAACGGCATCTTATGTTGAACTTGTTAAGGAAAAAACATACGTAAACAATCAGGAAATTGATAAAATCATAGAACAGCTGTTTGAAAAAGCAGAACAGGTTTTATATCCGCTGCAGATTGCAGTTGGAAAAAATGGAAGCCTTGACAAAGTGGTCAATCATGAGCAGATAGCGAATCGTTGGAAAAAGGATAGTTTTCCAAAGCTGAAAGAATATTATCAGTCTGAAATAACAGATCAGATCCTACAGCAGATGGATATTGCCTATACCGATCTTAATCTGAAAAAAGATCTGTTTGACAGAAATATATTTTATAAACTCTTTTTTCTGCCAATTTACAAAGGGTATCCTCAATTTTTGAAAAAAGATTTTCTACAGATCTACTTTTCAGGATTATCGCAGGAAGTTGGATATGAAACTGAGTTTGCGTTGAGCAGAGAATATACAAGAGGGAATAAAATAGCCTTAAAAATAACGGGTTCTGAAGAAGAAAACCTATTTAATAAAAACAATCCTAAAGGACAGATAGATCTTCTGTACAAACTGAATAAAGAGACAAAAGAAATATTTTCAATCACTGGCTATTGCTCAACTTTTGAAAAAAATACTGAATACAAAATCGATTTTCAGTTGTATGAACAGTAAAATATAAAAACCAAAAAAACACAATATTACTATGAGTGAGAAACATTTAGTTTGCCAAGGAGCGACCTGCCAATGCAAATTTGGGACAACTCCTGATAAACTTGCTGTAAAAACGCAAAGCAAACGCTACATCAATGAGAAGGATGGCGGCAAAAAACTGATGGCCACCCATGTAGACATAGGACCCACTTTCGAGAAAAATACTTTCGGCTCCTGCAAGAAAATGAATAATAATCCCTGCCAGGCAGTAGTCACCCAATGGAGCGGCTATTATGAAAAGATCACGCTGCAGGATAATAATGGAAAAGCTTTGTTGGAAGACAGTAAAGCTACTTGCCCTGTCGGAGGACCGGATTGTATTACGATCACTAATCACGGGCAGACCGCTGAAGCTTCTGCTCAGAATGTGAAAAATGCGGATAAGGAAGTTCTGTCTGAATTGTTACCATTTGTGAATATAAAAAGTAAGGTTAAAAAGTATATTCCAATCAACTAATACATTGTCATGGAAAACGCAAAAGAAACTACGGAAAATAAAGACAATGCTCCGCTGCATATATATATAGAAACTAACTCCGGGCAAGTATTTCATAAGGATATTGGCTGGCTGGAACTCAGGAAAGCAGAAAGCTTCAATGTTTATATAAAAGAATATAAGGATAGAAAAGATGTTTTAGATCAGCAGAAAGAAAAAGATTTAAATGCTGCTAAGAAAAACCATGCAAAAAAGATCAGTGATGTAGAAAAAGAAGAAAAGGAAAGCTTTGATTTTATCCTTAAGAACTATAATGACTACAATGCAGGTAAAGTAAAAGCTGAGACTTATGATGCCAATGTAAAAAAACGGGAAGAAGGAATCGCAGCCCGTGATAAGAAAAGAACAAAAATTAACAATGATAATAATGAGGCTGTTAAAGTGATCAATAAGAAATATGATGATGATTTAGCTGTTATTAAAGCTGATTACGACTCTGTACGATGGGTACAACAGCTCATAGGAGATCGAAGACCTGAGCTTACTGCAGAAAGCTTCAACGAAGCCGTTACGATGGGGACTACTGCTATGAAATTTACCTTTGACGAATTTTTAGAAGGTGGAGGAGCTGTATATCTGGAGCCGTTTTGGAGTGGTACAAAACCTAAGGGTAAATATCCGAATGGAGTCATTATTAATGCGAAAGGTGAGAAGCCTGATGTAATGCTTGCACAATGGGAGGATGCTGACAATAATGTGATTACCAAAACATTGAAATTCGGATCATCGGTATATCTGAATGTCTATACCAGTGCATTATATGGAAATAATATAAAAGTACAGTTAAAAGATAAAGACAAGGTAATAAGACTGATTACTTTGGGGCTTACCAATGCTGATGATGATCTTTATGCTGTAGAATATCTTAATAATAAAGTTGAAGAAAGAACAAACGAAGATATATCAAAACAGGGAACCTATTTTGAAAGAGCTGTTTCTGTACATGAAGCAAAAAAAGCACCATCCATTGCCAAAAAAGGTCTTCTTGTAGAGGATGATGGTAACAAATACGATGGCATTCCTGCGAGAAAAATCAACATACAGAAGTGTAGGTTCGTAGTATTTATAGATCCACTATGGCAGACTATGGGCGGAGAATCTCTGGAAATCTATCCTGTGGTATATCATGATTCCATACCTGGTAAGAAAAAAATTCTACAGGATTGTATATTAAAAGTTGATAAAAATGCAACAGATGAAATAAAAGTAGAGGAATCCAACTCAAACCAGGTAGTGGTTGTCAGCCAGGTGGAGACGAATATGCAACACTTTAATCTATGCGGCTATGATACGATTACAGCCTTTTTAGATACTACAGAATACCCCGTATTTAAAAGAAAAACGTCACAGATTGATCGCGAATTGCTTCTGGAAATTATTGCAAATGATAAAGAAAAAAATCTTTATATCTATTTGCCAGATCTTAATACCAAAGAATGTACATATCATAATATAATAGAATATCATACCGGAAAAGTTATTACTTTAAAAAATCCAGAGAGTCATTATAAAAAATTGAAAAAGACTGAGGATGATATTTCATTTGATGTCAGCTATCCGAAACCTTCAGCACAGCTGGCAATGGATTATGCCTGGCTTCCTAGTGCACAACCAATAAATTATGGTTTACAGTTTACAACATGTCGTTTTCAACATCCTCTTGCAATTAAGGTATATCCCGAACTGGAGTATACTTTTAATGCACACTTGGGTGTAGATGAAAGTGAATATTTATATGTTACTCAAACTAAAAACTATAGAAAAAGAGACTATAAAGGTAAGAAGAAAGATGGCACAAAGGCTGCCAAAAAAGATCATAATAAAAGGATAAAAGAAAACTTTAAACAGGACGTAGACAATCAAGTCAAAAAAGATAATTTTCGGGAAAAATATAAAGTTTCTATAGGTGCTGAATATAAGTTTGGAGAGGGAGATCCTACGACAATAGAACTGACAACTCTGAAAACATTACAGGATATTATTGAGAATGTAATGTACATGTACGATACCATAGATTCTTATCTGCAGGGAGATCAGATGAAACAGATTGAAGAAGGAGAGAAATTTGATGAAAGTGGGAACAAGATTCCACAAACTCTAGCACAAAAAGAAAAAAATAAAGCTGAGTATCAGGCTAAACAAAAGCAGAGACAGGAGAAAAAAAAGAAAAATATGCCGGAAACGAAAGGGGCTTCCGGCTCAAAAAAAGATAAAAGGCTAAAAGGAGGTGGTTTTCCTGTTCGTCTTGAGGTTACACCACCTAAATTTACAGGGGGTGTAACCTGGAGCTATAAACAGAGTCAGAAAAGTCCTAATTTAGTAGGAGTCAATTATCAATTTAAATTTGGGGCTCTTCCTTTGGTGGGAGTTACAGGTAGATTAGATCTATTGTTTGTGGCACAGTTTATTCCATATGTTGGTCAGGTTGTGAAAGGATTGGATAAAGCGGTTGCTGCTGTTAATAAAGTAGGTGATGCTTTAAGTTTCCTAAAGTTAGGTACATTGGAAGCTGAATACTATTTTGATCTGGTTGCTACTACTCAGCTGGATATTGATGTTATTAAAGGAATGAGCTATCATACAATAGATGGGTTCACAGGTGGACATTTACAAATAGAGTCTCCTTTGTCCATTAGTCTAGAAGCTGGTGGAAGTATAAAAGCACAGTTTTTAGATGTAAAGGGTGAAGCCTCTATTTCCGCTTCTGCTACGGCAAAATTTAAAATATATTATGTCTCAGATAAAAAAGAATTCTTAACTTTTGAGTTTGAAGGTGTAGAAGGTATTGTTAAGACTAAATTTGTTCTTAAAGAAGAAAAAGAAGATGAAGAAGAAAATGAGCCAGATCAACCGGAAAAAGATCCCGAGCCTGTACCTATACTCAGCGGTTTTAAAATAGAAATACCGCTGTTTAAAGCGCAAATTGTAGAAAATCCCCATAAAGATGAAAAGTAAAATATTATTATTTGCTGCGTTATTGCCATTATTAATGGTGCAATGTCAAAAACAAGATAAAAAAGAAACAATGGAACTTAAAGAATATAAATATAAGAATGATAAAAGAATAGTTTATGGACTAGACGTTGCTATTCCGGGACCTTATGAAGCTTATGTAAATGATGTTTTGGTAGAACAGAGTAATGATCCGGGCATGCATAACACTCTTATTAATATTAACCAGGCAGTTTTAAAAAGTGGGACTTATAATTTTAGAATAAAAGTTTACCCTACAGTAGGAGAAGAAAATGGGATTGGGCCTGGAACGTTATCTTTTCTGAAAGTAGGCTTGGCCAGATATGAAAAAATACCGGTAGGAGAAGGCGCTATGCCAGATACGTATAAATATTTAGAAAGTTTTCCTATTCCTAAAATTGATAAACCAGTCCCATTTTATGAAGTAACTGGAAAATTTACAGTTGAGGTTCCCTATGAATTAGAGGGATGGAGTAAAGGACAGGACCTAAGTAAGATGGATCAAAAAAAATTACAGGAAAAAGTTGTTGACTATTATCAGAAATTATGGAATGTATTGAATGAGGGGGAAGGTAGTAAATGGGAAGAGTTAACAGATCATAGAAGACAAGAAACCTTGGTATTTCATTATTATTCAAAAAATGAGTTAATGGAGTCAGTTCAACAAGAGAAAAGTGAGATTTCAGAAAGAAAAGGAAGAATGGCTCCTTTGGAAGACTATATGATGAAGATCTACGGTAATGGAAAATTAGTTGCTTTAGAAAGAATAAGCCATACAAAAGAAATGAACAAAAAAGAAATTGATGCAAAGGGAAGAAGCCCACTTATAAGGAACGGTAAAATTAAGGGAGTGAGCTTTTATCCCGTAAAATTATATTTACCGGAAGGAAGTAGTGAGTTTGTTATTATCCGAAAATAATATGTGCATAACCGCCTTTTCTGTAGCTTTCTATAAAATATGACTATCCATCCAGTATTAACAAAAACATGATTTAGCCCACAGTATATTCAATGAAGCTAAAAAACATTTTTGGAATTATACTTCTGATAATAGGCGTTTATTTATTATATGGAATATATAAATCTTCTTTGCCTATCATCTATGGAACCAAAGTAAAAGCAAATATCATTGGTGTTGATAGTGTGAAGAGCAAAAGATTTACTTATGTGTACTATCCTGTTCTTCAATTTAGCCACAATAATCATAATATTAAGTTCACAGATAAAAGTAGTAGCGTCAATAAAGAGATTCCTAAGGCTGAGGTTATGGTGTATTATGATAGGGACCATGGCGTTAGTGAAGGATTTACCACTGAGAAAATCATTTTTCTGATAATAAGTATATTAATTATTTTGTTTGGGCTTGTGAGTTTTATCAAAAATTAGTTTTCAACAATCATATCATGCGTTCGTTTTCATTATTATTTACCTGTCTGTTTTTATTTTCGTCCTGCTATAGCCAGGATAATTTCAGCAGGGGAGAATCTTTACTGGGGTATGATGACATTGATAAATCCGGGATGAACAGAAAGACATTTATAGATATGCTTTTATACATTCCAAAAGGATCACAAAGCCTGCAAATTATCAGATAAGTACATGTTTAATAAAAATAAAGAGCTGCAAGAAGAACTCAAAAAAGTTCATGAACAATACCAGGAAAATAAAAGGAAAATAATGCCTTTGACCCGTTCTGCACTTATGCAGATAGGAATTAATCTCCTATGGGCTATCTTTAATATGTATATGTTCTTTGAAAACAAAAGTGTAGAAAAATTTTCATTCTTCAATTTTTGGGTGATGTTTTTTTTATTGCTCATGAACATTCCATTGTTTATCTATAAAGAAAATGAGAAAGAGAGTAAAAATAGGTTTGCAGCTATTTACTTTTTTTGTGCGTTATCAGTGTTTACTTTATTTCTTTTTTTCATATCATACAATCTTGCTATGGTATTTACTGTAGCTTCATGGTTGCCTAATTATATCTATTCATACTCTATAAAAGATAAAAAAGTGATAAATAATCTGAAGGGAAATACAGGGAGTTTTATAATTTTTTGGCTAGGTCTTTTGGTAATAAGTATAGTAGTCAGCATTTCAGGACATTCTTTCAATTCTGAATTTTTTACTGAAGGATATAATTATGGGTATCTAATCAATGCAGTATATAATTTATTTTTTATAATATTAATTTATTATTCAACCCGCTATCGGAATATATCTGTTTGAAATGGATTATGAAATAAAACTGTAAATAATATGTTCGGAGCCCACATTAAAGAATATCAATCGATCTACATAAGCATTATTACGGTGCTTTTTATACTGTTTCTTTCTTACAGATGGTGGACCGGGGAAAAGCGCGTTAAAAACATATTTAAACCTATGATTATTGTAATGGTAGGTTTTATCTTTTATCAGGTGGTCATCTTAGTGGTATCGGTAACGGTGTATCTGGCTCATACAGCCGGAGATCATATATTCTCAGATAGCCGGGACGCTATTGTGGTAGATTATAAAATGGAGAAAAACAGACGTAATAAAGGAGCTCTGTATTATCCCGTTGTTACTTACGCTAATCACGCAGGACATCAAACTAAAGCCATTGTTGATACTGGATTTCAATATTCAATGGCTCCAAAGCTGCAGGAAAAAGTGAAAATAGTGGTCAATGAAGGCAATGATGAGGTAAGGCTGATTACCGATGTGAAATCGATGCTGATGGTAGGAGAATTATTATTTGTTTTCTTTGGAATCCTTATTTTAGTTGGGATTACGGATTATGCCCTTACCTCCCAGATCCGTCATCTTCAGGTTTTTGGGATGATCAGTGTTTTTTATATTGTCATTCCTCTTCTCGTTATTGGAGCAGGGTATTTCTTTGGAAATTCTGCTTATAATTACTACCTGAAGAATGATTTCTCAAGCCGTTTCTGGATTCATATTTCCATTGTAGCGGGCTGTATCCTTTTTATGACAGGTTATATTAATATGCTGCGAGAGCAGTTTAAGAAGAAGAAAAAAGTAAAAAAGAAAAAACTTCAAAAGAGCTAAGTCAGCTATTTTTTCTCTGAAAATATTTGTATTGATAAAAAAAAATTAACATTAAATAAAAATATCATCTCACTAATTGTCATATATTTAGAAGAGTAAAATTCTCTTTCCAATGAAATATACTGATAGATTAATGTTTAAAACTCCGGACCAGGACGATTTTCAACGATATTTTGAAATCAATGCTGATCCCCAAACCAACCTTTACAATCCCTATGGAGCGATGAGTTTTGAGAAAGCAAAAAGTACTTTTGATGCTTTAACAGACCACTGGAGAGAACATCAGTTCGGATTTTGGGCAATTTCTGAAAAAGAGAACCCTGATTGGGTGATAGGTTTCGGAGGCTTAAACTATCGGTTATATGGGCATGTGGTAAAACTTAACCTGGGATACCGTATAGACAAAGATTTCTGGAATAAAGGATATGCTACAGAAATAGGAATGCATACCATTCAGTATGGATTCGAAGAATTGGGACAGGATCAGATTTTTGCCGTAGTAAGACCTGATAATCTGGCTTCTATAAAAGTGCTTGAAAAATGTGGCTTAGAACTATTTGATGAACTGAATGATATTCCGAATCAAAAAAATAGTCTCATCTTTAAAATCCAGAAAAGTATTGAATAGATCAGAATAACTTAAAAAAGGTAGATTTAAAGAGCATTAAATACCTCAATAATAGCTTCGATAAGTCCTTTTTCTATCGCTTTTTCAGAGGTGTTCTCAGGAAGCATTGCCCGCAAATTTCCTTCATCATCCCGCTCAAAAACCACTTCGATACCATCTACATCTACATAAAATTTGTAGCCATACGTGAATGTGGCCAGTCGGCCGTTGAAAATGTATTCTTTACCTTTATAAGTTACCGGGACTTCAAATTCTTCCATTAATATTCATTCAAATTCAGACGCAAATATCGGAATTATCCTCATAAACCCCTTCATCGTAAGCTAAAGATTTTTAAAATAGCCCCAACGGATCATTTCCCAATTTTTTTAAGAAGATTTATTACCAATAGAAAGTATTGATGGGTATTTAGATTCTGGAGATAGATAGAATTACTCCAGATAGGGTTAAGTGATGTATCTAAGATCCATATTACTACTGATAAACGCCAGAAGTGTCTCTGTTTATACAATCCTGAAAAAGATAAAATATAAATTATAAGGATAAAAAAATAGTAGGTATCCATTATTTCTTATCTAAAATAAGTAGGATAATTTTGCAGAAGTATAACGTAGGGGAAATCTTTCAAATGTTAAGATTAATTCTAAAAATTTATAATTTATAACATCTTATTAAGAACATTAATAATGTTTTAGGGTTAATTTCTTTATGCATCACTAAATATTCAGTCTGTTACTTCAATATGGTCTGATCTATACAGCAACAAACCTGAGGTTGAGATGTTAGTTAGTTTTTAAGAAAGATAATAACCTGTTGAAAGCCCTAAACGGCCTGAATTTACAAATGATGATAATTAAGAAAAAACAAAAAACACCAAATGAATTTCAAAGATATTCATATAGGACAAATGATTGAAAAGAGGGTTTCAGAACTTGAGATAGAGATGTCCCGCATCAGTAATTTTTTCCAGGAAACAGATCAAAACATCTGTGAGATGTATCTCAAAGAAAATCTTCCGACCAATATCCTCCTAAAATGGAGCAAACTTTTAAAGTATGATTTCTTCAGGGTTTACAGTCATCATTTGATGCTGTATGCGCCATCAGCGATCAACGAAAAACAAGAAGAAGAAAAAAAGACAGTATTGCCTCAATTTCGCAAAAATATCTACACCAAAGAAATTATAAGTTTTGTACTTGAGCAGATAGTAACGGGAAGAATGACGAAAGCCCAAGTGATTGAACGATACAGAATCCCTAAAACAACATTATACAAATGGGTAAGCAAATATAAAAACTCAAATATCTGATTGTAATTGAGGGGATTATATGGGTATATTGTAAAAACAAGAAATTAATGGGTAAGGTCTAATTTTTACGGTTAAAATTTAATAAAGACTTGGTTTGTAAAATATTATGGAAAAATTAACGATTAATTACCATGCAATTTATGCGGATATTCTGGAAGATAAATTTCCTCAAAAAAAAGAAGAATGCAGAACTTTGTTGGAAAAGCAAAATTTATCCGCCATTGACATCATTGAGTTGAACAAAAAAATCTTCGGAATCCCCGACAAAAAAGAAGAGTCTGAAAACCAGAAACATCGGTCTTATAAAAAATCCGACATTATTGAAATTTTAAATTATCAGAAACAGCAACAATTTAACAACTCTCAATTGGCTGGGCACTTTAAATTGAGCCGGAACACGGTAGCAAAATGGAAGAAAAATTTTTTGTAATAACAAAGAAAAATTTTAAAACCTTTTTTAGTTAATGAATACAAATAATAGCCCCAACGGATGATTTCTCGAATTTTTTTAAAGAAGATTTATTACGAATAGAAAGCATTTATGAATATTTGGATGGAGAACATATAGCATCTCGATTTCAGAATTTATAAATAATATAGATTTTCTTCACTTTTAAGAAAAAGACTGCCTCACTTTTGAGACAGCCTCATAAATAATGCTGGAAATAAATATGGATGATGGTTGTGTAAAGCTAATTAAAGAATAGAATTTTGTTTATGGCATGAATCATAAATAAAACATTTTTAAAGAGATACCTTTGGGTAGATGAGGTCCCAAGAGATAGGTAATAAGACTATTTTTATTGTATAACTTTAATTTTTTTGTTATGAGAAGTTTATTATGGTTAGTAGCAGTTATTTGTATCGTGGTATGGCTTTTAGGAATTTTAGGAATCATACCAAGGATTAGTACAGGATATTTAGTACATGTTCTATTGGTAATCGCATTTATTGTGGTTCTTTATAATATTATTACCGGAAAAAAGCCACTTGATTAGATTAACAAGGATTCAAAAATCACTTAAAATGTAATTATATGAAAAATTTAATATTAACACTTTTGTCAGTCTTTGCTGTCATGGCCTGCACAAAAAAGGAAAAAATAATTGAGCGCCAATCTACGGACACTACGGTCGTAGCAGTACCTACAGACTCTGTGATGACAGTTACTGATTCTATCACGATGTCCAATACAAAAGATGTCCAAAAATTAGTCAGTGATCAAGATCGGAAATTTGCAGAAAATGCAGCGAGAGGTGGTACTATGGAAGTGATGATGGGTAAACTTGCCATTGATAACGGAGGAAATGCCGTTGTAAAAGAATTAGGAACAATGATGGTTACTGATCATACCAATGCTAATAAAGAACTTATGAAATGGGCTTCAGAAATAGGACTTACACTGCCCACAAATTTAGATGCTGAAAAGCAAAAAAAATATGATGAGCTGAAGTTAAAAAAAGGGGCAGAGTTCGATAAAATGTACACAGATTTTATGGTGAATGATCATAAGGAAGATATAAAAGAATTTAAAAAAGAAGCTTCAGAAGGGTCTAACTCTGCATTGAAGTCATTTGCAGAGAAGACAATTCCTACTTTAGAGCATCATTTGAAAGAATCTGAAAAAGCAAAAGGTATAGTAAAATAATATCCTTATAAATTATCATCATATTCTAAGTTATATTCGGGAAAAAAGATATTTAAAAAAAGTATGTTTTTCCCGAATTCTTTTTTTAATAAAGCATTAATTAATTTGTTGTAAATAAAAATGGCACCTCTGGGTTTTAAAAAGGATGCGGTTAGGTTGTATGGGCCTCAGCGAGTTCATCTGTAAATACTTTTATCGAGGGCTTGATTCATTTGAGTCGAAGTAAGTAAAATTTTAACTATTGCAAGTGTGGTATTAAGTTAGCAAGAATAATATTAGTATAAATAGCAGAAATTGGATTTGTAAGTCTCTTTTCAAAATCTACCCAAAAATTATAAATAATAATGTTGAGTAGATTCTTTTAAAGGATCGGGATACGAATTTTTGATAGTGTCCATCAATTTTCTAGCCGCAAATATTCCCATTGCATATCCGTCATTGATTAGGTACTCATAATTTTCGTCAAGATATTTAGGTAGTTTTCCTTCGCTTATGACAACAACTTTTTTATTGGTATTATTTAGGTTCCTTTTTATTAATGAGCTGTGAAGTCCCATAAGTGTTTCGTCGCTCATAGCAAAGAAACCATCAAATGATTGATTATCAAGTAATAAATCTAATTTTTTCTTTACCAGATCAGCTGATTTACAAAAAATGATACAAAGATCTATTTCAGGTGATTCTTCAATTCTTTTTTTGAAAGATATTAGTCGGCTTTGGGTAATTTCTAAGTTTTCATCACCAAATATTGCCAGTATTTTTTGACATCCGTAATCGATCAACTTTTCTGCAGACCATTCAGCATTCTTTTCATTATCAAAAGTGACAGATTCAAAAATATCTTGGTTTACGGTCTTATCAAAAATTATAGTGGATATTTCCATTTCTCTCAATTTTTTTAAATGCTCAATATCCTTTGTTTCGTTGGTCACAGAGATCAAAACTCCATCTACTCTGGAATTAATACAGGTTTCTATATGTTCTTTTTCAGTCTCAAAAGAATCATTAGAGGATAGGATGAAAAATCGGTATCCTTCTTTATTCAGAACAGATGAAATACCATTGATGATTGATGGCAGAAAAAACATAGAGATCTCAGGAACGATAAGCCCGATCACTTTAGAAGATTTCTTTCTGAAACTGATTGCAAAGTCATTAGGAACATAGTTAAAAGTCTTAGCGGCCTCTTTTACCTTGAGTTTTACGGAACTGCTGATATCAGGATGATCTTTCAATGCTCTTGAAACCGTAGAAGCGCTAATGTTAAGCATCTCAGCAAGGTCTTTTATGGTTGTTCTTTTCATTTTGAATATTCACATCAATTATTGGGAGAAATAATGAATAATTATACTAATTTATTTTGTTAATAATTGTTAAATAATTGAGTTTAATTTGTTAATTAAAAGTTAATTTAATGAAAAGTTTTCCACCGCAAACGATTGCGCAAACGGTTGATATTTTCAATCTGTTTACAGTCTGTTTAAATTCATATTTGCTATCGTAAAAAAAATACTTTTGAGACATAACAAAAACTCATTAAAATTATGGAATCACAGGTAATAAAGAAACTACTGATTTTCGGGACAATGAACATAGCTGCTTTTATGTTTTCTCAGGCAACAGTAGCAGATACGGTATCTACTAGAAACAAAACAATCGATGAAGTTGTCATTACAGGAAATTCTAATCCTAAAGCTTCCATTAAAACGAGTACATCAATTTCTACCTTGAAATCAGCTGATATTATCAATTCGGCTCCAAGAACTACTGCTGAAATTTTCAGAACCATTCCAGGAATACGTGCCGAATCTTCAGGAGGTGAAGGGAATTCAAATATTACTGTGAGAGGGGTTCCTGTTTCTGCAGGAGGTTCAAGATATCTTTTAATTCAAGAAGATGGTCTTCCGGTAATGCAGTTCGGAGATATTGCTTTTGGGACTCAGGACCAGTTTACCAGATTTGATACCTTTGTATCTCGTGTTGAGGCACTAAGAGGAGGTTCTGCATCAGTTTTTGCATCCAACTCACCTGCAGGGATTATCAACTTTATTACAAAAACCGGTGAAAAAGAAGGAGGCAGTATTACCCAGCAGGTAGGATTGAACTATAAAAATTTCAGAACCGATATCGATTATGGAACACCGCTTGGCAAAGATTTTTATATTGGAGTCGGTGGTTTTTACAGAGGAGGAGACGGACCTAGAAAAACAGGATATACTTCCAATAACGGAGGGCAGTTCAGATTATCTTTATTAAAGAAATTTGAAAAGGGAAGTATCCGTGTGTATGGTAAATATTTGGACGATAGAACGGCAGCTTATATGCCGATGCCAATCGCTGTTTCAGGATCAGATTCTTATCCAGATTACAGCTCTCTAAGAAATTATAATATCTTAACCGGTGCTCTCCAGTCTTCTAATTTCAAAAATGATATTACCCTTGGCGCAAACGGACAAATCCTGAAAAGTGATATCCGTGATGGAATGCATTCAGTATCTAAGGCAGTAGGGATGGAATTCAATTATGATTTTGGTTCAGGTTGGAAAGTAGATGCTAAGGCAAGATATGCTGCCAATGACGGACAGTTTTTAGCCCCATTCCCCGCTTCTGTTGGGAGTAAATCTGAGATTTTAGAATCTGTTACGGGATATGGAAGTGCAGTCTATGCAGGCACCAATACAGCGGTGGATAGCAATGCAAAATATATGAAAACCGTTTTGTTCAATACCAAAATTAATAATCTGAACAATTTCTTTAGTGATTTGAACGTCAGCAAAAAATGGGATAAAGTAAAGATGAATGGCGGCGTTTACAACAGCTCACAAAATATCAACCTTTCGTGGAATTGGAATACCTATCTGATGGAAGTGTCAGACAATAAAGCGAGACTTGTGGATGTTTTGAATAGTGCCGGAACTAAGATCACAGATAACGGACTTCTTAACTATGGGGTTCCTGCTTTTGGAGGTGTGAACAGAATTTACGATACCCAATATTCTGTCATCGCTCCGCACGCTCAGGTTGAAATCAATCCTGTTCAAAATCTTACCTTGGATCTTGGTGCACGATATGATTTTGGAAATGTATCAGGAAGTTTTTCAGGAATACAAAATATGAAAAAAGCGATTGACATTAATCAGAACGGAACTTTGGAAACTCCTGAACTGGCAGTTGAAGTAGTAAACGGAACGGTTCCTGTTGATTACAAATATGGTATTTTCGGATATTCATTGGGGGCTAATTATGCTTTGAATTCCCGTAACGCAGTTTTCGTAAGAGTAAGTCAGGGGGGAAGTGCTTCCGCCGACAGAATTCTTTTTGCAGGATACAACTATACCAATAATGATGATCCTGCTTTAGATGCCGTAAAAGTTAATAAACTAAATCAGATTGAAGTAGGCTACAAATTGAGAGGTTCAAACTATTTTCTTAATACCACATTGTTTCAGGCAAGAACGATTGAAGCCAATTACGAAGCGACCACCCAATTGAGAACAGAAAATAAATACGAGTCATTTGGGGTAGAATTTGATGGATTCTATAAATTTAATAAAAACTTTGCTATCAAAGCAGGATTGACCTATACCCACGCTGAAATTAAAAATGCGATTGATCAAACTATCATAGGCAATATACCGAGAAGAACTCCGAAAGTGATGTATTCCTTTAATCCAAATGTGAATATTGATAAGTTAAGCTTTGGGTTCTTTGCGGTGGGATCTACAAAAGCGTATACCCAGGACCGTAATAAACTGATTATGCCGGGATACATTATTGTAAATCCATATATATCATACAGATTATTGAGTAATTTAACGCTAAACGTCAATGCCAATAATGTCTTTAATGCATTAGCTATTACAGAAGCAGAAGAGGGAACTTTACAAGGTACGAATGGAATCATCAGAGCGAGGACACTTCCGGGAAGGACTTTCGGAGCGAGCGTGAAATTTGATTTTTAATAATGAACAATAGATGTCAGATTGTTACGGATCGTAATTTAAAATAAAATCAGTTGATATAATTAATTCTACTAAAAAAATATGTTTACAAAAGAAGCCTTACACGTTATAGAACAGGCCGTTTCTGAACAGGGAATTCTTGCATCTTGCGAGCAAAAGGACAACTACGCAAGAGTCTGGTCAAGAGATTCTATGATGACAGGAATTACAGGAATTCTGATTCAAAATCAGCTGATTGCTGATGGTTTGGAAAAATCAATAAAAACTTTGGCGGATCATCAGGCAGATAACGGACAGATTCCCTCCAATGTGTATGGAGAAATGGCGAGTTACGGGACGCTTGTTGGAAGAACTGATGCAACGATTTGGTGGATTATTGGCGCTTGTGAATATTTGATATATTCTAAAGATAAAGATTTAAAAGAGACTTTAAAAGATAAAATCTATAAAGCTTTTGATTGCCTGAAAACTTGGGAGTTTAACCAAAGAGGTCTTATATATAGTCCGTTAGGCGGAAACTGGGCAGACGAATATGTTACCTCAGGGTATGTTTTGTATGATAATGTTCTCCAGTATTGGGCTCTGAAAAATGCGGCAGAAATATATGAGGATAAGCAATTGAAATCTTTAGCTGAAACTACTAAAAAACTGATCGAAAATAATTTCAGGAAAAATAATTCTGATGAAACCAGATACCACCCAACTGCCTATCAGAAAGCGAATGAAAAACCGTATCTATGGGCATCACTAAATGCCAATGGCTATGACGAACGCTTCGATCTTGCAGGAAATGCTTTGGCAATCCTTTTAGGATTTGATGTAGATCTCGATTCTTTCACTCAGTTCTTAGAAAAAGTAAACAAAGAGTTTAATCATTGGATGTTTCCAGTCTTTTATCCAATCATCTTCCCAAATGATGCTGATTGGAGCTTACTGGAAAACAATTACAGCTATGACTTTAAAAATAAGCCCTATCAGTTTCATAACGGAGGTTCCTGGCCAATTTATCTTGGATGGCTTTGTGTTGGGCTGAAAAGAAGAGGGTACTATGAAATTCCGGAAAAGATTGTCGGTCAATATGAGCGTCTTCTCCGTGAAAAAGGAGCAAGTTTCAAAGAATATTATTCTACGGATCATTTAATACCCTCAGGAACAGATCAATTATGTTTTTCAGCTTCCGGATATCTTCTGATGAAGTTGAATGATGCTGACGGATTAATATAAACAAAAACTAATTAATTTTATAACAGATTAAACAATGATTGGAGATGTAATTAATTTGGAGCAAAGACATCTAGATACCGCAGAAAATATTTACAGAATAATAAAGCAGAATGAAAAGCACACTGAAAAATGGACTTTAGGAATCTGCGGAGAAAGTGGAAGCGGAAAATCAGTCACAGCATTTGCTCTGAAAAAAATTCTAGAAGAGAAAGGGATCAGAAGTTATGTGATTCAAATGGATGACTATTTTAAGCTTCCACCCAAAACAAATCATGAGAACCGCCTAAAAAGTATTGATAATGTAGGATTGCAAGAAGTTCAGTTAGACTTGATTGAGCAAAATATAAAGGAATTTAAAGATGGAAGACTCTGTATTGAAAAACCTTTGATTTATTATCAGGATAATTCGATCGCTCAGGAAATTATTGATATTGAAGATATTCAGGTATTGATTATTGAAGGGACTTATATTTTGAGTATTCATGAATTTGATTTCAGCATTTTCATTGATCGTATTTACAAGGATACCTACGAAAAGCGAATGGAAAGAAACCGCGATGAACAAAGTGATTTTATTGAAACAGTATTGGAAATTGAACATCATATAATTCGCCGGTTCAAAGAGAAAGCAGACATTGTACTAGGGAAAAACTATCAAATTGTAAAGCCATAAATGATGAATAAAAAAATAATTCCTAAGCTTAATTTTTGGCAGATCTGGAATATGAATGTTGGTTTTTTCGGGATTCAATACAGCTTTGGACTTCAGCAAACCGCTGTTAATCCTTTGTATTCTTTTTTAGGAGCTCATGCAGATCAGCTTCCGATCCTTAATTTGGCAGGTCCCGTTACAGGATTATTGATTCAGCCGCTGATTGGAGCGATAAGTGATAAAACCTGGAGTGTAAAATGGGGACGCAGAAAACCATTCTTTTTATTGGGGGCAATATTCTGCAGTTTAGCTTTATTTGTTTTTCCATTCAGTTCTTCTATTTGGATGGCAGTAGGACTTTTGTGGATTTTGGATGCCGCAAACAATACCGCTATGGAACCTTACAGAGCGTTTATAGGAGATAAGCTACCTGAAGAACAACAGACCTATGGTTTTCAGATGCAGAGTCTTTTTGTAGGGGGAGGAATTACGCTGGCTAATCTATCTTTGTTTGTTTTTCAGAAGTATTTTGGTGGAAGCTCACAGTCCGGAGGTATTCCTGCTTGGGTCTATTATTCGTTTTTTTTAGGATCTTTCTGTTCCATTGCTTCCGTAGTGTGGTCAGTTTATAAAACTCCCGAAATTCCCCCAACTGAGGAAGAATTGGCAAAGCTAATAGCAGAGAAAGAAAATAATACACTACTCACGCCTTTTGTTGATATTTTCACAGCTATTGTTAAAATGCCAAAAATCCTTTGGCAATTGGCGCTGGTCTATCTATTTCAATGGTATGCACTTTTTTGCTACTGGCAATTCGTAACACCTATGATAAAACAGACTTTGTATAATGTTTCTGAAATTGACGAACAGAAAGCAAATTATTTTGTTGAGCTTTCAAAAGATGGATTGTCAGTTTCTCAAAGCAATTTGTCCTGGGCAAAAAATATCCTGAACTTGGTAGAAACTGCGGTAGGACAAACAGGTTTAATGAATGGTTTCTATAATTTTATTACAATGATCTCAGCATTGCTCTTAATTCCTTTTGCACTAAAGTATTCTTCCAAATATGTGTACGTATTTTGTCTTTTTGCTACAGGAATGGCATTGTTGATCTTGCCTCATATCCATAATGAATATCTGATCCTGTTGCCGATGGTTCTTTTCGGAATAGGTTGGGCTGCCATGATGGGATTACCTTATTCAATGGTTTCTCCATCGATACCCTCGGAAAAAAGAGGTGTTTATATGGGGGTCATTAATATGATGATTGTGATGCCAATGCTTATACAAACTCTTACATTTGGAGCGGTATATCAACATGTATTAGGTAATAATCCGTCTTACGCAATTTCAGTCGCTGGAGTGTTATTTCTTTTGGCCTCCTATTTTGTAACTCGAATTAAAGTTAACAAATATAATGTAGTAGAAAGTTAAAATGGAAAGGCTAAAAGATTCCTTTGGACTTCTTATATTTGAGAATCCTACTATACGCTATAATATTTATTAAAAGAACACTTCGATCCCAGGTTTAAACACGTTCAAAATATTTTTCATGGATCTTTATTCAATCTGAAATAATTCTTATGATGACCATTTTCAATTTCCAAACCAATAGGCCTATCTTAACTTTCTTTTCAGATAATAATATCGAAGCAAAATCCTGTCATACCATAATGTGATGGCTAATAGTGTAATAGGTAGGAAAAGTGTTTTTAGTTGAAGATACTGATAGACTAGGCCTCCAATAATTCCACCTGTAAAAAAGCAAATAATTATCATGAATTTTAGAAAAATGCTTTTATTTAATTGTATTTTTTTGGCTTTAGAACCACGGAGAATTAGTTGCGACAATTCAATTCCCATATCTGTAAATAATCCTGTCAGATGAGTGGTTCTCACAACAGATTGTGAAACACGGGTAACAAGAGCATTTTGAAGTCCCATGGCAAAAAGTAAAGCTGGAGATATAATAAGTGGTAAGGAAGCGTGATCAGGTAATAGTTCTGGTGAAACGCTTACAAAAAGCATAATTATAATTTCAAGAGACAAAGGAATGATGTAGGAAGTATGTGATTTCTGCCTAGAAGCCAATTCCATAACGGTTCCTGAAATAAAGGCTCCAAGCAAAAAAAACAGGATATAAAACAAATAGGTAAATGCTGTTTTATAATTATTAAGAAAAAGTTCCTCGGAAAAATAAGCAAAATGTCCTGTGACATTCGTTGTAAGAATACTTACCGAGAGAACCCCTGTAATATTAACTAATCCGGCTACACACGATAAAATAGATGCTAGTTTTAAATTATGAGAATATGTTCGTCCTTTTCCTTTATGCCTAAACATGAGTAATTATTTTGAGTAGAACTTTAATCGACAAATTATTACTAATATAAAAAGTTTTTGTTTTGAGTAAAAAATGAATATTGTAAAAATTGAAATTATGCCTAGTTATAAATTTGCGATATGGGTTAACTTTTCTAAATCGATCAACTGTATTTTTCGTCCCACCATTTTAATAAGATGATCTTCTTTGAAACCATGAAGGATACGGGCCAATGTTTCATTAGCAGTTCCTACCATATTGGCAAGATCTGCTCGGGATAATGTAATATATACTTTATCTTCCAAAATATTGGACTTGTATTTATTATGTAGAATTAATAAACTCAGTGCAACCCGTTCTCTAACGGTTCGTTGAGATAAAACGGTCATCAAATTAGCCATTACCGTAAATTCATGACTAAGGCTTTTAAGCAGTTGTCTGGAAAACGCAACGGATTGGTCTAGTATATGGAAAAAATCTTTTTTTGAAATAAAAGCAATGACAGAGTTTTCGATAGTTTGTGTGGTGTCTCCATAAGAATCATTACTTAATATAGCTGAATATCCAAAAAATTCTCCTGTGTTATAAATATAAATAATCTGCTCTCTTCCGTCATTATCAACTTTATACTTTTTTACCTTGCCTTCTTTTAAGTAAAATATCCCATTAGGAATAGTCCTTTCTGTAAATATAGCTTCATTTTTACGATAGTTCTTAACTAGCATAACGCTCTGGAGTAATTCTTTATCATCCTTAGGAAGTTCTTCAAAAAGATACTGATTATTAAAAATAAACTTTGAAATCATGGATTACTAATTTAAGCAATTTTATTGCTATTTAAAATTGATTTAAATCAAATTACAAACAGATGTGTGTCATTTCAAAATTCTCTCAAAGCTTCTACTTTTGACATAAAGAAAACTATTATCTAAGGATAAGTATAGAAAAGCATATCTATTAATAATAACTAAATAATGCAGATCCCTGAAAATCTATTATATACTGAAGACCATGAGTGGGTTAGACTAGAAAATAATTTTGCCTATATTGGAATAACAGATTTTGCCCAGCATGAATTGGGAGATATTGTACACATTGAAATTGAGACTCTCGGAGCAAATTTAAAGCAAAAAGAAGTATTTGGAACCGTTGAAGCTGTAAAAACTGTATCTGATTTATTTCTACCTCTTGCAGGAGAAGTATTGGAAATTAATCCAAAATTAGAAACCAATCCTGAATTAGTAAATACCGATCCTTATGGGGAGGGTTGGATAATTAAGATCAAGCTTGAGAATATTTTTGATACTGAAAGCTTCTTACGATCCGGAGCTTATTCATCCTTAATAGGCTTATAACGAAATGGAAGTTGAAGGTTAAAAAAAATTTAGCGCTATACATCATTTTTTTGAACGAAAAATGGTTGAATTTGCCAGTTATGAAATACCTGTTCTATATGACAAGGGGTATGGTATGAACATAGAATAGTAAGAAGTGGAGTCGGGATTTTTGATGATTCTCATATGGAGAAAATTTCAATACAGGGAAAAGGACCTTTGTAATTAATACAAATAATTACTTTTAATCATGCGTCAAAACTTTATCCAGGAAAAATATAGTATGGCTGTATTTGTAATGATATTGGGGTAATGTCTTGATGGAAATGATATTGATGATTTTAGCTCTCCATTAGAAATCGGTTTGGGATGGATGACTAAATTTTCAAAAGATTTTGTAAGCAGTGGATTTCTCAAAATCGAGGAGGAAAAAGGAGTTCTTAAAAAAAAATGGTTTTTAAATAGAAAGCAAAGGTATTCCCCGACATGGTTATGAAATTTAGAATAACAATCATCAAATTATTGGAACTGTAACCTCAAGAATACTTTCTACAACCCTAAAAAAGGGAATAAGGGTAGGAAATATCTCAATTGAACATCCTGAAGTTTGAAAACAAATTTTTATCAATATCAGGAATAAGACGGTTAAAGCTATCATTGTTAAACCTCAATTTATTTAAAAAAATAGATTCAAATAAATAATTACATGCTTACTCTTAAAAATCTTTATTATACAGAAAATCATTTATGGTTAAGACAAATTGGATTATATGATTTTTATATAGGCATTACAGATTTTGGTCAAAAAGAAATAGGAGAAATTCATTTGGTTGAATTTAATATTCAGGGAAATACTGTAAGAAAAGAATCTTCATGGGGAACTGTTTATGGAATAAATAAGACTTTTCAGCTTATAGCTCCATGTGACTGTCATATTATGGAAATTAATCAACGATTAAATATAAAACCCTCTCATGCCAACATTGACCCCTATAATTGTTGGTTGATGATTTTTTCAATGGATATCTCTACAGAAAAGTTTTTAACCCCTGAAGAATATATACAATTTACAAAATGATTTTTAAACAGCTTAGAAAGAATATTGATGTAAAGGATGATGTTTTTAATGAATTATATCCTGATAAAATAAAAGCAGTCTCCAGTAGGCATTGGACTCCCATTGCCGTTGCCAAATTAGCCTCAGAATATTTGGTAGATAAGTCAGGTAAGAAAGTTCTTGATATTGGTGCGGGTGCAGGAAAATTTTGTCTGGTAGGAGCAGTTTCCACAAAAGGTTTTTTCTATGGTGTTGAACAAAGAGCATCACTCACTAAATTATCAAAAAAGATAGCAGATAGAAATAATATTACTAATGTTGAATTTATAAACTCCAATATCAATGAAATTAGTTTTTCTGATTATGAAGCTTTCTACTTTTTTAATTCATTTTTTGAAAATATTGATACTTCATTTCCAATTGATAATACCGTATATCCTGACAGTAAATTATATGATGTATATTCAGAACATGTAAAAAGAGAACTGGATAAAACACCTATTGGAACACGTTTAGTTACGTATTGGAGTAAATGGGATGAAATCCCTGGGAGTTTTGACTTAGTGGACTCAGATTGTAATGGTCTTTTAAGCTTTTGGCGAAAAGTGCATTAAGGTATTTGTTTCAAGGATTTGGGAATGATGACAACTTTCCGATTTTTAATAAAAAAAACATTTGTAAGTAAATAATTTCCGGTTAGGGTAACACATTGAAAATTTATATATAATATAAAGTATTATTTTAAAAATAGAATTACATAGGTCTGAATATTATGTATTTTTTTGGGTATTATTACAACTTGTAGTAATACCCTTTTTATCATATTATTTATAGAATCTAAGAGCTTATGTGGCAATTAGGAGTCAAATGTATTGATCATGTTCCATAAAGTTTATTCGATAACTCCATTATCGATTGTCATTAAAGAATTAGATTGATATACTAAATCTATTTATAAAAAAAGAATACTGAATTAAGTCATCAATATAAAGAAATAGGTTTTATCATCTTGTTCGAACTAGTCGAAAACAAGGGGTAACCTTTCATTTTAATAATGATACCAACTGATAAAGGAATTCTATCGTTTGAATTTCAAGTAATTTTATCTATACAATATTAAAATCCAGCTGCAAAACTTCTGACAATTCAGCTAGTTATCAACATGATTCCCCGCCACCCCTTTTAACAATATAAATAAATCAAAGTAAATCAGTGATTTATTTATATTGTATGTGTTGGGTTTTAAATATTTTAGACAAATTGTTTGTCCCATTTAAAAATTACTGAATTTTAATGACCGTTATACTTGACAAACTTGCATTATCAAAATTAACAGTGCCATTGTAATTTGATCCATCCTTATAGCGTTGTGATAGAAAAGTCAAAATAGCACCCGATGGTATATAAACATAAGAATTGGAACCAAAAGCAAATCTTCCATTAATATTAACACGCGCAGGGTTATATTGCGGAACTAAGGTTATTATCTTTGCCGAGGCTAGATTTCCGTTTACATTAAAATAAAGATAATCTGCTAATCTAGATTGATCTACTGCTGGATTTTGTTTTAGTGCCAGATTAACAGAAATTAGATAAAGTCCTGCTTTTTTAATTAATAATGAATAATCACTAGCTTTTTCGAAAATAGAATTGTCATCATTAAATACCTGTGTACCAAAAATGTCAATTGATGTAGCTACTGCAGTACTGCTAGGATTAAAGTTTGTGGTGCTAGACGCGGAATTAGTAAATTTTACGGCTTTTGCCTTATCAGTATTAAGTTCTGCAGGTAAATTCCATTGATTATTTGCCCATGCATATGGACCTGGGAAAACTGCTGTATTACTAGTACCTGAAGAGGCTGTATTAAAAACCAATACTCCATCAGGAATTGTTCCAACTAACGGAAGCTTACTATCCGTAGAGATTAATGCAACCTTAGGAATTAAAACACCTTTACTAGAGGATGTAATATCCAGTGCTGCCGATGTTATTGGATTAGATGTTCCAATTCCTACCTGTCCAAAATGTTTTGTTAATAATAATAATGTTATTATGAAATATATTTTTTTCATTTTCTTTTTAATTTAAATATTTTTAAC
Source organism: Chryseobacterium sp. FR048 (assembly GCF_056844665.1). Classification (NCBI taxonomy): domain Bacteria; kingdom Pseudomonadati; phylum Bacteroidota; class Flavobacteriia; order Flavobacteriales; family Weeksellaceae; genus Chryseobacterium; species Chryseobacterium sp. FR048. The sequence continues at coordinate 724,045 of NZ_JBXDSE010000002.1, read as the reverse complement.
GAATTCTTTGTATTGAAATACTTGAATCACCACTTTGAAGAAATATAACCTCGGCTGTTCCATATCCGCTTGAAAAAGTACCGTCAGTTCTTTTGATTCTCAAAGTCAGTATATCCCCGCTACTCAAATCTAAATATTCTGTAAAAGAGTGAGAAAAAAGCCCTCTGCCACTTCCCACAGAAGCTGTATATCCTGGAGATATTACTTGCTCTGTACCTTCTGCTGTTCCATTTATAAATAGTTGGGCTGATAAAGACAGACGTCCTGAATTGCCACCACTTTCTCTATCAAACGATAGCAATGATGAGATTGAATATAAACCGGCCCTATTTATTGTTACGGATTGATTTGTATTATTAATTGTATATATCGCACTGCTTTCGTTAATAATCTTGTTTCCAAAAATTTTCACATTTTGCCATTCATTAGTATTATAATTTGTAGATGATTCAGAGTTCGTATACTTCAAAAGTATGGTATTCAAGTTTGTGCTTAAATTAGTCCATTGCTGATCAGCAGCGCTCCACCAGTATAAGCCAGGTGTTACAGTATTAAGAAAAGTTCCTATTGTCGCAGTATTGAAGACAAAAGTACCTGTAGGAATGGACAAGGCCAATGGTGAAGTAGAGGTTCGGGAAGTTAAGGCTACCCGTGGGAATAAAATACCCTTTGTATAAGATTCTATTTGCAAACTTACACCGTCTAACACATTCGAAGTATTGATACCTACCTGAGCTGTAGCAGAGGATGTAAGTAGCAATATTATACTAATAGTTAATAGATTTTTCATAATTACCTAATTTTTTCAATTGAAATAGTAGAAGTATTAGCATTTTTGAAGTGCACATCAGTAGAGGGATCAATTTCATAAGTTCTAACTCTTAGTGTATAACCAGCAACATTAATTGGAATATACACTATATATGATCTACCGTTAGGAAAGTTAGTCTCCTGTCCTCCCTCATCATCCCACCTTCCAGGAATATAAATATTATCCGACACAACGTTGTCACTATTATTCACAACTATTTCGATACCAAAATTGTCCGCTCCACCACTAGATGCTAAATCTAAATTTAATATTACTTTATAATATCCAATATCATTGATTTTGAGTGTCGTCGCATTAACCTTTTCATATAATGCAACATTATTATTGAACCGTACATTTGCAAATAAGTCGGCATAGATTCCGCTTCCTGAATTTATATCTGTATTAGTATCCTGATTGGCAAACAGCGCGGTTTCATTTGATAATTTTTGTGATATTCTTTGCCATAGGAGCTTGTCATTGTCCCAAAAATAGAAACCCGGTGTGACTGCAGTTTTACCACTACCTTCAGTTGAAGTGTTATAGACCATAAGCCCTGTTGTAGCAGTTCCTGTTATGGGTGAAAAATCAGTTGTAGATGTGAGTGGCACTCGTGGCAGTAACAGACCTCCATAATACTGTTGCCCAGGACGAGGTTGACTTTCAATTTGCAAAATTATGTTTTCATTTATAGTTGCAGTTCCTATGCCCACCTGTCCGAAAAGTCCTACGTTGAATACAAATACTACGTTTAAAAATATTTTTTTCATTTTATGAATTTTATAGTAAATAAGAATTGTAGGGAAATGGATCTTTCCCTACAATAAATCAATCATTTGTTTTTTCTATATAGAGAATTTGTGTTTAAAAGATAGGTGGGGGCCTTATAAAAAATAATTGTTGTAATCTAAAAAATTTAATATTCCATGAAAAAATACAAAACAAAGGTTTGAGTGTAGTGAAAAAAATAAAGATAAAAATCCAATAAAAGTCAATCATTATCTTAAGTTGGTTTAAATTCATTATTTCAAATATTTTTTTAAAATTCCCAAGACAAAAGAGATTACATTCTTTAAAAAGTTCTGATGTATGCTTATTCAGAAATCCTTTAAATTTTTGTTATAATCAATTATTTTTCAACATTATTAAATCCATTTTCTTAATTAGTTAATACATTCTATTATACCGTAAATAAAGTCACTGGAATGTGTAAGTAAAAAAAATATCCATCAAAAATTAATTAACCTAGATCAATGCTTGGTTCTTAATTTTTTTGTAAATTTATAACTAATAAATATAGAATAAGTCACATTGTAAAGTCAGATTTAAGATTTGACTACATGATATAAAGCACTAATGATCAGCTATATAAATTAGCGCAATTCTGAAGATAGCTATATTGGAAGATCTCAAATTTTGTGAAATGAATTTTAAAGAGATAAGAGAGAGAGAAATTATTTCAATCAAGAAAAGACTGGCAGGAAAATATATTTATTTTATGACTGCCGTAATCGCCTGCTATGCCCTCATATTTACTTTTTATATAAGAGATGAAGTTTTATTTTATTATACTGCTTTCGGTTCTGCATTTCTTTTAATTGGTCGGCTATTTTTATGGAATAGAGTAAATTTGGATAAACTAGTTACCTACTATTTGTTAATTGCACCTATTTATAATTTCTATATTGTTATCAGGTTTTGGGAACTATCAGTAGCAAGCTTTGTTTGGTTAATACCCATTCCTTTTGGAGCGTATATATTTTTCAAGAGAAAGGTTGTTATCTTTTACATAATATATTCCATTTGTACAATAATGATGAGCTTTTTTTTAGCCTATTTAATAAAGATCCGTTTACCTATGGATGTATTACAGAAAGTGAAAGTTTGTGACATCTCCATCATCATAATTAATTTCTTTGTAATATCATTCTTATTGTATTATAAAAATAAAATTAGAGAGCTGGAAATTATCAGCGAAATTGAAGAAAAAGAGAAGATAGTTCTTCCTATTTCTTTGGATGATAAAGATTTACAAATGTTTGAAAAATTATTTGTAGAGATTAATACTTATGTTTTTGAAAACGCAAAGTTTAAAGATAGTAATCTTACTATTTCCAGTGTGAGTAATTACCTTAATGTCAATAGTTCTTATATTTCAAAAGCGATACGTTATAAAGACTATCAAAATTTCAATCACTATGTTAACGTCCAAAGGGTAAATTTCGCAAAAACTCTTTTAAATACCGTAGACATGAGTAAAGTTACACTGCTATATATTTACACGGAATCAGGCTTCAAAAGCCAAACTACTTTTAACAGGGTATTCAAGCAAATTGAGGGGATAACTCCTACGAAATACATTAAGAATTAAGTAATCCGAAAATTTTTAAAAATTTCAAGTAATTATTCACTAATTAAATTTTGTAAAAAGAATAAATATACATTCACTTTACGTAAATTTCTAATGAAAGTCAGAAAGAACAATTTATATATTAAATTATCTTTAAAAGAGTAGTTGAACTAATAATTATTTTAGCTATATTCTTGAAAAATAAAGAGTTAAATAATACAATTTTCATAGCATAAGTGTTTCAAAATTATCGAGATATTTTCAAATAGAAGGTGAAATTTGTATACTTCCTGATACTGGATAAATTCTATGTTACATTTATAGTTTGTTTTTATAGAAAATCCAATCCAATAGCCATTAATTTATATCATGAAAAGTTTTTTCCATTTTGTTATTGTATTTCTACTTAATCCAAAGTGTTGTGAAAGTTGTATATTATTAAGATTATTCTCTTTTTGATGTTCTAAAATATATAAAATATCTGTTTTGCTATATGAGCGAAACTTTTTATTAAAAGTTCCCACCGAGTTATCGGAACCAAATATTTTTTCGTTTAGATTTATAACATCTAAAAATGAAAGTTCTTTTTTTTCTAGAAAAATACAGTATACATCTTTTTTATGAGGATATTTTTTTTTAATTATGTCTGAATATATAAGTTTATAGTTTGGTTTCATTGTAATAGGAGATTAATTTTATTTAGTTTTTATCTACTCGTAAATTCTCATTATAATTAATTAACTGGACCGGAAAATAGAAGAAAAAAAGTCATTCACTCTTGACCCAGCGAGGCTTATCCTAGATATTTTTTTGACCATTTGTGCAGAGTTGTTTTTGGTATTCTATACCTATCAATTATTTGTTCTTTAGTCATTTCTCCTGATTCCAACTGTTCTAGAATAAAATCTATAACCTCTTTTGTATATAAATTCTTACGGAACTGAGGTACAGAAATTTTTTTTAGCTGGTTCCTGTTTGCTTTTGAGGAAACTGGAGCAAATAATATTAGATGCTGAGAATATATTCTGAATAAATCATAATCCAAAAGTTTGCTCCAACGTAACAGAATTTCGCTGTCCAGACTTTGGGATTTATACATTTCCTTTATTTCTTTCTCTGTACATTTTATGAAGTTACAAATTCGGGAAATTTCTATCCCGAATTCTGTAACAATATGGTTAATTATTTGTCCTATGTGAATTTCTTTAAAGTCCATACATCATTATTAATATAATCTTTGAATTGATAAATATATTCTTCTAATATCATCTGAATTAGAAATTGTGTCGTTATTATCTATATTAATAAAATAATAAACTCGGTACCATTTGTCATCGAGATTTAGATCCATTGTCAGTACTTCTTGGCTGCTGTCTCCAGTATTAGTAATAGAATTATTTGGACTCGCTATGATACCATTAGATCCATAATTAGAATAAATTCCGTTGTCAAGATTTACCCATCCTCCACCTCCGACAGTGGTGGTTCCTGAACCAGATGGAGATAGAACTATGTTGGCACCGTTATTTCTATCCACATTGGTAAGAGCTGCAAACCAAAATTTTACAGGTGATGAACTTACGTTGACAAGCCTAGGATTAAAACTTACTCTACCAGAACCTGAATTTGCACTATTGCTAAAATATCCATCGAGCCTTAGTTTACCTCCTAACACAGGAAGAGCATTCGATGTGTCCACATTAGCACTCAGCCAGTTTGATTCAGTTGTACCATTAGCACCTCCACCGCCTATACTGGCAGATATATCATTAGCCCTATAGTAAACTAATTCGCCTGCTTTTACATCATCTCCCACTCCCACAACTGCATTACAAGATTGTCCTCCAATTGAGATATTAAAAGTAGTTGTATTTGGACTTGTAACAGTAGGAGTACCTGTTACAGAATAATATAAAGTACCTGAACCATTAGCAAAATTACCAGCGGGTAGGGTAGCGGTTAATCCATTAACAGGCCCTATCGTTTTTGTTGAATAGATACCAGAATTTCCTCCAGTATATGGTACACTGAGTGTTCCATTATAGGGTGTGCCCGAAATATATGAAGATGGGGAAAGTGTTACGTTATTACAATCAATTTTACTGATACTACCAGGTGCAAGAGATGCTCCACTCAGTGTTCTCCATTCTATCCCATTCCAGAATACATACCCAACATAGGTAAAAGTAGGTTCTGATCCTATGTTATAAACAAGTAATCCTGAGGCAGGAGAAGATATCGTTGTATTGTCAATGTTTGAAGTTAATGCAACTTTTGGCCCTAAAAATCCTTTTTTATTTCCATTAGTTAGTTGATTTACATTCAATTCAAGTATTGCTGATGAATTTGGTGAAGCTGTACCAATACCTACATTACCAGATGAGGTGACAATAAAATCATCAGAACCCTGGAGTGCGTTCGGTGGTACATCTGTAGGGTTAGTTGTTAATACCGTTGATTTTCCATCTATATGGAATACTCCCTGTGGTCTTGTAGTGTTAATACCAACTTGAGAAAACATCATAATGCTATTTGTAATCATTAAACCTGATAGGATGTGTTTGTAGTTCATTTATTTATATTTTTTTTTACTATATATCTTGGAAGACTAAATTGTTTATATGTATTTCATTTGAATTATGAGGATACTTGTTATGAATTTGTGTTTTTAAGGTATGATTAATAATTGGTGGTGGCTGTTTCTAGTAAAAAGAGTGAAAATTTTTAATTTGATTTCTCAACAAATGAACCTCTTTCTTTTCCAAAAATCATATGTATTTTTTTAATTCTGTTTTTATTCATCCAATAGTTTTATCCTAATACTTTGTTAAATTTTACTGAAATTCATTTTTCGTTTTCTGTTAAATAAAAATTTTATTCCTTTTTAACTTTCCCTTTATTCAATGCTTTCGAGATATAAAAAAACAGATTCTTGTCAGCAAGTTTTATATATTTGCAGAGATTTATTCTTTGTCTTTTCTTAGTAGAAAGAGTAATTAAGTAATAATTAAAAGAAATAATTATAATCTTATTTGCAAAGTAATTATCTGCTGTTAGATAAATATTGTATTGCAAAATTACATTTGTTATAGACACGGATTATAGATGTATAAATCAAATATTATATTTGATTTATTTATTTTATTTTATTGATTTTCAGTTGTTTATTTTAATCAAAAATTAAAAATGATTGTAATCAATTATTCAAAAACTAAATTTTGATGATTTTTAAAGAAATTAGAGACGAGAAAATTAGATCTATAAAAAATAGATTGGCTAATAGTTATATATATGTAATGGCTTCGATTCTGGCGATTTACGCCATAGTGTTTACATTTTATATGAAAGATGAAATTTTATTTTACTATACGGGTCTTGCTTCTTTATTAATTATTATAGGATGGAGGGCTTTGCGTAACAGAGTAAAACTAGATAAATTAGTTGCATATTATTTGGTTTTTGCACCATTATATAATTTTTATATTATCATGAGGTTTTGGGATGTTTCAGCTGCAAGCTTTGCGTGGTTAATACCCATTCCTTTTGGTGCTTATATATTTTTCAATAATAGGATTGTAGTTTTTTATATAATCTACACAATTTTTACGATTTTTGTCAGTCTTATCCTGAGTAATTTTCTTAATCTAAAATTATTAATACCTTTAGAGAAGGTTAAAATCAGTGATGTTTTTGTTATTACTGTAAATATATTTTTGATTTCTTTTTTGGTTTATTTTAAAAATAAAATTAGAGAACTTGAAATTATAAATGAAATTGGAGAAAAGGAGAAAATAAATATTCCAATTTCACACGAAGACAAAGATGTTCAAATGTTTGACGAATTATTTTCAACTATTGAAAATCATATTAAGGGTGATGAGCAATTTAAAGACAGTAATATTACTATTTCTGCTGTAAGCAGTTATCTTAATATAAACAGTGGATATATTTCAAAAGCTATACGATATAAAGGATTTATCAACTTCAACCATTATATTAATATACATAGGATAAACTATACCAAAAGTCTTTTAGATAATGTTGATATGAGTAAATTGACATTACTTTATATTTATACAGAATCTGGATTTAAGAGCCAAGCAACGTTTAATCGAGTATTTAAACAGATTGAAGGTATTACTCCAACTGAATATATCAAAAATTTAAAAAAACAATAGATTTTAAAAGTATTTTGTTAAAAGTCATTCCTTTTAATAATCCAGAAGATGGCTTAGAAATGATTAGATATATCTTTCTGCACATTACTTTTAAATAGATTATTGGAACCTAAAAAATATAATTAAAGATATATTAACCATTTTAAATCACAATTTAATTGAAAAATATGTGGATGTTTTTAATGATATTTCTTTATACTTAATGTACTTATCAAATAGAATGATGGTTTATGAATTTTAAAGCTTCTAAGTATGCTGAAGTTACCTACATTTGAATTCATCCATTCAACAAAATTTCGTCACATTTGAAAAACTAAATATATACCGATGAACAAATCAAACGACAGAAAGCCAGCCAAAATCTGTTATGAACATATTGGCGGAAAATTAGGACAACTTCTTTTAGAACAATTTGTGGAGAAAGGATGGATTACAAAAGATAATCCTGTAGACCGAAATTATTATATTACTGAAAAGGGACAAAAAGAATTTACAAAATTAGGTGTCGACCTTTCACAAATAAAGCCGGAGTAAAATGGCTCGTATTAATCTTTCTAAATTATATTGATAATAGAAAAATTTTATCAATTTTTTTCAAGTAAAAAAGTTCTAAAAAATACATTTGCACTCCTTTTTATTTGAAATGCTTTCTGATAAGAGCATGATGATATTCATTAAAAATTGATAGAATAATTTTATGATAAATAATCAGTTTATAACTGAAAAATTTGGATTTCTCGGATTGGATTTTATACATGAACTTGAAAAATGTAGTGTAATTACAGATATAAAATCTAGAACAGAGATTGTGATCCCTGGACAGAGAATTCATTATGTCCCTATTCTTATTAAAGGTTCTGTAAAAGTTTTTACTCTAAATGATGGAAGAGAGCTTCTATACTACTATATGAAGCCTGGGGAAAGTTGTATTATGACTTTTGCCTCTATTTTTAAAAACTGCATCAGTTCTGTATATGCCTGTACTGAAGAATCTTCCAAGGCCCTTCTGATTCCTGTTTCAAGCCTACTCACATTGATGGAAAACTTTCCTGCAATAAATAATTTTTTCTACAGTGAATATGACAGCCGTTTTACTTCACTTATGAATATGATTAATGATGCCGTTTTCCATAAATTGGATACCAGAGTTCTTAATTATATTCGTCAACGTGCCGAAGCTACGGGAAACAATCCTGTAAAAATTACTCATAAAGATATTGCCTCAGGTTTGGGTACATCCAGAGAAGTGATAAGTCGTGTTCTTAAAAAGCTTGTCAATGAGGGTGTAATTATCCAACGCAAAACAGCTATTGAGGTAGTAACCGAAAAAAAGTAGTGTGAGGATTATTGTTAGTTTGTAGTTATTATATTCCACCTATTTGTTAAAAAGAAATTTTTCCTTAGGTTGGTGCCTGTGAATTACAAATTGTTTGTTACCATAGTTAGACCCTTTACTGTATTTCCAAGCATTAAGAACCAGATTCCCTCAAGCTTGATTTATTTTTATGCTTAAAAAGCACATCTCTACAAACAATCCGCTCTCCAAAAATGCGAGGTGAGATTCTGTAATATTAAAGTACTAAATAATTGTTAATTCTTTGATAGGATATGGGGTTTAATCATTTTTATTTTGTTAAGTCTTTTTATTATACGAAGTAATTAAGGATTCCATTATAATTTTAAAATTTATAAATAAAATGATAATAAGGAATATTTAGATATTTTATTAAGTATATTTTTTCACTAATATATTTGATGTGAATTCTGATCTTATAAAAATAGTTGTAGAACTTGTTCAGCAATTTATGGAACAAAATGAATGTAAAGTGGTATATAGTGGTTTTCTTTAGGTTCTTACGGAATCTTTCTAGGCTTCTGAGAAAGCTAAGTATGAGTTAGATGGTCTTAAATGGTACTTAAGAAATCGGGGAAAAGTTCTAATATCTTCATCAACACCTTATTGATAAAAGTTGGAAAATAGGGGAAAACGTATTGCAGATCAATAGGTAATTCAGTTTTTACAAGTTAAGATAATTTATTTAGGTAGTATATTCAATTTATTTTCCAAGTTTTCTTATTTTACGATAGTGTTCAAATAGACTTCAAAGTTCTTTAACAAAACACAATTTTAACTAATAAGTAACTTTAATTGCAAATTTTTTAAGTAGCTACAATTCGATTTATTCCTAAACTTATTCTATCGTATTATTTCATCCTTTTCAATAGCTCTAAGTCGACGGGATGCAAATCCCGCGAATGCAACCAGCCCTCCTAAAAACCCAATAAGAATAAACATCCAGCGTAGACCTATCCATTTACCCAATGGATTAGCAATCAAAAGTCCTACCGGTGCAGCGAGCCCCATTATCATATTCAGAAGTGATAATACTCTTCCCTGAATTTGATTGGGAACAAGAGTCTGTAGTAATGCTGTTAAGGGGGCGTTGGCAAAAATAAAAGTAATAGAGCTTACCATCCACCAAAATACTCCAGCCCAAAACAGGTTTGTAGGCATGAGCGCAGTGAGACTTATCGCAAAACAGGACATGCCCAACCCGCAAAGAATCCATATCATTTTTCGTTTGGGAGCAATAATGGTAATTAAAACACCACCAACTACCATACCTATTCCTGCAAGTGCCTCCATAATACCTACTTCATTGACTCCGCCATTAAAATGATCTTTTACTAAAAGTGGTATAAAGGTAAACGTGGGCATTATTATAAGAACGATGCCACCCAAAAGAAGAAAAAGTCTTTTCAGTCCTGGATTTTTCCACACCATGGATAGTCCTTCACCAAGTTCGGATACAATGTCCTTTAAAAGATAACTGCTATTTTCCTCTTTTTTAAATTGAGGAATAACGAAAAAGAATAATGGTGTAATACCCAAGAGAGCAGTAAATACATCGATACTTAATGCCCAACCTAATGGCATGACGCTTATGGCCAAGGCACCAAGCGGAGCACTGGCAACCAAAGTAGCACCCATTAAGATTTGGTTCAGGCCAGCGGCACGTGGGAGAAAAGCTTTAGGCACAAGCATAGCCGTACTTGCTTCAACTGCTGGAGACTGAAAAGCTTGCATAGCACCTCTTATAGCCATCATAAGATAGATCTGCCAGAGTTCAATATGATCGGTAATAAAGAGGATCATCAAAATACCAACGCAAAGAGCGCTTATCACGTCTGCCAGAATCATGATCATTCTTCTACTGTAACGATCTGCAAATACGCCTCCTACGGGACTTAATATTGCCTGAGGTAATAGAGCGACAGTTCCTGCCAAAGCCAGCTTGCTCACACTCCCTGTCGTATCTGCTATCCACCACATGAGTACAAATTGTGTTAACGAAGACCCAATAATTGAAAGAGTCTGTCCAGAAAAAATAAACCAGTATCGTTTTTTCCAATTTATTTCTTCTTCAGCAATCATGTTTTGGCTCATTCCTTGATCATTTTGTGTTTTATAATATTTTTTATAAGAAAAAGAATGGACAAGATAAATGAAAATATAGGAAAACTTACATGCTGTTGCCTATATCAACATTAGTTTTTGAGTCTGCACAAAAGGTTTTTCTTTTTCTCAGTCACAGAAAGTAATATGATTTTATGAATGTAAAGATAAATATTGATTGAGGTAAATAAATAACTTTGAATGTGAAACGGTAAAACAGAGTTGTGAAGCGTTTAATTTGCTGAATAAAACAAAAATTGGACTATTACTTATAATTAGAATAAATATGTCTCAAAAATAGTTGAAAGTTCAAAATTGAATAGTTTTTGCTAATGTAAATCATCCTGAAGAATGATATCTCCCCGTTAATATTACCAATCAAGAATCGAGAAAATTCCATTTTTTCACTGCATTTCGGTGAACTCATTGAGTGTTAAATTTCCAAATGAGCTTTGCAACCTGTAATCACTATAATCCAAGTTCCATACATTTAGTTAAAGTAATGATAAAAGTAATATGTATAAAAAATAACTACTATGAAGAATATTTTTTTCTAATAAGCCCGAAAATCAAAACAACAGCATAGGCAAACATCAGCCATGAGGCAAAAGTTTTACTATATATTTCCGGCATATTAGGGAATAGTTTATCAAAAAACTGTATACATAATGTATCCAATAGCATTCCGGGCAAAACCATAATAGCCGCAGATTTTACACTTTCAAGGTTGTTGAGTTTAAATCTTTTGAAAACTGAAGTTGCAATAAATCCTAAGGCTGGTATAAGAAGAATATACAATATAACCATTAATAATATGTTCTCAACAATAAAAAAATAATGTCCTGCAACTCTAAATAAAAAAGTTGCAAAAAACCATACCAAAAACCCAACAATAAAACTTGCCGTTATATATTTTTCTTTATAAAGATTCATTTAATGATTGGTCAATACTTTTACTGATATTATTATTGATTATAAAATTAAATATTTCCTATTTAAAGAAAGAATGTTTTACATGAATTTTATCAGTTTTTGCTTAATGGCCTTTTAATTGTGTACAAATTATTTTCCTTTAAATGGCAAGTTATAAATATAAGGGGCAAAAAGAGGAGCAAAGTAGCTATTAAATAGTAGAAATAAGATATAAACAAGATATGATGCAGCGATAAGATGCACATTCTTAAATTAAATACTAGTTTTATGGCATTATAGAGTACTGAGCGATTGGTTGTCCGCAGATTCAGCTAAAGAGATGCGGGAGCATTGTTAGATTATATGATTGATCCTCGTATAAATTGTTTTGTTGAAGAAAGACTTTACAATATGGAAGAGGCATTGACGGATGTGACAAAGAAAAGCAAAGATCGGTCCCAATTTGCAGAAAGGAAGATGATAGCTTGATCGGACATCTTTTTGCAATGGAAGAAGACGATACCTATAATGTTGGGTGGCATTTCAATACCAAGATTGAAGGTAGGGGATATGCTACCGAGGCAGCTAGGCAGTGCACATTGTTGTATTTAGTCAAATCAAAAAAAGTTTTCGTTCCCAGCGCAAAAGCTAAATGATCATATGCTATTGATGAAATCCTGTGATTTAGTAATAGTTTTGATGAAATCAATGGCTGCAGGATATTAAATATGTAAATGTAAAAACATGATAATCAGAATTTATAAAACCAATTGATAGATATTTACCTTTGCTAAAATCACTATTATTCTTAAATGTTAAAATCTGGATGAATGTACAATGTATTTTAAAAATTACACATCTGGCACAATACATGTTCTATTTTTTACCAAATAAAAAAAGTAAACATGAGAAAAGAAGAAGAATTTCAACAGACACTATTACGAAAAACAGTCGTAATAACAGGCTCTAGCAGTGGAGTAGGAAGGGCTGCTGCAGAAGCTTTTGCTTTGGAAGGATGCAATATAGTTATCGTAGCCAGAGGACAGAAAGGTATAGATGAAGTGGTTGAGCTTTGCAAAGGAATGGGAGTAGAGGTACTGGGACTTTCGGCTGATACATCCGTTGCTGCAGATATAGAGAGGGTAGCAGAAGCGACCTTGTCCCGATTTGGCAGAATTGATATTTGGATAAATAATGCGGGGGTAATGGCGAGTGGAAAATTTGAAGAGATTCCGATGGAGATTCACGAACAGGTTATTAAAACTAATCTATTTGGCTATATGCATGGTGCTTACAATGCCATTAAAATCTTCAAAAAGCAGAATGAGGGGATATTGATAAATAATGTTTCTATAGGAGGTTATATGCCAGCGCCTTACAGTTCTGTATACTCGGCGACTAAGTATGGTATTAAAGGGATGATGGATGGTCTACAAGGCGAAATTTCAAATTATGCAAACATTCATGTGTGTAATTTATACCCCCAACTTCAAAAATCAACTGGGAACCTTCACTCTGCAAAATACTCAGGATTTAAGATGGGCATACCTCCCATTGCTTCAGATCCACGGGATACTGCTGCAAAAATGGTTGAATTAGCTAGGAAACCGAAAAAAGATTTATTTCCCGATTTCAGATCTTATGCAATTACTTCAATTTACAGACTTTTCCCTAAAGTAGTAATCAATACGGCATCAGCGGGTGTACGGTTAATGATGAAAATAAAGAATGGTCCTGAAGTATCTGGGAATATACTTAAGCCTTCTCAAGATCCTCACAAAATATATGGTAGACCTCCTTTAAATACTTCTAAAAACATTAAAGTAGCTGTATTAATTGGAATTGTGGCCGGTTTTGCAGTAATAGGATTAAAAAAAGGTCTCGTAAATAAGAGCAATAAGAGTATTGGCTAATGATTATATATATTCTCTTATAGAATTTTCTGCCTTGGCAATCCTATTTCATGTTCCTGGGGATAAGGCTTCCGCCAGGTCATACTAATTTCTTCCTACAGGCTTTGTTGGATTTCCAGTGATTTTTCTTTATCCATGGAATATCTTAGATCCGGAATAAAAGGCATTTTGGCTATTTTATGAATGGTAACAGTCGGAAAATGGAAATCAACCTCTGCGATTCCCAATAGAAGATATCACCCACCACCCAATTAGCAAATCATTTTAAATTAAGCAGAAATTCCGTAGCAAAATGGAAGCGTATGTTTTTAGTATAAAATAATTTGCATTTTAAAGTAAAAAGTAGTTCTGTTATTACTTTTTTTCTAAGTTTTTAGAGAGTATATTCAAAATTTGAATATACTCTTTTTGGTTGAATACCTTGATGAGACAATGCTCTGTATATACTTACAAACAATTAGGGCTATTCAAAGCCAAGTACAGCCTTTTATCTCCTGTTGATGTAAGAAAGTTGTCTTGTATTGTAATTTGAAATCTGCATAATTAAGAACATTATGGATACAGAGACAAATGAACAGCCGGATATCATTAAAAAGAAAGCAGATACTTTACTGGTGTTACATCATGAAACAGGTACTGTTGGAATTGTTCAGGGATTAGGTGATTATGGTGAACTGCATAGCGTACATCCCAGGGAACTGAACAATGCAGAAATAGTAAGTATTGATTCTAATGAGAATTCTTTTGCAGAGTTTTATGCTGGATTTTATCATCAGCTTTAAGAGCCTGGGGAGTTTTCATTTTTTAAGGTAACGGAATATGAAGCCGGGCAGACAGCTTTACAGTTACAGAATTATATTGATGACAGTTCTGATGAAGGAAGAGGGGAATTGAGAGACTATGAAATTTCTATTGAGAGTGTCGAGGCTTATAGAATGGCTGGAGGAGAAATGAAAGATCAAAGAGGGGGCGCTTCTAATAATTACTTATATAAGCCTGAGCAGGTGAACTGGAAGATGATGGAGAAGCTGAGGCTCAGTAAGGAAGTATTACAGGAGCTTGGGGTTTTGGAATCTATGCTGAAAGGCTATAAAACGGATAAGTTAGTTCCGGTACATATTGATTTGGGAACAGTAAAGGGGGGGGCATTGAAGCAAGGCTTTCTTTAAAGGCTAATGACTTTGGTGAAGTGGAACTTATGTTTCATCCTGTAAGAACGATGCCTGATTTTTCTATACCGTTCTTTGGGCATATATTTTCAGAAGAAGATAAAAGAAATCTTAAGGGTAATGGGAATATGGGAAGGGTGGTAGATTTGGTCCATAGGATTACAGGAGAGAAGGTACCTTCACTTATTAGCAGGGACAGGCTGACTAATGAGCTGATTCAGGTTAAGACTGAGTTTGTCAGGATTCCACTGGTGATTAAAGGAGTGACGTTGGATGAAGAACAGAGAAAAATACTAAGGGAAGGAAAACCGCTGTATCTTGAAAATATGCTTTCTGCCAGAGGAACATTGTTTAATGCTGGGGTGCAGTATAATGCGGATAAAAGGTATGTGGAGTTTTTGCTGGATAAAAATGTAAGGAGATTGGGAGTGGAAGATTTTAGACAGGTTCCGGAGTTATTTAGAGGGAAGAAACTAAAGAAATGGCAGATGGAGAAACTTAAGGTTGGGGAAGTGGCGTATGTGGATGGGCTGGTGGATAGGAATGGAAAAAGGTATCAGGGGTATTTGAGGTTTGATAAGAAGGTGGGGAAGTTTGAGTTTTCTTTTAAGAATGTGTGGAAGGGGGAGCAGAAGGGGAAGAGTAGGAAGAGAGGGAGGGGGATGTAAAGGAAGATTATAGATACAATATTTGAAATGTGATGTTTTTTACTGGATTTATGGGAGGTTAGAGTATACCTATCTGTATGAGAATTGAGGATACCCGTAAAATCTCATGTCGCTTTTTTCTTATATTTGCCCAAACTTTAATCATGAAAAAACTATTGTTTCTGAGTGTAATCTTTTTTGCACATCTTTATTCCTGTCAGTTTACCAAAGATTCCATCACTGTCTTACGCAGTAACAGCTCCCTTATTTATCCTTCATTTAGTACATCTTGTTATCGAACAGGAGATTATGATAAAAAATATCAGCCCCAGGATATGCTTTTTGTAACAGATATTACTGAGTGTAAAGGATATTCGAGTACAAAAGATATGATAGGTTTTTATTTTGATGGGAAGAAGTACTATATGGAAGATAATTCGGAAAATGAAAATGTTTTTTATGTAATGAAGGGCGAACAAAAACAATTAGCGGATGTAAAAGCTAAAATCAATAGCCTTACCGCTGCTGAAAAAGATAGTCTTGATTCTTGGTCAAAAAGATACTCGGAGGTTTATATGCGCAAACTTAAAAGCGAGGTTTACGATAGGATTTTCAGTAAAGAGAAAAACGGGATTGCCATCATTTCAGCATTTCCTACAGAAGATTATTCCTTTACAGGGGCAGAGTTTAAAATATTAAACTTCAGCAAAAAAACAATTAAATATATAACTTTCAATTTTTATGGTAAAAATGCTGTAAAAGACAGAGTGGGGGTTAATATGAGCAGAAAGGGAATAGGTCCTGTTGAAAGTTTAGCTTCAGGGTCATGGTCTTTTGATAATGTTTGGCTTACTGATATTGTTGAAACATTGAAATTAGTATCGGTAAACATTATTTATATGGATGGATCAAAAAGAGCGGTTACAATTACAGATAAGCATTGGCTGGATCAGGAAGATTTGGATCGTTTGAATAGTTTGATGGATTAGTAAGAGAATTTAAAAGATAAAAATTTGTTTTAAATTAAGAATTACAAAAAATGTCTATACTAATCCCGGAAAAGTTGATGATCGCTTAAACAAGGCTCTATCAGTTATATCTAACTTATCAATATTATACCAAGCCAGTAGCATAGAAGCAAAAAGAAAAATAATTAGTTCGATATATCCCGAAAATCTTGAATTTACAGGATTTAAATATCGAACTAACAGAGTAAATTCTGTACTAAGTGGTATATCTCTTGTAACCAATAAGTTATGTGATATTGAAAATAAAAAAAAATGATAAAACAACAGCTTATCCCTGTCTGGAGCCCCAAACGGATGATTTCTCGATTTTTTTTAAAGAAGATTTATTGCGGATAGAAAGTATATATCAATATTTTGATTCGGAGGATAAACTGTTTTAGTACCAAAATTTATATAAATATTGATTTTTATAAAATGGGGTGCGTTTTTCAAATATTTTCCATAATAAATTAGTTAAGGTATTGTTCGCTTCTATTGCTTATGTCACCAAAAGATTATGGCATAAACGAATTTTCCCAAAATATACCCTCCAGTTATTCCGTTTTCTTTTTTTTGGAAATATTCAGAGGTGAGAGAAAGGCCTTGATAATTAGAAAATAAATAAATTTTCAAATTAAAAAACTTGCCGTTTATATTTCTGATTTTCATGTTTGCATTATGACATCATATTGTTGTTTAAGTTGATTGTTTCGTAATTATTTGTAGTTAGAGTGTAAAAAACGGTAATCGAAAATGAAGATTTACCTCTTTTTTAATAATAAAAAGTGTGCTTTTCACATTTTTTTTTGTGCAAAATGAAAAAAAAATTAACTCTTCTTATCATAATATTTATTCGGAAAAAAATAATCTTTTTAAGAGTATTGTGAAATTGCAATTGATTGTAAATTCATATCTTATGAAATAAGTAAGTGTAAAAATAATGATAACCTTATCATATTTTTTATACAATTCATATCATAAAAATTCGATATGTAAATCGTTGATAAGCAGTAGATAATAGCGGATTTATTTTTTTTATTCAGATGAATTTTTATATTTGTAATGTTACCAAAATGTTAACAAACTAATGAATCAGAACTTTATCCATACCTATGTCTCTGTAGATTGTGTTGTCTTTGGATTTGACCATGAAAACCGGTTGAATATCTTATTAGTACAACGCCATGTTGATGATGTACCACTGGAAAAACAGATCAAACTTCCCGGAAGTTTAATTTTTAGTGATGAAGATGTAGATGATGCTGCACAAAGAGTACTTCACGAACTTACGGGAATTAAAAAAATGGTTCTAAAACAGTTCAAATGCTTTGCAGATCCTATGAGAGCAAGCAACGTGCATGATATCAAATGGATGGATCAGGAATATAAGCATCATATAGACAGGATCATTACGGTGGCCTATCTTTCCCTTTGTAAAATAGATCACAAGATCAACAGTACAAAATATGATACCGTAGACTGGTATCCTATTGATGAGGTTCCGGTACTGCCATTTGACCATAATAAAATTATCAGTGAATCTTTCATGGAGATCAGAAAATGGATTGAATCTGATTTCTCCATTATTTTTGAGCTGCTGCCCAAAAGATTCACCATAAGACAGCTTTATCAGCTATACAGCGCTTTAAGCGAAAAAAATATTGATATTAAGAATTTCCATAAAAAAATATCTTCATTTCCCTATATTGTTCCTTTGGACGAAATTCAGAAGGATGTATCACACCGCGCCGCAAGGTATTACAGGTTTGATGCTAAAATTTACAAGAAAAACAATACAAAACTTATCAAATAACCTTTTTTTAAAATTATGTACTTACTAGGCTATGACATTGGCAGTTCTTCTGTGAAAGTGTGTCTCATAGAGGCATCCAGTGGAAAAGTGATTGCTTCTGAATTTTCTCCCAAAAAAGAAATGAAAATCACTGCTATAAATCCAGGATGGGCAGAACAAAACCCTGTGGACTGGTGGACCAATCTGAAGTTGGCGCATGAAGCTGTTATGCATGAATCTGGTGTACATGCTGAAGATATTAAAGGAATCGGAATTACCTGGCAGATGCATGGGTTGATTCTGGTAGATAAAGATCAGAACCTCTTAAGACCTTCAATTATCTGGTGCGACAGCCGTGCTGTGTCTTATGGAGAAAAAGCTTTCAAAACCATTGGTGAAGAAAAATGTCTCTCACATCTTTTAAATTCACCGGGGAACTTTACGGCATCAAAACTTGCCTGGGTAAAAGAAAACGAACCTGAAATTTTCGAAAAGATAGACAAAATAATGCTTCCCGGAGATTATATTGCCATGAGACTCTCTGGGCAGATAGGAATGACCATCGAAGGATTATCAGAAGGAATATTCTGGGATTTTAAGAACAACTGTATCTCGGAAGATATCATTAACCACTATGGAATTCCTAAAAGTTTTTTCCCGGAAATTGTCCCTACATTCGGTATTCAGGCAACCGTTTCAAGGGCAGCAGCGGAAGAATTAGGCTTAAAGGAAGGTACACCTATTTCTTACAGAGCAGGAGACCAGCCCAACAATGCGCTTTCCCTGAATGTCTTTAACCCTGGAGAAATTGCCTCTACAGCAGGAACTTCCGGAGTGGTATATGGTGTTTTGGACCAGCTGGAATATGATAAGTTATCAAGGGTAAATACTTTTGCCCATGTCAATTATACACCGGAAAAGATCAGACTGGGTGTTTTACTGTGTATCAATGGAACAGGTATTTTAAATTCCTGGCTGAAGCATAATTTTGCAACCTCTCTTTCTTCTTACGGTGATATGAATGATATGGCTTCACTTTCACCTATTGGTTCAAAAGGATTAAGTATTATTCCTTTCGGAAACGGTGCTGAAAGAGTGCTTGAAAATAAAGATACAAGCTGCTCTATTCACGGAATTAATTTTAATATACATTCTAAAGGAGATATTCTGCGTGCAGCACAGGAAGGTATTGTATTCTCCTACGAATACGGAATGGATATCATGAGAAATATCGGAATGGATATCCAGGTGATCCGGGCAGGAAATGCCAATATGTTTTTAAGTTCAATATTTCGCCAGTCACTGTCCAGTGTGAGCAATGCGGTTATTGAACTTTATGATACCGATGGAGCGGTAGGAGCGGCTAGGGCTGCCGGAATGGGAATAGGATTTTATTCAGATTCCAGAGAAGCATTTTCATCACTTGAAAAAATAGCGGTAATAGAGCCGGAACACGAAAAACAAGAACAATATTTAGAAGCCTATGCCAGATGGAAACATCATCTTAAAGAAATAATCTAGGACAATTACAACAGTTTTTTTATCCGCTTACTGACTTTTAAGAATCAGTGAGAAGGGTATCTCTACGCAAAAATTAAAAAAAATAAATTAAAAATAATCAAATAAATATGAACACTTTAACAGGTACAAAAGAGTTTTTTACAGGTATTGAAAAAATTAAGTTTGAAGGCAAGGAAAGTAGGAACCCGTTGGCGTTCCGCTATTATGATGCGGAAAAGATCGTGATGGGAAAACCTATGAAAGACTGGACCAGATTTGCAATGGCATGGTGGCATACCTTATGTGCCAACGGAAGCGATCCTTTCGGAGGTCCTACCATTCACCACCCATGGGATATCGGAAACGATCCGGTAACAAGAGCAATGCACAAAATGGATGCAGGTTTCGAATTCATGTCTAAAATGGGATTCAATTATTACTGCTTCCATGATATTGATCTTGTAGACCCTGCCAGCAACTGGAAGGACTACGAGAAAAATATGCAGACTATCGTGGAATACGCCAAACAAAAGCAGCAGGAAACAGGAATTAAGCTTTTATGGGGGACAGCCAATGTTTTCACTCATGAAAGATATATGAACGGTGCTTCTACCAATCCAAATTTTGATGTAGTAGCCTGTGCAGGAACTCAGGTGAAAAACTCAATAGATGCAACGATAGCGCTTGGTGGTGAAAATTATGTCTTCTGGGGTGGAAGAGAAGGATATATGAGCCTTTTGAACACAGACATGAAGCGTGAAAAAGATCACCTTGCGCGTTTCCTTTCCATGTCAAGAGACTATGCCCGCCAGCAGGGCTTTAAAGGAACTTTCCTGATCGAGCCAAAACCGATGGAGCCTACCAAACATCAGTACGATTATGATTCTGAAACAGTAATCGGATTCCTTAGACATTACGGATTAGACAAAGATTTCAAATTGAATATCGAAGTGAATCACGCTACATTGGCAGGCCATACATTCGAACATGAGCTTCAGGTTGCAGTTGATGCAGGACTTTTAGGAAGTATTGATGCCAACAGGGGAGATTATCAGAACGGATGGGATACAGACCAATTCCCGATCGATTATTATGATATGGTTCAGGCATGGCTTGTTCTGCTTCCGACAGGAGGTCTGGGAACAGGAGGAGTGAACTTTGATGCTAAAATCAGAAGGAATTCTATTGATGCTGAAGATTTATTCATTTCTCACATTTCGGGAATGGATGTTTTTGCTAAAGGTCTTCTGGCAGCGGCTGATATTCTTGAAAATTCGGATTACAAAAAACTGAGAACAGACCGCTACGCTTCTTTTGATAAAGGAAACGGGAAAGCATTCGAGGAAGGTACTCTTACATTGGAAGATCTTCAGAGAATTGCTCACGAAATCGGCGAACCACAGCCAAAAAGCGGAAAACAGGAATTGTTTGAAGCTATCGTGAATATGCATATATAATAAAAAAATAAAAGGCTCATAAACACTAAGGATTTTATAAACTATAATTATTAAACAGCCTTTTATTCAACAACTAATACTAAAATAATAATTATGAACCGATTTTATTTCAATAAAAGCAATAGAGCAGCACTGTTTTTTGCAATGACTCTGTTGCCTTGCGGCATAGCATATTCACAGGTTAAGAAAGATACAGTAGCTAAAGAAAATAAAATAGATGAAGTTGTTGTGATAGGATATGGAACCCAGAGAAAAGAAGCTGTGACAGGTTCTGTAGCCACTGTAAAAGGAGATGCCCTGCGTGAAGTACCTTCTGCCAATATTACCCAGGCATTACAAGGAAGGACAGCAGGGGTAGATATCTCACAGACATCTACAAAACCGGGTGCTGCCATGCAGATTCGTATCAGGGGAACACGATCTCTTACAGGAGATAATAACCCGCTGATTGTATTGGATGGTATTCCCTTCGTAGGATCACTGGGAGATATAAGCTCTAGTGACATCAAAAGTATTGATATCCTCAAAGATGCTTCTGCTACAGCCATTTATGGATCAAGAGGAGCAAACGGTGTTATCCTTGTTACCACCAACAGAGGGGCAAAAGGACAGAGACCTAAATTCAGTTATAACACCTTTACAGGAGTTCAGACCTTATTTTCAAAATACCCGATGATGGATGGTCCTAAATTTGCGCAGTTGCGTGCTTATGCCATTCCAGCAGGAAATACAACACCTTTGTATTCCAACGGGGCAGATGAAAATAGCAGTGTTAATACAGACTGGCAAAGTTTGTATTATAAACCTGCCATGATGACCAGTCATGATATTGGCGTATCAGGAGGAACAGAAGGTGGAAATTATAATGTAGGCTTGTCATACTTCAAGCAAAATGCATTAATCCCTATTCAAAGTTATGAAAGATTTGCTCTTCGTATGGCGATTGATCAGCAGGTGGGATCTATCTTTAAGTTCGGTTTCACTACCAATACAAACTATTCCGTTTCTGAAGGAAATGGGGTAAACCCGGGAGCTGTTTTAGGATATTCTCCTATTGCTAATCCTTACAATGCAGACGGAACTCCGAAAAGAGTAATGAGTACAGCTGGCGGTATCGATCAGACATGGATTTATACAAGAGGGAGCCTGGGGAATTTGGGAGATAAATATATTGATGAGACTAAGGCCTTCGCATCCTATAACAATCTTTACGGGGAAGCCAGCCTTCCGATCAAAGGATTAAAGTACAGATTAAATGTAGGGTTGGATTACCGTACTTCAAACAGCGGAAATTACTCCGGTGTAGGAGTCTTTAATACGAATCCTCTAGGTCCTTCCGCAGCCGGAAGAGGGAATAACCAGACCTACCACTGGGTGTTGGAAAACCTTTTAACGTTTGACCGTACATTTGGTAAGCATAAAGTAAATGCTGTAGCACTTTATTCAGCAGAACAGAATAAGTATACAAGCTCATACATGAGTGCAAAGAATGTTCCGGCAGACTTTTTCCAGTATTATAACTTAGGACAGTCGCCTCAGGCTGATATTACCGTACGACCTGAAGACCAGGTGTACTGGAAAACAGGCCTGCTTTCAGCGATGGGAAGAATCATGTATACGTATGATAACAGGTATATGCTTACGGCGACACTTCGTGCTGACGGATCTTCAAGGCTTGCTCCGGGAAACAAGTGGCACACCTATCCCGCATTATCACTAGGATGGAATGTTACCAATGAATCTTTCATGCAGAATATCAAAGTGATTAATCTCCTTAAATTCAGAGCCGGATGGGGACAGACTTCCAATCAGGCAGTGGATCCATATTCTACGATGGGAAGATTTAACGTAGCTCCTTATAACTACGGAAGTGCTGGAAGTACAGGGATATATGGAAATCAGCCGCCTAACCCAAGCCTGGGATGGGAATATTCAAAAACACAAAACTACGGAGTAGATTTCGGGATTTTGAACAACCGCCTTACGGGGAGTGTGGAGTATTACAAAACCCATACCTATGACCTGTTAACACAGAAAAGCCTTCCGGCATCAAGCGGATGGTCTTCCATTGTTTCCAATGTAGCAGAAACAGAAAATAAAGGAGTTGAAGTTTCTTTAAACGGGGTTATTTTTGATAATCCGGATGGATTTACATGGGAAGCAGGAGTTAATTTCTATACCAATAAAAACAAAATTTTATCGCTTGCATCAGGAACAGAACGTGACATCAATAACTCATGGTTTGTAGGGCATAATATCAATTCATTATACGATTATCAGTACATCGGTCTTTGGCAGGCAGGCGATCCTTACCAGAATATTCTGGAACCGGGTACTGCTGCAGATGTTGTAGGATCTATCAAAGTTCTTTACACCGGAGGTTATAATGCTGACGGAACACCGGTAAGAGCAATTGGACCCGATGACAGACAGATTTTTGATACGGCTCCGAAATTCCAGGGAGGATTTAATATGCGCTTTGCTTACAAAAATTTTGAACTGAGCACAGTCGGAGCTTTCCAGCATGGGGGAATTTTGGTAAGTACCATTTATGGATCTGCAAGTTATCTTAACCGATTAACGGGAAGAGGGAATAACGTAGATGTAGACTACTGGACAGAAGACAATACAGGAGCTTATTTTCCACGTCCGGGGCGCCATCTGAGTGGTGATAATCCGAAGTATTCTTCTACTTTAGCTATGTTTGATGCTTCTTATCTTAAGCTTCGTACCATTACCTTAGGATATAATTTTAACAAAGATTTTTTAAAGGATCTGAAAATTACCAGCTTAAGAATTTACTTCACCGTAACTAATCCTGTTGTACTATTCTCACCGTATCATAAGTTCTCAGGGATGGATCCGGAACCGAACTCTTTCGGAAATGAAAACCAGGCGGTAAGCGGATATCAGAGCCGCCAGCTTGTTATAGGAACCAATAACCCTTCCACAAGAAATTACTTAATGGGACTTAACTTAACCTTTTAAAACTGTATTGTCATGATAAATTTTAATAAAAAACTGTTATTAGGAGCAATCTTTTTATCCTTAACATTTACAGGTTGTAATGAAATTCTTGATGAACAGCCAAGATCAATATATACCGCTGATTATTTTAATACACCGGATGGTGTTAATCAGGGATTTACGGCTTTATACAGGCAGATGAGATTACTGTACGGCAATGGCTACTTTATGAGCAATTGTCAGAACGGAACTGACGAATCTACCTGGGCACAGAGTGCTGACGGTAACTTTAAGGAATTAGATATGTCCGGAAACGGTATCATCAATTCCAATACCTTTCCTACAAGTATGGTCTGGAACTCTGTATTCCCGTATATCAATACTGCCAACGGAATTATTGAAAAAGGACCAGGATTCGGAATCGCAGAATCTATGATCTCTGAAGCCCGTTTCTTCCGCGGTTTTTACTATTTCATGCTTGTACAAACGTATGGAGGAGTTCCACTGGATTTAGGAACAGGAGAACTGAAATATAACACTTTGCCTTCCACCTCTTCCGTAAGAAATACCGTACCGGAAGTATACACAAAAACTGTTTTTGCTGACCTTAAAAAAGCAATAGAAAATCTGCCGGCATCACCAAGGGTAACCGGAGGTGTCACTAAAAATGTAGCAAGACTAATGCTTGCCAAAGCCTATCTTACTTACGGATGGTGGCTGCAGAATCCAAACGGAATTCCAACGTATCCTGAAACAGCAAGAACTGACCCGGACGGACACAATGCCCAATGGTATTTTCAGCAGGCTTATGATATTGCCTTGGAAGGAATCAACAATCCCGGTACTTATGCGCTTCAGCCTACCTTCTATGATGTGAATGTAGGTTCAAATGACAGAAATACCGAATCGATGTTGTATGCAGATCATACTCAGTCGAGCACATACTATAACGAAAGTGATCCTGTAGGATTCGGGTCAGGCTGGGCTCCGGACAATTTTGCAGCATGGATGCAGACCTGGAACTATACTGCCATCAAAAGTAGTAGAACAACAGCATGGTTAGGAGCAGACATTGTTAGCCCCGTACAGAGAGAAGCATCACAGCCTTTGGGACGTCCTTGGGTTCGTATGTGTCCTACCTTGGGAGTTATTAAAAATACTTTTGCAGATAAAACCAACGATTCCCGTTATGACGGAACTTTTGTAACCACTTACAGAGGAAACTGGAACAAGAATGGAACGGGATTAACTACAGTTCCCGTACTTTATAATGCCAATAATCTGCCTGTACAACCAGGAGGTGCTATTTTAAGCTTCCTTAATGATGACAGCCAGACTCCTTCTTATCCTACGGGAGCAGGGCAAAGTGGTGTGGGAGCAGGAACTCTGTCAGGAAGAGCAGACTGGGTCATTGCACCGAACGGAATCAGCAGAATTGTATATCCGGGTCTTTGGAAAATAGGAACTTACCGTACCGATGATCCAAATGGCTTAGGATATCCGAATGCAGGATTAACACGTCCTTTCAGCGTTGCCAAATTCTCAGAATTCTATTTTATTGCCGCAGAAGCATCTGTAAAAGGGGCTTCAGGAGCTATGACAGCCAGAGATCTTATCAACGTCATCCGTGCCCGTGCCGGAAAATGGAAGTTCAATAATGCACAGAATACCGCTTATGTAGCAGATAACAGTGCCGCAATGACTGCTGCTACGCCATCTGTAATTACCATTGATTATATCCTTGCAGAAAGATCCCGTGAATATTACGGAGAATTCTACAGATGGTATGATCTGGTACGTACACAGAAGTGGGGAGATTATGCGGCAAGTTATCAGATTGGAGGAGCTTCTTATGGAGATCATGCTCCGCAAACGGTTACTAGAACGATAAAACCATTTCATTATCTGAGACCGATTCCTCAGAACCAGATCGATGCCATGGAAGTATCGGCAGATATTAAAGCAAAATATCAGAATCCGGGATACAATTAATTTCATTCTACATTCATATCGGTAACAGAGTAGGTGTGAAAAGCACCTGCTTTGTTTATCTGAATTAAATTTTAAAACTATGGAAAAAACTTGGCGTTGGTTTGGCAAAAAAGACAAAATAGCACTCAGCATACTTCGTCAAATAGGAGTAGAAGGAATTGTTTCTGCCCTGCACGATATCCCAAACGGAGAAATCTGGAATTCAGAGGCCATCAATGATTATAAAAACTATATAGAAAGCCACGGACTTCGCTGGTCTGTTGTGGAAAGTCTTCCCGTAAGCGAAGCCATCAAATACGGAGGTGAAGACCGTGACTCTTTAATAGAAAATTATATCATAAGCCTTGAAAATCTTGGTAAAGCAGGAGTTACAACAGTTTGCTACAACTTTATGCCCGTTCTCGACTGGGCACGCACCGACCTCTTTCACGAATGGGAAGACGGTTCTTCATCACTTTATTTTGACAAAGCCAAGTTTGCGTACTTCGAAATTCATATCCTTCAAAGAAAGGAAGCAGAAAACGATTACAACTCAGAAATCCTTCAAAAAGTAAAAGAATTAAAAAATACCTTAACAGAAAAAGATAACAATGACCTGATAGATTCAGTTATTGTAAAAACACAGGGATTCGTGAACGGAAATATCAAAGAAGGTGAATTGAATCCTGTAGAAAAATTCAAAAGTTTACTGGCATTGTATGATGGGATCGATAAAGACAGACTTCGTCAGAATATGAAATATTTCCTTGAAAAAATAATGCCTGTCTGTGAAAAATGGAATATTCAGATGTGTGTACATCCTGATGATCCGCCGTTTTCATTATTGGGCTTGCCAAGGATCGTAACCAATGAAGAAGATATTGACTGGCTTCTGAAAGCTGTTGATAACCCTCACAACGGATTAACCTTCTGTGCCGGATCTCTAAGTGCCAACCTTCAGAATGATGTTCCGAAACTGGCGGAGAAATTTGCCCACAGAACCAAATTTGTTCACCTGAGAAGTACAAATGTCTGTGAAAACGGTGACTTCATCGAGGCTCATCACCTTGGAGGAAGAGGAAAGCTCATTGAAGTGATCCGTGTATTTGAAAAAGAAAATCCTGATCTTCCGATGAGAATTGACCATGGTAGGCTTTTAACAGAAGATGTTGACAAAGGTTATAATCCAGGCTATTCATTTTTAGGAAGAATGCTGGCATTGGGCCAGATAGAAGGAGTAATGGCCGCAGTACAGTCGGAATTACAAAAAAATTAATCTGCGTTTGTAATAAATAATAAAAAGTAAAATGAAAGACCTGTTTAGTATTGAAAACAAAGTAGCAGTCATCACAGGGGCTTCGGGCGTTTTGGGAGGCAGCCTTGCCAAAAGTTTTATAGAGGCCGGAGCAAAAGTTGTGGCTCTGGGAAGGAACCAGGAAACATTGGAAGCCCGGGTAAAAGAACTGACAGATTTGGGCGGGGATGCACTTGCTGTAGAAGCCAATGTGATGGATATTGAAAGCCTTGAAGCCGCTTACTTGACAATAAAAGAAAAGTATGGCCGCATTGATATTCTGCTCAATATAGCGGGTGGAAATATTCCGTCAGCAACCTTATCACCCGAACAGTCATTTTTTGATATGGATATGAAAGGATGGGCTGAGGTTACCGATCTCAATATCAACGGGACAGTTTACCCCAGCTATGTTTTCGGAAAAGTAATGGCGGAGAAGGGAAGCGGAAACATTATTAATATTTCTTCCATGGCTGCCTATTCAGCAATTACAAGAGTAGCCGGATATTCTGCCGCCAAATCAGCAATCACCAATTTTACCCAGTGGCTGGCCACTGATCTGGCATTGAAATTTGGAGATAAAATACGCGTTAATGCCGTGGCTCCCGGATTTTTCATTGGAGATCAGAACCGTGCTATTCTGTTGAATCCGGACGGAAGCTTAACCGAAAGAAGTAAAAAAGTAATGGCGAAAACACCCATGCAGAGATTTGGAGATGTAGAAGAACTGAATGGGGTTGTACAGTTTCTGTGTTCCGATGCAGCAAGCTTCATCACAGGAGCATTGATTCCTGTTGACGGAGGTTTTAGCGCATTCAGCGGAGTATAAAAAGCTAATTTCTTCATATCATCAAACAGGACCTTAGTGGTTTCATTAAGGGTTCTGTTTTTAAAATGCCGGCTTTCATGAAGTCAGAAATAAAAGACAATTAAAATCCAGGATTGTAACAATAAATAATGAGTAATTCCACTAAAAATAAAGACGTTTTCGGAGAATTGTTTCTGCTTGAATCAGCAAAGGCAGAGAATCTCTATTTCGGATATGCCAAAGATATGCCCGTGATCGATTATCATAATCATCTTGAACCGGATGTTATTGCTGCCAATCAAAACTTCCGTTCTCCAACCGCTATCTGGCTGGATGGGGACCATTACAAATGGAGAGCTATGAGAAATTTTGGTATTGATGAGCAGTTTATTTCAGGAAATGCTTCAGATCACGAAAAATTTATGAAATGGACAGAAGTGGTGCCTTATACCCTTCGTAACCCGCTATTTCACTGGACGCATCTGGAGCTCAAAAACCCTTTTGGAATCAGTGAATATTTATCACCCGATAATGCAGATACTTTATATCATCAGATGAATGAAAGTCTGCAGACATCTGACTTTTTACCACAATCCATCATTCAGAATTTTAAGGTACAAGCGTTGTGCACTACAGATGATCCTGCTGATGATCTGGTTCATCACAAAGCTTTAAAAAACATTGGATTTAACACAGCTGTTCTTCCGGCTTTCCGCCCTGATACCTATATTAATATCATTAATTCTGAACAATATCTTTCAGGAATTAAAAAGCTTGAAAAAGTCTGCGGATTTTCAATCACATCAGCCTCGGACCTGTTGAATGCACTTCAGTCCAGAATCAACTATTTTGTGGAAGCAGGAGCAAAAGTAGCCGATCATGGCTTTGAATATTTCCCGGATACCACAAAATGGAATCATACTCTTGAAAAAGAGTTTTCTGAATTCCTGAAAGGTAATCTTTCAATGTTTTCCGATCCGGATGCCTTATGCGGCTATTTGCTGAAAGAGCTTTGCAAAATGTATGCTGAAAAAGGCTGGGTACAGCAGTTTCATGTAGGAGCAACCCGAAACAACAATTCAGAAATGTTCAGAAAAATGGGCGCCAATGCAGGATATGATGCCATTGGAGAACCATATTATGCACAGCGATTGAGCGTTTTGCTGGATGCATTGAATTCAGAAGGAAAACTGGCCAAAACCATTATATACAATCTGAATCCGGCATTTAACGAGGTTTTGGCAGCTCTTGCCGGAAACTTCAATGAAGGAGGAATCAAATCCAAGGTACAGTTTGGAGCGGCCTGGTGGTTTCTTGATCAGCTCGACGGGATGACCAAACAGATGAATACACTCTCCAATATTGGTCTCATCAGCACTTTTGTCGGCATGTTAACCGATTCCCGAAGCCTGTTATCATTCTCAAGACACGATTATTTCAGAAGACTTTTGTGCAATCTGTTCGGAAGTGAAATGGAAAGAGGCCTGCTGCCTGATGATGAAAAATGGGTAGGAAAGATCATTCAGGACATCTGCTATTACAATACAAAAAATTATTTTGAAATTTAATACTATGCAGGACTCGAAGAAAATACTATGTTTCGGGGAACTGCTTCTCCACTTTGCCCCGGATTCCGAAGGAAACTGGCTCAATGATCAGTCTCTGAAGATGTATATTGGCGGCGCTGAATACAATGTCGCGGCAGCACTTTCCCAGTGGAAGAATTCTGTGAAACTGTTATCAGCATTACCGGAGAATTTTGTAGGAAATCACCTCGAATTACAGCTTAAAAATAAAGGAATAGAAGTTCTTGCAGAAAAAACTCAAGGGAGAATAGGAACATTTTACCTTTCTTCTGATGGAGATATGCAGAACGCTTCAGTGGTATACGACCGCTTTCCGTCTGTTTTTACCCAATCGGATTTTGAAAAGTTCAGTGATGATGAAATATTTTCAGAAGTAAAATGGCTGCATATCAGTACCATCACACCAGCTTTGAGTGACAATGCATTTCGCAAATGTTTATTGATCATGAAAGAAGCCAGAAACAGAAATATTACAGTTTCTCTGGACCTGAATTACAGAGCGTTGCTTTGGCAAAACCACAATTCTCATAAAATCAAAGAACTGATGCCATTCGTGAACGTTCTCATGGGAAATATCTGGTCTGTTGGGCAGTTCCTGAATATTCATGTTGAGTACGAGCTTAACGGAAAATTTGATGATGAAAATCTTCTGAAACAGGCTGAAAAAACAGCATTGGAAATCAGAAGGCAATTTCCGGGGGTGGAAAAAATAGCCAATACCTTCCGCTTTACAAACGGAGAAAAGGTCAATTATTTTGCCACCTTATTTGCTGGTGAACAGCTTTTGATTTCAGAAAAATATAATTCAGAGACAATTGAAGAAAGGGTAGGAAGCGGTGATTCTTTCATGGCCGCTTTGATTCATGGAATTTTAAAAGGAAATCCTGATCAGCAGATTCTTGAGGATGCGACAAAAGTGGCTTTTAAAAAGCTTTTCGTAAAAGGAGATACCATTGATGAAAGCATTAATATCGAAACATTATGAGTGAAATACTACAAAAAATAAAAGACCAGAAAATAGTTCCATTATTCTATAATGAATCATTTGAGATCTCAAGAAATATAATAAAAGCTTTATACCAAGCAGGAATCCGTGTGATAGAATATACCAACCGCGGCCATCAGGCACTGGAAAATTTCACTAAGCTGAAAGAAATTTCCCATACAGAATTTCCTGATCTTCTGTTAGGAATCGGAACGGTAAAAAACATAAAAGAAATGGATGATTATGCTTTTGCAAAAGCAGATTTTATCATTACACCAGTGATCAGTGAAGAATTGGTGAAACATGCTCTTGAAAGAAATATTCTTCTGATTCCGGGCTGTTTTACTCCTTCCGATATCAATATAGCGTATCAAAATGGGTTATCACTCGTCAAAATATTTCCGGCAGATGCTTTAGGGAAGAACTACATCAAATCTGTGAAACCTGTTTTTCCGGGAATGAATTTTATGCCAACCGGGGGGATTAATGCAGAATTTGAAGATATTATGGATTGGTTTAATGGTGGTGCAATAGCAGCAGGGTTGGGAAGCTCACTCATCGGAAAAGATAGTAATGAGGAAGAACTGACGCTGAAAACAAAAAATTTATTACAACAACTTAATCAATAACTCAATGCAGGCTCCTCAAAACCGCAATATAAGATGGTGGATGCTGTCCCTTGTCTTTCTCGCCACTACGATCAATTATCTTGACCGTCAGGTAATGGGTTTGCTGAAACCTGTGCTGGAAAAAGAATTCAGCTGGGATGAAAAAGATTACAGCTATATTGTCATGGCCTTTACGACTACGTATGCCATCGGTTATATGGCGATGGGAAGGTTTATAGATAAAGTAGGAACCAAAATCGGGTATGCCGTTTCGCTTATTGTATGGAGTTTGGCCTCCATAGGACATGGTTTTGTAAAAAGTACCATTGGATTTATTATTGCGAGAAGTACTTTGGGGATCAGTGAAGCAGGAAACTTCCCTGCCGCGATCAAATCAGTGGCTGAATGGTTTCCTAAAAAAGAAAGAGCACTGGCAACCGGAATTTTTAATTCAGGAGCAACGGTGGGAGCTATTTTAGCGCCGCTATTGGTTCCGTTCATTCTCGGACATTACGGCTGGAGGCAGACTTTTGTGTGGATTGGCGCTTTGGGCATGATTTGGATTATCCTTTGGTGGAAATTTTATGCCGTACCGGAAAAAACAAAAAATCTCAGCAAGGAAGAACTGCAGTACATTAAAAGTGATCAGGCTGAAAAAGCAGAAGAGAAAACGAAAATTCCTTTATCGGAATTACTCAAATATAAAGTAACATGGTCGTTTGCCATCGGTAAAATGTTAACCGATCCTATCTGGTATTTCTTCATGTTCTGGCTGCCGGCCTATTTCTCGGATGTATTTAAAATGGATTTAACAAAACCATCCCTTCCATTGATTATTATTTATAGTGGAACTACCATAGGGAGTATCGGCGGAGGCTATCTTTCATCATTTCTGATTAAAAAAGGCTGGGCCATCGGAAGAGCCAGAAGCATTACCATGTTATTGTTTGCTTTGATGGTAGTTCCGGTCATGTTCTCAAAATATGTAGATAATATGTGGATGATCACGATCATCATTGCCTTTGCAACAGCTGCACATCAAGGATGGGGAGCCAATCTTATGACTACGGTCGGAGATCAGTTACCCAACAATTATGTCAGTTCTGTCATTGGTTTTGGCGGAATGTTGGGCTCAGCAGCAGGAATCATTTTTCCCCTTTTTATCGGAATTGTTCTCGATGCCTTTAAAAAATCAGGAAATATCAACGGAGGCTACAATATTATATTTTTCATAGCCGGAATATCCTATGTTACAGCCTGGGGATTAATTAAAATAGTCAACCGGAAGAAAACCGCTTAAAATATATAACGATCGGTAAACGATTATAATGATAAATATAAATGCCATTTGCTGAGTATAACGCCTTGGCGAACCTCAAAAAGATAGTCGTTAAAAAATTTGCGGACTTAGCGTTAAAAACAACAACACCTATTCAAAAATATACATTTTAAAAACTATAAAAAAAGAATAACAATGAAACAGAATATAATGAATTTAGCTTTTTTCAGGAATAAAACGAATATACTTGCAGCAGCATTGCTCTCGGTGACTACTATTTCTGCCCAGACTTTCTCAGACTTCAATTACCGTGGAAATGATAAAATATACAATGATAATCCTCTTAAACCAGACGAATTTTATTCCCCGATCCTTCAAGGCTGTTATCCCGATCCCAGTATTACCAGAAAAGGCGAAGATTACTATATCGTAAACTCTTCATTTTCAATGTTTCCAGGAGTTCCTATTTTTACTTCTAGAGATCTTGTGAACTGGAAACAGGTAGGGCACGTTCTGGACAGACCTTCACAGCTTAAGGTTGAAAAATCAGGCGTTTCCCATGGAATTTATGCCCCGGACATCAAATACAATAAGCACAACGATACTTTTTATATGATCACTACCCAGTTTGCAGGTGGGATTGGAAATATGGTCGTAAAAACCAAAGATCCGGCAAAAGGATGGAGCGAAGTTCAGAAACTCAATTTTGAAGGTATTGATCCTGCTATTTTTTTTGATGATGACGGAAAAGCATATATCGTTCATAATGATGCTCCACCACAAGGTACCGAGCAGTACAACGGCCACCGTGTGATTAAGATGTGGGATTATGATCTGGAAAAAGACCAGGTAGTTCCGGGTTCGGATAAAATTATTGTAAACGGAGGGGTAGACCTTTCCCAAAAACCCATCTGGATTGAAGGGCCTCATATTTACAAAAAGAATGGCAAATATTACCTGATGTGTGCAGAAGGAGGGACCGGTGGGAATCACAGTGAAGTTATTTTTATGTCCGATTCTCCCAAAGGACCTTACGTTCCGGCTGATAATAATCCGATCCTGACGCAGCGCTATTTCCCGAAAGACCGAAAAGAAAAAGTAGACTGGGCAGGTCATGCAGATCTGGTAGAAACACCGGAAGGCCAATATTATGGAGTATTTCTGGCAATACGTCCGAACGAGAAAAACAGAGTCAACAAAGGCCGTGAAACATTCATCCTTCCAGTTGACTGGAGCGGAAAATACCCGGTTTTCCAAAACGGGCTGGTTCCGATGAAACCAAAACTGAAATTACCTGCTGGAGTTCAGAATCAAAACGGACAAAACGGATTTTTACCCAATGGAAACTTTACTTATGCTGATAAGCTGACCGATAAAAACCTTGACTACCGATGGATTGCCATGCGCGGACCCCGCGAAAGCTTTATTACGGTTACAAAAAACGGGGTGAAAGTAAACCCTTTTGCAACCAATATCAAAGCATTGGCTCCGGTTTCTGCATTGTTCCACAGATTGCAGCATGAATCTTTTGAAACTTCTGTAACCCTGGATTTTAAGCCTAAATCAGAAAAAGAGCTGGCAGGAATTACCTGTTATCAAAGTGAAACATTCAATTATGTTTTCGGAATTACGAAAAAAGATAAAGATTTCTACATCGTATTGGAAAGAACAGAAAAAGGACAATCAAAGCTGATTGCCAGCGAAAAGATTTCATTATCCAATCCGGTTAAACTGCAGGTTGTTGCCGATAAAGATGAACATAACTTTAATTATTCACTGGATGGCAGGAACTATAAAAACCTTGGCGGACCGGTTTCAGGAGATATACTTTCTACCGATGTAGCGGGAGGTTTTACAGGAAGCCTTATCGGGCTTTACAGCACCTCTTCCAATGATATTGTACCGCAATAGTATAATAGTTTGAAAGAACTGTCATTCTCAATGGAATGAAGTGAAATGAAGAATCTCTTCTTTTACTGACAGTAGAGAAAAAATATTTAGTGACAGCAATTAAGTATTTTAAATTGAAAAACTAAGCGTAAAAACCAAACATCACAGACATTTTGAAAATCAAAAAATCTTATATAGTTTCTTTATTGGGATTTATCGGGCTGAATCTTCTTTCAGCCCAGGTAAATCCTTCCGGAAAACAAAGTACAGCATTTACCAATCCTATCATTTGGGCAGATGCACCGGATTTATCCATTACCAGAAACGGAAACGATTTTTACCTGATCAGTACCACCATGCACCTGATGCCGGGAGCTCCGGTGATGCATTCCAGGGATCTGGTCCATTGGGAAATGTCCGGGTATGTTTTCGATACTTTGAATGACAACTCAAAATATGATTTATTGAACGGAACCGTTTACGGCAGAGGCCAATGGGCTTCTTCAATCCGTTATCATAAAGGGAAATATTACGTTTTATTCTCTCCGAATGATGAACCTTTCAAATCCTATTTCTATGTGACTGATGAACCTGAAAAAGGAAAATGGAAGCTGATCACCAGAACACGGCATTTTCATGATGCTTCACTGTTTTTTGATGACGATAACAGAATATATGTTTTCACTTCCAACAAAGTTTTTGAACTGAGCCCCAATTTTAAAGAAGTGATCGGAAATCCGGATGGAACTGAGGTATTTCAGAAAGATGCTTCGGAAACCGGACTTCTGGAAGGTAACCAGATCATCAAAAGAAACGGGAAATATTATATGATGATGATATCATGGCCCAAAAACGGAAAACGCCGTCAGGTAGTCTACAGGGCAGATAAAGTGACAGGTCCTTACGAGAAAAAAGTCGTTCTGGAAGACAATTTTTTAGGATTTTCTTACGCAGGTCAGGGCGCTTTGATTGATGATAAAAACGAAAACTGGTATTCTCTTATTTTTCAGGACAGAAATGGAGTGGGACGTGTTCCGCTGCTGCTTCCCGTACAATGGGAAAACGACTGGCCGGTACTGGGAGAGAACGGAAAAGTTCCTCTGAAAGGAGAAGTTCCTCTTCCGCCATTCAAAGCCAAAAATTATCTCGTGGAAAGCGATGAGTTCTCTGATAAAAAAATGAAAATTCAATGGCAATGGAATCATAATCCTGTGAATGAAGCGTGGTCTTTATCTGAAAGAAAAGGCTTTCTGAGACTGAAAACCAGCAGAGTGGTAGACAATCTGTACGCGGCTCCCAACACTTTGACCCAGAGAATGGAGGGTCCGACTTCTTCAGCAGTTATAGCAATGGACCTTAAAGGAATGAAAGATGGAGATGTAGCAGGTTTCAGTGCCTTCAACGGGGATTCCGGGATTTTGTCAGTAGTAAAAGAAGGTAAAGAAAAATTCATTGTTTTTTCAACCAATGAAGTAAGCCTGGACAGTAAAACCAAAGCGATTACAGGAGTTAAAAATGAAGAGAAAAAACGGATTCCTCTCAATTCGGATAAGGTTTTTCTCCGTATTGATGCCAATTTCAACCTCGGGAAAGATCTTGCAGACTTTTATTACAGTACCGATCAGAAGAAATGGACCGAAATGGCAAAAGACTACAAAATGATCTTTGATTACCATAGATTTTTTATGGGATCCAAATTCGCAGTTTTCAATTATGCCACTAAAAATAACGGAGGTTTCGTAGATGTTGATTTTTTTAGGATTAATGAAACAGGAAAATAATAATAGAAGCACGGAAAATCTGTGATAAATAAGTAAAAAAATAATACACACTTATTTTTTTTACTGAAATAATAAGTGTTGAAACTACAAATAAAAAATCATGAATAAGTCAGTTGTATTAGCAGTAGGTTTCATGCTGTCAGGAGTTTTTATTTCTGCACAGGCTTTTGAGAAAAAAGTACCACAGGATTTTGATATAGAAAAAAAGGAAATTCCACACGGAAAAATTGATACTATACAGTATTCTTCGGCAACGGTTCGAACTACACGTAAAGCTTTGGTATATACGCCTCCCGGATATAAAAAAGGCGCTCAATATCCCGTTCTATATCTGCTACATGGTATTGGAGGAGATGAAAAAGAGTGGTTTAAAAATGGAACTCCTCAAATTATTTTAGATAATCTGTATGCCAAAGGAAAACTTTCTCCCATGATCGTTGTACTTCCCAACGGCCGGGCGATGAAGGACGACAGGGCAACCGGAGACATCATGGCAAAGGATAAAGTAGAAGCTTTTGCAACCTTTGAAAAAGACTTGCTGAATGATCTGATCCCCTTTGTAGAAAAAAAATATCCGGTTAAAAAAAACAGAACTGACAGAGCAATTGCCGGACTTTCCATGGGTGGTGGACAGACCCTGAATTTCGGACTGGGAAATATCGATAAGTTCGCATGGGTGGGAGCCTTTTCCGCAGCTCCAAATACCAAAGAACCTCAAGTTCTTCTCCCGGATCCATCCAAAGCTAAAGATTTAAAACTTCTCTGGATCTCATGCGGAGACCAGGACAGGCTAATGCCTTTCAGTAAAATAACGAGTGACTATCTTACAGACAATAAAATTCCCCATATTTTTTATGTAGAACCGGGCGGTCACTATTTCAAAGTGTGGAAAAATGATCTGTATCTTTTCTCACAGTTGCTTTTCAAACCTGTCAATCAGGAAGAAGTTAATCGTATTCTGAAGTCACAATAAATACTGGATTAAAGTTTTAAATCCAAATTTCTATGAATATCCGTACAATCCATATAAGTTTCATTGCGCTGATAGGTTTATTTTCAATGGGAACTGCGCAGAACCCTATTATTCAGACCAATTATACTGCAGACCCGGCACCAATGGTGTACAATGACAGGCTGTATGTGTACACGACACACGATGAGGATGATTCCACCTGGTTTACCATGAACGACTGGAAAGTGTATTCCACCAATGATATGGTCAACTGGACAGATCACGGAACAATTCTCTCGTATAAAGATTTCGACTGGGCAAAACGTGATGCCTGGGCCGCACAATGTGTAG
Organism: Chryseobacterium sp. FR048; assembly: GCF_056844665.1. NCBI lineage: Bacteria > Pseudomonadati > Bacteroidota > Flavobacteriia > Flavobacteriales > Weeksellaceae > Chryseobacterium > Chryseobacterium sp. FR048. The sequence goes on along the minus strand of NZ_JBXDSE010000002.1, from coordinate 686,380 downwards.
AAAGAAACGGAAAGTTTTTTTTATACGTTCCAATGTGGTCCAAAACCAATAACAAAGGCGCTGTAGGGGTTGCCGTTGGCGACAGTCCGTTTGGACCTTTTCATGATCCGCTGGGAAAACCTCTTGTTCAGAGCGAATGGGGAGATATTGATCCAACCGTTTTTGTGGATGATGACGGACAGGCTCATATGTACTGGGGAAATCCTAAATTAAAATACGTAAAGCTGAATGAAGATATGATCTCCTATTCCGGAAATATTACAGAAGTTCCGATGACAGAAGAATCATTTGGCAAAAGGGACGGAAAGCCTAACCCGGAAAGACCCACAAAATACGAGGAAGGCCCGTGGCTGTACAAAAGGAAAAACCTGTATTATCTTTTCTGGCCGGGTGGTCCGCTTCCTGAATTCATAGGATATTCTACAGGTAAAACAGCACAGGGACCATGGAAATATGGAGGAATTGTAATGCCTACTGAAGGGAAATCATTCACCAATCATCCCGGTGTTATTGATTTCCGGGGGAAAACGTATTTCTTTTATCATAATGGTGCATTGCCGGGCGGAAGCGGGTTTACAAGATCAGTAAGTCTTGAAGAGCTTACATTTAATAAAGACGGCTCCATTTCACCATTTAAAATGACTAATGGAATTACAAAAGCTATCGCAGCAGTTAACCCTTATTCGTTCAATCAGGCAGAAATGATTGCCTGGTCGGAAAATGTAAAATCCTATCAGAATAAAGAGTCTGGTGTTTTCATCAAAGCCAAGAAAAAGGGTGCCTATACCAGTGTAAAGAATGTAGATTTCCGGAAAAAAGGAGCCGCTGCCTTCTCTGCAAGAGTAGGAACTACCCATAACAGTGACGTAACAATGACCATTCATCTGGATGCTGTGAACGGCCCGGTTGCTGCAACGGTAAAGGTTCCGATGACGGGTGGAGATGACCGCTGGGAAACCGTAAAAGTTCAGCTTACTGAAAAAATTATCGGTATTCATGATGTGTACTTTGTATTCAATGGAAAAGCCTCAACAGACATTATGTATTTCGATTACTGGACCTTTCTTGAAAATAATTGAGTTATGAGAAAAAAAGTTTTATATATCGTATTCAGCCTGTTTCTGATCAGCAAAAGCTTTGCGCAGGTAGCAGAGATTGCAAGTCCGGACGGACAACTGAAGCTTCATGTTTTTTCAGAGGACGGAAAAGCATCATATAGTGTTATCCTTCAGGGAAAAGGAATGCTTGAAAAATCCCCGCTGGGCCTGGTAACCAATGAGTCCGATTTTTCAAAGGATCTGAAATTTGTGGACAGCAAAAAAGATTTCGTTTCTAAGAAATATACTAACGAAAAAATCAAAAAATCTGAGGTTCATTACAATGCGAATACTTTAACCGTTAATTTCATCAATACAGACCAGCATCAGATCAGCATCGAATTTCAGGTGAGCAACAACAATATTGCTTTTCGCTACAATATTCCACCGATGAAAGAACGGCTGAGTGTTGTGATACAGTCAGAATCCACTGGGTACAGATTTCCGTCACACACGACTACTTTTCTTTCACCTATGATGAAGCCGATGACGGGATTTGCCCGCACAGCGCCAAGTTATGAAATTGGTTATAAAGCTGATGCTGAGCTGGGAATACCATCCGATTATGGATACGTTTTCCCGGGTCTGTTCCATATCGGAAATGAAGGCTGGGTATTACTTTCCGAGACAGGAGTGAATAGTTCGTATTGTGCTTCACACCTTGAAACCACAGCAGAAAAAAGCCTATATAAAGTAGCCTATCCAAATACTGCTGAAAATAATGGTTTCGGAAGTACCGGAGCAGCTGTTTCTCTTCCCGGAAAGACGCCGTGGAGAACAATTACAGTAGGCAGCTCCCTGAAACCCATCGTAGAAACTACCATTCCTTTTGATGTGGTAGATCCGATGTATGAGCCGTCACAGGATTATCAGTTCGGAAAATCTACCTGGAGCTGGATTCTTTGGCAGGATAACAGTATGAACTATGATGATCAGGTGAAATTCATAGACCTTGCTGCTGCGCTGAATTATCAGTTTATTCTTATGGATGCGCTTTGGGATAAGAACATAGGGAAAGACCGCATGAAAGAGCTTATTCAATATGCAAAATCTAAAAATGTCGGGGTATTACTCTGGTATAATTCCAATGGGGCAGCCAATGACGCACCGATGGGACCGAGAAATAAAATGAGCTCATCCGTTGAACTGAAAAAAGAAATGAAATGGCTGAAGGAAGCAGGCGTAAAAGGGCTAAAAGTGGATTTCTTCGGAGGAGACAAACAGGAAACCATGCGTCTTTATGAAGATATTCTTTCGGATGCCAACGATTTTGGACTAACCATTATTTTCCATGGAGCTACTTTACCGAGAGGCTGGGAAGTAATGTACCCTAATTATGCAGGAAGCGAAGCCGTTCTTGCCTCAGAAATGCTCTACTTCTCAGAAGATGTACGGAAAGAGGAAGCTTTTTTTGCCACACTTCATCCTTTCATCAGAAATACGGTGGGCAGTATGGAGTTTGGGGGAACTTTCCTCAACAAATATTTAACAAAATCCAACAGGGATAAAAATAAAAGACATACCACAGATAGCTTTCAGCTGGCTACAGCAGTTCTGTTTCAGAATCCCGTTCAGATGTTTGGTGTAATGCCAAATAACCTGACCGATGCTCCGGAATTTCAGGTCAGGTTGATGAAAGAAGTTCCGACACTTTGGAATGAAACAGTTTTCATAGACGGCTATCCCGGGAAATATGCTGTAGTTGCGAGAAGACATGCGGATCAATGGTATGTGGCTGGTGTAAATGCTGAGAAGCAATCCCAAAAACTGAAAATAAAGCTTCCGATGTTTGCAGGGAAAACAGTTAGATTCATTAATGATGATGCACAGGGAAATTCATCAGAGAAAGAAGTGAAAGTGAATGCAAAAGGTGATTTTACGATTGAAATTCAGCCGAACGGAGGATTTGTATTGAAAAATTAAGGATTGATCAATATCCGGAGAGTTTGAGAAAAAACGAAAAACAGAAAAAATGGGCTTCAAAAACTTATACATCTTTATCATTTCGGGATTTTTGGTTTCCTGCTCTTCCTCACAGAGTCTGCAAAAGCAGTCTTCCAAAGGCCAATGGCTCACTACCTGGGCAACGGCTCCCCAATTGGTGGAACCTAAAAACCTTCCTCCGGAACCGGGGCTTTCAGGAAATACCCTGCGTCAGATTGTCCGTGTATCAGTGGGTGGAAAAAAATTACGGTTACGTTTTTCCAATAAATATTCTGTAGACAGCCTTTTAGTAAAAGCCGTTTCTATTGCTGTGCCGTCAGATAGCAGCAATGTGGATGCAGCCACTATCAGGACATTAACGTTTGAGAATAAAAACAGTTTTAAAATTGCTCCCGGATCTGATATTTATTCTGATGAAGTGAACTTTAATCTCAAATCTAATTCGTTGCTGGCCATTACCATTTCCTATGGAAAAGTAACCCAATCTGTCACCGGACATCCGGGTTCAAGAACAACCTCTTTTATTGTTAAAGGTGAACAGGCCAATGCTGCGATATTTAAAAATCCTGTAAAAACAGATCATTGGTATTCGCTTTTTAACATTGATGTAAAGACCGGTGAACCCTCACATGCGGTGGCTATTATGGGAAATTCCATTACCGACGGAAGAGGTTCAGGAACCAACAGGCAGAATCGCTGGCCGGATATTTTTTCGCAGCGGTTACTGGCAGATCCTTCTACCAGGAATGTAAGTGTTCTTAATTTCGGAATTGGTGGGAATTGCGTAGTGCGTGGCGGTTTGGGGCCTACAGCATTAGACCGTTTTGATTATAACATTCTCAATCAGCAGGGCGTAAAATGGCTGATCATTCTGGAAGGAGTGAATGATCTGGGAGGAATAAGAGATCCTGATGATGCTTCCAAAAGAACAGAAGAACTGATTGCCGCTTACCAGGTGATGATTGATAAGGCACATGCTAACGGAATCAAAGTGTACGGAGCAACTATTCTTCCTTTTGCAAAGTCATTCTACGACAAACCTTTCCGTATCGAGGCCTGGAAAAAAGTAAACGACTGGATCAGGAACAGCGGGAAGTTTGATGCCGTCATCGATTTTGCAAAACAAATGCAAAGTGAAAATCCGGAAGTCATCTTAAACGATATGCACGATCATGATTTTCTTCACCCCAATGAGGCCGGCTACAGGAGAATGGGAGAATTTGTGGATCTGAACTTATTTAAAAATTAAAATCAAAAAGATATAGTATGAATTTTACAAAAAACATTTCGCTGTTTCTTACGTTGTTGTTTATATTTTTTGTAAAAGCAACCGAACCATTTATTTCTTTTGCCAAGACAGAAAGTTCGATGGTATTGAAAGAGCATAATTCAGGTTTGACACTGTTTTCAGATAGCGATTCGGACAAAGGAATTCTGCGTGCCGTTGCGAATCTTCAATCTGATTTTCAAAAAGTAACCGGTGTTCAGCCTAATCTGGTTTCCCAAAACTCCGGAGTAAACGGAATGATCATCATTATTGGTGAAGCAGGTAAAAGCAAAACCATTGATCATTTAATTCGTCAAAAAAAACTGGATGGAAAAGCATTAACAGAGAAAAGAGAAAAATATATCATTCAGAATGTCAGTGATCCATTTCCGGGTGTTTCTGAAGCCATTGTGATTGCAGGAAGTGATAAAAGAGGAACCATTTACGGAGTTTATGAAATGTCTCAGCAGATAGGTGTTTCACCATGGTATTATTGGGCTGACGTTCCGGTTAATAAAAAAGATAATGTATACTTTAAAAAAGGAATATATACTGATGGTGAGCCTGCTGTAGAGTATCGCGGTATTTTCCTTAACGATGAAGAGCCTTCGTTGGGAGGCTGGGCAAGAGCAACTTTTGGCGGAGTTAATTCTAAATTTTACGAAAAAGTTTTTGAACTGATTCTGCGGCTTAAAGGAAACTATATCTGGCCGGCAATGTGGGGGAAAGCATTCTATGACGACGATCCTCTGAGCGGGCCGTTAGCAAATGAAATGGGTATTGTGATGGGAACTTCTCATCATGAGCCTATGGCTTTGGCACAAACCGACTGGCACAGGTATATCAAAAAAAACAACCTCCCGAATGTTTGGGATTATGCTAAAAATGCGGAAGTTTTACAGAAATTCTGGAAATCCGGACTGGAGAGAAGTAAAAACTGGGAAAAACTCGTAACAGTAGGAATGCGGGGTGATGGTGATGAAGCAATGGGAGAAGAAACCAATATTTCCTTGCTCGAGAAAATTGTAAAAGATCAGCGTAAAATCATTACAGATGTTACGGGGAGAAAAGCAGAGAAAACACCGCAGGTCTGGGCATTGTATAAAGAAGTTCAGGACTACTATGATAAAGGAATGAGGGTTCCGGATGACGTGATCTTGCTGTTCTGTGATGATAACTGGGGAAATGTAAGAAAGCTTCCGGACCTCTCAAAACCTTTGCATAAAGGCGGCTATGGAATCTATTACCATTTTGATTATGTAGGAGGTCCGAGAAATTCCAAATGGATCAACATAAGCCCTATCCAGAGAGTATGGGAACAGATGAATCTTTCCTATGAACATAAAGTAGATAAGCTTTGGGTCGTGAATGTAGGAGATTTAAAACCCATGGAGTTTCCGATCAGTTTTTTCCTGGAAATGGCCTGGAATCCGAAGCAGTTTAATGCTAAAAACCTTTTGGAATGTACTGAGAAATGGGCTGCTCAGCAGTTTGGAGAAAAACACGCCAAAGAAATTGCCAGGATGATTAATCTGTATTCCAAATACAACAGGAGAGTAACTCCTGAAACCCTTGACAGCAAAACATACAGCCTTGAAAATTACCATGAATTTGAAACGGTTTTAAATGATTACAGGGCATTAGCCGTAGAAGCTTTACGCTTAAAAGAGCAGATTCCAGCTGAGTACCAGGATGCATATTATCAGCTGGTTTTGTATCCTATCGATGCATGCAGCAATTTGTATGAAATGTACTACGCGGTGGCAAAAAACAGGAAACTCGCAGCTCAATATGACTTAAAAGCAAATTATTACGCTGATAAGGTAAAAGAGTGTTTTGAAAGAAATGCCTATCTGGATCATAAATACAATAATGAGATTGCCGGCGGGAAGTGGCAGCATATGATGGACCAGATGAGAATAGGATACAAAAGCTGGGCAGACGGAAAAGAAAATATAATGCCTGATGTTACCTATGTTTCTGATTCTGAGGTTTCCAAAGAAAAGATATTTCAGGAGAAAAATGGCTATGTTTCCATTGAAGCAGAAAATTTTGCAAGAATGAACGGTTCAGACAGAATCCATTGGGAAGTGATTCCTGATTTCGGAAAAACAAAATCCGGCGTGACAACCTTTCCGCAGAATGCATATCCTAAAAGCGATGAAAATATCTGGCTGGAATATGATAGCAATTTTGAATCAAAAGGGGAGTTTGAAGTCCAGTTATTATTAGCTCCGACTTTAAATTTTAATCATAATAAAGGATTGCGTTACGAAATTTCTTTTGACAACGAAACTCCGCAAATTGTCAACTTCAATGGCCATTACAAAGGAGAATTGGGAAGATGGCAGTCAGAACATATTATTAAATCCGTTACAAAACATTCGGTTCAGCAGGCTGGAAAACATACATTACGTTTCAGAGTGCTGGAACCCGGTATTGTCCTTGAAAAGATACTGATCAACACCGGAGGACTAAAACCCTCTTACCTGGGCGCTCCCGAAAGCGAAATGCTTCACTGATTGGCCCAATACTCATCACAAACAACACTTTAATTATGAAACACTAATCTTAATTCACATTCCAATCTGAAATACAGTCCTCTCACAGAGAATGAAGATAAAGCACAGCGAATGATTTTGTAAGCAACTTTATTTAACAGATCGCTGCCTGATATCATTCAGGGTATTTTCCTGACGGTTTTTGAAAACCAACCGTCTTGATGGGGAATCTATTGCCCTTACATTAATTGTCTTCAACCAAAATCACGACTATCTAAAACTAAACCATTATGAAAAAAAATTTAAGTCTTGTAACCATTCATTCTATAGCTCTGTTTTGCAGCCTGATGCTTCATGGACAGCTTACAACCGTAAAAATTGATAAGAATATTCCTTATCAGAAAATAAAAGGATTCGGAGGATTTGTATGCAGTCCCCAGTTTGCGTATAACCATATGTCTGCATCAGAGATTCAGACGCTTTGGGGAGCTTCCAGTGAAGGTGGATATAATATTATGAGATTATATATTCCCGAAAACAGCAGCAACTGGAGCTCAGTACTGGCCACAGCACAGCTCGCCAAATCTATGGGGCTTACCATTTTTGCTTCGCCCTGGACCATGCCGGCAGCCTGGAAAACCAATAATCATGTCAATGCTGTTTACACTGACACTAACGGAGTACAGCAGGTAGGATATTTAAAGCCGGAAAATTATCAGGATTACGCCCTTTATCTTAACAGCTTTGTTACCTATCTCCAGAACAATGGAGTAGATCTTGATTATATCTCCATTCAAAATGAACCGGATGAAATGGCTCAGTATCAGGGATGCATCTGGACTCCTGCGCAAATTACGACTTTCATCAAGAATTACGGACAGCTTATCAATTGTAAAGTGATTGCCCCGGAAAGTGTGGGATTTACAGATAATTTTGCCAGTGCTTTGCTGGATCCTTCGGCAATGGCTAATTTTGAAGTGTATGGAGGGCATCAATACGGGCTTATGCAGTCTACCTACAAACAATTCCAGAATTACAACAAAGAAATCTGGCAGACTGAATATCTGATCAACTGGAACTCTTCATCCACACAGCCGGCAAGAGATTTCAGCTGGAATACAGATGCATTTACCTTTGCCAGCAGTGTCAACAATGCATTATTGGGTAATGTCAATGCCTGGATTCATTATTCTGCCAAGCGTTATTATGGCTTAATGGGTGACGGAACTTACGGAACTCCTGCAGGTGTAATGACTAAAAGGGGGTATATCCTTTCACATTATGCCAAGTACACAACAGGAAAGACGAGAATAGAAGCCAAATGGGATGACAAAACCGGAGTATTGCAAGGCTCTTCCTATATTTCCCAGGATGGAAATCAGGTTGTTCTTATGGTGATTAATCCTTCTCAGAATACTTATAGTCTGAAGGTTGATCTTCCTTTTTACACGACTTCAGGAACAAAAGTACTGACCAATACGCAATCCAATATGGTCAGCACACCTATCACTATGAGTACGGCAACATTTCGGCCTACTGCTGATATCAGTCCTTCCAGTGTCATGACTTTTGTTTTTAATAAAAGTGGTGACAGGCCTGCTTCTCTCATGACAGGCGGTGATATCCATTATAATAAAATTGAAACTCAGACTGCTACCAGTACAGCTTTTGGGGCAGGATTCAATATCAGCAATACAACGGTGACGTTCTCCAATCCAAGTCCTCTTATCAGCAATAACATGACTGCTACTAACGGATATCTTCAGCTTAATGACCGATACAATAAACTGATTCTGCATGTAAACAGCTATACAACAGCGGGACAAAGCTATTCGGACAATACTACTTTATACTATATCAACAGTCAGGGCATAACAAAATCATATAATTATGGCAAGATTAATTTTCCGCAGGGAGGAAATTTCGATATCACATTCGATATTTCACGACAGGTTCTTACAGACGGATGCAAAGGTATTTTAGGACTGAGAAATTCCAATTACAGCTCTGTGCTTACGCTTAATCTGGGAGATGTTTATTTCAATGTAGGTAATGAAATTGCTTCAAAATTCGGAAGTACCTATTCCGCAAGCGACAGCTATCTGATGGATGCCCTGGAAAATGGCTACTACACTTCTGTAGACTTCAGAAATGCAGCAGGAGTTACTTCCTCCAATAACTGGCAGCCTATGAGCGCTAATTCTAACAGCATTTATTATGTGAATCCAACCGTAAGTTCATCTGCCAATAATGTGATTTCAGGTACAGTTTGTTCAAATCTTGTCCTTTCCGGTCAGGGTATGGATTTTCAGGTACCATTTAACTTTACAGCTAATACAGCTTCTTACAGCCGTACATTTAATGGTTATGATGTGCTGATCTTGCCATTCCAGGCTAATATACCTTCCGGAGTTACTGCTTATCTGATATCTCCGGATGCAGGTAATATCAATTGTACCGCAATTTCAAACGGGATCATTCCTGCAAACACTCCGGTAATCCTCAATGCTACAGGAAATATTACTTTCAACGGCTCAGGAAATGTTTCCACACCCAAAGCAATCACTGTGAATCAGATGAACGGGGTTTATCAGAGCATCAAAGTTCCGGCGAGTGCTTATGTGCTGAAAACAGAAAACGGAGTAACAGGTTTCTATAAAGTAACGGCCGGAAGTGAGCCTGTAATAGGATCTTTCAAAGCATATCTTACAGAAGAAAATGCCTATTCTGCCAACGTTCTTCCTTTAAATTTCGGATCGTTAAGTATCAGAAACATTTCTGCTGAAGCTAGAAAAGAGGGAATAAAAATATATCCTAATCCGGTAAAAGCAGACCTTTTTATTGATTCTGATCTGTCAGAAGCAGCTGCCACCATTTTTGACGGAAGAGGAAGTGTCATCAGTTTCGGATTGAAAATAAACTCAGGAAAAAACCAAATTAATGTAGGAGATTTCCCGGCTGGTATTTACTTTATTGAGGTTACTCAAAAAAATAATACAATAGTGAAACAAAAATTTATCAAAGAGTAAATTGAGTCCAAAGCCATCATGAGCACTGCTTATGGTGGCTTTATTTCTACAATTTGGTTGATGAAAACCAAAAGTAAGTAGGATTTACTATTAATTTAAGTGTATTATTTACATTTATTTAAAATAGAACGTTATATTTGTTTTTCATTGTATTGCTGCTGAATAATACTGGCAATTTGTATAAAATAAGAATGAAAACATAATTATCCGTGAAAATCTGTGAAATCAGTGGGCAGAGAATTGTTAATCACAAAATCAACAGCCATTTTTCGGACTTTATTGAAACCATACTACCTATGAAAAGAATTGTATTAATCCTATGTGCAACACTGGCAGCCCCTTTATTTTTTGCTCAGAATTATTATAAATACCCATTCAGAAACCCGGATCTTCCGGTTAATGAAAGAATAGAGAACCTTCTTTCTTTATTGACCACAGAAGAAAAGATAGGAATGATGATGGATAACTCCCAGGCAGTTCCGCGTCTGGAAATTCCAGCCTACGGATGGTGGAATGAAGCACTTCACGGGGTGGCAAGAGCAGGTACGGCTACTGTTTTTCCTCAGGCAATCGGGATGGCAGCCACATGGGATGTTCCGGAGCATTTTAAAACTTTTAAAATGATTTCCGATGAAGCACGGGCAAAATACAACAGGTCTTTTGATGAAGCTCTGAAAACAGGACGATATGAAGGGTTAACCTTCTGGACACCCAATATCAATATTTTTCGTGATCCAAGATGGGGAAGAGGCCAGGAAACCTATGGTGAAGATCCTTATCTTACCTCCGTTCTTGGGATTGCAGCAGTAAAAGGCCTGCAGGGAAATGACCCGAAATTTTTTAAAACCCACGCCTGCGCCAAACATTTTGCGGTACACAGCGGACCGGAATGGAACCGCCACTCTTATAACGCAGAAATTTCAAAAAGAGATCTGTATGAGACGTATCTGCCCGCTTTCAAAGCATTGGTTCAGGAGGGAAATGTAAGAGAAGTAATGTGTGCTTACAATGCTTTTGACGGACAGCCATGTTGTGCCAATAATACTTTGCTTACTGAAATTCTCCGTGGAAAATGGAAGTATGATGGAATGGTAGTCTCAGATTGCTGGGCACTGGCCGATTTCTTTCAGAAAAAATACCATGGCACTCATCCTGACGAAAAAACAACCGCAGCAGATGCCTTGAAACATTCCACAGATCTGGAATGTGGAGATACCTATAACAATCTGAATAAATCTCTGACAAGCGGACTGATTACCGAAAAAGATATTGATGATTCGATGCGCAGAATCCTGAAGGGATGGTTTGAGCTGGGAATGCTTGATCCGAAATCTTCTGTTCACTGGAATACCATTCCGTATTCTGTAGTAGATTCTGAAGAACATAAAAAGCAGGCACTGAAAATGGCACAAAAGTCTATTGTGCTGATGAAAAACGAAAAGAATGTTCTGCCTCTCAGCAGAAATATTAAAAAAATTGCCGTTGTAGGCCCGAATGCTGATGACGGATTGATGCAGTTAGGAAACTATAACGGAACCCCTTCATCCATTATAACGATTTTAGAAGGAATCAAAACCAAATTTCCAAATGCTGAAATTATCTACGAAAAAGGAAGCGAAGTAACAGATCCTTCGTCCAGAACCTCACTCTATCAGAATTTTATCAGTCAGAAAAACGGCGCGAAAGGAATGAAAGTAGCGTTTTTTAATAACAATGAATTCAAAGGCCAGCCGGCAAACATTTCCGTAAATTCCACTGCAATCAGCTACAACAGCTTTGGAGGTACCCAGCTTGCACCCAATGTAGGAAGAGAAAATACCTCAGCCATCATTTCAGGGATTTTCAAAAGTACCTATACAGGAGAAGTTGTGTTTTCTGCTTCCACTTCCGATATCTATACCCTTTTCGTGGACGGAAAAGAAATCGCAACAAGAAAGGGACCTGATGCAAGACATCCTTCAGAGTTTCCTGTAAAAATGGAAAAAGGAAAAGAATACCAGATAGAACTGCGTCATACACAAAAAGGAAAATATGTGAGCATAACCTTTGAAGTGTACAGAAAAGACCCAGTTAATTTTGCTTCGGTGAGAGAAAAGGTGAAAAGTGCAGACGTCATTATCTTTGCGGGTGGACTTTCTCCAAGCCTGGAAGGTGAAGAGATGATGGTGAATGCAGAAGGCTTCAAAGGAGGTGACAAAACTTCGATTGCCCTTCCTAAAGTCCAGAGGGGCCTGTTGGCGGAGCTTAGAAAAACCGGAAAACCTGTTGTTTTTGTTTTTTGTACCGGAAGCGCTCTGGGATTGGAACAGGATGAAAAAAATTATGATGCCCTGTTGAACGCCTGGTATGGCGGACAGTCCGGAGGAACGGCTGTAGCAGATGTTTTGGCAGGAGATTATAACCCTTCCGGAAAATTACCTATTACCTTTTACAAAAATCTTGAACAGCTGGATAACGCTCTTTCGAAGACAAGCAAACATGAAGGATTTGAAAATTATGATATGCAGGGGAGAACGTACCGTTATATGACGGAAAAACCTCTTTATCCTTTCGGGCATGGCTTGAGCTATTCAAAATTTGTTTACGGTGATTTAAAACTGAGCAAAAATACAATCAGTACCAGCGAAAATGTGACGATCACAATTCCGGTAACCAATGTTTCAGAAAGGGATGGAGAAGAAGTCGTTCAGGTATATATTAAAAGAAATAATGATGCCCAAGCACCGGTAAAAACGCTAAGGGCTTTTGAAAGGACTTTGATCAAATCAAAAGAAACAAAAAATATTCAGCTCAACCTTTCCAAAGATTCATTTACCTTCTATGATGAAAAAGCAGATGATCTGATTTCAAAACCCGGCGATTATACCATTTTTTACGGCGGAACTTCTGATGATGCAGGATTAAAAAACGTTCCGTTAAAAGTAAAATAAAAAACTGATCCGGAACAATTGTAACCATTGCAACGCAACCTTAGCTTTCAAAATATACGATCTATGACAACAAAAAATAAAATATTCTCCATCGCGATTTCCCTTAGTGCTGCTTTTTTTTCGGCTCAGAATAATACGGTCCGTACCTTTAACCTGGATCTGAAAGAAACCTCTGCTCCTGTTAAAATACAGCCCACCATGTATGGGATTTTCTTTGAAGACATCAATTTTGCCGCTGATGGTGGATTGTATGCGGAACTGATTAAAAACCGGAGCTTTGAATTTGATGAACCTTTCACAGGCTGGAAACAGCCCAACACAAAAACGCTTTCTCCTAATCTGGATTCCGGGTTTCTGACCATTTATTCTGATCCTGCCAAAACCAATAAAAATTACGCACGAATTACCGTTCTGAATGATAAAAATTATATTCTGGAGAATGAAGGATTCAGAGGAATAGGTATTCATCAGGGAGAACAATATGATTTCAGTTTTGATCTGGAAAATGTTTCAGGAAATGTTGCTGCGGTAAATGCAAGTCTTGTTGATGAAAACGGGAAGGAAATTTCTTCAGTCTCCACACTCATCAAAGGAAAGGGTTGGCAGAAGTATACAGCCGTTTTCAAAGTACCTCAAACTGTAGAAAAAGCAAAACTGCGGATTACATTTACCGGAAACGGCATCGTGAACATGGATATGATTTCCCTTTTCCCGCAAGACACCTGGAAAGGCAGAAAAGGAGGATTACGAAAAGATCTGGTTCAGAAACTATATGATTTGCAACCTGGATTTTTGAGGTTTCCTGGAGGCTGTATTGTAGAAGGAAGAACATTGGCAGAACGCTATCAGTGGAAAAAAACAATAGGAAATGTGGCAGACCGCGAATATCTTATCAATAAATGGAGTACTGGATTTCCACATAGGCTTACACCGGATTACGGGCAGTCTTTCGGGTTAGGATTTTATGAATATTTCCAGCTTTCCGAAGATCTGGCTGCAGAACCTGTTCCTATTCTGAGCTGCGGAATGGCATGCCAATTCAATACCGCAGAGCTGGTGAAAATGGAAAATCTGGATCCTTATGTTCAGGATGCCCTGGACCTAATTGAATTTGCCAACGGAGATTCCAGCACAAAATGGGGGAGAGTCCGTACTGAAATGGGGCATCCAAAGCCTTTTAATTTAAAATTTATCGGAGTAGGAAATGAGCAGTGGGGAGCGGATTATATTGAACGCTATAAAGTATTTGAAAAAGCCATTCACACAAAATATCCTGACATAAAAATCGTTTCCGGAAGCGGACCGTCACCCGACGGCGAGTTTTTCGAATATGGATGGAAAGAGTTGAAGCAGCTTAACGCACTGATTGTAGATGAACATTATTACAACTCTCCCGAATGGTTTATGAAAAATGCAGGCAGATATGACCAGTATGACCGTTCCGGGCCAAAAGTTTTTGCAGGAGAATATGCAGCCCAGTCTGTAGGCGTGGTAAAACCTGATAATAAAAATAACTGGCTGACGGCCCTTTCAGAAGCTGCTTTTATGACCGGTCTTGAAAGAAATGCAGATGTGGTTTATATGACTTCCTACGCACCGCTTTTTGCCCATGCTGACGGCTGGCAGTGGACGCCCGATCTCATCTGGTTCAATAATCTGAAATCTTACGCGACACCGAATTATTATGTTCAGAAATTATTCTCCAACAATAAAGGAACGGATGTACTGAAAATAGAAAGCAACGGAAAAGCAGTATCCGGACAGGAGAAGTTATATGCTACAGCAGTAAAAGATACCAAAACTCATGACATTATTATTAAAATCGTCAATGCTGATAATCAGGCTAAAACAGTAAATATCAACCCCGGAACTCTGAAAATCGGTAAAAAAGTAACCAAAATTCTTCTGTCTGCGCCGCAGCTTTCCAGTGAAAATAATTTCGATGCTGAACCTGTGAAACCCCAAGAGGAGAATTCAGAAGCTAAAAAAGGTAAAATTTCAACAAAAATTCCGGCCAATTCTTTGGTTGTTTTAAAGGTGAAAATGATTTAACAAACTGTTTTGTAGTATTTTATAAAAAATAAGTGTGTTTTTTACATTTATTTAAAATAGAATCTTATATTTGTTTTTATCTCATCAGGAGAATTTAAAATCTCATAATCAAAAACGTTTCACCACCATGAAAAAATATGTTATCGGGCTGGACTACGGTACAGATTCCGTACGGGCCGTCCTTATTGATACTGAAAACGGTTCCGAAATAACTTCTTCAGTCAGCTACTACCAGAGATGGAAGGAAGGCCGATTCTGTAATCCTTCAACCAACAGTTTCAGACAGCATCCTTCAGATCATATTGAAGGTCTGGAAAAAACCATTTCGGAAGTAGTAAAAAAAAGCGGGGTAGCACCAGGGCAGATCGTCAGTATTTGTATTGATACTACAGGCTCTTCACCGCTTCCGGTTACAAGTGACGGAACAGCCCTGGCGCTGGTTCCGGGATTTGAAGAAAATCCCAATGCCATGATGGTTTTATGGAAAGACCATACCGCTATCCGTGAAGCCGAAGAAATCAATACCCTTGCAAGAACCTGGGGTGGTGAAGATTATACAAAATATGAAGGCGGTATTTACTCTTCAGAATGGTTCTGGGCTAAAATACTGCACATCAGCAGAGAAGATGCAAAAGTAAAAAATGCTGCGTACACCTGGATGGAGCACTGTGATTATCTGACCTATCTTTTATCAGATCATAAAGACCTGACCAGCTTCAAAAGAAGCCGTTGTGCTGCCGGCCACAAAGCCATGTGGCATGAATCATGGGATGGTCTGCCTTCGGAAGAATTCCTCAACAGGCTTGATCCTTCTCTGGGAGCGCTCAGAGCAAGATTATACCGTGAAACCTATACTTCAGATGAAATTGCAGGCTGCCTGAATGAAGAATGGGCCGCGAAAACAGGTCTTACCACCCAAACGATTATTACGGTAGGAACTTTTGATGCCCATTCAGGCGCAGTAGGAGCAAGAGTGGAAGAAAATACACTGATCAGGATCATGGGAACTTCCACCTGTGATATTATGGTAGCCTCACAGGAAGCCATTGGGGATGCAACCGTAAAAGGAATCTGCGGACAGGTTGACGGCTCCGTAATTCCAGGACTGATAGGGCTTGAAGCAGGACAGTCAGCCTTTGGAGATGTGCTGGCATGGTATAAAGATATTCTGATGTGGCCGGTTCATCAGGTGATGATGCATTCCGAAAGTATTTCAGAGGAGCAGAAAATAAAGCTCGCTGAAGAAATGGAGGACGGACTTATCAGAAAATTAACCCTTGAAGCAGAAAAAGTTCCTCTCTCAGATAGTGTTCCGATTGCATTGGACTGGGTAAACGGAAGAAGAACACCGGATGCAGACCAGGAACTTAAGGCGGCGATCAGCCAGCTTTCTCTGGGAACAAAAGCTCCTCATATTTTCAAAGCTTTGGTGAATGCCATTTGTTTCGGAGCTAAAAAGATCGTTGACCGTTTTGAAGAGGAAGGTGTGAAAATCAATAAAGTGATCGGAATCGGAGGAGTCGCAAGGAAATCGCCGTTTATCATGCAGACCCTTGCTAATGTTCTGGATATGCCGATTGTTGTTGCCGCTTCAGACCAGACTCCTGCTTTGGGAGCTGCTGTTTATGCGGCCGTGTCAGCAGGAATTTATCCGACCGTTCAGGAAGCAAGCATGAAAATGGGCTCCGCATTTGAAGCGGAATATCAGCCGAAAGCCGAAGATGTACAGCACTACAGAGAATTAATGCAGCAATACCAGAAGCTCGCTGATTTTGTAGAATACAATACCAAACTGAAAAACAACAGGAAAGAACTTCAGAACTCCTGATTTTCCATTTTAACCTTTGAATGATACTCAAAATGAATACCTATAAAGAACTCCAAAGAGAATGTTATGAAGCGAATATGCAGCTGGATGCCCTGAAGCTGGTGGTCTATACTTTCGGGAATGTAAGTGCTGTAGACCGTGATAAAGGCATTTTTGCCATTAAACCAAGCGGTGTTCCCTATGGAATTTTAAAGCCGGAAGATATGGTGATTTTAGACTTTGATGCCAATGTCATTGAAGGCAGACTCAGACCTTCTTCCGATACCAAGACCCATGCTTATCTGTATAAAAACTGGGAAAATATCGGTGGAATTGCGCATACTCATGCGATCTATTCCGTAGCGTGGGCACAGGCACAAATGGACATTCCTGTTTTCGGGACCACCCATGCAGACCATCTTACAACAGATATTCCCTGCGCTCCGCCTATGCGGGATGAACTGATTGAAGGAAACTATGAATACAATACAGGAATACAGATTCTGGAATGCTTTAAAGAAAAACAGCTCTCTCCGGAAGAAGTAGAAATGGTTCTTATCGGCAATCACGGTCCGTTTACCTGGGGGAAAAACGCAGAGAAGGCAGTTTACAACAGCAAAGTACTGGAGACCATTGCCGAAATGGCTTATCTCACCAGGCAGATAAACCCTGATGCGGAACGACTGAAAGACTCACTCATCAAAAAACATTATGAACGTAAGCACGGCAAAAATGCTTATTACGGACAGGAATTTAAACACTAAACACTTTAAGATAAACAACTATTAACGATCAACAAAACTATGTTAACACCTCTCAATACCAAAGAAGTCTGGTTCATCACAGGAAGTCAGCATTTATACGGACCTGAAACACTTGCCCAGGTGGCAGAACATTCACAGAAAATTGTGGCAGAACTTGAAAAATCTTCTTTCATTCCGGTAAAAGTCATTGTAAAGCCAACGATAAAAACTACCGAAGAGATATTTGAAACCATTGCTGCAGCTAATCATGCAGAAAACTGTATAGGAGTAATTACGTGGATGCATACTTTTTCACCCGCTAAAATGTGGATCAGAGGATTAAAAATTTTACAGAAACCTCTTCTGCATCTGCATACCCAATTCAACAGAGATATTCCGTGGTCTACCATGGATATGGATTTTATGAATCTCAATCAGGCGGCTCATGGAGACCGTGAATTTGGTTTTATGGTAAGCAGGCTCCGAAAGAACAGAAAAGTTGTGGTAGGACACTGGTCAGAAGAAAGAGTTCAGAAGCAGATCGGTGACTGGAGCCGTGTTGCTGCAGGCTGGGACGACTGGCAGGGAGCTAAATTTGCACGTTTCGGAGATAATATGCGGTTTGTAGCCGTAACAGATGGAGATAAAGTGGAAGCTGAAACCCAGTTTGGCTTTTCAGTCAATACCTGGGGAATCGGTGATCTTGTAGGCGTTATCAATTCTGTAAGTGAAGGAGAAATAAAAAGTCTGATGGAAGAATATGAATCTTCTTATCACATGGCAGCATCCCTTTTGCAAGGAGGAGCCAACAGAAGTTCACTTCATACCGCTGCAAAAATTGAATTAGGACTTGAAAAATTTTTAAAAGACGGAGGATTTAAAGGATTTTCAGATACCTTTGAAGACCTTCACGGCCTGGAACAGCTGCCGGGAATTGCCGTTCAGCGCTTGATGCAGAAAGGATACGGATTTGCCGGGGAAGGAGACTGGAAAACAGCAGCACTCGTACGTGCCATGAAAACAATGGGGCAGGGCCTTGAAGGTGGAAATGCTTTTATGGAAGATTATACCTATCATTTAGACCCTTCCAACCCTTCTATTCTGGGCTCTCATATGCTTGAAGTAGATCCTGTGCTGGCTGCCGGGAAACCATCATGTGAGATCCATCCGTTGGGAATCGGAGGAAAAGCAGATCCTGTTCGTCTTGTTTTTAACTCCAGAGGAAATATTGATTCTCTGAACGCCGCTCTGATGGACTTTGGAAACCATTTCAGACTGCTGATCAACAGAACCAGAGCATTGGAAATTACAGAAGAGCTGCCAAAACTTCCGGTAGCAAGAGTCTTATGGAAACCTCTTCCTGATTTATATACCGCCGCAGAAGCCTGGATACTCGCAGGTGGTGCGCACCATACATGTTACAGTGAAAATATTTCAGCAGAACAGCTGGAGGATTTTGCTGAGATAGCAGGAATTGAATCATTAGTCATTAATGAAGATACCAGAATGCGTGATTTTAAAAATACACTTCGTTGGAATGAAATGTATTATCGTTAATTAATTTAAAAAAATATGTAAATAATTATGAAAAAAACAACATATAATGGCATTTTTATTTTGTTATTTTTAATTATTTTCGGCTGTAAAAAAGAAAATAATAAACAGGATATTTCAGGAAAAATGGAGAATGTTCATACTTCAGACTACGGAGTGACGCCCAAAGGCGATTCTATTAAAAAATACACATTAAGCAATAAAAACGGGATGAAAGTTGAGGTCATCAACTTCGGCGGGATTATCACTTCTTTAACCGCTCCTGATAAGAACGGGAAATATGAGGATGTAGTCCTTGGCTTTACAAAACCTGAAGGATATTTCGATGGTAATCCTTATTATTTCGGGGCTTTGATCGGAAGATACGGCAACAGAATTGCCAACGCTAAATTCACACTGGATGGTAAAGCATACGAAATCGATAAAAATGATGGACCCAATAGCCTTCACGGAGGAAAAGAAGGGTTTCATACCAGATTCTGGAATATTGAGGCAGTAAAAGATGCAAAATTTCCTACATTGAAATTGTCCTACACCAGCGAACACGGTGAAGAAGGATACCCGGGAAAACTGACAACAACTGTTTTCTACACCCTTACAGACGACGATGCTTTGGAAATTTCGTATGAAGCTGAAACCGATAAGCCTACAGTGGTGAATCTTACCCAGCATTCCTATTTTAACCTGTCAGGGAATTTCACTAAAACAATTACTGATCATGAACTGCAGATTAATGCAGATCAATTCCTTCCGGTCAATGAAACTCTGATTCCTACGGGTGAACGGAAAGCTGTAAAAGGAACTCCTTTTGATTTCATGGTTTCAAAACTGATTGGAAAAGATATTAGTGCAGACGACGATCAGCTGAAAAAAGGAAAAGGATATGACCATAACTGGATCCTGAATGGAAAAGGTTTGAGAAGTATCGCCAAAGTGTATCACCAGGGAACAGGAAGATTAATGGAAGTCTTCACAGATGAACCCGGTGTGCAGTTTTATTCCGGAAATTTTCTTGACGGAAAGTTTGATACCAAAACAGGAGGTAAAAATGAATTCAGAACAGGGTTCTGCTTAGAGACACAACACTTCCCGGATTCACCGAATCAGCCTTCTTTTCCTTCCACAGAACTGAAGCCCGGACAGAAATACCAGTCGAAAACCATCTATAAATTCTCCGTAAAAAAGTAAACTATGGGAAAATTAGCAACTATTGATATCATTATATTCCTGATCTATTTTGTAGTGGTAGCTTCTTACGGATTATGGATCTATAAAAAGAAAAAATCTGAATCCACAGGAAGTAAGGACTATTTCCTTGCGGAAGGATCTTTGACCTGGTGGGCGATCGGAGCCAGCTTAATTGCCTCCAATATTTCTGCTGAACAGTTTATCGGAATGAGCGGTGAAGGTTTCTTTGTCGGAATCGCTGTTGCCGCTTACGAATGGATCGCTGCCGTTGCGCTGATCATCATTGCGGTCTGGTTTATTCCGATCTATCTTAAAAATAAGATCTATACCATGCCCCAGTTTCTGGAAAGAAGGTATAACAAGTCTGTTTCGCTGATTATGGCAGTATTCTGGCTGTTTCTGTATGTTATTGTGAATCTTACTTCCATTCTTTACCTTGGTGCTCTTGCCATCGATACTTTACTGGGAGGAGAACATCTTCACGGTATTATGATCGCTCTTCTGCTTATGGCCCTTCTGATTGGTCTCGGAGGAATGAAAGTAATTGGATATACAGACGTTATACAGGTGGCAGTCCTTATTATCGGAGGTTTTGCAACAGTGTATATGGCGTTGCAGATTGTAGACCAGAGAATCAACGGAGCCGCTGTAGGAAATGCGCTGGCAGGATTCAATACCTTGATCAATGAAGCTCCGCAGCACTTTAAGCTGATTCTTCAAAAACCAACCACAACCACAACTACGCTGGCAATGCCTCAGAACCTTGATGTACAGAAGTATGTTGTGCTACCAGGTTTGGCCATGTATTTTGCCGGTCAGTGGATTGTTAACCTGAACTATTGGGGCTGTAATCAGTACATCACCCAAAGAGCTTTGGGAGCAGATCTGAAAACAGCAAGAACAGGAATTCTGTTTGCAGGTTTTCTGAAATTATTCATGCCTGTGATCGTAATGCTTCCGGGAATCGCTGCTTATGTTTTATATTCCAAAGGACACCTTCCTGGATTCAATGGAGTGAAGGACGGAGCATACTCTGCAATATTGGGGTTTTTACCTGTTGGACTTAAAGGATTGGCCATTGCAGCGTTGACAGCAGCAATTGTAGCTTCACTGGCAGGAAAAGTAAACAGTATCTCAACCATTTTTACGCTGGATATCTATAAAAAATACCTTAAAACAGACGCCACCGAAATCCAGATGGTGAGAACAGGCCGCTGGGTAATCATTATTGCGATGATGGCTGCATTAGCCTTTACCTGGACCGATGTATTAGGAATTGGTGGTGAAGGAGGTTTCACATTTATCCAGAAATATACAGGCTTTATCAGTCCGGGAGTTTTTGCCATGTTCCTTCTGGGAATGTTCTGGAAAAGAACGACTGGTACAGCCGCTTTGGTAGGAGTGATTTTAGGATTTGTCCTGGCAATCTTCTTCAACAGCTTTGCCGTTGAAATTTTTGGGAAAGAGACGTGGATGTATACCGCATTCACTTATGAAAAGCTGGAGAATGGTGTAGTTCATACCATTACCGAGATTCCTTTCCTGATCAATATGGGATGGTCATTCTTTATCACCATCATCGCCATGATCCTGATCAGTATTGCAGGTCCGAAAATTAATCCTAAAGCCTTCGCTATTGATGTAGCAATGTTTAAAGTAGACAACAGGACATTAGTTTTGATCGTGATGACACTGCTTTTACTGACCGCCTTGTATGTAAGATTTTGGTAAGTGAATGGTCAATAGTGAATTCGTTTCACTGTCAATTTTAAAAATTCACCATTGACTTGCAAAGCAAATTGACTTTTCACATAAAAAAATAGGATGCTGGAAAAAGCATCCTATTTTTTTATTTCAGAATTAATTATATGCACTTTATGCATCTGTATGGCACTTAGTTTAATCGTTTGATATTGTTTTTAAGACTATTCTATACGTAAGTTTTTGTAAACGTTGATTATATGAAAAAAGTGAAAGGTCAATAATGAATTCGCTTTATTGTCAATTTTTAAAAATTCACCATTGACTTACGAAGCAAAATTGACTTTTCACATACAATAAAAAAACAGGATGCTTTTTAAGCATCCTATTTTTTTATTGATATCAGTTCATCCCAATATATTTGAACTTGAACAATTGACATGAAGTACCGTAATAATCCCAAAGGTGTAAGTTTGAATTGCCATCCATGGTACAGTTGGGAATATCCCAGCCACGTGTAGGGTTCACCTTGGACAGGATTTTATAATAACCATTGGAGACAGCAACTACCTGCCAGGCTTGTGCATCATTACCATAGTTCTGCCAAAGCCTGATCGAGGTTCCCAGTGTATTGCTGTTACTGTCTAAGTCAATGCAGCGATTGGTTGCACTCGCTTTGGATACAAAACGCCAGTAACCATTGCCGGCGTCAATTGCAACCCAGCGCTGTGCAGCAGCACCATTCCTTGTCCATGGTCTTAATACTGCGCCATTGGCATCCTCGCCGGATTTTAGATCAACTACTTTATTGGCATCGGTCTGAAACTCGATCTCATAAATGCCATTATTAACCAGGCTGCTGGTTGTATTACAGTTTCCAACAGGATAATTGGAGGATGCATATTGCTGGAACCACTGTTTAACTGGTGCGGCGCAGGCTTCCCAATCGTTGTTGTAGGCTGTTCCTGCATTAGGATCGCCTTTGTGGAGGAGATTATCCGGGGCAAGAACATTCCAGCTTACATTGCCTGACTGATCCACGATATATTTTAAATTGGCGCCAAATCCGCTTCCGCCTGCGGTACCTGTTGTACCGATGCCAAAGGTACCATAGCCCTGAGGTGCCCAGTCGGTCTCGGTAATGGCAATTGGTGCAATGTCTGCGATTGGTTTAACATTGATATTCCATGCGTTCTGAAAGGATTGATAGTTGCTGAGACCACCCCAGTAACCTGGATAGATATGAACAGCATAACCAATATTACCACCCGTAATCTGGTTATTGACATAGCCTTGATAATGGGATTGCCATCCTGTGCCCGGTATCCAGCAAACATTATTGGCTCCATTGTTGCGAATGATGTTAACCAGTGGCTGGAAGAAGTTTTTAAGTGCTGCAAAGTGCTCGTTTCCTGTCGATCCCCATGTGCCATTTGTGCCCAGAATCTCAACAGGTTCGTTGGCTAATTCGAACATCACATTGTCAGCGTTCTTTAGCCCCGGGTGTTGTGACAAAAAGGTCCATACGGTTTTAAGATAGCTATGATAGGCATCGTTCACAGCAATACGATTTGGACATACACCTGGCGGACGTAGGATGACATACATTCCCAGGCTGCGGGCATGGTTAATCAGAGGGATTATCACCTGATCTGTATAAGTTACCAGGCGGTTATAATTGAATCTTGAGATATCGTTTTCAGGGATAGCCGGTCCGGGATCATTGGTCCAATACGGATCAATATAGAGGCGGATGTAATTGAGATACCAGCCATCAGCAGCGCTGGTGAGCTTGTTCATGACAGCTTTATTATAGTTCAGAGCGCCCTGTACATTGTAATTATCCCAGGTACAGTAGCCGGAATTAGCCCCATACTGACAACCATTGAACCAGGGGCTGGGAGTTATGGCGACACCATGTAAGACAACATTATTGTCACAGGGATCTTTAAGGTATCTTCCTCCAACATGCAGCATTGGTGTTGCTGCCAACGCTCTTGCGCTAACGACGGCACTTAAGTTGGTGTCAGGGTCTTCTAGTAAATTTTTTTCATCCATCGTAGAACAGCTGGAAAGAATGATTAACAGAAAGGCCAGAAAAAGCCACATTTTGTTTGTTTTCATAATGATATATTTAAAGGTTTGGTCTTATTTTTTAGCCGTCAATATTTTGATTCTTCATACTGCGCAGGATAATTACGCAGATAAGTAAAACTTCTTAATTTTTATTAACGGGGGATTTGAATAAGGATTGATTTCAGATTACTAAACTGTTTAACCTGTTTGTCCCCATATTTCCTTACCTGATTTTTCAATACTGGTTTCGAAAACTGGAATTATTTCTATTCAGTTTGCAATTTGAAAATCTTTTTCTCTATTTTTTCTGGTTCCCACGAAGTTAAGTTCGGGGTTTGTGAAAATTTGAGTCTTTAATAAATATGGTTATTAGTTTTTTATAAAAATACATATAATATTAAATATAAATCAATATTTTATTAAAAATTAACAAAAAAATTACATATCATAAATGAGATTATAAACCATATAATTATAATGCATTGTGTGGTAGGAGAAAAGAAAAAACCTTATCATAAATTTTTGATATGATCATTCTGAAAAAAAGACAAAATAGCTTTTTGGCTTGCTTGAAATTTCCGCAGGAACACAAAAAAAATGAGGCTGTCTCAAAAGGTAAACTAATGCTCTGAGAATCTCCTAAATGACAAAATTTGTCAGACAGGAGTCCGAGAGAGGGGGCACTTTTGAGACAGCCTCATTTTAATAAGAGTATGCTGAATTTTCTATCATTCTAAATTGTTAATTTCCGGAATACTTTTTCCAAAATTAAACAGATTGATATATCAGATTTTAAACATAAATCCCTGTGAGATTTTTTTATTGTATTTTTTTTCGTCAAACCGGTAAAGAAAAGACCCTTTTCTGGATGAAGTCATATCCTTTTTATTCGTATTCACAAGGATATCCATACTGTTGATCTTGCTGGTAAAATTCCGCTTGTCAAATTTTTCATTAAAAATAGCTTCATAAAGATTCTGAAGATCTTTCATTGTGAACTTTTCAGGAAGAAGCTCAAATCCTATAGGTCCTGTGGAAGCTCTTCTCCTCAGCCTGGCTACAGCATCCTTTACCATTTCGTTATGATCGAAAATAAGGTCAGGAGCTTTCTGAAGTTCCACCCATTTTGCACTGTACTGCTCATTGATCTGGATATCTTTCTCAATATTGATCAGTGCATAATAGGAGATAGACATGATTCTGGCCGTCGGCTCACGGTTAATTTCCGTATAACATTTCAGCTGTTCAAGATAAATATTTTCAAGACCGGTCAATGTATACAGAACTCTGTTAGCCGCCTCATCAGAGGTTTCCTCACTGCCAACGAAGCCACCCATCAATGACCATTCGCCCATTTGAGGTTCAAAATTTCTTTTTACCAAAAGGATTTTAAGATTTTCGCCGTCAAAACCGAAAATGATACAGTCAACAGCAACAAGGTGTTTGGGATATTGGGAGTAATCCTCAGTCATCTTTTATATTTTACTACAAAGGTAAAGCTTTTATGAATATGATAATATAAATGTGATTCATACACTTTTTTAATCCGGATGATTTATTTCATTAAAATTATTCTTAAAGCATATTTTGGGAGCCTGATCAGTCAGCAAAACTTAAAATTATCACTGAAATCAGGTTAATCATGCATGAATTGAATGTTAAAATTATGTTAAAATACAAATTAATATTGATAATAATTAATAAACAGGACTTAACGTTAAAAATACGATAAGGTATTTGCTGTATTGTTGAATTTTCTGCCAAAACATATCCTGAAGTCATTTTCATAGGGAATCGCATAATTTCAGCGCTTTGTTTTTTTGGGATCTGATTATCTTATTTTTTATGATAAGGTAATGTGTTTTCTGTTATTTTTAGGGCTTTACCGGAAGTTTTAAATGAAAAAATAATGGATTCAGTCTCCGGATATGTTTCGTATATAGATTCTTTCTGTTATTTTAGAAATGTTGAATTAACATTTATCCATGACCCCAAAACTTTCGGTTATTTTATTGTGTTTTGCTTCATTTGCCTCCGCGCAGATGAATAAGAAAATTCATTATTTCCCTTTGGAAACTGTAAAGTTATCAGAGAGTGTTTTCAATAAAGCTATGATGGCAGACCGTCAATATCTCATGGCTATGGAACCTGACAGGCTGCTGGCTCCTTATCTTAAAGAAGCGGGGCTGAAACCCAAGGCAGATAATTATCCCAATTGGGAAAATACAGGGTTGGACGGCCACATAGGAGGACATTACATTTCAGCATTATCCCTTATGTATGCTTCTACAGGAGATCCTGCAATACAACAGAGGATTGATTATATGATCAGTGAACTGGAACAGTGCCAGAAAACCTCTCCGGACGGATACATTTCAGGAATTCCCAACGGAAAAAGAATCTGGAAAGAAATAAAACAGAGAAATATTCGTGCTTCAGGCTTCGGTTTGAACGACCGATGGGTACCTTTATATAATATTCATAAGCTGTACTCAGGATTATGCGATGCATATTGGTATGCCAAAAATGAAAAAGCAAAAACAATACTGATCAGACTTACGGATTGGATGATGAATGAAGTATCAGTCCTTTCCGATGAGCAGATACAGGATATGCTGCGCAGTGAACATGGAGGGCTCAACGAAGTTTTTGCAGATGTTTACGATATCACTCATGACCGGAAATATCTGAAACTGGCCCACCGATTTTCCCATCAGGCTATTCTTACACCGCTTTTATCAAGGGAAGATAAGCTTACAGGGCTTCATGCCAATACACAGATTCCAAAAGTAATCGGATACAAACGGATTGCTGATCTTGAAAATAACGAGTCATGGAGTAATGCCGCTGATTTTTTCTGGCATAACGTTACCGAGAAAAGATCATCGGTTATTGGAGGGAACAGTGTCAGTGAGCACTTTAACCCTGTCAATGATTTCAGCAGCATGATCAAAAGTATTGAAGGTCCCGAAACCTGCAATACCTATAATATGCTGAAGCTGACCAAAGAGCTTTATGCAACGCAGCCTGAATCTTACTATATCGATTATTACGAAAAAGCACTATACAATCATATCCTTTCCACAGAAAATCATGACAAAGGGGGCTTTGTTTACTTTACGCCAATGCGTCCCGGACATTACCGTGTGTATTCACAGCCTCAGACCAGCTTCTGGTGTTGTGTAGGATCCGGAATGGAAAATCATGCCAAATATGGGGAAATGATTTATGCCCGGTCGGATAAGGATTTATATGTAAACCTTTTTATCCCTTCAACATTGACATGGAAAGAGCAAAATGTAGTTATCCGTCAGGTAAACAATTTCCCGGAAGTTCCTGAAACGAAATTGATCTTTGATGCTGCAGGAAAATCAGAATTTGATGTAAAACTAAGATGCCCGGAATGGACGACACCTTCGGAAGTAAAAATTCTGGTCAACGGAAAACAGGAAAAAGCACAGCGTGGTTCCGACGGCTATTTTACACTGACTAAAAAATGGAAAAAAGGTGATGTTGTGAAAATGACCTTGCCGATGCAACTTTCTGCAGAACAACTTCCTGACCATTCCAATTATTATGCATTTAAATACGGACCTGTAGTGCTTGCCGCAAAATACGGTACCGAAAACCAACAGGGACTTCTTGCGGACGATAGCAGAGGCGGCCATATTGCTCATGGTCCGCAGATCCCTTTAAACGAAATTCCCGTTATCCTCGGAAATTCTTCAGAAGTTGTCAGTCATGTTGTGCCTTTGAACAATAAACCGCTCAACTTTGCCGTTACAGGGCTTTATCCGTCTGAAAAATTCGGGAAAGGTTTAGATCTTGTGCCGTTTTACACTATTCAGGCAGAAAGATATATTCTGTACTGGCCTCAGGCTGACAAAAACGAAATAGAGAATACATTGAAGCAAAGGGCAAAAGAAGAAGCAGAAACCAGAAAGCTGGATATGATCACCGCAGATAAGATCCAGCTGGGCGAACAACAGCCGGAATCAGATCATTTTATAGAAAGCAAAGACTCTGGTACAGGATATATGGAAGACCGCCATTTCCGTGATGCCAAAGGCTGGTTCAGTTACCAGATGAAAAATAACGGCAAAAATGCTTCATACCTTTACCTGCTTTATTTTGATGCGAATGCCAACCGCACGCTGAATATTGAGATCAACGGAAAAAAAATAATAACTCAAAATCTGGAAGGAAAGTCCGGAAGTTTACCTCAATATCTGATTGTTCCGATTCCGGATTCAGAAAAGAATAAAGAAAATCTTAGTGTAAAATTCCTTGCAGATGAAAAACTCATGACTGCTAAAGTCATTGAAGTCCGGTTACTGATAGAAAATTACGAAAAGAAATAAAGCTGAACCAACATTAAAAACAGATTTTTTCCATGAAGAACAGAACTCTATATTTATTATTTTTTCTTGCAGCTATTTGCAGTTTTCATGCAAAGGTAAGGCTTCCCGCATTGGTTTCAGACGGAATGATCCTTCAGAGAAATCAGGATCTTAAAATCTGGGGATATGCAGATGCAGGAGAAAAAATTACAATTAAGTTTATCAATAAAACGTATCGTGCCACAGCAGACCAAAGTGGAAACTGGGCTCTTGTGCTTCCAAAGCTTAATGCCGGAGGCCCATATACCATGATGATTAATGAGATCACCCTTAAAGATATTCTTATTGGTGATGTGTGGGTAGCTTCAGGACAATCCAATATGGAACTTCCGATGCGCAGGCTGACACCTTTGTATGAAAATGAAATTAAAAACGCCAATAATCAGAATATAAGATTCTTCACCGTTCCGCAGAAATACAATTTTAAAGCTCCGCAAAATGATCTTGACGGAGGGAAGTGGGAAAGTACCAATCCTCAGACTATTCTTGATTTTTCGGGAGTTGCTTATTTTTTTGCGAAAGAACTGAATGAAAAAAATAAAGTTCCTGTAGGAATCATTCATACAAGTCTGGGAGGCTCTCCGGTTCAAGCCTGGATGGATAAAAAATCACTGAAAAAATATCCGGAATATCTCGCTGAAGCAGAAAAATGGAAAAATGATGACTTGATACAATCTACAGAATCCCAGGAAAGATCATTAAGCAAAGCATGGTATGCAGAGCTGGATCAGAGTGATATTGGGTTCAATCAGCACTGGGAAAAAGATAACGGAAATGATGAAGGATGGAAAACCATAATGCTGCCTGGATCATGGGAAGATCAGGAAGGCTCGTTTGACGGTTCGGTATGGTTCCGCAAAGAAATTATTCTTCCAAAAGGAGTGGATCAGAAAGCAGCATTTTTAAATCTGGGAAGAATAAAAGATGCTGATGTTACTTACATCAACGGAATCAAAGTAGGAAATGTAACCTATGAATATCCGCCACGCTGGTATGACATTCCCAAAGGCGTTTTAAAAGAAGGAAAGAATATCATTACCGTTAGAGTCATCAATGGCAGCGGAAAAGGACAGTTTATTGCTGATAAACCGTATTACTTAGAAATTGACGGACAAAAAACAGACCTTAAAGGCGAGTGGAAATATAAAATAGGAGCAAAAATGGAAAAAATGGCTCCCGGACAGACATTTATCCGCTGGAAGCCGGTAGGGCTTTACAATGCCATGATTAATCCGCTGATCAATTATAAAATCAAAGGATTTATCTGGTACCAGGGCGAAAGCAATACCGGAAAACCAAAAGAATACGGAGATTTATTGTCAACCATGATCTCAGACTGGCGTGCAAAATGGAACAAGAAAGATCTGCCGTTCTTCATTGTACAGCTGGCTAATTTCATGGAGAAAAAAGATGAACCAATTGAAAGTAACTGGGCTGAGCTGAGAGAACAGCAGAGACAGGTTTCTCTCAATGTTCCTTATTCAGGACTTGCGGTAACGATTGATGTGGGAGAATGGAATGATATTCATCCGCTCAATAAAAAAGCAGTAGGTGACAGACTGGCTTTACAGGCCCTGAAAATCGGGGAAGGCAAAAAAATCATAGCTGATGGACCTGTTTATCAGTCGATGAAGACAGAAGGCAATACCATCATTCTATCATTTAAAACCGGAACAGATGATCTTGTACAGGGAGAACTGAAAGGATTTGCCATACAGCAGAAAGACGGCCGCTACCAATGGGCAAAAGCAGAAGCAAAAGGAAATAAAGTTAGGGTATGGAGTGATCAGGTCACCAGTCCTGTTAATGTACGTTACGACTGGGCAGACAACCCGGACGGCAATCTTAAAAATAAAAGCGGACTTCCGGCTTCACCTTTTACAACAGAAAAAAATTAATTTAACATAGAAAACCTTATTACAATCAATGGATCATCAGCCACAAAAAATATCGGTAATAGAAAAAGTAGGGTATAGCATGGGAGATCTTGCAGCCAACCTTGTTTTTCAGACCTTAGTCACCTACCTGACCTATTTTTATACAGATATTTACGGACTCAAAGCAGAAGATGCTTCTGTTATCACCCTTACGGTAGGATTAATTGCCGGGTTTGGTTTTAACCCGCTTATCGGAGCGCTGGCAGACCGTACAAGCTCACGATGGGGGAAATTCCGTCCATGGATTTTATTTACCGCTGTACCGCTTGGTATTGCAGCCTTGTTAGCCTTCAGTACGCCTCACTTTTCCTATCAGGGTAAAATGATCTATGCTGCAGTTACTTATTCATTATTATTGTTATTATATGCATCCAATAACTTACCATATGCTGCTCTGAGCGGTGTTATCACGGGAGATATGGGAGAAAGAAACAGTATTTCTTCATACCGTTTTGTAGCAGTAATGTTTGCACAGTTCTTTGTACAGGTATTCATGCTTCCTATCATTCTGTATGTAGGACACGGAGATAAAGCACAGGGAATTGAGACCGTTATGGCTTGGCTGGCAGTGATCGGATCCATCATGCTTTTGATTACTTTTTTTACGACCAAAGAAAGAATTATTCCCAAGCCGGAGCAGAAATCTAGTCTGAAAGAGGATTTAAAAGATTTATTCCAGAACAGACCGTGGATTATTATGCTTACCGTGACTGCATTTATATTTATCACGCTGGCCATGAAAGGAGGATCTTATGTCTATTATTTTAACAACTATGTAGACGAGAGTGCTCTCAAAAGTTTTATTTCACCCATTACTGCATTTTTTAATTCTGCCGGGATGAATTTCTTCGGAGAAGATCCAAAGTCTGCAGGATTCGGATTATTTAATGCAGGAGGAATTGTGATGATGATTGTAGGGATTACCTTCTCTAAAAAACTGGCAGACAGATTTGGAAAAAGAGATACTTTTATTGCGTCATTATTCATTTCCACACTGTTTATCCTCGCTTTTATATTTTATCCTCCGAAAGCAGTGGGAATTATGTTCCTGTCGCAGATTGTACACGGATTCTTTTACGGAATCAGCACTCCGCTTTTGTGGGCTATGATTGCTGATGTAGCCGATTATTCGGAATGGAAGAACAACCGCAGAGCTACGGCTATTATCTTTTCTGCCATGATGGTAGGATTGAAAGTTGGTCTCAGCATCGGAAGCTCTCTGGTAGCTTTGATCATTGGAAAATACGGATACATTTCCGTACACGGAAGTGAGCAGGTTATTCAGCCTGAAACAGTGGCAGCAGGAGCGAAGATGCTCGTGAGTATATTCCCGTCCATTCCGTTTTTCATTGCGTGCGGACTGCTTTTATTTTACAAAATCAATAAAAAAATGGAAGTTCAGATTGAAAAAGATCTGGCTGAAAGAAGAAAATAAAAAAATTACTATGAAACGTATTTTAATTGGTTTGGCGGCTCTTACCGCTTCCGGGCTGTCGGCGCAGAAATCCTATGGTACTTTAAAAAAAGCATTTCAGGATAAATTCTACATCGGAACGGCGATGAGTCTTCCTCAGATTGACGGGACAGATCAGAAAGCAGCAGCGATTATCAAAAAACAATTCAGCTCTGTTGTTGCTGAAAACTGTATGAAATCGATGTTTTTGCAGCCTCAGGAAGGCAAGTTCTTCTTTGATGATGCCGATAAATTTGTTGATTTCGGACTGAAAAATAATATGTTCATCATCGGGCATACATTAATCTGGCATTCACAGCTTCCAAAATGGTTCTTTTTAGACAGTAACGGAAAGGATGTTTCTCCGGAACTGTTGAAACAACGCATGAAAAACCACATTACAACCGTAGTTTCCCGCTACAAAGGAAAAGTAAAAGGATGGGATGTGGTGAATGAAGCCATTCTTGAAGACGGAACCTACAGAAAAAGTAAATTTTACGAAATCCTGGGTGAAGATTTTATTCCTTTGGCATTTCAGTATGCACAGGAAGCCGATCCCAATGCAGAATTATATTACAACGATTATAATGAATGGTATCCTGAAAAGGTAAAAACAGTCATTGCAATGGTTGAAAAACTTAAATCAAGAGGAATCCGTATTGATGGAGTAGGAATGCAGGCCCATGTCGGAATGGATATCCCTTCTATCGATGAATATGAAAAAGCAATTCTGGCCTATTCCAATGCCGGAGTTAAGGTCAATATCACAGAACTGGAAATCAGTGCACTGCCTTCTCCATGGGGAAGCTCTGCCAATGTTTCGGATACGGTTGCCTATCAGAAAGAAATGAATCCTTATACCAAAGGACTTCCCAGGGAAGTAGAAGCGAAATGGGAAAAGCGTTACCTCGATTTCTTTAGCTTGTTTTTAAAACATAAAGATAAAATAAGAAGAGTAACCTTATGGGGAGTTACTGATAAACAATCATGGAAAAACGATTTCCCGGTAAAAGGAAGAACAGATTACCCGTTATTGTTTGACAGGAAAGATCAGGAGAAACCTGTGGTACAAAAAATAATAAAATTGGCAGAAAAAAATTAAAATCAATAGAATTTTTACTTAATGAAAAAATCAAAATATTTATTCCCGGAAGATTATATGGCAGACCCTTCCGTTCACGTTTTTGAAGATAAAATCTATATCTATCCCTCTCACGACCGCGAAAGCGGAATTGAAGAAAACGATAACGGAGACCATTTTGATATGAATGATTACCATGTTTTTTCAATGGATGATGTGGACGGCGGAGAAATTAAAGATCATGGCGTAGTCCTTTCGGTAAAAGATATTCCATGGGCTGGAAGACAGCTTTGGGATTGCGATGTTGCCTTCAAAGACGGGAAGTATTATATGTACTTTCCCCTGAAAGACCAAAATGATATCTTCAGAATCGGTGTTGCAGTAAGTGATAAACCTTACGGACCTTTCATTCCTGAAAAACATCCGATGATGGGAAGTTACAGCATCGATCCCTGCATTTTTGAAGATAAAGGAAAATATTATATGTATTTCGGAGGAATCTGGGGCGGACAATTGCAACGTTATAGAGATAATAAAGCACTTGAATCCGCTGTAATTCCTGAAAATAATGAACCCGCAATCCATTCAAAGGTAGCTTTGCTAAGCGATAATATGCTTCAGTTTGCGGAAGCTCCTAAAGACGTTGTCATCATTGATGAAAACGGAAAACCACTGCTTCATGGTGATAAGCACCGCTTTTTTGAAGCATCATGGATGCATCAGTACAACGGTACATATTATTTTTCTTATTCAACAGGAGACACCCACCTGATTTGCTATGCAACCGGAGATAATCCTTACGGTCCGTTTACTTTTCAGGGGGAAATTCTTACTCCGGTGGTAGGATGGACAACCCATCATAGTATTGTGGAATTCAAAGGGAAGTGGTATCTGTTTTTCCATGATTCTGTTCCGAGTGGTGGTAAAACATGGCTGAGAAGTATGAAAGTCATTGAACTGGAATACGATCATGAAGGTAAAATCAAGACGATTGAAGGTCTGGAAGACCAGTCATAGTCATCTTTAACAAATTAAAATTTTTCAATGCGATATCTGAGATTCAATATTCTATTTTTTCTGATCATTCCGTTACTGGCCTTCGCGGAGGACGGAAGTCAGCTATGGCTTCGGTTTCCTGCAAAAAATGGGATATCGGCAGATAAAATTATTTCCAAAGGCAGCAGCCCAACCCTTAACATCGCCAGAAAAGAGCTGAGCAGCCACTGGCAGGGACAGGCGGTGGAACTTCGTACAGAAAACAAAGAGAAAAATCTGAAAGACGGCTACAAAATTGTTTCTACCCCTGAAAAAATTGTTATTTCTGCAGGTAAAGAAATAGGACTGTTGTATGGAGTCTATCATATCTTACGATTACAGCAGACAAAAGCCAATCAGTCTCATTTAAATACTGTAGAAAAACCATCATACGATGTAAGAGTTCTGGACCATTGGGATAATCTGGATGGAAGTATTGAAAGAGGATATGCCGGAAGATCACTCTGGAAATGGGAAGATCTGCCGGGGAGAATTTCTCCGCGTTATGAAGAATATGCAAGAGCAAATGCTTCTGTAGGAATCAATTCTGTTGTTTTAAATAATGTGAATGCATCGCCCAATATGCTTAGAGAAGACTATCTTAAAAAAGTAAAGGTTTTGGCCGATATTTTCAGACCTTATGGCATTAAGGTATATCTTTCCGTGAATTTTTCTTCACCTAAAGTGCTGGGCGGATTACAAAATTCAGATCCATTGAATAAGGATGTACAAAAATGGTGGAAGGATAAAGCGGCTGAAATTTACAGATTAATTCCTGATTTTGGTGGATTTTTGGTGAAAGCCAATTCCGAAGGGCAACCGGGACCTCAGGATTACGGAAGAACCCATGCAGACGGAGCCAATATGATGGCCGATGCCTTGAAACCTTACAACGGAATTGTCATGTGGAGAGCCTTTGTCTACAGCCCGAGCAAAGACGACAGAGCCAAACAGGCTTATCTCGAATTTGTTCCTCTGGATGGTAAATTCAGGGATAACGTAATTATTCAGATCAAAAACGGACCTGTTGATTTCCAGCCGCGAGAAGCTTTTAATCCTCTTTTCGGTGCTTTAAGAAAAACTTCCGAAATGGTAGAATTTCAGATTACACAGGAATATCTGGGCTTTTCAAATCATTTGGTTTTTCTGGCCCCATTATTCAAGGAAACATTGGATAGTGATACTTATTCTGACGGTAAGGGATCTACGATTGCTAAAATAACAGACGGTACTTTAAGACCTGCAAAATTGACAGCCATTTCTGCCGTTGCCAATATCGGGGAAGATACCAACTGGACGGGGCATCATTTTGCACAGGCCAATTGGTATGCATTCGGGAGATTAGCATGGAATCATCAGCTGAGTTCAGAGCAGATTGCCGATGAATGGATAAAAATGACCTTCACAGACGATCATAACTTCCTGAATCCGGTAAAAGAGATCATGCTTTCTTCCAGAGAAACCGCTGTGGATTATATGATGCCATTAGGGTTACACCATATCTTTGCGGGAGGGCATCACTATGGACCTGAGCCATGGGGCGATTATAAAGGCGGAAGACCGGACTGGTCACCTGTTTATTACCACCAGGCTGATGCTCAAGGATTGGGCTTTAACAGAACAAAAACAGGAAGTAACGCTGTTTCACAATATTTTCCACCATTGAATGAAAGATATGGGAATATCTCAACCTGCCCGGAAAATCTTATCCTGTGGTTTTATCATGTTGCGTGGGATTATACAATGAAAGACGGGAAAACTCTGTGGGATGAGCTGTGCTATACGTATGATTTCGGGGTGAAAAAGGTAAGGGATTATCAGAAAACCTGGGATAAAATGGAACCTTATATAGACAAACAGAGGTTTGCAGATGTTCAGTCAAAGCTCAGAATTCAGTCAAAAGATGCGGTATGGTGGAAAGATGCCTGTTTGCTGTATTTCCAGACTTTTTCCAAAAAGCCGATTCCTTATGATATAGAACGTCCTGTTCATGAACTGGAAGATCTGAAGAAGATTAAACTGGACATGGGGCATCACAATTAAAAAATGAGGCAGCTCTTTTTCCTGATCGGAAATGGAGCTGCCTCAAAACAATAAACTGTAAGTAAAATTTTAATCCAAATAATTTGGAATGATCGATATGTCAATCTATCTGTATATATTCCTGTTTATCGGATAGAAATTATCTTATTAAAAACATTTCCATTCTCTTCAACCTGGATGATGTATTGGTCTGCGGTTTTAGGATCAAGATCAAAAGTGATATCCACTTTGCCGTCAGCATATTTTTTGTTTGAAGTATAATACATTGTATTGGAAAGATCATATACTGAAATGCTTACAGATCCTTTCGCATCAGACATGTGAAGCTTTGCCATATGTCCTGAAATAGTATATTCAGGCTTATGCACAGCGCTTACAGGTGTTTTTTCCACCTCCATTACATTATCAGCATTGATTTTGATTTTGTATTTCTCTATCTTCATTTCTGATTCTGCTACCAGATAATAGGTTCCTGGCGTAAAACTCTGAAAATCATAAGACTTTATGAGGTGATCTCCATCTGCAAGATTTTCGGAAAACAGCTCGTCATGTGCAGTGTTATAAACAAAAACAGAAACACTTTTAGCATTTGAAAGCTCAAAGTTCAAAGTTTTGTTTTGTACGTTTCCAAAGGAAAGGGAAAAATCTCTGTCCTTACTCATTACATTTGCTGAGAACAATAAGGCTCCTGCAAAAAATACGGCTTTTAACAATGTGCTCATGGGTTAAGGTTTTTTAGAATTATTATTGCAAAGCTATGACAACAATACTTCTCAGGCTATAATTAAATTTTCATGTTTGTGTACTATATTAACTTTGTTTGATCTTATTGATGTATTATTTGTTAATTTTGCATATGAAATTATTTGTTTTTGATCTATGAAACATGTAAATCCTTCTTTTGAAGCAATAAGGCCAACGATAGGGAGTAGTTTTACCAGTCTGAAATTTCTCACTAATGAGAATATAAAATCCCATGTCTGGCATTACCATCCTGAGGTTGAGCTTATTTTTGTGTGCAAAGGTTCCGGGAAAAGGCAGATCGGAAGCAGTATCTCTTATTTTTCAGATGGTGATCTTGTCCTGATAGGAAGTAATCTTCCGCATTGCGGACTGACCAATGAAAATACACGTAATGCGTATGAAATGGTGATTCAGTTCAAGCCTGATTTCTTGGGAGAACCTATTTGGGACCTACCGGAGATGCAAAGGATTTCTGCTCTGCTTGAAAAATCAAAAGCAGGAATCGTGTTCGGGGAAGAGGTGAAGAAAACAATCGGGAAAGAGATTGTTGAGATGCACGAAGCTTCTTCTTTGGACAAGCTGTGCAGATTTCTGAAAATATTGGATGAACTGTCTGTGACTCATGATTACAGGATTTTAAATGCAGGAAAATATTACCTTCAGACGCAGATTGAAGACAATGAAAGAATCAATCTTATATTTAATTACGTTAAAGATCATTTCAAAGAAGCCATAACCCTCGAAGAAATGGCTGATCTTGCCAATATGAAAGTACCGTCTTTTTGCCGTTACTTTAAAAAAATCACCAATAAAACTTTTACGCAGTTTGTTAACGAGTACAGAATTACTCATGCCCTCAAACTACTTGCGGAACAGCCTTTAAGCATCACAGAAGTTTGCTTTGAATCAGGGTTTAATAACTTCAGCTACTTTAACAGGACTTTTAAAGAATACATCCAA
Organism: Chryseobacterium sp. FR048; assembly: GCF_056844665.1. Lineage (NCBI taxonomy): Bacteria > Pseudomonadati > Bacteroidota > Flavobacteriia > Flavobacteriales > Weeksellaceae > Chryseobacterium > Chryseobacterium sp. FR048. Next base: position 648,838 of record NZ_JBXDSE010000002.1, on the reverse strand, counting down.
AAGAGCCCTTCTCAATACCGGAAAGAATTTAATTACTTTATGGAATAATTTTTATAGAAATCTGAAAATTCTCCTCCGGATTATGATTTATTAAAATATAAGTGTAAATTTAACACTTATAAATAAAAGTCATAACTATGAAATTTTTTATTGATACTGCCAATCTGGCGATGATAGAGGAAGCCAGTGCCTTAGGAGTTCTGGACGGAGTAACCACCAATCCTTCGCTGATGGCGAAAGAAGGTATTTCGGGAAAGCATAATATCCATAATCACTATTTGGATATCTGTAAAATTGCTGATGGAGATATAAGCGCGGAAGTACTCGGAATTACTTTTGAAGAAATGATTAGAGAAGGGGAAGAGCTTGCTGCATTACACCCGCGGATTGTCGTAAAAGTTCCTGTAACCAAGGACGGAATTAAAGCGATCAGGTACTTTTCTGAAAAGGGAATAAAAACCAACTGTACTCTTGTTTTCTCAGCCGGTCAGGCCTTGTTGGCAGCAAAAGCTGGGGCTACTTATGTTTCTCCGTTTCTGGGAAGACTCGATGATGTTTCTACAGATGGTCTTCATCTGATCTCAGAAATCACAGAGATTTATGACAATTATGCTTTTGATACTCAGATACTGGCTGCCTCAGTCCGACACAGTATGCATATTATCAATTGTGCAAAATTGGGAGCTGATGTCGTGACCTGTCCGCTGGCTCCGATACTATCTTTACTCAAACATCCGCTGACAGATTCAGGATTAGACCAGTTTATTAAAGATTCACAAAAAATGAAATAAGATTGGGCAGAAAAGTATAACTTCTCTGTTATAAATTCAGTAGTTTTATACTTTAGATGACCCCAGATTTATTGATCAGATAAGATTGATATGCAGGAACAGTTAATCAACCCAATCATACAAAAGTTTAGGACCGAATTCAAAGCAGAACCTGAACACATCTTCCTTTCTCCCGGGAGAATTAATATTATCGGTGAGCATGTAGACTATAGCGACGGTTTTGTATTGCCTGCTGCTATAGACAAATACATTTGTTTTGCTGTACGCAAGCTGCCACAGTCTAATTTTTGTACCATCGTAGCCAAAGACCTCGGAGAAGAATATACATTTGATGTCACAATTGAGGTAAAACCCGTTCAGCAGATGTGGATGAACTATATTCTGGGCGTTTTCAGCCAGTTGCAAAAGCCTGAAACTCACTTTTGCGGAATGGAAATTGTTTTCAGCAGTAGCATTCCGATGGGATCCGGGCTTTCTTCTTCGGCAGCCCTTGAATGTGGTTTTGCGTATATCCTCAATGAACTTTTTGACCTTCATCTCACCAAAAAAGAAATTGTGGTGATCGGGCAAAAATCAGAACATGCTTTTGCAGGAGTTCAGTGCGGAATTATGGATCAGTTTGCCTCCGTTTTCGGAAAGGAAAATAAGGTAATGATGCTCGACTGTAATTCTCTGGAGCATCAATATTTTGATGCTGACCTTAAAGGATACAGCCTGCTGCTTTTTGACAGCTGTGTAAAGCATAGTCATCTGACATCCGGCTATAACGAAAGACGGAGAGATGTAGAATATGGTAAAAAAGTCTTATGGAAAAATTTTCCTGAAATTGAAAAATTCCGGGATTTTACATTGCCTATGCTTGATCATACAAAGGAAGAAATGGGAGATATTTCATTCAAAAGATGTCTCTATCTGTTGAAAGAAATCCAAAGAGTAGAAATGGCGGCCAAAGCTATTTCAGAAGGTAATATTGAATACCTGGGAACACTTCTCACGGAAACCCATGCCGGGTTGTCCACTGAATTTGAGGTCAGTTGCAATGAGCTTGATTTTTTGGTTGAAAACACATTGCTGCAGGAAGGGGTGCTGGGAGCAAGAATCATGGGAGGTGGCTTTGGAGGCTGCAGCATCAATCTGATTCAGGAAAACAGAGCTGAAGAAGTGATTAAAGCTATTAGTGAAAAATATCTTGAACATTTTAATATTCGGATGAAAGTTTACCAGGTTAAAATTTCAGACGGGATAAAAGAATACACCAATGAATACATCATTTGACCCTAAAAAACATCCCCACAGAAGATACAATCCTCTTTTGGATGAATGGTTATTGGTTTCTCCACAACGGGCAAACCGCCCATGGCAGGGGCAGAGAGAAGAAACAGCAGAAGAAGACCGTCCCGAATACGATCCGGACTGCTATCTCTGTTCAGGAAATATTCGTGCTAACGGAGACCGAAACCCTGCATACCAGGGAACCTATGTCTTTAACAATGACTTTGGAGCATTGTTGAATGAAGAAGTTGAATTTTCCGAGAAACAGTCAGGATTTTTTACCCTTTTTCCGGAACGCGGAATCAACAGGGTGGTTTGTTTTTCTGAAAATCACAGCCTTACCTTACCGGAAATGTCTGTGGAACACATCAAAAATGTAGTGGATGTATGGCAGGAGCAGTTCAATGAGCTGGCGGCTCTGGACCCTATCAATTATGTTCAGATTTTTGAAAATAAAGGAAGCATCATGGGCTGCAGCAACCCTCATCCGCACGGCCAGATTTGGGCACAATCGTCCATTCCGGCAATGGTTCAGAAAACCCAGGATCAGCTGAAATTGTATTTTGAAAAAATAAAAGAACATTGGTGGAAGACTATCTTGAGCAGGAAATCACGGCTGGTGAGCGCATCGTCACAGAAAATGAACACTTTGCCGCATTGGTGCCGTTTTGGGCGTCGTGGCCTTATGAAACAATGATTATCAGTAAACAGAAAAGAGAAAATATTGCGGGATTTTCTGAAGAGGAAAAAAAATCTTTTGCAGCTGTACTCAAGGATCTGACCACAATATATGACAATCTTTTTGAAACGTCATTTCCTTATTCTGCGGGAATTCATCAATCGCCTACAGATGGCAAAGAACATCCGGAATGGCATTTTCATATGCACTTTTATCCGCCGTTACTCAGAAGTGCTGACGTTAAAAAATTTATGGTAGGATACGAAATGCTGGCCGAGCCTCAGCGGGATATTACCCCGGAACAAAGTGCAGCAATATTAAGAAATCTTCCCACCATTCATTACAAGAAAAAATAATAAATCAATATCTTTGAAAAGAATAAGCAAATGATGATTCTGCTGCAAACAGAATATTGCTTTTCCCAATAAAATTATGGAACAGATTAAATTAATTGTGACGGACATGGATGGGACATTTCTCAATTCCAGCCATGAAATGAGCCCTGAGTTTTCGGATGTTTACCAGGAACTGAAAAAAAGAAATATTGTTTTTGTGCCTGCAAGCGGAAGACAGATGCCGGGCATTACCCATTATTTCGGAGAAATAGAAAGTGAGATTGGTTTTATAGCTGAAAACGGCGGCTATGTTATCTATAAAGACCAGGAACTTTTTGCTGATATACTGGAATACAGATATATTGTTGAGATCATCAAAGCTGTTCGTGAAATACCGGGAGCCAAGGCTGTACTGTCTGCTAAAAAGATGGCTTATTACGAAACCGATGATCAGCAGTTTGTAGATTTTTTTTCCAAATACTATACTGAAAATATGAAGAAGGATGATCTGACAGAACAAATTGATGATACCACCTTTAAAATAGCAGTATATCATCCTGAAGGTTCCGAAAAATATCTTTATCCGGCCCTTAAAAGATTTGAAGAATTCGGTCTTGAAGTGGTCGTTTCCGGGGAGTATTGGCTGGACGTTATGAATAAGGATATCAATAAAGGAAACGCTTTGAAAATCCTTCAGAAATCATTGGGGATTTCTCCAGAAAATACGATGGCTTTCGGAGATTATATGAACGATATAGAAATGCTGAAGAATGCAAGATATTCCTACGCCATGAAAAATGCCCATCCGAATGTAAAAGAGGTAGCTAATTTTGAAGCATGTACCAATGACAGCTTTGGAGTTCTTAAAACGATTAAGGACTATCTGAATTTGAATTAATTCATCCGTACACCAAAATTTCATTATACTTTGAATACCAATTAAAACTAATAATATGAAAACATCAACCGATAGAAAGCCAGCCAAAACATGCTATGAGCATATCGGCGGAAAATTAGGTCAGCTTCTTTTAGAACAATTTGTAGAGAAAGGCTGGATTGCTAAGGATAGTCCTGCTGACCGTAACTATTATATTACAGATAAAGGACAGGAAGAGTTTACAAAACTAGGCATTGATCTGTCACAAATAAAAGCAGAATAGAGCCCGTCCCAATCGCTTTTCAATCCATTTTTCAGTCCACTGCTGACCCTTTCTTTCATCTTATAAATGCTTGTGTTATCTAAATGATATCTGTAATAGAAAAAACGTATCACTATATTTTACTTTAAGAACTCTTTAAAAATAAATTTGCATTCCTTTTTTCACCTTTGAACATAAGACAACTAAAAGCAATAAAATAATTTATGATTAATAACCAGTTTATTACTGAAAAGTTTGGGTTTCTTGGACTGGATTTTATACGTGAACTTGAAAAATGCTGCATAATCACTGATATAAATCTAAAATGGAGATTGTGAGTCCCGGACAGAGAATTCATTCTGTACCTATCCTCATTAAAGGGTCTGTAAAAGTTTTTACTTTTAATGAAGGAAGAGAACTTTTATACTATTATATGAAACCTGGTGAAAGCTGTATCATGACTTTTGCTTCCATATTTAAAAACTGTATAAGTTCTGTATATGCCTGTGCTGAGGAATCATCCAAAGCTTTGCTGATTCCTGTTTCCAGCCTGCTTAAGCTGATGAACAGCTTTCCGGGGATGAATAATTTTTTCTACAATGAATATGACAGCCGGTTTACTGCATTGATGAATATGGTAAATGATGCTGTTTTTAATAAACTGGATACCAGAGTGCTTAATTATATCAATCAACGTGCTGTTGTTACCGGAAATAATCCTGTAAAAATCACCCATAAAGATATTGCATCAGCTTTGGGAACATCCAGAGAAGTGATAAGCCGTGTTCTTAAAAAGCTCGTTAATGAAGGCCGGATTATCCAACACAAAACGGCTATTGAGATAATAGCCGGGACCAACGTAAGTGAACCATTGTTTAATTAGTTTTTCAAATGCTTCTTTAAAAAAGCAAGACTGCCTTCAGCCAGCTCCTGAGCATCATAAGGCGATTTTTGCCATAATGAAACCTTTTCCTGCATTCCGGGAATTGAGGAGCTGAAATTTTCAAGAACCAGATTCCCTTCAAAATTGATTTTTTTCAATGCTGAAAAAAACTCTTCCCAATTGATTGTTCCTTCTCCCAGCATACCGCGGTGAGATTCTGTAACATGAATATGCTTAAGCATTTTCCCGGAATTGATGATCGGGTCATAAAAATTATTTTCTTCAATATTCATATGAAAGGTATCAAGATGAAGGAAGAGATTATTTTTGCCTGTTTTTTTTATAAGCTCCAGGACATTTTCTGCGGTATTGCAAACATACGATTCATAGCGGTTTATAGGTTCTATGGCGATATCTATACTTCTGTTCTGGGCGTAATCTGCCACATTGCACCATACTTCAGCAATGATTTCTTTTTCATTTTCTGTGAGTGGTTTTCCGGTAAAGACACCTATCCCGCTGTGTAAAACTCCTGCCAGCAGGTTGATCTCCAGCTCAGCAGTTTTATCAATTGCTTTTTTGATAAGCTTTTCTGCGGCTTCAGGATAAAACGCAATATGGGCATCTTTGGGAAGGTTCAGCGAGCATACAACCTCCAGATGATTTTCTTTCAGCTGTTTTTTTACTGTTCCGGCATGAAAATCCATTGAGCCCGGAAGCAGTATTTCGATGAGATCAAACCCTGCCTGAGCGGTTTTTTCTATAGCATATTTTCCTGATTCTGCATTCCATAACGGAGTAATCCAGGAGAGTAGGGAAGCTCCAAACTTTATATTCATTATATTTTATTTATTTAATTTTAAAAAATCCACCATTCTGTGCGTATTCCGAAATATGTACCGAATCTTTTGGCTCCTGACTGTTGTAAAAATGGTGAATAAAGACTATTCATAGCCTGATCATTATATCTTGATATTTCAGCAATAAAGCGGATGTGAGGTCTTGCCCAGACACTGCGTTCCGCTGTAGGAACAATGGTGGGAGCCAAAACCAGTTTCATCATTGATGCTGCATCCTGGGTTCCGTTTTTTCTTGTTGCATAATGGAATTCAGAAAGAATATGAAACCAGTTGTTAAAATAGTAAGTGGCTCTGATTCCTGTATTAAATTCTGTTTTCCTGTTGAAAATTTCACGGCTATAATAATCCGGAGCTTTATCATTACTGGCTGATCCTCCCTTACTCTTGGTGAAGACGGCATAAGGATTAAGCGACCAACGGTTTGAGATATTCCAGAGGAAATGTTCAACAACAGTAAAAGAGTATGCTCCTTTGTATGTTTTTGTAGTTTCATCAGGTGCTCCATAGGTACGCCAGGTCTGTGTATTCCCATTATCGCCTCCATTAGCAATTCCGGTCCCGTATCTTACAGAAAACTGATTGAATGAACCCGGAATTTTTGTTGCAATATCTGTATTTAATTTAGCCCCAAAAACCCAACCCTGATCTGACGGATATTGCTCTACGGAATTTTCTCCCGATTTTTCTACATAATGAAATTCTGCTAGTAATTTGAGTTTATGTTTTGTATTTTTAAATGGCAGTGCCTGTTCCAGAACAAAAACTTCTCTTTGCCTGTAGATAAGGTTTTTTGATCCGCTGATGACATTGGTGTATGAGTATGGAGTGGAGTTGCTAGCCGCAGTATCAATAGCTGCCGGGAAAAACATTGAAAACCTGGTGTTTTTATGTCTCAGTCCCCAACCGGTTGCCGAATGGTCATCAAAATAAAAGTAATCTGCAATGTGAATATCATCATATCTCAGCCATCTTGATCCGGCCCAGACATCCCAGTCACTTCCCATAATATTTCTGGCCTCAACAAATGCTTCAGGTAAGGCCACAATCATTCCCTGATTGGATTTTGAATCTACATTTCCCAGAAAAGTTCCGCCTGAATAAAAGCTCAGTCTTGCCTGCATATCGATCCTTGTACTTTTTGTACTGTCACCGTTTACCACCGGACTAAAGTGAAAAGCTGGCAAGAAATCAACATAATCTCCCTGATCCATTCTGCCTCCTAAAGATCCCTGATTGTTCAGATTCAGTTGTCTCCCGGTTTTGCCGTCCGCATTAGGAGAATACCCAGCTCCGATTCTGCCGGTTGTACCAAAGGAGAATTTTTTATTGGTTATTACGATCTGGGCATAAATTCCACTGCCGGCGCATACAAGTAAAATGCACCAAGCTAATAAAAGCTTTGTTTTCATAGGAATTATTTAAGTGTTTTGGGCTTATAGAATTTTAATGCAAATAATAAAATAACTACATAGCATAGAATAGGAAGGAGATAAGCATGGGCAATATCTTTTTCAGCAATTCTCCCCATGATCGGAGGGAAAACAGCGCCTCCAAACATTGCCATAACCAGAAATGATGAAGCCTGCTGAACTTTTGATCCTAATCTTTTAAGCCCAAGACTGAAGATGGTAGGATACATCACACTCAGGAACAGGTTGAGCAAAATAAGGCTGATAAATGAAGCCCATCCGAAACTCTGGGAAATAATCAGGCACAGAATGATATTACATGAGGTAAAGATAGCCAGCAGTTTGTTGGGAGCAATGAATCTCATCAGGAAAGTGCCGATAAATCTTCCAATCATCATCATTGCCATGCTCAAAGAAAAATAGTAGGAAGCCTGTATCTCCGGAAGATGCATTTTCTCGACACCGTAATTGATAAAATAAGCCCATGTTCCGCCCTGCGCGGCAATATTGAAAAACTGGGCAATCACTGCAAATATAAAATGCCTCTGCTTGTAGAGCGGTGCGTGTGGATCTGATACAGACTGGTCTTCTCCTTTTTCATTTTCTGAAATAATGATATCTTCTGCATGAGGATCTTTGAGATCCGGGACTTTGATAAAGCTGAAAATAATGGTAATTGCCAGAATGACAATCCCAATCCATGTATAAAGATTTTTTACAGAATCCAGAGATCCTGTTCCTGAATCAGGGGCTCCAAAAATGAAATATCCACCAAGCAGAGGACCGATGATAGCCCCTAAACCATTAAATGACTGAGCAAAGTTGACCCTCTGATCACTCGTTCTTTCATCACCAAGAGCTGCTACAAAAGGATGGGCTACCGTTTCAAGAGTTGCCATTCCCATAGCAAGTACAAAAAGAGCCAACCTGAAAAAGTCAAATGAAGAAGTATTAGCTGCCGGAATGAACAAGAAGGATCCCAGTGCAAATAGTGAAAGTCCCAGAATTACCCCCAATTTATAACCAAATCTTTTCATAAAAAGCCCGGCCGGAATTCCCATAAGTGCGTATGCACCAAAAATGGAAAGCTGTACCAGCCCGGATTTGGATTTTGAAATATGAAGAACGTTCTGGAAATGTTTATTCAATACATCACCCATGGTAAGCGCAATGGCCCAGAAGAAAAATAATGACGTAACAAAAGACAGGATGATATAATATTTCTTATCTGTAAATTTTGGAGTATTCATATAGTATATTTTTAAGAGGTTTTACAGCTGTTTTTTTCTCTGAATGTCTTGAATTCTTCATAGGTATAATCCGGACATGCTCCAGCTTTCGATGTGATAAAAGCTCCCAATGACGTTGCTTGTTTCATAATCTCTTCCGGGGATCTGCCCTGAATTCTTTTAGACAGGAACCCGGCAAGAAAAGAATCCCCGCTTCCCACAGTATCTGCAATTTCAATATGAACCGCCGGGAAATTATAAGCAGTATCACCTGTAAAGTATCTTGCACCTTTGCTTCCTTTGGTAAGAACAATTTCATTCAAATTGAAATATGCCTGAAGATGTCTGATACTGGTATCTTCATCAATATAATCTTCACCGAGATATTCAAGAATGGTTCTGAGTTCTGCCTTGTTCATTTTAACAAGGTCAGCCTTATGCAATAACTTTTTGATGAATTGAAAATCAATAAAAGGAGGACGGAAATTGACATCAAAAACCCTGAATTTTGAATATTCCAAAAGTTCTAGCAGAGTAGCTTGGGATGTTTTGTTCCTTGTAATCAGGCTTCCAAAAACGAAAGCTTCTGCGTTCTCAATCAATTTCTTATGTTCTGGCAGCGGTTGAATAAAATCCCATGCTGCTTCCTGCACAATTTCATATATAGCCTCTCCGTGTTGATCAAAATCAGCAAGCACTGTTCCTGTGGCCTTTTCCTGGTCTACCTGTATGAAATCTGTTGTTATTCCCCAGTTCTGAATTTGATTAAGAAGATGGTGTCCTAGTTCATCGTTTCCAATTCTGCTTAGCATTTTGGTATCGATTCCCATTTTGAAAAGGTTATAGGCAACATTAAATGGTGCACCGCCAGCTCTGGATCCGCTAGGGAAGATGTCCCACAGAACCTCTCCAAAACAAACGACATGGTTTAATTTATTTTTTATCATAATAGGTTAAACGTTTAAGTTATTGTTTAAAAAAAATGTTTTATGTTACATTAAATTATTTTAAAGAGGCTTTGTCAACCAGTTTTGCAGATAATGTAACCCTTTTTCCTGTCGCTGCATAATCATTGATCTGTCCGTCCAGTAGCTTGATAGCCTCTTCAGCCATTTCTTCAATAGGCTGCTGGATGTAGGTGATCTCCGTAGGGAACAGATCATAGGAATCGGTTTCATCAAATGCAACTACAGAAACCTGCTCCGGAACTTTTATATTGTTTTTAACGAGGTAGGAAAGTCCCGCTACCGCAAGTTTATTACTGGAAAAATATAATGCTGTATTTTGAGGGTTTTTTCCAAAGCTATTTTCAAGCTGACAATGTACCTCTTGTGCTATATTTTCCAATCCCACCAGAATATATTGTATTTCAGCTGTTTTGTTGGAAGAGTTTATTGCTTTTTCAAAACCATGCTGTCGGTCCAGCAGATGTGGAAGTTCAGTTTTGTAACCAATGTAGATTATTTTATCAAAATCCTTATTAAGAAGCAGGCTGGTTGTACTTTCGGCTATCTCCTGATTATCAATGGTAATTCCAGGAACAGAAACTCCTTTAAGATACCTGTCAATAGTTACAAAAGGGTATTTAATGTTGATAAGATTTTCAAGTGTCTTTTCTGACCCTGCTACCGGAGCAACGATCATTCCGTCAACCTGCTGCTGTGAAAATAGTTCGGTAAGTTTTTTAAATTTTTCTGCATTTTCGTCAGAACTGCCAATAATCAGGGTATAGCCTAATTTTAAAGCTTTATCTTCCAGATTCCTTGCCATATGAGAATAGAAGTCATTGGAGATGTCTGCAACGATCAATCCCAGAAGCTTTGTTTTATTAGTTTTAAGGCTTTTTGCTATCTTATTGGGAGTATAGTTAATCGTTTCAGCGATTTCAAAAATTTTTTTCCGGGTCTCCTCGCTGATCCGCTGTCCTTCCTTTCTGTTGAGAACATAAGATACTGTGGCTACAGAAACTCCTGCCAGTTTAGCAATATCTTTTATAGAAGACCTTTTCATTTTATTTTATTAATGCACAAAAATATTTCATAAAATAGTAAAAAAACAATAGCTGTCTTTTTTGGCAGTTTCAGAAAAAAGTGTAATTTCGTGCATTTTTTTGAAAATATAATAAGTATTTAACTTTCAGTATTTTAAGTAATAAGGGTTTATTTTAATATGAACAAATTGTTAACTTATTTATTACGATGATTAAATTTGGTTAAACGTTTATCCAGTAATTTTTTTAAAATTCATATTTTCTGTATGCTATCAACAGAAGTTTTCAAAATGGCAATACAAATCTTTTCACAGAGCTGCAAAACTTTCGACAGTTATGGAGAAGCATTAGTCCTTAATAATAATGAAACTGAAGCTGTAAAAATGTATCAAAAATCGGTGGAATTTAATCCTGAAAATGAAAATGGAAAGAAAGTTTTAAAAAGTTATTAAGTCATAACAAATAGTAATTTATATGGAACCTGTTTAAACTTTTATTTTTCTTAGAAACAAAATAGAGAAAGCTAAATAATGTAGATTTATCCACGTTACATTTAGTGTTTCAAACCTTATTAATAAAGCTTTGAAACTATCCAGCCATGCATTTGCTTTTTCTATTTTGAATCTTCTTTTATATAACTCATTATCAAAGTACTTTTCATTCTTTGTATCCCCGTTACGGGGATTTTCCTTGATATTTCCGATAATTTCTTTTTTATACAGAATATCTCTAAGTTTTTTACTGTCAAAACCGGAGTCTGCATTGAGAAATAATCCTTTAACCTCTATATCAGCAGCATCCAAAAGACCGACAATCTCTTCTAAAGTTTCTTCAATATTATAAAGATCATGATGGTCTCCACTTATTGGCTTTCCCATTGAAAGCATTTGTCCTCGATTGTCACAGAGAAAAATACAATTAGTCGTATTGGATGATTTTCTTCCCTGATAACCTACCGATTCTCCTCCTGTTTTACTTCGGGTATGGCTTCCATCCAGCTGGATACTGGAGAGATCTAATTTGCTTTTATTATTTTGGAGAAGAGAGATCTAAATTCGTATGAAAGAACCATCTTTACTCCATTTACTGAAATAATAATAGATAAGTTGCCAGCTTATTGCTTCTTTTGAAAAGTATTCTTTAAGGCTTAATTCTCGCCATTGGCAGCCCGTTTTTAATCGTTTTATAATGAGTTTAAAGATTTTTCCTAAATCAAATCTCGTAGAAAATCCTCGTTTGCCTTTGCTTAAATGAGGTAAAATCCATTTTTCCAATTTATCTTTGCTTATGAGTTCCAGATTTTAGTTCTTTTTTTTTTGCAACTCTAAATTGCTAATTTTCTGGAAACTCTTTTTCTAATAAAGTTTAAACAGGCTTATAATATAGATTTTCTTTATTTTTAAGAAAGAGGCTGTCTCAAAAGGTAAACTAATGCTCTGAGAATCTCCTAAATGACAAAATTTGTCAGACAGGAGTCCGAGAGTGGGGGTACTATTGAGACAGCCTCTTTCATATATCATATGAAAATATTCTCAATAGAAAACGGGTAAAAAGGCAGCTAAGGTATTGTTGTCAGCCATTTCTTAAGCCACCAAAAGACTACGGCATAAACGGATTCCTTCCTAAAAGGTACCTTCCAATTATTCCGTTTCCTTTTGGTATTGTGTCGTTGTCAACCCTTCATATCTGCTTTCTTTTTTCCTGTTTTTCTTTTGAAAAATATTTAGCGAAGCTTTGATAGGTTTTGGAGATTCGGAGGAAGAGAAGCTATGTAAATGTATAGTCACAATATGGTACGGGAAATATAAGTCTCTGCCGTATACAGAGCAAACAAAATGAATTATAATATTGTTAATGAAATAAAACTGAGTTATTCACGAAAAGGGAATTGTGAGCGAGTTATTGAAAACTCGATGGATGCAGTGCAGGTTTTTCGTGAGCATTTTGATAGTGATGTAATAGACTACCGGGAATCATTTTTCACATTATATCTGAATCAGGCTCATAAAGTTTTGGGAATAAAAAAGATTTCAGAATCAGGTATTTCCTGCACTATCGTTGATGTAAGAATTATTATGCAAACAGCACTTTTATGTAATGCATCAGCCATAATTCTTGCGCATAATCATCCGTCAGGGAATTTAAAGCCTTCTGCGGAAGATTTGAGAATTACACAGAATATTAAGGAAGCAGCAAAGTTTTTGAATATCCAATTGTTGGATCACTTTATTTTAACATCTGAAAGTTATCTGTCCTTAGGAGAAGAAGGTAAAATGTAATAGTAAGTAATTAATAAAACGGTAATTGTAGTTGCCGTTTTATTAGTTTTTGGTCAAAAAGACAAACCCGATCTGATCGGGATCATCTTTTTGACAGTCTAAATTGCTGCAGCAATTTTGTTTGAAATTAGAAGCCTGCTTTGCATTTCATCAAAAGTGTTGCGATTGATAAGCGGGGCGGTATCATACCGCCCATAAGTGAGATACATCAAAGGCTATTTCTTATGAAATAGCCTGATATATGGTTTTATTGTAAAACTCTTTATGGTACTCCAGCATTTTGAGGGTTAAATTGAAAACTGAGTTTTTGCTGGTTGCCCATATTATCAGCAACCCAAATATCGAAACTTTGAGATACTGTTGATTCTGAAGTGTAATATAGTCTGAATTCTTTTTCCTGTAATGGATACAGATCATTTGGCTTCATGGCCGGATCATTAAAGATCCGTAAACTGCCTTTTCCGTCAGACTGAAAATATCGGATCGAATACGAGGTACCACTATAACTTCCGCTGGTGGTGATATGGCACCTGATTTCTACTGTTTCTCCGTTTGCAATATCTTTTTGAACTGGCATTACTATAATTTCAAAAGGGAAGTTCTGTGTAATTGCCAGTTCGTCTTCTGAACATGACGATAAACATAATTCGATTAAAAATAGGGTTGCAAATGCATAAAAAATGCTTAACCCCCGTTTGGTGATATTGATTAGTTTTTTCATAATTTTTGTTTAAAGATTAATACGTAGTCCAATTCCTATAGAACTCACCAGTTGATCTTGTGAATTTTTGAATAAGAGTCTTGCTCTGGTTGAAGCAATGATGGCAATATGGTCTGAAAGATAGGTCTCAAGACTGAGTTTGGCACTCATACCATAGATAAACGAAGATTTATTCAGTAATTTTGCTCCATCATAAAGTAGATCTTCTCCCTGATTAATATACTCGTAGCCACCCATTGCTGATAGGTTTGTATTGACCATAAAACTTTTCGTCCGGTTTGCGAGTATATTGAAGCTGTAACCAACTTCAGCAGTATAATTTTCAACAGGAATTTTTATGGACTTATAGGGCACTAAAGTTTTACTATATTCCAAACTGTAAAGCATGTAATTTCCTTTTTTGGAGAAAATGACTAGGCCAGTGTTGATAAAATAGCTTTCTGAATCCTTTTTAATAAAAAGCCCTGAATTAATTTCTATACTTTTTTGCTTAGGGATCATTCTTTGACCATAAACACTGTAACTGAGATAAAAAATCATTATAGTTATTAATATACTTTTCATCTTATTCTAATTTTAAATGTATATCGTCAACTGTTTTCGCATGAACCAGATCAGGATTCTCAATCTGAATCTTCTGATGACGCGCACTATCTTTTTCGATTAACTCAATTTCCAAAACCTGATCTTCTAAAAGGGTAAACTGATTCAGGAGGAATAGAAATTCACCGGTAGATTGATAATTTACTGGCGAAAGCATGGGATAGGTTCTAAGAGGTGACAGTATTTTGTCCTGGATAACCGTACGTTTAAGATTCTTTTTATCTACGATCTTAAAGTTGACAAAATCGATATGGTAAGAAAGGTTGCTTTTATTTTTTATATGTATTATAAAATAAAACTTTCCTTCATTTACATACAGAGATTTTAACAGAAACTGAATTCCCAAACTTTTTGAACCAATATGCCTGATCGTTCTTTTGGGAATTTCATACAGCGTTTTTATCATTAATTCAGTCAATGATGAAGATTCTCCCTTAAGTTCTTCAAACAGGACATCTGTAGAGTATTCTTTTTCCTGATTTCGTTGTAATTTCATAAGGTCATAATTCAGAGTGTCTGGGTAAGAACTGTAAAAAACATCAAAATTGTAAAATTTACCATCCTCAGTAATGACCGAAAAGTTTGTTTCTTCTTCGAAATCTCTTACTGAGGATTTTATTCTGAGAACATTCGCTATATCTTCCGCTTTATTGGCAATCAAATTTTCGCTTCCCAGATCCACGTATCGTATGGGAGATGGAAATAATAAATGTGTTGTTTTATTGTAGGTAACTTCCATCTTGTAAGCTTCCAGTTTGGCCTGAGAAAGAGATGCGAAACCTGAATTTTCCTGAGCTGCTAATCTGTAGACACCGAAGAGTATCAACAGAACAGAGAAAAATATATTAAGTCGTATTTTCATTAATTTTAATTTAAAGATTAATTATTTTTTTGAAACTAAAAGCACCTGATGCCCTGCCTTAACAGTAACTTTAGGCTGTCTTACTTTCTTTTGAAAGTATCCTGAAAATCCCTGAACCAAACCTCTGGTGAGATCGGCAGCAACCTGTTGTCCTGCAGATGGGGTCATCATAATATTGGTGCCGGAATTCTGGCTCATGTTGGATGCTATATCCTTAATAGCGGTCTGTTCTGAAGAATAGGGAATGTAAAGCCCCAACTGCCCATCATTGTCATGAATATTAATCTCGACAGGGGTTATAGTGCCTTTGTATTCAATGCTTGAAATTGCGAGTAACAGTCTTCCTCCCTGAAATTTTCCTGCTGCTTTTAACACCGTACCTGAAGGAATGGTTGTCTTTCCAAGGAGCAAACCTTGTGTTAGTCGTAAGGGCACCATACTTTCATTTACCAATGTCATGGTTTCATGTATTACTGCATGGATACTGTTGTTATTTTGGGATACAGTATTTTCCTGTTCATTCTGTAACCCCGCAAATCGATTATGACTGATGGATGCTGAAAACGTACTGTCTGAAGGTTCTCGGTACAAACTGGATACGACGTTGCGTTTTTGAAGTTGTACTGCCGTTATTTTAACTTGGTTTTCTTCAGGCTTTGCCTCAGAGGTTTTCTTTGGTTCAGGTTCTTCCTGCTGTTTTGGCGCAGGTAGATATTTTGCAGCCATCTGATAAGACTTTTCCATCAATTCTAACTGATCATTAATTCCTACAGTACTTGGAACTGCATCCTTCTGTGAAATTTCATTCTTAAGCCTGTTAATTTCCCTTTTTAATTGAGTAACCTCATGGTCGTCTTTGCTGTAAAATGAGCTTAATGTTTGTTGTGCATTACGGTAGCTGTTTAAAGCATTCTGATCTGCGTTCGTATTGTTATAAGATTCTGGAGATAGAGCGGTCAGCTGATTCGAGCCGTTTGATTCACTCCAATAATCTGAGAGGCTTGTCATAGCATTTCTTTTTTCTTCATTTTTCTGCTCCAACAATTCTAGCTCATACGCCTTCTGCTTATCTGCTTGTAATTTGTCATCCGCGGCTTGTGGCACTTCAGCATTTAAACCTACCTCTTGATTAGTTGTTTTATGATCTTTTGGTTTAAAAATAAGATACAAGGATCCTATACAAGCAATGAACATTAAAAAGTAAACGATCGGCTTTTTAAATTTTTCCCACCTTGGCTTACGATCCAAAGGTTTATTTTCGTCTGAGGAATGTATACTTCCCTCAGTGATTCTGATTTGACTTGTCTCTTTCATGGGGATGTTTTATGGGGTGAATAATTAGCTGGGTTTTCAAGCGGCTGATGTTGCATCTTTATCTCCTTTGGAATGTTATTGATATGTCCAACTGAAAGAATGGTTCGGCTTTTTGAATCTTTTGACCATAGATGAATAACCGTTAAAATCGTCATTATCGCATACGCTGCAAAAAATATCTTGGTCAAAGAGCGTTGTCGTTTAGTAGATAAGGATTTCCATTTCAGTTCTGCTTTTTTAACGAATTCCTCTATTTTTAATCTTATTTTTTTCATATAACTGTTTTTATCGGTTAACAGTTTCAACATCTTTGTTCTCAATGACATTGAATTTTTCAATCGTAAACCCCTGAGGGTTGCTGTCTGACCTCACGGAATTGACCAGTTGACAATTCGTAACAAGATTTCGGATCGTTAAATTACTTGAACGGATAATGAATTGCTTCCCATAAGTCTTTACAGCATAGGGATAGTTGTTAAAATCTGCTACTACACTGTCAATTTCAACGCGTTGTTGAATATTTCCGCTGATGATCCTGTTGTAATACCCTTTCTCAGAGAGATCCTTATAGTAATTGAATGCAGATTGGTCGGCCATATTAAAAGCTCTTTTTACATTGCTCTCAATAGCACTTTTATCAGGAGCTACTGTAAAAAAGAGTTCGTGAAAACGTCTTACATGTTCTCTGGCTTCTACAGGCCTGTTGATAGACATGTCCTGGGATAGGGCAACCATCAGTGATTTACCATTGTCAAGGACATATATCTTTTGTCTTTGTTCTTCTGCAAAACTGTACGATTTGTACACAACAATGCCGACAACTCCAAAACAAAGGATGGCAAAAACAAAGGTGAACAATCTGATTTGCTTAAAACTGTTCTCTATATTTCTTAAGGTTTTAAATTCCATTTTTTTGTTTTTTGATTATTTAAGGAGTTGTCCTGATATATTACCTGCCGCTGCGCCAGCAGTAGCACCCGCGACATTTCCTGACTTTTGTGCCATCTGGGTAACATTACGCATAAAGTTTCCGGCTCCGCCCGCCTGAATGATCCAGCCTGTAACGGTAGGCACAGTGAAATATCCAATGATTCCAATAATCATGTAGATAATGTAGACCGTATTGGAAGTATCTGGAATAAAGTTGGGATCTGCCAGCATTTCAATATCCCTTTCTATAATAAGGGATTGAATCTTTGCCAGGATAGCACTGAACATATCAGCCACCGGTAACCATAGGTATACACTAATGTATCTGGTCAGCCATTGGGTAAGCGTAGACTGAAAACCATCCCAAACCGATATGGCAAATGCAATAGGACCAAGGATCGAAAGCACAATGAGAAAGAAAGTTCTGATTGTATCAATCACCAATGCCGCTGACTGAAAGAGTATTTCCAGAAACTCTCTGAAACCGTCTCTGATATCTTTTTTAATGGCAAACATTTCGCGCTCTATATACATTCCAGACATCGTCATCAAATCAGAAGGTGACCATCCCAGTTCTTCCAATTTTTTGTCAAATTCTTCATCAGAAATGAGATATGCCATTTCAGGATTTCGAAGCATAGCCTCCCTTTCCAGCAGATCTTTTTTCTGGTGGAGTTCATTAAGATCTAATACCTGACCCTCCAGCATGGAGTGGCTGCCCTGAACGACCGGACTTAATACTCCGTTGATGCTGCCCAAGACAATTGTTGAAAAGAACATAATGCAGATTCCGATGGCAAATGGTCTGAGCATAGGAAACAGATCAATCGGTTCGGCACGACTTAATGCCTGCCAAACCTTTACGGCCACATAGAATAATGCTCCCAGTCCTGCAACTCCTTTTGCTACTGCTGCCATGTCAGCACACATCGGCATCATCTCTTCATACACGGAACGAAGCACCTCATGTAAATTAGTAGGTTCCATTTTACCAGTATTTTTGATTAACAGTACCATACAGGTTGAGAACTCTCTGCGCGTTGTTCTGCTTTTTAGCTCTCAGATAACTGACAGAGATATTCTTATTGGTGTAATATCTTACCAGATTATGATAATCTTTCACCTCTTTATATACTCTGTCAATAATTTCCATTCTTTCCTTATCATTCAATGATAGATTGGTAGAAGTGACAATCTGCTTTAGTTCTTTAAGCAGTTCAGTGCTTTCGTTCAATAGTGTTGAATAACCGTTAGCGATAGCGGTCAACTCCTGAGCATTGAAATTGGGATCATTCAGCATCTTTCCGAAATTATTGACATACATTTCGGAAACATCACCCACCAATAAAACAGTCTGCTGAACTTTACGGGCATCTTTTACTAAATTGTTTACTGCTTTCAGTTTGTCATAATATTCCTTACCCTGCTCATACACCTTTTTAACTTCATTGAAGTTCTTAACTACATTCGAAACAGTCGATGAGGTCTGTACAATTTCATTGGCGGAGTTGAGTATTCCTGAAGCCAGATTAGCCGGATCCGTAACCACAAATTGTGCTTTTGCAAATGATGTTATAGCTAATACAATAACCATAACTGTTGTAATGATTGAATTTTTCATTGTTGTAAAATTTTAATGATTTAAGTTTCTTTTGTATTCGATTTGATTCTCTTAAGAGAAATCCTCTTGATGGCATGCTCTACATTGCCATCAACAGAGGCTAGCTGCATAACTTCCATTTTCTCCGTTTCTTCTGTGGTATAAGCCAGATATTCTTCTGTAGAAACTTCTGTAGCATATACTGCGGAATGTGTTCCTCCCAATCCAATCCAGACCTCCTTATAAAGCCTTTTAGAATAATTATTCATATTGATGGACAGAACCTGTGCTTTTTCTTTGTCTGTAAGACCCAGCATTGCCTGAATGTCATCAAACTTGTTCATGTATTTTCGCTGATCCAACAGGATCTTACAGTCTGAATTGTTGATGATGCTTTCCTTAACGATAGGAGACTGAATAATGTCATCAACCTCCTGTGTGACGACGATGGCTTCTCCAAAGAATTTTCTGACAGTCTTGAAGAGATATTTAATGTATTCAGCCATTCCTTCTTTCGCAATTGCTTTCCAGGCTTCTTCGATCAGGATCAGTTTTCTGATTCCTTTCAGTCTTCGCATTTTGTTGATGAAAACCTCCATAATGATTATCGTTACAATGGGAAAAAGGATTTTATGATCCTTGATTGCGTCAATTTCGAAAACAATAAACCTCTTGGACAAAAGATCAAGCTGTTGATCAGAATTTAGCAGGTAATCATATTCACCTCCTTTGTAGTAAGGTTCCAGTACATTCAGGAAGTTGGCAATATCAAAGTCTTTTTCCCTGACTTTTTTTTGCTCTAATACTTTTTGATAATCATTTTTTACATATTCATAGAATCCGTTGAAAGAGGGATTTTGATTATTATTTTTGATCTTCTCAATATACCCACTGACCGCATTCGATAAGGCAACTTCCTCAGAGCGGGTCGGGGGCTCGTCATCTCTTTTCCAAAGTGTTAGGATGAGTGTTTTAATGCTCTCTCTTTTTTCTATATCAAAAACTCCATCATCAGTATAGAATGGATTGAAAGCAATCGGATTGTCTTCTGTATAAGTAAAGTAAACTCCATCTTCACCCTTTGTTTTACCTTTGATCAGTTCGCATAACCCCTGATAGGAATTTCCGGTGTCGACTAACAGAACATGGGCTCCCTGCTCATAATACTGCCTCACCATATGGTTGGTGAAAAAAGACTTCCCACTCCCCGAAGGTCCCAAAATGAACTTGTTTCGATTGGTAATGATTCCCTGTTTCATCGGAAGATCTGAAATATCCAGATGGATAGGTTTTCCCGTCAATCGGTCTGCCATCTTTATCCCAAAAGGTGAAGGGGAATCCTGATAATTGGTTTCTTCAGTGAATAAACATAAGGCAGGTTCTATAAACGTGTAGAAACTTTCTTCACTCGGAAAATCTCCTGCATTCCCGGGAATTCCTGCCCAGTACAATGTTGCAGTATCTGTTGTGTTATGACGGGGTTTACACTCCATCAATGCCAAGGCACTTCCGGTATCATTTTTTAGCTGTTTAAGCTCAGCAGGATTATCAGACCAACACATAATATTGAAATGGGCACGAATCGACTGCAGTCCGAAAGAATGTGCTTGATTGAGATATTTCTCAATCCATTCTTTGTTGATTTGATTGGCTCTACTGTATCTCGACAACGAATGCATATTCCTGGCTGATTTTTCAAACTTAGTAAGGTTGTCATCGCTATTGTCAATAAACAGATATTGATTGTAGATGTGATTACAGCTTAGAAGCAATCCAACCGGAGATGCAAATGAAAGCAGGCAGTCACTTCTGTCAGTACTTAACTTTTCGTATCTGCTGTGTGAAGAAACTGTGCCCGGAAGATCATCCGTATCTGACAGGGTATGCATGCTGATGCGGTTGTTACCAATACGCATTTCCTCTGCTCCTAAGTTGAGATCCTGAAGTGATGGATTGGTTTCTCTGGACAAAG
This sequence comes from Chryseobacterium sp. FR048, assembly GCF_056844665.1. Taxonomy (NCBI): domain Bacteria; kingdom Pseudomonadati; phylum Bacteroidota; class Flavobacteriia; order Flavobacteriales; family Weeksellaceae; genus Chryseobacterium; species Chryseobacterium sp. FR048. The sequence goes on along the minus strand of NZ_JBXDSE010000002.1, from coordinate 627,970 downwards.
TAAGATACTGCTCTAATAATCCCGACTGTTCTGCTGTCCCCGTAATCTCATCAGACGTCATTTTTTCTAAGAAAATAAATCCACTGTCGTTCATAATCCTTTCAAACTGATCAACGGCTTCCATGAATTTGCCGATCAATTCTTTATCCCTGATCTCTTTGGGAATCAAAACTCCTTTACAGAGTGATGAGAAATTACTCTGCATCCTCATCCTTTCCTTCGTAGTTTTGGTAAGAAACAGATAGCAATAATGAGTAAGGAAAGGTCTTTCGTTAAAGTGTCTTTCAAAAGACTTGGACAGAAAACTTTGACCTTCTTTCAATAAATCCGGACTGTAATTTTCCTTGATAAACCAATCCTGTTTGTGAACGATGCTGTAATCCGGTAGCGTTTTAATTGCTTTGAACCATGCCGAATGAATGGCATCATATTCTGCAGATGCAACGGTAAACAGTTCGGGAAGCCTTACCTTAAAACAAACAGTAACATCTGCATCTTTTGAAACAATACAGTTCTCTTCAACGCCAATCAGTGGAAACTTGCTTTCCAATGTTGCTGCTTTTGATTGATTTCTCATGATACAGCATTTTTGACGTTCGATTTTAGATACCTATAGATTGACTTTCTGCTGATGATATATTTAGGATGCTTCTTTCTGGCACCTAGTTTCATCAGACCATGCTCGCCATATTTATTGTTCAATGAGAAGGTCTGCCAGATCAGAAGACCCGAACCTGTCCCACCAAGAAATAAGCAGAGATAGGTATTGACTTCTGCCATGTACATGATCATTATGAATATCAATATTCCCAATAATCCGCCTGCAAATATGAACAGATAATGTGCTTTCAATCCTTTGAACTCTACCGTTCTTCCGATTCCTTTGTTGATATGATAGCTAACCATAACCGATGTTTTAAAGGAAGAATGAACGCAGGATTGTTGCGGCAACAATTAAGAAGATACACGCTCCAAACCAGCTGGCAGCAGTTTTACTGGTATCAGGATCACCACTGCTGAACTTGTTGTACACCTTGACCCCTCCAATAAGACCTACAACAGCTCCGATGGCATAAATAAGCTTAGTAGCAGGATCAAAATACGAGGTGACCATCTGCGTAGCTTCAGTGATTCCGGCGGAACCATTTCCTTGGGCATTCATACTCAATTCGATTAACAGAAGCAATGTTGTTAATACGATTTTTTTTCTTTGTCTTTTCATAGTGAATAGATTTTAATGATTATGAAAACCCGCGCTTTACGGGCTTTGAGACAAAGGTGTAGAGATGGAGAGTGCTTTCCGGGAATTATGTGTTTTCAGGAATTGTTTGGCTCTGTTATGCTTCAGAGAGAATATTTTTATTACTCTACAAAAAAATTACTTAAGCTTGAAAGAGTAATCAAAAAGAGGTCATCAAATACTAAAGAGTTTGGTAGATTATAAAAAAGAATAGAGGATTTTACATAAAATCCTCTATTTCTAAATCGCTGAGATTGCTTTTCCGCATAATGGAAGAACCGGTATTTTCTGCATGATCAAAACTCTTATCTAACAGTTGTGTGATTTCATAGGAAGCATTTTCCATAGAATTTTCAAGTAAGGTATATAATTCAGTTCCATATGTTTTCTGAACGATTGCTGCTGCTGTTTCCTTTTGAGATGGGGTAAAACTATTTTGTTTCGCAAACATCTCCACAGTTCTTAGTTCTTCAAAGGTAACCCCTTGGGCAAAACTGTTATCCTCACCAATGATTCTATATTTTTTCCATTCTTCTTCCTCGTCAATAAAATCAGGGATACTATTAAAACCACCCGGTTCTTCCTGCGGATTTGATAGATTGACATTTTCGCTGATGTCATATTCTATCTCTAAATTAGAGGGATTAAAATCAAGTTCATTTTCTTGTCTTTCGGAGGACGTGATTGTCATAGAATGGAATGAGGTTTTTGCTTCTCCCATAATATTGGCTTGTCTTTTATCATCTGTTTGTTTCTCAGTTTTATGATAAGGAACTTGTTTTTGGATAATTTTGTCATGAAATAATAACAAGATTATAATCAGGAGACATATAATAATGAGATTTTCCATAGTTTATAAGATTGGTTTAAAGTGATTGTTAAAGTATTCAGTAATCTCGCTTCCGTATTCCTGAAAATGCTGTTCAAGTATATTGTCGATATAGGAATACAGGGTTGTCCTTTCTTCTCTGGAAAGTTGTACTAATCGTAATAATCTTTCATGGTACTCTGGACGTATGTAAACCACCTTACCATTACGTCCTGAAGGAAAACGATTCGTTAAAAAGGTGTCTTCATAGTGTAGCTTTTTAGAAGTATTTGTTTTTGTTTTTTCTTTAGACTTTTGAACGGCTTGCTGGGCTGTATGATTTTGTTTATCAAGAACCGTTTGTTCACCACTGATTACCTGCATTAAATATTCTTCATCAATAGTAGGCTTTTCTAAATCGTTATTATCATTCTTTGTAGCCATCTTTCTGGTTTTATAGATTTGTGATTCTTAGAAACTCTTCAATAAATAGATTCATTCTTGTCGCTTTTAAAAGCGGATATTCTGCTGGTAACAGTGTCGATCTGAAAATATTATTTCCGATGTGATCGGATTCCTTACGAAATCGCTTACTGTCCATGATTCGCGTATCCATTATATTCATCTGAAGAGTCACAATCGCTTTTTCGTAGATCTCGTATAACCCAGTCTTTTCCCGGCCATCAATCTGATTCCAGAATAGCCACAACGCTTGTTTTGTAAGATCATGCTCACCGGAAGGAAGAGCTATAAAAGCCTTGGTAAATCCTAATGTACTTTCTACAACTAAACGGTCAGCAGTCATTGGGGCAAAAATAAAATCCATGGATTTCAAAGTCGTCAGAACCCCTTTGGTATTGGCGGTACCAGGCAGATCAAAAAAGATAATGTCCGGGACTGTGGTAGTTTGGTTACAATATTGGATTGATTCCTCTATTGCATTTTCAGCCTTACAGCGTATGATCGGATATGCTTTTTTGCTAATCAGTTGGAATTGTTTCATAGCAGCCTTTTTATGGTACTCATTCAACATGATTGCTTTTTTATCACGTTCCCTCATATTGCTTATACTATATTGTGGAAAATCACAATCCATGATTAAAACATTATATCCCAATCGGTAATGCAATACGCTGGCAAGTAATGTCGTAATGGTCGATTTTCCCACACCTCCTTTTTGAGTGGAGAAACTAACTTTTAAAGTTTTTTTTGTTGCTTTCATGATGTATGTATTTATTGTTGTTTTATAATTCCTATTGGTAAGAATCTGTATAGGTTGATTTATATATCGGAGTACTCCTATATTATCTTAAATATCTAAAGCTGTATACATTTACATCATTTTTACAGGGCATATCTGTAACTGCTCTTCTGCTTTTGCGCTTTTATAGTTTTAAAACTTTACATTTTTATGATTTACCCGTTTCATCATCAACTTTATATGTTGCTGTAAAGGAAACAATCTTCAAAACGAGTGTGGATTTTCAGGTAATTGCTGGTGTTATTTGGCTGCAATTGGAAGGGGGTAGAATTGTATATATCTGGTTGTTTCTGTTTACATTGTTGTATTGATTTTTTAGAGAGAGTTGGCTGTTTAGTACAACATCTGAAATATATTGTCGCTTGTTACGATAGTTTTTTTAATGCGGTAAATAGTGTATTCACCAGAACACGGCAAGTTGTGTTTTGAGTGCCTCATAACTGTTTTTTGTGCCTCAAAACAACTTGCCTTGCCGGGAGCTTTGAAACACTCTCCGAAGTCGAGGTTTATAATTTTAAATGGATACCTAATGAGTGATCATAAAAATAATTATAGAAATAAAGGAGGGCGAAAACCAAAATCAGACCCATGTGTTCACCGTTATGTTTTTCGGTTGAATGAAGAAGACAATAGCAAATTTTTGTCTCTGTTTGAAGTCTCAGGGATGGACAATAAAGCTAAATTTATAACGTCAGTATTGTTTTCAAAAGAAATAAAAACAGTAAAAATAGATAAAGGAACAGTTGATTTCTATATGAGACTGACTTCATTTTATTCCCAGTTCAGAGCAGTGGGCGTAAATTACAATCAGGTAGTTAAATTATTATATACCCATTTTACCGAGAAAAAAGCTGCTGCATTTCTGTATAAGCTGGAGAAACATACCGCTGAACTTTCAGTTTTATGCCGGAAAATTATTGAATTGGCTAATACGTTTAATAATGGAAATGTTGAAAAATAATAATCCGATGATTGCAAAAATTGGTAGAAGCAGTAATTTATATAGTGCCTTAGCCTATAATCATCATAAAGTTGAAAAGGGGCAAGGACAAATTTTGTTGATGAATAAAATGGTGCAATCTTCAGACGGGATGTATACAATACCCCAACTAATGAAATCTTTCGATCCTTATCTGGCTTCCAATCTAAAGACGGAAAAGCATACTTTACATATATCGCTTAATCCCGATCCGAATGATAAAGTAAGTGATGAAGGATTTGTAAAGATAGCAGAAGACTATATGAATGGGATGGGCTATGAAGAGCAGCCCTATATGGTATTTAAACACACTGATATCGATCGTACCCATATTCATATTGTTTCAGTATGTGTTGATGAAAATGGCAGGAAAATATCAGATCAATTTGAGAAAAGGCGGTCGATGAATATATGCAGACAACTCGAAAATACCTATAATTTATTGCCAGCCGCAAAACGAAAGAATTTTAAAAATAATTTGGTTTTCAAACCTGTTGATTATCAGATCGGAAATGTTAAACATCAGATAGCCTCTGTGATCCGGAATATAGCTGAGGTATATTCTTTTAAAACTCTTGGAGAGTACAATGCTCTGCTTTCAATATTCAATATAGCGGTTGAAAAAATTGAAGGTGAATTGCATGGAAAACCACAGCGGGGGTTGGTGTATTTTGCATTGGATACAAACAAACATAAAATTGGAAATCCATTAAAAGCTTCAAGGATTGGAAGAGCGGCACGGTTGCCTGCACTGGAATCTCACTTTTTAAAAAGTAAAGAATCTATTCTTCAATCGAATAAAACTGAAATGAAGGGCTGGATTGATAATGCCCTCAAACTGAGTATTCATGAAAAAGATTTTGTAGAGAAATTAAGGTCTGTGGGTATTAATACGGTAATCCGTAGAAATGAAGCCGGACGTATTTATGGAATGACATTTATCGATCACAATTCCAAAACAGTATGGAATGGTTCAAATTTGGGAAAAGAATATTCCGCTGCTGTTTTTAATGATTTATGGAAGGATCAGGAGTATTTAAAAAGACGCTCTAATGAAAAGCAGGCAGAAACGGAATCACTCCCAGTAAATCAGATTTTACCTCGTCAGCTACATCCTCTATTTGAGTTTTTAAATGATAATAATGATTATATATATGATATTGGATTAATGGATTCATTTCCCGGACTGTTACCAACAGTGCAGGGAAAGGACTATGAAGAACAGGTTTTTTCGCAGCAAATGCGGAAGCGGAAAAAAAGAAGAAAAAGATAGTCTGATGATTTCTTACCCTTAACCTTTTTTTTGCATAATAGCTTGTATTTTTTGCTGCAATTCCTTTTTATCAGGTAAATACAACTGGTATTTGGAAACAAATATTTTATTAGAAATACCACCTGTTGCATATTCGACCAATACTTCATCTTTTTCGGCGGAAAGGATAATTCCTATGGGCTCGTTATCATCCACTACATTTTCTTCAGATTTAAAGTAGTTCAGGTATAAATTCATTTGCCCTATATCATTGTGCTCGACCTGTTTTATTTTTAAATCAATCAACACAAAACATTTTAAGATACGGTGATAGAATACGAGATCAATATAAAAATGCCGGTTACGAAGTGATATTTTATACTGTCTTCCTACAAATGTAAAACCTTTCCCCAGTTCTAAAAGAAACATCTGCAGGTTGTCAATAATTTTCTGTTCCAATGCTTTTTCGGTAACACGATGACTTTGAGGTAATTTAAGAAAGTCCAGTACATAAGGATCTTTTATAGCCTCTGTGGAATCGGTTATGATGTGACCTTTTTCAGCCAGTTGCAATACTCCTTTTTTGTCTTTGCTCAATGCCAGTCTTTCAAAAAGGGAAGAGTTGATCTGCCTTTCCAGTTCGCGATAGCCCCAATTTTCAAGTACGGCCTGTTTTTCATAAAACTTCCTTGCCGTATCATCAGAAATACCCAATAAAGTAACCAGGTGAGTCCAGCTTAATTTGGCAGGCACTGCCTGCCATTTTTGATAAGCCAGATAAAATCTGCGCATATCTAAAATATTACGCCTGCCAAATCCTTTACCGTAACGCTGCCTAAGGTCTTTGGAAAGTGTTGCCAGTAAGTTACTTCCGTATTCCGCACGTTCTTCACCATGCTGCTCATATTCTACGATATGCCTGCCAATTTCCCAGTTGGCTTTCACCAGTTCAGTGTTAACTGCCTTAACCGCATTTTGTCTTGCAACCTCAATAGCAGATCCGATACTGTCCAGTAATTCAGTGTATGTTGATTGTACAGGTTTCATTGATATTTTGTTATAGGACAAATGTAAAAAATTCCTTGGTCAACAACTGCTATGATTCATGAGAAAGTAAGTTTCAGTATTGTGCCAAACGCTTCCTTATAACGCCTGATACTGCCAGTGTAGAAAGCAGACTTCTGTTACCCGATAAATTCATCATCCTAACTCTAAAAATAAATGATATGCAGGGTGAAGATGATCTACGGGGCTTAGCTAAAATTATGGCTTTTATGCGTGCTGTCAGTATTTTAATAGTACTGATGCATTATTACTGGTATTGTTATCCCTTTTTTCATGAAAAAGGATGGACATTGGAAGTCATTAACAGAATACTGCAGAATTTCCAAAAAACGGCAGGCTTGTTTTCTCACAGTCTCTATACAAAAGTTTTTACCATTGTATTACTCTCTTTAAGCTGCCTGGGAATAAAAGGAGTGAAAGACGAGAGGATAAGCTGGTCTCAAATTATGGGGTTTCTGGCAGCCGGTATTGTACTTTTTTTCTTCAATACTATTTTACTGAGATGGAATGAGGCAGGCATTCTTTTATATATGCTTTCAATGTCGGTAGGATATATTCTCCTCATGATGGCAGGGGTATGGATGAGCCGCTTGTTAAAGCATAATCTGATGGATGATGTATTCAATAATGAGAATGAAAGTTTTATGCAGGAAACCCAATTGATGGAAAATGAATACTCTGTCAATCTTCCGACTAAATTCTATTATAAAGGCAAATGGAATCAAGGTTGGATCAATATTGTCAATCCATTCAGAGCGACCATTGTACTGGGGACACCTGGATCAGGAAAGTCATATGCTATTGTCAATAATTATATCAAGCAGCAGATTGAGAAGGGTTTCTCCATGTATATCTATGATTTTAAGTTTGATGACCTTTCTATGATTGCTTATAATCATGTCTTAAAACATCAGGATAAATACAAAGTAAAACCAAAATTTTATGTTATTAATTTTGATGATCCCCGAAGAAGTCATCGATGTAATCCTTTAAATCCTGATTTTATGACGGATATTTCAGATGCCTATGAAGCAGCTTATACCATCATGCTCAATTTAAACAGAACCTGGATTCAAAAACAGGGGGACTTCTTCGTGGAATCTCCCATTATTCTTTTAGCTGCTATTATCTGGTTCCTGAAAATATATGAAAATGGCAAATACTGTACTTTTCCTCATGCCATTGAACTACTCAATAAAAAATATTCTGAGGTTTTCACGATTCTAACTTCTTATTCTGATCTTGAGAATTATCTTTCTCCTTTTATGGATGCATGGCAGGGTGGTGCACAGGACCAGCTTCAGGGGCAAATCGCTTCTGCTAAGATCCCTTTATCACGAATGATATCTCCTCAGCTATACTGGGTGATGACAGGTGATGATTTTTCTTTGGATATTAACAACCCGAAAGAACCGAAGATATTATGTGTAGGTAATAACCCGGATCGGCAGAATATCTATTCAGCAGCGTTGGGTCTCTATAATTCAAGAATCGTAAAACTTATCAATAAAAAAGGGCAACTCAAAAGTTCAGTAATTATTGATGAATTACCCACGATTTATTTCCGGGGATTGGATAATCTGATTGCAACTGCTAGAAGTAATAAAGTAGCAGTATGTCTGGGGTTTCAGGATTTTTCTCAGCTAGCAAGAGACTACGGAGATAAAGAAAGTAAAGTGATTCAGAATACAGTGGGGAATATATTTAGTGGTCAGGTGGTTGGAGACACTGCTAAAAATCTTTCAGAACGTTTTGGAAAAGTCTTGCAGAAAAGACAAAGTATAACCATCAACAGAAATGATACATCCACTTCTATATCCACTCAGCTGGATAATCTGATACCGGCTTCTAAAATTTCAACATTAAGCCAAGGAATGTTTGTAGGAGCTGTATCTGATAATTTTGATGAAAGGATTGAACAGAAGATGTTTCATGCAGAAATTGTGGTCGATAATGAGAAAGTAGCTGAGGAAACTAAATCTTATCAGAGGATACCGGAGATTTTATCATTTGTAGATGAAAATGGAGAAGACCGGTTCACATCAATGATTGAAGAGAATTATAGAAATGTTAAGCAGGATGTTATGAGGATTATTGAAAATGAAATTGAGCGTATTAAAGCTGATCCTGAGTTAAAGCATTTAATCCCAAAAGAATAAAGCAAAAATCCCCGAATACCGGGGATAAAAACTAATAACCATGAAAACTCAAATTAAACATGAGAATCAGATGCAAATTTACCGTAAATAAGTTTTTTTTACAATTCATATCATCTATAAGTTGTATCGTAAATACAGTTTGCTTCGTTTAAATAGAGTGAAAATTACTGACCTATTGGCTTTTTTCAAATTCAAATGAGACTTCAGCTTTGTCATTCAGTATAATATGAGCGTTAAAAATTTTTCCTGATTTACTTTTCATTCCTTTTATTAATGAAGTTTTACGTGTGTTAACGAGTCTTTCGATGTCATTTAATGAGATTTGTATACCGCAGATATTTCTAAACAGCAACCAATTGCAACGAGTATCAGGACACTTCACAATATGGTCATGAATAACCAAATGCTGCGTTTTGCATTTAGGGCATATAATCTTGGGAATATGTGGCTTTTCAATGTGGATCTGCAGTAATTCCTTGGTGACAGATGTTGTATAATTTTCGATTTGTTTTTGAAATTCGGATGCATTACATTCATTATTTTCTATACGTTGCATTTTTAATTCCCATTCTGCAGTCAAGGAAACATCGGCTATTTTTTTATCTTTTACCAGATCATATACTTTTAATCCTTTATCCGTTGGGATAAGTGATTTATTTTCTCTTTTGATATAATCCCGATGAATCAATGTTTCAATAATAGATGCCCGTGTGGCAGGTGTACCAATACCTATATTTTTTAATATTTTTCGCTGTTCTGCTTCTTCAACATCTTTCCCTGCATTTTCCATTGCAGACAATAGGCTTCCTTCAGTATAAAGACCAAGAGCTTGGGTTTTCTTTTCAAGAATAATAATCTCTTTAATTTTGAGCTCTTCACCTTCTCTGAACTCTGGAAACTCCTGAACATTCTCAAAATCATTTGAAGAAATAGGGGTGATATTACGCCAACCCTTTTGTAAGAATTTACATCCTTGGGCTACAAAGTCGAAATGAAGCAACTGCAAATTAATGTCTGTAATTTCTTTAATGCAAGGTTGCGAAACAGCCTCCAATAATCGGAAAGCTATTAACTCATAAATAGCATTTTCTTTTGCCGTTAGTGCTGAAGGAATTTTTTCAGTAGTGAGCAATCCATGATGATCGGTAACTTTTAGATCATTGACAATTCTTTTATTAAAGTTTCCCCAAGGAAGTGAATCCGCTGCATTTTTATAAGGCTCTTTTTCCTGAAGAATTCTTATAAGATGAGGTATTTCTGACCACAGATCTTCCGGGATGTATTGACTTCCCGTTCGGGGATAGGTAATAAATTTATTCTCATAGAGACTTTGAGTAATATTTAGCGTTTCCTCTGCACTGAAATTTAATCTTTTGTTTGCCTCTTTCTGCAGGCTTGTCAAATCAAACAGGAGAGGAGCCTGCTCTTTTACCATTTTTACATCAATGGCAGTGATTTTTGCTGTTGTGGGGCTTCTTTCCAATGATTTGACAATATCTTCAGCTTGTTTTCTTTCTGTGAATTTTAGTGTTCCAAGACTATTGAATTTAATAAAGTCCTTTTGATGGCGTAGTTCAATCTGCCAGTATTTCTGGCTGATGAATTCTTTGTGCATCTGATAACGTTTGCAGATTAAAACCAGTGTCGGAGTCTGAACTCTTCCCAATGAATATAATCCATTCTCTGCGGCTATTGTCAAGGCCTGAGTGGTATTAATTCCTAGTAACCAGTCAGCTCTGCTTCTGCACTGACCCGCATGGAACAATCCCTCATATTGACCTCCCGGTTTTAAATTTTGAAAACCGTTTTTAATAGATTTTTCCGTTAAGGAACTGATCCATAGCCTTTCAAACGGTTTTTTGCAATGCAGGTATTCATAGATATACCGAAAGATAAGTTCTCCTTCTCTTCCTGCATCTGTTGCCACAATAATACTGTCGCATACAGCAAATAGTCTTTCAATGATTTTCAGTTGTTTGGATGCTTCCGGATCCACTATAAACTGTCTGCCTTTTTTTACTTTTCTGATGGTTAATTTGAAAGGTGCGGGTAGAATAGGTAATGCCTGTTGACTAAAGTTTGAAATTCCGTAATCTTCAGGCATAGCCAATGCCAATAAATGACCAAAAGACCAGGTAACGGCATAGCCATTACCTGTTAAATATCCATCGTTCTTTTCAGTTGCTCCCATGACCATCGCTATTTCTCGAGCGACACTGGGCTTTTCTGCTAATATTACTTTCATATTGATTATTATTGAAGAGTTTATATTAGATGGTTCGTCTTCTTGTGCGAGACTGAGGTTTATCCTGCTGACTGTTATCTTTAGGGGATTGTTGTCCTTTCAGTAATGGCTCTTTTACATTCTTAGTGGTTTCATTGGTTTTACCTTCCGAATTAACCTCAGTTTGGATTTTGTATTCCTCCGTAGGTTTTGCTTGTTCTCTCACTTTGTTTGGATTTTGAAAGGAGAAATCAACTTTTCCTGTTTCCTGATTAAGGGTAATATAGCCCTCATAAGGCTGACCTTTTTTATCCACCAGTTCATCCAGATAGATGGTTTGTCCTCCTTTAAATTTCTCATACTGTTCCTCGTTTAAGTCCTTACCTCTGAATGTTCTTGGAACTTCCGAATGAGATTGTTGCTGATGCTCTTTATGATCGAACAGAAATTCCACATATTTTTTATCAGCATTAAACTGGACATGTGCATTAAAGGGTTCTCCTTTGGTAGAGATCATGCCTTCAAGATATAATGCCTGGCCTTCTATCAGCGTTTGTTTTTGCTGTTCATTTAATTTGATGCCTTTAATTTCATTGGGAATTTTTATATTCTCAACTTTATAAGCAACCAGTTCATTTGTCAGACGATCTCTGCTGATAACGGAAGGAATAATTTCATCGTTTTTTGGATTGATAAGATCCACAACGCGTCCCATATTGCCATTTTCCATTAAATTTTTCTTGTCTTCTGTGGTAAACTCATGACCCAGAAACTTAAAATTGAAATTGGGTTCTTTTCTTATTCCATGAATATTGATGACCACATCACCCTCATCATTGGTATTCAGTGAAAGCCGGGCATCCATTCTTGTAAGAGCTGTTCCGAGATTGATGGTAACAGGAACAAGTCCATTGGTTTTGAATCCTTTTAACATTGGATCTAAAGCATTTTCTTTTTCTAATTTTTCTTGAGTTAAGCCAAATTTTGACATCATATTCCAGTCGATTTGATCAGCGGAATACTGATATTCTTTTTCTGATAAGGGGTTTGTACTCATCGTATTGGTTTTTGGAGTTAATATTTTGTGGGTATTTAGAAATTCTTCACCCTCAGTACTGGGATGGGTAAGGTGGTGTTGGATCTGTTTTCCAATTTTTTCTGATTCTTTGAGTGGCGATTTAAAAAAGTTGAACAAAGTAGGATCTTTGAGCTGACTCAAAAAATTGGAGAAAAAGTTGGAGAATAAATCGCCCTGCTTATCAATCTTTAGAAATTGATTCTGATTCTTTTGAGTGTTAGGTACTGTTTTCAGGTCTCCTTTTTCATCTATTGTTTTTACAGCTTCAATCTTGTTGGTTTTGGGATTTAAAACCAATAGAATGTTGATTAAAGAAGGATCTTGATTTTGAGTGTTTTGAATGTCTTCCATGATGCTAAATATTTATTTAACATCGAAGGTAGGGTGGCAGAATCAGACTGGCTAAAGATGGCAGTAAATGGGGAAATTTGGCGTAGAGTGGCTGTTACTACTTGGAAAATTTTGATTTTTCAACAGACTTTTGTTGTAATGAGTCGAAAAATAAGTAATTTTAAAAAGTCTCTATCTGGAGACATTTTTTTCATCATTTGTGTTTTTATCCTGTTTTATTATATAAAACAGGATTTTTATTCATTCCTGAAGCTTTTAATAGATGTTCAGAAAGAATTATTCTCAAAAAGATTCATACCAATAATTTTATCACGGGCAGTGTCATAGATAAGCTCCACTGAAAAGGTTGAAACTTTATACAAAACATATTTTGATTGGTTAACTTCTCTTACAGAGATGATACGTCCATGAGTAAGAACAAAATTATATTGTGTCTGACGATCGGGCAGGTTTTGAAAATCGTAATAAGAAATGATCATATTGATAATAGATGGTATAGAGTAAATTTTTTAATTAGTCTTTGAAAACTTTTCATCGAGTATCTGAATGTTTTTTCGAATCTCAAGGAACATTTCTTTTATATTATAATTTTCAAGGTGCTCTGGTTCAAAATCCTCCGGAAATATTCCTGAAGCATACTGCCAGACTTCAACAATTTCTTCTAAGGGAATATCATAAGGTTCATAGAACGGATTATCTGCCGCTACAGTAATAGATTTACTTTGCCGGGCAGTGAATCTCTTGTAAGAAATCCCATCATTGAGGGTCACAAATATGTAGCTTTTATCAGGTTTAAGATCGTCTATATTTTCAACATATTTGCCGATAATGTAAGATCCATCCTTGAAAGGAGGCATGGAATCTCCATGGGCTGGAAAAGCCCGGTACTTTCCATTCGTTAAAAAAGGAAGTGAGATTCTTTGCAGATTTTCAATATATTCCGGATCACTGTAGCCGGATAAATAGCCCATCGATGCTTTTTGTGGGATGATTTCAATGCTGTTGTTCCCTAACTGATCCACAACAACAGGTAGGATAATTCTATTATCCGGAAGTTTCAAGATATCCTCCAATGGATACTTTCGGATATCAACGGTGAGGAGCAGATCAATACTCAAATTGAAATACTTTGAAATTCTGATCAGTATTTCATAAGGCGCTTCTGAACGTCCATCCTCATATTTTGAATACCGGACTCTACTCAGCAGAATTTTATCCGCAAGTTCCTGCTGGGATATCTTTTTCTGAGTTCTTAAAAACCTGATATTATCTGAAAAAATTGACATTGATACAAATTGTATCTGCAAATATAGTTAAAAAGATACAATATGTATCTAATTTTGTAACATGAACCGTTCGATTGTACATATGGATCTGGATACATTCTTTGTATCCTGTGAGAGGCGTAATAATTCTAAGCTTAACGGAATTCCTCTGATTATAGGAGGTGGTGACCGTGGAGTGGTAGCATCATGCTCCTATGAAGCAAGAAAATTCGGAGTGCGATCTGCTATGTCCATTCGAATGGCACTCAGGTTATGTCCGGATGCAAAAGTTATCCGGGGAGACCATGAACTGTATTCCAATTTATCTCATATGGTGACTGAAATTATTCAGGAAAAAGTTCCGGTAATGGAAAAGGCAAGCATTGATGAATTTTATCTGGATCTTTCAGGCATGGACAAATTTTTCGGCTGTTATCAGTGGACAAAAGAAATTGCATCCGCTGTTACTAAGGAAGCAGGACTTCCTATCAGTTTTGCTTTGTCAGCCAATAAGACCGTTTCAAAAATAGGGACAGGAGAATCAAAGCCTGTTGGCAGATTGGAAATCAAAGATTTGGAAATCAAACCTTTTTTAAATCCACTATCTATTAAAAAGATTCCGATGGTGGGAGACAAAACGTTTCAGTTATTATCAAGAATTGGAATTCGTACCATACATACCCTATCTGAAATGCCCGTGCTGGTTTTACAGCAAATGATCGGTGTAAACGGAAAAGAGCTGTGGAAAAAAGCCAACGGTATTGACGAGAACCCGGTAGTACCTTATTCGGAAAGAAAATCCATTTCTACGGAAAGGACCTTTACCAATGATACGATGGATGTGTCAGAACTGAAAAGGCTGATATCCGGAATGGCGGAACAGCTGGCTTATCAGCTAAGACAGGAAAAATGGCTGACCTCAACAGTGGTTGTAAAAATCCGTTATGCCAATTTTGATACGGAAACCAAACAATGCAAGGTTTCTTACACTTCTGCAGATCATACTCTATCAAGAGTGGCTTTGGAATTATTCAATAAAGCATATACCAGAAGAATGCGGCTTCGCCTCGTAGGATTGCGATTTACAGGGCTTGTTCATGGGAACCATCAGATGAATCTGTTTGAAGATACAGAACAGCAGATGAATTTATATCAGACCATGGATTACCTGAAGAATCGCTTTGGAATGGGAGCCCTGGGTAGAGCTTCAGGTTTTGATTTTGAAAAATAGAACTTTAAACTTTCAACAATGTTTTTAAATTGTCATTCTTTTCACAGTCTTCGCTATGGAACCTTATCCATAGAAAAATTGGTGAAACAGGCTAATGAACTAGATATTACAGAACTGGTGCTGACAGATATCAACACTATTACCGGAATTTATGATTTTAAAAAAGAATGTGAAAGGGTTGGTATTAAACCTATTGCAGGAATTGAGATTCGAAATGAAGGTAAACTCCTTTATATTGCTATTGCTAAAGAGTTTTCAGGGATAGGTGAAGTGAATACTGTTATTACTGAGCATAACTGTGAGGGGAAAGAACTCTCAGAAGTTGCACCGGGATTTGAAAATGTATTGGTAATCTATCCTATGAGTAATATTCCTGCTGAGTTGAAGGAAAATGAGTGGATAGGAGTCAGAATAGAAGAATTGAACTTTCTAATAAGACCTGAATATCAAAAACTGATTTTCAAAATGGTTGTACTGCATCCTGTTACCTTCAGAACGAATGAAGAATATGAACTGCACAAAATTCTCAGAGCCATTGACCAGAATACCTTATTGTCAAAACTGACCAAAAGAGAAGTTTGCAGAAAATCAGAATATTTGATTAATGAACAGTCTATAGCGGAAGTATTTGAAAGATATCCCCAGATCCTTAAAAACACAAAGAAAATTTTAGCAGAATGCAGTTTTGAATTTGATTTTAAAAAAGTAAAGAATAAGCAGTTTTATACAAAATCAAAAGCCAATGATGTAAAATTACTTAAGAGATTGGCGTATTCAGGATTGGAAAAAAGATATGGAAACGATCATGAAGTGGCCAGAAAAAGGGTGGAAAAAGAACTGAAAGTAATTGATGAACTTAATTTCTGTTCCTACTTTCTTATAACCTGGGATATTATCCGCTACAGCAACAGCATGGGGTTTATGCATGTTGGAAGAGGGAGTGGAGCCAATTCTATTGTAAGCTATTGTCTGGGAATAACTGATATATGTCCATTGGAGCTTGACCTGTATTTTGAACGTTTTTTAAATCTTAACCGAAAATCTCCACCTGATTTTGATATCGACTGGAGTTGGCAGAATAGAGATGCCATATTGGAATATATTTTTGACAGATATGGAAAGGAACATGTTGCCTTCTGCGGAACCAACGTGGAATTTAAATACAAGTCAATTTTCCGGGAAGTGGGAAAAGTGTTTGGACTTCCTAAGGATGAGTTGGATGAACTTGCCAAAAAGCCTATGATACAGCATGACCAAAATGAAGTGGTACAATGGGTACATAAATATGGAATGCTCTTGGAGAAATTTCCCAATCAGAGAAGTATGCATTCGTGTGGGATTCTAATTTCTGAAGATCCCATTACCCATTATACAGCCCTCGAAATGCCCCCAAAAGGATTTCCGATTGTTCAGTTT
Source organism: Chryseobacterium sp. FR048 (assembly GCF_056844665.1). Lineage (NCBI taxonomy): Bacteria > Pseudomonadati > Bacteroidota > Flavobacteriia > Flavobacteriales > Weeksellaceae > Chryseobacterium > Chryseobacterium sp. FR048. The sequence continues at coordinate 611,641 of NZ_JBXDSE010000002.1, read as the reverse complement.
GATATGAATGTGGCGGAAGATATAGGGCTGGAAAAATTTGATATTCTTTCCCAAAGAGGTTTAGGAACTATTAATGATACAGTATCTCTTATTAAGAAAACAAAAGGAATTGTAGTGGATATCCGGGACACGTCTTTGTCAAAAGATGAAGAAAAGACCAATAACTATCTGGCCATAGGAAGAACAATCGGCTGTTTCTATATAGAATCTCCGGCCATGCGTGGCCTTTTAAGAAGATTGAAATGTGATAATTACAGAACGCTGGTCGCAGCTTCCTCTATCATCAGGCCCGGAGTGGCACAAAGCGGAATGATGCGCGAATATATCTTCAGGCATAACCATCCCGACCAGTTTGAATATTTTCATCCGGTATTTGAAGAACACCTGAAGGAAACTTATGGAATTATGGTATATCAGGAGGATGTCATTAAAATTGCCCAGTATTTTGGAGGCTTATCTCTGGCTGATGGTGATATTTTACGAAGAGCGATGAGTGGGAAAGGAAGATCCATTAAAAAGCTTCAGGAAGTTAAAACCAATTTTTTTGCATCCTGTAAAGAAAAAGGACATTCAGAAATAATAACAGCTGAAGCATACCGGCAGATTGAATCTTTCGCGGGATATTCTTTTTGCAAGGCCCATTCAGCATCATATGCGGTAGAAAGTTATCAGAGCTTGTATTTAAAGGTATACTATCCTTTGGAGTTTATGGTTTCCGTTATCAATAACCAAGGTGGGTTTTACCGGACTGAAGTCTATATTCATGAAGCAAAAATGTCAGGTGGAAATATCCAGGTTCCCTGTATTAATAGCAGTGAGTATCAAACAACCTTGAAAGGAGCGGATATTTACCTTGGTTTAATGCTTCTGGAAGGGTTAGAAACAAGAATCGCTCACGGTATTGTTGAGGAACGGGAAACGAACGGACTATATACCTCTTTGGAAAATTTTATAAGACGTATTCCCATTGGTATTGAGACAGTACAGATCCTGATTTTTATAGGTGCATTCCGATTTACAGGAAAACCTAAAAATGAACTGCTTGTAGAAGCAAGAGTTCTACTGATCAATTTTAAGCCTGAAAACAGAGGGCTTATGCTGATTGAAGAACCCGTTCAAGAGTTTAAACTGCCTGAATTAAAACGGGAACACTTTGAGGATGCCTTTGATGAAATTGAACTCATAGGTTTTCCTGTTTCATGCAGTCCTTTTGATCTTTTAAAGACCTCATATAGAGGTTCTGTTTTTGTAAAAGATTTATTGAAGTTTCACAAACAGCAGGTTAAAATGCTGGCTTATCTGATTTCAAGGAAGCATGTCCCTACAAAGAAAGGTACCATGTATTTCGGAACCTGGATTGATGTGAACGGAGATTATTTCGATACAGCCCATTTTCCGGATAGCCTGAAACAATATGATTTTCAGGGGGGCGGGTGCTACTTGCTTCTGGGGACTGTAGAAGTCGATTTTCATTTTCCTACCGTTACCATTCATAAAATGGCAAAGATGCCCATGATTCCTGATCCAAGGTATGCGTATGATAAACAAAAGCAGTATGATATTCACAGACAGATTAGAGAAGATGTAAGCATGACCTATAGAAAGCCTTATCCGCAGTCTCATGAAATCGGATTGCCAAGGCATAAAATGAAGTAATAATTATAGAATATTGAAAGAATGATGAATCAGTTGAGTTTATTTGATACAGAAGAGTTTTATGAATTTCCGAAAGATCTTTTGGAATATAGAGCGCATTTTTTAAGTAAGACAGAAGCCGATCAGTTAAAAGCCAAGCTGCTTAATACTGCTCCATGGGAGCAGCATACACAGAAGATGTATGATAAAACAGTTCTGACTCCACGGCTAACCGCCTGGTATGGAGAGCCCAAATATGATAGGTCTGAAGAAGAGAAGAAGCCGACGAATCCATGGACGCCTGAACTTTTTGCTATAAAGGAAGGGATTGAGAAAGAGTTTGGATACCAGTTTAATGGAGTTTTATTAAATCTTTATAGGAATCATAATGATTCCGTAGCTTGGCATAGGGATAAGGAAAGCCGTTATGGTAAGCGGCCAGTGATTGCATCCATAAGTTTAGGACAGACCAGAAATTTTGATTTCAGGAAAAAAGACCACCATGCTAGTAAATATAGTTTACCCCTTCCGCACGGTTCGCTGCTTATTATGAAAGGTGATTTACAGGAAAACTGGGAACATAGAATTGCTAAGTCCATCGTGCCAATGAAGGAGCGTATTAATCTTACTTTTCGTTTGATTATAAGCTAGATGAAGTTTTTTTTCAGGTTTTTATATAAATAACAATACTGTTTATCAGCTAAAGCTAGGTACAATATTCTTATTGAAAAATAGCATATTATTTGTTGCTCTTAAAAAAAGAAGAAAATGGAAAAAGTAGCTAAAAAAAAGATTCGCCCCTTACAGCAACAAAACCGACCAGGATCAGAAACAAATATGAATCCGGTTCCGGAGACAGCGCCATTGAAATATCCGAAAGAAGGAAAATTAAAAAATAAGGTAGCATTAATTACTGGAGGAGACAGTGGAATAGGAAAGGCGGTAGCTTTGTTATTTGCAAAAGAAGGTGCTGATATCATTATTGCTTATCTAAGCGAAACAAAAGATGCCAAGCAGACCAAAAAAGAAGTGGAAGCATTCTCCAGAACATGTACTTTGATTAAAGGGGATTTAGGAAAAGAAAACCACTGCAAAAAAGTAATTCAAAACAGTATTAAAACCCATAAGAAAATTGATATCATAGTCAATAATGCAGGGCTCCATTGGGAAGCAGAATCTATTGAAAAAATTAGCACAGAACAATTGCTAACGACTTTTCAAAATAATTTCTTCTCCTATTTCTGGATTACAAAATATGCAATGTCTTATCTTAAGAAAGGAGCAAATATCATTAACACTTCTTCAGTTACTGCTTACAGAGGAAGCCCCAAACTGATCGATTACTCCGCAACCAAAGGAGCAATCATTTCTTTTACCCGAAGTTTAGCTGCAAATCTTATAGAAAAAGGAATAAGGGTAAATGCTGTGGCACCCGGACCGGTTTGGACCCCATTAATTACTTCCTCGTTTAAACCTAAAAAAAATTCTGAGTTCGGAAGTGATTCACCTATGAAACGAGCAGGAATGCCCAACGAAATTGCACCTTGTTTTTTGTTTTTGGCCTGTGATGATTCACGTTTTATAAGCGGTCAGGTTCTGCATCCTAATGGTGGAGAAATTGTAAACGGCTAAATTGTTAAGCAAATTTTTCAGGTAGATATTAAGTATCTTATTTCTTTTAAGATAAAAGCTCTGGAAGATAACTTATGATCGTAATCATAAATTTTGATATTGTCTTTATCTATTTTTGAAGCTCAATAAAGAAACGTTATTGTTGAGTTAGTAAACGTTTACATAACTGTCCAGAATGCAATTTTAATGTTTTCGTTTTATATGAATTAATAATAAAACTTTTAGCCTTCAAAAATGATATTTAATGAAGAACTTTTGCTTTCATTAGAATCGGAAATGCAGACTTATAAAACAAATGAGGTAATATAGAAGATGGACAGCCTAATTATTTTATCAAATAATACACGGAAGCGTAATGCTGAATAATTACCATGAATATGTCAGAGAATTTATTCTTAGCGTTCCTTTCCAAGGGCATTGTTTCGGAGAAACGTTTTTATTTTCAGAAGTTGCATATCTTAGATTTCCCAAATTGAAATTTCTTGATTAAAAAAAGTTTCATGTCTTCATAGGAGTTGTATAAATATACAACAGTGAGAATGTATTATAGATATTCTACTTAATAATCTTCGTTAAGCAGTCCCTTCTATCGGGTGAAACTTAAAAACCTGTCATCGGTGAGAAGAACCTTTTTCCTATCAGATTCCTTTTACAAAACACCAATTGACTTCATTAAGCGGGTTAAGAATGGAGACTGTAGTAAAAATGAAGCCCAATACTTATAATGAAGAAGGCAATGAGTTTATTCACAATATTCTTAGGAAAAAGCAAAGTTTTAGTGATTCCTTTCTTTTTATGTATAAGAAATATCCTATGAATGCGATCTGCTTATCTCAGACATAAATCATAAGACTTCCAAAAAATAACTTTATGAAATTGCTGGAAAAGTATCCGCATATTTCAATGGAAATGAATCATTGTTTGTCTCAGCGATTATATTATAAGCTGGTGATGATTCAGAATATGGCTTTACTAAACCCTTCCGTAAGATTAAAAGGGCTATTGGACTTTCTCAGAAGTTTTTCATGATGAGGACTGTGCGCATTGCTTCTCGGTAGAGCTTACCAGACAACAGATTGCAAATTTGATAGGTCTCCGTGTAGAGATAGTGATCAGAGCCTTGAAAAAAATGGAAGAGGAAGGTAAAATTAAAATAGAAAACAGTAAAATTTTATACTAATAATTATTCAAGATGATTTGAGTCATAAATAAGTAAACCATTAAGCTGTACATTTGAATTATAAATTATTCTAAACCCTGTTTGAGGGATCATTTTACGAGGCAATGCTTCGGTGTTCAATATTAAATAAATTCAACTCATTGCTGTCTAATACTAGTCACGGCCAGCAATAGTCATCACTAAATATTAATTATAAAAATTCAGTTATGAACACTAGAAATTCAAAAAATCGAAGTTCAAGAGGACGGTCATCCAGTAATCTTGAAGAAGTATATCAATTAGGATATGACCATGGATATAACGATGCATCAAGAGATGAAGATTATGATGATGACTTTGCGGAATATGAAGATTATTTTGACGAAGATGATGATGACGATGACAATTATCATAATAGCTATGACAATGATTATGACGACGATGATTATGATGATGACGAGGATGATGACGATTACAACGATAATAGACGCCGTGGCAGAGGAAATAGCGGAAACCAACAAAGAGACAGCCAAGGAAGATTTACTTCCGGCGGCGGAGGTAACTCCCGTGGACGTTCTAATTCCGGTTCGGGATCAAGATCAGATAACAGAGGCAGGTCTTCCGGCAATTCAAATTCCGGCTCTGGTTCAGGAAGATCAGGAAATGGAAGAAGTTCCAATTCAAGATCAGGAAGCAGCAATAGTTCCGGTAGAAGCTCTAATTCAGGCTCAGGCACATCAAAAAGAGGATTTGCTTCAATGAGTAAAGCAGAACGTACAAGAATCGCAAGAATGGGCGGACAGGCATCCCACGGAGGTGGAAGAACCTCAGGCCGTTCAGGATTCGGAGGCAGACGTAATTCATAATTCTTTTTCCTGGATTACCTCTTTAAATATTTATAAAGGGGTAATCTTTTTAAAAATAAACACCATTCACACCATGCCCAATAAAATATTAGAAACGAACAGTACTGTTCCTGCTGCCAAGAAAGGTACGGGAGATAAGTCAATCATCAACAAAGATGAGATGAAGAATGCTCCGCTTCACAAATTCTTCGTGAGTGCCCTTAAAGATATTTACTATGCGGAAAATGCCATTCTTGAAGCATTGGAAAAGATGCAGGAAGCCGCTACAACAGAAGAACTGAAGGATGCTTTTGAAGATCATCATCTTCAGACCCAAAAACACGTTAAGCGTCTGGAAAAAGTCTTTCAGCTCGTTGACGAAAAGCCTGAAAAGAAAGAATGCAAAGCGATTAAAGGAATCATCGAAGAAGGTGAAGAGGTTATCAAAGCCACAGAAGATGGCTCTGCAACAAGAGACGTAGCATTAATTATTGCCGCACAAAAAGTAGAACACTACGAAATTGCCACTTACGGCGGGTTGGCTCAGCTAGCCATAACGATGGGGCATGACAAGGCTGCAGATCTTCTTGAAAGAACCCTTCAGGAAGAAGAAGATACAGATTCTCATCTTACGGATATTGCGGAGACATCCATCAATTTTGATGCAGAACAAGAAGACTAAACTATACAATAAGCCATGTAGTTTGTTCTACCTGGCTTATTTTAATCATGAAATCAAAATATATGGACTGTCAGAAGATTATAAGAACACTGAAACACAAAAATTTTGTAAAAGTAGCCCATACGGGAAAGTGTTTCGAGGATGGAGCTGCAATTTATGCCAAAGAGATCAGAGAAAATATCTTCCTTTTATTTATCATTCTCAAAGATATTGATATCGAAAATATACAGGCGTTAATTGCTCATTTCGACTGTTTCAGCAGTATTGGATTAAAAGAACCGGAACAAATCATGTTTTATTTATCCATAAAAGATAAAAATGACCTTCATTATTTTGAACAATATCTGAGAGCTTCCAATAACTAATACCATTTTTTGAATATGACATTTGAAAACGACACTTTGCAACATTCCGGTTTAAATGATAAAAACAATGCAATAGAGAATGAGTCTCTGTTTCCGCCTATCATCAACTCTTACGGAGTTACAGCTTTTCTGATCAAATCATTGGAAAAGATTAAAAACAATGCTACCTGTGAAGTTCTGAAAGGAGCAATAGATACTTATCTGGAAGAATATATACTTAATATCCTTGAGTTTCATTCTAAAAACACAACAGAAACTACAGATATGGATGCTGAAATAAGATTTGAATCCCCAGCCTTTACTTTGTACGCTAAAACAGCTTATTATAAAGTTTTGAAAGAAGAAGAGTGTATCAACAGGCTTCTTCAAATTCTGGAAAGCAAAGCAGATTAGTTCCGCAGTTCTCTTATTAACTGCTTTAACAATACATCAACCACAAAAAGATTATGAATATGAAAACCAATGAACCTAATCAAAAAGCAGAGCAGCTGGATGTACACAGTACTTCCAATGAAAATGAAAAGCTCACAACTAATCAGGGATTAAAAATTAATAACAATCAGGATTCTTTAAAAGCCGGAGAGAGTGGGCCTTCATTGCTGGAGGACTTTATTCTGAGAGAAAAGATTACTCATTTTGATCATGAAAGAATTCCTGAAAGAGTAGTTCATGCAAGAGGTTCCGGAGCTCATGGTTTTTTTAAACTTAACAAAAGTCTTGCAGGCTACACCAAAGCCAGATTTTTAACAGAGCTTGGAAAAGAAACTCCGGTTTTCGTGAGATTTTCAACCGTTGCGGGAAGTAAAGGAAGTACGGACCTGGCAAGAGATGTAAGAGGTTTCGCAGTAAAATTTTATACTGAAGAAGGAAACTATGACCTTGTAGCCAATAATATGCCTGTATTTTTTATTCAGGATGCCATCAAATTTCCTGATCTGATACACGCTGTAAAACCCGAGCCCGATAATGAAATTCCACAGGCTGCTTCCGCTCATGATACATTTTGGGACTTTATTTCACTGATGCCCGAAAGTATGCACATGATTATGTGGGTAATGAGTGACAGAGCCATTCCGAGAAGCCTCAGAATGATGGAAGGCTTTGGTGTACACTCTTTTAAATTCATCAATGAAGAAGGAAAAGTTCATTTTGTGAAATTTCATTTTAAACCCAGATTAGGAGTGCACTCCGTAGCCTGGAATGAAGCCCAGATTCTTTCAGGAGTAGATTCTGATTTTCATAAAAGAGACCTATGGGAAGCCATCGAAAATGGTGATTACCCTGAATGGGATTTCGGAGTACAGCTGATCCCTGAAGAAGATGAACATCAATTTGATTTTGACCTTCTTGATCCTACCAAATTGATTCCTGAAGAAGAAGTTCCTGTAGAAATCGTTGGAACTTTAACGCTTAACAGAAATCCGGATAATTTCTTTGCCGAAACAGAACAGGTTGCTTTTCATCCGGGACATATTATTCCGGGAATTGATTTTACCAATGATCCACTGCTGCAGGGAAGACTGTTTTCATATACAGATACTCAGCTTTCGAGACTGGGATCTCCCAATTTTCATGAAATACCTATCAACAGATCCATCAATACCATTCATAACAACCAGAGAGATGGTCACATGAGGCAGCAGATTGTCAAAGGAAAAAGCAGTTATGAGCCTAATTCTATTGGCGGAGGCTGCCCTTTCCAGGCCATGATGTCTGAAGGTGGATTTACTTCCCAGCAGGAAAGAATTTCCGGAGAGAAAGTGAGAGAAAGAAGCAAAAGTTTTGTAGATCATTATTCACAGGCTAAACTATTTTACAACAGCCAGTCAATACCAGAAAAATTACACTTGCAGAATGCTCTGATTTTTGAATTGTCTAAAGTCACACGTCCTGAAATCAGAGAAAGAATGGTAGGGCAATTGGGTTACGTTGATATGTTCCTTGCATGGAGAGTGGCAGAAAAAGTAGGCGTGGAAGTTAAAAAACTGGAATGGCCTAATCAGAGCCTTCCGGCAGACAGCAATATTATTGATCTTCAGAGTGAGGAAAGAGAACCTAAAATAAAGATTTCCGAAGCTCTGAGTATGCAGAATACGGTTAAAAACACGATTCAAAGCAGAAAGATTGGGTTTATCATTGCTGGAGGTGTAGAGGCAGGAGCAACTAATGATTTGAAAGTAAAATTAGAAGGAGAAGGGGCGAGGGTGGAACTTATTGCTCCGAGTTTAGCGCCTGTGCGAACTAACGATGGCTCAACTTTACTTCCGAAACATTCGCTGACGAGTACGGCAGGTGTTTGCTTTGATGCTTTATACATTGCAGGGGGAGAAGACGCTATTAAAGAATTATTAATCCCGGAAAACAGACATTTGGTACTACATTTTATCAATGAAGCCTATAAACATTGTAAAGCCATTTATTTCGGGACAGATACTCAGGTTCTTTATCATAATTCCAATGTATCAGCGAAACAGCATGACGACCCGGGAATTATCACATGGGAAGACGGGGACCAGACAGATAAATTCATTAACGCCATAGCCAAACACAGAGTTTGGGACCTTGAAATGGAGAGAAACGCTTAAATCATACACATCCTTCATACCACACACAATCACTTTAAATATTTTAATATGAAAGCAATGCTGCAATCTATTCATTCAGCAATTTTTTTAAGCTTTCTTTTTTTTAACCTCATTAAAAATATACTATTATGGATTTTCAACAGAATCTTCTTGAATATATAAGTCAGTCACTTATGACCATCGGTGAGAGCATTTCCATTGCAGAAAGTGTTACGTCAGGATGTTTGCAGCTGGCTTTTTCACAGATGCCCAATGCTTCAATGTTCTATAAAGGAGGAATGACAACCTATTCCTTACCTGAAAAAGTGAGACTGTTAAAGGTCAACAGGAGGGAAGCAGAAGAATGCGACTGTGTTTCTGAAAATATTGCAGAAACAATGGCATTGAATGTAGCAAAATTGTATGAGTCTGACTGGGCTATTGCCACAACGGGCTATTGTACACCCATCAGGAATTCCGGTTATAAAATTTTCGCTTATTTCTCATTTTCCTATAAAGGTGAGATTATTATGACTAAAAAACTGGAACTGCACCCTAAAACTCAGGCCCTGAATGCTCAGCTATACTACACCGAATTTATTCTGGGGTGTTTTAAAAGCGAATTAAACAGGCTTTTAATCTTAAAATAAAATCTGTAAATAAAACAATCAATTGAGTATGGACCGCTCATAGAATGAAATACATGCCGAAATCTACACACATAAAAAGAATAAAAAGATTTTGAAATGGGAAAATTAGATACCAGATCTGTTTTGATTACCGGAGCCGACAGCGGAATAGGTAAGGCTGTAGCGCTTCTTTTTGCATTGGAAGGAGCAGATATTGCCATTATTTATCATTCAAGTGATAACGATGCTGAAAAAACAAAAAGAGAAATTGAAAATCTGAATAGAAAATGCATCATCTTTCAAGGTGATATCAATGATTATGATTTTTGTAAAAAAACGGTCAAAGAAGTTATTTCAGGATTCGGAAAAATTGATGTTCTCATCAATAATGCCGGGGTTCAGTTTCCTGCAGACAGTATTGAGCAGCTTGAAGAAAAAAAGATCAGACAGACCTTTGATTCTAACATTGTGGGAATGATTCTATTAACGAAAGTAGTATTTCCCTATCTGAAAGAAGGAAGCTGCGTGATTAATACCACTTCCGTTTCTGCATATCAGGGACACCCTGAACTCCTTGATTATTCTGCCACAAAAGGAGCTATTGTTTCTTTCACCCGTTCATTGGCATTACAGGCTAAACCAAAAGGAATCCGTATTAATGCCGTTGCTCCAGGACCTGTGACTACGCCACTTACTGAAGAAACATTTGATGAAAAAGAAGAAAATCCCAATAAACCTCCTTTGGAGAGAAATGCAACTCCGGAAGAAATAGCCTTCAGCTTCCTGTTTTTGGCAGGTTCAGATGCCTCACAAATAACAGGGCAGGTACTTCATCCCAATGGTGGATTGATTGTAAATGGTTAAAAGTAATAGTGCCGGTAGAACAGATCTTTCTGAAAATGACACATTGAGTATCAGATAAATTAACAATTAAAATATTCTTATTATGTACAGAGACGGTGCAAGAAAAAGTATATGGCAGGAAGAGGTCAGGAAATTTTCTATAGAAACTGATCTCAACTCATTATTTGATGTTGCCATAATAGGGGGTGGAATTACAGGAGTTTCAACAGCACTGAAACTTCAGGAATCCGGAAAAAAATGTATTATTCTGGAAGCTTCCAACATTGGTTTTGGAACAACTGGTGGAACAACGGCTCATTTAAATGATTTCTTTGATACTACCTTTACACAAGCTATCAGTGATTTTGGTTTTGATAATGCTAAACTCTATGCAGAATCCGGAAGAGATGCTATTGAAATCATTGAAGATCATATTAACAGATACAGGATCAGTTGTGATTTTACCAGAAAATCAGCCTACCTCTTTGCATTGGATGAAAATCAGGAAGAGCGGTTGAAAAGTATCGTTGAAGGAGCTGAAAATGTTGGCCATGAAATGAGTTATGTCAATGAAATTCCTTTTCCGATTCCCTTCAGAGAAGCAGTCCTTATTCCCGGACAAGGACATTTTCATCCCATAAAATATATCAAAGGACTTTGTGAGGCTTTTATCAGCCTGGGTGGTTCCATTCAGGAAAATTGTCTTTGTGAAGGTCATGATGAACAGGAAGATCATGTTATTTTAAAAACTTCAAAAGGAGAAATAAAAGCACGAAATATTGTTTATGCCACTCACATTCCTCCCGGAGTTAATCTTCTGCACTTTACCAATGCACCTTACAGAAGCTATGTTATGGCATTTACCATGAAAAATTATAAATATCCTTGGGAGTTAGGTTATGATCTCTGTGAACCTTATCATTATTACCGAATTCAGAATATTGATGGTGAAAATTTATTGATTGCGGGAGGTGAAGATCACAAGACAGGACATGCGGAAGATACCGGAGAATGTTTTTCAAGACTTGAAAATTATGTAAGGAAATACTTTGACGTTGAAACCGTATTTTACAGCTGGTCCAGTCAATATTATGAACCTGTGGATGGGCTTCCTTATATTGGAAAACTGCCGGGAGCTAAAGAAAGAATTTTTGTGGCTACAGGCTTCGGAGGAAACGGAATGATATTCGGGACACTTTCATCGCAAATAATACATGATCTAATCATTACCGGGAAAAGTAAATATGGAGACTTATTTAATCCTTCAAGAATCAAACCTATTGCAGGATTTTCAGATTTTGTGAAGGAAGCAGCAACTGTGGCCTTTGATTTTGTGAAAGATAAAGTTTTCAAAGATACAATTGAATCTTTTTCAGAAGTTGGAGAAGGTGAAGCAAAAGTAATCCGCTACGATTCAGAATCCTACGCTCTTTACAAAGAAATTGACGGAACTTTACATTTGTTGCGGAGTACATGTCCACACGCGGGATGTGAAGTTCGGTGGAATAGTGCAGAACTAAGCTGGGACTGCCCATGTCATGGTTCCCGATTCAATATCAACGGAAAAATCCTTACGGGACCTACCACAAAGAATCTGCAGAAAGTATTTCCTTATCAAAAACGTGATTCATAAATATTTAACTGTCAGTTTTAAAGCCGGAAATATGTCACACCCAAGTTTCTTTTATCGCAACAGCTTAAGTATTGTATTGCTTACTCTGATGATTATCTTTCTTACAGGGCAGTTTTTTACGGGTTTGAAAACTGAAAACAAAGAATTGATTGAAAACGGGCAGGCAGCTTTAAAAATCAATGAATACATTCAGAGTGGACATTTTATGCAGGCTACTTTTGAAAACTGGGAAAGTGAATTTCTTCAGATGATGCTGTATGTTTTACTAACGGTATCTCTCAGGCAAAAAGGTTCCAGTGAGTCGAAATCTATGGAGGATAAAGAAGAGGTTGACAGAGAGCCTTTGGCACATTCCAAAGCACCATGGCCTGTGAAAAAAGGAGGAATATGGTTGAAACTCTATAAACATTCCCTCTCACTTGTTTTTGCCATCCTTTTTCTGGCAAGCTTTATTTTACATTTCTATGGCAGTCTTACAGCTTTTAATGATGAACAGATGATGAAAAGTAAGCCGGCTGTAACAGCATTACAGTATATTTCAGAATCAAGGTTCTGGTTTGAATCTTTTCAGAACTGGCAGAGTGAATTTTTAGCTGTGGCATCCATAGTAATTTTATCAATATGGCTCAGAGAAAAAGGTTCTCCGGAATCTAAACCGGTTGATATGCCTTATGACGAAAATTAAAAATGAAACCTATGAAACCTAAAGAAATGTTCGGTGTTCCCATTCAGAAGAAAGGAAGTTACCACGACACGGAATCTAAGAAAAAGTATGTTGCCCCTGAGCGTGTTGATCAGGTTTTCAACACACTGAGAGAAAGACTCATGTTAATCAACAATTGGAAAAGCTACTGTGGTGAAGGGTTTGCAGATTTTAAACTTTTCGACTCGGATGGTGAAATGATTAATAGATACCCTTTAATCGGGGATTATATCAGGATAGATATTCCGGGACCGGGAACCGTAGAAGCCAAGGGTTTCGACTGGGTTGAAATTGTAGATCTGTTTGAAGAGCAGACCCATGGTATTTGTCTTGATTTTGTAATGATGACTTGTAGACCTTCAAAAAGCCCTCAGGACAGAGCATCAGAGCATATTCTACATTTTTATTCTGATCAGGCCACCTCTACATTTGGAATCTTTAAAGGAAGAGATTTTATTCAGGCAGGAATATACGGGAGAAATGAAACACCTAATATGGATGCTCAGTTTTTGGACAAAGCCAGAAACCTGTTGATTGCAGCCGGTGGAATGATTGGGGTTTCAAAAATTGAATGGAAAACACTGGTGAATGGTTTACTTGATTTTTAATGATTTGAAAATAAGGATGTTAAATTACTTATAAAAATATCCCAATAAATACTATTTAGATCAATTTGGAAAAGGTTTTGTACTCTAACAGCTAAAAAAAAAATATGAGAGCGATCTGGAATGGAGCAATAGGTTTTGGATTGGTAAATATACCGATCAAGCTGTACTCGGCCAGTGAATCGAGTACATTAGATCTGGATATGCTGGATAAAAAAGATCTCAGCAATATCAAATACAAAAGGGTAAATGAAAATACCCACAAAGAAGTAGCCTGGGAAAATATAGTAAAAGGGTATAAAATAGAAGATAAATACATTGTATTGGAAGATGAAGATTTTCAGGCGGTAAGTCCTGAAAAATCAAAAATTCTCAGCATTTTGCAGTTTGTAAAAGAAGAAGAAGTGGATCCCGCTCTTTTTGAAACCCCTTATTTTTTAGAACCTCAAAAAAATGGAGAAGCTGCCTATAAATTATTGCTGAAAGCCTTAATGAAAACAAAAATGGCAGGCATAGGTTCCTTTATTTTGAGAGAAAGGGAAATTCTTTGCATGATTCGTCCTTATCAAGATGAAATTCTCATGGTCAACAGAATGCGGTATCCGGAAGAAATGAGAATGTATGATGACCTGAAAATTCCATCAGGAAAAGCACCGAAAGCTGAAGAACTTAAAATGGCGGAAACATTAATTAAATCTTTAGCAGAAACTTTCGATCCTTCAAAATATAGAGATACATACAATGAAGACCTTTTGAAAATTATAAAACAGAAAGCAAAAGGTAAAATAAAAAAAGTTAAAGAAACAAAACAGCCTGCGGGAAAAGCAACTGACCTTATGGCAATGCTGAAAGCCAGTCTGGAATCCGGAAAAAGAAAAGCAGGATAAGACTTTAATCAGATAATAATTTTTCGTTCAACTTTAAATTTTTGTAAGATGCCATTAGAAGAATATCATAAAAAGAGAGATTTTAAGGCGACTTCCGAACCGGAAGGCAAAGAAAAAGAAAGTAAAGCAAAACTGAGATTTGTGATTCAGCGTCACGCAGCAACACGTTTGCATTATGATTTTCGACTGGAAATGGAAGGAGTTCTTAAAAGCTGGGCCGTTCCGAAAGGCCCTTCCCTTAATCCTTCAGATAAAAGACTGGCAATGATGGTGGAAGATCATCCTTATGAATATCGCACATTCGAAGGCACCATTCCCAAAGGAAATTACGGTGCTGGCGAAGTGGAAATCTGGGATGAGGGAACCTATGAACCTTTAGAAAAAATAGACGGGAAAAGTGATGATCTGGTGATGCGTTCGGAACTGCATAAGCAATCCCTTAAGTTTATTTTACATGGTAAAAAATTGAAAGGTGAGTTTGCTTTGGTGAAAATTAAAAATTCAACAGAGGAAAATGCATGGCTTCTTATCAAACATAAAGACCGCTATGCTGTTGCAGAAGATTATGATGCCGAAGAACATACTTCAAAAAATTCTAAAGTCACAGCTTATCTCCAGGAGAAAAGCAGTAAAAAAAAAAATAATACCGCCGAAAGCTTAAAGCATTATAAAAACTATACACCAGCACTTTCTGGAGAGAGAAAACTTCCCGATTTTATAAAGCCCATGCTCTGTAAAACAAGCGAAAGACCGTTTGACGACAAAGATTGGGCTTTTGAAATAAAATGGGATGGATATAGAGCGATTGCCGATACCAGAAAGGGTGAAATCCGGCTATATTCCAGAAACGGACTGGATTTTTCAAAATCATTTAAAAAAGTTGCAGATGCACTCAAAATTCAAAGTCACGAAATGGTTCTGGATGGTGAAATCCTTGCGTATGATGATAAAGGAAAACCTAATTTCCAATGGCTTCAGAGAATAGCAGAACAAAATACAGACCTGGTTCTCATCTACCAGGTATTCGATTTGTTATGGCTGAACGGACATTCCACAGAAAACCTTTCTTACCTTCAGCGAAAAGAACTGCTTAAAGATGCTCTGATTGAAGATGATGTCATCAGGTATCACGACCATGTTCTTCAAAACGGAAAGGATTTCTTCCAGGCCGCCGAAAATATGGGACTGGAAGGAATTATCGCTAAAAAAGCTGACAGTGAATACAAAGAAAACATCAGAAGCTCCGAATGGCTGAAAATAAAAATCCATAAAAGTGACGAAGCACTGATCTGTGGTTTTACTGCTCCAAAAGGCTCAAGAAAATACTTCGGATCCCTTATTTTAGGGAAATACCTGAATGGGGAACTCCTATTTTGCGGACATACAGGAACAGGATTTACAGAGCAAAGTCTTAAAGAGATTCACCAGAAATTACAACCTCTGGTGGTGAAGCAATCGGCATTTAAAATTACCCCTAAAACGAATTCCAAAGCAACATGGCTGAAGCCTGAACTGGTAGCTGAGATAAAATATACAGAACTTACGAAAGATCATATCTATCGGCATCCGGTTTTTTTAAGATTAAGAGAAGACATTGATAATAGAGATGTAAAATTTGATAATGATTCACCTCAAAAACAGCCCGAAATGAAAGCTAAATCAACGACAAAAAAAACAGCGGATAAAGTCAGGAAAATCGGAAAACAGCATGTTACCCTTACCAATCAGAATAAAATATATTTTCCTGCGGACGGAATTACAAAAGGAGACATTATAGACTATTATCAGAGTGTTTCCAAATTTATTTTGCCCCATCTGAAAAACCGTCCCCAGTCACTCAACCGTTTTCCAAATGGGATCGAAGGGCTGAGCTTCTATCAGAAAGATGCGGATGAACATACGCCGGACTGGGTGAATCTGCAAAAAATATTCTCTGAAAGTAATGACAAATACATCAATTATATCATTTGTAATGATAAAGAAACGTTGGCCTATCTGAATAATCTAGGCTGTATTGAACTGAATGTCTGGACAAGCCATATACCAAAGGCCGATTTTCCAGATTATTTGGTACTTGACCTTGATCCTTCTGAAAAAAATACATTTGAAGATGTGATAGAAACTGCATTGGCTGTTAAAGAGGTTCTGGATAAAGCAGGTATTACCGGCTATCCAAAAACCTCAGGAAGTTCTGGTATACATATATATATTCCTATGGGAGCGAAGTATACCTATGATCAGGTGAAAGATTTTGGACATGTGCTTATGCAGCTGGTTCATCACGAACTTCCGGAGGTTACGACACTGGAAAGAAGCCTTCAAAAAAGAGATAAAAATAAAATTTATCTGGATTATTTACAGAACAGGCGAGCGCAGACCTTAGCAAGTGTATACAGCGTACGCCCGAAACCCAGAGCCCCTGTTTCTGCACCATTAGAATGGAATGAAGTAAAAAAAGGCCTTCACCCAACCGATTTTACTATCCAAAACATGGTAGAACGTTTACAGGAAAAGGGAGATCTCTTCAAGCCAATTTTGGGAAAAGGAATAGATCTTTTAAAGGCTATCAATGGATTAGGAAATGTATAGTGGTTATTCAAGGTTTAGAGGATGAGTATTTATAAAATCAAAGACTCATAAGTGAATAAATAGTACAGTTTTTCTTTGGCTTTCATCAATGAAATATATTTTAATTTTAACATCGATTCGGTATGAAAAAACATATTGTCATTGTAGGTGGAGGATTCGCAGGGATTAATCTTATAAAATCTTTGGTAAATGATAACAGATTTATAATAACATTGGTAGATAAGAACAATTACCATTTTTTTCCGCCGCTTATCTACCAGGTTGCCACTTCTTTTATTGAAGCATCTAATATTAGTTATCCGTTCAGAAAGTTATTTTCAAACTATAAAAACGTACGGTTTTACATGGGAAGTTTAGTGAGGGTGATTCCTGAAACCAAAACGATAGAAACAGACAATGGAGAACTTCAATATGATGAGCTCGTTTTAGCGATGGGAACAGAATCTAACTTCTTTGGAATGGAGAATGTACAGAAATGCGCCCTGCCTATGAAAACTATTGATGAAGCAATTTATGTAAGAAATTATATGCTGTTGACTATGGAAGAAGCAGCAAGAAATAAGAACGTGAAAGACTCACCGAAGTTGCAGAATATCGTGATTGCAGGAGGTGGTCCTACAGGAGTAGAACTGGCGGGTATGATTGCTGAAATGGGACAATATATAGCAGAGAAAGAATATCCCGAAATCAATCGGAGTTTTTCTCATATTTATCTTATCGATGCACTTCCTTCTTTACTTTCTCCCATGAGTAAGATGGCTCAGGAAGCAGCTTATGATAAATTAGATAAGCTTGGGGTTAAAATTATTTTAAATGTTGCAGTAAAAGATTATGTAGATTCAAAAGTCATACTGGCAGATGGAAAATCTATTGAAACAGAAACATTAATATGGACATCAGGAGTCATTGGCCGGGAAGTAAAAGGGTTACCTCAGGAAAGTATAGGAAAAGGGAGAAGGATTTTAGTAGACGAATACAATAGAGTTAAAGAAACAGATCATATTTATGCTTTGGGAGATATATGCTTGCAGACCACGGAAGAAAAATACCCCAAAGGCCATCCTCAATTAGCACAGGTTGCTATTCAGCAAGGTAAAAATTTAGGGAAGAATTTTAAAAGAATTGAAGATGAAAAAATCCAATCTCCATTTATATATAAAGATAAAGGAACAATGGCCATCATTTCAAAATTCAATGCAGTAGTAGATCTTCCAGGGTTTTCATTTAAGGGAGTTACAGCCTGGCTGACCTGGCTGTTTATTCATATTATTCCTTTAGTAGGTTTTCGGAATAAGCTCCGTTTAGCGCTGGATTGGCTACGATTATTTATAACAAATAATCCTTCAATAAGGCTAATCCTTCGACCCAAAAAAATAATTGGCAGAGCAATATTAAATGATTGTACTCTGTGTGATACTAAAAACCCCTCTCAGAGGGGATAAATAATGCTGGAAATAAATATGGATGATGGTTGTGTAAAGCTAATTAAAGAATAGAATTTTGTTTATGGCATGAATCATAAATAAAACATTTTTAAAGAGATACCTTTGGGTAGATGAGGTCCCAAGAGATAGGTAATAAGACTATTTTTATTGTATAACTTTAATTTTTTTGTTATGAGAAGTTTATTATGGTTAGTAGCAGTTATTTGTATCGTGGTATGGCTTTTAGGAATTTTAGGAATCATACCAGGGATTAGTACAGGATATTTAGTACATGTTCTATTGGTAATCGCATTTATTGTGGTTCTTTATAATATTATTACCGGAAAAAAGCCACTTGATTAGATTAACAAGGATTCAAAAATCACTTAAAATGTAATTATATGAAAAATTTAATATTAACACTTTTGTCAGTCTTTGCTGTCATGGCCTGCACAAAAAAGGAAAAAATAATTGAGCGCCAATCTACGGACACTACGGTCGTAGCAGTACCTACAGACTCTGTGATGACAGTTACTGATTCTATCACGATGTCCAATACAAAAGATGTCCAAAAATTAGTCAGTGATCAAGATCGGAAATTTGCAGAAAATGCAGCGAGAGGTGGTACTATGGAAGTGATGATGGGTAAACTTGCCATTGATAACGGAGGAAATGCCGTTGTAAAAGAATTAGGAACAATGATGGTTACTGATCATACCAATGCTAATAAAGAACTTATAAAATGGGCTTCAGAAGCAGCATTTACACTGCCAACAGATTTAGATGCTGAAAAGCAAAAAAAATATGATGAGCTGAAGTTAAAAAAAGGGGCCGAGTTTGATAAGATGTACACAGATTTTATGGTGAGTGATCATAAGGAAGATATAAAAGAATTTAAAAAAGAAGTTTCAGATGGGGCTAACTCTGCACTAAAGTCATTTGCTGAGAAGACAATTCCTACCTTAGAGCATCATTTGAAGGAATCTGAAAAAACAAAAGATATAGTTAAATAATATTCTATAAACTATTATCATTCTAAGTTGTATTCGGGAAATGAGATATTTTAAAAAGTGTCTTTTCTCTGAATTATTTTCACTAAAGCATTAATTAATAATGTTTTGTAAATAAATAGAATAAATATTAGAAAATGAAAAAGTGAGAAATGTCAAAACATTTGAGTTTAGAAAATATTTCAGAATTATCAGGAATATTTAGTAATCAATTAATTTTCACAAGGGTTAATTTGCTGTATTTGCACATAAATATGTCTTAAGGTATAACTGAGATTATTTGCTCTATCTGAAAAATTTATGTTGTGAATCTTAAATTTAAATCACACATTTTTATAAAGATTATCAAAAAATTGTATATTTGCCCATCAAAAAAAGAAAATGATATTATCTAACTTAAAAAAAGGAAAGAAACAGTACTTACGCCCAGGGCCGTGAGTCATTTTCCTATTGGTTAGAAATTAAATAAACAGGGAGCTTGTCATCACGACAGGCTCTTTTTTTTGATAATAATTTAACAGTTTAATATAGTATGAAAGTATTGAAATTTGGGGGGACTTCAGTAGGAAGTCCGGAGCGCATCGAACAATTATTACCAATCATCAGATCTCAGGAATCAGATAAGCATCTGGTGGTTTTATCAGCTGTTTCAGGTACCACAAATGATTTGGTGAAATTATCAGAGTTTTATGAAAGTAAGGATATTGAATCAGCCTATAAGCATATTGACGGACTATATCAGAAATATATAAAATTTGTAAATGAATTGTTTAAAACAGAAAGCGGAATCTTAGAAGCTTCAACATTTATTGACAAAATTTTTGATCTCTTTTATCAGTTTAAACATAAAAATTTTACCTCCAGTGCAGAACGTATTATTCTTGCTCAGGGAGAGATTATTTCAACAACCCTGTTTCATTTATATTTAAAGGAAAAAGAAGTTTTTTCCGTATTATTATCAGCATTAGATTTCATGGTAATTGATGAAGATAAGGAACCCAATATGAATGAGATTAGGAAGCAGGCAAATATTGAAATTGCAAAATATCCGGAAGATACTTTATTTATTACTCAAGGGTATATATGTAGAAATGCTAAGGGGGAAATTGATAATCTGCAAAGGGGAGGGTCTGATTATACCGCTTCTTTACTGGGAGCAGCATTGCAGGTAGAAGAAATCCAGATATGGACAGATATCGATGGATTTCACAATAATGATCCGAGATATGTCCAAAATACGAAGTCTATAGCCAGAATGAGTTTTGACGAAGCAGCAGAGCTGTCGTATTTTGGAGCTAAAATCCTTCATCCTCAAAGTGTTTTTCCCGCCAGAAAATATAATGTTCCTGTGAGGTTACTAGATACTCTGAATCCTTCTGCTATAGGAACATTGATTTCGGGAAAAATAACCAATCAGAATCAAATTGTGGCAATAGCTGCTAAAGACGGAATTACAGCAATCCGGATTCAATCCTCTCGCATGCTGATGGCCTATGGTTTTCTGAGAAAGGTTTTTGAAGTTTTTGAACGGTATAAAACTCCCATAGATATGATTACTACTTCAGAAGTAGCAGTTTCCCTTACCATTGATCAAACGGATAATCTTTCTGAAATTGTAAAAGAACTGAGTGTATTCTCAGCAGTTGAAATTGATAGCGAACAGTCTATTGTATGCATTGTCGGAGATTTCAGGAAAAATAATAACGGATATGCAACCATTGTATCTGAAGCTGTAAAGCATATTCCAATCAGAATGATCTCCTATGGAGGAAGTGAAAATAATATCTCATTATTAGTTCCCTCTGTTTTTAAGATAGAAGCTTTGAGGTCACTGCATAACAGATTTTTTTAGAAAATCTATAGGTAATTAAGAATGTAAATGATAGTTATAGAGAACCCGCTTTAAAAGCGGGTTTTAAATGATTATTATTCATTGTAGATTATCTAATTTATTACCATAACTAATGAGAGTTTATAGGGTTAAATTCAATTTCAATTTAAATATAACAACATAAAACCTTTTCAAGGTTTTTAAGCTTGGTGTTGACATATTATTAAAATTTTGTTTTGAAATATATAATAATAGCCTAGTTTTTTCTCTGAATAATTTGGAAAAAGCTGTCTTCAAAGGACAGCCTTTTTGATAACTCAGAGAATTAACATCCTTATTAAATTTATAATAAGGGAAGAAATCAATAAAAAAAATAATTCTTTTGTAAAATTGTTTTTTTTCTTATAAACATAGTCTAACCCAAAAGATATTCCTAAAAACAATAACCCAATAACTACTAATACAATTTTTCTTGTAATAAGGGCAGGGATAAATTCATCTTTAACAATTTGATCCCAGTTTTCTTCTGTTCCAATCCAGAGATTTGACAGGAATATCAAACTCAGAAATCCAATTGAGTATATTATAATTTTTAAAAAGATATATTTCTTATTTTTATTTATGTGTTCCATCTTGGTTATATATTATATCATCATCAATTCTCATAAAACTAGTCTTATTTGGCGTTGATGCACTATCTTGTGAAGTCCAACTTTTAGTCTTTCCATTTACAGTTCCTATATTTTTTACCGTTTTTACTGTTTTAAATCCTGAACCTGTTTAAAAACTCCTTTTGTTCTTGTACTTCCGTGAATATATATTGCTCCAAGCCCAGAATCAACTACTCCAAATTTATCTACACCCTTAATTTTTTTATTTCCTGTTAATACATCACCATCGTAAACGAGTTGATATGTTTCAGGTTCTTTTGGCGTGGTAAACTCATCTCCTTCATCTGAAGAAAGATGAACTATACTGCTTACTTTATAATCTTTATCCAAAAGATACCTTGCCACTCCAGCTCCATAAGCAGATCCTTCGCTATGTGTTACTATTTTAAATGTTTCTCCTTTTGCCATATTGGAGGTAAGCTCATCAATATGATCCTTAGCATATTTATACCCGGCATCATATCGGTCTTGCCCACTCATATCTCCTCCTATGAATGAGGATCCATTAATAAAGTTTGAAGCTTTTATCTCTGCAAAATCATCAAAGAAAACCTTAGCTTGGAAAGGAAATCCATTACCCCAATAATCTTCTCCTGGTTTATCTGATCCTAAAATGTATCTTCCCAAGTAGGTGCGTTGATAATGACCATTAACAAATAATATTTTCTTTCCATCTGGATCAATAGCATTTACAGGGTTATTTGCTACATAAGAATAAGGTGAAATTGTCTCATATTTATTCATTAAAGGGTCAAGCACTCCCCATCTTCCTAAGTCAGGCATATACATTCTCGCATCATAATCATACATTCCTGTTTCCTGAAGTTCTTTTCCGTTATATTTACTATTATAAGGTATATCGAAATCTTTAAGATTATCAAAATCATTATATCCCTGATGTAATAATCCGAAAGGATAATAATTATTTTCTTTTAAATAAAACCATCCTCCACCATCAGCAGCACCAAATGTAAGCCTAATATTTCCTAAATGATCTTTATGGTCATATAAATAATGTTCTCTCTCTGTGCATATACCTATCATAGGCGTTACAGCTAGAAATGTGCTGGGTGAAAAAGAAAAGTGTATTGAAGCCGGAATGAATGACTTCCTTCCCCAACCTATAAAATAGGCCGACCTTCTTGAAGTACTCAAAAAATATATTAGTGTTTAGGTCTTATTAAAAAATGAGGCTCGTTTTTCTGTTAATTTACCTAAAAAGCTATTTATTATCAGACTTGATTGTATTGTAGAGAAAAAAATTATCAGTAATTTGAATACTGTTAATCCTTATTAAACAATCAGTCAGAAAAAGCGTAAGATATTCCGCTTTTTTACCACAATGAGATTTTTCGGAAACAACGATGAATAATTAAAAACATAGGTTTTCAATCATTACGGATAACCACATTTTATCGATGATTGAGATATAATGATAAAAGTAAATGTAAAGGCTGCTATTTGATTTTTTAAACAGTGGGCTTTTAAATCTTAATGGAGGGCTAAGAATTTATTATGCTTATCACAGGCCTCACGGCTGTACGTATCCACCTTTTGATCCTCTGCATTATTATTCGTTTAACGGAAGTCTCAATGATATAGTAAACGGACATGGGATGACGAGTACTCTTCCTCCTGTTTACCAAAATAATATGCGCTGTGGGCAAGGGTTGGGAACAACGGATGATCAATCCAAATATAGTCTTACAGGTGAAATCAAAAAAATAAATGGAAAGACACCCGCACCATTACCCTTAATCATAGTATTTCATTTTGGGCTGGGGGATAATACAGAGTTTGACTGGGCTCCTAATACATCGTCTTTATTTGAACACTATCTCATTAGGAATAAGGATGGATTAATGGAAGTATTTAAAAATGGTCAACTAATGGTCAATGGAGGAGCTAATTTTTATTTTGACCTGAATTCTTTTGAGGCTATTATCAATCTGGTGGGGAATAACATCTCCAATATTGTTACCTTGGATCGGGCACAGATTGATGAATTGATTGTATATGATAAAGCCTTGACATGGGAAGAAATAAAAATCTTATATGATTCTTATAACTGGAACGTCAGTGGTCCATCATCTGTCCCGGGTGCAATGTCCCAAACTGATTTAAAAGAGGATATAATAGTAAAAGTTTCTCCTAATCCTACCACAGGTACTGTCAGTTTAGAGGGGAATGTGGATTTGGAGAAGTAAGAAGCTTTCATCAGTAATCTCTCCGGCAAAGAAGTATACCGTACTAAACTGATTTCAAAGTCTTTTAATATTCCTTCTTATCTGCCTGTAGGGATGTATTTTATTCTTATTAAAACCAGAAGTGAAAAAGTATATAATCGTAAAATTATTCTCAACAGATAATCTTTTTTATAAGTTATTAAAAAGAAGCCTATGGAGGGAAAGATAATGGCGATTAGGCTACTATAATGCAACAATCCTATCTAATGGTTCATCGAGGTCTGTGGCTTATAGTGAAATTTTAATGGGTTGCGAGACAGAGGTTATTGCTTTTTAGGTGATAAATAATGATTTTATTTCAGGGGTTTCTTGAAAATATTTTTTTAGTAAGGTTAGAAGGGAATTATCAAAATTCATCTGAATATAATTAAAATAGCAATACCTTTGGAATCATTTAATTTTGAGCCAGAAAACATGCAGGGAAATGAGACTTCGTATCAGATATATTCTCCAGGGTCAGTACTGGGACTGTTTAGTAATGCATTGAAGATTAATGCAACGGTTAATCTTATTTACTTAAAAGGTAGATATGCTTATGGGGATGGTAAGGCGTATGGTAGCTACTATTACGACAATTTGTTTTCAGAATCGGG
Organism: Chryseobacterium sp. FR048; assembly: GCF_056844665.1. NCBI lineage: Bacteria > Pseudomonadati > Bacteroidota > Flavobacteriia > Flavobacteriales > Weeksellaceae > Chryseobacterium > Chryseobacterium sp. FR048. Next base: position 587,095 of record NZ_JBXDSE010000002.1, on the reverse strand, counting down.
TAATATTTCAATTGGTGTTAGAATTTCGGCATTGCTGAGAACGAGAATTGTCAATAATGAGGTGTATACCTTAAAGGGATATATTGAAAAAAGCATCAAAAACTCTTCTGTGGAGTTAAGGTTTGTTGTTGATGAAATTATACAGCAGGAGGAGAAGATGATCTCAGAAGAGGAATTATAACGGTATGAACTTATACAGAACAAACTGGAAAAAGGATCAACGGATCTGGAAATGGTCATCAGAAATAAAATTCTAAAAGAAGAGCCCATCAGAATGGCCAATATTTATGGTAATAATGCAATTGTTCAAAGAGACTTTGCTGAAGGACTGGATGTATCACAGAAATATTTTGAGATTTCAGACTATACCTGTAATATAACTTCATCCACTTCTATCATTTCTAAAATTGAAGAGGTAGCAGAATCAGATTATGATATTATTGCACTTGTAAGAGGTGGAGGAGATCGTCAGAGTATGGAAGCATTTAATGATATCGCACTATCAAAACTCTTTATTAGTTTACCAGCCGTAACGGTAACAGCTATTGGACATACAGTAGATGAAACTTTACTGGATAAGCTGGCAGATAAACGTTTTTATTTGCCTCATAAATATGGGGCAGGACTGCATACTATTGTTGAAAAGCTTTCACATGAAAAATCAAATTCACGGGCATTACTGATTGATGAGGTTAAAAAAGATGTAGGTAAGCAGTTTGCAGAACAAGTATTAACACTTGAAAAGCAGCTTAAAAAGAAAGATGATGAATTTACCGAAGCTCAGAAGATCTTTAAGGAGCAGTCAGAAAATCAGGTAAAGACTTTTACTGAACAGCTTAAAGTTTGTAATGAAGAGGTAGAGAAGCTAAAGAAAGATCTCTCGGAGAAACATGGAGAACAGATCAAGACTTTGACAGAACAGCTTTCAAAAAGAACGGAGGAATTTCAGAAGTTTCAGGAATCATCATCTAAACAGCTTCAGGAAATGCAAAAGAACTTTTCTGAACAACAAAAGTTGAGAGAGCAGGAAATGGATAGTTACAAAAAGGAGCTTGCTGTTTTATATGAAAAAAATATACAATCAGCTATTAATGAGAAGACTGCTTCTCTAAAGGCTGGAATGGAATCTTTACAGCAGGAAAATCTTAGATTGAATGTTGAGGTGAATAATACTAAAACAGATTATATGAAGATTGTTATTGCTGGTATTATTGCGTTAGTGCTAGGTTTTGTGATAGCGAAAGTTGTATAACATATAAAGTTGTAAAACATATGATGTATATTTTTTCTATATACAGGTTGCTGTCATTATGTTTTACGCTAATTTAAAAGTTTTATTTTTTGATATTTGTTTTGTTACTAGCCATGTGGTAGTACCCGCAGATTAGATACCACATCTGCGTCAATACTGAGCTGATGGTCTAAATTTTGTACTCAAAAATCATTAATTTTTACTAAGAATTTTCATTGTACAACCATATCAAAAAATAAAAGTATGATCATCGATGAGAATCTTTTGCTCGAAAATGGAGCTGTTTATGGAGATTATCCCGCAAAGGAAATGATCTTTCAAATGGGCGATATACCACATTTTTATTTCCAGATTGTAAGGGGGACAGTTGAATTGAACAATTACCATGAGGATGGAAAGGAATTTACCTTAAATATTCTCAGGGAAGGACAAAGTATTGGAGAATCACTGCTATTCAGTGAAAAGAACTATCCGATGAATGCAATAGCTAAAACTGATTGTACGCTATTGAAACTCTCAAAATCTAATTTTTTTAAACTGGTATCTGAAAATCGTGATTTTATGTTTCAGATTTTTAGAAATCTTTCTGATCGATTATTTTATAAGTATGTAATGCTTTTTGGTAATTCAGCATCAGAACCAAGCGCTAAAATTATGTCTTTAATGGATTACTTTAAAGAATGTGCACATCAACAGGAGCGGTACAGTTATGAAGTCCCTTTAACAAGGCAGCAGATTGCTAATTTGACAGGTTTGTGTGTCGAAACCGTTATTCGAACTGTCAAAAAAATGGAGCAGGAAGAACTTGTTAAAATTAATGGCCGTCATATCATGTATTAAATTCCCAGATGTGCCCTAAATAAAACAATAAGCCTTCTATAGATAGAAGGCTTATTGTTTGACCCTATTATTCATTTGAATCATTCTGAATTTGTTAATTTTCAACGTCATGTAGTAGTTAACCTTTAGTGTTGTGATGTATAGAGCTCTTGGTGGTGGCAGGTATAAATATCTATCTACTTATTCAGAAGTTATTTTTAATTAATATTTTACTGTAAATAACAGTGATTATAATTAATTACAACTAAGAAAAAACTTTCATAAATCCTTTTTTTTATCAACTCCTATAAAATTTAACAATTATTTAATTCTCATATAAGTGACCAGATAAGTCTGTATTTTTTTTATTTATCTTTGCAAAAAACTTAACCAAGTGAATCTTCCACGAGAAAGAATTAAAAAAAGATTGTTTCTTATTCAATCACCAAGGCTTTAATAATCCTCTAATTATAAAGTCCAATGTTTCCAAACCTACTTTTTATATCCATTTTAAATTAAAAGATGATCTCTGCATCAAATATTTATATAAAGGATCTGACTGTTGAGTATTGGAGCTTGAAAATTTTACTCAAGTATCCTTACAATAAATGAAAAAAGCCTTTAATGTTTTGACTTTCTAATGCTTATCTTAATCCACTTTCGTATGCTTCTGAAGAAAAACAGATATCATTAAAACGATTCGTGCCTATTTTGCTTATGAGTGCTTATGAGCAGGATAAGAGAATCAAAGAATTACAAAAAGAAATACAGAAACTGAAAAAGTAATCTGTATTCACATTACTTCTAGGCTAATTTCAAACAATCATTTCTTTAAAACTAAAGTATTTAAACATTTAATTATGCAAAAAAATATTACAATTTTATCTGCTCTTTTATTATCGGTGGCGGCATTAGGTCAGATCGGGGTTAATACACCGGATCCCAAGGCAACGCTTGATATTGCAGCATCACCGTCAGATCTTACTAAAGTAGATGGGGTATTAGCACCAAGATTAACAGGTAACGAGTTGAAGGCCAAAGATGGATTATATCTTGCTGCACAAACAGGTTCTATAGTATATGTAACAGCCGCAGCAGTACCTACAACCACTAAAACTGTAAATATAACCACAGGGGGGTACTATTATTTTGATGGAGCAGTTTGGCAGAAATTAGCGAATGGGGTAGCAGCAGAGCCCTGGAACGTAGAAGGTACTACAAATCCGGCAACAGCAAATTCAGAAAATATATACCAGACCGGTAATGTAGCTATAGGTACCCCATACCCCACTACAGGGGTTAGCCTGGATGTAAGAGGAGCCGTTCATTTGGGATCCGGCCATTCTGCAAGTGCCACAATAGGTTTACATTCTCTAGTATCAGGATCGAATAATATTGCTGAGACGGAGTTTTCTGCAATTTTAGGAGGAAGCGGTAATAAGACCATTAAAAATCCTAATAGTTCAAATGCTGTGAGGTCTAATTTTATTATAGGTGGAACTTCTAATGAATCACAAGCACAAGGAGCGGGTGTTATAGGTGGTATTTATAATAAAGCAATTGGCGCACATTCTATTGTTCTGGGAGGAAGCTTTAACGAAACTCTAAATGCTCATTCGGTTGCTGCAGGTACTTCAAATACAGCAAATGGATATAGTGAATTTGTAGCCGGTATGTTTTCTACTAATTATACATACACAAGTTTGGTTGGAGATGAAGGAAAAAACCGTCTTTTTAATATAGGTAAAGGTAATAGCGTATCAAGGGCAGATGCTTTTACTGTTCTGGGGCATGGTAAAGTAGGTATCGGTTTTAATAATTTTGAGACCCGCTACACAGGCGAGCTGCTACAAGTTAATGGTAATGCGCAATTGGTTGGTTTACCAACCCAGGGAGCTAACATAGCTACAGATAAAGTGGTAATGGTAGATAATACAGGGGTATTAAAAAGTGTTGAAACAACAAGCCTCATACCATCTAACCCAAATGCATGGTTATATACAGGTAATACAGCAACTGCAACATATTTTATAGGAACACTGAATGACGTACCCCTTACTTTAAAAATAAACAATCAACATGCCGGACAAATATCCAATGAAAATGCTTCATACGGACACACAGCATTACAAAATAATACAACGGGAGTTTATAATAACGCTTTTGGTAAATCAGCTTTGTCAGCAAATACAACAGGATTTGGAAACCATGCTTTTGGTCGAGACGCTTTAACCACAAATACTACAGGGGAATTTAACAATGCCTTTGGATATAAAGCTTTATCATCTAACACCACAGCACATTATAATAATGCTTTTGGGAATAATACCCTGGCTGTTAATACCACAGGATGGAGAAACAGTGCTTTCGGACAATATACTTTAGCTTCTAATACGGTAGGAAATAGCAATAGTGGGTTTGGAGATGGTGCTTTGTCCTATAATACCACAGGATCTTATAATACAGCTATGGGAGGAGGTAGCTTAGCTTATTCCACAGGTAATAATAATACAGCTATAGGATATGACTCCGGCCCTGTTGGAAGTCAAGTTAATTTGTCAACGATTAGCAACAGTACAGCCATAGGTTATCGTGCAAAAGTACAAACCAGTAACAGTATGGTATTAGGAGCTTCTAACAGTCCAGATGAAATTAATGTAGGTATCAACACTACTGCACCACAAGCTAAACTGCATATTATTAAAAATGCAAGTCAGTTAACACCTGCTATTATAGAAGGCTGTAACGTATACGCAGATAATGCAGCTGCAATAGCAGCAGGCTTACCTGTCGGAGCTTTATACAGAACAGCTATAGGGGTACTAATGGTAAGGTACTGATACTTGTCTTTGATTTACTTCTTTGATAAAGTTTACAAAGAAGTTGTTAAAAAAACACGCAACAAAATTAAACCAACAATTATGAAACTAAAACAATATTTATTTCCTTAATTGTTGGTTTAGTATTGGCTAATCTTTTTAAATAATTTTTTCTTTAGTGAGGAGAACTGCTAATTGAAATAATGTTTTTGCCTGATATTGTTTAGAGATTGTATTTAATCGTTTTTCAATTAAACTTTTACTGATGGTGATAGAGTGATAAGTAATGAGTTGTTCCCTGATTTCTGTTATCTTATAACCTTCTGACAAGTATTTTATAATGAGTAGATCTCTCTTTTCCATGGTTTAAAGATAATGATTTTCAATTTGGATGTTGGAATCAATTGATGTATGGGAACTGAAATAAGATGTATATAGGGATGGCTGATTAATTATTGTTCAGACCAGAATTATTTAACGGTCATAATAGGAGGATGCTTTGTTGTTTTCTGATGAGCTGCTTTAATCAGCTTAACGGAATCTTCTATATAAAACGTTTTTAGATTTTTGTTATTTGAAATATCCAGTTCCTTTATGGATGTTTCCAGCAGATACAATTGTACGAGTTCTTTATTTTTTTTATAAATTTAGATTGACAAGTGATTTACATCCGTCAAGATTAAGGGTGTGAAGTGCTGGAAATTTACTGGTCTCAAAGTTGGTAAATAAGTTATCCTGTAAATGGATATACATTATATGTTGTGAGTTTAAATGTATTTTGGTTAATCCTAATCTGAAAGCGTAAATATCTTTCAAATTAACCAAATCGCTTAAATCCAGAGTTCCAATTTTATTGTTGTCGCCAATATAAAGAGTTTCGAGCTTTGTAAGGTTGTTGATCAGGGTGAAATCTGAAATATTATTCTTGTGCAGATTAAGTTCTGTCACATTCTGAAAGTACTCAATACCGCTTAGATCGGAAATATTCTTTTCGTCCAGTTTCAGATTGGTTACAGTGTTAATTTCTGAAAGCTCCAGTTTTCCGTTATGGTTTTGATCGAATTGCTGTAATAAAGCCGTTTTGAGATTATGGTCTTTTATGGATATTTCTTGCGCAGCGATGCCTATGGATAGTATAACTGCAAGGGTGGATATAATTTTAGTCATTTAGTTGCTGACAGTCTTTTTTAGACCAGTAAAATTAATGCATTCTAACGGCTTAACAAATTTTAGATCTAAATATCTCATTTATTGCACTAATCTATCTATTATCTTCTCTATAACGTTTTTTTGTTGATCTTTTGTTTTCAAAGTAAAGCTTTTAAAATGCGAAGATTGCTCCCTGCTATTTGCAAGGAAAAGGTAAACTGGCTAGCTTTTTTATAGAGAATCTATTTACAAATCTTTTATAGATAGAATATAAATCTGATTGTAAGAGTAGACTGGTTAAAATGTACCACAAAAGTGCAGTTTTCCATAAACAGTGATGTATATGGCATGGGCATTGTAACTGTTTAAAAAGGTTTTTAAAAGAAAACTTGTTTAACACCACATCACTTTACTTATAATTCATTTTGAACTTTTGCCTTCCTATTGACACGGGAGGCTTTTTTATAACAATTTCATTGAGTATTTAAACACGCTAAGTACTCCCTGAATTTAAGAGATATTACGGATAACCGTATTATATTGATGACTAGGGCATATATTTTTGCAATAAATAATATATCGTACAATGAAAAAAATAATTCTATTATTAGCTTTTGCTATTATATCAGTGTCTTGTGATGGCAATTCAGGATGTTCTTATAATGGTCATACTTTACATGTGGGTGATAAAGGAGGTTGTTATTATACCAATTCATCCGGTAATAAAGTATATGTTGATAAAAGCAAATGTAAAGGCTGCTATTAGATTTAACCTGTTAGAGATCCTGGGATTTTTTGTATTTGTATACTTGAATTATTCAAGTTTCTACTGATTTTATGAAGGACCTCCTTTGGGAGGCTCTTTTTATATACTAAGGATACTAAGGCTATTCAAAGCCAATTACAGCCTTTTAGCTCCTGTTGCTATAAGAGAGTTGTCCGGTATTGTAATTTGAAATCTGCATAATTGAGAACGTTATGGATACAGAGACAAATGAAGAGCCGGATATCATTAAAAAGAAAGCAGAAACTTTACTGGTGTTACATCTTAAAACAGGTACTGTGGGGATTGTTCAGGGGTTGGGTGAGGATGGTGAATTGCATAGCGTACATCCCAGGGAACTGAACAATGCAGAAATAGTAAGTATTGATTCTAATGAGAATTGTTTTGCGGAGTTTTATGCTGGATTTTATCATCAGCTTAAAGAGCCTGGGGAGTTTTCATTTTTTAAGGTAACGGAATATGAAGCCGGGCAGACAGCTTTACAGTTACAGAATTATATTGATGACAGTTCTGATGAAGGAAGAAGGGAATTAAAAAACTATGAAATTTCTATTGAGAGTGTCGAGGCTTATAGAAGGGCTGGAGGAGAAATGAAAGGTAAATTAGAGGACGCTTCTAATAATTACTTATATAAGCCTGAGCAGGTGAACTGAAAGATGATAGAGACGCTGGGGCTGAATAAAGAGATATTGCAGGAGCTTGGAGTTTTGGAATCTATGCTGAAAGGCTATAAAACGGATAAGTTAGTTCCGGTTCATATTGATGTGGGAACAGTAGCGGCTACCATTGAAGCAAGGCTTTCTTTAAAGGCTAATGATTTTGTTGAAGTGGAACTTATGTTTCATCCTGTAAGAACGATGCCTGATTTTTCTATACCTTTCTTTGGACATACATTTTCAGATGAAGATAAAAGAAATCTTATGATTAATGGGAATATGGGAAGGGTGGTAGACTTGGTCCATAGGATTACAGGAGAGAAAGTGCCTTCACTTATTAGCAGGGACAGACTGACTAATGAGTTGATTCAGGTCAGGGCTGAGTGTATCAGGATTCCACTGGTGATTAAAGGAGTGACGTTGGATGAACAGCAGAGAAAAATACTAAGGGAAGGAAAACCTCTGTATCTTGAAAATATGCTTTCTGCCAGAGGAACATTGTTTAATGCTGCGGTTCAGTATAATGCGGATAAAAGGTATGTGGAGTTTTTGCTGGACAAAAATGTAAGGAGATTGGGAGTGGAAGATTTTAGACCGGTTCCGGAGGTGTTCAGAGGGAAGAAACTAAGGAAGTGGCAGATGGAGAAACTTAAGGTGGGGGAAGTGGCGTATGTGGATGGGCTGGTGGATAAGAATGGGAAAAGGTATCAGGGATATTTGAGGTTTGATAAGAGGATGGGGAAGTTTGAGTTTTCTTTTAAGAATGTGTGGAAGGGGGAGCAGAAACAGGAGCAAGGGAAGAATAGGAAGAGAGGGAGGGGGATCTAAAGGAAGATTATAGATACAATATTAGAAATGTGGTGTTTTTTGCTGGATTTATGGGAGGTTAGAATATACCTATCTGTGTGAGAATTGAGGATACCCGTAAAATCTCATGTCGTTTTTTTCCTATATTTGCCCAAACTTTAATCATGAAAAAACTATGGAAAAAGAAAATTTATTTGAACTTATCAGAAGAGAGGAAGTGATAATTTGGGCAGGTGCGGGAATGTCTCTTAATTCAGGATATCCTTCAGGAAGAGAACTTTGTAATTTATTATATGAAAACTTAACAGTTTCAGAAAAAAAATTGTTTGAAAATAATTATAATCTATTAGATATTTCAGAGCAAATATTTAGAGTAAGAGGGCACAATAAAAACTATATCATTAAAACATTAAAAGATGTATTTGATAAAGAGCCGGAAAATATCAAAACTCACAAAATAATTTCGGAAATACCTCATTTTAAAACTATTATAACAACCAATTATGATAGACTATTTGAAATTGCTTATAAATCCACAGCGGATCTTATATTATCAAGTTCTAATTTGGGATACATTAGCAAAAATAAAACTCAAATATTCAAAATCCACGGTGATTTGAACGATCCTGACAGTATAATTATTACACAGTCTGATTATAATAACTTTTTTAAATCAAATAGTGAATATAGTACATATTGGTCTGTTTTAAAAGAACGACTTTCAACAAATTCAGTTCTCTTTTTAGGGTATAACTTAGAAGATCCAAATGTGTCAGTTATATTTGAAAGAATAACAGATAATTTGAAATCTAATCGAAAAGAATGCTTTTTAGTGGCTCCTAATTTACCTATTCATAAAATAAATGATCTCACACTAAAAGGCATTAAATACATTGATTCTACCGCAGAAAAATTACTAGAAGAATTAGTTAAAGTTTTAAAAGATAATATAGTAAAGGATTTAGAAAATAATAAAGTTTCTGCAAATTCATTTAAGCAATTTGTACAAAATTTTAATATTCTCCCAAAGTTAGATTCTTCAAAAGATAATTTCAAAGTGGAAGGTTTCAAAAGTCTAAATGGAACGCCTGCAGAAGGTATGTTAAGTTTAACATTATCAAATGAGAATGATTTTTTGATTGAGTTTAGAGATTTTATACAAGGAAAAAGTTTTGGCGAATTTGAAATTTCTGAAAATATTATAAAAAATGCTGAAATATCATTCGAAGGTATTAAGTTATCTAATTATACGGAGGGAGTGAAATTTAATTTTAAATCTCATGCCATATATGATGATACTGTAAATATTCGATTTGCGAATGGAGAAGAATTTTTTGAATTTCCAGTAAAACTTTACGGAAACGAATCTTTGATAGAGGTACATTCTAAGTTGAAATCATGTAAAATGATTTTTAAAATTAATTTTAAAAATTTTCCTAGTTGTGACTTTAATTTTAAATATACTCGAGAAGAAATCTGTTTAAATACTCGTAATGCACTTGAAATGTATAATTTTTTGAGAAATTTCGCAGAGGGTTATGAATTCACTATATTTTTGAAAAGCGGACAAAAAATTTCAAAATCTTTACAAAAGTTCCCAGAGCTTATAGATCACTCTTTATTTTATATTCAGTATTTTCAAAAATTACAGATAATTGAGAAGAAGTATAACGTTCAATTTTCAAATTTTAGTTTTAGCCAAATTAATCAAGATTCTCTTAAACTTGTTGATGAGTTAATTGATCTTATTCAAAATGGATTCATACTTTATGATTACAATGATGGATTACAGATGGAACTAATACCTAATTGTTCTCAAGAAACAATTGAAGCGTTAAAAGAAATTGGAGGAGAAGGCTCTCCAATTGTTGGTGCTGAAAATAATTTTTCCACTGAAATTTTACATGGACAAAAAATTAATTTAGGATATAAAAAAGTTGAGATTTTAGATCCAATAATCATAAATATTAATGATATCATCAATAGGACTACAAATATTGCATTAGCTGAAAGTAAATCTAAAACTATGCGTATGACATATGAAGACTCCCCCTTTACAAGCGAATTGTAAAAACCTTTTAGTTGTATTACTAACATCAGAAAACGATTAAAAAAAATGAGCAATATTCGAGATAAAATTGTGCGTGTAAAATACATTGAAGATCCTAATTATCAAAAAATGATATTTTTAAAAATAGATAAAATGTTAATTTATGTTTGAAACAAATTCCATAGGGATTTTACTTTTCTTATTCTTTATAGTACTATTTATTATTAGTTTTATTTATCAAATTAGTGGGGAAATCTTCAATCGATTCGTCACTAATGAGGATAATGATTATAAGACCAATCTTTCACAGAAAATTATTTTTTTAGTGTTGATAGCTATTATCTTTTTAACTTGTTCTATAATAGCAGTGCCATTATTTACTAGACCTGGATTTATGGCTTTTTTTGATCCCAAGGAAACTGGCTATATAGGTGATACAATAGGAGGAATAACAAATCCATTTATTAATTCAGCAGCTGTAATTGTTACTGGATTAGCTTTTTATATGCAGTATAAAGCTAATAAATTGCAAGTTTCGATTTTTAAAAAACAACTTGACGAAGCAAGAGACCAATTCGATAAAAGTTTGAAAGAGGACAGACTAAAAGATATAAGAAATGAAAAGTTAGATTCTTATCACAAGTTAGAGTTACTCTCTGTCAATCTAAATTCTATTTTAGAAGATCTTAATGAAAAAGGTGAAAAAATCTTTAAATATGGACAAGATCTGCATAACGAACCATTTAAGTCTCATATCCTCAGAAGAACACCTTCACGAGATTATTTAAGAATTTTAGAAATTGATAGGCTGGCTGTTTATAAAGGTTTTCGTTTTTTTAACGTTAATGATCAAAGCAAAAATTTTAGCAGACTTTATAATATTTTGGATTTTTTACCTGAATTTTTTCAAGATTTCTATTCTAAAGTTCAAAACTATATCAAAGAGTCTTTTGAAGAAAAAATGGATATAAGAAATAAGATACTTCAGTTTTTAGATTTTAATGCTAAAATTATAATTGATTATGAAGATAACCAATCCCACCCTGTAGCAATCATAGCTAATGAAGCTATTAGGGTTAATTATGAAATAATAGAATCTAGTTATGATGAATTTGGTAATCCTGTTTCCGAAACTGATTGGCAAGAAATCGATGAGAAATTACTAAAGAATTTTATTGAAGAAGCATTGAATTTACGAGGTAGCATATATTTTGATCCCGCTATAATTCCAATTATTGAATTTGCTAGTAACATAAGAAAAGATATTATTTTGTTAAAACAGAGAGCTAAAGAATTTTCTTCTGAAGTTAACAGTCAATATAATAATCTATTGGTTGATGGTGAACAAGAAAGTGTTGGGAAATTACTAGCAGACTTACAGACTGAAATTAATGATAGGCTTTCAATAGCTAAACGTGAAATAGAGATGTTTTATGACGTTTAATTAAATCATCAACTTTGTATTTGGAACAGGCGTTTGTTATATAGCTGGTGATGGTAAAAAACATTGTGATTGTCTGACAGATTGATGTCATTAATTTAACATTACAAATATGTTAATATAGTTATAGTTTTAATTGAAAAAAAATAAGATAAATACCTCTTTTGTGTTATTTTATTAAATGTATATTTATTGAAACAACAAATACTAATAATTATGGGAAGAATCTTTTATGGTAGCCACTCTAACAAAGATGTAGCTATGAAAATCGCCGACGCTGCGGCAAACGCTTATACCGCTGGAGTATGTTATACTCCTTCTTTTAGAATTCCTAATTCTTGTACATTTAATCAAACAAATCGAATATGGACCTGCCAAGCTCATGCTCACCATCATTGGGGTAGTTGTGATTCCGGAACATTCACTTCATCGCATCAGCAAGCAAATGGAACACCTTGGGGACCTATAACAGTTCCCATTCCCATTCCAGATATCTTAGATAAAACTAAAGATAATATTCAAACAGATAAAGAAGAGTATATCGATGCTCTTCCAGAAGAATATTTTCCTGAGATTGATAGTCAATTGTAAATATTTAATAAACTAAAAGAGCCATTTTAAATGGCTCTTTTAGTTTATTAAATATAGTTTTGTTCAATATTTTAGCTATTAATTACATTGAAATATTCATATATTAAAATAATCTCAAAAAGCGATTATTATAGTAAATATTGCTGATCCTAAATATTACGTAAAAAAGAAATTAATTTTTCTGAAGAAATAACTTCGAATGCCAAGGATTGCCAAGAAGTTTAAAAAACTCAAAAACCTAATCTGCTGAATTTTTTCAACTATATCTTATCCCAGACCTACATAGAGTATTAAATAGAGATAAATATTAATAGTACTTTTAAATAGAGAATAAATAGATACTTTAAAAACAACGTAAGACCTAGTGGCATTATCACGAAACAAGATTCCCCCAAATAAAATTGGATTGAATAATACAGGGTTCACTTGCCTAATAACTTCGGATCTTTATATCATAATGTGTGTCTGTAAAATCTCCATACATAAAGTAGACCTATGGCAATTAAAACATAAGCAATCAATTTTCCTAAACGTTCAAAATATCTAAGCATTGTAGCTTTTTCATAACTAGAAAATTCTTCAATTCCACCAATCCCTCGACGATTAAATTTTCGACGATTTATCCAATAACGTAAAGCAAATCCTAGTAGTAAAAAGACCATCGCAATAACCAATAAATACATAGAGTAGAAATTTAGAATTATTTACTAATCTTAAATATATATAAATGTATTTGATTAATAGTCAAATTGAAAATTAGTTTTTACGAACGTTAATAAATTATTGATTTTGGTAATAGTTTTATAACTTAAAAAAGCCTTAATTGTTGTTCAGTTTAGGGGGAAAGTTCAATGTTCTAAAGGATTTTTAGCAGTAAGGTGATAAAGTTTTGAGATTCTAAGAAAAAGATGTAGATGCTTTATTGTGGCAAAACTATCTATTTTTTTTAATATAAGTTATAGTTTTCGATTCATCACATTCGTGCTGGAAAGATAACTCAATAATGACGTAACTATATTTGGCAAAAGGTGGTTTTTGATTTATTAGAAGAATTTAGGATAAACAAGAAGGAATTATACTAATTTTATACAAAATAAACATTAATCAATAATACAATAATACTTAATAATAATTGCATTTAATCTGGTATATTAATACCTTTCGAGTTTTCAAATTCTTTAAAGAAATTTTCTAAGGAATACCGTTCATGTCGTAGTATATTATAGATTGTAGACATGGGTACATCATAACCTTCAGGTAACTTCAGTTTTGAAATTGTAGAAGATGTAATTCCACATAGTTTAGCATATTTGTTTTGTGAAACAATATTACCATCTTGATCATAGTATTCACGAAGAAACTTACCTTCAATAAAATTGCATAAATATTTATTTACTAACGCATTTTTTCTATTCAAAACATCTTTATTTTGCATATTCACAATAATCATTATTCAAAACAAGAGATTTAATCGAAATTTACTGTTCGCTATAGCGAATGATATTCTTTTTTTCTTTATATTTGTAAAATAGGTTACAATAAATGTAACTTTGCGATACTTCAACGAATATTAGAAGCTATTGCTTAGAATCTCACTATTGAAAACTGGTAATTTTTAAACATACGAGACGATAAGCAGGAAGCTCACGACCTAGGCGTGGGCTCTCTTATCTGTATGTAAGGTATACCAGTACCTCAATAGTAGATATGTAGAGTCCCATGCCGTTTTTTATTGATGCAGTTCTGCTTTTCTACAATTATCTTTTTATTCTAAGCCCGCTTTACAAAATAGAGGTATACTGATACTTTACAATGGGGTGTACAATCCATTGCGGCTTTAGGGCTTTCACGGGAACACAAATTTTATTCATATTCATATTAATTAGTTTTTTTTGATGGATTGGGACAGTAGGTTTTGCTGTTACCTCAGTTGGGCTTTTGTTCCTGGTCCATTTTTAAGATGATTAGGTGCTGTATGGAAGGAGTGTGAAGAGAGGAAAGGAATATTGGGTAATTATTAATTAATAGAATAGATAAGAAACAATAGTAATGTAGGGTATAATAACCATAGAAATAGAGAAGATAAAAAGAAAAGCCCTTTCCCTGTAAGTTGACCGCTTGGTAGGAAAGAGCATTGTCTAATAAATTAAACTTATTCAAAAGTATGAAAAAAAACTTTTGCAGCCTGGGTCATGTTCAAATGGCTTTTGGGTTAGCATTGCTGGTGTCTTGCACCGCAATAGGACAGGTACGTGAGATTTCAGGTACCGTCACAGGGAAATCAGGTGCTTTAAGCGGGGTTTCGGTATCTCAGGAAGGAAAGGATCAGGTAGTATTAACGGGAAGTTCAGGAGCTTATCAGATACAGGTTTCGGGGAAGAGTGCGGTACTGGTGTACAGGTACGCTGGGTATATGGTGAAGAGAGTGAAGGTGGGAGATAGGGGTAAGGAAGATGGAGAAGAAGGTAGCGGGAGAAATGGAAATAATGAAGTGGAAAGGAGCGTGATCAATGTTTCGCTTGAAATGGATTCTGAGACTGATGGTAAAGGGGCTGATTTGGGTACGGATAAGGCTGTAGTGACGGGGATTGGAGAGATTGTGCTGAATGCGGGGTATTATAAAGTTCGGGATAAAGAACGGACGGGGAGTATTGCGAAGGTGTCTGCGAAAGAGATTGGGAATCAGCCGGTAGGAAATGTACTGGGAGCAGTGCAGGGGAGAATGGCTGGGGTAAGCATTACCCAGGGTGGAGGAATGCCGGGAGGTGGTTTTGATATTCAGATCCGGGGAAGGAACAGCCTGAGGACCTCTTCCAATAGTGAGATTGATGGGAATCAGCCTTTATATGTGATTGATGGGGTGCCTGTAGGAGGGGATATGAAGTCTGAGTTTTCGACACTCGTTATTCCTTTGCGGAGTATTAATCCGTTAAATGCCATCAATCCTAATGATATTGAAAGTATTGAAATCTTAAAGGATGCGGATGCTACGGCTATATACGGTTCAAGGGGAGCGAATGGGGTAGTACTGGTGACGACGAAAAGTGGAAAGTCAGGGAAAACTGAATTGAGCCTTACTACCAATTATGGGATAAGTAAGGCGATGATGAGACTTACCATGATGAATACAGGGCAGTATCTGGGAATGCGGAAACAGGCCTATGCTAATGACGGAATCTCTGCTTATCCTGCAAATGCGTATGATATTAATGGGAAATGGTCATCGGACCGATATACGAACTGGCCTGAGAAGCTGATTGGAAATTGGGCAGCTTCTTCATCCACTCAGCTGTCATTGAAAGGGGGAAGTGAGACGACCAGTTTTCTGATCAGCCTGGGAAGGAATGAACAGGCTACGGTGTTTGAAAAGGATTTTAAATATGTGAGCCATACCCTGTCAGGGAATCTGTCACACCGTTCTAAGGACAGGAAATTTCAGATGACGCTTGCCAATCAGTTTTCTTTTCAGAAAAATAATGTGGTGAATGAAGATATTACCCAGAAATCACTACTGCTGGCACCGAATGCTCCGGAGCTTTATAAACCGGATGGCAGCCTGAATTGGGAGAATAATACTTTTACCAATCCGGTAGCGGTGTACAACAGTTCTTATCAGAATAAGACCATACAGTTCCTGAGCAGTGTTAATGCGCAGTTTGAACTGCTTCCGCATACGGTGGTTAAGCTGAATGGGGGGATAAACTATGCTGCTTTTGAAGAATGGTCACTTCGCCCGAATACCATTTATAACCCTTCCTTTGTGACAGGACAGTCAAGCTTTTATTCAAGTTCTTCAAAAAGCAATAATAACCGCTTTTCCTATATCGCAGAACCACAGTTAGAGTGGAGCTTGAAAAGGGGAGGACATGAGCTGACCGTATTGTTGGGAGCGAGTGTACAGGTAGAGGAAAATAGCAGGGAATCGATGCGGGGAAGTGGTTTTGCAAGCAATGCCTTATTACAGAATATCGGAGCAGCACAGACCAAGACCATTGCTGATCAGGTGACCACACAGTACAGGTATGCAGCGGTATTCGGAAGAGTAAACTATCAATATAAAAACAGGTATATACTTAATATTACTGGAAGACGTGACGGGAGCAGTCGCTTTGGGGAAAACCGGAAGGTGGCATCCTTTGGAGCGTTGGGCGGAGCATGGCTGTTTTCTGAGGAAGCTTTTTTTAAAGATAGTTCATGGCTGAGCTTTGGGAAACTGAGGGGAAGCTATGGGATTACAGGAAGTGATAATATCGGAGATTATCAGTATCTGGATAATTTTACAGTGTCTGATTATATCTATAATTCAGTCACAGGACTGGTTCCTTCACGCCTGTATAATCCTGATTTCAGCTGGGAGAAGACAAGGAAGCTTGAAACGGCATTGGAGCTTGGATTCTTGAAGAACCGCCTGAATATGTCAGTTTCATGGTATCGTAATACGAGTTCTAATCAGCTGGTGGGTTATCAGCTTCCTGCAATTACCGGCTTTACTTCTGTACTGGCTAACATGAACGCCGTAGTGGAAAATAGAGGTTGGGAGCTGGAGCTGAATGCAAGGCCCATTTCCGGGGAGCTCTTAAAATGGTCATCCGGATTTAATATAAGCATTCCCAAAAATAAACTGCTCTCATTTCCTGGGCTTGAAGGATCACCCTATGAAAATATATTTATTGTAGGACAGCCCGTATCCATAGTGAAGCTTTATCAGCTGGAGGGAATTGATCCTGCGACAGGGTTGTACCGATTTAAGGATTTTAATGGGGATGGTAAGATAACAGCGCCTGAGGATAATAAGGTAGTGGAAAATATCGGAGTCCGCTATTTTGGTGGCTGGAGCAATACCCTGCAATACAGGAACTGGGATTTTTCTTTTCTGTTTCAGTTTGTAAAACAGAGAAATCTTAATTATAACAGCATAATGCCTTTGCCGGGAGGAATGTTTAACCAGCCGGTAGAGGTATTGGATGTATGGTCACCTCAGAATCCTTCCGGGGCTTACATGCCTTACAGCACCGGGACGGTAGGAGATCAGAATAGGGCACAGAACAATTTCAGAAGCAGTACGGCAAGTGTTTCAGATGCTTCATTTATAAGGCTTAAAAATGTTCAGCTGACTTATACCTTGCCGTTGAAAAGTAGGGTGCTGAAAACGGTAAAAATATACTTTCAGGGACAGAATCTTCTGACATGGACAAAGTATTTTGGGATGGATCCTGAATTTACGGTAGGCGGATTTTTACCACCCATGAAAACCTATTCTTTCGGTACACAGATTAACTTTTAAATCTAAAATCATGAAATCATCAATCATTCTTTATATAAAAAATATAGCAGTTATATGTACTGCAATAGGCATAACAGGAAGCTGTGAAAATATGTTGGAGGCAGATCCGCCTTCTAATCAGCTGGATGCAGGGCAGATATTTGAAAATGTACAGACAGCCGATGCTGCTTTAGCCGGGCTGTATGCCAATATCTGGGATAATTCTCCGTTGTCAGGAGGACCGCAGGGAAGTGGGGCTCTGTTGGGGAGCTATACCGATGATCTGGTCTGCTATTATGCTTCGGGAGAAAGCAGTGGAGCACTGGATCTCTATAATAACTTTCAGATTTCATCGAACTCTACGGTATATATGTACTGGGCATCAGCCTATAAAGAGGTGTATATGAGCAATGCAATTATTGAAGGAACAGAAAACTCAAAATCACTGCCGCAGTCAGAAAAAAATAGGATTAAAGGAGAAGCTCTTTTAGTTCGGTCTATCCTGTTTTTTTATCTTCAACAGGTATTTGGAGATATTCCAATGCCTTTAAATACGGATTATAAAATCAACCAGTCGCTTGGGAAAACGTCTGTTTCTCAGGTGCTCTCTCGATTGGAGGCTGATCTGGAGACAGCATCAGGACTTTTGGCGGATGATTACAGGAATACGGAAAGGATTTTTCCTAACCGTAAGGTGGCACAGTTGATGCTGGCCAAAACTTATATGCTTGAAGAAAAATGGAGTCAGGCAGAGGTTTTATTAAAGACCATTGTTTCAAGCCCTCTGTATCCTTTTGAAAATGATATTACCAAAGTTTTTCAAAAGTCTGGAAAGCACATCTTATGGCAGTTAAAACCTAAAAATAATAATGATCCTACAAGCGAGGTTCAGACCTATTACTTTTCCGGTGCCGCGCCTACACAGTATGCCTTGAATAATGATCTGGTGAGTTCTTTTGCTCAGGAAGATAAAAGAAAGCAGAATTGGATGGCAGCGGTGACGATAGGCGCAAATACCTGGTACAGGGCTGATAAATATAAGAATCGTACAGCAAATCCTACAGAGTATTCTGTGGTATTCAGGATAGAAGAAGTTGATCTTAATCTGGCAGAAACGCTCGTTATGCAGAATAAATTAGCAGAGGCGTTGCCGTATATTAATGCTACACGATTGCGTGCAGGACTGTCAGCATTGACAGATCTTACTTCAAAAGAAACCGCATTGAATGAGATTCTTTCAGAATATCGTAAAGAGTTCTTTTCTGAAATGGGACACCGCTTTATAGATCTTAAAAGACTGGGGAAACTCAATACACTGCCCCCTGTAAAGTCCAACTGGAAGTACTACCATCAGCGTTGGCCTTTACCACAGAAAGAACTCCTGCTGAATACCAACCTTAAACCTCAGAATAATGGTTACTAAATGGATCATGAAACTGTTGCTTTTTATTCTGCTATGGTTGATGGTGGGGGAGTTTTCAGGGCAGAAGGTTTCTAAAGATACTATGGATCATTGGCTCTCAGGTTTTTATGGAACAGAAGGTGGGGCGATTTCATCGGATGGACAATGGGTGGTCATGAAGAAAGACTATAAGGACAAAGACAGCTTGTTTATTTTTGATACTCAGGATAAAAAAAATAGTCATAAGATAGCAGAGCAGGCTTCGATGGTCACTTTTCATTTTGGGCATTATGCTATACTTACCGGGGGAAACAAGGTTCTTTGGGTTAATCTTACTACACGTGTGACAAAAGAATATCAACATGTAAAGCAGAGCGGTGTATGGTCTTCAGATGGATATTGTATCCTAAACACATTGGGAGAATTACAGGTGATGGATAAAGAAGGAAAGGTCTTGGCCCGGGAAAGTGATATAGTCTATTACCTGACCGATGGGAAAGGGAATCTTTTTGCACAGAGAAAAACGGATTCCGGATATGATATTCTTAAATTGGAAGGAAAGGAATCTAAAAAGTTGATTTCTCTGTCTGAAATAGAACGAATGGAGTTAACGGATTCTGGTCATTATCTGGTCATTCATAAACAGTCCAGGAGGAAAGGATTTCGTAATATTATGGTGATGAATGTCCTCTCAGGGAAATGGTTTTATCCTTTAGGAGAACAGGATATAAGAGCAGATTTTATTAGGTTTCAGGAAGTTGGAATGGAATTATCCTGTCTTATTGAAGCGGTGAATTTGGTTCCATATCCAGAAAAAGAGGTTCAGATATGGTATGGAAGTGATAGGGATCTTGAAAGCAG
The DNA here is from genome assembly GCF_056844665.1 of Chryseobacterium sp. FR048. Taxonomy (NCBI): domain Bacteria; kingdom Pseudomonadati; phylum Bacteroidota; class Flavobacteriia; order Flavobacteriales; family Weeksellaceae; genus Chryseobacterium; species Chryseobacterium sp. FR048. The sequence goes on along the minus strand of NZ_JBXDSE010000002.1, from coordinate 567,201 downwards.
GGAACGGGGGAGAAAGAAGTCCCGAAAGTATTGGATATGGAACCCAGGGAGAGATAAAGCAGTGTCCTTGCCTGTTGATGAAGAGGAAACGATAAGCTCAATAGGAAGTGATCGGTATTTTGTGGTGTTTAAAAGTGATGAAGTGCAGGATTATATTCATCATATTCCTGATCTGAATATCAGTTTGTATACTGTGCAGACAGGGGAGCGAAAGAAGATAGGAGAAGTAAAACCTTTGCTGGTCAGCTCAGAAGATGGCAGGCATTTGTTAATGATGGATTCTAAGGGATTGTGGCAGCTCTTGAATGTGGAAACTTTTGAAAAACGAAGCATTGAAGGTCAGGGATTAAAGAAACCTTATTTTAGTAAGGATGCAAAAACAATTTATTTTGAAAGTGATAACGGACTTTGGATATACTCTGTAGGAAATGGAAGGTTATATGCAAATACTGTGGAAAGGGGAAAAAAAATAGAAATTCTGGGCGGTAGCCAGTACCCATTATCTACCGGTTTTAATTTCTATCAGAATTTTATTGAGGATAGCGGTGTACTGCTAAAAGTGAGTAATCAGGAAAAAGGAGAGGTGTCCTACCATAGGCTTAAAAATAAGAAGAATACGATGCTGTATTCTTCCAGTGAAAATCTAAAATCAGTCTCTTTCAGTAGTGATGATCAAAAAATGACCATCTTAGAAGAGAACTTTAACAGTCCACCTAAGCTTTGGTTGATAGATCCTCAAAGGAAACAGAAGAAGCTTATGTTTGATGCTGCCGTATCAGATCCGAATGCGAAATTGTTAAAACAGCAGATTGTTTCCTATTCAAGCTCTTCCGGGTTACCCTTAAAAGGGATTTTATATTATCCGATGGATTATGATCCTTCAAGTCAATACCCCCTTATTGTGCATATTTACCAAAAGCAGTCCGATAAGGCTTCAACATATCTTCTGCCAAGGTATGATGAAGTGGGTTTTAATATCCGTATCTTATTGGAAAGGGGGTATTTTGTATATCTTCCAGATTGTGTAACTGAAAAGGGATCTCCCGGATGGTCAGGGCTGGACTGTGTGAACCGCTCTTTGGATGCTTTAGCAGAATATGATTTGAAAATAGATAAAATGGGATTGATCGGACACTCTTTTGGCAGCTATCTGACTAATTTTATAGCCACGCATTCCAATCGGTTCGCAGCCTATATTTCCGGATCGGGAGTAAGTGATCTCGTAAGTTCTTACTTCTCCTATAACAGCAACTATTCAAGTCCCCATTACTGGCAGTTAGAAACAGGGCAATATGAAATAGGACGTTCTTTTTTTCAGGATAAAGAGCTATATCTTGAAAACAGTCCTGTTTTGAATGCGGATAGGTTGAGTGCTCCCGTCTTGTTATGGACCGGATTGAAGGATAGAAATGTAGTTCCTGAACAGACGATGGAGTTTTATATGGCACTGCGTAGAAGCAGTAAACAGGTGGTCGCTTTATTATATCCTGATCATGGGCATGATCTGGGAATAGGAACTCAAGAAGCCCTGGATTTAAACAGGAGAATACTAGAATGGTGGGACTATTTTCTGAAAGGAAAATCGGAGAGTAGGTGGATACGTAAAGAAATGAAAAAGGATGCTGATTAGCATCCTCTTTTTTATTGTTATGGTTTAAATGGTAAAAAGCTAGTTATTGTATCAGTAATTTATATTTTAATTGAGCATCATGGTCTTCAGGTTCTTTTTCAATATATATCTTAAGATATTCAATCGCTTGTTTTTTTTGACCAGACAATCTATAGGCTTCACTTATGTAATAATAGCCATAAGTTGAGTCTGGAAAAAGGCGATTATTTAGCTTAAATAAATCTATTGCCTGATTAGTTTTTTTTTCGAACAATAGCTTGCAGCCATATCTTTCAATAAGATTTTCTCTTAATGAATATATCTTTGAATTTTGTTCTATTTGCTTAATACCGGCTTCATAACCTTTGTTGCAAACTGTCTTAATTATATTTTTAGTGTAAAAGAAATTGTCAATTGATGGTGTTGAACCCACTAATTGCTTTTTAATTAGATTACTTACTTCCCAATAATTTTCGACTTCTCCATTTGTTAGAATAACAACAGTGTAGTCCAAATCCGGATAGATCATAAGTTCACAGGCAATACCATCGTGCCCACCGGTATGTCCAATAATTCGGTGTCCGTTGATGATGTTTTCTTCGAATCCATAACCATACTTTCCTTCTCTATACTTCACTTTACCGGACGTGCAAAGGGTTGTGCTCTCTTTGGTCAGCAAATTATTGTTTTGTAAAGCATTGGCGAAGTTCAACAGATCTTCGGCTGTTGAATAGCCTCCTCCAGCAGGAGTTCCTTTGGCCATATTTGAGAAAATATTATTCTTCCATTGCCCTGGTTCTTCCAGTGACATTGTGTAGCCAATAGCCAGATTTGAAATGGCATGATCCAATTCGTAAGCATCAGTATTAATCATTTTTGCAGGTTGATATACATGTTCTTTTACGAAATCAAAATAATTTTGTCCCGACACCTTCTCAATAATTAACCCTAAAACCATATACCCAGAATTGCTGTATAGGAAGTCACTACCAGGAGCAAATGCCAGTTTTTTATCAGCAAACAATGGAAGGTAAGCCGCAACGGTTTTGAAGTTAACTTTTGCAACCTTATCGTATTCCTCCCAAAAACTGGACATTCCTGATGTGTGTGTTAATAATTGATGGATGGTCACAGACTCGGCAACCGTTTTATTAGGATAATCCAAAAGATATTGGCCCACTTTATCTTGAAGAGAGATTTTGCCGGATTCTACCAATTGCATAATAGCGATTGCTGTGAACATCTTATTGATAGAGGCTAAGTTGAACTTTGTGTCAGGTTTATTTTTAACACGCTCCGGTAAATTAGCAAAACCAAATGCTTCTTTATATATCGGTCTTCCATTTTTTGCAATGAGAACAACTCCGCTTAAGTTATTTTCTTTTTCAAGAATTTTTAAGTGAGACTTTATAGGATTAACGATGCTTTCTAAATTTTGTGATTGAACGACAATAGGTTGTAAAAAAGCAATTATGAAGAGAGATGTAGTAAAATATAGGTGACGGATTATCATAGTGTATTTACGATTAAGAGACAAATGTAATTTAATCATAAAGAGGAAAATTGTACAAATGTAAACCATCTATAAAAATAGCCAGTGAATTTGATTTTTTTCCAGCGTAGATGTTTTTTTAAAAAAAGCCTTTGGAGAGAGTCCTGTTACAGATCTGAACTCTCTTGTCATATGAGACTGGTCAAAGTAATTAACACTATATGAAATATCCGTTAAGCTGTTTTTTGAATTATCTGATGCATAGATTTTAACTGCATTTCTAAATCTTAGTATCCTTTTAAATTGGGATGGTGTTTTGCAGATATGCCTGTCAAAGTGTTTGTTCAATGTAGTGCGTGAAATGGCATGTTTTTGACATAGTTTAGTAATGGTTAGATCGTCATTTTTATTATCCATCATTTCAGAGAGAACAGTTTCAAGGAAATGATGCTGAAAACCCCTTAATTTGGATAGCCAATAACTTTCAACAGCTTTAATTTTCTCGGGATCATTTTGCAAAGAAAGAATTTCAATCATCGTTTTTTTATAATCTTTAAAAGGTAAAAATTCAGAGAAATCTGAATGGTTGTAATGGTGTAATTCGTGTTCCAAGAATGAATTAATAGCTAACGGTTTAAAGTAGATCGTAATTTCGTTTATCTTCCCTTCGTATTGGATATACACTGGCTTATTGAAGTTAGACACTATATTTGTTTCAATCTCATTGTCATCGCATTGCTGGATTATTAATTTATTTCCTTTATTAATCGATTTCGATTTTTCACTAACAGCTACAATGGTAAAAATAGAAGGGAAGGTGATATAATTGATGGGCTTTTCGTCAGATGTACGTGTAAGTATATAAATACTCTCTATATATATTTTAAGTAAAGGATTTGAAGGGGAGTAAACTTTTATTTCCATGAGGTGTGGTAGGAATTTTGGACCTGACTAAATTGGTTGTTTATTTATTGAATAAAATTAGATTCACTTGCCGTTAAGGAGCCTTTTAATTTATTATGTGTTAACAACAAAGCTATAGAAATTGCTTGATAGATGGTTTTGATTATAAAAATTTAAGGAACTAAAGAGCTTGGTGTAATCCCGAATTGCTTTTTGAAAGCAAATGAAAAATGGGATAGGTTTTCAAATCCTACTTCGTAGCAAACATCCAATGGCCTTTTTTTCTTTTCTGTAATCTGATAATAGGCAAGTTCCAAACGTTTATGAGTCAACCACCTTTGTGGAGTCATGGTGAAAGCCTTCTTGAAATCCCGCTTAAAAGTGGTAAGGCTTCTGCCTGTGAGGTAACCAAACTTTTCCAGCGGGAGATTGAACATAAAATTCTTTTCCATATAGTCGACAAGATTGATTTTTCCGGGCTCTTCAAAATTAGCAAGCACATGATCGATTTTCTGGTTCAGGGATCTAAGAATACTGATGGCTTCGGTAATTTTAATGGAAGCAATATCCACGGGGATGTCCTTCATGTCAAAATAGGGAATAAGCGATGCCAGGCAACTTTCCAGCAGAGGGTGATTATTGAAACAAAAAATCTTTGGTGAATTTTTGGGTTGAGGGTTTATATTCTTGTCTGCATAAAAATTCTTTAATGTTTCCAGTGATAAATGCATGACCACTGTTTTGTGGGGTTCACCGTCTTTAGGATAATTAATAATAGTAGCCAGCTGATTTCTGGGAATCAGAAAAATATCCCCCTTTCCAAATATATAGGTAGCATCTGCCTGTACAATCTTGGTTTCTCCTGAAAGAAACCAGACCAGCATATGCTCATCAAACATAATGTCCGATTTGAAAAACTTGTCTTCGTAGCTTGAAAGCTTTATATCTTCGGTAATGTATCGGGCTTGGTATTCCATGATTTTTGCTTTTTTAAGAAGGACATCAATAACGTAAAGATAAGAAATAGCATCATTTACTTTGTTTAAAAGTTCATAGGTAATGGAAGAGAAGCAAAATGGCTATCCTGCCTCTCTTTTATGATTGTTATTAATTCTAAATAGATTGTCCGCCATCCACCAGAAAATTGGCTCCGGTCAGAAAACCTGCATTTTCACTTGTTAAATAATGGATCATATTAGCCACTTCTTCTGCTTTTCCCATCCTTCCCAGCGGAATGCTTTGTATCAGATGATTTTCCAATTCTTCATTTAAACCGATTTTATCCATGATTTCTGTCGCTATCGGGCCTGGACTTACAGCGTTAATACGTATTTTTCTCGAAGCCAGTTCAAGTGCCGCTATTTTTACAACTGCATTGATGGCAGCTTTACTGGCGGCATATATAGAAGCATTTTGTGGCGAAATGGTTGCAGAAGTAGAAGAAAGCATAATGACAGAAGCACCATCATTAAGTAACGGAATAAAGCGACTCAATGTAAAAAAAGCTCCTTTGAAATTCACATTCATGATTTCATCAAATAAACTTTCCGTTGTCTGTTCAATGGTGGAAAATTTTGTAATGCCAGCGTTGATAAGCAAGATATCAACCTTTCTAAATTGTTGCTTTACTTGACTGACCAGGTTTTCTATATCATTTAATTTCGACTGGTCAGCAATCATTGCTGTTGCATTCAATTCATCAGCAGCTTTCTCAATAGCTTCTTTCCGTCTTCCGGTGATGATAATGTGGGCACTGTTTTCTTTTAGTTTTTTGGCTGTGGCATAGCCAATACCGCTGTTGCCACCGGTAATAACGGCTATTTTACCTTTTAAATTTTTCATTTTTTTGCTTTTTAGGACTGAGTTAGATAAAACATTCGGAGAATAATCAGTATTTACGGATTGAAGCGGATACCCGTCATCTCTTCAGTCAGCTTCCATAGTTTCTTGGCATTGTTTTCATCCAGTGAATAAGGATGTACTCCTTTCTGGTCGGTACTATCTGATGAGACTACTGCGATGTCCCCATCCTCACAATAGACCCCACCAATATCCTCAAGTAAAGGACTGGTAGCGCACCAAACTGTTGTAGCAGCTCCTTGTGGGATAGTTTTTAACGATGCCGCTACTTCAGGTAACATATTGCCATCAGCATCCACGAAACCCATTTTTTGAAATAGTTCCAGTGGAGCTTCCCTGCCTAATTCTGTTCCGCCAATAGAACCGGGATGAACCGCATAGCTTCTGATATGGGAAGATTGTCCCCGCACATCCAGTTCCATCGAAAAAAGATTGACGGCTGTCTTGGATTGTCCATAACCCAATAAAGTTTCATATTCTCTATGCAGGAAATTAGGATCATCAAAATTAAAAGACGCAAAACGATGACCATGGGAAGAAACATTAATAACCCGTGCTCCATTGGCTTTTTTAAGTGCTGGCCATAATCCGGAGGTAAGCTGAAACACAGCTAAATAATTGGTCGCCAGCTGCGATTCTATACCCCGTGCATCTCTGCGGAGGGGTACCCACATAATCCCTGCATTGTTGATCAATAAATGCAAAGGTCTTCCTGACGCTACAAAATTTTCTGCAAAAGCATCAATAGAGGTGGGTGACATCAAATCCATTGCGGCAATTTCCACATTGGCAATTCCTTCCAGATTTTTCTTTGCCTTTTCAATATCACGTGCAGGTACGATTACTGTAGCTCCTGCTGCGGCGAGAACCTTTGTAGTTTCCAGTCCAATTCCTGTATTGCCACCTGTGACAATAGCTACTTTTCCGGTAAGATCGATGTTTTGAATGACATCATGAGTTGTTGATTTTGCATTGAAGCCTGAACCGATTGGTTGTTGTTGAGCTCCCTGATAATTATTCTTTTCCATTTTGAATACGTTTAATTATTATTACTGAGACAAAATTAGAGAAGCTTAAACTGCTCCGCTTTGTTCAAAAGGCCTAATTAACTTTGTTCAAAAGGGCAGGTGGTTTTATAATAATTATTGAAAATGTCTAAAAATCGAACAGTTTAAAACTGAACATGCATCTTTAGATTTAAATCATAACATGAACAAAACAGTTCCTGAATACCAGCAGTTCATTTTCTTTGTTTTGGTTAGGATAATCCTCATTCCGGCAACGTAAGTAGATCTGTTTAGAAGCAACTTTGCATTCATAGTAATACAATTAAAAAATGGAAAATAGACAGAAAGAAAAAGTTTGGTTCATTACAGGATCTTCAAGAGGATTTGGAAAAATATGGACAGAAGCCGCCTTGAAACGCGGAGACAAAGTGGCTGCTACAGCACGTAATATCAATAGTATTGCAGCCTTAAAAGAAAGGTATGGCGATCGGGTTTTGGTTCTTGAAGTGGATGTCACCAACGACTCACAGGTGCAAAACGCTGTGAGTAAGGCCAATGAATATTTTGGAAGATTAGATGTCGTGTTTAATAATGCAGGATATTCTTTGGTAGGAACCATCGAAGAGGGCAGCATTGATGAGGTAAAAGCCATGTACGAAACCAATATTATAGGACCTGTCCATGTCATTCAGGCAGCATTACCAATACTGCGGGCCCAAGGTTACGGGCATATTTTGGGGACATCCAGCGCCGTTGGCATTTACAGTAACCCTCTGATCGGATATTATTGTTCTTCAAAATTTGCGTTTGAAGCGATTTACGATAGTTTATCTAAAGAAGTTGCAGGATTTGGCATCAAAGTAACGCTGATTGAACCGGGGGCCTATAATACTGAATTTGGAAGTGCCGAATCGTTAAAAATAGCCAGAAAAAGACTAGCGGATTATGATGATTTGAAAAGCAGCCTGATGGAAAATTTACAAAAACTGGAACGGGGAAATCCAATTACCACTCCCGATGCCATATTTGCTGTAGTCGATACAGAAAATCCGCCCTTGAGATTACTTCTGGGTAAAAATGATTGGCCACATATCCAACAAATCTATGCTGAACGCCTTCAGGAATGGGAAACCTGGAAAACTGTTTCAGAAGCAGCCCAAGGTTAATTCATCTATGATGTTTTTACATGCTTTTATTCGCTTTTCTTTTTAGTGAGGAAAAGCGAATATTGCTTAACTTGTAATCTAGAATTTTTATCACATGGCTTCAAAAAAATCGCATCATCCCGTAAAAAGATTTAATACGCTGGCTGACGTAATGGAGGCCTCTGGTTTTCCGCCCCCAAAGCACCCTTTAATTGTTTTGTTAAATGGTGTAGACAAACCACTGAAAGGTCGTGCCCCTAATAAATCGCACGTACTGAATTATTATAAAATAGCCTTTAAACCTAATGCCGGAGGAGAGTTAATGTATGGCCAGACTAAATTTGACTTTAAAGAGGGAGGTTTGTTTTTTGTAGCTCCACAACAAATTCTATCCTCAATAGAAGAGCATGATAAAGAGGAAACTGCGGAACAAAAAATACTGAGTCCGCAGATCACATTACTTATAGATCCTGATTTTTTACTGCAATACCCATTGGCACAAAAGATCCATCAGTATCACTTTTTCTCTTATGCTGCTAATGAAGCGCTGCATCTTTCGGTCAAAGAAAAAGAAACCATTCTGTCATTATTCAGAAATATAGAAGAAGAGCTTAAAAACCGTATAGACGATATGACCCATAATGTGATCATATCTCAGATTGAACTGTTATTGAACTATGCGCAACGTTTTTATAACAGGCAATTTCTTACCAGAAAACAAAACTATCCCAGCCTTACCGATCGTATCGATCAGTTGCTGGAGGATTATTTTAACAGTGATAAGGTCCTGAATTCCGGAGTTCCAACTGTTCATTATTTAGCCGATCAGCTGCATATGACAGCAAGTTATTTAAGTGATCTGTTACGAAACCTTACAGGGCAAAACACTCAGCAGATTATTCATGATAAAATGATTTACCGGGCTAAAAATAAGTTATCTACCACAACGCTCAGTATTTCCGAAATCGCGTTTGAATTAGGTTTTGAACAGCCTCAATCCTTTAGCAGATTATTTAAATTAAAAACAAATCAAAGTCCACAGCAATATAGAGCTCAATTCAACTAACTTTTACAGTTATTTAAACACTGATAATCTAACCGTAACTGTTCTATCGTTATATGGATAAGTAAGGAAATTAAAAAGGATGCTGATTAGCATCCTTTTTAATTGTTATGGTTTAAATAAAACACTGCCACACTCGGTAGGGCTTATCGGCGCACTATGAAGTGGCGTCATACCATCAGCTGACCATCTGCAGACAACGTTTTGAACGGTGCTGCATTCCTGGCCAACTTGAATACATAATCCGGATTCAGGATCCATTCTGTACGTTGGAATAACCGTACTTCTGTTCGTGTTTGCTGCTTTAGTTGCAAAGGCAGCGCCTGTGCCCAGTAATACTAAGGCAGCAGGGATCATTAACTTTTTCATAATATAAAGAATTTAGTGATGCCTACTCTGATGTAAGGTTTTCGGCTTCCCCTTGTATTGATTTTCGGAATTGATACCGTAAAAGCTGTTTTCCTGATAAGATATAAAGTCCATGGCCTGTAACCATAATATCGTCAACCTTCTGCTGTGGCAGATAGAAGCTTCCTACATATTCATTACGGTCTGTTCTGTAGATGTCGACCACTTTTCTTCCTTTACGGATTCTGGCAGGCTCAAATTTTCCAGGCTGTCCGGAAACATTATAGACATAATTTCCATAAAGAGCACTGATGATATTAACTCTTAGCGGTGGTGCATTCATGATGTGGGTACCGTCTGAAAGCTTGGTAATAGTAAGCTTGGCTGTAGAGGTAGGATCTATGGTGATCTGTTTCTTTACCTCTGGCAGTTCATTTCCCATAAGGATAAGCTGGTTTCTGTAGAAATAGGTATAAAGAAATTTCCCACTGTATTTCTGATTTTCCGTAAGCTTGCCGTCACAGTCGAAAATACCGTCTATTTGTTTTTCCAGGACAGAAGAAAATAATTTGATAGCATTCTTCTGACTGAGACTAAGCTGTGCTATGGCATACTGATGAGTTTTGCTGTCCTGCGTTCTAAGCATGAAATCTAAAGAATCAATGACTGCCAGCTGGGAAAAGAAAGCATCATCTTTACTGATGGTCCTGGCGTAGGGCTCATTTAATTTACCCCTATAAATAATAGGAACAGTGCCATCATACAGATAGTAGTAAGGAGGCTTAACTTTTATCTGCAGACTCTTGAAAGGGTTGTTAATATGATCAGGTACAATGGTAAAGGATGAAGTATGGTTGAGTTTATAGGTAATTTTTGTTAAAACCATTGGTGTACTCCGACTTCCTAAGTATAGTCCTTCATTGTCCCTTCCAGCGAAATAATAATGGGAGTTGTCAAGATTTCTTTTTTCCTTTTCTAATAAATAATTAGGCAGGAACTTTCTGTTAAAATTATTTTCTTTTTTGATAATATACTCAGAACGGAGGAAAAGAATGATAACAATTGAAAGTGATACAATAACGGTGAAACTTGAATAAAGAATAAGTTTTATTTTCTGCGTTTGTCTCTGCTTTTCGATGATGACAATGGCTGTTAATGAAATAAAAATACATACCGAATTAAAGATCAGGTGTTCGGTCCAGTCCATTTTCTCCAAAATTCCTCCGCATGAACATGGAATAAAGTCACTGTAATTCAGAATGAGGTAAATATAGACCGTAAAAGCGGTCATCATACCCAGTGAACAGTAAAGTCCTGTTAAGCGCAGTCTGGGAATGAGTAAAAAGGAAACAATCACAATCTCCAAAATAATAACACTGTAAGAAGTGAGCCCTGCAAACGCACTAAGCAAAGGTGATTGAGAAATCTGCATCTGAAAATTTTCGAAATCAAAAACCTTACTTATGGCCGCATACGTAAACAGAAGTACAAAAAAATAGCAGATGGCTATTGGGGTAAGTTGAGTTAGCTTTTTCATATGAGAGTGTTCAGGATTGATATAATAACATCCATAAAACCTTTACACCACAGTATTCCGGCATTGCCGCTTTTTCAGAAATAGCTATAGTAGTGGTAAAAGTTCCAAGGTTTTTCCATATTCCACTGACAGGACATTTTTGACCTGATTTTACAGGGGATAGTGGTTTTGTATCACTGGTCATCTTCCGTTATTATAGGTTCTCGATGGTCTCCAGTGATCACGGTCTTTTGGTGGATCCGTTTCCTTATTAGTAGCACTGTCTGACCTTAATGATAAAACACTGTTGTTTTGAAGGTCTTCATCCGTTTGGTAGATTTCATCTATAGAAATTATAGAATCGGGCTGACACGACTGTATCAATATTGAGAATATAATTCCCACTGAAATATATATTAAGTTCTTCATGATCTGGGATTTAAAATGTTAATAATCCCGGCCGGTTTTTTAGAATTCTGAGAACGAAGGTATAGTAAGTTTTAACCGGAAAAAAAGGTGTTTTGGTCTGATTTATAAAAAATAAGGTTATGTTTTGTAAATTGAGTCAGGGTAGAGTTATGGTGTTATGTGTCTGCAAATAAAGCTATTATGTGTTGTGTTTCACTGTGTTTAATTCTCTTATTTATGAAATAAAAGAATTGTTATATGATTTTGCTTACTTTTGAATAATATTCACTGAATTATAAAAAATATTAATAAAACTTTTTCCATTTTGAAAAAAGCAATATTTATTTTCGTATGTATTGGTATTTTAATGAATGGTCAGAAGTTTTCAGACTATAGGGCACGCTATGATAATTTAGAAGAAAATGATGCCGGTGCTATGGAGTTTGTAAATCCTTATATTAAAAAGGCAAAAAAGGATAGGAACTATAAGGAACTTTCACAGGCTTACAGAGATGCCGTTTACTTCAGTAATAATAATAAGCTGGTCTACGCAGACAGTATAATAGGGGCTGCTATTCAGTCAGAAGATCATGATTTAATAGGAAATGCTTATTTAACAAAAGGAAGTATTTATTATTTTACTTTACGGAAATATCAGAAAGCCCTGGATGAATATATAAATGCTTGGGATTATCTGAAAAATTCCAAAGATTCCTACTTGCATTATAAGAATCTGTATCATATAGGAATTGTTAAAAGTTACCTGGGATATTATGAAGATGCCTATATGATTTTTTCAAAATGTAAGGTGTACTATAATAAACAGAATACACCGGAAACCCTTCCCAATCTACGGCATAACAGAAAACGGGGATATTTGAACAGTCTCAACCAGATGGGGATATGTCTCATATTTCTATCCCGTTATAAGGAGGCAGAAGCATTGGTCTCTGAAGGCATTAAGGAATCTGCTAATGATAAAAATTTTGATCTGGAACGAAGTTATTTTTATAAACTTAAAGCCATCTTAGGCTATCTTAAAAATAATGATCAAGAAGCACTGGCAGATTTTAACACAGCATTGGGAGCTATTGAAAAAGCAAACGATTTTACAAACGCATCTGTTATTTATTTTTTAAAAGGTAAAATTCTGCTGAGAAATAAAAAAGACATACAGGGCATTGATTTACTTAAAAAAGTGGATTCAATATTCCAGAAAAATAATTTTGTATTACCGGCAACCAGAGAAACATATGAACTGCTTATTGATTATTACAGGCATGAAGCAGATTCTAAAAAAGAGCTTTACTACACCACTCAATTATTAAAATTTGATAAAATATTATCTACAGATTTTAAATATCTCTCCACTAAGATTCATAAAGAATATGATACAAAAGATCTGGTGGAATCAAAGAATAAGCTAGAAAATACTAACTACTACATTTTTACCATAGCAATAGTTTCAGTCAGCAGTATTTTAGTATTCTTTGTAATAAGCTATTATATAGCAAGGAGGCAGAGAAGAAGAGAACTGGGAGATAATCAGACAACAATTGATGATCCTAATGAATACAGTCCTCCCAAATCTTTAAAGGTACCTGAAAAATTGGTTGAAGATGTTTTAAGTAAGCTGCAGCAGATGGAAGAAAAGAATTTTTATCTTGAAAAGGGACTGACACAAAATCAGCTGGCTAAGAAACTAAAAACCAATACAGCTTATCTATCCGCAATAATTAATGAACATAAAGGCTGCAATTTTAATGCTTATATTAACCGATTGAGGATTATCTATGCAAAAGAAATGCTTACTCATAATCAGCATTGGCGAAAATATGCTATTGATGATATTTCTAAAGAATGCGGCTTCTCAAATAGATCCAACTTTTCTAAATTATTTCTTGAAATGACATCGATGAGCCCCTTGGAGTTTATCCGGAAAATAGAAGTTGATAAAAGCAACGGGTTGAAAATGTAGTATCGAGGATTGATGAAAAAAGGCAGCTCGTTTAATTGTTGTACTTTTTATATAAAAAATATGGAAATACAACTGTTTTTTAAAAAGTGTAAAAAATTACAAGAAGAATTGAGTGAAAAATTAGAAATGATTGAATTAACTGCCCTTGAAGATAGAATTGGGTGCTGTGAAAAATCATTAATGGAAATTGATACCGCTATTAGACTCATCAAGTCAATAGTAAGCGGACTTGAATTTTCATCTGTAGCAGATGAAATATATTTCTTCAAAGAGATAAAGCCATTCTTTATTGCCCGTTTTATTTATTACTCGAACCTTTTATCCATTGAGGCAGCGAAACCAAACGCAGGACAGCTTAATCTTAAAGAATATTATAGTTGTGAACTGGAAGCATTAAAAGATTTTTATCAGCAGCATATTGATTTTTACGAATACTATAGAAGAAAAGCAGCATTTTTGGATCAGAAATATTTTGTCAGGAAGCAATTTGATCTTAAAACAAAGCTTGAATCAGGATTATATAATTACGATGAAAAATTTGCGACCTCCCATGATCACTTAATTGCTCAGATTCTAGCCAATGACCTTTTGGAAAAATATCTCCTGAAATCTATCAATGAAACTGAGGGGTATGTTTATGAAAAACTCAATGACAAATCGCCACTGTACTGGTCTTCTTCAAAGTCTGGATTGGTGGAACTTTTATATGCCCTTCATCAGACACGCTGTTTTAATGGTGGAAATATAGAGTTCAGTGAGGTAATCCGCTTTACTGAAAAATCACTGAATGTTAATCTGGGAAATTTTTATAAAACCCTTCACGAAATCAAAAGCAGGAAAATTAACAGAAACAAGTTCCTTCAGCTTTTAAATGATCATCTTAATCAGCTATTTACAGATTTGGATCAGTAAACTTATTTTGTGGTGTAAATCTTTCGGTAGTTACGATGACCTACCGAAATAATTTTTCCAGAAATACTAAACTTTGCTTCACTAAAAAAAATATCATGAATATTGACAGAACAGAATTTATAGTATGGATGCAGAGGATTATGACAAGATTTGATATCCTAAGTGAAAAAGTAAAAGAAAATCAAAACGCATTAAACAGTATTGATGGAGAACAGCTCCTGGATAATCAGGATGTTTTACAGCTGCTTAAAATCAGTTCAAGATCATTGCAGCGTTACAGGTCCGATAAAAAGCTGCCGTATTATACAATAAGTGGTAAATTATATTACAAACTTTCTGATGTGCATCAACTGATAAGAGACAGTTTTAAAAGATGAATTTGGTATTTCGGAAATAATATGTTTACCCATTAAATAAAGCATTTATCATGTATAGTTCACAAAGAAGTTTTGCCAGAGTCTGCATAGCCTTTTTTGATAGTATCATCGATCAATAGTAATCTTCTTTTCTTAAGAATGATATTTACTATGAATAAAAGTTGTTAATTATATCAAATAAGCTTTCCTTATGTGGGAAAGCTTATTTGATTTCAAGTAAGATATGACTATTAACAGATCAAAACTACATTTAATTTTTATTGAATATTATGATTTGAGTCATAAGATATACATTCCATTTCTAATCAATAGTAATTGAAGTCCTAAAATGAATAATACATAAGGTTTTTAATTATTTACAGATAAAGAATCATTATGAGGATAATCATAAAATAGTCATATTTATGTGTATACCTTTAAAATTAAAAGGTTCTTCACCCCTTAACGGAAGAAATAATAGTCAATAGATAGTCATACATAAATATAATAAGAAATACATGAAAGCAATTATTTTATTAGCAATATGCGCAGCCTGTTTTACAGCCTGCCGTTGCGAGCTGCCTGAGGATGAAGACAAAAAGAAAACTAAGATGAAGCCAGTACCTGATACCATAAAAATCAAATAATATAAAACTAGGGATTGGATAATTGCTTGGGTGTCTGGAAAGAGTAGTATGAATTGCAATACTGAATTGAAAAAATTGACAGCTGCGCTGTTAGACCTTTAAAAATAAAAATTTTGTTATGAAGAATAAATTTTTTGACAGATTCGCAGATAAGGCTGTTTACTTTACCGGAAGTCCTGCAGCTTTTATTATTGCGGTTCTGCTTGTTGTTATATGGGCAGCTACCGGACCTTTATTTAATTTTTCTGAAGCATGGCAAATTGTAATTAATACTGGGACAACGATCATTACTTTTCTAATGGTTTTTTTAATTCAAAAGGCACAAAATAAAGACTCCAAAGCTATTCAGATTAAATTAAATGAACTGATTGAAGCACACGAAAAAGCAAATAACCGGTTAGTAGATATAGAAGATCTTACTGAAGATGAGCTTGACAAGATTCATATTTTGTATGAAAAAAAAGGAAATTCATGGAAAAAACAAGAGCAAAAAGATTCTTATTCCCATGACCATAGCTCTGAATACCGATACCAATAAACCCACTCTTAACTGACAATTGAATAACAGAATGAATGGAGTTATTATTCAATTTTTCCATTGGTATTATCAAGGTAACCTCTGGAACGAATTTATAGAAAAGGCGGACTATCTGAAAAGTCTGGGATTTACCGCAGTGTGGTTTCCACCTGCTACAAAGTGCGTATTGGGAAGAGAAGGGAGAGGATATGATGTTTACGATGCTTATGATCTTGGGGAATTTAACCAGAAAGGAGGGATTCCGACAAGGTATGGCACCAGGGAAGAGTATCTTCGCGCTATTGATAAGGCACATGAGCTTAGCATAGCTGTTTATGCTGATATTGTAATGAATCACCGGATGGGAGGTGATGAATTGGAGAAAGTTACGGTACAGCGGGTTGAGGAAGAAGACCGAAATAAAATGATTGGTGAACCTTTTACAGCAAAAGTTTTTACAAAATTTACTTTTCCTGAAAGGAAGGGAAAATATTCAAAATTTATATGGGATTATACTTGTTTTAATGGAATAGACAGCGTTCAGAAAGATAACGAAGAGCTGAAAGGTATTTTCAGAATTTATAATGAATATAGTGATGACTGGAACCCGAATGTTAGCAGTGAGTTTGGAAATTATGACTATCTGATGGGAACTAATGTGGAATACCGTAATCCTTATGTTGTCAGCGAAATGAAAAATTGGATCAAATGGTATTTGGAAACTACCCATGCCGATGGTCTGCGCCTGGATGCTGTAAAACATATTTCACTTGATTTTCTGCAGGAACTAATTACCTATGTAAAAACAGAACTAAAGTCGGATTGTTATATATTGGGAGAATTCTGGAAAGATGAAGCAGAAAAGATAACACGTTTTTCCGATCAGATAAAAGAAATGATCTCATGTTTTGATGTTCCCCTTCATTATAATTTTTTTGCTGCTTCAGAAAAAGCCCAGGATTACGATCTCAGCCAAATTCTAAAAGGAAGTTTTCTTGAACAAAAACCTGTTTTTTCCGTTTCATTTGTAGAAAATCATGATACCCAGCAGCTACAGTCTTTGGAGTCAACAGTTCAGGATTGGTTTAAGCCGTTGGCTTATGCTCTTATCTTACTTATGGAGGATGCCTACCCCTGCGTATTTTATCCGGACCTTTATGGTGCTGGGTATACAGATATCAGAGAGGGTAAAGAGGTGGGAATTATAATGTCTAAAGTTGAAATTCTCTCTAAGCTTCTTGATGCACGGCAGAAGTTTGCTTACGGAGAACAAATCAATTATTTTGACCATCCCAATTGTATTGCCTGGATGAGGAAAGGAGATGGTGATCATCCAGGCTGTGTAGTGGTCATATCTAACAGTGATGCTGGTTATAAAGATATTGATGTGGGAAATGAAAATGCGAACTCTGTGTTCATTGATTTTACGCACCAAAGGGATGATGAAATTCAAACAGATGAAAATGGGAAAGGCAGATTTACAGTCAGCTCCCGATCTGTAAGTGTGTGGATCAGAGTATAAAGAGAGCACTCAAACCTGATAATATTACTATATAATAAAAGCCACTCTTTAAGGTGGCTTTTATTATCCTATACAAATGCTATTTTAAGGTTGACCGCTTCCTCCTGCAGATCCATAAATCTGTCCGGTTGTAAAACTGGCTTCATTGTCGGCAAGCTGAACGAATATCGAAGCAAGCTCTGCCGGCTGGCCCGGTCTCCCCAATGGGGTGTCTCCACCAAACTTTTCAATATTCTCCTGAGTTTGACCACCACTGATTTCTAGAGCAGTCCAAACCGGTCCAGGCGCAACGCCGTTAACCCGTATTCCTTTAGGACCTAATTGTTTGGCCAGTGATTTTACATAGCTTGTTGTTGCTGCTTTTGTTTGTGCATAGTCATACAGGTCAGCAGAGGGATCATAGGCTTGTACCGATGATAAGCCTATAATGCATGAGCCAGGCTTTAAGTGAGGTAAGGCCGCTTTAATGATCCAGAAGGGGGCATAAACATTGGTTTTCATTGTTCTTTCAAATTCTTCAGTGCTAATATCAAGAATAGATTCATGGGTTTTCTGGTGTCCAGCATTATTAACTAAAATATCCAACCCTCCCAATTGCTGTACAGCTTGTGATACCAGGTTATTGCAAAATGATTCTTCCCGTAAATCACCGGGAATAGAAACAGCTTTTCGTCCTGCTTTTTTTATCAATTCAATAACCTCTATGGCATCCTGCTCTTCTTCTGGAAGATAGGTAATGGCTACATCTGCTCCCTCTCTGGCATAAGCAATTGCCGCAGCGCGGCCAATTCCTGAATCTCCCCCCGTAATGAGTGCCTTTCTGCCAGTAAGTCTTCCTGATCCTATATAGCTTTCTTCTCCGTGATCAGGTATCGGAGTCATTTTTCCAGCTAAACCGGGAAAGGGCTGGAACTGCCTTTTAAATGGTGGTTTAGGATATTTTGTTGTAGGATCTTTAAGATCTGGTTCTGTATTGTTGTTTTTGACATCTTTTTGAGTTTGGGCTAAAGATGCAGGGGCGACGGCTGCCACAGCAATCGTTGCGGCCAATTTTCCTATAGCATTTCGACGTGTGATTTCTTTTTCCATAATATATGAGATTTGGTGAGGAGTAATTTGAAATTTAATTTTCTTTCTTTTTATATTCTTCGATATTTTTGAACTGCTGAAAAGATTTCTTTAGGTTCTGCATTTGTTCCGACACAATTTTTTTACTTTTTTCACAAAGATCTCCACTGTCAAGGGCTGTCTGGTAAGCTTCTATAGCTGCCCTTTCCCCAAATACCACATTCTCCAAGGTAGATTCTTCGATATTACCCAGTATAAATGAATTTTTAATATCTATCCATGTTCTGTGGACTGCTCCTGCAAGTGAAGCTGAATCTTCAGGTTCTCCTTTTTTTTCAGTAATCAGGTTTATCAGTTCATTTTTCATAATCTTGGACTGAGAAATCATCCGGTCATATTCATTTTTAATATCAGGATACATTTCCCAGATTTTTCCTTCTACTTTTTCAAATCCCTCTATTCTGTCGTTAGTGATTTGCAGTAAATCATTTAGTACGGATACTGTTTGTTTTGTTGTCATAATATGATTTTTTGTAATGGCTGTACTAGAAAGTGATTAATTCTTTAACCAGACTATTTATGACGGGTCTTGAGAAAGATTTTTAGGGGAAATATAGTTTTCCTTTTTCCTGATTGAAAAAATAAGGGCTATAATACCGAGACCAACAATTCCTGCAGAGGCTATAATCGGAAGGCATAAGAGTTTTTCCGTCAATACCCATATTTCCTTTTGAAGGCTTTAAGACATTTCCTTCCGTATTTTCATCTGGATTCGCTTTCTCCATAATAAGTCTCATCAGAGCTGAAGATGCAGTTCTGATTGTTTCAGGGAATAAAGTATATAGTTTTTTTGCTGCAATAGAAAACCAGTCAGGATAGGTAGAATTGACTGGGTTTTTGGCAAGCTTAACAATATTATTAGCTAGATCACGCGGATCTAATGATGGAGGAGGTGTACTTAATTTAATTCCTGAATAATTGGCTGCATGCTCTATACCCGAAGACTTCTGAAACCCTGGATATAAGGCGCAAATATGAATATCAGGGTAATTAGATACTTCACCCTGGAGAGTTTCGACCATTCCCCGTATACCAAATTTTGAGGCATTATAGGCCGTTCCATATAGGGCAGGTATCCATCCATCTATAGAAATATTATTAATAAGGACCCCTTTTTTTTGTTTTTTTAAAATAGGCAGAACAGCATGTGCCGAATGGATATAGCCTAATAGATTTGTTTTAATTATCTGGTCTATAATTTCAATAGGCATTTTTTCAAACTTTCCAAATGAAAGAATACCTGCATTATTACTCCAGTAGTCAATTCTGTTATTCAGGGTATATGTTTTTTCTGCCAGATAATAAACATTTTCCGGAATAGAGGTGTCGGTGACAAGGGTAAGCACAACACTACCGGCTTTTCTACATACTTCAGCAGTAGCTGTAAGGGCTTCCTCGCCACGGGAAGCAAGAACAAGATTGGCTCCTTCTTTTGCAAAAGCCTCTGCGGTTGCTTTTCCTATGCCACTGGATGCTACGGTGATAACAACTGTTTTCCCCAATAAAGAAGAAATTCTTTTTTTACCGTTCATAATACATTTTTTAATTGAAGTACTCATAATTTTATTAAAATTAGTCAAGTCGGGATAACTGTATTATAATCTGAATCATAATATGATCTTTTTTTTAAAGATTATGCCGAAGAAACAGACACGAAGATGGACAAGAGTACAATTTTATAAATTGCAAACAGAATAATTAAGTTGAGCAAACTTGCTTTTAAAGATAAAAGTTAGGTAAAATAATACAATAAAGATATGTCATATAAAAGGTAAGTCTT
This sequence comes from Chryseobacterium sp. FR048, assembly GCF_056844665.1. Classification (NCBI taxonomy): domain Bacteria; kingdom Pseudomonadati; phylum Bacteroidota; class Flavobacteriia; order Flavobacteriales; family Weeksellaceae; genus Chryseobacterium; species Chryseobacterium sp. FR048. Next base: position 547,010 of record NZ_JBXDSE010000002.1, on the reverse strand, counting down.
CAACTGTCTCTAAAATAATACTGTGTCACTGGAAATAGTGTTGCAACAGATTTTATGAATAGTGTTGATTTAATGGTTTCATAATTAGTGGATTACATCGTGGTTTTTATAAGTAAGTATACTAAGATAATATTAAGATATATTGCGGATGTTGTCCTTTATGATGTTAAATATTTATAAATAAATCATTATTATGATGCTAATCATAAAATGGCGGACTTCATGTCTATACCTTTGATTTCACACCACAAAATTTATTATTATGAAATTAGTTATTCTGTTAATGCTGTTCACAGGATTTATCCTTAGCAGCTGTAAAAAGGAGTGGCAGCCCCAGCAAACTCATATAGATAGTCTCAATACAGGAGACAGTGTAGTGTCCGGGACAGCACAGATTACACCGGATTCAGCAGATCATACGCTGCCCTTAGATAGTACTGCTTACGACGTAGATTCTATAAAGAAAAGTAAATAGTTAGATACTTTCAGCTTTTAAGGCATCCATTTTATGGAGGCTGGGCTGATATTATCTAATTGTGAGTATTACGATCGAATTCCAGAATCATATTAAAATTAATCCATACACTTTTGTCATGGCAGAATCTTCATTGTTTAATCAGACCGGTATACAGCTGACATTACTTTTAATGTTAATCATTATTATTGCCGGATTAATTGTCCTTGTCTTTAAGTTCTTAGCGCTATATTCAGACATTTTAAGACGGCGGGAATACCTTGAGGTCCAAAAGAAAATTAAAGAATTAAGCCTTTCAGAAATAGAGGAATATCAGAAAAAGGAAGCAGAATTGCACTTTGAACTGCCCGAAAATGAACTGTCAGGAGTATTGCCTGCCGCTGACGAAAAAGGAGTAGTACAGAATATAAATTTCGTAGAAGAATTGAGGTTTTTTCCTAGTAAAAGAAGGACTTCCTCTTTTGTAAATTATGTATCTCCTCAACTTAACCGGCTTATTTTACTGTTCATTGGGACTGCTATATTTTGGTTAATCATCGGTACATCCTTTGGTTTATATGCCGGAATAAAATATGTTGCACCGGATATAGATCATACAGGCTGGTTAAGTTTTGGAAGATTGAGACCTGCTCATACCAATGCTGTATTTTGGGGCTGGGCATCCCTTGCTATGGTTGGGCTTTCTTATTATGTTGTGACAAGAGTAAGTAATATAGAGAATTATAATATGAAATTCGGGTATGTATCTCTTGTTCTTATGAATGCAGCTGTGTTTTCCGGGACAGTATCATTACTTTCCGGTATTAATAACGGAGGAGGAGAGTATAGAGAGTATATCTGGCCCATTATGATCACATTTGGAATAGGAGTTGCCTTTTCCACTTATAATCTTTTTAAACCTGTTGCTGCAAGACTTGTTAAAGAAATCTATATATCCAACTGGTATATCATAGCAGGTTTTATGTTCATTGTTATTGTCATCGCAGTTGGGTATTCTCCCCTATGGCAGGACGGAGTGGGCGAGACCATTACGCAGGGATATTATATGCATCAGGCCATTGGTATGTGGTTTATGATGATTAATCTAGGTTTGATGTACTATTTTCTTCCTCAGCAGTTGAATAAACCTATTTATTCTTATAGTTTGGGAGCCCTTGCTTTTTGGACTCATATTCTTTTTTATACTTTAATAGGAACTCACCATTTTATTTTCAGTGCTATTCCCTGGAGATTGCAAACGACAGCAATTATAGCAAGTATGGGAATGCTTATACCTGTAGCAGCAGGGACTACAAACTTTTTGCTGACATTCAATAATGCATGGTATCAGCTTAAAACCAGTTACACGCTGCCTTTTTATTTTATGGCTATTATTTTTTATTTCACAGGTTCCTTTCAGGGAACGGTAGAAGCATTCAGATATACCAATTTATTGTGGCATTTTACTGACTTCACTGTTTCCCATTCTCATTTGACAATGTACGGAATTATAACCTTTATGTTATGGGGATTCTCTTATACGCTTATTCCCAGGCTGACAGGAATAGAACCTCCGAAATTATTGGTAGGAATCCATTTTTGGTTTGCTTTGCTGGGACTTCTGATGTATGTCATTGCTTTGATGATTGGAGGAACACAAACCGGGCTTATGTGGATGAAGAAAAAACCTTTTATTGATGGAGTGATTAATATGTTTCCTTTCTGGTTATGGAGAGCGATCGGTGGTCTGTTTATGTGGATTTCCCATTTGATTTTTGGATATAATTTTTACAGAATGGTCACATCGAAAGAAAATATAAGTATTCCACATACCCCTTCTGAAATTCTGGCGGCGAAAAAACAATTCAGCAATACCGAGTTACATTCATAAAAAAATAATTATGGTACTACTAAATGATCATAGAATATTATTTGGGTCAGCTCTTTGTCTCTTTGTTTTCCTTACCCTTTATATAGCTGTATTACCAGCATTGGATAACCAAAGGATTAATAAACCTCTGCCAAGACAGTCTAAAGTACTCACAAAAGAGGAAGTAGCTGGGAAAATGGTTTACATCGAAAATGGCTGTGTAGCATGTCATACGCAACAGGTAAGGAATGTGGAAATGGATAATGTCTTTGGAAAGAGACCTAGTATCCCCGCAGATTTTGCAATCAATAAAAGAACTGATTTTTGGCGGAATACAGCCAACCTTATGGGAACTCAGAGAGCAGGACCGGATTTAACGAATATCGGCGAAAGACAACCCAGCGCAGATTGGCATTTAATCCATTTGTTTCAGCCAAGAGCTGCTGTTGAAGCTTCAATAATGCCTTCTTATGAATTTCTTTTTATGGAAAGGGATTATCTGCAGCCTGGAGATGTGGAGGTAAAGGTGCCTGAAAAGTTTTTAAAAAATAAAAGAAAGAAAATTGTAGCCACTCAAAAAGCGCTTCAGTTAGTAGCCTATTTGAAGTCTTTAAGGCAGACCGATTTCACAGATAAATCCATTGTTCCTCCATTTCTATACAAACAAGAAAAAAAACAAGGAATGGGACAGGCAGCAGGTAATCTGCCTGATGGAGGAGAGCTTTTTAGTACCCATTGTGCCTCATGTCATCAGGTTAATGGAGAAGGTGTTTCCGGAGCGTTTCCACCGCTGAAAGGAAGCCCGGTTGTAAATGGGGGAGATATTGAACTATATGTGACCATTATTATGAAAGGATATGATCCAAGACCGGAGTTTGCAACAATGCCTCCCGTGGGGACTAATGCAAATTTTACCCCGGAAGATGTGACAGCAATTATGAATCATGAAAGAACAAGTTGGGGAAATAATGCTAAAAAAGTAACAGCAGAGGAAGTTAAAGTGATAATGGATAAAATCAAATAAATATGAAAGTCTTAAAGTATTTAATAACAATGGCTTCTGTCTTTTTTAACGTATATGGCTATGCATGTGATACCTGTAAACTTAGACAGCCCAAGATAACTCAGAATTTTACCCATGGCACCGGACCTGAAAATGATTGGGACTGGTTTGTTGTAGGGATCGTTATTGCAATAACAGTAGTCGCTCTTATCTATTCTCTTAAATACCTTATAGCACCAGGAGAAAAGAATAAAAGTCACATTAAATATTATTTTTTAAAATAAAAATCCATGACAAAAGATAAAAGTAAGATCTTTCTATTCATTGATGATGGTTCAGCTCCAATTGCTGAGCTTGAGACCCCCATAGTTTTTGATCTGGACACTAAAAAGCTAACGGATGGGGAGCATATTTTAAGAATTGTAAGCCATTCTCCATCAGGGAAAGAAGGAATACGCAAAATTAATTTTACGGTATCTAATGGTCCTGCAATAAGAATTGAAGGATTAAAGAATAAAGACGTAGTAGATGGAACAATTTCATTGATGATTAATGCCTACGATAAAGGAAATCAAAAAAGCTTTTTAATCACAGGAAGTGAAACGCCACAGACCATTCCGTTTTGGATATGGATCATCGTTATTTTATTTGCAGGATGGGCACTCTATTACGAAATAACAAGTGCCAATATGCAATAGCTATTGAAAAGAAGATATGTTGACAAATAAGTGCATCAATGGTACTGAATGAAAATGTAAAATATTAAAACAAAATATTATGGTTATCAATGAAACGTTTTTAGAGGCTGCTGGAGCAACAGTAAGGGAATATTGCCCAGGTGAAGTGATTTTTAATGAAGGGAGTACTCCTCTCTATTATTATCAGATTGTTCAGGGAAAAGTAAAGCTAAGTAACCTTCATAAAGATGGTAAAGAATTTCTACAGAATATTTTGTCCGATGGACAGGCTTTCGGGGATTCTCTATTGTTTATTGATAAGTCTTATCCTATGGATGCTGTGGCTATAGAGTCATGCATCATTATCAGATTATGTAAAGATAATTTTTTGAGTATGCTACAGTTGTACCCCGACCTGTATGATTCGGTTTGCAGATCTTTATCCGATCGTTTATATTATCAATATATAATGCTTCAGGCAAATTCTTCACAAAATCCAGCGGAAAGGATAATGGGATTAATGGAACACTTAAAAAGTTCGCAAAGTAATCAGGATCCATTTTCTTTTAAAGTTCCATTGACAAGACAGCAGTTGGCTAACTTCACAGGCATCTGCGTTGAAACAGCAATCAGAACTATTAAGATTATGGAACAAAAACATCTGGTCAAAATCAGAGATCGTAAAATTTTTATTTAATATAGTAAACAATGGGCGTTAAAAAAAGACGAAAATGTCTTATTATGACCCAGATCATAGCAATACCATTTATTGATTGGTAACTTTGAGTATAAAATAAATTTTATCACTTAACACATCTGTTGAGAAGCATTTGCAGAATCCAATGCTTCACATTCATTACAATATATTCAACTCTTATTGCTGTCTAATACTAGTCACGGCCAGCAATAATTATCACTAAATATTAATATAAAAAATTCAATTATGAACACTAGAAATTCAAAAAATCGCAGTTCAGGAAGACATTCAGAAGAAAACCTGGAAGAAGTATATCAACTAGGATATGATCACGGTTATAACGATGCATCTCAGGATGAAGATTATGATGATGATTTTTCAGAGTATGAAGATTATTTTGACGACGAATACGATAACGATTATGATGATGAAGATTATGATGACGACGAAGATTATGACGATGAAGAAGAAGAAGATGATGATGATTACGATGAAGATTACGATGATGAAGATGATGACGAGAATGATAACAGAGGCCGAAGAGGGGGCGGAAACCGTGGAAACCGAAACCAGCAGAGAGATAGCCAGGGAAGATTTACTTCGGGAGGTGGCAGAGGAAGCTCTGGTAGTAGTTCACGTGGACGTTCAGGCTCACGTTCAGGTTCTGGATCAAGATCCGGTTCTCAGTCTGGAGGCAGAGGCAGATCTTCATCATCTGGAAATGGTACTTCAAGACGAGGCTTTGCTTCTATGAGTAAAGCAGAACGTACCAGAATCGCCCGTATGGGAGGAGAAGCTTCTCATGGAGGAGGTAGATCTTCAGGTTCAGGTTCAAGATCAAATTCAGGAAACTCTGGAAGACAAGGATCATCAGGTAGAGGATCAAGATCTGGTTCCGGAAGCAATAGCAACTCAGGTCGTGGTTCAAACTCAGGTTCCGGAAATGGTACCTCAAGAAGAGGTTTTGCTTCTATGAGTAAAGCAGAACGTACCAGAATTGCCCGTATGGGAGGTCAGGCTTCCCACGGTGGAGGCAGATCATCAGGTTCTGGAAGATCTGGTTTTGGCGGCAGACGTAATAATTCATAATTCACTGTAAGGTTATCCCTTTATATTGTATAGAGGGGTAATCTTTTATCATCAAATCTATTGAATAAAATGGCAACGAAAACAATTGATACCAACAGTCCTAAAGGCGCATCTGATAGTAGTTCAGATCCGGCCAAAAAAACGACAGCAGCAGGCACTGCAAATAATGAGCATGAAAATGAAAACTCTAATCTCCGGAAGTTTTTTATTTCAGCATTAAAAGATATTTATTTTGCAGAAAATACAATCATAGAGGCTTTGGGTAATATGCAGCAAGCGGCTACCACAGAAGAGTTGAAAGATGCTTTTGAGGACCATCAGCTTCAAAGCAAAAAGCACGTCAGCAGACTGGAAAAGATCTTTAAGCTGCTTGATGAAAAACCTGAAAAGAAAGAATGTGAAGCAATAAAAGGGATTATCAAAGAAGGTGAAGAAATCATAAAATCTACTCAAGACGGCTCTATGACTCGTGATGCAGCCTTAATCATAGCAGCGCAGAAAGTTGAACATTACGAAATAGCAACCTATGGCGGACTCATTCAGCTTGCTATTACCATGGGATATGATAAAGCTGCGGATCTGCTTGAAGAAACGCTGCAGGAAGAAGAAGATACAGATTACCACCTGACTGAAATTGCCGAAAATTTTATAAATTTTGACGCTGAGCAGGAGGATTAATGTTCATAACGGTAAACCATATGCCCATAAGACATATGGTTTATTTTTTTTTAGTACATCATGAAAACTCAAGAATTAACCCAATTACTGCGTGAACGCAACTTTTCTAAAACTACAAATAAAGGAAGCTGGTTTAAAGACGCTTCCCTTATTTACTCAAAGAAATAACCGGCGATATTTATCTGTTGTACATCTTCTTTGAAGACAGTATTGAGGGACTGATTGCAAAATTCTACGATGGTACATTGATAGGAAAACATGAGCCGCTAGAATGTTTTATATGTATGTAAAAGAGAAACGTGATGCTGACTATTTTGATAAGTTTTTAGAAGTTTTTCTGGTAGAATAAGGGATCACAAATTCATCTTAACCGGTATGCTAAGGCTTATTCAAAATCCGCCATCCTGGATTCTGAATTTTCTATTCAGGAAGACTTTATCTATCTTATTAATTTAAAATAGGTGATACCTACTATTATGTAACCAATCAATATACCAAGAAAATGACTTATAATGCATTCAATCATATCCTTTACTGTGACCTTGGTGTTGGTATTTTAACATTTCAACGGAGTGGAAATAATGAGATCAAGGATTTTGGTAGGAATGCTTACAGCCGAGTTTCTCTCTGATGATAACGTTTAGTTTTTAGACTGAGACATAATTTATTTAGCCAGTTGTCTTAACAACAAGAAGGCAATAACAAATAGGCTTTTAAATATTAATTAAGCAGACAACTGAAAAGTGTCTGCTTAATTATTTCATAATTGAAGGAAGGAGCATTAACCTACGATAACACATTTTTTTTAAGAAAATGATCTGGCTTGAGATAAAATGGATAATAATATTTTCCACAATTAAATAGTATTATTACTATAAATTTTGTATTTTTATACGATAGAGTTATGCAGGCAATTCTTTGAAATCAAGTGAAATCACTATTACTAAATCATTACTTTGATTTTTACAAAACCTTTCAATAACGTTTCTACCGAGTAGATCTTACTTTTATATTTAAAATATCTTGATGATTATGTAGAACTAACATATGATACCGCATTTTTTTAGAAAACGGTGTAAAATCGAAATTTACTTTAGACATATTTACTTTACCTTTATGATCTCTGCAATGGCTGTAGCAGCAATCAAAGATCTCTATAGGTACTGTATTTTAAGGAGGGATTTGTACAGGAGAGTTTTTTGTAAGGGGAGACATTTACTGCAAAATCTAACGCATCGATTGCTAAATATGTAATTTAACTGAACTACTCTTTTAATTTATGTTCCAAAACAATAATTCGAGCATGGAAAGAGTAGTAATAAGTAAAATAACTTTTGAAGAGCTGAATGAGCTTCTCAAAGCTGATAGCGTGAAGGTTAGCCTGGAAGAGGCAGAGGTGGTTTTAGTATTTTTATATTTAATTGCCAATCTTGTTATTCGTGAAAAATTGAACTTTGAAATAATACCAGTAGAATAATTACTTTAAGAATATTGTTGTTTCTATTGGCTTGATTATTTATTTGATAGTATTTTTGATGTCTTTCAGTAAATTTTTCTTAATATAAATTATTATGGATAGTGTTGTTTTATATATTCGTGTATCAACTGATGAACAGGCAGATAGGGGATACTCTCAGCGTGATCAGGAAGAACGCTTAAGAAAATATTGTGAAACTAATAATCTTAGAATTGATAATATTTTTTTTGAAGATCATTCAGCAAAAAACTTTAATCGTCCGGGATGGAAAGAGCTGTTAACTGTTCTGCGAAAGAAAAGCTCTAAAGTTAATAAGGTCTTATTTACTAAATGGGATCGTTTTAGCAGGAATGCGGGCGATGCCTATCAAATGATAAACCTCCTTAGAAAATTAGGTGTAGAAGTTCAATCTATAGAACAGCCACTTGATCTTTCCATACCTGAAAATAAAATGATGCTGGCAATTTACCTTGCAGCACCTGAGGTAGAAAATGATAGAAGAGCATTGAATACATTTTATGGTATGCGAAGAGCTAAAAAAGAAGGAAGGTGGATGGCTAGTGCTCCTTTCGGATACATTAATAAAATTACTGAGGATGGCAAATATAAATTTATTGAACCTAAAGAACCTGAAGCTTCAATAATACGTTATCTATTTACTGAAATAGCAAAAGGAATTGAGGCTCCTGAAACTATACGAAGACAGCTTTCAGAAAAGGGAGTAAAAATATTGAGTAATCAAGCTTTTCATGTTGCTATAAGAAATCCAGTATATTGTGGCAAAATATTTATACAGAAATATAGGGATGAAGAAGCTCACTATGTAAAATCTTTACATGTTCCTCTTATAAATGAGACATTATTTAATAAAGTTCAGTTAATTTTAGAAGGCAATAAAAGAAAAAACCGAAAATATATAAAATTTAGTTCTGCTGAGATTTTTCCATTGAGAGGTTTTCTGATTTGTCCAAAATGTGGAAGAAATTTAACAGCCAGTGGGTCAAAAGGAAGTCAGAAAGTATATTATTACTATCATTGTAAATCGTCTTGTGGATTTAGGCAAAGTGCTGAACTTACCAATAACCTTTTTGTTGAGGAATTAAAGAAATATGAATTTCTTCCTTCAGTTCAGAAAATCTTACAAAATATTCTACTAACAGCTTATAAAAAGTATAATAGCAAAGCTGACGATAGAAGAAGGAAAATAATTTCTGAAATAGACAATTATAATGCTAAGATAGCCCTTGCCCGAGAAAAATTATTAGCGGAAAAGATTGAAGATGATGATTATACGATTATTAAAGCACAGTACAAACAAAAAATTGAAATTCTTGAAAATGACCTTCATTCTTGTTTAAGTGCTACTCGTAATCCCGGAAAAGTTGATGATCGCTTAAACAAGGCTCTATCAATTATATCTAACTTATCAATATTATACCAAGCCAGTAGCGTAGAAGCAAAAAGAAAAATAATTAGTTCGATATATCCCGAAAATCTTGAATTTACAGGAATTAAATATCGAACTAACAGAGTAAATTCTGTATTAAGTAGTATATCTCTTGTAATCAATAAGTTATGTAGTGCTGAAAATGAAAAAATTGACAAGAAAACAGCTTGTCCCTGTCTGGTAGCCCCACTCGGGATCGAACCGGGATCTAAAGTTTAGGAAACTTTTGTTCTATCCATTGAACTATAGGGCCTTTTTTACTAAATAAAAGTACAACTATTTTACTGAATTTTTCATACACAGAATGATTTAACCGGAAGATCATTGTTTCTACAACTCTTACGTGAAATTTAAACGATTAATGTAAACAATTTGCAGCTCCTCAATTTTGAGATTGATCATGGATTAAGCGCAAAAGCTTGAGGATAATATTGTTTGTGTTGATAGAATTTAATTGACACAAAGATTTTTAACATCTTATCCGATATTCTTAAGTAATCAAAGAATAGAGGCTGTCTCAAAAGGTAAACTAATGCTCTGAGAATCTCCTAAATGACAAAATTTGTCAGACAGGAGTCCGAGAGAGGGGGTACTTTTGAGACAGCCTCTTTCTAAGTGAATGCATATCCATGAAGCTTCATCAGCGACAAAGTCGCTCTTCTTTGCTTCCTAAAATAAAACATTCAAATGAGCTTTCTTTGCGTTTTTAAAATAGATTGTTTTATTCAACGAAAATCGTGTATGTTTTGTCCTGTTCCTCCAACTTTTGAATCTGATCTCTGATCATCCATGTGATTCTATTAAAATAAACCGGTTAAAATAGTATTGATAATAAAAGAATCCGCCCTTTAGAGGCAGATTCAGTAGATAAAACATCTCATTTTTTTAATTAGACAACAATAAAAAGCACAGCCGACAATGCTGTGCTTAAATTTTTATTTCAAATTTAATTGCAATTTCAATACTAGTAAGAAAAGCAAATAAAGTTTCCACTTCGTTTTTTATTACATAGTAAATGTAGTGATATTTTCAATACGAAATATGAATTTAATGTTAAAATTCACAAGTTATCCACATTTTATTGTGGATAACTTGTGGAGATCATCCACTGATTGATAGGAAAAGCTGCAAACAAAGAGATGATTACCCTTCATCCAGATATTTCAGAATAAAATTATTTAGTATTTTCTTCTCTTCTTCATTTCCTTTATTATCCATATGACTATGGTTGATGGAAGTGGTCTGAACGGTCATTTGATACTTTTTCTGCTCCTCTTCACCGGGTAAAACCCCTTCATCAGCAGGGTAGTCATTGGAGCGAAGGGTGTACACCTTAGGAATAGAAGTTCTTGGCAGAAACATTCTCCGGTTATCCATTGTGATCAGCTTATAGACAAGATTAGGATGTTGATTACTGAACAAAGCAGCCATATCACCGCCGTTAGAATGGCCAATTAATATAAGATGCTTGTAATCGAGCTCGGGTTTCCTCTTTTTAAGCTCATTCAAAACATATAGGATATTATCCGAACCAAGCTGCCAGAATGGTCTTCTTACCATTTGCAGATTCCCTTCAGTAGGTAAAGGCTGATCAGTTGTCTGTTCATGCTGGATGCTCACCGTAAAATATCCTTTGGATGCCAACTTTTCAGTCAGGTAAGAATATACAAAATAATCACCACCTTTATTAAAACCATAGCCATGATTAAAAATAACAACCTGTTGGTTAGGTAATGGCTTTTTCGTGACCGGGCTGTAAAAGGCAACAGGAATCTTACGGTTTCTGCTTTGGTCAATTAAAGTCAATGTATCCAGTCTGGTTTCATAATGAGTTTCTGACACTACATTTTTTTTGACTGAGCAATGAGTAAAGAGCAGAAGGGCAGGAAGAAAAGCTATTGGTTGTTTGTAATTCATCATTGAACAGGTTTATGACAAAAATCTGAAATTTTTATTAGAAATACGGAATTAATATTTCTGGAAAATGAAAAATATTGGTATCAAAGTTTCAAAAAATTGAGTATCTTTATTTCATTAAAATCTCGTAATACATAGTACTTCGTTCAGGTATTTCTTTAAAACCTGAAAACCTTAGGTTCAATTTTCGTGAACCCATTATTTCTATTATATAAAAATTAAAACGATGACGGTAAGTCATTGGCAATGTCAATGGCCAATAGTATTGAGATGGCTATTGATATTTAACATTTAATAAAATCATTATGAATACCTATAAAATTGCCGTAATCGGCGGAACCGGAAAATCCGGTCAATATCTGGTACAAAACCTTCTTCAGAAAGGCTATTCCCTTAAACTCTTACTGCGAAATCCTGAAAATTTCAACATTCAGAATCCGCTCATTAAGGTTGTAAAAGGGGATGCAAGAGATCAGTCAGCAGTCGATTCACTGATCAATGGCTGCCATATTGTTATGAGTACACTAGGGCAACCAAAAGGAGAAAAGTCAATCTTCAGTGATGCGACAAAAAATATTATCCGGGCGATGAATAAATATGGAACCAAACGCTATATTGTCACTACCGGTTTGAGCATAGATACCCAATCTGATCAAAAGAATGAACGGGTAAAAATGGCTACAGACTGGATGTACCAAAACTACCCTGAGACAACGGCAGATAAACAAAAAGAGTATGAACTGCTTCTGGAAAGCTGTCTGGATTGGACTTTGGTAAGATTACCATTGATTGATCTTACGGAGGAACATTTTCCGACTGAGACCAATCTGATAGACTGTAAAGGTGGCAATATAAGCGCCTCGGATCTTGCAGCCTTTTTAATTTCGCAGATCGGGGATACTGCTTATATAAGAAAGAGTCCTTTTCTGTATAATACACTATCTTAAAAACTAACTTACATAAAGAAACAGAGAGCTCAATGGCTCTCTGTTTTATATTTAATGTTCAAGTTTTTCCTTGATGTATTTTGCGGTGTAAGATTTTTTGTTCTTTGTCAGATCTTCAGGAGTTCCTGCAAATACAACTTCACCACCATGTTTTCCTGCTTCAGGGCCGATGTCGATGATGTAGTCTGCGCATTTGATGATGTCAGGCTGGTGCTCGATAACGATGACCGAGTGACCCAGATCAATCAATGCCTGCAATGATTTCAAGAGTTTCTGAATATCGTGGAAATGAAGACCTGTAGAAGGTTCGTCAAAGATAAATAAGGTTTTATCAGTAGTTACTCCTTTTACAAGGAAAGAAGCGAGTTTTACACGTTGTGCCTCACCTCCTGAAAGCGTAGAAGAACTCTGTCCCAGCTGAAGATAGCCTAATCCTACTTCCTGTAACGGTCTCAGCTTGGTAACGATCTTTTCTTCATTATTATCTTTAAAGAAGGCCAGAGCCTCATCTACAGTCATGTGAAGGATGTCTGAGATGCTTTTTTCATCGAATTTTACTTCAAGAATTTCACTTTTGAAACGTGTTCCTTTACATACTTCACATTCCAGCTCAATATCTGCCATGAACTGCATCGATACATTGATTACACCTTCTCCTTTACATTCGTCACATCTTCCGCCGTCTACGTTGAAAGAGAAGTGCTTCGGCTTGTAACCCATCATTTTCGCTACTTTTTGTTTCGCAAAAAGATCACGGATGTCATCATAAGCCTTCAGGTAGGTTACAGGATTTGAACGGGAAGATTTTCCGATCGGGTTCTGATCAATAAGTTCTATATTTTTGATCAGCTTTTTCGGGAATTCTACAGAATCATAATCTCCTTTTTTACCGCCCATTCCCAGCTGAATCTGAATATCGTTGGTCAGAATTTCTTTCATCAAAGTAGATTTACCACTTCCCGAAACACCGGAGATTACAACCAGATTTTCCAAAGGAACATCTACGTCTATATTCTTGAGGTTATTCTGGCGGGCTCCTTTGATGTGGATCCATTCTTTTGCTTTTCTGCGCTTTTCAGGAACTTTTATTTCCAACCTTCCGGTAAGGTATTCCGAGGTCAGGGTATTCGCTTTTTTCAGATCTTTATAATCTCCTGCAAATACCAGCTCACCACCAAGATAACCTGCTTCCGGTCCAATGTCAATAATATAGTCTGCTGCCCTCATTACATCTTCATCATGCTCTACAACAATCACGGTATTTCCCAGATCACGAAGGTTTTTCAATACCTCAATCAGGTTTTCCGTATCTTTAGAATGAAGACCTATGGAAGGTTCATCAAGAATATAAATGGAACCTACCAGAGAACTTCCCAGGCTGGTTGCAAGATTAATCCTTTGACTTTCCCCACCGGATAACGTATTCGAAGTTCTGTTTAAAGTTAAATATCCTAAACCGACCTTGAGTAAGAATTCCAGTCGGGTTGTAATTTCGTATAATAATCTTTTGGCTACTTCCTGGTCATGTTTAGAAAGTTTTAATCCATTGATCATTGGTTCCAGTTCATCCAACGGAAGTTCAATCATCGATTGAATGTTGTGTCCGTCAACTTTTACCCAGCTTGTTTCTTCACGAAGTCTCAGTCCTTCACAGGTAGGGCATAGGGTTTTTCCTCTGTAGCGCGAAAGCATCACACGGTACTGGATTTTATAAAGGTTTTCTTCAAGCATTTTGAAGAAATTGTTGATGCATGGGAAATTACCCTTTCCATCACCTTTCCACAGGAAGTTTTTCTGTTCCTTGGTCAGCTGATGATAAGGCTTATGAATAGGGAAGTCACCTGCTTTTTTGATAAAATCCTTTTTCCATTCGCTCATGGTTTCCCCTTTCCAGCATACAATTGCATCTTCATAGACTGAGAGGGTTTTATTCGGAACGACAAGATCTTCATCAATTCCGATTACCTTTCCGTATCCTTCACAAGCCGGACAGGCTCCGTATGGATTGTTGAAACTGAAAAAATGAACGTTTGGCTCCAGGAATTCCATTCCGTCCAGCTCAAATTTATTCGAGAATTCTTTTACTTTTCCTGTATCTACATTCTTTAATGAACAGTATCCACGTCCTTCGTAAAATGCCATCTGGATAGAATCGGCCAGTCGCTGCAGAAAACTTTCATCCTCTTCATAAGAAAAACGGTCAATCACAAGATTGATGTGCATTCCTTTTTCGGGCGCGAATCCAAAACTTTCCAGATCTTCAATTCCGGCTACATTTCCATTGATCTCAAGTCTTGTGAAACCTGCCAGTTTCAGAACATTCAGGGTTTCCTTAAAATTGTCTGCATCATATTCCAGAGGAGCTGTCAACAGGAATGAAGTCTCTTTTTTAGAGGCCTTAATGAAATCTACAACATCAGTAACTGAATCTTTTTTTACTTCTTCACCGGAAACCGGAGAAAAGGTCTTTCCGATTCTGGCAAACAGAAGCTTCATATAATCATAGATCTCCGTAGAGGTTCCTACCGTTGATCTTGGATTGGACGAAATTACTTTCTGCTGGATAGCAATGGAAGGTGCCAGTCCTTTAATATCGTCAACTTTAGGTTTTTCAAGCTTTCCTAAGAACTGACGGGCATAAGAACTCAAACTTTCAACATATCTTCTCTGTCCTTCCGCATAGATCGTATCAAAAGCAAGAGAAGATTTACCACTTCCGGAAACTCCTGTAATCACGATCAGTTTATTTTTCGGAATCAGAACGTCTATATGTTTCAGATTGTTAAGATGAGCATTCTTAACGAATATCTGTTTTTTAATATCAATATCGGTTGCGTTAGCCATATTTTGTTTATTCATAAAAGTAACCGGCTTGTATTATAAGCATCGGTAATGGTGTTTTGCCATAGAATATTCCAGGCTTTTTTGTCATCCATCCAACTTTAAAACTATTCTTGAATTTGAGGGTATCTGTCAAAAATACAGTCGAAAAAAAGAATACTTTCATTGTAAAATTAAGACCCACAAAATTACGAATTTTTAGTGAAAATTTTATGCATATCTTATTGTTAAAAATTGTTATAATGAGCATTAATTGTCGGCAAAAATTGGGAACAGTAACTTCAAAAATTAATAAAAACCAATCTGTTTTGTGGACTTATCCTTGTTTTTGTATTTATTTTACAGGGTCTTATGTGATTTTGTCCAATACATTGTATTTTTTTAGTAAAGTATTGTTTTATGTTTTAAAATTTTTTAAAATTGTACACCTAAATTTGTAATAGAACAATGAGAAAATTATTCAGAGATCTGGTTACACATTTAATGAGAAAAAGATAATAATTACTCCCTCACACAAGCTGTCTCCGCGAGATAGCTTTTTTTGTTTTCTGCTATGACTAAAGATGATCAGAGCGGAGATTTATGTTGTTAACAATCAAAGAAATTGAGATAAAATTGAATTGTGATGATTTGTTTTTATGACAAGTATCATTTGTCTGTATTGGTGAACTCCCTTACTTTTGAATCCTGTTATTAAAGAAAACTACGGAAACGATTATGATCAAAAAGATAGGAAGTGCTTTTTTTCTGGGATCTTTACTTTGGGTAAATGCACAGGAGAAGACAACGGATATTGAAAGCATTGAATTTCAGGGGAAATTTATCTCTACACCTTATAAAAGTGCCAACCAGAATATCAGTGTACTCACCAAAGAAGAAATTGCCAGTTCACCTGCAAAAAGCATTGATGAAATCCTGCAGCAGGTACCGGGAATGGACATCAGAAGGAGAGGTGCCAATGGGGTGCAGAGTGATATTGGTTTTCGTGGAAGTTCTTTTGAACAGGTTCTTTTGCTGCTGAATGGGATCAGAATGAATGACTCCCAGACCGGACACAATAATATGAATATTCCTGTGGACCTCGAAGATGTAGAAAAGATTGAAATCATCAAAGGTCCGGCAGCCCGACGTTTCGGGCAGAATGCTTATGCAGGAGTGATCAATATCATCACAAAAACAACACCAGGTAAAAAGGTTAAAATAAGTGCTGAAGGCGGAGATTATGGCTCTTATGGGCTGGGATTCAATGCTCAGGTTGGAAATGAAAAATTTTCCAATTCACTTCAGGCCAATTCTGCTTCTTCGGAAGGCTATATGTTCAATACCGATTATGAGATCAGAAATGTATTTTATCAGGGAAAACTGAATATTAAGAACGGAGATCTTAGACTACAGGCCGGTTTTTCCGAAAAGAAATTTGGAGCAAATGGTTTTTATGCCTCTAAAGATGCTACAAAACAGTATGAAGAAACACAGGCTTCTATAGTAAGTTTGGCGCATCAGCAGACGTTCGGAAAGCTGAAGCTTAATTCTAATGTATACTGGAGAAGAGGGCAGGATATGTACCTTTATGACCGATGGAATCCCGGATTCTACAGAAATATGCACATTGGAAATAACGTAGGTGGTGAAGTGAATTCAAGCTACCAGTGGGGATTAGGAACTACCGGAATTGGAGTGGAACTGAGAAAAGAGCTTTTGGTAAGCAGTAATTTAGGAGACAGAAACCGTTTTGTTTCTCAGGTTTTCTTTGAACACCACTTTTCATTACTGGATAAAAAGCTGAATATCAGCCCGGGAATTTCATGGGCCAATTATTCTAAAGAAGGTAACTTTTTCTATCCGGGACTTGATGTGGGCTATAATTTTACTCCCAACAGCAAAGTGTATGGAAATATAGCAAAAGTACATCGTGTCCCTACATTTACAGATCTTTATTACGTCAGTAAAACCGAGCAGGGAAACCCGGATTTGCGTCCTGAAAATGCGCTGTCATCAGAAATTGGCTATCAGTATCAGAACAAAAATATTTTGGCTAAAGTCAGCGGATTCTTAAGGAATTCCAGCAATTCTATCGACTGGGTGAAAACGGATCTGAGTGATAAAGTGTGGTATGCACAGAATGTAGGAGATATTAAGACCAAAGGGATTGAGGCAGAATGGAGCCACAGACCGATCGACTGGTTGAAATATACGGTTGGATATACGTACATCGACAGCAAGTATGAGGAAAAAAATGGCCTGGTTTCAAGATATATCCTGGATAATCTGAGACATCAGCTGATTTCCAAATTGGAAGTGAAGTTCCTGAAAAACTTTACCAATGAGCTTGTTTACCGCTACAATGAAAGGGTGAATCTTGGAACTTATAATCTTCTTGATGAAAAGCTTAGTTTTGCGAAAAAAGATTATTCCGTATACGTTTTGGTTAATAATCTTACGAATACGAAATATACGGAAGCATTTGGAGTGGCCATGCCGCAAAGGTGGTTCCATATTGGGTTTTCTTATATAATCAATGTTAATTAGATGTTAAGTTAAATATGAATTAAACTTAATATTAACAAATTGTTAAAAAAATTACATTTGCAAAAATTTTTTATGAAACGTCTTTTAGGCTTAGGTTTGCTACTTGGTATTTCTTTTTTCAAAGCTCAGGAACACATTTCCAGCTTCAATGCAGTGACTCTAACCTACAAGTTTCATCCGAAATTTTTCCTCTATGGCGAAGGGCAGATGCGTGGTAACGAAGATTATACCTATCCCGATTATTATGAGATAAAAGGAGGGCTGGGATATAATCTTACCAAGAATCATAAACCTTTTGTGGGGCTCGGAAGATATGTCAATTATAAAGATCACAGCTTAAGCAGGGAAGAGTTCAGGGTATGGCTTCAGGATGTCATTGATCTTAAAAAAGGTATCGTGAAATTTGAAAACCGTTTCCGTGTTGAAAAGAGTTGGTTTTATGAGCCTAAAACAGACCAGACCTCGCAGAGAATGCGCTACCGATACCGTCTGAATGTAAGTGTGCCTTTGAATTCCAAGACCATTAAGAAAGGAACTGTATTTGCGAATGCTTACGATGAAATCTTTTTTGTAAGTCCTATGACGCCTACTTTTGCCAGAAACAGGGTATATGGCGGTTTCGGCTATCAGATCGATGATTACTTCGGAATTGTGAGCGGCTATCTGTGGCAACGTGAATTCGAAGCTAAAGGGAACAAAAATTTACATTTTGTCTACCTGGCTCTGAATATCAATATCGACGGTACAGATCATCATGTGAAGACTTACGATTTCCCGGGTGCGGATTAATTTTTATGCAAACCTGACTGAAGATTCAACAACTCCAGTTTAGAATTGAGATAATGATCATTAAGTAAAGCCTGGTATTTTTCAATTACTAAAGATACTGAGCTTACTTCATGGTCAATATACCGGTCTTTATTGAAATAGATATATTCAGAATCTACAAACTGCTGTAAAAGATTTTTATCTTCCTCATTCAATGCCTCCTTATAAGCAGAGTTTTCGAGAAGTTCTCTGACCTTTTGTTTGAAAGGTTCTTCAGCTTTCAATAGCTTGGCTCTGTGCTTACGGATCTCTTCAAAAGGTAAAGTAACAGCCATAAACTGTAAATATCCTGTAAACTCATTAAGGCTTTTCTGAAAATCATCAAACTCCTTATCCAGTATTGCAAATGTGCGGTATTTACTGAAAAGCTCCTTTTTCACATCTTCACTGGAAATATGGTAATAGTGGCGGAAAATAGCTTTGTCGTTTTCCTGAAGTTCTTCTTTTACCTTTTTCAGTTCTTTTTCCAGTCTGGGAATAAGACTTACTGCATCTTTGGATTTGTATAAAATAGCATCAAACCTGAATGTCGTTATTTCTTTCGGATGGGAAGCTAAATATTGCAGCGTTTGCAGATCATTTTCTATTCCAGTTTTTTCATAAACCAGGGAGACTTTTTTATCACTGAAGAAATCATGTTCATGATCCGGTACAAAATCGGCAATTACAGATTCGATATTTTCTAAAACGGGATGATGTCTTTCGTAGTATCCGTTAAAGTTTACGCTGAAGGTCTGATAGGTGCTTTTGTCCAGGTAAAGGGCTACAAATTGTTCATCATCTATGACCTCTCCTACATTTTTTACGCCGTATAAAGTCAGGTATTTGGCGGTCATGGTTTCACAGATTGTATCAAAACCATTGATGATTTCTTTTGCATACCTGTGATCTGAAGGAATATTTTGGGTTTCGTTGGTTTTTATCCTTTCAATTCTTTTTAAAATATCGGGATGGGAGGTCCATTGGTCTTCAATTTCTATCCTTGATTTATTATAACGGGTAAGATCTTCAGGATCTATTTGAGGAAGTCCGTTTACATAAGGATGATTATTTCTTTCGGATAAAATTTTCATCAAAGAAACCTGATTCTTATAAAGATCTTTGGGAAGATACTTCTGCTCGCTTTCAATATAGAAGTTGAAAGAATGATTGAAAGCAACATCACTGAGTTCCAGCCTTAATAAAGATGATGTCTGTTCCTCTCGGTTGGTAATAAAGGTTGAAATGGCATCAGCATGATATTCCATTTCTCTTTGAAGGGAAGCATGGTTTTTAAAAAGGAAATTGGAGCTCGTTTTAAGAACAGACTGAAAAGCATTGATGAAGCTGACCGAGATCAGACCAAAAAATTTAAAAATGGCATTTCCTGAAAACTCCATGATGAAATTTTCATAGTCTTTGTTATTGTATACGGTTTCGAAAATAATTTTTTCAGCCTGGTTGACATAGCCTCCCAGCTTCATACTTCTTTGGGAGAAATGCCCGAATTCGTGAGCCAGAATTGTTTTTAATTCTCCTACGCTTGTTGAGTTGATCAGTCCAACCCCAATTGTTAAATTTTTCCTTACAGGCAGGAACATGCTCCAAAAAACAGAATTATAGCTTACACTGGCATTCACATCCGGAGAAAGAAAAACTTTTTGAGGGGCTTTTACTTTTGTTTCCGCTACAATTTCATCAATGATCGCAAACAGCTCAGGCTGGTGAGACCGATGGACCTCTATAAGATGGCGTGTGCTGTAATTTGATTTTCTGAAAATAAATTTAACGAGAAAGATAAATACAAAAACACCCACACTGAATAGTCCCGCAGCGCCAAGCATTGTAAAGTAATTGAATTGTATACTTAATAATTTGATGGCGCCATATCCCAATAAGAAAACCATTAGGAGAGCGGCCGCTATCAGTATCAGATACATCAGAAAAAAAGCGGATACGGATACAACAGCAGAAATCAACTTAGATTGATAAGCTGATGAAATTTTTGGTAGGTTATTAGTCATGTGTTTTTATTAGTATTTCTCTATCAGGTAACGATAGGCTTTCAGGTATTTATTAAACCTTTTGATGTCTTTGGGAGTAAGCTCTCTGTTTACTCTTCTCAGGTCCATATTATCACGCAGATCGTTCAGCTTTACGGCAACTGCCAGCGGAGATCTTTCCGTTCTTTTCACGAATTCGTCATAATCCTCTTCAGGATCAAATTTTGTAAGGCAGCTGATGGCGAAAATAATGTATTCAGGAAATCCCTCGGTTCTTAAATAATCCAGGCTGAATTCCAGCGGATGATCTTCTACAACGTCGTGCAGTACACCTACAATTTTTTCATCCATTGTTTTGCCATATTCCATCACACGCATGACGTGGGCGATGTAAGGAGCATGGTATTTATCAGTTTGACCTTTGTGTGCCTTATCGGCTATTTTGATTGCTTTATTCAGTAGTTCTTCTTTTGTCATTTTTCTGAGAAAATAGACTACAAAAATAAAAAATGCCTTAAAAAAATAAGGCATTTTTATTAAGATTATTTCACGTTAGTTTATCCTTCGGTTTCATCCTCCACAGATGCATGCGGAGCATTGTTTTTTACAGAGTCGATGCCGTTTTCCATCCCGTTATCAGATTCATACATCTGGCTGGTGCCTATGATCTGTCCGTTTCCGGCTTTAAGGTTGAAATAGCATCTGCCGTCTTTGGCTGTATTTCTCTCAAATTTTGTGTCTTCCTGTGAATTGGTTTTTACAGAATTGACTCCGTTTTCGCAGGAAGATTTGGTGCTGTATCCCTGGCTGGTTAGGATGACCTGTCCGTTTCCGGCCTTAAGATTAAATTGAAAATCTCCGTTCGTTCTTTTTGAAATAATAAATTTTCCCATAGTATATTAGTTTTTTATGAATGGTTATCTGAGGGTTATTTGGTAGATTTGGGGATCTTGTCGAGATTCGTTTTGGGCTTTTCAGGGGTAATGGCATTCAGAATTTTATATTTTGAATAATCCTTATCATGTTCTTTTAAAGCCATATAAACAGGGGAGTCCTTAGGTTTCTTGGTAAGTATCTTATAGAAATCTTTTTGTTGTCTGGCTGTTTTGGATTCCACAACTCCGGAGATCTGCTCCTTATTATCCTTTTTTAAAGTATCTGTTTTCTTAAGAAGTGCTTCAGGTTTTTCTTTTTCCTGTGCGGTAAGTGTAATGGAAAGTAAGAGTAGGGGAAATAATAGTGCTTTCATGAGTGCTGCTAGGGTTAAAAGTTTTAAATTAAAATAAAATTAGTAAAAATTATTGATCCTTAGATCATAATTTGTAGTGTTTTGTAATGACTTGCCCGGGAAATCTTATCGTAAGGGTTATTTTTTCTTGCTTACCATCCGTTTTATCTGATATAATAATTGCTGAAAAATAGGAATGATTGCCGTGAGTCATCCATTTCTTAAGTTCTTTTTCTCTATAAGCGTTGATGTTTTTATCACCTTGTGTCTTATCTTTTTCCAGCCAAAATATATCTGCCTTTTTGTAGTTGGGATACTCAGTTGCCTTTTTTTTGATTTCATCAATCACAAAAGGGTATTTCTCAAGTATCATTTGACCATTCCTACACCGATTTCTTTCAGCTTCTCTGGTTTCCCCAGTTTCTGGAGTACCACAGACCGCAGGTCCACGAGGTGTTGATACAATGGGTTGAGTAGGCCTGTTTTCGTAAGCATCGGTTACTTTACTTACAACCAGGTCCTCAAAAAGGGTCTGGCATTTCAATGTATCATTGGGTTTGGTTTGCGAAAAAGAGATCCCTGATATTAGAGATGTGATAAGTAGAAAATATGATTTTACCTTCATTGATTAATGACCAGATTTTTATCGGCTAAATATATAAAAAACGCCCCGGGAATGGGACGTTTTGAATCAAATTTATGTTATCAGAGACTAATAAGCTCCTTTTTCAATATAGTGAGCTGCAACTTTTTCAGTTAAAGCTACTACATTCGGATGGTTGGTATATTTCGTGAATCTTCTTAATCCTGAAAGCATCATTCTCTGCTCATCTCCTTCAGCGAAAGAAACAATTCCTTCTTTAGCCGCTGTGATGATTTTCTCAACCGCTTTATAAAGGTTCAATTGAGCCATAGCCGCTTCTACAGATTCAGGAGAGAAATGTTTCTCTGCTCTTAATACCGCAGATTCTGCCATATAGATCTGGTTAAGGATTTCAGAAGCATTCAACAATAAGTGCTGTTGTTTTTCAATATCCATCATGAATTTCTGAAGAGCCGCTCCGGAAACCATAAGGAATACTTTCTTAAGGTTAGCGATAATTGCTTTTTCTTCGCTCATGAATTCTGAATAATCAGGCACTTCGAATGAAGGAATACCCATCAGTTCTTTGCTGATCGCCATTGCAGGAGATAAAAGATCCAATTCTCCTTTCATTGCTCTCTTGATCAACATTCCAACAGCCAATAGTCTGTTGATTTCGTTTGTTCCTTCATAGATTCTTGAAATCCTTGAATCTCTCCATGCCGCTTCCATAGGAGTATCTTCAGAGAATCCCATACCACCGTACACCTGGATTCCTTCATCAGCAGTGTGTTGAGCAAGATCAGAAACGAATACTTTCAGGATTGAACATTCTACTGCGAATTCTTCAACACCTTTCAGCTCTGCAGCCTGATGATCCATACCACCAGCTACCAATTCGTCTACTTTATCCTGAATATTTTTTGCCGCTCTGTAAGAACCAGCCTCACTTACGAAAACTCCGGTTGCCATTTCAGCAAGCTTCTTTCTGATAGCTCCGAAAGTTGAAATAGAAACTCCAAACTGTTTTCTTTCGTTAGAATACTGGATAGAGTGGTTTAAGATTCTTCTCTGTGCATCTAAACATGCCGCCGCCAATTTGATACGGCCAACGTTCAATGCATTCAAAGCGATTTTGAAACCATTGTTTCTTTCTCCCAAAAGGTTCTCCACAGGAATCTTCATATCGTTGAAGAATACCTGACGGGTAGATGAAGCACGAATCCCTAATTTATGCTCTTCTTCACCGAAAGTTAAGCTTTCCGGGTTCTCAAGTTCAGATCTGTTGATCACGAAACCTGTAATGTTTTTATCATCATCAATTTTAGCAAATAAAGTGAACGTATCTGCAAATCCTGCATTAGAAATCCACATTTTCTGTCCGTTGACGATATAATGTTTTCCGTCTTCGGAAAGTTTTGCTTTTGTTTTCCCAGAGTTGGCATCAGAACCTGCGTCCGGCTCAGTAAGACAATAAGCTCCAAACTTAGTTCCCGTAGCTAAATCCGGAAGATATTTTTTCTTCTGCTCTTCAGTTCCGTAAAGAACGATTGGCAAAGTCCCGATTCCGGTATGTGCTCCATAAGCAGTTGCCAATGAACCCGTAGTTCCGGAAAGATAGTCGCAGGCAAGCATGGTCGTTACAAAGCCCATTCCAAGACCTCCGTACTCTTCAGGAACAGCAATTCCCAACATCCCCATTTCACCAAGCTTACGCATTGTTTCTTCAGTGAATGCATAATCTTTCTTCTCAAAACGCTCTCTTTGAGGAACCACCTCTCTGTCGATAAATTCTTTTGCAGAATCGCGAAGCATTTTTTGCTCCTCATTCAGTTCTTCAATGCTGAAAATTTCGTTTGCAGGAATTTGTTTGATTAGGAATTCCCCGCCCTTTACTATGTTGCCCATTTGTTATTATTTTAAATTTTTAGTTATTTAATTTTGAATTTTTGATTATGGATTTTGAATTATGCTTTCCGTTTTAATTTCTCTTGAAGTGTTTTGACAATTGATGTTAAAATATTTACAATACTTTGTATTTCTTCTTTATATTTTATTTCATCAAATTTTACCAATTGAGATTGTGATAACAAATCAATCCAATATTGTGTTTCTCTGGCTTCTTTACTTGCAATTGACATTTTGTGAAGAAAATCTTTCTCTGAAAATCCAGCTAAAGCTTCCTGAACATTTGCCCCAATAGAAGTCCCACTTCGTAATAATTGTTTTGAAAGGATGAATTCATTTTGAGATTTACAAATTTTATAAAGATCAATAATTGCTAAAGCAAAATTAAATGTCTTTTCCTTGATTAAATTTTCTTTTTGCATCAATCTAAAATTTAAAATCCATGATTCAAAATTTCTTAAAGTAGTTCAAAAATACTCGCAGCTCCCTGTCCTGTTCCCACACACATAGAAACCATTCCGTATTTGTTGCCTCTTCTTCTCATTTCGTCAAGAAGCTGAACGGTAAGTTTGGTTCCTGTACATCCAAGTGGGTGTCCAAGAGCAATTGCACCTCCGTTTACGTTTAATATGTCAGGATTTAAGCCTAGTTCTTTTTTGATTGCTACAGATTGAGAAGCAAATGCTTCGTTAAGTTCGATCAAATCGATGTCTTTCAATTCTAAGCCTGCCTGTTTTAATGCTTTAGGAATAGCATAGATAGGTCCCATACCCATGATTCTCGGTTCAAGACCAGCTGCTGCATAAGCTACTAATCTTGCTTCCGGCTCAAGACCCAGTTCTTTTACCATTTCTTCGCTCATGACCATGACAAAAGCAGCACCATCACTCATCTGAGAAGAGTTTCCGGCAGTTACGCTTCCTCCGTTGGCAAATACAGGTCTCAGTTTAGCTAAACCTGCTAAAGAAGTATCAGCTCTAGGACCTTCATCTACCGAGAAATCAAATTTCTTGGTCTGAATCTTCTGATTTTCATCAAGGAAGTTATATTCTACAGGAATGGGTACAATCTGATTCGCAAATTTACCTTCCTGATTCGCTTTTAAAGCCTTCATATGAGATTCAAAAGCAAACTGATCCTGCTCTTCTCTGGTAATGTTGTATTGTTTTGCTACTTCTTCAGCCGTATAACCCATTCCCCAATAGTAATCAGGGTTAGTCTTTGCTATATCAGTTTCAGGAACCGGCTTATAACCACCCATCGGGATATAAGACATCGACTCAGTACCACCGGCAATGATACAATCTGCCATACCAGCCTGAATTTTTGCAGAAGCAATCGCAATCGCCTCACTTCCTGATGCACAATATCTGTTTACGGTTACCCCCGGAACTTTATCTGTATTTAGACCCATT
Organism: Chryseobacterium sp. FR048; assembly: GCF_056844665.1. Taxonomy (NCBI): domain Bacteria; kingdom Pseudomonadati; phylum Bacteroidota; class Flavobacteriia; order Flavobacteriales; family Weeksellaceae; genus Chryseobacterium; species Chryseobacterium sp. FR048. The sequence goes on along the minus strand of NZ_JBXDSE010000002.1, from coordinate 521,440 downwards.
AAGGAGATCAAACGGGCTACGTTTAATCCTTGCTCTGCTTCAGGCATTGCATTTCCTACAATAAGGTCATCAATTCTGTTTTTATCTAATTGCGGAAGCTCAGCCATTAATTTTTCAATAACGGTAGCCGCCATTACGTCAGGACGTGTGAAGCGTAGGGTACCTTTTGGTGCTTTTCCTACTGCTGATCTGAATCCTTTTACGATGTATGCTGTTTTCATTTTTTTATAGTATTATGTACAATGTACAAAGTACAATGTACCCTGGTTGTTATTTAAAATTATTGATTAATTTGACAAGCATATTTTGAACATGTTTTAATTCAGTAAAAACCAGGTCATAGTTTTCATTTGAAATATATTCTAAATTTTTTGCAACAATGAGTTGTGTTTCAAATTCAAACGAAGAAGCAAGTGCAATAGAAAGAAACTGAACAAATTGTTTATCAGTACCTCTTCCTGCTCCCTCTGCAATATTTGATGGGATTGAAACCATACATCTCCTGGCTTGTGATGTTAAACCAAAGAGCTCATCTTTAGGATATAACTTTGAAAATTTATAAAAAAGCGTAGTTAAATTGATTGCCTTTTTCCAAACTTCCAATTCTCTGAAATTGTGCATGATCTGAATATTAAAAACATCATTTAAAATACTTTGTACATTATACTTTTTACATTGTACAAATTAATTTCTCAACGGTTTTCCATTTTGTAACATATACTGAATTCTCTCCAGAGTTTTTCTTTCACCACAAAGCTGAAGGAAGGTTTCTCTTTCAAGGTTCAATAGATATTGTTCAGTAACAACTGTTGGTTCAGATAAGTTTCCACCTACCATAACGTTGGCCAGTTTGTCAGCAATTTTCTTATCGTGTTCAGAAATGTATTTTCCTGTTAACATCTGGTCTGTACCTACGTAGAACATTCCTAATGCATCTTTACCAAGAACTTTTACTTTCTGCTCGATAGGTTGAGTATAGCCTTGCTCTGCCAATAGTTTTGCCACTTTTTTAGCTTCGGCAATCTGTCTGTTTTTGCTTACGGAAACAATATCTTTCCCTTTTTCAAGGATTCCCATATCATAAGCTTCATAAGCAGAAGTAGCTACTTTACCCATAGCAATATTCATGAAGGCATCACGAAGTCTGTTATTTTTTACGTCATCGTTATGGAATTCTCTGGAAGTTCTTAGAGTAAGTTCTTTAGTTCCGCCACCGCCAGGAATTACACCAACACCTGTTTCAACAAGTCCGATATAAGTCTCTGCTGCGGCAACCACTCTGTCTGCATGCATGGTCATTTCGCAGCCTCCTCCTAAAGTCATTCCGTGAGGAGCTACTACTACAGGAATAGAGGAGTAGCGTACTCTCATCATCGATTTTTGGAAATAAGCAATTGCCATATTTAAATCATCCCAATCCTGCTCGATAGCCATCATAAGGATCATCGCAAGGTTGGCACCTACAGAGAAGTTAGCCCCTTGATTTCCTACTACTAGACCGTCGTATTCTTTTTCTGCTAAATCAATAGCTCTGTTTAATCCATCAAGAACTTCACCTCCAAGAGAGTTCATTTTTGAGCGGATTTCAAAATTGATGATTCCGTCACCAAGATCTTCAATAGCGGCTCCTGAATTGCTCCAAAGCGTTTTGTTTTTTCTTATATTATCAAGGATAATGAAGGCATCCTGTCCAGGGATTTTGTTGTATTGTCCTGAGTTTTTATCAACATAGATGCTTTGTCCTTCATCATTTACTTTATAGAAGGTTTCTACATTTTTTACCCAGTCTGAAACTTCATATCCTGCATCTTTAGCCAGCTCAATACCTTTCTGAACCCCTACAGCATCCCATATTTCAAATGGACCGTTTTCCCATCCGAAACCAGCTCTCATGGCGTCATCAATTTTATATACTTCGTCAGAAATTTCAGGTACTTTGTGAGATACATAAGCGAATAGTGCCCCTAAAGATTTTCTGTATAGTTCACCTGCTTTATCTTTTCCTCCGATCAATACCTTGAATCTGTCAATAGGTTTATCAATAGACTTTGTTAATTCTAAGGTAGGGAATGATGATTTTCCTTGAAGTTCGTACTCCAGTGTATCAAGGTTCAATCCGTGAATTTCAGATTTTCCTTCTGCGTTTTTCACTTTTTTATAGAATCCTTGCTCCGTTTTTGAACCCAGCCATTTATTATCCATCATTTTCTGGATATAGCCAGGAAGGGCAAATACGTCATTGAAATCGTTAGCTTCGGCTCCACTCTGACGAACGCCGTTGGCTACCATAACCAAAGTATCAAGACCTACCACATCTGCTGTTCTGAATGTTGCAGATTTTGGACGTCCAATTACAGGACCGGTTAATTTATCAACATCAGAAACCGTTAAGCCCAGTTTCTGTACATTGTGAAGAAGATCCATCATAGAGAATACCCCGATTCTGTTGGCAATGAATGCCGGAGTATCTTTTGCCAGAACGGTAGTTTTTCCTAAGAATTTAGCACCATAGTTCATGTAGAAGTCTATGATCTCAGGAGCTGTATCGTTGGTAGGGATAATCTCAAGAAGAGGAAGGTATCTTACCGGATTGAAGAAGTGAGTACCTGCAAAGTATTTTTTGAAATCTTCGCTTCTTCCTTCTGTCAATAGATGAATAGGAATACCTGATGTATTAGAAGAAATTAATGTTCCCGGTTTTCTGAACTGCTCTATCTTTTCGTATACTGACTTTTTAATATCAAGTCTTTCTACCACCACTTCAATGATCCAGTCCGTATTTTTTATTTTTGGTAAGTCGTCGTCAAAATTTCCAACTTTGATTCTGTCTGCAAATTTTGGAGAATAAAGAAGTGCAGGACTTGCTTTTTTAAGTTTTTCAAAGTTTTCGGTAGCAATTCTGTTTCTTACTGCCTTATCATCTTTGGTCAAACCTTTTTTCTGTTCAGCCTCAGTCAGTTCAAAAGGAACAATGTCTAAAAGTGACACTTCAACGCCGATGTTGGCGAAGTGAGCTGCGATACCGCTACCCATAATTCCTGAACCAAGAACCGTTACATGTTTGATTCTTCTTTTCATATGTAAATTTTTATTATTTAATAAGATCCTATGTCACCTAGCGGTTTCATTATCATTTATTTTCTGTTATTTAATAATTCGTTTGCGATTTTCATGATCTCCGTCATTACTTCTTTAAAGGTTTCCATTTTTTCAGGAGCAATTTTCTCCATCACCTTTTTATTGAAGTTGACGACAACCTCTTTGGACATATTTCTTGAGTTCAGCCCTTTATCTGTAAGTTTGATGATCACCTCTCTTTTATCTGTAGTGGTCTTTTCTTTATAGATATATCCGTTGTCTTCTAAGAGTTTGATAATTCTCGTTAAAGAAGTGGGTTCTATAGCCATCTTAGGACCCAGATTGGTACTTCTGGTGCCTTCCTTGGGGTCAATTTTAAGAAGAGTGAGGGCCTGTACTGCTGTAGAATCATGTTCCTGAGCCAGTTCTGTGTACATTTTCGAAACAGCCAACCAGGTCTGTTTTAAAATTAAGTCTACGTTTTCTATTTTTTCCTTGTTATTATCCATCAATTTTTGCGCTAATGGTTTTACCCAAATTTAGTAAATATTATGCATGCATAGTATTTATTAACGTTAAATTTTGTTAATAAGCTGGAAATAAGTAGATTAAATTATATGACTAGCATAATACTATGCATGCATAGTATGTGAAATAATCAAAGAAAAGTGCGGATTAATAAATGTTTACGATGAAATTGATGATTTCTTCAAAAGATCCGCATTTGTGCTTTGCGGAATCCTTAGTGATTACCCAAAAATCGTTTTGAAATTCAAAATTAAGGGAAGAAAGGTCTTTTTGGAAGTTTTTTTGAAGCAAAGAATACAGCATTTCCTTGTGAAACTGCGGAGCGGAGATATGAGGCGGAATAAAATACTCGTTGATTTGAAATAGGGAAGCATTGGTCAGTTCATCATGCTGAATCAAAATATCCTCAACAATACCTGAATACAGCTGTTGATCCTTTACATACCATATTTTATCTGCAAATTCTTTGGCAAGCCTCCAGTCATGAGAAGAAAACAGGATTATTTTATGCTGCTCTTTTGCCAGTTTTCTAAGGGTTTTAAGGATAATAATCTTATTCTTTTCATCAAGATGAGTAGTAGGTTCATCAAGAATAATAATAGGTGAGTTCTGCGTTATAGCCCGGCCGATAAATGCTTTTTGAAGATTTCCGTCAGAAAGATTTTTAAGCAGGGTATGTCTGTATTGATTCAGATCCAGTTCATTAATAATATGGATCACCTCATCGCGGTCTTCCTTTTTTAGTTCAAAATAAAACGGGTAGTAGATGTATTTCCCCAAAGAGATAAGATCTTCCACCGTGTAATGTTGCGGAATCACAGATTTTGAAAAGACGATTGCAATATTTTCTGCAATCTCCTTTACAGAAAGCTTCTTTACATTTTTACCCTTAATAGAAATCTCTCCCCCCAGTAAAGGAAGCTGATGCAATATAGATTTGATCAGGGTTGTCTTTCCTACACCATTATTTCCAATCAATAAGCATACATCACCAAGCTTCAAACCTGTATTAACATTTGAAATTAATGTTTTATTATATCCTATATTGGCTTGTTTGATCTGTAAATGCATGTTTAAGATGGGCTAAACGTAATGAGTGCAAAATGTTTTACAAAAATACTATTTTAAGGTACAAAGAATCCGACTTTATCCAATTTTTATCTGAATTTTTGGTTTATAAATTATTTACAATCCTTGTTACCCCATTTTTAAATATATCAGACTGAAAGTTGAGCAATAAACCTAGTTTACAATTGGACATTTTTAGATAAGTCAAAAGCTGAGCTTTGTGAATGGGACTTATGTAATCGACTGTTTTGATTTCCAGGATTACTTTGTTTTCAATCATCATATCAAGTTTAAATGCATTTTCGATTCTTAGATCTTTATAAATAATTGGAAGTAGTTTTTGTTTTTCAACCAGAAACCCGGATTTTTTCAACTTATAAAATAAGCATTCTTCATATACGTGCTCAAACAATTCTGACCCGAGCTTTTTATGGATCTTTAATCCTGCTTCAAAAACGATTTTTGATAATTCATTTTCTGTCATTTGTGGTATTTTTTATAAATATATGAATTGTTGGATGATTGTAATTTTTTTATGTGCTGTAAAGATTTTTATAATTGGAAGGATAATTGTAGAATTAAAATCTGTTAAGAACAAATTGTTGGGTTTCGCAAAGGCGCAAGGTCTATCATATTTCGCAAATTTTAAGGCGCAAGAAAATCAAAGATTTTCGGCAAGTGGAGCGCGTGTTTTATGATTTTAGAAATACTGTATTTTATATTTTATCGGAGATAAAATCTTTGCGCCTTAGAACATGGTTTAGTTAAAAACCTTGCGTCTTTGCGTTTATCCAACAAGAAACGACTATATTTTATTTTACATCAAAATATTTTTATGCTCGTCAGAATTTTTAATAGAAAACTTATACAATATTTGGTTTATAACAGATCAATTGTTGGAAGACGCAAAGGCGCAAGGTCTATGGTATCACGCATATTTTAAGGCGCAAGAAAATCAAACATTTTCAGCAAATGGAGGATGCATTTTATGATTTTAGAAATTGGGTGTTTTATATTTTATCAGAGACAAAATCTTTGCGCCTTATAACATGATGTAGGTAAAAAAATTGCGCCTTTGCGTTTTTCCAATAAGATAAAAAGCTTATATAAGATTTGTCCAACAAAGAGAACAACACTATATCTTATTCTGCTTCAAAAGCATCATCAGAATTACAGGAATCCCAAATACCGAACTTATCACATTCAAAGGGATCTGTGTCTTTTCTGCGATTACAGAGAAAAACAGCATGATCAGCATTCCCAGAAACATATTGAGAATCCATTGCTGCCATAATTGGGATGGATTATAGATCATTCTGCAGAAATGAGGAACCACAATTCCGATAAACAGAATAGGACCCAGAAAGGCTGTAATGGAAGCAGAAAGCAGAGTAGAAGTTATGATGATCAGAAACTTCAGATATTTCAGATTTACGCCTAAACTTTGTGCATATGAAGTCCCTAAGGAATTTCCTATGAGGGGTTTAATCGTTTTAAAACAAAAGAATAATCCCGTTAATACCAAAGCCGACAAAACATAGATCTGATTTCTGGTCACCATATTATTGGCTCCGAAAGACCATAGGATATAGTTTTTCAGACTTTGATTCTCCGCATAAAACTGAAGCAAAGAAACAATTGCTCCGGCAAAAGCGGAAACCAGGAACCCAAAAATAATAAGATAAGACTTATCCTGGAATTTACTGGACATTGATAATAATACCAGCATCAGTATAAAACTTCCTCCAATAGCAGCTAAGCTCAGAAAACTGTTTTGCAGAAATTCCGGCAGTATGATATTATGTGAGAAGAAAATATAAAAGGCTACAGATAAACTGGCTACAGAAGTAATCCCCAGAATATCAGGTCCAGCCAATGGATTTTGAAAATATTCCTGCATCAGAAAGCCGGATGTAGGAATGGAAATTCCTGCCAGCAGCATGACCAGGACACGATTGACCCGGATTTCGGCGATCTGACTTTGAGAAGAATCCTGAAAGAAATCCTGGAAGCTTAAGCTAAGAAATCCTGTATTTAGATTAATGAGCGCACCTATTATGATTGCGATCAGCAATAGTAAACACAGGATTTTAAATCTTTTTGACATGATTCATAAAGACTGCATACAGTCTGTTTTTATTTTAAGAATGAATCAATTTTTGAGTTCAATACTTCTTCCGTCATCATTCCCGAATATTCTTCCGTTTTATCTCCTTTTCTCATAAATGTAAAAGGAATCGATTCTCCGGCCCATGTTTTGAAGCTGCTCGAAAAGAAATTCTGGTCCAGTTTTTTTCCATCCAGCAAGATGACATTCCCTGCAAGGTTGTTTTCTGTGACAAAATCTTTAACGTGAGTATTCCAGTCTTCTTTTTCATCCAGATTGATAAACGTAAATTTTACTGGTTTATCCTTTAGCTCCTGCATTTTGTTTTTAAAACTTGGAATCTCTCTCATGCAGGGACCACACCATGTTGCAAAAAAATTCGTAACATATAATGTATCATTGTTTTTAGCCAGGAATTTACCAACCTCTTCTGGAGACTGTTCAACAGGAGCTACATTTTGTACCGTTGAGGGAGTTTCTTTTTTACAACTGTAAAGTGCCGTTAGAAGTAACGTGGATAAAATTATCTTTTTCATAAATTATTTTTTATCTATTTTTGAATTGAAGTTATGGAACAACAAATCTACAAAGGGAAACTGATACAGTTTCATCGGTTAAAAATAGCGAAAAAGGAAGAGCTGACCAAAAATACTTTTTCTCTGGAGTTCGATATTCCAGAGCATTTAAAAGAAAATTTCAGGTTTGAAGCAGGGCAGTATGTAAGTGTAAAATTCCAGTCACATGGTGAGGAAGTTATTAATGATTACTCAATGACTTCGGCACCTTATGAACGAAGAATCTGTTTAGGGATAAAAGTAAATTCCCCTGAAGGAGCTACTTCGCAGTTATTTCAGAACTATAATGTGGGAGATGAACTGTTGGTAAGTGAGCCTGCAGGAAGATTTACATTAGTCTCCAAACCCAGTGAATTCAGAACCATTGTTGCTTTTGCAGCCGGTATTGGAATTACCCCGATTTTAAGCCATTTTAAAAACATCCTTCATAACGAGCACAGAACAAGATTATTTTTATTTTTCGGAAATAAAAGTTCAGAAGATCTGATCTATCGTGATCAGCTGGATAACCTTGCCAGAACCTGCGGAGACAGGCTTCAGATCTTTTACTTCTTCTCACAGGAAAAGACTGCAGATCAGTTTTTCTATGGCAGGTTGGATGAAAAGAAACTTCACCTTATCATCAACCAGATTCTGCATTTGGATGATACAGACGAAGAATCCACGATCTGGGATGCCGTAGACGAAGTATTGATCTGTGGAAAAGGGGAGATGATTAAAACATTGGCCAATGCCTGCTATCACCATGGAATTCCGAAAAAGAACATTCATTTTGAACTTTTTGAAGAATTCAATAATGATATTTACCCCGTGGAAAAAGAATTTCCTCTTATTGAAAATATAGAGGTAGAATTTACCATGTTGGGGAAAAAATATACAACTCAGCTTCCTGACAACAGGGATAAGATCCTGCAGCAGCTTTTGTTACAGAAATTCCCTGTTCCGTACTCCTGTAAATCCGGAATTTGCGGAAGTTGTGAATGTGCTTTGGAAGAAGGAGAGGTGGAACTATTGGAAAATGAGTATCTTACCGAGAAAGAGGAAGGACAGGGGCATATATTGGCTTGCATGTCGATAGTGAAAAGTCAAAAAATAAAGCTTAACTTTGATCTTAGTTGAGATTGATCAGGAACATATTTAAGCTAGGTTTTATATCACTGGAATTGGGAATTCTAATGATATGCTTCTGCAATGTCTGGGTTTTCGGGCTCACCAATGGACGTACCTATACCAAAATCTCCAAAATACCACCCCGGGAAATCGCTTTGGTTCTCGGCACTTCTCCCAAGATGAGATCAGGGCTTTCCAATCCTTATTTTACCAAAAGAATGGATGCAGCCGCTCTGTTGTACCATCACGGAAAGATCAAAAAAATTATTGTTAGCGGAGAAAAAAGCCGTGGCTATAATGAACCGAAAGCAATGAAAAACTATCTGATTTATCAGGAAGGAGTTCCAGAAGATATTATCTTAGAAGATCCGAAAGGCTTTAATACCTATAAAAGCATCCTTCGCTGTAAAGATGTCTACAAAAAGAAAAATGTCATCATCGTATCGCAGGGCTACCATAACCTTCGGGCTTTGTTTTTTGCGAGAAATAATGATATGAATGCTTTAGGATTTGATGCTCAGGATGTGACAAAACCTGAAAGTTTTTACAGAAATCAGGCGAGGGAAATCCTCGCCCGTGTGATTGCTGTCGTGTATTTTATCTTAGGCGTTTCTCCTGATTAGAAAGGATAACCGAATGCAATATTAAGAGTAGGTTTGAAAGGCTGGAAGTTCTTAAATCTCCATCGGTCACCTTCCGGTTTATTAGGATCATAGATCTTATAGGCGAAGTCGAATCTTGCTGTTACATAGGCGATATTGATTCTTATACCAAATCCGCTGCCGATACCCACCTGTTTTAAGAATCTGTTGAATTTGAATTCATCTCCATATCCATCATTATAGTTATGAAGACTCCAGGTATTCCCAATATCGGTAAATAAAGCCCCTTCATACATTTTGTTGAACGGAATTCTGTATTCTATATTCGTTGTCAGCTTTACATTGTCGGTCATATAAGTACGAACCCTTTCATCTACCTGAGAATCTGCAGGTCCTAATCCGCCAAATGCTACCCATGCTCTTATATCATTCGAACCTCCGTTGAAATAAGACTTGATAATCGGCATATCTTCAGAATTTCCATAAGGAATCCCAACTCCGATAAACTGACGCAGTACCAGGGTCTGATTTCCATTGAATTTGAAATATTTTCTGGTATCAATGTCAAACTTGACAAATTGGGCATAAGGTAATCCAAAAATAGTTCTTTGTGGTCCTGTAACAACACCGCCACTATTATCCTTCTTGTTGAACAGGCTTAAAATATTACCTGCCAATTCTACTTTTCCGTTAAAATAGAACGCATTCGGATATTCTTTTTTACCGATCTCACTATAAACAAAATTATAGATCATAGACGAGATAAGTACATCTTGCGTTTGTCTGTCTTTGTTGACCAAGGTTCCTCTGAATGCGGTTAAAAGATCAGTTCCCTGTTGATCGAGTCCTGCACGATAATCTGCATCATTAAGAATTCTGGTGGCAAGATTGTCAGAGGAAATGAGTCCTGCTTTATATTCGTCTTTAAGGCCGGAATGCTGGTCAAAATAACCCTCGAATACCTGATCTCTTACCACACCGTCATTCACGAAATAATCATAATACGCATCCTTATTTTTAGTCAGACTGACCTGGGTGTTAAATAAGGTAAGCTTATGATATACCTGATCATTAACATTCGCCTGGTAGTTCAGTCCCGTGTTGAAGATCACTCTTCCCAAACCAATATTGTTCTGTATAGATGCCCCAAGCAAGATCGATGAAGTAGGGGTATAGCGTTTAGGTAGGAACCTATAATAATTAAAAGGAAGTAGCAGTCTTGGGAAATTTAAAGAGGCCTGTGCCGACATCTCATATGCTGCAACCCTTTTATCGATATCTTTTGTACTTCTGATGGATCCAAACGTTCCTGAAAGACTCGTAGACAGGTTTTCTGCCCCTCTGAAAACATTACGGGTCGTAAGGTCTATAGAAGGAGAGATCCCGAGATTTAATACCTGGGAATAATTGACATCAGTTCCTACTTTAAGCTCGTATTTCGGAAGAGGTTTCAGTACATACAGAATATCTACAATACTGTCGTTTGGAGCCTTCATTCCCCCTTGTCTTAAGGAGTCTCTCGCTTTCACAATGCTGAAGTTATTCATCGCCAAAAGATTTCTTTTGGTGACATCAAGCTTGCTTTGATCAAATACTTTTTTGCTGTCCGGGATGATGGCTCTCCAGATCGATGAAAGCTTATACTTATCATTCATCGTATGGAATCTTATTCTCCTTAAACTGTCTTTCTTCGTATTTTTAGGATAATCACTGGCCCGATCTACAATGGCAACATCAATATTTCCAAAAGTTGAAATTTTATAAGGACTGTCCAAAGAATCCTTGTGAATTTCCAGGGTGAGCGGAACCTGTTTTCTACTTTTAAGAGAATCGGCTACAAAATAAACCTCATCATTAAGGTTATTGAATTTATAGAAACCGAACTCTCTCATCAGATCTGTAATTCTTGCCACTTCTTTTTCAAGGACGGTCTGATCGAGAACCTGACCAGATCTTACAAGACTTCTGTTGAGATTGTAGGTATAGTATCCTTTGATCCCCTGATCCGGGATATTGTAAAAATAGTCCTTAATGTGAGTAGGTTCGTTATGCTTGATGAAATAATTAACTGCAGCTTTCTTAGAAGAGGAATCAAGCTTTTGTTTATAGGTTACATCAGCATCCCAGTATCCTCTGTAAGTCAGTCTCTTTTTAATAGACTCTGCACTTTTTTCACTTTTGGTCTGATCCAGAATAACCGGAGGAGTTCCCCAGTTGTGAAGGAGGCGGTCAAAAAGAAGCCCTTTTCCTACATTATCCTGCATATTATATCTAATGAATAATGAGTCCCTCAGTTTCTGATTTCTCATCTCACGGGGATAGGTCATATATTCATTAAGGATCGTGTCGTATTTCGGATTGGCCATATTGTACAGAAGAAGACTCAATGGCATAAAGAGGAATTGCTTTTTATTAGGCTTCTGCTGAATGTAATCTTTCAGCTCCTCATCGAAGAATTCTTTCTTATCCCCGAACTCAAAACTGTTCTTGGTAAGCAGATATTCGCCTTCCGGAACCTTTTTTGTCGTACTACAAGCATAAAGGAGACCAACAAATGTTGCAAATGAGATAATTTTATAATATTTTTGAGGAGAATTCTTATAATGCTTACAGCTCATACAATAAAAGTTTTACAATCTTTAGATAAAAAGAAGTTCAGACAAAAATACAATTTGTTTTTGGTTGAAGGTAATAAAATCATTTGTGAACTTTTCAATTCTAACTTTAAAGTTAAAGAAATATTATCAACCGATCCGCAAAAATTGGACCGTACTGACATCCCCGTGACCCATATCTCTGAGAATGAGTTAAAAAAAATCAGTTTTCTTAAAACCCCAAAAGATTCTGTTGCCGTATGTTATCTGGCAGAAGAGGAAAAGTGGGCAGACAAGAATGTGCAGCTTGTTTTGGATGGAATTCAGGATCCTGGAAATTTGGGTACAATCATCCGTCTGGCAGACTGGTTCGGGATAGAACAGATCATCTGCAGTGAAGATACGGTAGATTTCTACAACCCGAAAGTCATCCAGGCTACAATGGGTTCTTTTACAAGAGTGAATATCGTATATACCAATCTTGTGGAATACCTTTCTAAAACCGAAAATGTAAATATCGGAACAGATATGGAAGGAGAGAATATCTATACTTTTGAGAAACCGGAAAAGATCAACCTGATTTTAGGAAACGAAGGAAACGGAATGAGACCTGAAACGGAGAAACTTTTACAAAAAAGTATAAGTATCCCGAGGTTTGGAAAATCCCAGTCTACAGAAAGCCTCAATGTGTCTATGGCTGCCGGGATTATTTTAGGACAGTTGTTTTCAAAATAGAAACTAGAAACTAGAAGTTAGTGTAAATCAAGTTGTCTGAATATTTTCTAACTTCTAGTTTCTAACCTCTAACTTCTATATAAGCTGTTCCATACTGGAAACACTTTTATTTTTCTGATAGACCTCCATTTTTTTTCTGACGTATTTCAATGCAATAGGAGCAAGATAGATCAGGGCTGCCCCGATCAGTTTTTTCTTCCAGTTGGAGCTTTTCATATTCTTTTTGGCATAATTGCCTACCAAAGCTGTAACGCCGAGTTTCACAAGGCTGTCTGTGATGTTTCCCCCTTTGAATGCGGAACTGGCAATTCCTACAGCTGTATTTTTGCTGATCAGCAGATCTTTTACTTCTGAAGTAAGCTGCTTGGCAATGACATCTTTTCTCAGGACTACTTTTTCATCACCGTCTTCATCTATTTTTTCCTGCAGGTACTGATCACTCAGACCGTTGGTAAATGCACTTAGACTTTCCTTTGTATTTTTGAAGGTCAGAAGATTTTCCAGATCATTGATTTCACCCTGAAGCAGTTTCTTCTTTCTTCTTAATTCTTCTATGCTTTCATATTTTCTACTCATGGCTTGAATGATTTAAAAATTTAATAACCTGATCTGCAACAGTATTCACAATTTTGTTCTTGAATGAAATGACGAAAGCCATTACCAAAGCATAGAATGCCGCAACAATTAAGAAACCGTAGGAGTAATTATCCAATGCTTTACCGATAAGAAAAGCAATCCCGAAGTTGAAAAGGATAATAAAAAAAGCAAAAGCAACAAGCAGTACTACAAAGTAGGTAATGAGCCCGGCAGAAAGAGAAGACTTCTCAGTAGCTTCAATTTTCAGAAGATCGATTCTCTTTGATGCGTATTCTTTAATAGTTTCTATCATTGTTTTTTTTTAAAGTTACAAAAAAAGGAACTTTCGCACAAAAGTTCCTTTTCGTAATTTATTTAAAAAGATAAATTACTTATTATTTTTTAAGATCATTCAGTTCCGCTTCTACATCTTTTGCCAAATCTGCAGTTTTAGAAACAATCTGATCTTTGTATTTATCATATCCGTCTTTCACAGTATGCGCTACGCTGTTTGCTGTTTCTTTGAAAGTAGAAGAAATATTGCTGTACTGGTCTTTCATTTTTTCAGAAACCTCATCGTATCTGTTTTTTGCCTGATCTTTAAGATCATTCGCTTTAGTTTTGATTTTTTTTCTGGTTTCTTTTCCTTCTTCCGGTGCGTAAAGCATACCTAAGATTACACCCGCCGCAGCACCTGCAAGAAGTCCTGCCAATATACCTGCTGTATTATTTCCTTTTCTAGACATTTTAAGTTTTTTAATAATTAATAATAGATTAGTTTTTACAGTAATAAAACTTACAATTTGTATACCAAAGGGGGCTTTAAGCCTATTAAAAATTGTTAAATCTTTTCGATGTGAGATAAAATAAGCTTAATTGTTTCGTCTTTGGTAAGTTCGGAATTGTCGATAACAATAGCGTCGTCAGCCTGCTTCAATGGTGCTATTTCACGCTCACTGTCGATTTTGTCTCTTTCGATGAGATTCTGTTTTACCTGCTCCTTATCTGCTTCAATTCCCAGTCCTTTCAGTTCCAGAAACCTTCTGTTGGTTCTTTCGTCAATACTGGCAGTAAGGAAGAATTTATAGTCCGCATTTGGCAGAACTACTGTCCCTATGTCACGTCCATCCATAATCACGCCGCCTTTATCTGCCAAAGAGCGCTGAGACTGCAGTAGAAAATCTCTTACTTCTTTCTGTTTGGCAACGAGACTTACATTGTCAGAAACAATATTAGTACGGATTTCTTTAGAAATATCAGTATTATTAAGGAAGAGGATCAGTGTCCCGTCGTTGTTCTTAAATTCAAGCTGAATCTTATCAAACGAAGAGAATAAGGCCTTCAGATCAATTTCACCGTTTTCATTCAGGCAGTGCTGCAATGCATACCAGGTAACACCTCTGTAAAGCGCTCCTGTGTCCATATGAATAAGTCCTAATTGATCAGCAATGATTTTGGAGATAGAACTTTTTCCGGTAGACGAGTACCCATCGATAGCTATTACAGGTTTTTTCATACTGCAAATTTCAAGATTTTTTCTTAAAAATCAAGAAAAGGGAAGAAATTTCTTACTTTATTTTAAGATTTTTCAATAGAAGAATTATTCACCTCTGTGGCTTGAAAGATCCATTGAGATTCCTATCTGGTTGACATTCGAAGAGTTGTGGTATCTTACGTGGGCGTAATCGATGCGGAATCTTGAGACTTTTACTCCAAATCCTGCAGAAAGTCCGGAGAAGTTTCTTTGATCTGCCACTGCAAGTTCATTTCCTCTTTTTACATTATATCCAAGTCTGATATTGAAGTTTTTTTCTGGGAAAAGTTCTGCACCCAATGAGAAGTGGTCTGCGATTTTTCTGCCCGCATTTACTTTCTGCCCATCTTTGTTGTATTCTGAAGAAATATCAAACTTCTGAAGGTCGTGTGCCGTAATGGTGATGGCAAGAGGGAAGTTCTTGATAATTTTTGTATATCCCAGATCGATTCTGAACGGAAGATTTTCTCTCTCTCCATTGAATGATTTCAGCTGGAAACCGAAGTTTCTCATGACAAGGGAAAGGACTTCCTTATTCTTTTTATTATGATAGGTAATTCCCGCGGTTCCTGAGATGGCGGAAGAAGTATAGTTGTCAATTTTTGAGGTCACAAAATTAAGTCCTCCACCAATGGTCCAGTCTTCTTCAAACTGATACGCATATCCTGCACCAATGGCAACATCCGAAGCTTTGAATTCTCCGTCCTGAAAACCACTGTCATCCGTTCTCGGAGTACTTCCGTAGCTCATATACCTGGCATTGATGGTGGCCATGTGGCCATTTTCAAAATCTTTGGCATAGGCTATGGTTCCGTATTTCGAATCGGCAAGATAAGCCGTAGCATTTACAGAAAGCTGTTTGTCTGAATCTTTATTTAACAGGGCTGGGTTTGCAATAGCAAAGGAAACATCATAATCCCGTACCGAAATTGCATCTCCACCCAAAGCGGCCTGTCTTGCAGATACAGGAACATTTAAGAATGGATAAACATTTGTTCCTGTTTGCGCATAAGAAACAATTCCTGATAGAAATAATGAAAAAATGATAATTTTCTTCAATTCAATTTATAATTAATGCAAAAATAATCCTTTTTCGTACTTTTCAAAATATTTCTTGCATTATTTCTATTTAAATATTTTTCTTCTATCAATATTTTTAATGATTATATTTGCAAAACCAAATTTTGGGGAAACAACGCTAATAAAAAGTTATTAAAAATAAAAGATGAAATATAAAAGAATCCTTCTGAAACTAAGTGGAGAGGCATTAATGGGGAACAGACAGTACGGTATTGACAACGAAAGACTGCAGGAATATGCTGCTGAGATCAAAAAAGTAGTTGAGAAAGGCTGTGAAGTAGCGATCGTCATTGGAGGAGGAAATATTTTCCGTGGGGTAGCAGGTGCTGCAAAAGGAATGGACAGAGTACAGGGAGATTATATGGGAATGCTGGCTACTGTGATCAACGGTATGGCATTGCAGGGAGCATTGGAAGATGCAGGAATCAAAACCAGACTTCAGTCTGCCATTGAAATGGATAAGGTAGCTGAACCTTTCATCAAAAGAAGAGCGGTAAGACACCTTGAAAAAGGAAGAGTCGTAATCTTCGGTGCCGGAACAGGAAACCCTTACTTTACAACAGATACGGCAGCTACTTTGAGAGCGATTGAAATAGGGGCTGATGTTATTCTGAAGGGAACAAGAGTAGACGGAATCTATGACAGCGATCCTGAGAAAAACGCTGATGCTGTAAAATACAACTCTTTATCTTTCGATGAAGTATTTGAGAAAAACCTTAAGGTAATGGATATGACAGCATTTACCCTGAGCCACGAAAACAAATTGCCTATCATTGTATTCGATATGAATAAAGATGGGAATCTGGAAAAAATCGTTGAAGGAGAAAACGTAGGTACTTTAGTTGATTTGTAATTGAGTTGAGCAGGTAGCAGATTGTAGGAGTCGGAGAATATAAACTTAACGATTCTCAGTATTTATCTTTTTCCCTGTCAGAAATCAATTCACTATAAAAATATAAACCACTTGTCACAGCAATTAATGCTACGGCAAGTGGTTTTTTTTATTCATTTATTTCTTGCCTGTTATCATTGACTTTGGATCATCCATTTGATTCGGTGGCTATTGATTGTTTTTCTGCTAAATGAATATGAGCTTCAATCCATTGAAAAATCTGGTCGATTATTTTCAAAACTGTATCCTCATCTGTTACACGGGTTACTCCATTTAATAAACCTGTATCCGTAGGCGGAAGCGGTTGTGACAGGATGATTCCTTCTATCGCTGGAGTATCATTGCCGGCAACACGACCATAATAGAGATAAGTATGCTGCAGGGCTAACTGCGAAACATAATCATGCATAGACTGGGGTGGGATATTGATTTCTCCTGAAGATCCATAGTTTTGAAGGGTACCGGGTAATGACTGATTTCTGATCATGGTATAAGGAGCCCCTGATTTCAGAGAGTCAATAATGGCAAAGTCCCGTAGCGCTTTCAGAATACCGGAGGTGTATGGGTCGGGTGACTGACCGTATAAATCTGCAATCATTTCAAGATAGGTTTCCTGCCAGGCATGAGGGACAACATCGAAATTATTCCAATGCATGGTATTCCAGCTCTGATAATCTCCCTGTTGAGGCTGCCAGCCAGACGGAAGCGCAGGAAAGGTATTGTTGAACGTATTGGCAAAGTTGACATCGCCTGGCGTGGGCCCGGCAGTAGAGTAGACAAGGGTAATATCAAATGCATCCAGTTGCTTCTGTTCCTGCAGATAAAGTGCTAATGTAGGAGATAATGCCCCAGCCAGGCTGTGACCGCAAAATATAATTCCTGTTTCAGTATCAGGTTTTAAACCCGTCAGGAAATGCTGAAGAGTAGTGCCGGGAGCGGCTGCGGTTTCAGGGCTGGTAAGTCCGAGGAGTATACCTATACCCGTGGCGGTACCTTTTGATATATACGGATCATTTTTATTGTACTCTGATGTGACGATTTCTGAAGGATCATAGGTTGTCCAGTTCACAACCTCCGATACTGAAAAATCTTCTGTCTCCCAGTCATAAAGTGAGGCTGGGTTGGTAGCTGCAATCGCAACAACGTAGACAGGTAATGTAGGGCCTCCCGGAAAAGCAAGGGCATCACATTGCACTACATATAATGCATTGTCTGCAACTCCGGTCGGCTGGTGATTTTCATCAGTTTCTTCAATCAGTGCCGGCCCCCACACAAGATTCCAGTTTCCCAGGATCGGAGTAACTGAAGGGTTAGCAATTGAAGGTTTTTTTTGATGGCCTGCTGCAACAGGGGGAACGTTATTGAAATAAAAAGATAAGTCATACTGAAGTTGTTCCTGCAACTTGCTGCGGCTACCGCTGTAATTGCCAGCAAGGTTGGCCAGACACGCCAGACCAAAAACCTGTTGATAGGCATCTAAAGATGGATTTGTCATGATTTGAATGTTTTAAGATTAGAGAATAAAATGGCTAAGAGTTATTGGTTTCCATGAAATTGCTTTCAGGGTATTTCATCATTACAGACAATATTTGTTTTTGTACCTAACCTTTCAGAATCTGTTATGCTGATTTGAATTGGTTTTGTAAAAAGAACATTGTAAAGTAAGAGATAAAAAACGGTGTGTATAAGCGTGAAAACCTCTGAAATATTTTGTAGGTATTTGTACCTAAACTCTTTTAAAATGATACAATGAAAAATAGGCAATTGTGTGCTCTTTAATAGTGGTTTCTAAAATAAATTCAATTATATTAATCACCTGGAAACCCCTTTAAATAAAGGAAATGCTAAAACTATATATGAAGATTATTTTATATTTGTAAAAAATTAATACATGAAAAAGTTATGTTTGCTCATTCTCTTGCTTGCAAATGCTGTGATTTTTTTCCAGAAATTAAAACATGAAGAATTGGTTGTAGTAGACCTTGAAAATAAAACCGAAATAAGTAACAACTGGTAAGACATTGACATGAATAAAATCTCAGTAATGCTATTGCTATTTAGCTTAATATCAATTAATAGTTTAGGACAGAATAAAAAAAATACTTCATGGTTTGCATGTTATTTACCAACTGGATTAAAGTGTAAAGATTTATCTCCTAATGATAATACTATTCATAAAGTAAGTCTGCATTTTGAGCCTAAAGGAAGGATATGGATTGCTTCTACAGATTTAGACAAATCTATTATGATCGTTTTTAAGTCATATACTAAAGAACCTCTATTTATAATATCAACCAACAAGAAGCCATATTCATCTGATAAGATTAAAGATTTTATCCAGAGTGTAAATCCGGATAACAGTAGCTTTAATTACTATTTTGGAAAACATAATTATGGGACACATTGGGGAGTAAAAGCAAATACCAAAACCTTTATTGAAAAAAAGATATTAGATGAAGAATTTCTTACAAAGAATCTAGGATCACCTGCGGAAATTAAAGATTCAATATATGATGGAGAGCCTGCAAAATGTTTTGTTTATCTCATCGAAGGAATGAGAGTTTATTTTATAGATGGTATTGCTGTTGGAATGGAGGAATTATAATTTTGCTTATGAATTACAATTGGTGGTAAAAAGCAAGACAGAAAACACTCTTTTACGTTTAAATAGACTATATAGATTAAAAATACAGAATATAAGCTTGCTTATATATCGAAAACAATCATTATTTTTGCACCACTGAATAGTAAAAAATAGTAAAGAAACAGTAAGAAAACACTTTAAAAGCAGGTGTTGGGAAACTTCAACAGGTTGTATTCAGTAGGTATTAAGTAATGTGCAATTTATCAAACTATACTATAATAATGGAAGAATTAGATCTTATATTAGAATCTGTAAGACAGGACATGGATGCAGCTGTAAAGCACTTGGATCATGCATTTCAAAGAATTAGAGCAGGACGTGCTTCTACAGCGATGGTTCAGGATGTAATGGTAGAATACTACGGAGCAATGACTCCTATCAACCAGGTTGCCAATGTTTCTGTTCCGGATGCAATGACCATCTCTATTCAACCTTGGGACAGAACTGCCATCAATGCGATTGAAAAAGCGATCATCAACTCCAATTTAGGTTTTGCTCCTTCTAATAACGGAGAAAACATTATCCTGAATGTTCCACCTTTGACAGAAGAAAGAAGAAAAGAGCTTGCAAAACAGGCTAAAAGTGAAACTGAGCAAACAAAGATTGTGGTAAGAAATGCAAGACAGGATGGTTTGAAAGAACTTAAAAAGCTTGACGGAGTTTCTGAAGATGTGGTAAAAGGAGTAGAAGAAGAGATTCAGAACTATACTGATAAATATGTGAAGCTTTGTGATGAGCATCTTAAGACAAAAGAAGCTGAAATTATGAAAGTATAATTTTCAGTTTTTGAAAATATTTTAAAAGAGGTTTCCGGTTGGGAACCTCTTTTTTTCTATGGAAATCAGTGCTTTTTTGCCTTCAGAAGCCCTATTGATAAGACTTGCATATAAGTTGTTTTCGATTTTTAATATAATAATGCCTGAACTAGTAATATATTCACGATTTTTTGCGTTACTTCGTTATACTTATAAAACAATTCTGTGATCTTATTAAAAACAGAAAATTAAACATTAACATGATGACGAAGATTACCGGCGTAGGAAACTACATTCCGTCCGAAACAATAACCAATCTCTTTTTTGACCAACATATTTTCCTGAATGAAGAGGGAATATTACTGAAAGACAACAACGCATCTATCTCGGATAAGTTAAAAAAGATTACAGGGATTGAAGAGAGAAGATATGCACACTCTACACAGGTTACTTCAGACCTGGGAGTCATTGCGGCCCGCTCAGCAATAGAAGATGCAGGAATAGATCCTGAAACGCTGGACTATATTATATTTGCCCATAATTTTGGCGATGTCCGCTTTGGAACCGTACAATCAGATACGGTACCCAGCCTTGCAGCCAGAGTAAAGCACTTACTGGGAATAAAAAATAACTTTTGTGTTGCCTATGATGTCCTGTTTGGGTGTCCCGGATGGATTGAAGGGGTGATTCAGGCTAATGCATTTATCAGAGCAGGTATTGCAAAACGCTGTCTGGTCATTGGAGCAGAAACGCTTTCCCGTGTCGTGGATATTCATGACAGGGATAGTATGATCTATGCCGACGGAGCCGGAGCAGCTGTTTTGGAAATAAATAGCGAAGATGATTCAGGTATAAAAGCCCATCTCTCGGCTTCCTATACCCTCAATGAAAAAGATTATCTGTATTTTGGAAAATCTTACAATAACGAAGTATGTCCAAATACAAGATACATCAAAATGGATGGTCGGAAGATATACGAATTTGCACTGTCGAATGTTCCTGATGCTATGAAGAAATGTTTGGACAGCAGTGGCTATTCCATTAGTCAACTAAGCAAAATTATTATCCATCAGGCTAATGAGAAAATGGATGAAGCTATTGTCAGCAGGTTTTACCAGTTGTATGGAATGCCAATGCCTGAAAATATAATGCCTATGGTGATTCATAAATTAGGAAACAGCAGTGTGGCAACCATTCCGTCTTTGCTTACCATGATTTTAAAAGGAGAACTGGAACATCATGAGATCAAAAAGAATGATGTGGTTTTATTCGCTTCAGTAGGAGCTGGGATGAATATCAATGCTTTTGTATATCAGTTTTAAATTTGCTGAATCAGAAATATAACTTTTAAATATATAGTTTTCAGCTTTTGAAAAAAATGGAAAAGCATAATAAAACCTAAAGTCAAAGTAAAACCACTTAATAGCTTTATTATTTACGATTTCACTTTGCTGTTAAAGGGAATAAAAAAGAGGTTTCAGTAAAGAAACCTCTTTTTCTATGGATAATACGTCTATTTTATTTACAGTTCTCGTTGTAATCTGTAATGACTTCTTCTACGATTTCCGGAACGTTAGACATGGCGTCATCGATCTGACTTTTGATAAATTTGCCAAATGCGGATCTTTTCTTTTCGTCGTTTTTAAGAGAAGCATAAGAGCCGCTGGTCATTTTACCTTTGGCATAGCTACAGTCTGCTATAAGTATTTTAGCTTTGGCCAGGTTGAGTTCTTCAACTTTACCTCCTTTCTTGGAATAGAGGTAAGAAGGGTTTTGTCTCATTCTTTTGGTTTCCTCTTCAGCTGCTGCGATCTGGCTGTTTCCTGCTGAGAATGTAGTAGGGTAGCCATAAAGCTTATATACTTTGATTTTCCCGTCTTTTACAATCTCTGCAAACTGATTGCTTTTCGTAAGATTATTAAAAGCTTTGATGTTTCCGCTCAAACCACCTGTGGCAGTATTGAATCCTTCTTTGGTATTGGTGTATTTGATGCTTTCGAAATGTCTTTCATGATCGTTTTCATCAATGGCAACATATTCTTTGATGTCATCAGTATCCAATGTTTTGAATTTTTGTTTTTTTCTGGATTTGTCAATATCAGATACAGCAACAAATTTTACTTTCTTCTGATTGTTCCAGGGGTACATGGCATCTCCGTTCAATCTTACAATTCCTTCTACTTTTTTTCCGCTTTTGTCAACGATGTAGCCATACTTTTCATTGCTTCTCAATTCATAATCCGTATTGTTGTCTTCCTGTGCGTAGACATTGAAAGAAACTACGGCAAACAGGCCAAGGGCCAGTACTTTTCTCATGTAGTTACAGTTTTATTTTGTAAATATAGTCTTTTATCATTGTTCAAGACCACAAAATCATCAAGAGCTCATTAATCATCGATGTTTTTTTGGGGTGATTAAACGAATTTGGACTCCTATGGTCATCAAAAATAAACTTTTCACTGAAACAGATGCAATAAAAAAGACCCGGAAGATCCGGGTCTGTACTATTTAAAAAAAGATTATTGGTATCTCTTATGTTCTTTATCCTTTGCAAATAATTTGGTAACAGGTTTAAAGAATGCCTTGTATTTTTCCGCATCAAACAATTGTGAATCGGTAAGGGCTTTGTACGTCATCCAAACTCCAAAAGGGAAGAGGATGAAATTCGGAAGCCATGCAGCCAGATAAGGGTTCATTTTTCCACTCCATGACATGTTTTCCACACCTACGTTCATTACGTAAAAGATGATGAAAATAACAATAGCAATAATAACCGGAAGTCCCATTCCTCCTTTTCTGATGATAGATCCTAAGCTGGCTCCGATCAGGAAGAAGATGATACAGGTTACAGAATAAGAAACAATTCTTTGCTGGTAGATCACTACTTTACTGAAGTATTTTACATTGTTGCTTACTTCATTCTTTTTAGATTCCAGTGTTGATTTCAGATTATCCAGTCTGTTGTGGGCAAAATAGATCATGTCAAGCTTTTTATTTCCTTTTACCGTATCCAGTTTGATCTGGGATTTTGGAGCTACTTTGGGCCTGTTTCCTTTGTCCATATAGCTGACAACTGAATTGGTCTGATTCAGAACTTCAGAACCTACATTATCAAAAAACTGTTTGTTTTCTTTCTTACTTCTTACAATGGTTTCGTTGACCTGGTTATAACTCTGGAAACGGTAATCATCTGTAATCTGTTCTTTCTCTATCGCTTTATTAATAATCTCACTGATGTCGAAGTGAGAAACTAAAGTATCAAATTTAATAGCCTGATCCGGCTGTTTCTGTCTTACATTATCTCCTTTTCCGGCGTAAGAATCTTCAAATACATAGCCGTTGTAAAGGACCAGTTTTAGGAAATTCTTATTGGCAGCAGGCACAAATTTTCCTTTTTCAGCGACGATAGACTGCTGATTTTCGTAGGTATTTGCTTTTTTGTGAATAAAAACCCCGTCAATATTTTCTCCGTTTTCACCATAGATCTTGTCAAACTTTACCATATAACTCGGGATCTGGTCAATAAACTGTCCCGGAGTAAAGTTCAGCGCAGGCTTGGTCTGTGCAATATTGAACAGCATATTTTTCGCTTTCTTCTGAAAATCCGGACTGATATTGTTGGAGAAGAAGTAGAGAATGATGGCGAGGACGGTGGCCACTCCCAGAAGAGGGGTCATTACCCTTGTAAGAGAAATTCCTGCCGCCTTCATCGCTGCAAGCTCGTATCTTTCCCCAAACTCCCCGAAAGACATAATGCTTGCGAGAAGAATAGTAAGCGGGAGCACCATACTGATGACACTTACCCCAAGATAGAAAAGAAGTTTAAGGATCTGCCAGTAGCTTAATCCTTTACCCATAAATTGCCCCAGCTGAACCCAGATAATGTTTACAATAAAGATGAAAAACAATACGCTGAATATAAAGAAAAACGGTCCAAAGAAGGTTTTTATGATATATCGGTCTAGTATTTTTAACATGCGTCAAAATTAATCAAAAAGCCACAAAGTTTACTTGTGGCTTTTCATATTTTGTTATTTTTTTTAGGCTGAATCGTAAAAAAGCAAAACTGTAAAACTGCAAATTTGCTTTTTAAGTTCTTAAAGTTCTGTAACGACGTAGTTTTTAAACTTATTCTTATCGAAAACGAACATCATAGGATCCAGTTCCTGATTCTCTTTATACTCTTTAATGGCGATCACGGCTACATCTTTATTGCTTCCATGCTGTTCCAGTTTTACCATTTGCTTCTTTGCAGAGTCTACAAAAAGATAAACAAACTGTATTCCGTTTGCTTTCACCGGAGTAAGTTTAATGAAATCAGCATTCACTCCGTTCACCATTTTCTTACCGTTATAAGTTACATTATAGTCATTTCTGTAAGTGGTCAGATAGTTGATAGGGGAGAACATGGTACTGCTGCCATTCGGTTTTGCTACCGTTACTTCCATATCATCCGAATTGATGTTGTAGATTTTATTTCCATCGAAGATCTGCTCAGTATCCATAATCTTCAGTTTGTACTTTTCTCCTGCCACATAGTAGATACCAGGTTCCGTTTTTGTTACCTGCCCGTTCAGGCCACTTCCAAAAGAAAATTTGAAGTAAGAATTCTTTTTAGAATTGTAGTTGGCGGTAATATCATCCAATATCTTTTTAGCTTTAGCATCGATCTTTTGAGCATTCGCCATTCCTACAGCACCTACAACAAAACTTCCTAATATAACTTTTGAAATAATATTTTTCATTTTCTTATTTAATCTTTTAGATATTTTAAATTTTAAAGGGTTGAAATCATCTGTTTTCCCTTAGCTACGCAAATCTTCCAAAAACTGTTCCAAAGAATGAAGATCACTGATGATGACTTCTCTTGCCTTAGCTCCGTTGAAGCCTCCTACAATACCGCTGGCCTCAAGCTGATCCATAATTCTTCCGGCTCTGTTGTAGCCCAGTTTCAATTGTCTCTGAAGCATTGAAGTAGATCCCTGTTGCGTAGAAACAATAATTCTTGCAGCTTCTTCAAATAAGGCATCCTTTTCGTTAGGGTCAAAAGAACCTGCCGCTGAACTGTTGGCATCTTCAGAAACATATTCCGGTAGAAGGAAGGCGGATGAATATCCTTTTTGTTCCCCGATAAATTCGGCAATTCTTTCCACTTCCGGAGTATCTACGAATGCACACTGAAGTCTTAAAATTTCATTTCCGTTGAAGTAAAGCATATCCCCTTTACCGATCAGCTGATCTGCACCCGGAGAGTCAAGGATGGTTCTGGAGTCTACACTTGAAATTACTCTGAAGGCAGCTCTTGCAGGGAAGTTAGCTTTAATCATCCCCGTGATTACATTTACAGACGGTCTCTGTGTTGCCACGATCAGGTGAATACCAACGGCTCTTGCAAGCTGTGCCAGTCTGGCAATCGGTAATTCAACCTCTTTTCCGGCAGTCATGATAAGATCTGCAAACTCGTCTACTACCAATACGATATAAGGTAAATATCGGTGTCCGTTTTCCGGATTCAGTTTTCGCTCCGTAAACTTCTTGTTGTATTCTTTTAAATTTTTACAGAATGCGTTTTTAAGAAGATCATATCGGGTATCCATCTCAATACACAATGAATTCAGGGTATTGATTACTTTATTGGTGTCTGTGATGATCGCTTCTTCAGCATCAGGAAGTTTAGCCAGGTAATGTCTTTCAATTTTTGAATATAAAGAAAGTTCTACCTTCTTAGGGTCCACCATTACAAACTTAAGTTCACTAGGATGCTTTTTATAAAGAAGAGAGGTAAGAATTGCGTTAATACCAACAGACTTACCTTGTCCTGTAGCCCCTGCCATCAATAAGTGAGGCATTTTTGAAAGGTCAGCCATGAAGATTTCGTTGGAGATCGTTTTTCCGAAAACCACCGGAAGATCCATATCTGTATTTTGGAATTTCTGAGAAGCAATAACGGAACGCATAGACACCATGGTAGGGTTCTTTCTCGGTACTTCAATTCCTATCGTTCCTTTTCCTGGCATCGGAGCGATAATTCTGATTCCTAAAGCAGAAAGGTTCAGGGCAATATCATCCTGCAGCTTTTTAATGGCAGCAACTCTGATTCCGGCTTCCGGAACGATTTCGTATAAAGTAACTGTAGGCCCTATCGTTGCCTTGATCTCTGCGATTCCTACATTGAAATTCTTCAGAAGTCCAACAATCTTATTTTTATTTTCTTCTAATTCTTCTTTATTGATAGAAATTTCTTCGCTTCCGTAATCTTTTAACAGTTCTACAGGAGGCATCTGGAATTTGGCAAGATCCAGTTTATGATCATAAAGCCCATGCTTTTCTACAAGCTCCTGGGATTTTTTGTCAGAATCATCCAGAATATCAATTACCGGAGCAACTTCTACGTTAAATTTAATGTTTTCCTGTGCCGGTGCGGAAACGGAAGGCGTAACCGCAGGGGATGGGGTAGAAGGTCTAATATCGAAAGCTTCTTCCGGAGTTGATACCGGAACGATGGGTTTCGTAGAAAGATTCAGGCTTACAGGTTGAGAAACTTCTTTAGGTTCAGTTTCAAAAGAAGTATGATTAGGAGTGGTAATGGTTTCTATATCGGCAGCAACCTGTACTTTTGGAGCGCTTACTACAGGCTCCGGTTCTTTCATTTTATTGATCGGGTTCCCGGAAGCAGGCGTTGTAATCTCACTTACTGTAACATTAGGAGCAACTTCTTGTTCTTCTGTTTCCTCAATTTCTTCTTTCAGGTCTTCATCCGCTTCAAAGTCTTCATCAGAATCCGGCATCATAGATTTTACTTTTCCGATGGTATTTTCGTTGAGTGTATTCAGTTTTGCTTTGATTGAGCTTGGACGAAGATTAAATTCAAGGATAAAATACAAAAGAATGCTCGCGGCCAATACTGTCCACAAACCTACCGTTCCGATAATGGCATTCAGGTAATCCATGATCTGGTATCCATATACTCCTCCCAAAACTCCCTGTCCTTTGGTAAGAGTTCCCATGAAAATAGGAAGCCAGCAAATGAAAAACAGGGAATGCCCGATTGTTTTCCATGGCTTAAAGGTTTTTTTCTTCAGAATCAGCGTACCTACTACCAAAAATAAAAAGGCAATGATAAATGAGGCGATACCAATACTTTCAAATATGAAAATATTTCCTAACCAGTCGCCTGCTTTACCAAATATATTTGAAGATTTTATACTTTTGTCAAGCATGGTGCCTGCCTGGCTTTGGTCTGCTTTCCAGTTCATTAAATAAGAAATGAAGGATAAGGCAAGGACAGCAGAGAAAAGGATAAAAGTAAGCCCGAAAAAGATACGTGGCTTAGATAAAATTCTGCCTTTATCAGGCGATTCAGTCGGTTTTTTTTGTGTCTTTTTGTCCATAATATCAATGTCGCAAATTTAACGTTTTTTCAATACTAAAAGAATCTTTTTTTCTTCAAAAAACATTTTGCAATTCCCGATTTTTACTGCGATTATTTAAAATTGTGAAAAGAATATTTTTCGTTATTGTATGAAATAAAATAAGGCATTTTTTTTTGTTTTTCCAAATCCGTATCTGTTAAATTATATTAATTGATCGGTATTCCTTTGTTATAATGCTTGTAGAAGAGATAATAAATTTCTGTCCGGGATGATTTAACAATGAAAAATAATAAGTATTATGTAAATAATGGTTGATATTATTAAAATGTATGCACGGTTATTATTGTTGTATAGTTAATGTATTGGTGATATTAGTGAAAAATATTAATCATTTCTGATGAATGCGTTTTGTTTTGTTGAAAAAATATGTTATATCTTTGTAATAATATCAGGAAAATTTTAGATTTATTGATTGTACTGTTACAGCATCTTGATTGAGATCATTACTATGTTCATACACAGGCAATAAATCTTACTTTTTAATCCCTTCCATATTCCATTTATTCCTGTTAATTGGCATGTCTTTATTGATTCTGCTGATTTGAAAAATAAACGAGAACATTAAAAATACATCAATGAGAAAGCAGTTATTCTTTGTATTCTTGTTGGGTAACTGTACTTTGTGGGCACAATCTCCGGGGGGTATTTCCAACCACTTGCAGATATGGGTGAAAGCCGATGCGGGTACAGGTACAACGACAGACAATACACAGGTTTCCATATGGGAGAATCAAAAGACTGGTGGGGTAAACGGAATTGCCAACCAGGGAATGCCCGGCTATTATGCTGATCCGGGAATAACAGAGAGACCGGTTTATCGTACCGCAACGTCTATTCCGGGTTTCAATTTTAATCCGGCTATTGAGATTGTAAGCACCAATGGCTACAGGTCCGGGTATAAATTTCCTTCAGGATTTCCTGATAATACCACCCAGTCACTTACTTCTTATACCCATCTTACAAGAACTGCGTCTGCAACCTACAGAACGGTCTTCGTGATGAATGGTAATGCTCAGAGCTCCAATACCACCGACATTGCAGGTGTGTGGCAGTCTCCGTTTTTCGGAACAAAAACCAATCGTCCTGAATTTTATAATGAAAAAGAATTTGGAGATGTGTTTTTTGGGACAGATTTCATCAATACAGTAGAAAGTGAGACTCCCAGTATTCAGTCTTATTATAATGCTGTGGTCAATGGAGATGTGAAATATTTTTTTGATAATAACGGAGCGGTTTATGGCGGTCCTTCCAATGATGTTTCTTCCACTAAAAATTATCCGGGAATGGTTCTTTTGATGGATAATGACGGTGGGTCAGGTTCCAGTTCCCTGGCCGGGGACAGGATTGGAGAGTTTATTCTGTATTCGGAAACCCAGACTCCTGAAGAAAGACAACAGGTGAATTCTTACCTCGCTATAAAGTATGGAATCACTTTGCAGCAACCTCAAAATTATCTGAACGCCGATAAAAATATAACGTGGAACTCTGATCTGAATCCGGTTTTTAACAATAACATTTTTGGAATAGCGAGAGATGATATGTCGGTTTTGAACCAAAAGGTAAGTAACAGTATCAATGATGTGAATAACAGTATGCTTATACTGGCTACTACAAATAATTTTATTTTGCCTAATGCTGACCTCACCAGAATTGCCTTTGCTGAAGACAAAACATTTCTTGTGTTAGGAGATAATAATAATCAGGCTCTGCCTCTGAGCAATTTTGGAACGGCACCCGGAAAGATTATTCAGAGGAGCTGGCTGGCGCAGAGGACTAAAGATGCCGGTTCTGTATGGATTCAGGCTGATCTTTCAAGATATACGGATATACAGGCTACGGATAAAGTTCTGATGATCGTTGCGGATGATGCAGGATTTACACAAAATGTACAGGTGATCCCTGCAACAAGTAATGCTGGTGGCAAGGCCGTGTTCAATTATTCATTTCCGGCCAATCAATACTTTACATTTGGAACTAATGTTCAAACGTATTGTACCAAAGATCCTGCATCGGGAACTCCGGATGGGATCACGAAAATTGGAATCTCGGGACATACTCAGATACAGAACGGCTGGCCGGGGAATATTCCCAATGGGTTTCTGGCGCTTGAATCAAAAGACAAGGGAATGGTAATTACGAGAAGTGTTTCGGCAAATATTGCTTTGCCTGTGGAAGGAATGCTGATCTATGATACGGCAGATAAGTGTTTTAAGTTGTATAATGGCACAAGTTGGCATTGCATCGCCAGATCTTGTAATGATTAAAAAAGTGGAAAAATGAAAAAAATAATCACAATAGTCACACTATTTTATGTAGGGATATTATCAGCTCAGATCGCTGTTGAAAAACCTCAGGTTGATGGTGACGGTCTTTTAGACTTTGCTCCCAATACTACAAAAGGTATCTTATTGCCTATTGTTGAAACGCTTCCAATAAATGCAGCCGCAGGTACACTTTTGATGGATAAGAATGATCAGGTAATCAAGATGAATGTAGAGTCTGTATGGGTTCCGCTGAGTGATGCAGGTTCCGTTTCCGGAGCTGTTTTCAATACCAATAGTGAAATTGCAGGGCCCAACAGAATTATTATGGGGGCTGATACAACAACAGCTCGCGGCGTTTTGGTACTGGAGTCTTCCAATAAAGCACTCATTCTTCCTAAAGTGGATGCCCCTCATATAAATGTTAAAAATCCATATCCCGGTATGGTATGCTATGATACGGCCAGCAAAACGATGGCTGTATTTGACGGTTTGAAGTGGAGTTATTGGAAGTAGATTCTGCATTCCTTTATATAATAAATCAAAGGCTGTTTCAATTTCGAAACGGCTTTTTTTGATCAATAGAATTTTGTCTTCATTTTTTGAACTAGTTCAAAGGTCAGGAGATAGAGGCTGGATAACTTTGGGGCATAAAATTCAATCAATGAAAAACAAACTTCAACGTTTACTGACGGTATGCCTGATTTTAATTTCTACACTATCAATCAACGCACAACAAAAAAGAAAAATGGAAAACACTGCATTATTAATTATCGATGTACAAAATGATTATTTCCCGGGAGGGAAAATGACCTTAGCAAAAGCTGAGCAGGCTGGAGAAAACACGAAAAAAGTTCTGGAATATTTCAGGAAAAACAATCTTCCGGTAGTTCATATTAAACATATTTCAACCAATGATGGGGCTACATTTTTCCTCTCGGGAACTTCCGGAGCAGAGATCAGTTCACTGGTTTCTCCACAGGCAGATGAAAAAGTCATCATTAAACATTTTCCGAACAGCTTCCGA
Organism: Chryseobacterium sp. FR048; assembly: GCF_056844665.1. Taxonomy (NCBI): domain Bacteria; kingdom Pseudomonadati; phylum Bacteroidota; class Flavobacteriia; order Flavobacteriales; family Weeksellaceae; genus Chryseobacterium; species Chryseobacterium sp. FR048. The sequence goes on along the minus strand of NZ_JBXDSE010000002.1, from coordinate 490,841 downwards.
GAAACAGATCTTCTGGAATATTTGCAGTCCAAAAAGATAAAAAATCTTGTGATAACGGGAATGATGACAGATGTCTGTGTGGAGTCAACAACAAGGGCTGCATTTGATTTTGGTTTTAGTAATACGATCATTGGAGATGCTACAGCGACAAGGGACCGAGAGTTGGACCATGAGATTATTAAAGCTGAAGATATTCAGAAATCATTTCTGGCTGGAATATCGGCGTTGGGAAATCTCTATGCCCGCATCATTAATGCTCATGATGTTGTGAATGAAAAATAACTTAACATAACTTATTATTATAAAGGTGTCATTTATTTTGATACCTTTATTTCTGTATATAAAGAGTCATGTCCCATTTACTTTACCAAAATATCAGCCGATACATTCATCTTTCAGAAGAGGAGTTTAATCAGTTTGCGAAACCGTTTGAATTAAAAAAGATTAAAAAGAAAGAAACTGTTCTCCGGGAAGGCGATTATTGTTTTTTTGAAGGATTTGTGCTGAATGGATGCTTCAAAGTATACTATCTGAACGAAAACGGACTTGAGCAGACTTTGTATTTTGCCGTGGAAGGCTGGTGGATTACGGATATAGATAGTCTGATCAATCATGTTCCCAGTACCCTGAATATTGAAGCGCTTGAAGACAGTGAAGTGCTGATGATTTCCCAGAAAGACAAAGAACAGCTGTACGAAAATATGCCCCGGATCGAAAAACTCTTCAGGATTATGAATCAGAATGCTTCAGTGGCGCTTCAACGAAGAATTCTTTCCTTAACGGGGAAAACCGCAGATAAACGCTATCTTGAATTCCTCCAAAAATACCCGGGATTAGAACAAAGGCTTACCCAGCAGCAAGTGGCTTCCTATCTTGGGATTACTCATGAATTTTTAAGCAAAATCAGAAAGAAGATGTCATTGGAAAAATAGGTATATTGCTGCATATTTCTATGTCATATAAGGGATTATATTCAATATGATAGAAAATCTTAATTAATAACCAGTTGAATACTTTTTAAATGGAATTATTTGGTGTCCCAGGAATTTTTATTTTTTTATTTTTATCATTGATCAGACCTTTAACGGTTTTTTTTCATGAAATGGGGCATGCTGTCACAGGTTGGTTGATCACAAGAAAAAAAGTATATGTTTTTATAGGTTCTTATGGAAATAAGGATAACAGTTTTCTCTTTAATTTCAAGGATTTTTCTTTTTATATATTTAAAAATCCACTTACATGGGGAAGAGGACTTTGTGAAACTGAAGAAAAAAGATTTTCCGTCAACATGCAAATTTTATATGCATTTGGTGGACCAGTTACTTCTCTATTATTAGCGTTGCTATCTTATTTCATAATTTCAAATAGTCAATTTTTTACTTTATTTTTCATTGTCTTAATGGTTTCTTCAGCAATTGACTTTTTAATAAATATTTTTCCGAATCAGAAGACTATTTACATGGATGATGGAAGACCAATATTTAATGATGGGAGGGCTATTATTAATCTTATTCGTCAGAGAAAACTACCTAAAGAATATACCGAAGGAATATATCAATTTCACGAGAAGAAGTATCAGGAAGCAGCATCAATCTTTGATAGTTTATTGCAGGAATCGAAAGATCTCAATATCTACAGGATGGCAATAGCCTCTCATATCAATGGTAAGAACTTTGAAAAAGCAAAAGAAAGAGCCATTAAATTTAAAGAAAACAATCCTTCTATGACTGCTGATGACTGGACAAATTTTGCATTGACTTTTACTAAAACAGGTGCGTTAGCAGAATCTCTTGAATATTATGATAAGGCCTTGAAAATGAATCCTGATAACAAATTTGCTTTAAATAATAAAGGATATACATTAATTCTCCTTCAAAAATATGAAAATGCTATACCTTTATTAAACAAAGCTATTTCAGTGGACGAAAAATTTTCATATTCTTACAATAATCGCGGACTTGCAAAAATTAACTTAGGGTTCTATGAAGAAGGACTTAAGGATATTGAAAATTCATTAAAGCTTGATTCTCAAAATGCCGATGCGTACAAGAATTTAGGAATTTATCACATGAAAAAAATGGAGTATCAGGAGGCATTGGATTTGTTTTTAAAAGCGAAAAAAATGGATGAATCGCTCTCTGGAATTGATACTTTAATAGTAGAAATAAAATCAGAAATAGAGGCGGGTTACAGGTCTGAGTTGTAACGGGTTTTATTCCAGTGGATTGTCTTGAAAATGATAAATAAGAAATAGAGTTTCTCAATCATTCGGATAGGTAATATAAATTCGAATTTTCACCTTTTTAAAAATTGAATTTTTCCTAATATTTTTGGGCTTATTAAGAATGTTTCAAAATAAGCAAAACGGAGGCCAAAATGACAAATAACAGCTTTTTTTACCTCCTTTGTAGTTTATCATCCTTATTTTTGCATGTCAAGTACATATAAATCATGAAGAAGCTCCAAGATATTATTATCTCAACCAGGACAATGGCTGTATTGTTACTGGTGTATGCATTCGCAATGGCCTATGCAACGTTCTTAGAAAACGACTACGGAACTCCTACAGCAAAAGCATTAATTTATGAGGCGAAATGGTTTGAACTGATCATGGTCCTGCTCATTCTCAACTTCATAGGAAATATCGGAAGATACAGACTATGGAAAAAGGATAAATGGCCGGTTTTGGTTTTTCACCTTGCCTTTGTTTTCATTTTCATCGGTGGTGCTATTACCAGATACATCAGTTTCGAAGGACAGATGCGTATCAGAGAAGGAGAGACCTCCAATGAGATCATAACGGATAAAACTTTCCTTAAGATCCAAATTGAGGAAAAAGGGGATGTTCTTAACTATCAGGATATTCCTTATCTAATGTCTCCATTGCACAAAGATCTGCAGGCTACCTATGACTTCCACGGAAAAGAAGTAAAAGTTTTCGCAAAAGAATATATTCAAAGAAAAAAAGACAGCCTGATTGCTGAGCCGAACGGAACTGAATATCTTCACCTTGTTTCCACAGGAAATACCGGTAGACAGAATATCTACATCAAACCGGGAGAAACAAAATCAATTAACGGAACTTTAGTAACGTTCAACAGAGCTATCGATGGTGCTGTAGAATTCAGAAATGATGGTGGCAAACTATCAATCAAAACTCCTGTTGATGCAAACTATATGACCATGGCAACGCAGGCAACCGGAACCACCAAGAAAGATGAATTCCAGCCATTGGCATTGAGAAGTTTATATACGATCAACGAATTGAAGCTTGTAGTACCTGAAGGTCTTAAAAAAGGAAGACTGATGGCTATTGAAGGAGACAGAAAGAAAGATGCAAACGTTCCGGATATGCTTCAGGTTGAATTACAAGGGCCAAAAACAAAACAGATTGTTGACCTTTCTGTAGAAAAAGGAAATCCAAACGCTTACAAACAAATTACAATGGACGGATTGAACATTATGCTTGGATTCGGACCAAAAGTATACAACACTCCTTTCGCATTGAAATTAGACGATTTCGTAATGGAAACGTATCCTGGAAGTAGCTCTCCAAGTGCTTACGAAAGCCACGTGAAAATCGTTGATGAAGGGAAAGAAACCCCTTATAAAATCTATATGAACCACGTTCTAAACTATAAAGGATACCGTTTCTTCCAGTCAAGTTTTGATCCGGACAGAATGGGAACCGTATTATCGGTAAACCATGATTATTGGGGAACTTTGATTTCTTATATCGGATATGCATTGTTGTTCTTAGGAATGTTTGTGATCTTCTTCTGGAAAGGAACACACTTCTGGAAATTAAGTAAAATGCTGACAGACGTTAACAAAAAGAAGGCTGCAGCAGTGCTTTTAATATTCCTGAGCTTAGGGTTGAATGCACAGAAAATTGAAACTCATGGTACAACAGACGGAAGCAGAGAGCACGTTCATGTAGAGGGAGATAACCATTCTCATACTCCGGCTCCGGCACCTCAACCGCTTGATGGTGCTGCTCCAAAACAAAATTCATTGGCAACTCCAATGAGTAAAATGAGATCAATTACTCCTGATGAGATCATTGCGAGAAATAAAATCAGCAAAGAACATGCAGAAAAATTCGGGTATCTTTTAGTTCAGAGTTTTGAAGGAAGAATTGTTCCGATCAATACACAGGCTTTAGATATTTTAAGAAAACTTTACAAACATGATAGCTTCAAAGGGACAGACGGAAAATCTCTGACTGCTAACCAATGGTTCCTTTCTATCAATACAGATACTCCAAGCTGGACAATGGTTCCTATTATCAAAGTAGGACCTAAAGGAGGAGACGAACTGAAGAATAAGACGAAAGCTGATGAAGACGGATATACTTCGTTGATGAACCTTTTCCCAGCGGATGCAAATGGTAATTTAACATACATTCTTGAGCATGATTATAATACGGCTTTCCGTAAGAAACCTGCTGAACAGACCAATTATGATAAAGAAGTAATTGCTGTAAACGAAAGAGTACAGATCTTCAATGAATTCTTCAGCGGTCAGTTTATGAGAATTGTTCCTGTAAAGAATGATGCCAACCACACATGGCATTCATGGCTGGATCAAAAATTTGAACCGGACATGGAATCTCAGCAGGTAATGGGACCTTATTTTGCTGAAGTTTTAACAGCACAAAAAACAGGCAACTGGAGTAAAGCAGATACAGAATTGACAAAGCTTTCAGACTACCAGCAAAAATGGGGGAAAGCAGTAGTTCCTGCAAAATCTAAAGTTGATCTTGAGGTTTTCATGAATAAAGCGGATATTAACTTCAAATTATTGATCTTCTATACCATCATAGGCGGACTTATTCTTGTTTTAGGATTTGTAGAATTATTCAAACCTAACAGAATATTAAAGAAAGCGATCAAAGCAACTATTTATATTGGACTAGTTGGGTATATTTGTCATTTCCTGGGTCTTGTGGCAAGATGGTATATTTCAGGACACGCTCCTTGGAGTAACGGATATGAAGCGATTATCTTCATCTCATGGGTCGGTATTACTGCCGGTTTGATGTTCTATTTTGGATTTAGAAAACCTAGTCTGGAGCAAAGAACAGCATTAGCCGTGGGAAAATTAGTGAATCCTAAAGGTGAAGCTGGTGTAAACGCTTTGATTCCTGCATCCGGATTTATGGTAGCTGTAATTATGATGGGATTTGCTCACGGAGGTTCAGCACTTGATCCACAGATCACGCCGCTTGTTCCGGTATTGAAATCTTACTGGCTGATCGTTCACGTAGCGATTATTACGTCAAGCTACGGTTTCTTTGCTCTTTCAATGATCATTGCTGTAATCTCATTGGTATTCTATATTATTTCCAATAAAGATACTTATAAGATTCATCATGATACAACTCTGAAAGAATTAGTAGTCGTTTCTGAAATGTCCTTAACAATTGGTCTTTTTGCACTTACTGTAGGAAACTTCTTAGGAGGGATCTGGGCCAACGAATCATGGGGAAGATACTGGAGTTGGGACCCTAAAGAAACATGGGCGTTCATCTCCATCATGGTCTATGCTTTTGTATTGCACATGAGATTAGTCCCTGGATTGAGAAGCAGATGGGCATTCCACGTAGCAGCCATGTTTGCATTCTGTTCGATGGTAATGACCTATTTCGGGGTAAACTATTACCTGAGTGGTCTTCACTCTTACGCAGCAGGAGATCCGGTACCGGTGCCAGCTTGGGTATACATCGGAATTGCGACAATGATTACCTTATCAGCAGTTTCTTACTTCAAGTTTAAAAAGCTTACGAAGAAATAGACTTCAGACATATAAAGAAATCCCGGAATACATTTTCCGGGATTTTTTGTTTATAATGAGCCTTGTTTTCTGCATATTTGTTGTAGGTAAAAACGTTTTTAAAGGGAGAAATATTGAAATTTAAGCAATCATTCAACCCCTGATAAAATATTATTTAATTGTATCTTTGTAAATATGGATCCGGAGAAGAAAAATAAATATAAAACAGCGTTTAAAAAGGCACTGGATGTCTTTACTGACAAGCTTGAAAAATATGTTTCCACAGAAAACGGCGAGTGGTCAATAAAAGGTTTTATTGATGTCTATAAAAATATCTATACTATTTCATCAGATACTAAGATTATTTCGAAAATTTTAGAAATCCATATTTTCCCTCAGATTATTCAGTTTGCAGAAGAAAATGGATATAATATTATACTGACTGAGCATCAGAACTATTATCCGGATCTTACGTTTGTTCATAAAGAAGATGAAACTATAAAATTCGCTGTTGATCTAAAAACAACTTACAGAAAGAAAAGTGGGATTTCCAGTTTTACTTTGGGAAGCCATGGAAGCTATTTCAAAGAAAGGGAGAAGAAAAAAAACATTCAGTTCCCATACAATGAATATCTGGCCCATTTTTGTCTGGGGGTGATTTATACACGAACAGATGAAGAAGATGATGTTTCTGAGACCGAAATTTATCAGGTTGAGGAGCTTCAGGAAAAGGATGAAAAACCGGTCAAAAAAGTAGGTGACAGAGAAGTGATAGCTGTAAAAGATTTTAAATCCATTACCTCTGTGATAAAAAATTTCGAATTTTTTGTAGCCGAAAAATGGAAAATTGCCAGTGATAAACAAGGCTCAGGAAATACCGCCAATATTGGAGCTACGCTCAGTATTGATGACTTGAGAAATGAAAATGGAATTTTTAGCCAGTTGGGAGAAGAATGGTTTGATGAATACTGGATGAATTATGGTACTGCTACCATGGTAAAAGACGGGAACCCATCAAAAATTACATCTCTCAAATATTTTTTGGAGTTTAAAGGAAGAAAAGATTTAGAGGCTAAAATTGTAGATAGAAAAGCAAGTAAAAAAAAAAGAAATGAAAGTAATAGTTCCGCCAATAAAAAGTCAGGGGATAAAGACCAAATTGGTACCCTGGATTTTGGACATAGCTCCTAAAGTTGATGGGAAATGGATAGAACCATTTTTGGGTACAGGGGTGGTGGCCCTCAATTCAGGATATAAAAAAGCTATTTTAAACGATACGAATCCCCATATCATCAATTTTTATAAAGGGATTCAAAAGAAGGAAATTACGGCCTCTCTGATGAAAAGTTATCTCGAGAAAGAAGGAGCCATTTTAAGCAGTGCCGAAAATAATGGATATGAACATTATCTTCATGTTCGTTCCCGTTTTAATGCAGGAGAATTTTCACCTTATGACTTTATTTTCCTTTCAAGAGCAGGATTTAATGGGATGATGCGCTTTAATAAAAACGGGCAGTGGAACATTCCTTTTTGTAAAAAACCGGATAGATTTGCCCAGGCTTATATTACAAAAATAACCAATCAGGTATCTGCTGCAGCCCAGATTATTCAGGAAGAACCGGATTGGACGTTTCATAATAAATCATTTGCCGATATTATTCCATTAGCCACTGAAAATGATATTATTTATTGTGATCCCCCTTATTACGGCAGACATGTTGACTATTATAATGGCTGGACAGAGCAGGACGAAGAGCTTCTATTCAATTTACTGAAAGAAACAAAAGCTAAGTTTATACTTTCAACCTGGCATCATAATGACTGGCGTGAGAATGAAATGATCGGAAAATTCTGGAACCAATTCAATGTTGTTACAAAAGATCACTTTTATCATAATGGGGGCAGCATCGAGAACAGACGTACAGTGGTGGAAGCGCTTATTTGCAATTTTGATGTGGGACATTTCGATCCGCACAATCATAGCACAAAAGACAAAGCAAAACTTGAACAATTAGAAATTAACTGGAACAATGAATTAATCTCTTAACTTAAGATTAAAAGAATAATGAATAAAGGCTTTATAATAAATTACATTATAAAGCTTTTTTATTTGCATGATTGACAAAATTGTAACTATCTTTAAGATATCAAAATAATATCAAAATAAAAATTCAATCATGGAAAAAACACTAAAACCCATGTCGGGTTATCTTACCTTAGTCATTTGCCTGGCGTTGTTTGCTGCAGCAGTTTACTTCTTTATCAGTGGCGTTGATCAGAGTATTACTTTCGTTGTGATCGCTATGCTTTGCTTTCTGTTGTCATGCTTTTTCTTAAAAGGCTTAATGATCATTCAGCCTAACCACTCCAGAGTGTTGAACTTCTTCGGAAAATATGTAGGAAGTGTCAAAGAGAACGGATTATTCTTTATCAATCCTTTATATTCATCACAGAAAATATCTTTACGTTCCGAAAACCTTCAGGGGCAGACTTTGAAAGTAAATGATAAAATGGGTAACCCTATTGAAATTGCTGTAGTGATTGTATGGAAAGTAGGAGATACTTACAAGGCAGCCTTTGATGTAGAACGCTATTCAGACTTTGTAAAAATGCAGAGTGAAGCCGCTGTAAGACATTTGGCCATGAGCTTTCCTTATGATAACTTAGAAGATGATCATGCTCCGATCACGTTGAGAGAAGGAGGGGATAAAATCAATTCTATTTTGGAACAGGAACTTACAGACCGTCTTTCAAAAGCAGGAATTGTGATTCAGGAGGCCCGAATTTCTCACTTAGCGTACGCTTCTGAAATTGCGGGAGCAATGCTTCAAAGACAGCAGGCAACTGCTATTGTGGCAGCAAGAACAAAAATCGTGGAAGGTGCTGTAGGAATGGTAGACCTTGCCCTGAAAAAGCTCTCTGAAGATAATATTGTAGAACTTGATGATGAGAGAAAAGCAGCAATGGTAAGCAACTTAATGGTAGTTCTTTGCGGAGAAAAAGCGGCAACGCCTATTCTGAATGCAGGAACACTTTACAATTAAGAACAAAAGATTTATAAGTGAAATTTTAATGTAGGAAAATCTGCACTGAAATAATTGAGAATAATCATCTTAGAGAAATAGAGAACATGAAAGTAGAAAAAACTCAGAACTCTTCAGAAGCCAAAGGTAAAAAGACCTTTGTCATAAGAATAGATGAGTCGACATATAAACTTCTTGAAAAATGGGCCAATGATGAATTCAGAAGTGTGAATGGGCAGATTGAATATCTATTACATCAAAGCCTGGTCAATGCAGGAAGAAAGAAAAAAGACTGACTTGGAAAGGGCAATTTTTGAGGTTTTAAAAGTGTTTTCGGAGATTAAAGAAATGAAAATCGGTGAATGATCCCGAATTTTAAATTGCAGAAAACATAAAAAAGACCCATTTTTTGAACTTTTCAATGAAAAAATAACAATTCGGTTAATTTACTACAAAAAGAAAGCAGAGAAATTTTTCTCTGCTTTTTTATTTCATACAACTCTGAAGAGTATCTGCTCCAAAGTAGAATATTACGAGCCAAACCAAGCCTTTAATGGTAAAGAAAGCCAATCCTGCCCATCCTACACGCTTGAACCACTTTTTAAACTTTGAGTTATTTTCTTGTGAATTTTCCATTGGTGAATATCAAAATGATTACCCTGCAAAGATAAGCATGTTTATAATTAGTCCAAATAAAAAGCGTATTAAAAATTAAAGTTTTGAGGTTCGCATAATATTTTTATCTTTAGAGAGAACGAAAAGTAAGATTTTATGTCAAAAAAAGTAAAGGATTTCGGAATCGAAAAAACACTAAAAAACTTAGGTATTAAAGAAGAAAATAAAGGTACCTCAGTAGGCGGAAAATATTTCGCTTCAGGAAAGGTGATCGAAAGCATCTCTCCTGTAGACGGAAAACTGATCGCCAAAGTAAAAACTTCCGGAGAAAGTGATTATGACAAAGTAATTGAAACGGCTCAAAAGGCATTTCAGGAATTCAGACTGATCCCGGCTCCTAAAAGAGGAGAGATCGTAAGACAGCTGGGATTGAAATTAAGAGAATATAAAGAAGATCTTGGTAAACTTGTTTCCTACGAAATGGGTAAATCATTACAGGAAGGCCTTGGAGAAGTGCAGGAAATGATCGACATCTGTGATTTTGCAGTAGGACTTTCCAGACAGCTTCAGGGATATACAATGCACTCTGAAAGACCTGGTCACAGAATGTACGAACAATATCATCCGCTTGGAGTAGTGGGAATCATCACAGCATTCAACTTCCCGGTAGCAGTATGGTCATGGAATACAGCATTGGCATGGATCTGTGGTAATGTTACCATCTGGAAGCCGTCTGAAAAGACTCCGCTTTGTGCTGTAGCATGCCAGAACATTATGGCTGAAGTTCTGAAAGAGAATAATCTTCCTGAAGGAATTTCGAGCGTATTGATCGCTGACCATGAAATCGGACAGAAATTGGTAGATGATAAGAGAGTTGCCCTGGTATCTTTCACAGGTTCTACAAGAGTAGGAAGAATGGTTTCTTCCAAAGTAGCAGAAAGATTCGGAAAATCGATTCTTGAATTAGGAGGGAATAATGCTATTATCATCACGAAAGAAGCAGATATTGATATGTCAATTATCGGAGCCGTTTTCGGAGCAGTAGGAACAGCAGGACAGAGATGTACTTCCACAAGAAGACTGATTATTCACGAAAGTGTTTATGATGAAGTAAAAACAAGATTGGCTAAAGCATACGGTCAGCTGAAGATCGGAAATCCATTGGATGAAAAGAACCATGTAGGTCCTTTGATCGATACAGATGCGGTGAACCAGTATGAAGAAGCAATCAAGAAATGTAAAAAAGAGGGCGGAAAATTCGTTGTTGAAGGGGGTGTTTTATCCGGTAAAGATTACGAGTCCGGATGCTACGTGAAGCCTTGCGTTGCTGAAGTGAAAAACTCTTACGAGATTGTTCAGCATGAAACATTTGCTCCAATTCTATATTTAATCAAATACAAAACGTTAGAAGAAGCGATCGCTATTCAGAATGATGTTCCGCAGGGACTTTCTTCTGCGATCATGACCCAGAACTTAAGAGAAGCAGAATTGTTCCTTTCTCATGCAGGTTCAGATTGTGGTATTGCGAACGTAAACATTGGAACTTCAGGAGCAGAAATCGGAGGCGCGTTCGGAGGTGAAAAAGAAACCGGAGGCGGAAGAGAATCCGGATCTGATGCCTGGAAGTACTATATGAGAAGACAAACCAATACTATAAATTACACCGCACAACTTCCTTTAGCACAAGGGATTAAATTTGATTTATAAAAGCTTTACTTAAAGCACCTAAAAAACAATAAAAATTAATAACCTGAATGATCAGATGGCTCAGACCTTTGATCATCTGATCATTCGCTTATTAAATCACACAACAATTTATTATGGAACAAACATTGGATATAAAAGCAAATAAAGTAAAAGAAACCGTAGGAAAACACGTTTTGGCTGATGGTTTTGATTTCGTGATGGATATTGAAAAATCTCACGGATCATGGCTGTATGACAAACTTACCGACAGAGAATATTTAGATATGTTCTCCATGTTCGCATCAGCATCTATCGGGTACAATCATCCTTATCTTGTAGAAAGATCAGAATGGTTGGGAAGAATGGCTGTGAACAAGCCGACTCTGGCCGATGTATACTCAGAAGAATATGCTCATTTCCTTGAGGTATTCGAAAGAGTGGTTATTCCTGAAGAATTACAATATGCTTTCTTTATAGAAGGTGGATCTTTAGGCGTTGAAAATGCGATGAAAGCATGTTTCGACTGGAAGACCCGCAAAAATTTTGCAAAAGGACTTGAAACAGAAGCAGGAATCTGTATCCACTTCAAACAGGCTTTTCATGGAAGAAGCGGTTATACTTTGAGTTTAACGAATACTTCCGATCCAAGAAAATACCAGTATTTCCCAATGTTCAACTGGCCGAGAATTTTAAATCCAAAATTGAAATTCCCGATTACAGAAGAAAACCTTGAAGAAACCATCAAAAACGAAAACCTTGCTTTACTTCAGATTGAAGAGGCTATTCTGATGCATCCTGATAAAGTGGCCTGCATCATCATTGAACCTATTCAGGCAGAAGGTGGCGACAATCATTTCAGAGATGAATTCCTGTTGGGATTAAGAAGAATCTGTGATGATAATGAAATCTTACTTATTTTTGATGAAGTTCAGACAGGGATTGCCATTACAGGGAAAATGTGGGCATTCCAACATTTTACAGCTAAGCCGGATATTATTTCTTTCGGGAAAAAAGCTCAGGTTTGTGGAGTATTAGCCAACAAAGAGAAATTTGACGAAGTTCCGAACAATGTTTTTAGAGAAAGCTCAAGAATCAACTCTACATTCGGAGGTAACTTTATCGACATGCTTCGTTTCCAATTGGTAATGGAAGTCATCGAAAAAGAAAATCTTGTTGAAAATGCAAGAGTAGTAGGTGATTTCTTATTAGAGAGTCTTAAAGCTTTAGCTGAAAAATATCCTGAGAAAATTTCCAATGCAAGAGGAAGAGGGCTGATGTGTGCCATCGACCTTCCAACCGCTGCACAGAGAAACCAGTTGATGAATGAGCTTTTCAAAGATGGGTTGATCATTCTTCCGTGTGGAGATCAGTCTTTACGTTTCAGACCTCATTTGAATGTGACTAAAGAGGAAATTCAGCTTGCTTTAGATAAGATCGAAAACAATATTAATAAGATTTAAAAACAAAGATTTGTAATTTTCAAAAAAACATTGTATATTTAGATATTCAAACATTTAGAGTATGGAAAGAAGCACGAGAGTATCGGTATATGAAAGTGACAAACCTTCAGAAATTCAGTTGGTTAAGTCTAAATTGGATGATGCGCAAATTACAAATACAGTTGAAAACAACTATCTTACATTCACCACAACACCTACAGCTACTTCGCTGAAAGTGATGGTAGATTTGCAAGATGAGAAGAAAGCCTTTGAAATTATTGATGCTTATCTTCAACAAAGTGAAAATCAATAAACAATTTCATAATTTTAAATTTTACTACTTCGAACCGAAAATTAATTTTAATTAGTTTTCGGTTTTTTAATTAATCACATTATCATTTGAAAATTTAAAAATTGAATGATTAAAAGAGGATCAGAAATGGATTTGTATGATGGGGAAATCTATAAAATACTTTAGCTGTAATTTTTTAATCCTTTAATCTTTAAATTTTTTAATTCAAAATTACAACATGAATTCAGAGATCAAACTAAGAAAAGCGGAAATTGAAGACAGGGACATTATTTGGGGAATTATCCAACAGTCTATTGAAAGAAGAAAACAGGATGGGAGCACGCAGTGGCAGAACGGCTATCCTAACCTTGGAACAGTAGAAAGTGATATTGCGAAAGGTTTCGGGTATGTTCTGACGGTAGAAGGGGATATTGCAGTATATGCAGCATTGATTCTGAATGACGAGCCGGCTTACAGCAAAATTGAAGGAGCATGGCTGAGTGACGGGGAATTTGTCGTGGTACACAGAGTGGCCATTGACGAAAAATTTGCAGGTCAGGGAATGACGAAAAAACTTTTTGATCATATCGAAGACTTTGCCAGATCGCATGATATTCAAAGCATTAAAGTAGATACCAATTACGATAATATTGCCATGCTGAAAATCCTTGAAAGCAAAGGATATTCCTATTGTGGAGAGGTGGTTCTGGCGGATGGACTGAGGAAAGCATTTGAGAAGATTGTTATTTAAGCAAAAAGTTAAATCAACTTTCATTGAATTTTTAATAGAGGCTTTATTTATAAACTCTATCAGCTTTGTTCGTTTGGTTCTGAACTAATATTTACTTTTGTTCAAATTTTTATATTATGCACCAAAGTATAGAAATTGATGAAAAAATTTTTCAGGATGCCGTAAAGTTCTATGGCACCGTTTTTAGCTTGCCTCCTTTAGCTTCAAAAATCTATTCCTACCTTCTTTTCGACTATGAGAAAGTAGGAATTACTTTTGATGAGTTTGTTGAAGTGCTTGCAGCCAGCAAAAGTTCCGTTTCTACCAGTATTTCTTTGCTATTGAACGCTCAGCTTATTGTAGATCACAACAAGATGGATGAGCGGAAACGGTATTTTTTTATCAATGACGAATACAAAAAAATTCGATTCGAAAAAATTGTCCAGAAAATGCAGGACGAACTAAGACTATTAGATGATTTAAACAATTTTAAAAAAAGTAAAGACGATGGATACAACGAAAGAATAGAACATTACAAAACACTCTTAAACAAAAACATAGAAAATATTCAGGAATCTCTTAATAAACTATAAAATGAATAATAAGCTAGTTATACTTTCCATTGCAGCGCTTTCACTCACTGCCTGCAAAAAAGAAGCTCCAAAACAGGATGGTGCCAAGCCGTATCCTGTAGTTTCTGTGGAGTCAAAAAATATAGTAGGTTATCAGACGTTTCCGGCTACCATTCAAGGTAGAGTAAACAATGATGTACGTGCCAAAATACAGGGATATATCACCCAGGTATTGGTAGATGAAGGACAATACGTAACGAAAGGGCAGCCTTTGTTCCGCCTGGAAACCAATATTCTGAGCGAAAATGCAGCCGCTTCCAAAGCAGGGATTGCCGCATCAGAATCCAGTATTGCAGCAGCTCAGGCTTCTGTAAATGCAGCACAGGTTGAAGTCAACAAACTAAAACCTTTGGTTCAGAAAAACATTATCAGTAATGTACAGCTTCAGACGGCGCAGGCTAATCTTGCCCAGGCTCAGGCTCAACTGCAACAGGCTACCGCAGCAAAAAGACAGGCAGTTGCCAATTATAAAGGAGTAGAAGCCAATATCGAATATTCCATTATTCGTGCTCCTATTTCAGGGGTGATCGGAAGACTTCCTTTGAAAGTGGGAAGTTTGGTAGGACCATCTGATCAGACTCCTCTGACGACGATTTCCGATACTTCAGAGATCTTTGCCTACTTTGCAATGAATGAAAAAGAATACTTCAATTTCCTTGAAAAGGCACCAGGTGCTTCTATGCCTGAAAAGATCAAAAATCTTCCGATGGTGGAACTTCAGTTGGCCAACGGAAGCCTTTATCCTGAAAAAGGAAGAATTGAAGCTATTACCGGTCAGATTGATCCTACAACAGGAACCATCCAGTTCAGAGTCGCTTTCTCTAATGCCCAGAAACTCTTGAGTAACGGAAACAGTGGTACCATCAGATTCCCGCAACATTATGATAATGTATTGGTAGTCCCTGAAAGTGCTACTTATGAACAACAGGGTATTGTGTATGTATACAAAATAGAAAAAGGAGATACTGCCAAAAACGTTGTGATCAATGTGCTTGACAGGATCGACAATTTGGCTCTTATAAAATCAGGAGTTAATAAAGGTGATAAAGTGATTGCAGCCGGTATCGGAGGCTTAAAACCGGGAACTGCGGTGAAGCCGAAACCAATCAAAATGGATAGTCTTGTTGAATCAATAAAACCGAAATTCTAATGATAAAAAACTTTATTAACAGACCGGTTTTATCCACCGTAATCTCAATTCTGATTGTGATTCTCGGTGTGTTGGGACTGATCTCGTTACCGGTTACACAGTATCCGGACATTGCACCGCCCACAGTAAGTGTTTCTGCAAACTATACAGGAGCCAATGCTGAGACGGTGATGAAAAGTGTAGTAGTACCTTTGGAAGAACAGATCAACGGGGTAGAAGGAATGGATTATATCACTTCCAGTGCCGGGAACGACGGTTCTGCCCAGATCCAGGTTTTCTTCAAACAGGGAATAGACCCGGATATTGCTGCGGTAAACGTACAGAACCGTGTGGCAAGAGCAACACCTCTTTTACCATCTGAAGTAACGCGTTCAGGGGTTGTAACCCAGAAGCAGCAAACCAGTGCCCTGATGTATATGTCATTCTATTCTGAAAATAAAGATCTGGATGATGTATATCTTCAGAACTTTTTGAATATCAACATTATTCCTAACCTGAAAAGGGTAAATGGTGTAGGAGATGCCAACGTTTTCGGGGGTAAAAACTACTCTATGAGAATCTGGCTGGATCCGGCAAAAATGGCTGCTTATAGTGTAACTCCTACGGATGTTACCAATGCAATCAACGAGCAGAGTAGAGAAGCGGCGGCAGGTTCTATTGGCCAGAATAGTGGAAGTTCTTTTGAATATATCATCAAGTATGTAGGTAAATTCAACGATAAAGAACAGTATGATAATATCATCATCAAATCTCTAGGAAACGGACAGAACCTGATGCTGAAAGACGTTGCCAAAGTAGAACTGGCAGGTCAGTCTTATACAGGAATCGGGGAGAACGGAAACAATCCTTCCATCAGTATGGGGATCTTCCAGACACCTGGATCCAATGCACAGGAGATTATTAAAAATATCAAAACTTACCTGAAATCTGCAGAAAGTACTTTCCCTAAAGGCATTAAATATACTTTCAACTTTGATACCAACGAATTCCTTGATGCTTCCATTGAAAAAGTGGTTCACACACTGATTGAAGCATTTATTCTGGTATTTATCGTAGTGTATATTTTCCTTCAGGATTTCAGATCTACCCTGATTCCGGCCATTGCGGTTCCGGTATCTATTGTAGGAGCGTTCTTCTTCCTGAATCTCTTCGGATATTCATTAAACCTGTTAACCCTTTTCGCATTGGTACTGGCCATCGGTATTGTGGTGGATGACGCCATTGTAGTCGTCGAGGCCGTTCATGCCAAGATGGAACACGGTATTTCGGATGCTAAAAAGGCGACCGTAGAAGCGATGGATGAGATTACAGGAGCTATTATTTCTATTACTTTGGTAATGGCAGCGGTATTTATCCCGGTAACATTTATTACAGGTCCTACAGGGGTATTCTACCAACAGTTTGGTATTACGCTGATTATTGCAATTATCATCTCGGCTATTAATGCATTGACGTTGAGCCCGGTTTTATGTTCATTATTCCTGAAACCTCACGCAGAGCATCATGCAGAGTATAAGAATTTAAACTTAATGCAGAAGTTTTTCTATAAGTTTAATATTGCTTTTAAAACCACCACTGAGCGTTACGGAAGAGGATTTGTATTCCTGTTAAGACATAAATGGGTAACTCTTGTTATTTTCGCGGTGACAGGAGGAATCTTATTCTGGGCAAGCAGCAGCATGAAGAAAGGTTTCGTACCAACAGAAGACAGAGGGATTATCTTTACCGATGTACAGCTTCCTCCGGGAGCTTCTATGGAAAGAACTTATAACGTGCTGAAAACTCTTCAGGCCAAAGCATTGAAAGTTCCGGGTGTACAGAATGTAACCATTTCTACAGGTAGAGGATTCTTATCAGGAAACGGAAGTAACAACGGTCTTGCCTTTGTGAAACTGAAGCCATTCGAAGAAAGAAAAAAAGACGGTCAGACTTCTGAAGATATTACCAAAAAACTATTCGGGATTGTAGGATCTGTTCCTGATGCCAAAGTAGTATTCTTCCAACCGCCAAGTGTACCTGGTTTTGGTAACAGTGCCGGTTTTGAGATGGTATTGCTGGATAAGTCAGGAGGTGAGTATGCAGATTTAGATGCTAAAACCAATGAATTCATCGGTAAGCTGATGCAGAGACCGGAGATTCAGTTTGCACAGACTTCATTCAATACAAAATATCCTCAGTATCAGATGGAAATCAACGTTCCTCTGAGCAAGCAGCTTGGAGTATCTGTCAATGATATACTTGCTACCATGCAGGGATATATTGGAGGGATTTATACAGCCGACTTTACCAAATACGGGAAACAGTTCAGAGTAATGGTTCAGGCACTTCCTGAAAACAGAAAGAACATTGAAAATCTGAACGAGCTTTATGTAAGAACCGGTTCAGGAATCATGTCTCCTATTTCTCAGTTTGTAACCTTAAAAAAGGCATACGGACCACAATCTGTAAGCCGTTATAACCTGTTCACTTCGGTGAAGGTAACGGGGGCAAACTCTGACGGATACAGTTCCGGGGATGCTATTGCCGCTGTACAACAGGTTGCTGAAGAAACCCTGAATCAGAACTATGCCGTAGAGTTTACCGGGTTGACAAGAGAAGAATTGAATTCAGGATCTCAGACACTTCTGATTTTCGGTCTGAGTTTGGTCTTCGTTTACTTCATCCTTTCTGCACAGTATGAAAGTTATATCCTTCCGCTGGTTGTCGTTATTTCCCTTCCTCTTGGGGTAATGGGAGCTTATTTCGGACAGAAGATTATGGGCTTGGAAAATAACATTTATTTCCAGATTGCACTGATCATGCTTGTAGGATTATTGGCGAAAAATGCGATCCTTATTGTCGAATTTGCCGTCCAGAGAAGACATCACGGCGAAACGATTGTCATGTCTGCCATCAATGCAGCTAAAGCCAGAGTAAGACCAATTCTAATGACATCATTTGCCTTTATATTTGGTTTATTACCGTTAGTTCTGGCAAGCGGAATCGGTGCGGTAGGTAACAGATCTATTGCAACCGGAGCGGCTATCGGACTATTGATCGGAACTGTTTTAGGACTTTTTGTAATCCCGGTACTGTATGTGATTTTTGAAACCCTACAGGAAAAGATCAAACCTATTAAGAAAGAAGAGATCAGTTTAGCAGAATAAAATTAATTAGAGAAGTTAGAAGTTAGATATTTAGAAATTAGTCTAAAACCCTATCTAACTTCTAGCCTCTAACACCTAATTTCTAATTTTAAATAATGAAGAGTTTATTAAACATTATAAAAGGAATTACTTTTTCAGTTTTCATACTCGGTGCCATTTCATCCTGTATGGCCAGAAAAGAGTATGAAAGACCGAAAAACGTTGTAGACGAAAAGCTTTTCCGTACTGATATGCTTCCTTCAGACAGTGCAAACATTGCCAATGTTTCATGGAAGGAGATCTTTACAGATCCTATACTTCAGGGGCATATTTCAAAAGCTTTAGACAACAACCTGGACATTCGGATTGCTTTACAGAGCATCAATTCTGCTGAAGCTTACCTGAAGCAAAGTAAGGCTGCTTATCAGCCTACACTTTCTATTGGTCCCAATTATACTTTCCAGACCCAATCTATCAATACCCAGTTTGGACAGATCATTGGAGAAAGACGGTATGTGAATCAGTTTGATATTACAGGAAGTCTTACCTGGGAAGCCGATATTTGGGGTAAATTGAGAGCACAGGAAAAAGCTCAGCTGGCCACTTATTTGGGAACTGTTGCAGCGCACAAGGCTGTAAAGAGCAGTCTGGTGGCTTCCATTGCTTCAGCTTATTATCAGCTATTGACTTTTGATGCTCAGAAAAAGATCATCACAGAAACCATTGCGGTACGTGAAAAAAACCTGGAGACGACGAGAGCTTTAAAAGCTTCCGGAACGCTTACTGAGGTAGCCGTACAGCAAAGTGAAGCCCTTGTTTTCAATGCAAAATCTTTATTGATTGATATTGATACACAGATTCAGCAGCTTGAGAATACAATGAGTCTTTTGATGGGTGAACCTTCACATGCCATTGAAAGATCTACACTGGAAGGACAGAGAATTCCGATTGATCTGAAACTTGGATACCCAACGCAATTACTGGCCAACCGTCCTGATGTCATGAGAGCAGAATACAACTTGATGAATGCTTTTGAACTGACCAATTCAGCGAAAGCACAGTTCTATCCGACATTAAAATTGACGGGATCCGGAGGACTTCAGTCTGTAGATATTGATCACCTGTTCAGTGTGAATTCATTATTTGCAAACGTAGTAGCAGGGTTGGCGCAACCTATCTTAAACAAAAGAACGATTAAGACGAACTACGATGTAAGTCTTGCCAATCAGGAAACAGCTTATCTGAATTTCAGAAAGACTGTGCTTACTGCAGGAAAAGAGGTTTCGGATGCAATCAGAGTCTTTTCCGTTCAGGATTCATTCATCGAATTAAAACAAAAAGAACTGAATGCCTACAAAAAATCAGTTGATTATTCTCAGGAATTGGTAAACTATGGTATGGCAAACTATCTTGAAGTGTTGAATGCAAGTGTGAATTCATTAAATGCAGAACTTAATATTTCCAATGCACAATACAGTAAAATGAAAGCAGCTGTTGAGCTTTATCAGGCTTTAGGCGGAGGCTGGAAATAGAACGTATTTTCGCAGTAAACAATAAAACGTGTGTCAGCAATGGCACACGTTTTTTTATGGATGAAGGTTTGGGAGATCAGGCTAAACGGTTGCCAATATTTCCATAGCCTTTTTCTCTTTGTCTGATAAGTTTTTTAAAATATCTGATGCCTTTTCAATATACCGGATGTCCTGTGTCTGGCTTACTTTTTCAAATAAATGAGAGACGGATGTCCATAGCTCAGCAATCTCTGCAAATGCCTCATAGCCTGTTTTGAGTGGAGCAAACTTGAGCAGTTCATGGCTTTCTTTCAAAAAATCACGGTACAGATTTCTGAATAAAGCTCCTCCTGTTCCGGCTCTTTCCATCATCATGGCCGATAGCTTAAACTCACCTTCAATATCCTTGCTTGTACGAAACCATTTGCCAATTTCAGTACTTGTTTTCAGGATTCCTTTGTAAGCAACATTCGTAATAGGTGGATTCAGATATTCGGTGGCGTTATTTCTGATGGCAGCAGAAATTACTTTTTTCAAATCATACTCCTGATCTGTTTTCTGTAGAGTGTAGTACAGATTTTTAGAAGCCATAGGTCCTTTTTCCGCCCGTGCTTTTGCCAGACTTTCTAAAGATGTCTGTACCAGTCCGCCTTGCTGTCTGGTGTCTACCAGGAAAGCATTTTGATCATCATATCCGTAAATGGTGGCATAGTGCCCTGCAAAATGAAAGGGATTGGAGAAATATTCCAGATGGTAGCAATCCAGTTTCAGCCCTACAGTCTGCCCGCTGTCAAGGAGATCTTTTACCTGAGTCCAGGCTTTTTGCGGAGAAGACGTTTCTTTAACGGTGAGTTCAAGGTTTAAATTTCTGGCAATATTCCGAGTCAGTAAGTCGGGTTTTATACGTCCACCGATAAAAGGGGAGTTCATCGTTTTCATATTCCAGTAGATGAAACCCAGTCCTTCACCCAGCCCGAAAAGCATGGGTTCAGAAAGGTTAATTCCGATTTGTTGCAGTAAAGTTCCGGTGGCTGTAGTTTCGCAATGCTGGCCTTCAAAGGGTTTTAGATTTTCTATTTTCATTTTTATTGGATGCCATTGAGGTAGAACGAGAATTCTAACTTATTATATTGTAGAAAATTACATAAATATTCTAATATACAGGAATTCGAACATGGTTTATTTAAGTTATGTTAAAATTATTTAAAAAATAAAATTTATTTGTATATATGTATTTAACTACGTAGTTTTATACTTTAATTTGAATCTTATGAAATTAGAAATTAAACCAATAGACAATTCGTACTCAGAACAGGCAGTTGAACTGATTCTTACGATTCAGCAGAAGGAATTCAATATTCCCATCAGTGTAGATGATCAGCCGGATCTTATCCACATTGAGAACTTTTATCAGGAGAAGGGAGGAAACTTCTGGGGTGCTTTTATAGATGGTGAGCTGGTAGGTTCCATTGCTTTGGTAAAGTTTGATGAAAGGGCAGGGGCAGTCAGAAAAATGTTTGTGAAAAAGGAATTCAGAGGAAAAGAACTGAATATCGCCCAGATTTTACTTGAAATTTTAATTTCTTTCTGCCGTGAAAATGGTATCGATGACCTATATTTGGGGACTATAACGGTATTGAAAGCAGCTCAGCGTTTCTATGAAAGGAACCATTTTACAAAGATTAAAAAAGAAAATCTTCCTACCAGATTCCCTTTAATGAGCGCTGATGATATTTTTTACCATTTTAAAACTGACTGAATATGAATGTGATCAACGAAGCAGGAATTCTTGCCATATCTACAAGGCTGCACCGGCTCAGTGAACAACTGAGAAAAGATGGAGCCATGATCTACAAAGCTTTCGGAATCGATTTTGAACTGAAATGGTTTCCGGTCATTTTTACCATTTATCAGAAAAAGGTGGCCAGCGTTGTAGAAATTGCCAACGAGATAGGGTATACCCATCCTTCCACAATAACTCTGCTCAAGGAACTTGAAAAGCTGGAGCTGATACAATGGGAGAAAGATAAACAGGATGAACGCAAAAGATTATTTATGCTGACCCCAAAAGGCCAGGAACTTATAGAAAAGATGAAACCGGTCTGGGAACTGATGTCTACTGTTCTGGGAGATATTGCTGATAATACAAACAATCTGCTTACTGCTATTGATGAAGCTGAAGAGAAGCTTGCCAGCCAGTCTTTTTACCAGAGGGCTTTGCAGGTGAAGAATTCAAAATAATAGAGATCATTCATTACATTATAAACGGGTCATACTGAAAAGTGTGACCCGTTTGTACTATTTTATTGTAATTCAATTCTTGCATCAGATGCAGTTGTATAATATTTTAAAGTATGTGAAGTTGATGTATAAGGATCTGTAAAGTTGATTTCACTAAGAACCGGATTGGCTGTGCCAGGTTCATTGGTGAGACAGATTTCTCTGGTAGCCGCATGATACATGGTAACGGTCTGAAAACTGCCATACAGGTCGGTCACTTTTCCAAGCGGAATCCATTGCGGATCAAAACTTGGAATGGTTGAAACATCATCATAATCATCCATGAATTTTTGTTTCAGATAACCGGATTGAATAACCCTTTCTCCTGCAAATATTTCATATTTAAAGTAATGAATCTTTGAGTTTTCTGCTAAGGCAGAAAGATTGAAGGAAGGATAAATACTAAAATCATAAAGGATAGGAGAGCTTGGGCAAGGATTGGAAAGCGAATGCTGTAAAACCATATCGCATGACTTATTATTGATGGTCTGATTGGGACCAATATTAAATGAAGGAATGGAAACTGTCTTAAGATCAGGATAACCACTTGTGACAGACGAAGTAAAAGACTTTTGCATCTTTTCAGTAATAAAACTTACATAAGGCGTCAGTACCAAAGTGTAATTTGTTTGATTAATATAACGCATCATTAATCCATAATTATCAGTGATCCCTGCTTTGTATGGTGATTGATAGAAAGGGGTAATGGTTTTGCTTACATCTGTACTCCTGGCATTTCTGGATTGACTCTGATTTTCAAACTCTCTTTCTCCGCTGCAAGATAGGAGCATAAGAATTCCTGAAAAAAATAGAATTGTTTTTCTCATAATATCATATTTTGTTGATTAGTAATTACTAATATAATGATTAATTTTTATTTTAACGAATAATTTTCATTTAAAATGAATTTTTACAATTAAAAAATACTATGCATTATGAATTTTATTGCTTTTTCAGATTTTATCTTATGAAGTGAAATTTTTAACCATGTTAAGATTATAAAGAAATAACCCCGCCAAATATTGACGGGGTTGTTGGATTCATTATTAAATGAGATTGTATTAGAATCTTAAAGTGGCTGCAACAGACCAGGTTCTTCCAAAACCTAAGAATCCTGTATTGCCATCAGCTACTCCCTGGTAAACTCTACCTGCATCCTGATAAGTTTTCCCTGCATCCGGACCACTGGTGATTTTATCAGTAGCATGAATATTAGAGCTCAGTTCAGAAATATAATATTTATTGAACAGGTTGTATACATTAGCTCTTAATGTTAAAGATTTTTTCTGATCAATTGTGAATTTGTAAGAAGCACCTACATCAAATAACTGATAGCTAGGTAATTTTACAATTCCTTTTTCTCTTGCTGCTTCAGTAAGGAAGTTGATAGGGTTGAATTGTGCATATAGTTTGTCATAATATTCCCAGTTGGCATCAATACTGAATGCTTTAGTAATATTATAGTCAGCACCGATACTTGCCGTTGTCTGTGCTGCATCTCCTACCTTCAGATCTTTGATATTGATCATTCCTGTTGCTCCGGAAACTTCCTGGTTGCTTTGAACGTCAATGATGTTGAAATTTGCATTTCCTTTATACTTCCAGTTACCCAGTGATACCATACCTCTAAGTCTCAGGTTAGCAAATGGTCTTGCTTTAGTTTCCAATTCAATTCCCTGGTGAAGCTGCCCAACGTTCAGTGCATTGTAGAAATAAGCATTTCCTTGCTTCAATTGAGGGAAGTTGGCTACATCTGCCGCTCCTGCATTGAATGTTCTTGAAATAAATCGGTCATCCCACTGTGTTCTGTAAGCGTTGATGTTAACATCGATATAACGGGATTTGAAACCATATCCTAATTCTATAGAGAAGATTCTTTCGTTCTTCGCATCGTTGTAGATATTCTGGTTAGATGGGAATAATGCGTTGAATAAAGGCTGTCTCGAAATAACCCCTGTATTGAAAAATACGTTATGGTGCTCGTCAATATTATAGTTAGCACCTCCTTTTACGATATAACCAGTTTTGTTATACCATTTGGTTTCCTGATTTTCCGGAGTATACAGCATATAATCTCTTCTCTTATAAGACTGCTGAGAAACCGATCCCTGAACAGAAGCACTTAGTTTTTCGTTGCTATATTCGATCATCCCGTAAGCTCCTGCCCATCTTACCAATCCTTCGTTGTAGATGGATACTTTCTGAGCGTTGCCTAGCTTCGTAAGAGGCTCGGGTTTTACGGTTTGGTTGATATAATATCCTTTAGGAGCATTAGTGGTATTGGGTACAAATAAAGCATCAGACCCCAACATATCAGTAACGATGTCATAAAGGGCTCCTTTATACGTTTTAAGATCAATACCTCCGTTAAAAGTCCAGTTATTTTTCTTGTAATTAAGATCTGCAATAGCCCCATACCAGTCGTGAGAGTTGATACTTTGCTTTCTTACAATTCCAGTTGTCCCGTTCAGAGTAGCTACATATTGTCCATTGTAGTCACCAGGAGATCCGGCTGGAGCATTAAACGTTCCTTTCTGGAAAGTGTTTCCATTATAGTCTGTTACCATGCCGCCTCTGTTGTAGCGGTAGATCATATCCCAATTGATCGTACCGTCACCACCTGCGCCATAATTCATGAAATTCATGGTTTGTCCGCTGGCGTTTTTAATAGAACCATTAAGTCCGGTACCACCGCCACCGCGTCCCCAAGACCCATACACTACTGTTGATAGCTTCAAAGCATCGTTAATGTTCCAGTCCCAGTTTAATGAGGCAATAGGTTTATGATAGAAGTTAGGCGCCAGGTTGAACTGAGATCCGTTCAGCATCCCGGTTTGTGGGTTGTATCTTCTTCCGTAAGTTTCAAATTGCTGTAAAGTAGCTACATTAGCTCCGGTTGCAGAAGATCTTCTGGTATCGTGTACCTGTGGTGCACCCGTTGCAATTAAATTGAACGCATGTTTTTCATTTGGCTTAAATCCGGTAGAGAAAAACCAGGAATATCCTTCTCCTTTCGTTCCGTTGATGTAGCCATCACCTTGCCAACGGGAAAGCAATACTGTTGTTGCCCACTTATTCTTTAATCCTGAAGAGTACATCGCTGATAGTCTGGAATAGTTATCATTACCAACTTCTCCCTTTATCATTGCTTTTTGCTCAGAATCGGTAGCTTTGGTAGTAATGTTTATCGTTCCTCCAACAGAAGGTACAACAAATTTAGAAGCTCCCAGACCTCTCTGAATCTGAATAGAGCTGGCAATATCCGCCAATCCAGTCCAGTTAGACCAATACACGGTACCTCCCTGCATATCATTTACGGGCTGCCCGTTGATGATCACTGCAATGTTGGCCCCATCAAAACCTCTCATGTTAATTCTACTGTCTCCAAATCCGCCACCTACTTTGGTAACGTACACAGATGGGGTAGACTTCATAATTTCAGGGAATTCTCTGTTTCCCAGTTTTTCCTGGATTTCTGCCGATTTAATCGTAGAAACGGCAACAGGTGTTTTTCTTTCTTTGGCTGTTTGGGAAAGGTTTCTACCTACCAACATCACCTCGTCAATGGATTTAGATTTTTCCAGCGAATCCTTCGTACTCTGCCCGTAATATAGGGCGGCCGTAGGCA
Organism: Chryseobacterium sp. FR048; assembly: GCF_056844665.1. Lineage (NCBI taxonomy): Bacteria > Pseudomonadati > Bacteroidota > Flavobacteriia > Flavobacteriales > Weeksellaceae > Chryseobacterium > Chryseobacterium sp. FR048. Next base: position 464,955 of record NZ_JBXDSE010000002.1, on the reverse strand, counting down.
ATACAAGCGCTATAATTAGACGCTTTTTAAAAATAATGCTCATGAAATAAACTAGCGTGTTTGAGTTTGAGGCTGCAAAGATGAAAATTTATTTTTGAATAGAGTATTAAATCTTCATGACGTGATTTTGTAATACCTTTACACAAGCCATTTTACAGCTCGTTTTTTAAGCCGTATTAATTTTATGTAATATTTTAATTTATAATCTGTTATAGGAGTGAAATAGAATAAAATAAATGGATATGTATAATACGGATAATTATTTTCTGACATGATATAGATCAGTCATTCCGCTTTTATTTATTTTTGATCATCAACATTCATCAAGCGTAAAATTTGGGAAGTTTATAATAAACCAGAACCTTCTGTAAATGCAAATTTTATATTTTGATAGGGTAATATTTAATCAATCTCAATGATTCTTTCTAAACGAGTATATATCCATGAAACTTCTTCATTTCACTTCGTTATATTCAGAATGACAGAGCTTTAGTAATTATATATTAGATTAGCTCAAAACTGTATATGATTATCAAAGATAATTTTTTTAAAAAAGATTCTACAAAAATTTGCACGTATCATTAAAATACTTACTTTTGTACCGCTTCAAAAATGGGGGATTGGCGCAGTTGGCTAGCGCGTTTGACTGGCAGTCAAAAGGTCACGGGTTCGAATCCCGTATTCTCCACAATATAAAAAAAGAACTGTAATATTTTGAATTACAGTTCTTTTTTTATGATCTTAATGATATTCTTGAGCAAACAATTATTCTCCTCAACTCTTGAGGCTGATTCAAGAAAGGTTATTCAAATGTATTTATTTTAGAGAATTAGAAATACCTGAAACTTTTTGTACATTTAGACTGAATAAAAAAACTAAAAAAGAACTGTAAATCTTCTTTTTTAGAAAACTATAACCTGAACATGAAATTAAATATTCTCAATTCATTAGCTGTTTTTAAAAACGGTCTTATTTCAAGTAAGTTATTGGGGTCTTTTCTTGTGATAACTTTTTTCTTCACTAATAATCCGGTGTCGGCGATGTCTTCAGACTTTACGGTCAAAGAAGTAAAATTTGTTAGTGAAGGAGTTTCGCTTGCGGGAACAATTTTTAAACCTGACCATGCTGTTGCGGCTGTTGTCATTGTTCATGGTTCCGGACAGGAAAAGAGAATGACAGAATTTGCAAGCCTTTTGGCAAAAAACGGGATTGCTGTTTTGACGTATGATAAAAGGGGAGTGGGAGAGTCCGGGGGTACTTATGCAGGACCGGAAGTAGGAACTAATAATGTTGATTCTTTAAATCTCAACCTTTTGTCGTCAGATGCGAGTGCTGCAGTGAATGTATTATCTAAAAATTTGGGAGGTAATAAGATCCCAATCGGTTTGATTGGTGGTAGTCAGGCAGGCTGGATCATCCCTTTGGCTGCCAGAAAAAATAAGAATGTTAAATTTATGACCATATTCAGTGGGGCACTTATTACTGTAAAAAAACAGCTTCGGTTTCAATTTTACACCAATGGAAATTCAAAATTCTGGGATACCCATACAGAAGAAGATGCACGACAACATATCATGAATGACCCGGACAAATATGAATTTGTAGATACTGATCCTTATAATGATCTTTCTCAATTATCGATTCCCGGACTATGGATTTTTGGAGGTCGGGATATACAGGTTCCTGTTAATCTGTCTATTGAATATTTAAATACTTTAAAGTCAGCCAAGAAGCCTTATGACTATAAACTGTATCCGAAATTAGGACACAATACTGCTTTCTCAAGCTCTGATGAACCTGTCAGGTATGCTATCGAATGGATGAAGAATATAAAGTTAACCAAATAAGAAACTTTTGTTGGGAGAGTCTCGGCTTTCCTTATATATAATAGGAATCTAAAAACGAATACCAATTCAAACTAGAAATCTTTGTAAAAGGATCTATAGATGAACTTGATTATGTCTCAACTATTGAAGTTGTTTGGGCTTCTTTTGCTGGGCTGCCTGTTCAGCAATTTCATCAATACGCTTTTTCCTGGTTTCCGGGCGTTTTGCCAATACAATCCATTGCAGGATGATCTTTTTCCCGGATTTGCTCAGGCTTAGAAAATACTCCTTTGCACCTTGGTGGCGCTTAAATGCTTCTTCCAGATCTTCCGGAATGATCAACTCTTCAACACTGTCTAATATCGTCCACGAACCATTTTGTTGAGCTATTTTAATGACGTTATACCCGGCAGGCATCATTAATTTATTGTCTATGAGTTTCTTAACTTTTTCCTTATTGATTTTTGACCAGGTACTGTTGGGTTTACGTCTGCTGAACAATTGTACAAATGAATATTCATCAACTGTTTTTCTTGTACTGTCAATCCACCCGAAACAAAGCGCCTCGTCTACCAATTCACTCCAATGGACAGTAGGTAAATCAGATTTTATAGTGTTGCAGACAAGCCATACGGATTGCTCTGTCTGATGATTTTGCTCCAGCCATTGTCTCCATTCCGTTTTTGTGTTCAGATGTATAGTTTGTCTTTCCATTTCAGTCTGCGTTAAATCGTATTTTGAATTATTAATCTCAACTTTTAATGTAAAATTAAGAAAGATTGATGACAACCACCTGTCAGTAGGATAAAAAGTAATTGAAGAATATTCCTTTAACAGAACTTTTTTTATATTTGATAAAAAAGCAATGAGTTTACATTTACTTGAAAAAGCAATTTCTATTGCTACGCAAGCGCACGCAGGCCAAACGGACAAATCAGGGAAGCCTTATATTTTACACGTATTAAGAGTAATGATGAAAGGTAAAACCGAAGAGGAAATGATGTGTGGCATATTACATGATCTGGTAGAAGATACCGATTGGTCTTTTGAGAAATTGAAAGAAGAAGGGTTTCCGGAAGCTGTCATCAACGCACTAGAGCTGGTTACAAGAAAAAATAATGAGAGCTATTCTGATTTTATTGAAAGAATTGCCGGGAATGATTTGGCGATCAGGGTGAAATTAAATGATCTTGAAGATAATATGGATGTTCGCCGATTAAATAAAGTGACCGAGAAAGATGCGGAAAGACTTTCCAAATATATCAAGGCTTATAATTATTTAAAAAGTATACCTTCCAATCCATAAAAGCATCCATTAGCTGGACGAATTGTATTCCTTCAGGTTTCTGTTTGTTGTTTTATAGTGGCTCTTACGATTTCCTTTCCCTATAATTTTGCATTAAAAAAACAGTCGCAATATGCATTACGACTGTTATTGATGAAATCAGATATTTATTATAAACTTCTGGATCTTGCCACCCCAAGAAGATAGATAAGATGAGAATACATGCTTCTTTTTACAGATTCTACCTTTATGTCTCCGGTAGACTGGTTGATCGTAGTTATTATATCAGCATTACACTGCCCGCCAATGTCACCAACTCCTAAATAATTGGCTGCATTCGGATTCAGATAAGTAATCCTTGGATAATCAGGGGCTTTCTGATCAGCAGTGGGCTGAACACCATTAATGTACCCTTTATTGTCCACATACCGGGCTTTCCACGTCCCTAGGAATCTTCCGTTGGAGGTATCAAGGTTTTGCCCTACTATAATTTTAGTATCTACAGGATTGACGAATCCAAGGCATGACGTATAATGATTTAAAGTAACCGTACAGGAAGATGCATTGTCAGAAGGTGAAAAGCATTTTCCTTCATATATTGTAAGTCTTTGCTCAGCAGAGGTTGTTGAATTATTTAATAAAGCTTTCGGAGAAAAAATTTCTTCAGGGGAGATCAATGACAGAACTCCCTGAGAATTGGCAGCAACAATTTGATTTTCAGTATTTGAAAGTCCTCTTACCCTTACCAGGCCATTTACATCTAAAGTTTGAGTAGGATTATCTGTGTTTATTCCTACCTGGGCGCTTAAACTACCACATACTACCAGTACGGACAAAAAGAATGTCTTTGTTTTCATGTTAAAATTTGAATAGGTTTATTTTTTTTCACTAATGTAAGAAATATTATATGAAAATAAATAAAAAATTATTTTAAATCATTTATTAAGTAAATTTTAAAATTAAAATGAATTAATTAAGGTGAATTTTAAATTATATGCATTTAAGGATAACTCAAAAGTTCTGTAGCGTAAATTTGTTTGAAAAATATTTGTATTTTAGCCGAAATATGTTGGTTTTTAATAAACATATTGGCGACTGATTAAAATTCAGATAATTTGAATAAAAAATTAGTAGATTTGCACGGAACAAAAAATAATACATATTAAATAGTACGCTCTGCAGCCTATCTTTAAAGTGCGAAACGTTGCGGAGAATAACAGAAAATTTTAGGATATAAACTACTGAAACTATGAAGAAACTTTTTTTACTTTTTTTAACGGCATTTTTATTTATCGGCTGCAGCTCAAATGATGATACTATTTATGATTATGTAGGAACATGGTCTGGTAGTTATGAAGGGAGTGATAAGGGAGTCTGGAACTTTGTGGTAGATACCAATGGTAAAGTCGTAGGAACCATGCATTCCAATGATAATAATGAAAACTATAGTATTTCCGGAAATTTAAGTGAAACAGGAGATCTTAATGCAAAAGTAGGCTTTCCTTCTTCAGGAGGTGATTTCAGAGGAACACTGAGCACCGATAAAAAAGGAAACGGAACATGGGCCAATTCACTTCCCACTCCTGCAAAATCAGGAACCTGGAAAGGAACAAAGAAATAAAATGAAAGTCTGCATACTGAATGCAGACTTTTTTATTTATCCAAGAAATCCCATTTTGGTTATTTCGTGATTTTCATTCATCAATACTAAAAAATAGAGCAGGAGATCATCTTCTGAAAAATGTTTTTCAAAACTGACTTCTTTCTGATCCGTAACAATAGTTTCCTCTGTATATTCTGTCTTATAATTTTCAGAGTCGAGTTTTATCGTTATCATAACTGCCTTGTCCGCCTTGTTTTCTTTATCCAGAGATAAGGTTTGTTCCTGAATTTTAACAGCATCAGCTATATTTTTCTTTTCGCCAAAACGGAATGCGGTAAGAAGTTTCTTTCCCGCTTCAGTTTTTAATCCGATTTCAACACTTCGCTGACCTCTTTCGGAAACCATATCCAGATCCTTTATTTCAGTCATCAGCTTGGCAAACTTCTGGTAGAGGAGGGGATCACCTGCAGCTTTGATGTATGGATCCAGACTTTTTCTTATCACTTTTCCTATTTTAGAACAATGCCCGAATTCCGAACTGTTCTGCCTTACCTTCTCATAAGACGGATTTTTTTTAAAGGCCGCTTTATTGAACCCGCTTTTCTTCCGAACCACATTTTTCCCGTTCAGATTATAAAATACAAGGTCGCCCACAGCGCCTCTGATCTTGATTAGACTTTCATAGGTGGCCATATCATCGAAGTTGGCCTCAAATATACCAATAAATACTGAAAAACAAAACTTTAACATATATTTATAATATAGTTGTAGTATAGTTATATTATAATTAAAATATAAAATGTATATTTGTCAGGAATTACTTAATTAAGTATAAATCAGATGAATATGGGAACGGGATTATTTCAGAAAAAAATGAGAATAAAGCAGCTGGCTGTTGTACTGGTTGCTTCTGCTTTTGTGGTTTCCTGTGGTGCTTCCAAAAGTGCTTCTGCCAACAAGAAATCCGGATCCAAAACAGTATCCAGACCTGAAAATCTCAGAAAGCTGGATTCCAGATTTGATGGTAAAGTGGCCCGATCGATCGATGATGTCCTGAAAGATGCTGAAAAATACCTTGGCACCCCTTATAAATTCGGCGGAAATACATCGTCCGGTTTCGACTGTTCCGGATTTACCGTAAAGGTTTTTGAAGAAAATAATTTTAACCTTCCAAGACGGTCTTCTGATCAGGCTGAAGCAGGAAAAAATATTGACATCAGCGATGTAAAACCCGGAGATCTTCTGTTTTTTGCTACAGCAGGCGGAAGCAGAGTATCCCATGTAGGGATTGTTCATGATATTGGTCCTGATGGGGAAGTGAAATTTATTCATGCCTCGACTTCCAAAGGGGTTATTATCTCCTCTCTTAATGAGAAATACTGGAACAAAGCATACCTTCATGCCCAGAGGGTTTTATAAAAAATCTCTGCAATAATCCATGAAGAACAGAACCTTTGCCTTCATCAGGACAGATAAAAAGCTGATTAAACTTTTCTTTAAAGATATAACGATCATTAAAGGCCTTGGGAATTATGTAGAAGTACATACCATAGACCAGAAAAAATACATTTATTACAAAAGCCTCAAAGATCTTATCGAAAGCCTGCCGGAAGAATTTATGCGGGTCCATCATTCCTATATTGTCAACCTTACCAATATTGATTCTTTTGAAGATAATCAGCTGGTATGTGGTGATTTGAAAATTACAGTAGCTAAAAGCTATAAAGAATGTCTTACTTATACTCTCAGCCAGATGATGCTCTAAAAACAGTCTGCATCAGTAAAAAGTCCATCCACATCAGATTTTGGCTGATGTATATAAAAAAGTTTTTATTCATTTTCCATTCTCCTAGCTTTACAAAAAGATTAAGCTATGAATAAGAACAACGCTCTGAAATATATCCAATCCAATAATCTTATCGGAATAAAGGCCGGATCAGAAAGACCAGATTTTCTGGAAATATGGATGGTTACAGTCCGTGACAGGATTTTTGCACGATCCTGGGGAATGGCGGAAAGAAGCTGGTACAACTCCTTTTTGAAAGATCCGGAAGGCCAGATTAAGTGTGGTGACCGTGTTTATACCATAAAAGCAATAATTCCTGACGATATAGATCAGCTTACTGAAGAAATCAATCAGGCATATCTAACGAAATATAATTCTGAACACAATCGTCAATATGCAATAGGAATCATTAAAGATAAACATGTTGAGAAAACAATGGAATTTATTCTTAGAGAGGCAGAATAAAGAGAAAAGCACAGGTAGTTTTATAATTTCATCTGTTTTAGTCAATAGAGACGGGCTTTAGCCCGTTCAATATAAAAAATCTATTCCATTGGCTTCAGCCAAAACTTGTTAAAAGAGGCTATCTCAGTTTTGAGATAACCTCTTCTATTCACAATACAATTTCTATAGATGTATTGATTAGATATGTTCACAAACGGGAACTGTGAGTTCATTTTCTTTATCTTCCTCATCCGTTACAACAGATTTCGGAAACGAAAAGAAGCTTAGAATAAAGGTTGCGAAAAGAAGCAGAACACTCACTGAAAGAACATGCTGCACTCCATAATAAGAGCTTACGATTCCCCCAAGAAATGCACCTAATGAAATGCCAATGTTAAAAGATGATGTCAGGAGGCTGTTTACAAATTCCAGGGCATGATGAGGAATATTTTGTGTAGTTCTGATATTTGAAACCAAAAAGCCACCGGTATGAATCATCCCCCAAAAAGAAACAATGATAACCATAGGAATAAAAACTCCGCCAAGGAAGTAAGCCAGAATTTGTACTGAAATGAGGAGGAGCAAAAATAATCTTGTTGTGATTTTCACATTCCGGTTTAAAGCGATTCCCATCAGCCAGTTGCCAAGAGTTCCCATTCCCCCAAAAAGCAACAACATGATACTGATCTGAGCGCCATTCATTCGGGTAATTTCTTCAAGATAAGCCGTAAGGTAGGTATAGCTGGAGAACATCGCAGCCAATGTACCAATAGTTGAAATCAGATTGATCCACAAAAGAGGATTTTTTAAAATCGTTAGCTGATTCTGTTCATGTTTTTCCTTTTCTGCAGGCATTGAAGGAATAAAGAACAATAATCCAATAAACGCGATTAAACTGATCGCACTGCTTAGGAAAAAGGAAGCCTTCCAGTTATGAAAGAGATCAGCCGCATAAGTCGTCATCGGAATACCGAGAACGGTAGCAAGACTAAGTCCGAGCATTACAGTAGAAACACCTTTTGCACCTTTTTCTTTGAATGCAATAGCAATAGAGATATTCCAGAACAGTGGATGTAGGATGGCCGGTAATACACGGGCAATCATCAGCATCGTAAAGTTGGTGGAAAAAGCAGAGATAAGATTGGAAAGTACAAAGATGCTCATCACAAGACATAAAAGGAACTTCCGGTTTATTTTACTGGTGAAAGAAGTGATAAAAGGGGAGGAAACGGCAACGGTGATGGCAAACGCACTCAATAACCATCCTGCTGCATCAATAGATACGCCGAATTGCCTGCTGATGGTAGGAAGAATACCCACAACCCCAAATTCGGTGGTGATAATGCCAAAAGCCCCGAGTGCCAGCACATAGATTGATCTTTTCATAGATTTTAATAATTTTACGTAGCAAATTTGAACAGAAAAATTGTAAAAAATCAGTACATTTTAATGATAAATAAGTATTTTTACCACATGAAAAGAGAGAATATAGATCAGCTGGTAAAAGTTGAATATCATGAAACAGAAAGCTGTCCTTTAAAAAGCAGCCAGTTCTCCTTTTTCCAGATCGTCTATGTTATTTCAGGAAAAGGATCCTTTACAATTAACGACAATATTGCTTCTTACAGCAAAGGAAGCCTGACTCTGCTGACTCCTAATGATCAGCATTATCTGGAAGTTGAAGAAAAAACAGAACTCCTGCTCGTTAAGTTTAGCGAGCAATACGTAAAGGATTATAAGTGGAATAATATTAACTCAATCGGATGTCTGCTTTATGGGGCTTCTTATCTTTCCGGCTGTATTTTACAGAATAAACCTGACATCGTTTTGGTAGAATCTATTGTAACCTCACTGCTTCATGGGCTCCATCATCCCGATATTTATCAGGAAGAACTGACTTTGCATTATGTGAATGCTTTGATTGTAATTGCAGCGAGAAATATTTCAAAAATGCGCGCAGAACATCTGGGATCCAATACCGATAAAAGAATATTGGATATTATGAATTATATTCAGGGAAATATTCATGATCCGGCGTTGCTCAAAGTTTCTGTGATCTCCCAAAAATTTGGTCTTTCCGAAACGTATCTTGGCAGCTACTTCAAAAACCAGTGTGGAGGAACCATTACCCATTATATTCTGAACTATAAATTGAGACTCATCGAACATCGGCTTCTTTTCAGTGATATGAGGATCAATGAAATTGTCACCGAATTTGGTTTTTCAGATGAAAGCCATCTCAATAAATTCTTTAAGAAGCAGCATAAAATGAGTTTGACGGAATTTAAAAGAAGCAAAGGGAATGTTAAATCTATGGTTTAAGTAAATAATATATGCTTACTAATAATCATTGTTTTCGTGAAATATTTTATTCAATAGGAACGGGCTTTAGCCCGTTTAATAAAAAATCAAACCATCAATTGGCTTTAGCCAAAACTTACAGGTGTCGTGGTAAAACCACCCCGTCAAAAATTCTTTGAATTTTTGCCACCCCTCCGGAGGAGGGGAATCCTCGCTCTTTCATTTGAAAATGGGAAGTATTGACTGCATTTGTCATTGTACAAATAATTAAAATTTTACCCGAACCAAACATTGCAATAGGGTTGCATTTCAATAGCTCTGAAATTTGCAGCAAACAAATTAATCATGACAGATTTTATCAGATTCTTTATTCCCATTTACTTTATTTTATTCTTTGCAGTCTCATTTTTAGGAATCAGTATAGCGGTTACTAAGAAAATCGGCAAAAATCCAAATGTTTTACCAAAAGATGGCTCTGCTTATGCATTGATCGGCTGGTACTTCAAACTGATTCTCGCTGCTCTTTTTATATATACTTTATTGTTTTTGTTATTTCCGGAAACCATAGAAAATGCCTTTAAAATCCAGTTTTTGGAACATGAATGGGTTCAATACACAGGAATGATCATGATGGTTTTTGCATTTATTTGGGTAGTAATAGCTCAATTTCAAATGAAAGATTCCTGGCGGATCGGGATTGATGATCAGATGAAAACCAAACTTGTTAAGAATGGATTATTTCAGTTTTCAAGAAATCCGATATTCTTAGGAATGACGGTAAGCTTAATAGGTTTTTTTCTGGCTTTTCCAACCGTTATTGCATTCTTCTTTTCCCTCATTGGAAGTATTTTAATGCAGATTCAGATACGGCTTGAAGAGGAACATCTGCTGAAACAGCACGGGCAAATTTATCTGGCTTACAAAAAGAAGGTAGGACGTATGCTGAGCCTTTATTAAAAGCATAATGTTAAAAATCGTTTTGCTGAACTTTTTTGTATCTTTGGCGGGTATAATTTTTCAAACTAATTTAAATAAGAAACATGTCGTTACAACAAACTATTGAAAACATTTGGGATAATAGAGAACTATTACAAAATGAAGACAGCCAGAAAGCGATAAGAGAAGTAGTATCTTTATTAGATTCAGGAGAACTTCGTGTAGCTGAACCTACAGAAAACGGATGGCAGGTAAATGAATGGGTAAAGAAAGCAGTAGTAATGTATTTCCCGATCCAAAAGATGGAAACTATTGAAGTAGGTCCGTTTGAATTTCATGACAAAATTCCTTTAAAGAAAAATTATGCAGAAAAAGGAGTAAGAGTTGTACCTCACGCTATTGCAAGAGAAGGATCTTTCGTTGCTTCAGGAGTAATCATGATGCCTTCTTATGTAAATATTGGGGCTTATGTAGATTCAGGAACAATGGTTGATACCTGGGCTACAGTAGGAAGCTGTGCGCAGATCGGTAAAAACGTTCACCTGAGTGGTGGTGTAGGAATCGGTGGAGTATTGGAGCCATTACAGGCAGCTCCTGTGATCATTGAAGATGACTGTTTCATCGGTTCAAGATGTATCGTTGTAGAAGGAGTTCACGTAGAAAAAGAAGCAGTATTGGGTGCAAACGTAGTATTGACCGCTTCTACAAAAATTATTGATGTGACAGGAGATACACCTATCGAAATCAAAGGAAGAGTACCCGCACGTTCAGTGGTAATCCCTGGAAGCTATACAAAACAGTATCCGGCTGGAGAATACCAGGTTCCATGTGCATTGATCATTGGTCAGAGAAAAGAGTCTACAGACAAGAAAACATCTCTGAATGATGCGTTGAGAGATAATAATGTAGCTGTTTAAGATTAAATTTTTAAGCTAATACGACCATCTTGAAAGAAAAATTTCTTAAAATACTATTAAACCCTAAATATATATTTGGGGTTTATCTTATTATATCAGTTGTTACTGCGATTTCCAAATATATGAGAGGAAATTATGCGATCAATAATTATCTGATTTTTAAAAACGTATTCTTCAATACCATACATCAGAAAAACTTATTTATCCATTATCCCGATCTCTATTTTGATTTAAACCATTACGGCGTATTTTTCAGTGCCCTGATTGCTCCGTTTGCAATGATGCCGGACTGGCTGGGGATCTCCCTTTGGAATATTGCCAACACTTTTATCTTCATTTACGGGGTTTATAAACTGCCGTTTTCAGATGCCAAAAAAGCGATTTTTGGATTGCTTTGCGTTCAGGAGTATATAACAGCAGCTTTAAGCCTGCAGTTTAATGTGGCATTAACAGGACTTTTATTGCTGTCTGCAGTATACATCTACGAAAGAAAAGAAGTAAAATCGGTAACGGCCATTTTAATAGGAATATTTGTAAAGATCTATGGAATTGTAGGGCTTACACAGTTTTTCTTCATTAAAAATAAGACCCGGTTTATTCTTTCAGGAATTGGAATTGCCATTTTATTTTTTGTACTTCCAATGGCGTATTCAAGTCCACAATTTGTGATCCAGTGTTACACAGACTGGTTTCAGTCTATTGTAGAAAAAAATAGTGAAAATCAGGTACTTGGAAATATGCAGGATATTTCACTGATGGGCTTTGTAAGAAGAATTCTTGGGGATGCATCCATTTCCAATCTGGTATTTTTAGCATTCGGATTGCCATTGTTTGCTTTACCTTATGTAAGAATTAAGCAGTATAAACATTACGCTTTCCAACTGATGATTCTGGCATCGACATTACTGTTTCTGGTACTGTTTAGTTCAAGTTCAGAATCTCCAACATACATTATTGCGGTAGTAGGCGTTTTAATCTGGTTTTTTCTTCAGAAAGAAAGAACACCCCTTATCATCGGGCTGTTGGTTTTTGTGATCATTTTCACGTGTTTTTCAACCTCAGATTTATTCCCGAAATTTGTAAAAGAAAATTATATCATCAAATATTCATTAAAAGCAGTACCTTGTATTGTGATCTGGTTGAGAGTAACGTATGAGCTTTTGACAAAAGATTTTGATAAAAATTATAGCCTGAATTAGTCAATATGAAGAAAATTTCAATCGTAATTCCAGCCTATAACGAAGAAGGAAATGTGGGGATGATCCATCAGAAAATCAAAGAGGTTTTTGATGGATTGCACAACTATGACTTTGAGATCATATTTGTCAATGACGGCAGCCGTGACAATACCCAGCAGAAACTCGAAGAACTTTCCAGTCAATATGATGAAGTGAAATTCATTGAGTTTTCAAGAAATTTCGGACATCAGCCTGCCGTAAAAGCAGGAATGGATAATGCCCACGGAAATGCTGTGATCTCTATGGATGGAGACCTTCAGCATCCGCCGGAACTGATCCCGGAACTGATCAAAAAATGGGAAGAAGGATATGATGTGGTTTTTACCTTCAGAACCTATCCCAAGGAGATTTCCTTTTTTAAAAGAAAAACATCAGACCTTTTTTACAAACTCCTGTCGAGTTTATCCGACGTTAATTTAACGAAAGGGGGCGGCTCAGATTTCAGATTACTGGATGCTGGTGCTGTAGAAGTGATGAGAAACTTTAATGAAGACGATTTGTTTCTTAGAGGATTGACAAGCTGGATGGGGTTCAAGCAAATAGGAATCGACTTTACGGCAGCAGAAAGACTTTCAGGGAAAAGCAGCTATAACCTTAAAAAGATGTTTACTTTCGCTTTTACGGGGATTACGGCTTTCAGTGTAAAACCGCTTTATCTGGCAGCTTATCTGGGCTTTTTATTCTCAGCACTTTCAGTGATAGGGTACGGAGCGTATGTCATTCATTCATTTATTGCAAAAACAGAGATCTCCGGTTGGGCCTCATTGATCATGACTATTGTTTTCTTTGGAGGACTTCAGTTGATTATTTTAGGAATCATGGGGATTTATTTAGGGAAAATATTTAAACAGGTGAAAGACAGACCTAATTATATTATTAAAAACAAAAATTTTTAGAATGGTTTTATTGAGTTTTGACATTGAAGAATTTGATATGCCATTAGAATATAAGGGTGAAATTCCCTTTGAAAAGCAAATTTCAATTTCACAGACAGGATTAGAAAGAATTTTAGACATCCTGAAAAAACATAATGCCAAAGCTACCTTTTTCTCAACGGTAGTTTTTGCTGAAAACAGTAAGCATCTTATTGAGAGATTGCTGAAAGAGGGGCATGAACTGGCTTCTCACACATGGTTTCATTCAGAATTTGAAGATAAACATCTGAAAGAATCAAGAGAAAAACTGGAAGAATTATTTTCCACAAAAGTAACCGGATTGAGAATGCCGAGAATGATGCCTGTAGATGAAAAAGAAGTGGAAAAGGCAGGATATTCTTACAATTCCTCCATTAATCCTACCTTTTTACCGGGAAGATATAATAATTTAAAAGTATCCAGAACCTATTTCAAAGAAGGAAATGTAACACAGGTTCCGGCATCGGTATCGCCTAATTTCAGAATTCCTTTATTCTGGTTAAGCTTTCATAATTTTCCTTTGGGACTTTACAAAAAACTGGCTTCAGACACCTTAAAAAAAGATAAATATCTCAATATTTACTTTCATCCGTGGGAGTTTGCAGAGATTAAAGAAGAAGCTTTTAAACTTCCTGGCTTTACGGTAAAGAATTCGGGAAAAGACATGGTAGAAAGATTTGATTCATTTGTCGGTTGGCTGAAAGGCAAAGGTTACACATTCGGAACATTTCAGGAATTTCAAAAACAGATAGAACGATGAAGATTGCTTTTGATGCCAAACGTTTTTTCCATAATACGTCCGGTCTTGGGAATTACTCAAGAGACCTTGTCCGAATACTCTCCGAATACTTTCCGGATAATGAATACCTGCTGCTCAATAAAAATAAATCTGAGCGCGGAAAAGATATTCTGGACCGCTCAAATGTAAAATTTATCCAGACTTCAAAAGGAAGCTTGTCCCGTCAGTTGAAAATGGGCAAGGATGCACAGAAGTCAGGAGCCGATATTTTTCATGGTTTATCAGGAGAATTGCCTTTAAAATGGGATAAAACACCCATTAAAAAGATAGTGACCATTCACGATCTGATCTTTGTGCGGTATCCGCAATATTATTCTTTTTTCGACAGAAAAATACATTTATGGAAGTTTAAAAAAGCCGCAGATACAGCAGATAAGATCATTGCGATTTCAGAGCAGACTAAAAGAGATATTGTTGATTTTCTGAAAGTTCCTGAAACTAAAATTGAGGTTATTTATCAGGGCTGTCACAAAGCTTTTAAAGAACAGCAGACTCAGGAACTGATTCATCAGACAAAAGAGAAATATCAGCTTCCCGAAAGGTTTATTCTGAATGTTGGAACCATTGAAGAACGTAAAAACCTTTTGAATGTAGTAAAAGCAATCAGTGGAACTGAAATTCCATTGGTAGTCGTGGGAAGGAAGACCAAATATTATCAGAAAATAGAGACCTTTCTGAAGAAAAACAAGATGGAAAAGCAGGTATTGTTCCTGGAAGGCGTGTCGATGGATGAACTGGCAGTGATCTATAAACTGGCAGATATATTTGTATATCCAAGCTTCTTTGAAGGCTTCGGAATTCCTGTTATTGAAGCCCTTTTTTCCAATACAGTAGTTGTGACCAGCAATACAAGCTGTCTGCCTGAAGCAGGAGGAAAGGACTCGGTATACATCAACCCGGATAATGATTTGGACATCCGTGCGAAAATTAAATTTTTATGGGATAATGAATCTGAAAGAAAACGCCGTGCAGAAAAGGGTTTTGAGTTTGTTCAGAAGTTCAATGATGAACCAATTGCCAAAGAATTGATGAATCTTTATCAAAAAATAATCTGAAAAAAACTTTGCATTTTAAAAATAAATCCTACATTTGCATCATAATTCAATACAATGAAACCAACTTTTTTAGCATTACATCATTATTATCATCATCTCTGTTAGGCGGAATTGATTGATATTTGTTTGTGCTAAAATCAAAAATATTTAAAAACCGTCTGAGTAAATAGACGGTTTTTTTGTTTCCTGAATTCTTCTTAGAAATCTCCAAACAGATCAGTTTTTATTTACTCGGGCCTCAAAAAAGACGAAATGAGTAAACTAAAAATTGCGATCCAGAAAAGCGGCCGGCTTTACGAAGAATCCTTACAACTCCTCAAAGACTGCGGGATCTTTGTCAACAACGGGAAAGATCAGCTTAAAGTATCCGTAGACAACTTTCCGATGGAGATCATGTACCTCCGGAATTCCGACATCCCACAATACCTTGAAGACGGGGTAGTAGATATTGCCATTGTAGGCGAAAATCTTTTAATCGAAAAACAGAAAAATATCCAGATCGTTGAGAAGCTGGGCTTTTCAAAATGCCGTGTTTCTATCGCGGTTCCAAAAGAAATTGAAACCGATGATCCGGCTTATTTTCAAGGTAAAAAAATAGCCACCTCTTACCCTAATACCTTAAAAAACTTCTTAGAACAGAAAGGAATCGCCTCTGATATTCACGTGATTTCAGGCTCTGTGGAAATTGCTCCCAATATTGGGCTGGCAGACGGAATCTGCGATATTGTAAGCTCAGGAAGTACCTTATTCAAAAATGGGTTAAGAGAAACCGTTACTTTGTTGAAATCAGAAGCGGTACTTGCTCAGAACCCTCAGCTTTCTGCGGAAAAACAAGCTATTCTCGAGAAGTTTCTGTTCAGAATCAAAGCCGTTTTAAAGGCTAAAAACTCAAAATACATTCTGATGAACGTTCCTAATGACAAAATCCAAAAAGTTGCTGATGTTTTGCCGGTACTGAAGAGTCCTACAGTAATTCCATTGGCAGAAGAAGGCTGGAGTAGCATTCATTCAGTCATCGATCAGGAACGCTTCTGGGAAGTTATTGATGAACTGAAAGATAATGGAGCGCAGGATATTTTAATCATTCCCATTGATAAAATGGTTATTTAAATCATTAAAAATGAATTGATGTCGGTCAACGCAAAATCGCAATAAAAATAAAATTGAATACCGCTGATTTTGATCGCCAAAAATACGTAAACAAATGAAAAAATTCGTGCATTCGTTGCAAATAAAATAAAACCTGGCGGCATCCCCACGAAAATCTTTGATTTTCTTGCACCTTAAAAAAGTATAATAATTAAAAACTTTGCAGCCTTTGCGATTAAAAAAGAATTTAAAATAATACAATGAAAATATACAAATATCCCACACAAGACACCTGGAATAACCTCGTAAAACGTCCAGTTTTAGAACAGAAAGAAATCTCGGGGATCATCACGGAAATATTTAATGAAGTAGAGAACAAAGGTGACAAGGCTTTGGTTGCATTCAATAAAAAGTTTGATCAGGCAGACACAGAAAGTATTGTGGTAACTGAAGCAGAGATTGAAAGCGCTGGAACCCAGATAAAAGACGAACTGAAACGGGCTATTCAGCAGGCCAAAGAAAATATAGAAAAGTTTCACGCCTCCCAACAACAGGAAGTTGAGAAAATTGAAACCACAAAAGGAGTAGTCTGCTGGAGAGAAAACAGAGCCGTAGAGAAGGTTGGAATCTATATTCCGGGTGGAACAGCGCCTTTATTTTCAACAGTGCTGATGCTTGCTGTTCCTGCAAACCTGGCAGGATGTAAAGAAATTGTTCTTTGTACGCCGCCGGATAAAGAGGGAAATATCAATCCTGCTATTTTATATACGGCAAAACTTTGTGGGGTTTCCAGAATTTTTAAAACGGGAGGGGCGCAGGCTGTTGCAGCGATGACGTTGGGTACAGAAAGTGTTCCCAAAGTATCCAAAATTTTTGGTCCCGGAAATCAGTTTGTAGTAGCTGCCAAAGAATATGCCCAGCGTTACGGAGTGGCCATCGATATGCCGGCAGGACCAAGTGAAGTTCTTGTTATTGCAGATGAGCAGGCTGTTCCTGAATTTTGTGCTGCTGACATTCTTTCTCAGGCAGAACACGGAAGTGATAGTCAGGTGATGTTTATAACGACAGATGTTAAAGTTCTTGATGAAACGATAGCTTCTGTTGAGTTACAAATCAAAGACTTACCTAGAAGTGAAATAGCAGGTTTAGCATTGAATAACAGTTCTTTTATTTTGGTCAATACCCTTGACGAGGCAATGAATTTGAGTAATCTTTATGCGCCGGAACACCTTATTCTGGCTATTGAAGATGTTGAGAAATATATTTCGAAAGTTCAGAATGCAGGCTCCGTTTTCCTTGGAAAATATTCCTGTGAAAGTGCAGGAGATTATGCAAGCGGAACTAATCACACACTGCCCACTAACGCCTATGCGAGGAATTACAGTGGTGTTTCTCTGGACAGTTTTGTAAAGAAAATCACGTTCCAGCATCTTTCAGGAGAAGGTCTTCAGAACCTGGGAAGAACAATAGAAATCATGGCAGAAGCAGAAGGATTGTCAGCCCACAAAAATGCAGTCTCAATCAGATTAAAATCTTTATAGCAGGAAAACGTAAAGACACAAAATCTTTATCTGTGAGAAAATTTTCATTGCCAAGAATACACGAATTTTTTCATCTTATTCGTGTATTCGTGGCCAAAAAATAAAAGAAAATCTTTGATTTTCCTACGCCTTAAATACAGCATATGAAAGGTATATCATCTAAAGGAATATAAGCAAGTCTATTTTAAAGCATTTATACCATTAAAAATAAAAATCAATAGAATGAACAATACAACCATCAACATCAAAAGCTTAGTAAGAGACAATATATTAAAACTACAGCCTTACATCAGTTTCAGAGATCATAATGAATTTGATACTCCCACATTTCTGGACGCTAACGAAAGCCCGTTCGGAGAATACAACCGTTACCCTGATTCTACTCAGAAAACGCTTAAAAACAGATTGGCAGACCTGAAAAACCTTTCTCCGCAACAGATCGCCATAGGGAACGGCAGTGATGAACTGATTGATCTGATTATTAAAATATTTTGTGAGCCTAAGAAAGATTCAATTTTAATGATGAATCCTTCCTTTGCAATGTATGGTTTTTATGCTACGATCAATGAAAACAAGGTGGTGCAGCTTAATTTGAATGAAAACTTTGAAATTGTTAAAGATGACTTTTTGAATATCATCAATGATAACTCTCTTAAAGTATTCTTTTTATGCTCACCTAATAACCCAACAGGAAACAGTACTGAAGATGTAGAGTTTTATCTTCAGAATTTCAACGGGATTGTTGTGGTAGATGAAGCTTATATCGAATTTTCCGGGAAAAAATCAAGTCTTGAATTATTGGATCAGTACCCAAATCTCATTGTGCTTCAGACCTTTTCAAAAGCATGGGGGATTGCGGGAGCCAGAGTAGGAATGGCATACGCTTCTGAGGAAATTATCAGATTGATTAATACCATAAAAGCACCTTATAATGTCAATGTCCTTAGCCAGGAACTGATTCTTAATTGTCTGAATGAGGAGAACAGACTTGAAGAAAACGTCAACAAAATTTTGACAGAAAGAGAGTGGCTGCAAGGCCAGCTGGAAGGGATAGGATGTATTGACAAGGTTTTTCCAACCGATGCCAACTTCTTTTTGATCAGGATGAAAAATGTGGAAAAGGTATATAAACAGATGTTGGAAGAGGAAATTTTAATCAGCAGAAGAGATCCTTCGATACCGGGATGTATCAGAATCAATGTCGGAAACCGCCAGGAAAATGAAAAATTAATCAACGTTTTAAAAAATAAATCTCTATGAAAAAAGTATTGTTCATTGATAGAGACGGAACGTTAATTATTGAACCACCTACCGATTTTCAGGTCGATTCTCTGGAGAAATTGGAATTTTATCCCGGAGTATTCCAGAATCTTGCCAAGATAGCAAATGAACTGGATTATGAACTGGTAATGGTGACCAATCAGGACGGTTTGGGAACGGAAAGTTTTCCCTTCGAAGATTTCATCAAACCTCACGAAAAAATGTTGAAAGCGTTCGAAAATGAAGGTATTGTTTTCAATGATATTTTAATCGATAAAAGTTTTGAAAACGAAAACCTTCCGACACGAAAACCAGGAACCGGAATGTTGGTAAAGTATATTTATGGAGACTATGATCTTGAAAATTCCTATGTAATTGGTGATCGAAGTACCGATGTTCAACTTGCTAAAAATATGGGAACTAAATCTATCTTTCTAAATAAAAACTTTAATAGGGAAGCGAGCCTTAGTACAAACTCATGGACAGAGATTTATCAGTTTTTAAAATCAGGAATGAGAAGAGCCAGAGTAAGCCGGAAAACCAATGAAACAGAGATAGAAATTGAAGTCAATATAGACGGGAGCGGAAAATCTGAAATCTCAACAGGTCTTCATTTCTTTGATCACATGCTGGACCAGATTGCCAGACACGGAAATATGGATCTTATGGTGAAAGTAAACGGGGATTTGGCCGTAGATGAGCATCACACGATAGAAGATACCGGGATTGTTCTCGGAGAAGCTATTATCAAAGCACTAGGGAAGAAAAAAGGAATTGAAAGATATGGTTTCCTGCTTCCTATGGATGATTGTCTGGCGCAGGCAGCAATTGATTTCGGGGGGAGGCCATGGCTGGTTTGGGAGGCAGAATTTAAAAGAGAAAAAATTGGCGATGTTCCTACAGAAATGTTCTTTCACTTTTTCAAATCGTTTACGGATGCTTCAAGATCCAATCTGAATATTAAAGCAGAAGGAGATAACGAACACCACAAGATAGAATCCATTTTCAAGGCATTTGCAAAAGCGGTTAAGATGGCGGTGAATCAGTCTGATACCAATTATGGTTTGCCTTCTACAAAAGGGAGTTTATAGATACTAGAAGTTAGAAGTTAGAAGTTAGAGATTGTAGAAAGAGTTTAGTTTTAAAGCTCAATGATTGATAAATTATTTTTAAAATTATGATTGCAATAATAAAATATAACGGTGGAAATGTAAATTCTGTTCAGAATGCATTGAACAGGCTAAATACAGACGCAGTGATTACAGACGATCCTGAACTGATTCTGAAAGCCGATAAAGTGATCTTTCCGGGGGTAGGCGAAGCATCATCCACCATGAAGCTTTTGAAAGAGAAAGAGCTCGATCTGCTTATTCCGACTCTGAAACAGCCTGTTCTGGGAATATGTCTGGGAATGCAGCTGATGTGTAAAGGGAATGAAGAAGGCAATACGGAAGGAATAGGAATTTTTGACATCAATGTAAGGAAGTTCCCAGCTGAAGATATTGTCCCACATATGGGGTGGAATACCGTTTCAGCGCCAAATTCTCCATTGTTCTCTGGAATCGGGCAGGATAAGGATGTTTATTTTGTACACAGCTATTATTGTGAACTATCAGAGTTCACGACTTCGGTTTGTGATTATATTCTGCCGTTCAGTGCTTCCTTACAGAAAGATAACTTCTATGCAGTACAGTTTCACCCGGAAAAATCGGGAAGTATAGGGAATCAGATACTGAAAAACTTTATCAGTCTATTATAGTGTGAATATGCAATTTACGGCACAGGAATCGTATGGATTAAAGTATTCCTTCCACAAAATAACAGCCGTAAAAGGCAGTCAACTTAAAAAAATAAACAAATGAAAATTATTCCGGCTATTGATATTATCGACGGGAAATGTGTCCGTCTTTCAAAAGGTGATTACAGCACCAGCAAAATATACAATGAAGATCCTGTAGAAGTTGCCCGAGCATTTGAAAGCTTTGGAATTCAATATCTTCACCTTGTAGATCTTGATGGGGCAAAATCAAAACATATTGTCAATCAGAAGGTATTGGAAAATATAGCCCGTTCCACTTCATTAAATATTGATTTCGGAGGCGGATTAAAAACGCTGCAGGACATAGAAACGGCTTTTAATTCCGGGGCAAAACAAATTACTCTGGGAAGTATAGCAGTTCAGAACCCTGAATTCTGCTATGAAATGATTCAGCAATATGGTTCCGATAAAATCATTCTGGGTGCAGATTTTGAAAACAGGAAAATAAAAACTTCCGGTTGGCTGGAGAGCAGTGATAAAGATGTTGTTGATTTCATTCTTCAATATCAGAAAAAAGGAATTCAGACAGCCATATGCACCGATATTTCAAAAGATGGCATGCTTGAAGGACCTTCGACAGGACTGTATATTGAGATTTTATATAAGACTGCAGTACAGTTGGTAGCGAGTGGTGGTATTTCAGGCATCAAAGACGTATATAAAATGAAAGATATTGGATGTTCTGGCACCATTATAGGGAAAGCAATTTATGAGGGAAAAATAAGCCTGCAACAACTTCAAAATTTTATTGAAAATGCTTAAAAAAAGAATTATCCCCTGTCTGGATATAAAAGATGGGAGTACCGTAAAGGGAATCAACTTTGAAGACCTTAAAAATGCAGGAGATCCTGTAGAGCTCGCAAAGAAATATGAACGGGAGGGAGCAGATGAACTTGTTTTCCTCGATATTACAGCAACTCTTGAAGACCGGAAAACCTTTGTAGAACTGGTAAAAGATATTGCAAAAGAACTCAGTATTCCGTTTACGGTAGGAGGAGGAATTTCCTCTGTTGAAGACGTGAGAAGACTTCTGGAGGCAGGCGCAGATAAGATCAGTATCAATTCTTCGGCAGTAAAATACCCACAGCTGATCTCTGCACTCGCAAAAGAATTCGGAAGCCAGTGTATAGTCGTTGCAATCGATACAAAACGGGTAAGGAATGCAGATCTTGTTCATATTAAAGGCGGCAGGGAAGCTACGGAGCTGGATACAGTGAAGTGGGCTCAGAAAGCAGCGGCTCTGGGAGCAGGAGAGATCCTGTTGACTTCTATGGATGGAGACGGCACTAAAAATGGTTTTGATCTTAGGATTACCAAACAGGTTTCAGAAAGTATCAGTATCCCTGTAATTGCTTCAGGAGGGGCCGGAGCGGTTGTTGACTTTGTTAAAGTTTTTGATGAAACAAAAGCTACAGGTGCTTTGGCAGCCAGTGTTTTCCATTTTAATGAAATAGGAATTCAGGAATTAAAAAAAGAATTAAAAACTCAAAAAATCCAGATACGATGAAAATTGATTTCACTAAAGACAATGGCCTTGTGCCTGTCATTATTCAGGATGACAGAACCTTGCAGGTTTTAATGTTAGGTTATATGAACGAAGAAGCTTTTAATAAAACAGAAAAAGAAGGGATTGTTACCTTTTTCAGCCGGTCCAAAAACAGACTGTGGACAAAAGGAGAGGAGTCCGGCCACTTTTTAACAGTAAAAAGTATTGCTGTCGATTGCGATCAGGATACCATTCTGATTAAAGCCGTTCCAAAGAATGTAGTATGCCATACCGGGAGTTTCAGCTGCTTTGGAGATAAAGAGGCTAAAGGGTTTTTATATGAGCTGGAAGCAAAAGTATCCCAAAGAATCGATGCTAAAACAGAAAGCTCCTATACCTATTCATTATATCAGAGGGGGATCAATAAAGTGGCCCAAAAAGTAGGTGAGGAAGCTGTAGAACTGGTAATTGAAGCTAAGGATGATAATGAGGATCTCTTTAAAAATGAAGCTGCAGATCTGTTGTACCATTTCCTGATTTTACTGAAAGCGAAAGGGTTTTCGCTGAAGGATATAGAGGAAATTCTTTTGAACAGAAACAAGTAAACCTTTGATTGATTTCAAAGGTTTTTTTATTGGAAAAATGAGAAAATGATTTTGTGGAGTATAATTTTCCCATCATTTTGTTACATAATACAGAAGTTTATAAAAAAACTACTCTGCTTCTTTTATTCATGGTTTCCTTTTCTTCGTATCAAACTTTCCTCTTGAATTAAATTTTTAAAAGCTAATTATAATACGACATGTTCTGTCGCAGTATATTGACAGCTTTGTATAAGATCATTAAAATTGAAAAATTTTTATTAAATTAGTGTTAATAAGTCATAATTATTTATGTTAAATATAATTAATTTTACTTTTAAGCGTTATAAGATAAAATTGTAAAAAACTAAAACTGTTAACTCAAAAAACAACACAGGAATGAAAAAAGTTTATTTCAGTGCATTGACATTATGCATGTTCCTCGGTATGTTTGCCCAGGAAGTGGTATGGCAGAAAGACATCAAATCCTCTACACAGGATTTTCTAAGCCAGGTTACCACCACAATCGATCAGCAATATTTGATCACAGGAAGCTCTATTCAAAGCGATAAGCAAAAGGCTTCAGGCAGTAAGCAAAACAACGGCTACGATTTCCATCTTGTAAAATTGAATCAACAAGGGGATGAAGTCTGGGAAAAGTATTTCTCAGGGCAAAATCATGATTATTTATCAGCAACAGTGACTACTCAGGATGGCGGATTCCTTCTTGCCGGAACTTCTTATTCAGGAAAAGGTCTGGATAAAAAAGAGGATTCTAAAGGAGGATCTGACATCTGGCTGATCAGAATTAATGAATTTGGTGATGAATTATGGCAAAAAACTTTAGGGACTTCTTCTGATGAAGAAGCCAGATCAGTGATTCAAACCACAGATTTAGGATTTTTTGTGGCGGGAAATGTACAAAACTCCTCCAAAGGCTATGGTTCCAAAGATGTTTGGATCACCAGGCTGGATAAAGACGGAAAAGAGCTTTCACAACTGATTTTAGGCGGAAAAGGTCTGGATGAAGTTGAAAAAATGATTCCAACGAAAGATGGTGGAGCATTATTAGGAATTTATTCCCGAAGCTCTGAGGTCCGTGATACAGGGGCAGGAGTAAGAAATCCTGAAAGTAAATCCTCAACCGAAAGTACTGCTACCCGCAACCTAACATCTGCAACCTCCAAACAAAGCAACAACTTCGGTGAAGGCGACTACTGGATCGTCAAACTTGACAAAAACGGGAAAGTAGAGTGGGAGAAGAACTATGGCGGAAAAGGAGATGATCATATCAGAACTTTAGCCTTGATTTCAAACGGATATATTATTGGTGGAGAATCCAGATCAGAAAGATCAGGCAACAAAACGGTAGGCATTGAAGAAGGCACAGATCTTTGGCTGATTTCTCTGAATGAAAGAGGAGAAGAACAGTGGCAGAAATCCTACAGCTTCAAAAATCGTGATGTTTTGATGGGAATGAGCGTGATTCATTCAGCAGATGACAAATCTTCCAAAGGAATTCTTTTAGGAGGCTATACCCAAGCAGAAGGCAGAATAGAAAAAGATGATGAAACCTTCTGGATGCTGTATTTGGATCAGAACGGTAATGAGCAGTGGAGAAAACATGTGACAGGAGAATCAAGACAGAGAGAAGAAAGGCTTTCAGATTTGAAACTGAACAGAGACGGCTCTATCATTTTAGCCGGAACGAGTGCAACAGAACTTGGAAAGGAGAACTGGAAGATCGTAAAACTTGGAGACAAGCAAGTTAATCAGCTGATCGAAAAACAAGACATCAAGATTTATCCAAATCCTGTATCGGACTATGCTTACGTAGAAATAGGTTTTGATTTCAAGGAAGCAGATATTCTGTTGTATGATATGAGTGGAAGACAACTTCAGAGTGTGAAAACGAAGAATAATGTGACCAAGATCAATACCCAAGCTTTGGTACAGGGCGCTTATCTGGTGACCATCAAAACTGATAATAACAAAACAGCGAATGCAAAGCTGATTAAAAAATAAACACCATGGAAAAAATATTAAAGAGAATCTTATTTTTATTATTATTAGCAAACTATTATTTAATCTATTCTCAGGAAGGTTTTATCCCTCCCAGCCCACAGTCTTTTTCTTTTATAAAGGCTGGCAGTGAAGTGTCTGAGAATGAGCATACCGGTTCGGTAAATGTAAATGTTCCTCTCTATAATTTTACAGCAGGAAAACTTTCCACTGGTATCAGCTTGCTTTATAATGGTTCAGGAGTAAAAGTAGATGATTTACCGAATGAAACAGGAATGACCTGGGTGTTGGATGCAGGAGGAGTTGTCACAAGGACTGTGAACGGGCTTATTGATGAAAAAGCTACCATGAGGATGAATAAAACAGAGGATCAGATCAAACAGACGACAAGTTCAGATTGTGCTGCAGATAATGAAATACTGACAGCATGCTACACACCTATTCAGATTGATACGGAGAGAGATATTTTTGATTTCAGGTTTGGAAATATTTCAGGTTCTTTTTATCTGGATGAAAATTTTCTACCGGTATTCCTTAAGAATGATGCTGGTGTAAAAATAAAGAACATTCTGCCTGCAGGAAGTACAAATAATAAACAGTTTACAGGTTTTGAAATTACAACTAAAGAAGGACTTATATATACCTTCGGAGGTGGTGATGATTATCAGGAAACAACAGCATCCAAAGCAATGCCTGATAATCCTCCCGGAGTTTATGCTGTATCATCCTATTTTCTGAAAGAGATCCGTCATCAGAATAATGAGAAAATAATATTCAATTACAGCAATAGGGATCTGGTGAAAAAAAAATATTTCTGAAATTCATTATAGGTATTTGTATTCCTGTTGTTTAGGGACCGGTGTTATGCCGAATCTTGACCCGGAATTATTAATCCGTACTCAAACTCATTATACCAGAAATAAAAAGAGATTACAACAGATCACCAGCAATGTGAACGGAGATGCAATTAACTTTATTTATACAGAGAAGGCCAACTCAGATTTTGATCCTTATCTGTCACAGGTTGAGTACAGTTCTGGAGGAAATGTACTTAAAAAGGTGGTTTTGGATTATTTTTTTGAAAATCAAAGCCTTATCCAGAGATATTATCTTGCTGCTGTTAATTTTTATAATAAGAATGTTTTTGATAAAAAGTATCAGTTCGGATATGATAATATTGACCAACTTCCTAAAAGACTGGATTACGCACAGGATATGTTTGGTTACTATAATGGTAAAGGCGGAGGTACACTGATCGCAAAATACTTTGGTATTCCAGCACCTAATAATACCTTTCTTTCTTCAGGTATTTTATCAGGCTTTAGTGACCGCACTCCGGAGCTGGCGTTTGCGACGAAAGGAGCCCTTAAACAAGTGATTTATCCTACCGGTGGGAAAACATCTTTTGAATATGAAATGCCGAAGACCAAAGTTTTACGATACGGAAATAAAGGGCTTCCTGATGATTTCAATGATGCAACAGTTATTGAAGGATTGCCGATGGATCAGACGATAGAATTTGTATTAACAACTTATTCAGGTCCTCAAAGTATAAATCATTTGAAAAAAGCGGGCTTTCGGGTAGAAGATATGGATACCGGGGCTTTAATAAGCTCGTATCAAAAAGTATATGGTTATGATATTGATTCAGTTAAGGTCATGGTTCCTCTTGAGAAAGATAAAAGATATCTTGTTACAGTTATAACAAGTGGGCTGGCAGCCGATTTGAAGTTTAAATATACATTTTTAGAGACTATCGATTGGTTTGGACCCCGTCTTAAAAGCTCCACAACCTTAGAAAATGGACAACCTGCACAATATAAAAGATTATACTACCGGTCAGCTGATTTATATAAGCTTAAAGAAGAAGACCTTCGGGTTGTCGATGCAATGATTACCCCTGATGTTCAGAATGTGACATTTGAAGAAATGCATCCGGATGACTTGGGATCAATGATGTCTTTTGCAGTTACTTATGCTCTTTTTAGTTCCAATAATACAAGTGCTCTTTATAACAGCAGGCGACAAAGCAGATATAGTGTTGTTTCCTGTAGTTTGGGAGGCGATAATTTTGAAAATGGAGGGTATGAGAAAAAATTCCGTAAGGACTCTGAAGATAATCTGGCTAGAATACGCCCATCCTCAGCCGGGGGGGCAGGCGGCGGATCTCCATCTGCAGGCCATGGATATTTTGATACAGCGTATGGAATGTCCAACTTTTTTGCCTTTTTATTAAATAATATTTATTTTCCTGCTAAAGGTAACAGGATGTCTTTTAGCGGAGGGCTTGAAAATATTAAATATTTTGATAGCCGGAACGGAGCCATTTTTAAAGCCAAACAGGTCAGCTATCAAAACAGATATAATATTCTCGGCACCCAATCTAATCTGTTTGTTTCCAAAGCATTTGATGATATTACATCAGCAATCTGTAACAATACTTCTGTACAGCGGATTGCCAATTTCTATATTGCGACGTATAAAAATTATACTATAGATACCAAACCAAATAAAGAGGTTACCACAGAGTATATAGACGGAGTTCCGTTAAATCCTTATTTAACATATGCTGCGTATCAGAATGCCCCTGCTGCCGATAGTCTTGAAACCTCATATAAGAAAATTGTAACCACCTTGAATTATGACTACACAGGAATGCCTTTTCATAATCAGCTCACTAATCAGAAGCTTTTATCTCCTGACGGAAGTGTTACAGAGACCCGTTATCAATATGCACATGAAAAGAACAACCAGTATCTGATCGGTAAAAATATGATTGGAGTTCCTCTTGAAACAGAAGTTAAAAAAGATGGCAAAGTCATCTCGAAAACAGAAACATTATATCCTGATAGCCAGACAAGTGCTGATGCTAAAACATCGGGGCTTGCCCTTCCTTACTCCGTAGTTTCGCAGAATCTTCTCACCGGGCTGATGGATGCAGATGTACGTTATGACCGCTATGACAGTAAAGGAAATCTTCTTCAGTATACCACCAAAGAAGGGATCCCTGTGAGTATCGTATGGGGGTATAATCAGACCCTTCCTATTGCAAAAGTAGAAGGGATTATATATTCCTATTTGCAGCAGCTTTCTCCTGAAACGGCAGACATTATCAATGCTTCTGATATAGATTTCAATGCGGGAGCGAATAATGATGAAACGTCGTTTTTATCTGCTTTAAAAAGATTCAGAACAAGACTTAGCAACGATGTCAGATTTACTTCTTTTGTTTCTACCTATACCTACGACCCATTAATCGGAGTAAGAAGCATTACCCCACCGTCCGGTATCAGAGAAAATTATCTCTATGATTCAGCCGGCAGACTGGAGAAAGTCATTGATATGGATGGCAAAGTATTGAAGGAAATGAAATACAACTATAAAAACTAATACCTGATGAAAAAAATATTAATTCCCATAGGAATCCTGGTAGTGGGTACTGTGAAGTCCCAGCTTACCCCGCTTCCAAATACCGAAAACTATATACAGACAAAAACCTATCTTGATTATAGCGGAACCCAGGCGACCAAATCGGCGGAAACCGTTCAGTATTTTGATGGTCTTGGGAGACCTAAGCAGATTATCAATATAAAAGCTTCACCATTAGGCAGAGATATAGTAACGCCCATCGTCTATGATAATTTTGGGAGACAAACCAGAGACTATCTTCCCGTTCCCCAATCCGGAACCCAAAACGGGACAATATATTCCCAGACACCGGGAATGGTAAACTTTCCTGTAAGTGATGTTACTGGGATTTATACAGGCGAAAAGATCTACTCAGAAAAAGTCTTGGAAAATTCTCCTTTGGATAGGATACAACAGCAGATTCAGGTAGGAAACGCCTGGAGTACTAAACCTGTGAAGTTTGAATATTCAGCTGTTTCCGTTAATGATCAGGTAAGAAAATTTACAACCGTTACCACCTGGGAAAATGGAGCTACCAAATCGGTATTAGGTGAAAACTGGCTGTATACGGATAACCAATTATATAAAAATACGGTTACTGATGAAGATGGGAATAAAACCATAGAATTCAAAAATGGCAATGGCCAGCTTATAATGGTGAGAAAAGAAGATGAAAGCAGTACCTATTATGTGTATAACGAATATGACCAGCTAGCCTTTGTTATACCTCCTATAGCCAGTATGAGAGGTGATATTGTTGCCAATACCACAAAACAAGATGAACTCTGCTATCAATACCGCTATGATGGCAGGGGCAGACTTGTAGAGAAAAAACTTCCCGGAAAAGGTTGGGAATCTATGATATATGACAAACAGGACCGATTGGTAGGCACTCAGGATGCAGAATTAAAGCTCAAAGGTCACTGGCTGTACACTAAATATGACGCATTTGGAAGAGTCGCGATTACCGGTATAAGTACAGGTGGAGAAAGATCTCAGGAACAAAGTATTGCTAACGGATATGCTTCAAACAGTGTCAATAGAATCAATACTGCTTTTTTCGAAAGACAGGGAATGAATGTGTACTATGATAATCCTGATACTACTTATCCCAATTCAACGAAATGGGTGACTTTATTATCCTTAAACTATTATGACAGCTATCCTTCCTATGGTTTTAACCCCGCACTTCCGGCCAATACCCCTGAAATGACCGTTTTAACGGCTACTCCAACTTCAGACGGAAGAAGCACCAAAGGCTTACCTGTCATGAGTTTTGTAAAGAATATTGAAGATGACAACTGGACGAAGAATTACACGTATTATGATCAGAAAGCAAGAGTAATAGGAACCCATTCCATCAACCACCTGGGAGGCTATACCCGAACAGAATCCAAACTGGATTTTGCAGGGTTACCACTACAGACCCTTACCCGACATAAAAGATTGACTTCCGATACAGAAAGGGTGATCACAGAGAATTTTGAATACGATCCACAAAACAGACTGTTGGTACACAAACATCAGGTAGACAATAATCCTGTAGAATACCTTACCCAGAACAAATACAATGAACTTTCCCAGCTTGAATCTAAGAAAGTGGGAGGGATTGCAGCAGCTTCACCACTTCAGCAGATCGATTACCGATACAATATCAGAGGGTGGATGACCAGAATTAATGATCCTTCTAATCTGAACGGAAAACTGTTTGGATATGAAATAAAGTATCACAATCCGGCCAATACTCAGGTAGTTGGCAGATACAATGGAAATATAGCAGAAGTAGACTGGAACAATGGCTCTGAAAATCTATTGAAACGCTATGATTACGAATATGACAAGGTCAATAGATTGACCAAAGCTTTTTATAAAGAACCCTCAACGGGTGTCAGTGGAACCTTTGATGAACACCTTGCCTATGATCTGAACGGAAACATCGGTACCCTGAAACGTTGGGCAGTTCCGGTATACGGACTAACCTCTACTTTAGTAGATAATATGGAGTATAAATATACCGGAAATCGCTTGAATCAGGTCATAGAATATGCTATGAATGACACAGGGTATGAAGGTGGAAATAATCTTATTGATTATAATCTGAATGGAAATATGATCAATATGAAGGATAAAGGTATTAATACCATTAAGTATAATTATCTTAATTTACCAAATGCTTATTCAATTTATTCAAACCGTTTGGGATTGATCAGATATGAAGATCTAGGTTATCTTTACCGTTCAGATGGAACCAAGTTGAGAAAAATATATTCAACTACACCTCCAAGAGGAATGACAAGTACCACTATAACCGATTATCTGGACGGGTTCCAGTATACATATAGAGAAGGTGGTGGAATATGTCTGGAGTGTCGCACTGCATCTGCTTTTGAAGAACAAGCTTATAAGAGTATCGGACAAACTATTCCTGATCTAGGAGAACCACCAACATGGAAACTAGATTTTGTACCCACAGCAGAAGGTTTTTATAGTTTTGAAGAAAATCGTTATATTTATCAGTACAAAGATTATCTTGGCAATGCTCGGGTGAACTATGCCAAAAACAGCGCAGGCGCTCTTGAAATAACTGATACCAGCAACTATTATCCATTTGGATTAAACCACATCACAGGAATGTTGAGTCTTTCTAATTTGGGAGGATTATATAGTTATAAGTACAACGGCAAAGAGCTTCAGGAGACTGGAATGTACGATTACGGCGCAAGAATGTATATGCCGGATATTGGCAGATGGGGAGTGATTGATCCATTAGCAGAAAAATCTCGTCGTTGGTCTACTTATAATTATGCTTACAACAATCCTGTTAGGTTTATTGACCCTGATGGTAGACAAGGAAAAGATGTAATTATTACAGGTGATTATAAAGATAAAGCCTTTGAATTATTACAAGCATCTGTAGAGGGCCAGTTAAATTTGACAATGGATAAAAATGGTAAGGTTACAGCTACAGCTGTAGAAGGTGTAAAATTGACGGATGCATCTTCTACATTTTTGCAAGCAACACAGGATAATTGCAATATAGTTGTTTTAAAAACAGATGGGGACTACAGACTTGATGATGGCTCTTTTTATCAAGGAGGAGCTTATGGAGGAAGTAAAATGGCAGGAAATGGAAAAATGATAGGGATAAATGTTGTAAACCCTATGGTTAGTGAAAAAATAGATGAAGCTTTAGGCCTACCAAAAGGAGTCGGTGTTTTACACGAAGGCTTAGAAGATTATTCAGGACTACTTAATAGCCCAGGTAGTCCAGCTGGAACACCTGAGAATAAGGACAAAGGTTATATGGCTGCTCATAAAGCAGCCAATAAATTAGATCCAAGACATAAGGATCCTGGGAAAGAATATAGTAGTGAGCATATAAGACAAAATATTAAAAATACTGATGGTAAAATATTATACACACAGGAGGAACTTATTTATATAAATAATAAAACAAATGTAAGAACATCTGTAGGACGTTTTAAAACCTCTCCATAATGAAAGTATTAATTTTAATCTGTTTTTTATTGTCTAATAGTATATACTGTCAGCAAGAAAGCGAGATAAGGCTAACTGCGAAAGTTAGTAAAATAGACTCTACAAAAAGTAGTTTTATAATCTACATAAATGGTAAATCTGGCCGTGGTATATTTACTATTCCTAGGATTTGTAATAATCAAGTAGATTACAAATTCAAATTAGAGAAACGGAAATCATATTTTTTTAGATTAAAAAAGGAAATACATAAACATATGCCAGAAAATTTGACAAAAGAGTTACTTGAAAAAGAACTAATTGACGATAAAGTTGTTTGGACAAGCAAAATGAATAGTACGTTCTATGAAGATTGTTTAAATATGTGTGGACTGTTTATAGATAATGAAGGTAAGCCTAATAGAAACATAAAATGATAAAAAAGTGATATAACCCACGTTGCTACACGATTGCATCGTGTGGTGACGCAATAGTAACAAAACTACGGCTATTGAGCCGTGGTTTTATATTTTAAAAAGTCCTTACCCGACATAAAAGATTGACTTCCGATACAGAAAGAGTGATCCCTTGCTGCCGCACGAATCCTTTCGTGTGGCATTTTTATTAACAATTATCTATATTTATCAATACAAAGATTATCATGAAAAACATTCACAAGATCCTCGGAATATTTCATTGCGTCTTTTTTTCCTTCGCAATGCTTTATCCAAATAGTATAAATGCTCAACAAAAGGAAAGAAAGATTTTAAAAGATATCAGTAGCTATTTTGGTAAACTAAAGAAAGAAGGAATTCAGGTATGTCTTGATCATGAATCCGAATTACTTAAAGTTATCAAACAAAAGAAGAATAAAGAAGTATACGAGATATTAATGAAAAGTTGCAATGCGCAGGCTAGTCATTATGAGCTATATGCGACTGATACAAAAAACTTGCTGTCTACTGTATATAAAAATATTAATTCCGATTTTATTATTGTAAATATGATTGATCCTAATGATGATTCTACTCTTGTAAGTAAATCGACTCTTACTTTTTCACGGAAAAGAAACGAACGAAAAATTAACATTATCTACAATCACTATGAATTTGATGAAAGTAATAATGGATCTAAGTTGATAAAAGATTCTTTACAATCAGACTCTAATTTAAATAGTAGAATGGAATTAATAGAAGACTATCTTTATGACAAAAGGGAAAATGCTATTTCAGAAAAAACAAGAGATCAGCCTGCGACCAAATTATATTATGTTGTAGCAAAGATAAATGGAAAATTTCTGATAAAAAAACTATATGATTATACTCCTAAAAATTAAAAATTTGTTGAATCTTACAAAGAATTGATCATTTTTTATAAGCAAACAAATCAAAAAGATAATAAGCCTCATGTATTCAAACCATTGAGATCGCAATAGTTTTTCAATTTTTAGAACACCTTTACCAAGGTAGAATTTCAATGGTCACCTGATTATGAGTCAGGTGACCCATAAGGTTGATATAAAGACAGTAATGAAGCATTAGCTGCATAAGGAAGAAAACGAATACACTGCAAATCTCTGTAAATCCATATTCTAATACCTATATTTGCATCCAATTATAACTATTATATAACCCATGAACTCAATGAATGAATTTTCAGGATATGAAAAAATGCCTGATTCCCTGAAGAAAATAGGGCTTAATGAAAGAGATATGTCAAAAATGGAGAAACTGAAATGGGTGGTTACGGAGAAGATCCACGGAGCCAATTTTAGTTTTTCCTATGAAGATAACCAATTGAAATATGCCAAAAGAAGAGAGTATCTTAACTGGTCAGATGATTTCTTTGGCTTCCAGATGGTTGTTGGAAGACTGGAGGATACGATGATCCGCTTATTTGAGCATCTAAGATTGGCGATTCCCGGTTCCCGATATATCGTTTATGGAGAATTGTTTGGCGGGAAATACCCTCATCCTGAGGTTGGTGCAGTAGAAAATTTGCAAGCCATACAAACAGGAGTTTATTATACCCCGGATATTCATTTCTATGCATTTGACATTGCTATTGTAAATGAAGCCGGAATGAAATACTATTTAGACTACGAATCGGCGGTATCTTATTTTACTCAGTTTGAAATTCCTTATGCAGAACCTTTGCTGATCGGCAAATTTAATGAAGCGTTGAATTTCAATACCCGGATCAATTCTCCCATTCCTGCACAGTTTGGACTGCCGGCGTTGGAACAGAACCTGATCGAAGGCGTAGTGATAAAACCATACGATCTGAAAGATGTAGAATTATTATCCAGTCGGCCGATTATCAAACTGAAGAATCCGGAATTCGATGAAGAAGAAAAATTTCATAAAGCCGAAAGATGGTCATTTATCCCGGATATTTCTTCCAAAACGGAAAACTTATCTTTCATTACCGATGAACTGAGAACCTATGTGTCAAAAAATCGACTGGAAAGTGTAGTTTCTAAGGTTGGAGCACTTGATGTAAATAATCAGGATCGCCTTTCTGAGATAAAAGAAGAGTTTTTACAAGACGTTTTTACCGACTTTAATGAGAATAATGGAAATCTACTGAATGATCTTTCTCATGAAGATAAAGAATGGATCAAAGAAAGGGTGGTTTCTGAAATTCAAAAAGTTATTTTAAATGGATAAGATAGAAAAATAACAACAGAGCAGGATGATTTCCGGCTCTGTTGCTTTATTATCCAATTTTTTCCAACAGCCATCGCTGTAACAAAAAAGGGAATACTATTACTAATCTCACAAAAATTAATTCCTAATGAAACCAAAGCTAGCGCTATTACTGGCCCTATTTGCCAATTCTATCTTTGCTCAGAAAACATGCAATGAAATGTATTCTCAGAAGTTTACCAGGCAGCAGCTTGAGCAGGATGTCGACTTTATAAAAGAAAAGATTATCAATGCCCATGTCAATCCTTTTACTGAAATTTCAGAATCAGAATTTGAGAAGAAATATTCAAACATCCGCAAGGCTTTAAAAGATGGGATGACTCAAAAGGATTTTTATTTCCTTGCGAAACCTTTGATCGTCACTTTAAATGATGAACACAGCAGTATGTCTGATTATTGTGTGACAGACAGCATTAAAAAAAGTATGAAAGTACTTCCGTTAAAATTTAAATATGAAAATGGGAAGATGCTGCTGACAGAAAACTATTCAGACAGTAAGTTGAATATTGGTGATGAATTGATTGCCATGAATAGAATTCCGATCGGAGAAGTATTGGAGACCTGTGCAAAGACAATTCCGGGAGCCAAAGAAGAAAGGGTTCCGATGGCAGTGGATAAATTTTGGATTATGATCAACAAATACTGCTATTTTATTACGGATAACTATGATCTGAAATTTAAGAGCGGACTTCAAACCGTGGTAAAAAGTGTTTCCCTGGAACAGCTGAAAGCCAATGCTGCAAAAACTCAACCGAAAAAACAGGAAGCTTTTATACCAATTGATTATAGAAAAATAAAGAACTTCGGCTATCTGAAAGTCAATACATTTGATGATAGGCATACTTATTCTCTTGATGAATGGAAGGTGAAATTTGACAGTATTTTTATCCTGATCAAAAAAGATAATGTACAGTCTTTGGTTGTGGATGTTCATCATAACTCGGGTGGAAACTCAGGAGTTGGGAATCTCCTTATCAGTTATTTCTCTGGAAAAGATTACAATTCTTATCAGGGAAGGTGGAAAAAAAGCAAGGAATACTCAGATGTTTTAAAAGCAGATCATAAAACGGTTCCGGAATATGAAAGTCTAAAAAACGGAGATTTTTATCCGATCAAATCCCGAATTGTGAAAGCTGGTGAAAATCCATTAAGATTCAATGGAAAAACCTATGTGGTTGTAGGGAAAAATACCTTTTCAAGTGCTATGATGTTTGGGGCTATTGTTCTGGATAACAAACTGGCGGAAGTGATAGGAGAAATACCGGAAAAAGGACATCCTAATCACTTTGGAGAACTTATTGATTTTCAGACTCCCAATACAAAGTTGAACTTTCTTTTTGGAGTGAAAGAATGGATCAGACCTGCTGGAAATGTTTCCCCTAATAAACTGATTCCGACAAAAATAATTGATTTAAAAGATAAAACAGAGGAGCAGATTATTGAACTGCTTTAAATAATACAGCAAAAGCAAAACCTAACAGGTTTCCGAAACCTGTTAGGTTTATTTATATTCTTCCTTACAATTTTCAGGTTTTACGCCTGATTTTTTTATTTCTGTATCAGAATGTTTTTCACAAATGTCTGATCACCGGATTTTAATACTCCTACATACACTCCGTTTTCCAATGTGGAAACATTGATTTTCGTTTCATTACTCACCTTAAGGACAGTTCTTCCGGATGAATTGGTCATTTCAAAGCTGAAATTGGCTTCTTTAGCATCCGGTAAGTCAATATTTAAAATACTGCTTGCAGGATTAGGGTAGATCTTTGCCGTACTTAATGGATTTTTTACTGCGGTTTTTACAGTTCCTGATGTTGTGGTCGCAACGGCAAAATGCTGTAATGCACCTACTGTTGCCTTTCCGATATTGTAAACATATACCGGATCTACATTGGCAAAAGTGTCTTTAGTGGAGTGAGGGTAGGTACTTCTTATTCTTTCAAAGAAGCCGGTAATTACTTCACCTTTTTGCTCAAAAGGAATATAATCGGTATCCTCAGCAGGATCTACGGCAGTCTGAAGAGGCGAGTAGAGGGCCGTACAGTTTCTGAGCTGCTGAGTAACAGCGGTAGAAGCTGCATTGTTCGACGAAAGACCTCCCTGATCTTCGTCACAGTATACGGTGTTGTTATTGTTTCCTTTTACACCGCCTACCTGATCAAGATTGAAGACGAGTTTTATATCCAGTTTACGGACGCCTCCCTGATAGACTACATTATTGACATAGTGGCTGCTTCCTCTGAGTCCCTGTTCTTCCCCGGAAAAATGAATAAACTTAATAGAATACTCTGTAGGAACATCTTTCAGAATTCTTGCCGCTTCCAGAATGATGGAAGTACCACTTCCATTGTCATTCACTCCAGGGCCGTAGATCGTATCAAAATGTCCGCAGATAATCACATACTTATTCGGATAAACCGTTCCTTTTTTTGTAATGATAAGATTTTTAGAGCTGGTAGATCCAAAAGTAAACGGGCTTTCTTCAATCTGGCTGGCCGTATATCCATAAGCAGTATACTTGTTTTTGATCCAGTTCAAAGTATTGGTGTTGGCCTGTGATCCGGTAGTTTTTACACCCAGATTACCAAATTCCTGCAGATTGGTAGTAATGTTGGTTTGAGTTACCAGATCTGCTCTGTTTTTGTAAGCCTGGATAAATGTTTGGGCACTGATGCTTTGAGCAGCCAATGAGATGCACAATAATGTGGTCAGTTTTTTCATATAATTTATTTTTAGTTGGTTATACGAATGTAGTAAATAAATCACATGAAAGTGTTTAATGATTTTAAAAAATCATTATATTTTTAACATATATTGTGTGTTTGACTTGATATTAGTTTTAAATCATAAAAAAACCTTTGAATTATTTTCAAAGGTCTATGTCAGTAAAAGGTTTGATGTTTAAAATATTATCGCTCGATCAGAACTTTTCTTACCACGGTTTTATCATTAGCCTTTAAAATTCCAATGTAAGCTCCATTCTCCAGCCCGGAAACATTTATCTTTGTTTCATTATCTTTTTTAATGAATAAAGTACGTCCGGAGAAATCTGTCAATTCAAAACTGAAATTTCTAATACTGGAATCCGGCAGTTCAATATTGATGACATCTTTTGCAGGATTAGGGTAGATCTTTATATTTTCCATTGAATTTTTCACGACAGTTTCATGGGTTCCCAATGTACTGTTGGCAACGGCAAAGTGCTGCAATGCTCCCAAAGATGCTTTCCCGATATTATAAATATATACAGGATCTGTATTGGCAAAAGTATCTGCCGTAGTATGGGGATAAGTACTCCTTATTCTTTCAAAAAAACCGGTAATGGTGTATCCTTTAGCTTCAAAGGGCATATAATCTGTGTTTTCTGCGACATCTACTGCCGTCTGCAGAGTAGAATAGAGCGCTGTGCAGTTTCTAAGTTCCTGGGTTGCTGTTGCAGAAGCAGCATTGTTTGAAGAAAGGCCTCCAAGATCCTGATCACAGTAGACCGTGTTATTATTATTTCCCATAACACCACCCACCTGATCAAGATTGAAAACCAATTTTATATCCAGTAAACGGG
Organism: Chryseobacterium sp. FR048; assembly: GCF_056844665.1. NCBI lineage: Bacteria > Pseudomonadati > Bacteroidota > Flavobacteriia > Flavobacteriales > Weeksellaceae > Chryseobacterium > Chryseobacterium sp. FR048. The sequence continues at coordinate 426,898 of NZ_JBXDSE010000002.1, read as the reverse complement.
AGGTTCCCTGATAGGCTATCGCATTTGCATAATGTTTGCTGCCCAATAGACTTTGTTCTTCCCCTGAAAAATGAATAAACTTGATTGAATATTCTGTAGGAATGTCTTTCATGATTCTTGCCGCTTCCAGAATGATGGAGGTTCCACTTCCGTTATCATTTACTCCCTGGCCTGCAATACTGTCAAAATGCCCACAGATAATTACATATTGATTAGGATATACGGTTCCTGTTTTTGTAATCACCAGGTTTTTAGAACTGTAACTTCCTGAAGTAAAAGGATCTTCCACGATCTGGCTGGCAGAATACCCATAAGAAATATATTTATTTTTAAGCCATGTCAATGCATTGGCATTCGCTGCTGAACCTGTCGTTTTTACCCCTAAATTGGCAAATTCCTGAAGATAGGTTGTGATATTAGTTTGAGTTACCATATTGGCCCTGTCCTGATAAGCCTGAATAAAAGTCTGGGCTTCCACATTTTGAAGGGCAATGGATGTCAACAGAAAAGCAGCGATTTTTTTCATTTTTTCAGATATATTATAGTAGGACACCACCTTATAAGTAGGTTGAGTATTATTTATTTTTCAATGATTATTTTCTTGGTAGTACTTCCCTTGTCTGTCTTTATTGTAAATGTATAAACGCCATTTTTAAGACCGGAAGTATTTATTTGTTCCTGATTTTCTGCATTCAATACAATCTGACCTGCCATATTACTCACTTCCACTTTAAAGAATGGTTTTACCTTTTGCAGAAATTCAATATTAATGATATCTTTTGCTGGATTAGGATAAACTTTAATGACATCAGAAGTGCTTTTTTCGGAAGTTTCGTAAGTTCCTAAAAGATTGTTGGTGGTAGTAGCCACTGCAAAATGTTGAAGGGCACCTACCGCTGCTTTTCCTACATTGAATACATATACCGGATCAATATTGTCCCAGTTATCTTCCGTAGTATGCTCATTATTACTTCTTATATGTTCGTAAAATCCGGTAATAGTGTATCCTTTTGCTTCAAAAGGAACATAATCAGAGCCATACGTGTTGGAAATAAATGTCTGAAGAGGGGAGTAGAGGCCGGTACACGTAACCAGTTCCTGAGTTACTGCACTGGAGGCTGCATTATTAGTAGATGTTGCACCTCCCGTATCTTTTTCACACCTGATCGTATTGTTGTTGTTACCTATCTGGCCACCTACCTGATCAATATTAAAAACGAGCTTTATATCCAGTTTACGGACACCGGCTTCGTAGGCTACATTATTTACATAGTGTTTACTTCCTACCAATCCCTGTTCTTCCCCGGAAAAATGAATGAATTTTATAGAATATTCAGTAGGGACGTCTTTCAGTATTCTTGCGGCCTCCAGAATAATGGAAGTTCCGCTTCCGTTATCACTTACACCCTGTCCTGTAATGGTATCATAATGTCCGCAGATAATCACGTATTTATTAGGGTAAAGAGTTCCGGTTTTGGTGATGATCAGGTTCTTTGAATCGTTGTTATTGTACGTAAAAGTATCCTCTGTCATAGCACTGGCTGTGTATCCGTAAGACAGATACTTACTTTTGAGCCAATCCAGTGTATTTGAATTAGCCGGAGTTCCTGTTTCTTTTACTCCAAAACTGGCGAACTGCTGAAGATTCGTATTGATATTAGCCTGAGTAACCATATTGACACGGTCCTGATAAGCCTGAATAAAACTCTGTGCACCAATGCTCTGTACTGCAATGGAGGTCAGCAGAAACGCTGTGATTCTTTTCATTTTTATTGTTCTCTTTATAGATTGCTAATATAATGATAAATAAAGATTTTTTACTGACGATTTCATATTGAATATTGTACTTTAATTGATTTTTTAATAATCATATATCTTATTATTAATTTTATTATTGTAGTAGTATAAGTTTCATTAAATTGAAATATTTATTTAATTTTTTTTCTTAATTATTTAGCCTTTTATGGTGATTTTTTCGCAAATCCATTAAAGAATGGGGGTGTAAAAATATATTTTCCGAAAATAAAGAGTATGCATGAGGAACATTTTTGGGCTGAAGAAGTTGGATCAAGCGCAAAAGCTGGGGGATCATATTGATTGTTTTTATGGAATTTAATTGAAGCAAAGATTTTTAGCATCTTATCCCATATTCTTAAGGAAGCAAAGAATAGAATCAATGAAACTGATTCTTTCTAAGCGAATGCATCTCCATGAACTGCTCCAAGAAGTTTCGTAATTGATACAATAAATCAGGATCATGCTCAAAAGCTGTGGTAAAACAATTGAATACTGATTGATTATTCTAAAATTTATAAACGCAAAGAATTAGTAATTCGAATACTTTATTTTAGGAAGCTAAGTAATGCAACTTCGTTGCTGATGAAGCTTTGTGACTATGCGCTCACTTCTTCAGATCGATTGAAAATCGATCCCTTCTTAGCTCACTTAAAATAAAGCATACACAAACATGAAGCTTTGCGTGAAAACCTATCTCCACAACTGTTGATTCTAATTGGTAAAGAATATAAAATTTTTTCTATTCAGATGAACTCATTTTTTTGCTTGGTCCACAACTTTTGAGATTGATCCATGAATCAGATGTAAATTGCAGAAGATGTAAACAAAAAAATCCCGGGAAATCCCGGGACTTATATTGATAACAAAATAGTATTCTACATTATTTTACTTGATCTACAACAGCTTTGAAAGCTTCAGGGTGATTCATTGCTAAATCTGCTAAAACTTTTCTGTTAAGCTCAATGTTGTTCTTTTTAAGAGCTCCCATAAATTGAGAGTAAGACATTCCGTGCTCTCTGGTTCCCGCGTTGATACGAGTGATCCAAAGTGCTCTGAAGTTTCTTTTCTTCTCTTTTCTACCACGGTAAGCATATTGCATTGCTTTTTCTACCGCGTTTTTAGCTACAGTCCAAACGTTCTTTCTTCTACCGAAAAAACCTTTAGCTTGCTTAAAAATTTTCTTTCTGCGAGCTCTTGAAGCTACGGCATTTACTGATCTTGGCATAATTTAAATTGTTTTTTTGAAATGTGCGACAATCTGTTTCATTGCACTTAGCTGCACCATTTCAGGGTTAAAATTTTGAATTTGTTTTGAATTCTTATAAACCGAATATAGATTTATAAAAACTACTTAATTGCTAATTGACGTTGAACGCTTTTCTCATCCACTTTAGCTACGTAAGAAGTAGTAGTAAGATTTCTCTTCTGCTTAGTTTCTTTCTTAGTTAAGATGTGGCTTTTGTAAGCGTTTTTTCTTTTGATCTTACCAGATCCGGTAAGAGCAAAACGTTTCTTAGCACCTGATTTCGTTTTTAATTTTGGCATTGTTTTGCTTTTTTATTGTTTTGTTATCAATATCTGTTTTGGCTACTCCTAAGGACGTTAGGAATATTAGTGTGCAAAGATACGAAAAAAAATGACACCTGAAAGGATTTTTAAGCCTGGCGAGGGAAAAGATAAAGATCTAAAGCCAGAAATGCACGAATAGGAGAGTATTCGTGCATTCCGTTCAATATTTTCTACCAGAATTAAGATTTAATAAATGCCAAAAGATCTCTGTTGATCGTTTCAGCTTCCGTTGTCGGCATCCCGTGTGGGAACCCCGGATAAGAAATCAGCTTACCGTTTTTAAGCAGGGTAGCCGCTACTTTTCCTGTAGTCTCGAAAGGTACAATCTGATCATCCTCACCATGCATCACCAGTACAGGAACATCTACGCTTTTGAGGTCTTCCGTAAAATCTGTCTCAGAAAATGCTTTCACACAGTCATAGTGTGCTTTGATGGAACCGCTCATTCCCTGTCTCCACCAGTTTCTCTGAATACCTTCAGATACATTGGCTCCTTCTCTGTTGTATCCGTAAAAAGGGAAAGTGATGTCTATGAAAAACTGTGCTCTATGCTTAGCTGTATTGTTTCTAATATCATCAAAAACAGAAATAGGAACACCATTCGGGTTATTTTCGTTCTGAACCATGATCGGAGTTACAGCACTTACCAAAACGGCTTTGGCTACCTTTCCGTTACCATGTTTTGCTACATATCTGATGACTTCACCACCACCGGTAGAGTGTCCTACGTGAATAACATCTTTCAGATCCAAAGCTTCAACGATTTCCGCAACGTCAGAGGCGTAGGTATCCATATCATGCCCGTAAGGGGTTTGTTGTGATCTTCCGTGACCTCTTCTGTCATGGGCAATCACTCTATATCCTTGTTCCAGAAAGAAAAATAGCTGTGCATCCCAGTCATCACTTGACAATGGCCATCCGTGATGAAAGAAAATGGTTTGCCCTTTTCCCCAGTCTTTGTAATAGATCTCTGTACCGTCTTTTAATGTAAGTGTGCTCATAGGTTCTTTTTTTATGATTAATACAATAGTTGATTTGTTTTATTTGATATAAATACGAATGTAGATGGAAAATTTTCACTGTATATTGATCTAAGATAACATTTAAATTAAAATAAAAATGCAGCAGAATGCATCATTAACGTTAATTTAACAACAGATATAAAGAATAATAGAGGTTGGGTAAAAAAGGATAAAATATTAATTGTATAGTATAAAATATAGCTGATAACCGGGATTGTAGTACTTTTTACTTCTTTCTAATATTGCTGCACAGGATGAATAAAATTTCGGAGTATGAGAACAATAGTATGCAGTATCTTTTTTATGTTGACTTCAGCAACGGCTTGCACGCAGGAAAAGAAAGATAATTCTTCTACAATTTCATCAAAAATAAAGACTATAAAAAATATTCCCTTTTTAACCAAGAATAATGATTTTGTCTATGTAGATAAAATAAGTTTGAAACCTGTCAACAGTCAAAAATTTAAAAATGCGTCGGTTTTTACTTCTACAGGCTTTGCTGTTGTTGAAAATGAGAAGAATGAATATGCCGTGATAGACGACAGTGGAAATAGAGTTCTGGATTTTTCATCCAGCCCAATCGATCTGAATGTTGTCAATGGCCTTACATTTTATAAAAAAGGCCTTGAATATGAAAAGAAAATGCCCATTTGGAAATGGGATTGGAATATTTTAGGAAGTGATATTAAAAAGGAGCAGACCTATCATAAAATAGAGATCGGAGTTTTAGAAAGCCAACAGATTTTACTTAGTGAGGACATTCCGTATCTGGAAGATAACTATTATCTTAATTTCATTTCGGTAGATGAAAATCACATTTTCTGGAACGGAAATCTTTACGAAATCAAAAAAAACCGTTTAGATAAAATTGAAAATAATATTGATGAACTGTTGGAAGATAAACGCTTCATCAAAGCTTCCAATAGTACTTTTTCAATATATGGATTGGGGCAGAAGAAAGCAATTCACAGCGGACTGAAAGGAACAGAAGTACTTTCAATCATGTTTGGAACAGAAAAGATAGAGTTGAAAGAGGTGAATAAAGAACGGTATGAGCCGGAAGTTCCCAAGCTTTTAGCAGATAGTAAAACCAATGATGTTTATCCTTTTCCACAATATGAAAAGGTGTTCCCAAAGGAAATTACCAAGGCAACCGCTTCACAGATTGAGTTCATTAAAAAAGCTTCTTTGGTGTATTCGATTACCCATTCGCCTTATTTTTTGCTGGGTGTTTTTAATTATGATCAGGAGGTATGGGCGTTCGACTGGCTTTATATTGATACTAAAGGGAATGTCATAGACTCTATTGATCCCTATAATTTTAAAGTTCTTGATCAGGTCGGAAATCTGGTCTGGCCCGATAGAAAAATGATTTTACCGGACCAATATGTTGATAAAAACTGGAAATTCGGTAAAATAAACTCTTACACCGGGATGAATGATCAGTATCTTATCAGGATTGAAGACGGAAAACAGGTAAGAACGATGGGCTTGTGGAACAGTCGCGAAAAAATCTGGATGATAAAGCCTGAATATTATACGATCTCCGTTTTGGATGCAGAAAAACAGATCTATGCACTGCAAAAAGAGCAAGACGGTTTGTATACACTCTATGATCATAAGAATAAGAAAAATAGGGGTTCAAAGGCCTATCAGTCTATTAACTCAGATGGCCTGGTGAATGTGAAACTAAGTTCCGGACAAACAAGTTATTACTATATTGATCTTGATACCGGAAAAGAATATAAAGAATGAGGTAGTATTTTGTTACCCTGAGCATAAATGGCTGGAAGAAAAAGGCTGGGAGCTACTTTCCATCATTATCAGATAAGATTAAACCCTATTAAATCGAATTAAAAAAGACAAACAGTTATTTTATATGATCTCTAAAACTTCCTTCTCCCATCTTCCATCTTCAAAACTTTAAAATATGCTTTCATCCGCCGATTTAAACCTGGAAAGAGCTTTATTGCTCACTGTTTTAATAATTTTTTTTGGAGCAGGGTTTCTATGTACACTTATTGTTTTTATAATTAATTCTATACGAAAGAAAAGAAAAACAGGACTTTACTACCTCATTCTTTTCCTGATTTCCGGAATCACTGTCCTGGGCCTTGCTGTATTTTATTTTTGTACGTTACTTTAACCTATCCAGAGGTGAAAAACCACCATTATCAGGGATATGTTGAGCCAACCCCTTTGATTATCTTTAACTCAAAAATTGATTAAAGATAAAAGGGTGAAACATTTCGTGATTTTGACTTCACTTTTTGCAATATTGAGCTGCAAAGGCAATGCCCAGAAATTACAGGTTACTGCCATTTATACTGAGCCTAAAAGGATTATCAAAGAGATTCCGGAGGCTGGGACAGCGCATGCGTATACAACTCATCAGGAAGTTACCGAACGTCTTGATCCTAAGATTTTCATGCTTTCCAAAAATGCCGAAACACTAAAGTTTCGTATACAGGGAAACATCAGTTCCGGTGGGCATACTATTAATCAGGTGAGGAAAATCCGTCTCGAAAAAGGAGAACAAAATGGAAATACCATTATTCTGAGATATTATACTGAAATCAAAAGAATTCCCGGTAAAGAAAGTGCAAACGTACGAGGATATAATTACACAAAGGATGAAGTGTACAGAATACCAGCGGATGTTAAAATCATAAAAATCGAATTGTACGAAGAGCATATTAATGATTCATCGGATCCAAACCCAAAACTCATTGCTCAACAAACTTTTAATTTCTTTGCCAAAATATAATCACCTGAAAAATGAATGCTAGCAATGCATGCCCCTAGATTAATAAATATAGACCAGAATGCAATTGCCGATTTTGATAAAGAAGCGGTATTTTTTGATCCAGCAACAAAATCCCGGATTTCCTATTGGACAGACGGAACGGATGTATATTGGCGTACCAAGAAATTAAAAGCTAATCCGGAATGTTTTCGTGTATTTAATAAACTCTTTGCTAAGGACAATACGCATTGTTTTATGCAGGATAAAAAACTGAAAAATGCGGATGTAAACAGTTTTGAGGCATTAAATTATTGCTTTGCAAAAGACCGTCATTTTGTATGGTGTCTGGGCGGAAAATTTGAACCTTATGATATTGATACTTTCGAAGTTTGTGATGAGGGTTTAAATAAAAGCCTGACGCATCAGACCTTTTATTTTTCAGACGGAAATTCAATGGATGGTACAATACAAATTTCCTCAGGATATGCGAAGGATAAACATCAGGTCTATTGCTATGACCATACAGGTAAAGTGAAAATACTGAAAGAGGCTGATCCTGAAACCTTTGTTTCCTTTAATGACGGCAAGTTTGCCAAAGATAGCCTGCGTGTTTACTATTATTTTAATCAGATTAAAAAAGCCGATCCCGAAACATGGAAATTATTGGATCTGAAAGAAGGTTATTCTTGCGATGCAAAGCATGCGTTCAGATTTAAAACTTGTTTTGAAAATACTGATATAGCGACATTATCTATTTATGAATTCATCGATAAAGAAGGTAATACAACAAAATTTTTAAAAGATAAAAACGGATTGTTTGATTTGGACGGAACAAGGATTACAGAAGATCAACTGAAAAAAGATTATTCCTGAAAAATAAGGATTTAAATGCTTCGACAGGCTCAGCATGACATTACTTTGTATGGAGCAAAATATTTAAGAAGAAAATCTTGAAATACCCGTCGCTGAAAACGACATTACCTTAGATTAGAATGATATGAAAAAAGAACTTGCAAACCCACCATCAGATCAGCGTGATCGGGAACTTTGGATGCAGCATGGGGCTGGCTATATTGTGTTTGAGAATATCCGAAAATCTGCCATTAGCAAAATCCCACCGGAAGCTGACAACACCCTTCGGCAAGCTCATCTAACAGCGATAGACAACACCATATATGGCATGATGATGCAAATGGACGGAATATTTGGCTCTCTGGAAAATGAAAACTACCGCCTGGATCTGCAAACCAATATTGTCCTTTATAAAGATGGCGAAGTGGTGGAAGAACTCAATACTCTTGAAGGAGACGGAATGTGTATGGGATTTCATGGATGGATAGAAAACGATTTTGGAAGCGATGAAATTGTAACTGATTAAGATTAAAAAAATGAATTTAGATTTTGAAAAATTAGCTATAGAGATTGAAGCGGCAACCCGAAAATCTTTTAAGGAGATAATGGCTAATCATGCCGCTGAAAATATTTATGCTTTTGCATTATACAGCGACGAAGGTGCTATGACGGTTTGTCCGGCAGCCAATACGATGGATTTTTAGCTACTAGACCTCAAAACGACTTGACCTATTATACATTTGAGCCAGCAGAATGGTGCTATGAAGGTAGCAGGCCAGGCGATGGATTCTCTGCAATATCCCATCAGCTGTATGAGGCAATTGAAGATCATATGGAAGGAGTATATGATGATGACGATGAGGAAAATGATGTGGAGTTCGAAGAGTTCCAGCAAACCTTGTATCAAACTTGTTTTGAAATTTTACTCAAATTAAAACAAGAAAACTTCTTTAAAAACCTTGTGGGGAAAGATATTTTCTTAATGTTTTCCGTAACTGATTATGAGTTTGACCGAAATAAACTGAGAGAGATGATTATTTTACTGAATGATAATCCGTATCAGCAGGAATATTTGGACTGGATGAAAACATGGCGCAAATAAAAGAAAAATTCCCGCTTGCGCGAGCTTCTCATTCGTGCAGGGAAAGAAACTCAAGTGTGAAAAATTATCAATTATGGCAACAAATTGAAATATAGTCTAAAACTAGATTATGTGCATCAAAACCCTGAGAATGGAAGTATAGCAGTTCAAGAAATTATTGTGATGATTTTGAAGAAATTTTGAAAATCGATGTTAATAGGTAATGCAGACACGAGCAGGATTCTCGTACCAGCGGGGAAAATTGGATCAAACGTAAAACTCGAAAACATTATAATCAATTATATGAATGACACACTTAACAACTTTAAAGTTACCGACAGGCAAAGCTTCTTTAAGTTTCTTGACTTATTACGAAAGGACCTCTTAGACGATCCTGAAAACTGGGAAAACAAAACATTGCCCGATTTTCTTGAAGCTTTAAGTGCATACACCGAAGACATTCAGGGATATTACAACAATATGAAACTCGGTATCAATGCTGACAAACCAGATTGGTCAACCTTTGCAGATATTTTTAAAGGTGCAAAAATTTACGAATAGAAATTAATACCTGTTATAAAAACCGCCATTATCGGGGATATTTTGATCTGGCAGCTTTCATTATCTTTAATTCGGGAATTTATTATAAAAGAGAATAGCAATTTATCCGTACAGAAGAAATACATGGCTTATGAATATAACGAATCAGCAACAAAATTTCATTGATACTCATTTCTATGAAGGCATTCCGCAAGGTGAGCTGGACGAATCAATATTCAGAGAATTAAAGACTTCGGAAGAATTACATTACCTCGCTACTCATCATAATTGGGACAATGGTGTGAAAGTTTTACAATGGATTGCTGAAAGTCCTATTTGTAGTGAAGCGACCGCTCTGGAGTTATTCTGGCTGGCACAGCCACAGGATTTTCAGCAATGTAAATTGGATATAACATTACAGGGTGAATACCTGAACGAGGTGTTTACGCTGCTGAAAACAATTTTAAAGAATTTTCCTAAAGGTTTTTATCAAAAAACAACTATTCCGTTTAATCCGGCACCATTTTATGAAAATGAATTCATTATTCCCGACTGGATTTATCAGAAAACCAATGCTGAAGACAGCTATGTATACTATGAAGAGGATGACATAGAAGGCTGGTTTGATGCGGATTGGAAAAATAATATCCAGCGTGCAGAATCCGCGATTGAATTATTCAACATAGCCTGGTTTATGGACGAACCAGAACAGGCAGCATTGATTTTAGAGCATTCGTTATGTGATAAAGGAATTGCAGTTCTTGTATTCTGGCGACTGTACAATGAATGTGCTGTGTATACCGAAACAAACGGGAAGCTAAAAGAGATAATTCATAACATTCTGAATAATGCTTATCCTGAGGTGTTGAGCTATGATCCTAAAACGGATGAAAAAGTTGATTACAAAAAGAAAAAGAGAGTCTGGGAAATCCCAGAAATATTTAGAGAAACTGTTTAAACATGCTTATGAATACTTTAGAAGACTTAGAAAAAGAATTTAATTTTACATATCCGGAGCTTTATAAGCAATTGTATGATGATAAAATGCTGGATTGGGGAGCAGAGGGAAATGGCTGGTATACCAGTGTTTTTCCTACCTTAAAAGAAAATCCACCTTTACTTTTATTTGGAAATGATATTGAAGTTTGGGATCCCATCATTTATCATGGCGGAATCAGGGAAATGATTAACCACGAAATCTACGATATAGATCCAAAATACCGGATGGTTCCTTTTGCAAAAAATGGAGCTGGTGATAGCTATGTTTTTCAATTGGATATGGAGAATAATGGTGAAATTCCCATCACTTTTTTTGGTCACGATTCAGATGCTGAAATTTTAGCCAAAAATCTGCAGGATTTTATCTTCAGACAACTTCTGGAATCTTTAACCGAAATAGATGAATATTCTATTTTCTATGAGGATTCTGAAGAAAAGATCAAACAAAACCTGTACAATCAGCTGAAGACCCATCGTAAGTATTTAAAAGCTGAACAAGTTGAAATTCTGGAGAATCTTTACCAACGCGATATTTTTGAATATACCTATAAAACACCTAATGGCAGCGAGTTTGAAGCGGAGGGACTGTTGACTTTTGACGAACTTGAAAAACTCATTAAGCAGGAAATAGCTTTTGAAAAATTAAATACAAAATTTGATTATTGGAAATAGAGTAACTGGCTCAATAATTATAAAAAACACAATGATGAAAAAGAATTTAGCTTCCCTGTTTTTAAGTGTTCTGTTGATGATAATCTTCAGTTGCAAAGAGCCGGAAAGAAAAAAAACAAATTTTCCGAATGAGCTGAAAAATACCCGTTGGATTGTCAATTACGGAGGGCTTATCCGTCCAGAGGGAGAGAATACCTATGAATTGTCGAAGAGAATAGATACGGCATTCATTTTAAATTTCCATGCTATAGATTTTTTAGATGCAGAAAAATTCAGCAGTTATGATAGTTGGGAATGTGGAAATGATTGCTTTACTAAAATACACGGGAGATATTATTTTACAGAAGCTCACCAAATAAAAATGGAAGTTGACAGCATTAGCAAGTCCGATTTTTGTGATGCGCCGACACAAATTTTCAAACCATCAAAAGAAATGGTTTTTGACCTTGTTAAAAAAGGAACTCAATTAACACTCATAAGAAATAAGAAAGTAAAATGACCGATTTAATAAAAATTTTCCCGGAGTATGAAGATGTTTTTTATGATGATATGGAGAATCATAAGAAATATTTTCTTCCGATTTGTTCAATTAATTTAAAACTTCTGAATCCAGCAGAAGATCAATGGCTGCATATTGTTTCCGTAAAGGAAATTTATGATGGTTGTGTTGGAGAAGATAAGCCGGAATATCACACACAATTTACCAAAGCCGATATGTTTGGTTTTGATGTGATTGATGGCAAATACAAATTTGATGCAGACTGGAACTATTTTTCAGCACATACAGAGATCTCTCCGGAAGATTATGGAAACAGTTATTCAGATTTAGAGATTGAATACAATATGAATGAAGCCATGTATCAATTGAAAAAAGAATATTACCAAAAACACAATAAACTTTATGATAAAGATTTCAATCGACCGGGTTTAGAGGTTTACGACATTCGCCGCTTAGAGCGTTTGCGTAAGCTTACAGTGGAAGACCTGGAGAAAGATAATTACTCAGAATATGCAGAGGAACGTTTGCAAAATAAGGTTTTCGGTATTTTTGAAGAACTTAATACCAATGCGCTCCCCTTAGAAAAATGCAATTTCGGAGGCGAAAACCTCATTGAAAAACCCTTTAAACATGACGGAACCCTGATGGATTATATTGGATGTTTGGAAGGCTATGATTTTCAGCAAAATTCTGCAGACCAAGTATTTTTATTTTATGACAAAGACCTTAAAAAAGCTGTCATTTGTTTAGAATACACTTAATCTGAAACTTAAAATATACGATAAAGGAGAAAAAATATTGTAGATGTACATAGGAAGCACAGCGAAAGAAAGAACAGACCGCTTTGTGGTGATAGAAAGCGGAGATTCTGCCTCAGAGATTTTAGAATTAATGCAGGAAAAAAAGGTTTTCAATCTTATTCTGGATGGGAAAACCTGTGATGCCAATCTTTTTGAGTTTCCTGAGTTCAAAGAAGTTTTAGAAAATATCAATATCATTCACCTTTCCAATTTTATGATTGATAAAAGTGAAATTCTGTACACTCTGAAAAATGCAGTTCGTCTTGAAATCAAAAAATGTACATACAAAGGCAAAGAACCGATTGACTGGACTGTTTTTACACGATTAGAGGAAATTTTCACACCTTATTCCAAACGGTTTGTGAATCTTTTTACGCATCCAACACTAAAGACGATCTTCATTGAAAAATTTACAGAAGAAAACTATCAGTTTCCTGAAAATGAAATCCTGAATACTTTGTCAATTGAAAAAAGCACCTCCTGTGACTGGCCAACACTCGCTCATTTCAGGAATTTGGAAGCACTGTACCTGTCAGAGATTAAGTCTTTAGCATCAATCTCGTGGCTTGCCAATTTAAAAAAATTAAAAGAGCTGGATCTAAGCCTTTGCAAAAATGTTGAGGACATTATAGAATCCATTTCAGAGGCCAAAACCCTTACATACCTTCATCTAATTCAGAGCGGAGTGATAGAATCTTTGCAAAACTTAATCAATCTTACCAACCTGGAAGAATTGACGATTGAAAATAAAGGAAAGTTATTAGATAAAAACATTTCTTTTCTTGATAAAATCCCCAATCTGGAATATAGTATTGAAATTGGAGGTTTTGGGGCAGGAAGTGATTCTTTTACTGATGAATATAATTCCAAAATCGATTAACAGGTATTTACCTATATTTACATTCTTTACTACCACAAAACTTAATAAAGATAAGGGTTTGATGCACAGGTTACTATTTATATTTACTTTATTTATTTGTCCGTTTTTTGTTCAGGCGCAGGATGTTTTAAGCAAATTAGAAAAGGAATATAGCCATGCCTCCAACAAAACAGAGGAGCAGTTGAATCTGGCTCCCAAATATGCCACTGCCTTATTCTTCCATAACTTTAAACCGAAATCCTATCAGCTTTTGGCGACCAATATTTCCCTGGCAACGAAGCAGGCCGATGGAAAATATGCCACTATTTTGTACGCGGTTCAGGCAATGAATTACCGACTTGACAATAAAGAAGCTGAATCTTCAAAAAGCCTGGAAATGGGAAAGATGTACAGCTTAAAAACAAACAGTAACGAAGCAAAAGGATACCTGGAATATGCAAGAGGCTGGATTCTCACACGTAATAATAAAATCACTGATGCTGTTGCTGCCTATCTCAAAGCAATTAATTATTATGAAAACTCACCCACAACTTCTACACTCTATGGAAGATATGGCAATACAGCCAAAGAATTATCTGCAATTTATGCTGACCTGAACGAGTTTCAGCTGGAAGAAAAATACAGCAAGCAGTTTCTATTACTAGCATCCAAACAAAATGACCCTAACCTGATTTTCGATGCCTATATGAGAATGGGGTATATGTATGAACAGAAATATGTTCAAAACCCATCTGATCTACAGTTTAGAAATAAAGCAGAACAATATTATGTACAGGCGATTACCACTTTCAATAAGAATAAAGGGTCTATGCTTAATAAGAGCAACCTTTCCTATGCGGCCATTAATCTAGCCAATTTGTATATTGAGTTTAATCAGGATAAAGCCATGCAATATGCTCAATTGGCCAACAAGGTGAGCCTGGAGACGGGTGATGCTATCCATATTGCTTCCTCATTTGGGATTTTGGCCGAGTTGGCCATACAGAATAAAAATTACGACCTCGCTAAGTCTTATTTCCTGAAAGCTTCTATGGAAATAGGGAAGAGCCCTGTTAGAAATCATAATATAGAACTTTCTATTCTTGAGTCTTTATCCAGAGTGAGTGAAGAGCAGGGCAATTACCAAGAAGCTCTGACTTATTATAAAAGTTATGTAGATAAATACAAAAGTGTTTACGATCAGGAAAAACTGGATATTACCAAAAGATTAGAATCTCAGTTTGAGAAAGAAAGACAGGAGCAGAAATATATAAAACTGCAGCTTGAAAGTGATAAAAAAGCACAACAAATCAAGCTGATCAATATCCTTCGGGCACAGCGTGAGCAGGTGTACAACAACTTAAAACTGGTAGAAGAAAACCAGCGCGAACGTCTGAAATTTTCAGAACTGGAATCTGAGAAAAAAGAACAACAGCTTCGTTTGGCCAAATTAGAAACACAGCAGAAGAACAACGACATCAACAGCTATAAAAAGCTGCTGGCATTCAAGGAAAAGATTAATACCTATTACATTGTTTTTATTTTCATTTTCATCGTTCTGATCCTTTTACTGCTTTATGCCTATAAACAGCGTGTAAAGTCGATTAAGCAGAGAGACGAACTGCATGCATTAGCTTTGGAAAAAGAAAAGCAAAATTCAAAAATATCTACGCTTACGGCATTGCTTGAGGGGCAGGAGCAGGAGCGTGGACGCTTAGCCCGGGATCTTCATGACGGATTGGGAGGTTTGCTTTCGGGAACGAAACTTCAGCTGTCTTATTTAGATCCTCATCATTCCGAAACAATAGAAGAAGGTATTTCAAAATCCATAGACCAGATTGATGGTGCAGTGGAGGAGCTAAGAAGGGTAGCCCATAATCTGATGCCTGACCTATTAATGAAATATGGTCTGGAAGTAGCCATTCAGGAATTTGCCTCCAGAATATCCAATAATGGACTGGACATCCATACTGAATTTATTGGGTATACAAATTCCATATCACAGGAAAAACAGCTGATACTGTATAGAATCATTCAGGAATTGGTCAACAATGCCATCAAGCATGCCAGCCCTTCAGAAATTATTATTCAGATCAGTGAAGAAGAAAAGGTTTTAAACCTTACAGTAGAGGATAACGGCAAAGGTTTTGAGCGTACCGACTTAGACATGAGAAAAACAGCTGGGTTTCATAATATAGAACTAAGAGTCCAATTTTTAAAAGGGACAATGAATATCACCTCAGAATTGAATATTGGAACCAGTATAGAACTTCAAATTCCGATTTATTAAAATGATAAAAGTAGCCATAACAGACGATCATCCGCTTCTATTGGAAGGGTTGAAGAATATTTTAGGAAATAATGATACCATAGATGTTGTAGATTGTTTCAAAAACGTTTCAGAGATGAATGCAGGTTTGAAAAAACAGCCTGTAGATATTTTATTATTAGACATCAATTTGGCAGACATCAACAGCATCGAGCTCATCAAACCTTTAAAGAAAAAATACGGAAATCTCCAGATTATTATGCTCAGTGTTCACAATGAATTGCCTGTGATTAATAGCACGCTGGCTGAAGGCGCCCTGGGATACATTCAGAAAAATGCTTCAGTCACTGAAATTCTTGAGGGTATTGATACCGTATATGCCGGTAAACAGTTTTTATGCTCAAAAACCAGGTCCGTTTTAGAAAAAAAATCAGCCGACGGGCTCAATCAGGTTCCGAAATTAACCCGAAGAGAAAAAGAAATTTTAGCTGAGGCAGCGAAAGGTTTGACCACCAATCAAATGGCAGAAAAGCTTTTTATAAGCCCGCACACCGTTGAAAGCCACCGAAAAAATCTGATTGAAAAATTCCAGACTTCCAATCTTAGCTCAGCCATTAAATTAGCCATAGAATATGGTTTAATTATCGAATAGGATACGCATAAAAGAAAGAGTAAGTAAAGCCGCAGAACAAACGTATAGAAACATTACGCCCGCTTAAAAAGAATCAATGAAATTGATTCCATGCTTTGCTTCCTTCAAATATCCGGGATGATAAATAAATCTTTGCGTTTTAAAAAAATTACCCTCAAATCTTGATTTCGCCGTTAAAGGCTCACTATAGAACAAGTCCCCTTAAAAATTTTAATGGCTTAAAACATTGTTAAGGTTTCAGCATCTGCATGATTAATTTAAGTTTTGGGATAAAATCAACAAAAAGGCCTGCTTACATCGTAAAAGCAGACCTTTTCTCTATATAAATTAAAAATTAGGTGTTCAATAAATTAATCTTTGAATCTCAATGTAGCCTGGAACAGGTTTTTCTTTCCTTTTAAATCATATTCCTCGTTATATTCAGGCTGATACATGAACAGATAAACTCTTCCGTCAAAATCTTTTAAACTGATGGGCTGATCCACCATAATATCATAAAACCTTGTAATAGTACGGGTCGCTGTCCATTGCTTTAAGTTCCCTTTAGGGTTTTTATCAAACCTGTGATCTTTGGCATCGGTATAATACCAGTAAGAAGGGGCCTGATCCATCAGAAACAGTTCTTTATCTTTGTTGTATAATTCCTCCGCCATCCCTGTACTCTGAAACCATGGAACTTCCGCATTGAAAAGCCCCAGAGCTCCTGCATAAATATCTTTATTGGTAGTGGCTCCCACCAAAAAACCTTCAAGATTATTAGCGGTGAACTCAAATACAAAAGGAGACTTTTTAAGGTCATAAACATCATTTACAGGTTCAATTACTTTTCCATCCTGTTTGATAACTACCTTTAATGATTGTGCGAACGTCATAAAACTTAGTAAACAAAAAAGGAATGTTAAACTTACTTTTCTCATGGTATATCTTTAAATAACTGGGGCAAAGATATTAGACTTTCTCTCGCTACACACTGGCTGATTTCAGGGGTTTTTATCCTATTTCAAATGGCAGGAAATGCTTTCTTAATTGAACAGGTCAGCCTTCAGCTGGATTTTGATAAAAGCTGCCTTCTGTTTTTTGCCGTTGGATGTTGCGGAATTGATAGGGTAGACTTCTGCATAAAAGGTTCTATCATCCTTCCAGAAAGCTTTTGCCTCGTCACCAATTTTGAAGTTGGTGAAGTTTACATATAAAAGGTTTTCTTGAGTATGATTTTGTTCCAGATACCTACTGATCTCAAAATTACTTCCCACATCATTATTCGAAGCTATGTAAGAAACCCTGTTTTTACCGGGCAGAATGTGAGGATAGCCGCCGGTAAACAGCGCAAAATCAGCACTTGGCTTTACCGTATAAAAAGAATAATAGACCTCTGAGGTCCCTTCCGAACTTTCCTTAAAAACTTCCAGATGAAGGTAAGGGGACTGCCCAATATATTCATTGGATAAAAGCCCGTCTTCCGTAGAGATATTCTTATGTTGTGTAATCACGGTTTCTTTTGAATTTTCAGTATAGATCCAATTGTTGTCTTTTAATTTAACCTGAGAGTTCTTTACCAAAGCTTCGTCAATTTTACTGCTGGAGGCCATTTTAAATTCCTGTTCCGAAACCTCTGTTATCGTACCATATTGACTGAATGATTTATTTTTAAAATCCTTAGTTTCTTTCAGAGTACTGCTTCGGATTTCATAAAGATCAACACCCTTTAAGGTCAGATCAAATGATGCTGTGAACTCAGATTTCAGGACAAAAGCTTCAATGCTGTTCGAAATATTATTATTGATGCTGTAATGAATAGAGTAGAAGTCTTCAAACTCTTCGAAACCGTAATAATTATCAAGTTTATTATAAGCAATTTTCATATGAGCGGCATCCTTGCCCGGAGTCACAAAAAGCTGCACAGAATCCAGTTTGGTAAATAATTGAAACGGCACATCCTGCACATTATCCACTCCTTTTATCTTTTTGAAATCCGCGAATGTAATGGCTTTCTGGGTAACTTCAGTTCCTGCTTTGTTAGTTCCTGTGTTTTTATTTTGCTGACTACATCCCGCAAAGACTACCATAGATGATATGAAGAATGAATTGAAAATTTTCATTTTATATATTTTGGGGCAAATGTATCAGTATTCAGAGTTACCACCAATAAAACCCGTGGATATGGGCAATAAATAGCTGAAAACAGGGATATATTAAATGATATATTTTCGGGAATTTTGCAAACAATAAACTAAGGACTATAAATTATTTATATCAGATGAAAAACGTAATAACCAGCTTTTCAGTTGTGATCATTTTGCTGGCTTCATGTTCGCCTGCTACTGATAAAAAAGTAAACAAAGTTGATTCTACAGAGGCAAAGACGGATACCGTTTCCAGACATACCCCGGAAGTAAAGACTGTTTCAAAAGTAGAAGTGCCCGGAGATTTTTCAGAACTGGTTCCTATTGATGTATTGGATACCAAAAGTAAAAATGTATATGAAAAATATGGAATAGAATTCTCCGGAAACTGTTATTCGTGCGATCTGGCAAGCCTATCCATAACGAAGAATACCATTAAATGGGCTAATGTCTGCGATGAAAAAGATGTCTTTGAAGTGAGTGATTTCTCTGTTTCCGGTGAAGGCAGCAAAACAGTTCTAAAAACAGCAGACAGAACCTATATTCTGACTCAGATCGATAAAGCCCCCGTATATGAGTTGGTGATAGAAGGTAAGAAACTGGAACTCAATAATAAAAGAATCGCTAAATATTTTACCACCAGGAAGGCATTACCTCTTTTTAAAGAGCATGACTGTGGTGATTTTGAAGGGTAAAAACTACTAAAACCTGTAAGAAAGAGGGGTGATAAATAAAATACAAATGATGCTTATATAGCCCCTCTTTCTTTTTCTTATGAAATCTTTTCCATGAAAATTTTTTATAGAAAAAAGCCTCAAAGTAATTTGAGGCTTTCATATGTAAAATAATAACTGAATTATTTCGCTGGTTTTTTAGGACTCATCATCATAATCATCCTTTTCCCTTCAAGCTTAGGAAGCTGATCTACCTTACCTACATGCTCAAGTTCCTGAGCTAGTTTTAAAAGTAAGATTTCCCCCTGGTCCTTAAAGATAATTGAACGTCCTTTAAAAAATACGTAGGTCTTTAGCTTAGAACCTTCTTCAAGGAATTTTTCAGCATGCTTTTTCTTAAATTCATAATCATGGTCATCAGTCTGAGGTCCGAAACGGATCTCTTTTACAACCACTTTCACCTGCTTAGCTTTAAGTTCCTTCTGTTTTTTCTTTTGCTCGTATAAGAATTTTTTGTATTCCAATACTCTTGCAATAAATGGTTCAGCCTTATCAGAAATTACTACTAAATCCAATTCCTGTTCTGCAGCAATCTGTCTTGCTTTGTCAATTGGATAAATTCCCGGCTCTACGTTATCGCCCACTAAACGAAGCTCTCTCACACGAATTTTATCGTTGATCAAGTGAGCGTCCTCTTGTACCGGACGTCTCTGTGGGCCCCTGTTGTTAAATCTTTGTGCTATTGTATTATAATTTTATTGGTTAACTACTATTTAATTGATTTAAGATTTAAAAATTGAAAGATTCCATTATTTTTTTTGAATCCTTCAATCTTTTAATATTAAATGGCTGCTTCCTTTTTGAAGTAAGCAACGAAATCTTCCAGTTTCATCACTCCAAGATCTCCTTCACCACGTCTTCTTACAGAAATCGTGCCTTCTTTTTCTTCATTTTCTCCTACCACAAGCATGAAAGGAATCTTCTTCAATTCCGCATCACGGATCTTTTTACCTGTCTTCTCGTTTCTGTCATCAATCTGACCGCTAATATCGTGATTTTCTAAAAATTGTGAAACTTTTTTTGAATAATCTACATATTTTTCACTGATCGGTAGAATAATAAACTGATCCGGGCTCAGCCATAGTGGGAAATCACCTGCAGTGTTCTCCAGCAAAATAGCGATGAAGCGCTCCATAGAACCAAATGGTGCTCTGTGGATCATTACCGGTCTGTGTTTTTCATTGTCGCTTCCGATATAGTGAAGATCAAATCTTTCCGGTAAGTTATAATCTACCTGGATCGTTCCAAGTTGCCATTTTCTTCCTAAAGCATCTTTCACCATGAAGTCAAGCTTAGGACCATAGAATGCAGCTTCACCGTATTCTATTACTGTTTTTAAGCCTTTCTTTTCTGCTGCATTGATGATCGCACTTTCTGCTTTTTCCCAGTTTTCATCAGACCCGATATATTTTTGTTTGTTTTCAGGATCTCTTAATGAAACCTGAGTCACAAAGTCTTCAAAACCTAAAGATTTGAACACATACAGCGTCAGATCGATTACTTTTTCAAATTCTTCAGAAAGCTGATCCGGAGTACAGAATAAGTGAGCATCATCCTGAGTAAATCCACGAACTCTTGTCAACCCGTGAAGCTCTCCACTTTGCTCATATCTGTAAACAGTACCGAATTCTGCATATCTCTTAGGTAAATCCCTGTAGCTCCATTGTGAAGTTTTATAAATTTCACAGTGGTGAGGACAGTTCATTGGTTTTAGCAAGAATTCTTCTCCTTCATTTGGAGTTTTGATCGGCTGGAAGCTGTCTTCTCCATATTTATCCCAGTGTCCGGAAGTTACATACAATTCTTTTGCTCCGATATGTGGAGACATTACGAATTCATACCCTCCTTTTTTCTGTGCATCTGAAAGGAAATTCTCCAGTTTTCTTCTTAGAGCTGTACCCTTTGGCAACCATAATGGTAACCCGGCACCTACTTTTTCAGAGAATGCAAAAATTCCAAGTTCTTTACCCAGTTTTCTGTGATCTCTTCTTTTAGCTTCTTCAAGTCTTTCAAGATATTCAGTAAGGTCTTTCTGTTTAGGGAAAGAGATACCATAGACTCTTGTTAGCTGTGGGTTCTTTTCATTTCCTCTCCAATAGGCTCCTGCTGCATTAAGGATCTTAACCGCTTTTACAATTCCGGTATTAGGAATGTGTCCTCCACGGCATAGATCTGTGAAATTATCATGCGTTACAAAAGTGATTTCCCCATCGTTAAGATTAGAGATCAGTTCCACTTTGTAAGGATTGTCTGCATAAGTTTTTAGAGCATCTTCTTTAGATACCGGATATAAAGAGAATGTTGACCCTTTCTTTGCATTTTCAAGGATCTTCTTTTCAATCTTTTCAAAATCTTTTTCAGATAAGCTTTCATCCCCGAAATCTACGTCATAGTAGAATCCGCTTTCGATGGCCGGACCAATGGTCAACTTAGCATTAGGATAAAACTCAAGGATAGCCTGCGCCAAAAGGTGAGCAGAAGAATGCCAGAAAGCTTTCTTACCCATATCATCGTTCCAGGTCAAAAGCTGTACCGTAGAATCCGTGGTTATAGGTGTGGTCGTTTCTACTTGTTTGTCATTAACAATTGCGGAAATGGTATTTCTAGCCAATCCCTCGCTTATAGATTTTGCCACATCTAGGGGAGTAACTGCTCCCTCGAATTCTTTGACACTATTGTCTGGAAGTGTAATTTTTATCATTGTTTACTAAGAAATTTTAAGATGCAAAAATACGCATTTTTTAGATAAAATACTATATTAGCCTATATTTAGAATGAGAATTAATATTAAAGATGAAAAAGATATTCGTAGTTTTTGTTTCACTGAGTTCCATATTCGGTTTTTCACAGAAAAATAACTCCAGATTTTCCGTGACCTACAACAAAAATATTGAAACATATTTCCTGGCAGAGATCCTCTCCGCAGAACATAGAAAGAACAATAAAGACTTTGAACTCTATAAAATTAAAGAATGTTCTGTTTACCAGCCCATTGTTAAAAAAGCATTAGAAAAATATGAGCGCCTGAAAAACTCAGATATTGCCGTTTCAACAGCAAAACTCAATGATATTCTGATCGAAAAATACGGTTCATGGAATGATATTCTGATGACCCCTTTGATGTATCATAAAGAATTTCCGGCGACAGACTGGATCAATGATTATAAGTTTGAAAATAACAATCTCACCAAAGAACAAAACATTGAAGCTACAGATTTAATTAAAAATTATCTTTCTGAGCTCTCAAAATTCTACGTTAAAGAGAATATTGCACAGTTTTTTAACGAAAATAAAAACTTTTACAACGGTGGAATACAGGAGTACAACAAGCAGATTCCTGCCGGGTTCACCAATGCTATGGAACAGTTTTATGGAGAAGGGTTCAATGCCTATACTATTTTGATTTCACCCATGATGATGTGGCCTATAGAAAATAGTGAAGGGCGGGGGATTGCCGCAGAGGTGATTTTAAAATCCGAAAAAAAGAATATTTATGAAGTGGCAAGTCCTTTTGTAAAGGTGGAAAAACCGGGAGAGTTCGGGTATGACAACCAATTTCAGGCAAGATTTCTAAGCGTACATGAATTTGGACATTCATTCGTTAATAAAGAGGTTTATAAGCATAAAGACAGACTTGTAAAATTCAAAGATCTGTTTGAAAAGTCAAAATTAAAAGAGGCTATGATCAAAACCGGAGGTTATGGAGACTATCAGACCTGTGTGGCTGAGCATTTGGTAAGGCTGGGGGAAATTCAGACGGCAAGAATCCAGAAAGATCCGGAAAGAGCTCAAAGGCTGGAAGACTATCATTTGAAAAATAACTTTATTTTCCTGCCACAATTAGAAGAAAAGATAAAAGAATATAATTCCAACCGGAAAAAGTATAAAACTTTCGGAGATTTTGTCCCTCAGTTGTTAGATATTTTTGAAAATACAGATATTGAATTTATCAATAATGCGTTAATTCCAAACAAGTAATAAAAGCTATAAATTGCTTCCTGCTATGAATACAATAAACATCGATTTACACTGTGATCTGTTATATTATTTATTAAGACCAGACGCAACCATTGACGATAGAGAAATAGGCTGTTCTTTGCCTTATTTAAAAGAAGGAAATGTGAAGCTGCAGGTGATGGCCATCTATTCAGGAACGGGGGCCAACAGTACGGAATATGGACTGAAACAGAGTGAAATATTTTCAGATTTAATCAGAAACGAAAATTTTTTCCTTTTTACTCCTGAAAGTCATCAGGCTCCTGAAAATGAAAACCGGGTAGGAGTGATGGCTTCCATCGAAAACGCGTCCTCTTTCTGCGAGGAAAATGAAAGCCTGGATTCCGGATTCAAAAAACTGGAAACCATCATTGAAAATACTCAGAAAGTATTGTATGTCGGGATCACCCATCATTTAGAAAACCGTTTTGGTGGTGGAAACAATGCTACAGCAGGCCTTAAAGATGATGGAAAAGTGCTGATCGATTATATCGCAGACAGAAAGATTGCGATTGATCTGGCTCATACAAGTGATCAGCTGGCTTATGATATATTCAATTATACAGCTCAGCGAAATTATTCAATTCCTATTCTGGCAAGCCATTCTAATTATAGACGTATTTATAAAAATAACAGGAACCTTCCTGATGAACTGGCCAAAGAACTGATCAGCAGAAAAGGGCTGATGGGTCTTAATTTTATCAAAGATTATGTTGATCTTGAACATCCGGAAAGGTTATATGACCATATTCAATACGGGTTAGACCTTGGGGCAGAAGATCATATGGCTTATGGAGCAGACTATTTCTATTGGAAAGATCATCCCGATACTTCTCGCCATCCGTTTTTCTTTCCTGAACATTCCAATGCTTCAGGATTTCCGGCAATCAACAGAGAGATTGAGAAAAGATTTTCCTTTGAGCTTGTAGAGAAAATCAGCCACAAAAATGCACTGAATTTTATAGAAAATATGTATAAATAATATGAAAATTCGCACATGTCAGGCAGATTTTAGACACAATTATCTACAAAATTGGCCCAATCTGTGAGAGATAAAAAAGGCTAGCCGGAGTTGAATCTCAGCTAGTTTTTTCTTTTATATTTCACTTTCTGTTTGATGATCTCAATCACGTCTACATGCTGAACCTTAGATTTGATCCATCCGTGAATGTCAATATAGAATAAGGACCTTCTGTAATACTCATTTTCAGAAAATTCTTCAAGCTTTTTATCAAAACTTTCAAAGACTTTCTGTCTCTGATCCGGAACCTGGTTATTCAGGGTTTTAAAGAACTGAATGCTTTCAAAATGAAACTCTTCCGGTTTTTTCATTTTTTTGGCAAACTTCAGCGTAGAGGCTATGAATTCGTCATAATCTTCATCATTTCCGGACTCATATTTGGCCATCAGAATCAGAATTCTGGTATGGAACAGCAGGTCTTCCTGTACGTTGCCTTTCGATTCTATCACCCGCATGGAGTATTCAATCGATTTTTCAAACATTTTACTTCCGAAAAACATGGCCGCCATTTTAAGATAAAGGATCATAAAGTGGTGTTCATCAATTCGTTCCCTGAGTTTTTCCATTTTCAGTTCAATTTCCGGAATGAGCTTTGTGCCGGTAAAAAATTCACCCTTCACAAAATGAATATTCATCAGGGTATTGTAATGGGTAAGAAATATTAAAGACTGAAGGTTTTCGTTCTGGGCAAAATTCTCTGCATTCACCATCTTGTTGAAGTTCTCAAAATGCTCTTCCAGAATATCAATATTTCCATACAGAAAAAGGATTTTCAGCAGGTAAGTGTTGCCTTTGATGTACCAAACCGGATGGCTGTAGATCATTTCAGGTTTTTTGTGGAAAAGATCTACCCACTGATAGGCATATTTCAACGTATATTTATAATCCTGAAGCAGTTGGTTTTTCCAGACATGGGCTTTGAAATACCATAGTTTTTCGGTGAAATTCAGTTTTTCAAGCCTTATATTTTTGATTTCTTCGTTGAAGATGTTCAGAACTTCTTCCCGGTCAGAATCATTTTTCACATAGCCATGCGTAAGCATCTCACTGTATAATTTCAATGAAAGATTGGAGAGTTTCGTCGTATAACGGTTCTGTTTGCTGATCTCTCTGGATTCCCGGATCAGTTCCTCTGCACGACCGTCAAAACTTCGTGTAATGAATTGTGATTCAATTACTTTTTCAAGGTCGATGATCTCAGAGGCAATACTTTTTTCATCCAGCTCCAATGCGGTCTGCTTCGTTTTGTCCAATATTTTTAAGGCTTGCTTATAAAGCCCTTTCTGGTACAGAATATTAGCAAAATCCAGCTGCTCCCGAAGCTGAATCCTGTAATTCTGATGACTCGGATTCATGCGGAGACTTACCAGAATCTGTTTGTAAAGATGCGCCTTCAGATTAGAAAGTTGTTGCTTCGTGGATATTTTTTTCTCTATGATGATGCTTTCATCATATTCCTTCATTTTATCAATTTCGGAAAACAGCAGAAGAAACTTGGCATCTACGTTGATTCCGAGACGGTTGACATACAGCTTAAACTGTCGTTTCTCTGACATGGTCAATGACTTTACCAATACAAACAAAAAATCTTTCTGCAATTCTGCCATTGTAATTTTTTAAATAGTATAATACTGATTAATAAATAGATATGAGTATTTCTTCAACAGTTGAATATTGTAATTTTCAGAAAAATTGAAAATGAAAAAAATATAGCAAGCTGTAGTTTTGAGCCAAAATTAAGTAAAAAACTTTTATTTATGAACTCCGAAAAAATTGAAATTTTTGATACCACGTTGCGCGATGGAGAACAGGTGCCTGGATGTAAATTGAATACAAAACAGAAACTGATTATTGCTGAAAAGCTTGATGAACTGGGGGTTGATATCATCGAAGCAGGATTCCCGATTTCCAGCCCTGGAGATTTTGAATCTGTTTCTGAAATTTCAAAACTGGTAAGAAATGCTAAAGTTTGCGGGCTGACAAGAGCTAATAAAAAAGACATAGATACTGCCGCCGAAGCATTGAAATATGCGAAAAGACCAAGAATACATACCGGAATCGGGACTTCCGATTCTCACATTCAATATAAATTCAATTCTAACAGAGCGGACATTATAGAGCGTGCTGCAGAGGCGGTAAGATATGCAAAAAGCTATGTAGAAGATGTGGAATTCTATGCCGAAGATGCAGGAAGAACAGACAATGAATATCTGGCACAGGTCTGTGAAGCCGTCATCAAAGCAGGAGCAACGGTATTGAATATCCCTGATACAACAGGATATTGCCTTCCCGAAGAATACGGGCAGAAAATCAAATACCTGAAAGAAAACGTAAAAGGAATTGAAAAAGCGGTTCTGTCATGCCATTGTCACAATGATCTTGGACTGGCAACGGCCAATTCTATTGCAGGAGCTATCAACGGAGCACGTCAGATTGAGTGTACCATCAATGGATTAGGAGAAAGAGCAGGAAATACTGCTTTAGAAGAAGTGGTTATGATCCTGAAACAGCATAAAGATTTAAATCTGCATACAGATGTCAATTCCAGAATGTTGAATGAAATGAGTACGATGGTCTCTGATCTTATGGGAATGTCTGTACAGCCGAATAAAGCGATCGTAGGGGCAAATGCTTTTGCACACAGCTCCGGAATTCACCAGGATGGTGTTATCAAGAACAGGGAAACTTATGAAATTATCGATCCTGCAGAAGTAGGCGTGAATGCCTCTTCCATTGTGCTCACAGCAAGAAGCGGGCGCTCTGCATTGGCTTACAGATTCAAGCATATTGGCCATGATGTGACCAAGAATGAACTGGATTATCTGTATCAGGAATTTTTAAAAATTGCAGACCTTAAAAAAGAAATAGGAAATGACGATCTGAACCTTATTATGGAGGCTTTCAGCAGAAAGATAGGATAGGTTTGATTTAAAATCAAGATAAAGTAAAAAATGAACAACAATAAAAAGACTCTTTTTGATAAGGTTTGGGATGCTCACGTAGTTGAAACAATTCCTGATGGTCCACAGATCATCTATATTGACAAGCATCTCATCCATGAGGTGACCAGCCCTCAGGCATTTGCTGAATTGGAAGCCAGAAATCTGGAAATATTCAGACCGGAACAGATCGTGGCAACGGCAGATCACAATGTGCCTACGCTGGACCAGGAAAAGCCAATCCGTGATGAGCTTTCAAGAAATCAGGTTCAGCAGCTTACGGAAAACTGTACAAAAAATAATATTGAACTCTTCGGACTTGGGCATCAGTACCAAGGCATTGTTCACATCATTGCTCCCGAACTTGGAATTACCCAGCCGGGAATGAGCATCGTATGTGGAGACAGCCATACTTCAACACATGGAGCATTTGGATCGATTGCTTTCGGGATCGGAACAAGTCAGGTGGCACAGGTATTTGCCAGCCAATGCCTGCTGCTCAACAAGCCAAAATCCATGAGAATTACCGTAAATGGTAAACTGAACGAAAATGTTCAGCCTAAGGATGTGATCTTGTATATCATTTCAAAGATCGGGACAGACGGCGGAACCGGGTATTTCTGTGAATATGCCGGAAATGTATTTGAAGAAATGTCGATGGAAGGAAGAATGACCGTTTGTAATATGAGTATTGAAATGGGAGCCCGAGGAGGAATGATTGCTCCTGATGAAACTACTTTTGAATACGTAAAAGGCAGAAAATTTGCCCCGACTGGAGAAGAATGGGAAGAGAAAACAGCCTATTGGAATACCCTGAAAACAGATGAAGGAGCGGTTTTTGACAAGGAGCTAAGCTTTGATGCTGCAGATATTTATCCTATGATTACGTACGGAACCAATCCTGGAATGGGAATTTCTTTGAATGAAACAATTCCTGTGCCTCAAAACGAATCAGAAGAAAAGGCTTTGAAGTATATGGGATTAGAGGCCGGCCAGGCACTTTCAAGCATCAAAGTCAATTATGTTTTTATAGGAAGCTGTACCAACGCCAGAATAGAAGATTTCCGTTCAGCAGCTCAATACATCAAAGGGAAAAGCAAATCTGAAGCTGTAAAAGCATTGATTGTTCCCGGATCTCAGCAGGTGGTAAAGCAGATCTATGAAGAAGGACTGGATAAAATTTTCAGTGATGCAGGGTTTCAGATCCGCCAGCCTGGCTGCTCAGCATGTCTGGCGATGAATGATGATAAAATTCCGGAAGGGGAATATTGTGTTTCCACCTCCAACAGGAACTTTGAAGGAAGACAGGGACAGGGCGCGAGAACAATTCTTGCAAGCCCGTTAACGGCGGCCAAAGCTGCAATAGAAGGTAGAATCTCAGCTTTTGAAAGCTTAAACTAAACAGATTAAAAAGTAAATGCAAAAATTAGTTGTCATAAAATCCCCGGCAGTTCCACTACCGGCAGAAAATATAGATACGGATCAGATTATTCCGGCAAGGTTTTTAAAAAGTATAGACAGAAAAGGTTTCGGAGAAAATCTGTTCAGAGACTGGAGGTTTAATATTCATACCGGCGAGCCAAATCCTGAATTTGTTTTGAATAATCCAAAATTCAAGGGCGAAATTTTAGTGGCCGGAAATAACTTTGGATGCGGAAGCAGTCGTGAACACGCTGCCTGGTCTTTGACAGATTATGGTTTTAAAGTCATTGTTTCGAGTTATTTTGCAGACATATTTAAAGGCAATGCGCTCAACAACGGACTTCTTCCGGTAAAAGTTTCTGAAGCCTTTTTAAAAGAAATTTTAGAAGGAATTAATGAAAACCCTGATAATGAAATTGCTATTGATGTTGAATTGCAATCCATCAGTTTCAAAGATACGACTGAGACCTTTGAGATTGATTCCTATAAAAAAATATGCCTTCTGAATGGCTATGACGATATTGATTTTTTAATCAGCAAAAAACAGGCGATCACAGAATTTGAACTAAAAACACAAAAAGCAAATGAGCAACAATTATTTTAAAATCGCAGTCCTTCCGGGAGACGGAATAGGCCCGGAGATCATCAGTGAAAGCATCAAAATACTGGATGTAATCGCTGAAGCTTTTCAGTACAAATTTCAATTTGAGTATGGTTTGATCGGTGCTGAAGCTATTTTTCAGACCGGAAATCCTCTTCCTGATGAAACCCTGAAAATCTGTAAAGAATCAGATGCAGTACTCTTTGGAGCAATTGGCGATCCTGCTTTTGACAACAATCCTGAAGCTAAAGTAAGACCGGAACAGGGGCTTTTAAAGCTGCGTAAAGAACTGGGATTATTTGCCAACATCCGCCCACTGAAAACCTATGCTTCGTTGATTGAAAAGAGTCCGCTTAAAAGAGAGATCGTGGAAGGGGCTGATATTCAGATTTTCAGAGAACTGGTGAGTGGAATTTATTTCGGTGAAAAATTTACGGATCCGGAAGGAGAGTATGCTTACGATGTATGTAAATACAGCCGTGAAGACATTATCCCGATTGCTCACATGGCCTTTCAGGAAGCCCAAAAGAGAAGTAAAAAGCTGACCCTTATTGATAAAGCGAATGTGCTGGATACTTCAAGGTTGTGGAGAAAGATTTGTCAGGAAATAGCTCCGGAATATCCGGAAGTGCAGCTGGATTATATGTTCGTAGATAATGCAGCCATGCAACTGATCCTTAATCCTAAACAGTTTGACGTTATTCTGACAGAAAATATGTTTGGGGATATTATTTCCGATGAAGCAAGTGTAATCGGAGGTTCTATCGGATTACTGCCTTCAGCGTCAGTAGGAGAGAAGAATGCTCTATTTGAGCCTATTCACGGATCTTATCCACAAGCAAAAGGAAAGGGAATTGCCAATCCTATTGCTTCCATCCTTAGTGTTGCTATGATGCTGGATCATCTTAATCTGCAGCCTGCCGCCAATAAGCTAAGACAGTCTGTGGAGCATGCCATTGAAAATAAATATGTGACCATCGATCTTAATACAAAACAATATTATTCCACCAGTGAAGTAGGAAGCTTTATTGCAGATCATATCAGATATTCTGAGAAGTCCTATTATAATTTTGAAAATGTAAAGATCGGAAAATCAACGATTGTATAAATAGACAACAAAGTTCACTTAGATAGTTAGAAGAAAGGTTCTGTCTCGTATGAGGCGGAACTTTTCGCTTTTAAAGGATATTCTATATAAGTTTTTGCATCCTCAAAAGAGCTTTGAAATCTCTCCGGTCATGCAGGTTCTTCATATTTTTTAGGAGCCTATTATTTTCTTAAACGCAAAGTTTTATTTTGGTTCTGCTATAAGAGAGTATCGATTAAGAATCGATCTGAGGAAGCGGATGTTTATCCATATAGCTTCTTCAGCGACAAAGTCGCCCTTCTTTGCTCCCTAAAATAAAGCATTGAATCACTATAACTTTGCGTTAAAAAAACGATCTCCAGGACTATCTGCAAAGGACAAACCATTTTTGCTATTCAGATGAACTCAGTTTTCGGCTTAACCAGAAAATGCACTTGATCCGAATTATCCATGCATTCACATTATCTTATCAATTAAAATAAAATTCCGTCTCATGATAAGACGGAATCTCTTTTTTATAAAGAATATGATAAAGTTAGAATTCTCGTTTTAAAGATTATAAGATGACTTCTAAAGAAATCTATAAGAGATTTAAAACTGAATATATCTATTCTTAATTTTTTACAAAACTTGAACGATCAATTTTTATCTTTGGTATTATCCGTTTTTCCTGATTTGTTTTTTGATGCTTTCTGTACATCATCCTTGTCAATATCAGGTGGATTGGTCTTTTGTGATGAAGCAGGAATATTCTGAAAATCCTGATTCTGCTTTTTGGTCTCTGCGGCATTGGCAGAGGCTTTCTTTTTATTATTCCCTTTTGAATCCATAACTTTAAATTTTTATATATCATTCAAAGCATTTGCCAAACAGGAATAATTGATCCTAAAGTCCTAAAATACCAATTTTCCCGGTTTTATCCTCTATCGTATAATTCAGTGCTTTGGCCAGAACAAAAATATTATCCAGGTTTTCCATCAGCTGTTTACGGCCTTCACTTCTCAACTGATTCTGATCGATAGATTTCATAGCGCTTTCTTTAGCTTTTTCAGTTACACTTTTAATGTCCTTTTCTGAAATTCTATTAAAAAAAGAGTCGTCTAAAGACTGAATTTCAACACTTGGAGTGATTCTTATATCAGCATCCGGAAGTTCCGTGATCACAAGCTTCTTGTTGATGGAATCTACTTCAATCTTCATTTTATTAAGATCATAAGATACCTGAGCATTGGTTTTGGTATAAGTAATAATACTGTTACTTGAAACCTCTTTCCCAAAGACTTCATAGCCCATTTTCGTTTTCTGCATGCTGGAGGTATTCTGTTCCATCACTACCATCTTATTCATTTTGGAAATCTGGTTAGTCAGAATGTAATAATCTGACTTTTCCGTTTTTCCGCCAAGATTCAGGCAGGATTTAAGACCGAAGAACAGAAGAACCATAGCTCCTGTACCTGCAGCAAACGATAGAATTGTTTTATAATTTCTCAAAATCTATTTAAAAATTTCTTTGATAACAGAAGAATCATTCTTTTTCAAAATCTGAGCCAAATCTCTCTCAATATAACCTGTGGTAGGCATTTCTACAATTCGTCCCACTTCTTTACCATATCTTTTTACAATAATGGTAGGTACTTTCTGTATATTGTAAAGGGATTCATCTCCGGTAGGAGATTCTTTTTTACGGTTCACGGCAATAATAGTCAGCTTACTGTCCGGGTAGTTTACCTCTTCCAGAATTCGCATTAGTCTCGGAATGTCTCTATGGCTGTCCTCGCACCATGTTCCCATGAAAACAACGAGATCATAAGAACCTATTTTTTCTTTTTTCAGCTCGCTGATGGCTTTCTGGTCAAGGCTATATTCATCATGCTCCTTTACATACCAGTCTGCATAAGGGGCTTTCAGAAATTGTTCTTTCAGTTGATGTCCCAAAAGCATTTTGCCGTCTTTCTCAGTATTCACTTCACGGTTGACTACTACTTTCTGGGCATTGAATTGCTGGACCGCTAAAAATAAACTTGAAAAGGCAACAAGATTTGTAATAAATTTCTTCATATTTTATTTCTCAATAATTGATTTTAAATCAGCAGGAGAGTAGTATTTGTTTTTTAATACTTTATGATCAGCCTGTCTGTATACATTATATTTTTCACCAGACTTTTCATAAAAAGATTCCACTTCCTTTTCTTTGTAGAATTCAACCGTTTCCTTTGCCTGCTCTTCATTATCACATGCCTTCGACATATTGGAACGCTGAACCTCGTTGAATAACTCTACAAATTTATTGCCAAGTCCGAATTCCAGTACCGCACCACTCAAAACGTACTGTAAATCACATAGTGCATCAGCAATTTCTACAATATTATTGTCAGCGATTGCTTGTTTCAGTTCGTTTAGTTCTTCCTGTAGAAGTTCTACTCTAAGATTGCATCTTTCAGGAGAAGGAATTTGTGGGGTATCTAAAATAGGGGCTTTGAAAGTAGTATGGAATTCTGCTACTTGGTTCAGACTATCAATTTTATCCATGAATTTTTTTATTTCCCACAAAGATAGAAAAGGATTTGTAAAATGTGAAATGTACGGTGGAAAATGTATTAACGATGGGATAATCTTTAATACAATATCCACAGGATTATAATAATGAATACTTTTATTGTTTCAGACAAAAGCGTCCTGTTCAGTAAACGCTTATTGTTGTTGGTGAATGAAACGCCTTTGAGAAAAAAACTTTACAAACTTAGTCTGAAACCTTTGCAATCATTGTATTAGAAAACTCAGGCAGAACTTCGGTGAATGTATAAACTCTAAATAAAAATCCACAATCTATAAAAGGTTGTGGATTTTTGTTTAAACATATCAATCAATATTCATTATTTCTGCTCCTCGTATTCCCAGATGCCTGAGATATTAAGGGTTGTCAATCCCGGTTGTTTTTCTCCATAGCTGAAAACGCAAATGTATGTTGCGTGACAGGAGGAGCAATCGGTTCCGAAATATAACGTTGGCAGATTATTGACCGTGAGGGCTCCCAAATGCGACATCGTTTGGGGTGTTTCGGAAACCATTCCATTCTTTAATAGTTCATTTCCGGAAAGTACCTGATCTTCCTGATATACCTTTAGAATAGGGAATCCTGATGTGTAAGGTATGATTTCAATATTGTTTTCATGACCACAACTGCAGCAGGTAAATGTGGTACTTACAGACGGGATGGTTTCGTCATTGATGAACGTATTTTTGGCAAGTACGGCCTTTTTGCTAATGTTTATTTTATTTGATATTGAATACATCTGGATTTTATTTAGGGCTGAATAACTGTGCCGACTAAGTTAGGATATTTTCCGCTTGGACTTTTCTTAATCGTCACTTTAATATAGCCCTCTTCTGCGAGCTTGTTCCATGTTTTCTGATAGCCGGTATTGATGTCAATAGGAATTTTCCACATCGTCTGTTTTCCTTTTCCTGCCTGATTAAACCATGGAATAATGTCCGCCGTCTGAGTTTTGAACTGCATTGCATTGTTCAGAACATCGATTTCGTAATAAAAATCATACTTGTCTTCAGTCTGGTTCAGTGCTCTTTGGGTAAAGGTGTATACATATCCGTTGATGATCGGGCTTGTAAAGCTTCCTCCTAAAGTAGGAACGCCATTTCCTGTATAAGCACCTACAGCTCCGCTATATCGGTCAAATTTTTGTCCTGCCTGAAGTGCTACATCATCAACGATATTGTAGCCTCCATTTGCCGGTGGCCATCCGCCATTCAGATTATTAGCTTTGAAAAGTGCCTCCAATTCACTCCATTTCCCCTGTTTGTATAGATCAAATATCTGGCTTCTTAGATTTGCATTTACATTTCCGTTCGGATCGTAAGTTACTGCAAGTTCATCAGCCGATTTATAAAATACAGTGGTGACCTCACTTGGTGTCTGAACTTCCTCTTCTCTGTCTGAGCTACAGGCCATTGAAGACAAAGCGAAAGTGAATAAAAAAAGATAATTAAATAAATGTTTCATATAAAAAATTTTAAATTATTTAAAAAATTAATGAGGTATTGGGAGGAGATGATCGTTATACCTCTTTTGAAACATATTCTTTTTGTAATCATCCTACATGATAGTCTTCTTGTAAAAATGATTTCATATAGTGGAATATTGGTGTGGACTTCTATAAATAGCTGTACTGTGGTATCTAAGAACAGAATCAAGAGAAGTGGCGGAATCATCATCTGAAAAACGATGACAGTGCCCTCTACAATACCAGTGGGTAAACAGTACGGAGGTAAAATTAAATTAAAAAAATCAATTTTGTGTGATTTTATTCAAAATATAGCATTATTGTTGAAAATTATTTTATCAATAATGTTTATTTAAGAAATATTTACGGTTTTATTTTTCTTGTGAGATTCTGAAAATCAATGAATAAAAAAAAGCTGCCCTTAAAAGGACAGCTTTAACATCGTTTAATTTTAATAGTATTATTCTTTGATAAATCTCTTGCTTATATCTCCGATTTGCAGCATATAAGCACCTTTAATCAGATTGCTTACATTGATAGCGCCTCTTTGAAGTTTTCCTGAGTTGATCAGTTTTCCACCCATATCGTAGATTCTGTATTCTTCAGATGTTGTATTCGAAATATACAGAACTTCTCTTGCCGGATTAGGATATACTTTGATGTCTGTGATCAGATCTTTTGTTTCTGAAGCGACAGCTCTTCCTGAAGAAGCAATGTTAAGAGTGTAATCCTCAACTTGTCCGTAAGTAAATGCTTCGCAAGGTGAAGTTGGGATCGTGCTGTATTTCATCATCACTCTCATTCTTGTAGCCCCTGCCGTTGCAGTTGCCGGAATGGTAATAGATCCGGTAACTGGAGTAGTTGTAGATCCTGCTTTCGTCCATGCAAGCTCTCCACTATCTGTAAAGTTTCCGTTTCCGTTATAATCGATATAAACAGCGTAAGCTTCATTGTATTTTGTAGAAGTCCAGGCTGGAGTGATAGAAATTGTGTAAGTACTTCCTGCTGTTACATTGGTAGAAACTGAAGTGAAGTCTTCATAACCGGCTGTACCTGTAGAAGTATTGTTGATGGTTCCGAATTTTACATTTCCGATTCTCTCATCAGCAGTATTGGATGCTGAAGAAGAGCAATAAGTTACCGTTCCGCCTCCTGCAAGAGTAGTAACATTTACCGTATTACTTGAAACAGATGTGTTTCCTGCGGCATCTTTAGCCTTCACAGTGAAAGAATAAGTAGTAGACGGAGCTAATCCTGTTACGGTATAAGTGGTAGAAGCCGTAGAACCGATAAGTGAAGCATTCATGTACACGTCATATCCTGTAACACCTACGTTATCTGTAGCGCCTGACCATGAAAGATTGGTGCTTGTAGAAGTCGTTCCTGAAGCTGCAAGGGTAGGAGCTGTAGGAGCAACAGTGTCAGAAGATCCTGAACCTGCATTGACAGAAATATTGGCATTGTTGACATCAAAGAAAATATGATTGGATCCTTTTACCATGATTCTTCCTGTTGTAGTAGTAGCATTAGGAATTGTCACTGCCTGCGAACCGTCATTTGGAGTTCCTGCTAATAGAGTAGTCCATGTATTTCCGCTGTCTGTTGACCAAAGAATGTCTACATTGGCTGTATTCACTCCGTTAGCTGTAGTTCCTGCTACATCCCATGTAACCGTTTGTGAACTTCCACCAGCGTAGGTAGTTGTTGTATTTTGAGAAGTTACGGCAAATGGTCCTGCGGTAGAATTCACTGTAATTACCGCGTCGTCGGAATTGTTTCCTGAACCTCCGGCTCTGTTATCACGAACTGTAAATCTGAAGTTTAATGTTCTGGCTACTGAAGAAAGAGCTTCTACAGTAATTTCTGAACCAGCGGTAGTGGTAGCGCCTGTGAGGATGGATGCCATTCTTGGGAAGTATCTCACAGGAGAAGTGGTAGGCGTCCAAGATCTGAAGTTAGGCCCTGAAGCTTTTGTTGCACTGGCTGCAGAGCTTGCGCCTGTCTGAGAAGAAGATGCATTGTCCATCTGTTCCCAGATATACGTTAAAGAATCTCCGTCTGCATCTGTTCCGGCACCGGTCAGTACAAATGGTGTTCCTTTCGGAATTGTATAATCTAAACCTGCATTGGCTGTAGGAATTGAATTTCCAGTGCTTGTATTAACAGAGCAGGTTTTAGCTTTGATATTATTGGTGATTTGCTGGATGCTTATAGCATGGAAGAATGCATCAGAGTGAGGTTGAACATCCTGGCTGGTAATTCCGGCATATCCCATGATCGTTGATCCTGAACCAGGTTCCATATTGGCTCCTGTTCCTTCATTATTCATAGAGAAGGTGTGGTTTCCGCCAAACTGGTGTCCCATTTCATGAGCTACATAGTCGATGTCAAAATTATCTCCTGAAGGAATCGCATCTGCCGGAGAGGTATATCCGCTTCCTTTTGATCCGTTGGTACAGATACAGCCGATACAACCTGCATTCCCTCCACCTCCGGAAGCCCCGAATAAGTGACCGATGTCATAATTGGCTTCACCGATTACAGAAGTAAGCGTACTCTGTAGTTGAGAGTTCCAGCTGCTCATTCCTGAAGCGGCAGAATAAGGATCTGTAGAAGCATTGGTATAGATCACGGCGTCATTGTTGGCGATCAGAACCATTCTTGCTGCAAAATCTTTTTCAAAAACCCCGTTTACACGAGTCATGGTGGTGTTCATGGCTGCGAGTGCCTGTGCTTTTGTTCCTCCGAAATAGGCTGTATATTCTCCTGTACAGGATAACGCCAGTCTAAAGGTTCTCAATTTAGCATCGTCGGCATTAGGTCTTGCCGTAAGCCCTGAACTGGTTGCGCCTTTTTTGGCTACATCCACTACAGTACACTCAAACTTGCTGAGGTCATCTTTCTTATCAGACTTTTTGTACACTACATACGTGGATAGGTCTTTGGCATAAGGTTCAATAAATACAGCCGATTTGTCGCCGTAAATTTCCATTGAAGATAGCCCAAGTGGGGAAACGCTGAAATAAACTGTAGAATTCGGATCATCAAGGCCTTGGCCAACGTAAGATTTGATGTCCGGATATTTTGCTGCCAGTTCCGGGGCAAAATTAGAATTCTCTCTTACTTTAAAATTTTCCATTCTGCCTTCAGAATTAGGAAAAGAAATGATGATTTCGGATTTTTCGCCGGCTGCCAGTCTTTTAGGTGCTTTAGCAAGAACTGTTTTCAATCCTTCAATATTCAGGCTGTACACCTTTGGATTGACGATGCTTGCTTTGTTTTCAAAGATCTCTGAGGAAGCTCTTTTTGAGCTTTCAGACCAAAGACGGTCAGTCTGTGCGAAAGAAACACCACTAATAAGGAGCATTCCAATCAGGGTTAATTGTTTTTTCATATTAAATATAAGTTTTGATTGTGGAATATCAAAGCTAATAAAAAATACGTTACGGAAATCAAAAATATTTAAGATTATTTTTGATTTTATATTTAAAATATTATGCAATACATTAAATATACTTGAATAAGCTCATTAATAAAAGAAAAATTAAAATGTTTAATGGAGTAATCTATTGGTAAAAATTCAAACCAATGTGATATTTTTATTAATTTCTACGATTGAGACAATGGTTTTTACAGGAATTTTTGAAATAAATTTATAAAATCAAGAATTTTTTTGATGCTTAAGTTTATGTTTTTGTTCATCAGTGAACATCATCAAACTTTCGGTTTAATTATAAAAATTAAAAAGGCTGTTTCAAAAAGTGAAACAGCCCCATTCTATTATGAATAATAGTCAATTACATTTTGTCATCAGCAGTAGGCCCATACAATCCTGGAACCTTATTTCCTGTCGATCTTAAATAAAC
This sequence comes from Chryseobacterium sp. FR048, assembly GCF_056844665.1. NCBI lineage: Bacteria > Pseudomonadati > Bacteroidota > Flavobacteriia > Flavobacteriales > Weeksellaceae > Chryseobacterium > Chryseobacterium sp. FR048. The sequence goes on along the minus strand of NZ_JBXDSE010000002.1, from coordinate 388,733 downwards.
GACCAATTCACCTCTGTGATGGTACAAATGATTATACAGAAAGCCTCTCACCACCTGGATTCTTGGAGAAGGAGGGAAGAGAACATTTCCGTTCATTTCCATTTTCCATTCGTTGAAGTAGGTGGATTCATCAGAGTTTTCCAGCACTTTCTGTGCTTTGGCAACATTTTCTTCAAATTTAGCAACGATATTTTCAGCCTTGGAAATATCTCCTTTATCATACGCGTATTTTCCCATATCAAAAGTATCCTGATTGAAGGTGGGTTCATACCAGTTGTAGACCTCTGCAATATGAGAAGCAAGCTGCCCGGTCGTCCAGTTCTTTTCAGACGGTTTCCACTCCAGAGCGCTGTCAGGGATTGCTTTTAAAATTTTTCTGGTGTTTTCCGCTTCATGCAGAAACTCACCTAAAAGTGCCTGTTTAATCATCTGTATTGAATTTAAGGTTATTTCGTAATATCTCTTCCTATCACCAGTCTCTGGATTTCAGAAGTTCCTTCACCAATTGTACAAAGCTTTGAATCTCTGTAGTATTTTTCTGCAGGGAAGTCTTTGGTATATCCATAACCTCCGAAAATCTGAACAGCATTGTTTGCAATTCTTACACATGCTTCGGAAGCATATAATTTTGCCATAGCACCTTCTTTCGTCATTTTCTGCTTAGCATTTTTCAAGGTAGATGCTCTTTGAATCAAAAGTTCTGCAGCATCAATTTCAGTTGCCATATCAGCAAGCATAAAGTTGATCGCCTGGAATTCAGAAATTGATTTTCCGAACTGATGTCTTTCTTTAGCGTATTTCAGGGCTGCCTTATAAGCTCCTCTTGCAGTTCCTAAACTCAAAGCTGCAATAGAGATTCTTCCACCATCCAGAATTTTCATCGCCTGCTTGAAACCTTCTCCTACTTCTCCTAAACGGTGAGAGTCCGGTACACGTACGTTGTCGAAAATCAATTCTGCGGTTTCTGTAGCACGCATTCCTAATTTATTTTCTTTTTTTCCTGAGCTAAAACCAGGCATTCCTTTTTCTAAAACAAAAGCTGTAGAATTATTTTTAGCTCCTTTTTCTCCTGTTCTTGTCATTACTACGGCAATATCTCCCGAAATAGCGTGGGTAATGAAGTTTTTAGCACCGTTGATGATCCATTCGTCACCATCTTTCACTGCAGTTGTAGACATTCCTCCTGAGTCTGAACCCGTGTTGTGCTCTGTTAATCCCCATGCTCCGATTACTTTTCCGGTAGCCAGCTGAGGAAGCCATTTATTTCTCTGTTCTTCGTTTCCAAACTCATAGATATGGTTGGTGCAAAGTGAATTGTGCGCCGCTACAGAAAGACCGATTGATGGGTCTACCTGAGAAATTTCGTCAAGAATGGCAACATATTCGTGATAGCCTAAGCCGGAACCTCCATATTGTTCAGGAACTACGATACCCATAAAGCCCATTTCTCCCAGCTGGTGAAATAAGTCTTTTGGGAAAGTCTGGCTTTCATCCCATTCCATAATATTCGGTCGGATATTCTTCTCTGCAAATTCTCTAGCTGTCTCCGCTATCATTTTGATGTTGTCAATAGTCTCTGTATTCATATAGATATATAGTTAGTTCCCAAAGATAACCAAATTGGCGGAATGCTAAAAAAATTATTTCATTCATGGTGTTTCATTCACAATATTTTAATTTTCAATTTTTTATATTTTAGCATTTAATGTTTTATTAATAAAATATTCAACGTTTAGCCAGTTTTATTTCACTAATTTAGTCGCCCAATTTTTAAGGCATGAAAAAAATTCTACTTCCTATTATTTTAATTTCCGCTTCTATTTCCGCACAGATTCCTGCAGGATATTACGACGGAACGACGGGACTTACAGGTTATGCACTGAAAACCAAGCTTCATGATATTATTTCTCAGAAGAATATCAACTGGCATTATGATGGGATTCAGCTCTTTTATAAACAGACTGATCTGGACAAATACTATGACCATGATTCCAGCAATACAGAATATCTACTGGATATTTATTCTGAAATTCCTACAGGACCGGATTCATATGAATATATCGTTAGTCAGTTAGGCGGAGGAAGTGCTGAAGGTTCCGGATATAATAAGGAACATATGATGCCACAGAGTACATTTACCACGATTTGGTATGAAAACAATAAGAAGAAGACCGTCAGTGATTATCCTATGTTTTCAGATTTGAATTTTATTATACCTGCTGATGCGAGAATCAATCAGTTAAGAAACAACTATCCTTACGGTATAGCAGGCACTACTAATTATTATACTTTTACCAATACTTCGAAAATATCTAAGTCTGCCATTCCTAATTACCCTTATACAGGAAGGGTGTATGAGCCTATTGATGAGTTCAAAGGAGATGTTGCAAGATCTTTATTGTATTTTGCTGTAAGATATGAAGGTAAATTTGGTTCGTTTAATACGGCATACAGCACATCTACAAATATAAATCCTACAACAGATCAGTGTCCGCTTGACGGAACGGAAGAAAGAGCGATGGATCTTCCTTATATTGAAATGCTGAAACAGTGGAATGCTGCAGATCCTGTTTCACAAAGGGAAATTGACCGGAATAATGCGATATATGGAATACAAAACAACAGAAATCCGTTCATTGATCATCCTGAATGGGTAGACATGATCTGGTCAGAAACACCGGATGCGATAGCACCTACGGCACCAGGATCATTGACTTCAACTCAACAGAGTGCTTATTTCGTTAATCTCAACTGGACCGCTTCACCGGAAACGGATGTTTTAGGGTATAAAATTTATATGAATGGTGCCACTACTCCTGTTGCAACAACCAAGAATACCTCTATAAGTATAGATCACCTGGATCCGTCTACTACTTATACTTTCACAGTAAAAGCTTATGACAAAGGCTATCTGGAGTCTCCGCTTAGTAATACCGTAACAGCTTCTACTATTGCATCAGATACTTATGCTAAAGATCTTATCATTACAAAATATATTTCCGGTACAAATACTCAAACGGTGAGTAATAATGCTCTTGAAATCACCAACAGGACGGGCCATGAAGTGAACCTGAATGACTATAGAATCAATATCCTGCTTAAGAATTCTCAAGGAAATTACTATCGGGCTGATACCTATGAGCTGGAAGGTAAAGTAGGCAATAATGAAACTTTCGTTATTTTGAATCCTAACTCCACATTATCATGCTATACCAATAGCCAGGCGAGATTTGTAACGTCTTCAGATCCTATGACTTTCAAAGGAGACAATTATGTAGAACTTGCTTATAATGAATTTGTGACCGTAGATGCTATTGGAACCAAATATGTAGCCAATACGAACGGCAATGTTTCATTGTACAGGAAAACCAATATCAGTCATCCGGCTACTGCATTCAATATCAGTGAATGGGATTCTTATCCGTCTAACTACTGCCAGAACCTTGGAACACTGTCTACTTCAGAACTGATGGCTTCTGTTGATAAAGAATTTAAGATCTATCCGAATCCTGCTTATGAAAACATCTATGTAAGCGGAGATATAGAAAAGGTACAGGTGGCTCAAATTCTTGATTTCTCAGGTAAAGTAATCTATACAGAGAAAAATCCGTTCAGAAACAAGAAAAATATTTCTGTACAGGGAATTCCGACAGGAATGTATATGCTTAAACTGGATGACCAGGTAAAACAGTTTATTAAAAAGTAGTGCTGAACCTTGACAGGTTTACAAAACCTGTCAAGGTTAGGCAGGGAAAGGCTTCTTGAATAAAAAACAATAAAAAGTTGAGTTAATATTCGATCATTGTAAAAAAATAATCACATTTTTTTACTTTTTTGCCATTTCACGATTTTGCCTAAGGCCTTAAAAACCTTATGTTTACTACATCATCGATATAAGCAGATTCACTAATAATCAATATCTATAAGTGTTTCTGCTTATATTTTTTATTTATAAGTAATTATGCTTATATTTGCAGTATGATAGCGGTCATTACCGGTGATATTATAAATTCACAGCATGCGGACACAGAAGTTTGGATTACCAGACTTAAAAATCTTCTCGAAACCTGGGGGAGCGCTCCTTACACATGGGAGATCTACAGGGGAGACGAGTTCCAGTTCAAATGTAGTATTGACTCTGTTTTCTGGCATTTTCTAGCCATAAAATCTCTTATTAAAAGTCAGGAAAACCTGGATGTAAGAATGGCCATAGGCATAGGTGAAGAGAGTTTTTCTTCTGAAAAGATCACCGAATCTAATGGGACTGCTTACGTAAATTCCGGTAGATTACTGAATGATCTGAAAAGCGACGGACATACTGTTGCCATCAAAACATCCAGTGATGCGGTAGACAGAGATCTCAATATCCTGTTGAAATGGTCTTCCAAGGACTTTGATAACTGGACGATGGCTACTGCAGAAATCATTCATGAAATGATCATGAACGAGGATATAACCCAGGAAGATCTTGCCAAAAGATTTGCTATTTCACAGTCTTCTATCAGCCAGAGACTGAAGCGAGCCAACTATGAGCTCATCGTGGAAACCAACCAGTATTTCAGAAAGAAAATCTCAGAACTATAGGCATGATCTTTATCAAACTCATATTGGCACATCTACTCGGAGATTTTATACTTCAGCCAAATTCATGGGTTGCTGATAAGGAGAACTATAAACTGAAAAGTAAATATTTATACTTTCACATTCTGATTCACACCGTTTTAAGCTTAATTTTTATTTGGAATTTACAGCTTTGGTGGGTTGCTGTTTTGGTGGGAATCACCCATTACATCATTGATGCTGCAAAGCTGAGTTTCCAAAATGTAAAGACAAAGAAAAGATGGTTTTTCATCGATCAGCTGCTGCATGTTTTAGTGATTGCAGGAGTGTCTTTTTATTTCGGTGAATTTGATTTCAGCTTTTTGCAAAATCAGGAATTTTTGAAAATACTCATGGCAGCTTTGTTTCTGACGACGCCAGCCTCTATTTTCATCAGACTCCTTTTATCATCCTGGACACCTGCTCCGGATGGTCCCAACACGATTCAAACCGAATCTTTATCAAGTGCCGGAAAATATATCGGAATTTTAGAACGTCTGCTGGTTTTTACCTTTATCATGGTGAATCACTGGGAAGGCGTAGGTTTCATGGTCGCTGCCAAATCTGTTTTCAGATTCAGTGATCTTGCACAGGCAAAACAGAGAAAACTTACAGAATATGTATTGATTGGTACACTGCTGAGTTTTGGACTGGCTGTCTTAACAGGTATAATAATAAAATAAATCAATAAATCTAACTACAATTTAGAAAGTAAAATTATGAGTCAAAAGAAAGAAATGTTGTACGAGGGGAAAGCAAAACAGGTATTTGCAACCGATAATCCTGATGAAGTAGTAGTACGTTTCAAAGACGATGCTACAGCATTTAACGCTCAAAAGAAAGGTCAGGTAGATCTGAAAGGGGAAATGAACAATGCGATCACTACTCTTATTTTTGAATATTTAAATGAAAAAGGGATCAAAACTCATTTCATCAAACAATTGGACGAAAGAGAGCAATTGGTAAGAAAAGTATCAATCATTCCTTTGGAAATGGTGGTAAGAAACTATTCTGCAGGAAGTATGGCACAAAGATTAGGAGTGGAAGAAGGAATCAAATCTCCGGTAACGATCTTCGACATCTGCTATAAGAAAGACGAATTGGGAGATCCGCTTATTAACGATCACCACGCTGTTTTCTTAGGGGCTGCCACTTATGAAGAGCTTGACGAAATGTATGAACTTACTTCAGATATTAACGAGATCCTTATCGACCTGTTTGACAAGATCAATATCATCCTGGTAGACTTCAAAATCGAATTAGGTAAAACTTCTGACGGTGAAATCATCTTAGCTGACGAAATTTCTCCTGATACCTGCAGACTTTGGGATAAAGACACCATGAAGAAACTGGACAAAGACAGATTCAGAAGAGATTTGGGAGAAGTAACTGAGGCGTATGTGGAAATCTACAACCGATTGAAAAACTTACTTGCAAAATAATTTTAGATATTTAGAAGTTAGATATTAGAAATTAGTATGAAATCGCACCGGATAGAAGATTTGAAAGTCTGGAAAAAATCAATGGCTTTAGTGAAAGAAATTTATCTGATTTCTGCTGAATTGCCTGTGGAGGAAAAATTCGGACTACAATCTCAGATCAGAAGATGTGCAGTTTCAATACCATCTAATATTGCAGAGGGAGCTGGAAGAAATAATAAAAATGAATTTTATCAATTTCTTGGAATTGCGTTTGGTTCTACTTATGAATTACAAACTCAGCTTCAGTTGTTGATTGATTTAGATTTTATTTCTGAAATAAAAATTATTCCCTTAAAAGAACTTTTAGCTGAAATTCAAAAAATGATTTATTCATTAAAAGCAAGTTTAAAATTATAATTGAAGTTAACTTAGACTAATTTCTAACATCTAATATCTAACTTCTAATCATTAGAAAAAATAGAAATGAAAAGTTTAGACATTCATAAAAGTGAATATTTAAAACAGTTTGAAAACCAGGTTTACGGAAGGAATCTTTTCAGAACTCAGGAAGAGGAAAGATTGGATGCTCCTAACGAAGAATGTGGAATCTTCGGATTGTATTCGGATAATGATCTGGATACATTCTCTCTTTCACAGTTCGGGCTTTTTGCTTTACAGCATAGAGGCCAGGAAGCTTGTGGTATTTCCGTTTTAAAAGATGGAAAGATCACCAACATGAAAGATGAAGGATTGGTTTTAGACGTTTATAAAGACATTCAGGAACCTGAAACTTTTATGGGAAATTCTGCAATTGGACATACCCGTTATACCACTGCAGGAGACAAAAAGAAATATAATTTCCAGCCATTTTTCGCGAAAAACGAATATGATCAGATTATACTTTCTATAGCACACAATGGTAATCTTACCAATGCGAAAGAATTAAAAGCTGAACTGGAAGCTGAAGGTGTAGTTTTCAGAGCGACTTCCGATTCTGAGGTGATCCTGAGACTTATTCAGAAAAACCTGGACCTTGGTCTTCGTGGAGCTATTAAAGCGACAATGGAGAAAATTGAAGGCGCTTATTCCGTAGTAGGAATGACACGAAATAAATTCTTTGCATTCAGAGATTTCAATGGAATCCGTCCATTGGTTCTGGGAGCCATTAATGAGAATTCTTATGTGGTAGCTTCAGAATCTGTGGCACTAGATGCTGTAGGCGCTCAGTATGTACGTGATATTTTGCCGGGAGAGATCATTTATACTAATGAAAATGAGCCTGGAAAACTTCATTCTTATATGATGGATGAAGCGAAAGGGAAGCAGAGAATATGTTCTTTTGAATATATTTATTTTGCAAGACCTGACTCTACTTTAGAAAATATCAATGTCTATGAGATCAGAGAGAAATCTGGTGAGAAAATCTGGGAACAGGCTCCTATAGATGCTGATCTTGTTATTGGAGTTCCGGATTCCGGAGTTCCGGCAGCGATTGGTTTCTCAAAAGCTTCAGGAATACCTTTCCGCCCTGTTTTGATCAAAAACAGATATATTGGAAGAAGTTTTATCGTTCCGACTCAGGAAATGAGAGAAAGGGTAGTGAACCTTAAGCTGAACCCGATTATCTCTGAAATGAAGGATAAGAAAGTGGTTATTATTGATGACTCTATCGTTCGTGGAACAACATCCAAGAGATTGGTTAAGATCTTGAAAGATGCAGGAGTAAAAGAAATTCACTTCAGAAGTGTTTCTCCGCCAATTATTGCCCCTTGTTATCTGGGAATCGATACTCCTTCAAAAGATGATCTGATCTCAGCGAATATGTCTACAGAAGAACTTAAAAACTATCTGGGAGTAGATTCCTTAGAGTTTTTGAGCATAGACAACCTGAAAGAAATTTTAGGATCTTCCAACCACTGCTTCGGATGCTTTACAGAAGAATATCCGGTAGGAAAAGGAGAGGAAATAGAATTATTCAATTAATATTTCTTACACTATAATAGAGAGCCAGTCAGTCAATGTCTGGCTCTTTTTGTATGAAGTCATTCCAAGGAACAAAGAGTGATCGCAAAAACCAAAAGTACAGAATTTTAAAACCAAATACCCAAAAAAGAGGGCTCTTACAAATATTATAAAGGCGTCTATTTAAGATTTTTTTTATTTAAAATCCATTAAAAAAGAAACTATTTTTAATAGCCTTACGAATTTTCGTAATAAAATTATAAACTTTATTATTGGCTTGTAAGTATTTGATGAGTAGTAATTTAACATAAAAAAATAATTCCTTTGACAGTTGATTTATTTTAATATTTTTGAAGTAAAATTTTAAAATAATTATTAAATATTAAACAAAAACACTTATGAAAAAAACATTATTATTAAGCGCTTTATTCATTGCTGGTATACTTAGTGCATTTCCTTTTAGAACCTCTTGTGGAAGAGTCTTACAAGTTAGTCAAACAATAGCCAATAATATGTCATTAGATCAGTTAGCGGATTATCTTGGCGATGTTAATAGTTCAGCTTGTCCTGGTTCAGGTCCAGTAGCTATACATATTTACTATCATTAAAAAACTATTAATTTAATGTAAGACTGCCATAAAACGTGGCGGTCTTTTATTTTAAATAAGAATATTATAATGAAAAAGATCATATTATTATTCCACTTACTATTTATTATTTCCATTTTTTCTCAAAAAAAATTTAATGTTTTTTATGAAGCTGATTATAAGTTAAATTACAAACTTTCAACGGATAGCAATTATAAAAAAGAAACTACTTTTGCCCTTCTAATTAATGAAAACTCTTCTTTTTTTAAAGATTTACATAGATATATTTCTGATTCTCTCTTAGTTGAAAAAAAACTAAATACAATTGAAGAAGCAATGAAATACAACACCGATTTCCGCGGTTATGTTGGAACTACATCTGCGAAATTGTATGTTACTGATGAAATTAATTATAGTTATTTTGGATATGAAGAGCCCAATAATATAAATTGGAAAATAAAAAATGAATTTAAAACTGTAGCTGGATATAAATGCCAAAAAGCAGAAACAGCAAAATATGGTAGAACTTGGGTAGCATGGTTTACAGTGGACATTCCTTTTCAATTTGGTCCATATAAATTTAACCGCTTACCCGGTCTAATTACTGAAGTATATGATACTAAAGACGATTATCATTACACATTATATAGTTTTAGAAAAAGAAAATATACTTGTAAATCCGCAAATATTGCAATTAACGTAAAATATTTAACAAAAGAGAAGGTAGTCGAAATTTTTAAAAATAGACTGGCCGGAAAATTAAGGTTGAATGAACAATATATAGAAAATATAGAGGATCGTGAATATATAAGAAAAAATGCGGAAGATGCTATAAAAAAATATAATCCTATCGAATTAAGTTTTTATTAGGGTCTTCATGGTTATATTCTTTTGTATCCTTAATAAAGTCAATCAGTCTTTTGTCTCTAATCAATCAGGATTTGTGCCTTGTTATATGCCGGATATGGCTGTTGAGGGCTTTTAAATTTAAGCTTTTTACCTAGTGGGAATTCCGTTTCATTTATAGAAAATATGTTTTTTATCGAAAAAACCTTTAATAATAGGTGCTTGCAGATTTTTTAGCTTTTTGTTTTACTGGTCATAGAGGAACCTCAAAACCCAATGAAATGTAGCAAAAGCTTAATATTCCTGTAGTATACAGTATATATGCAAAATTTAATTTTATAGGATTAAAATCTGAAGAATGAAAAATGTGCTTTTTACCGGTTTGTTTCTGGCATTTGCCCAACTTTATACTGCGCAGTCTTTTGATAAGCAGGCGCATCGGGGTGGGAAATCGCTATATCCTGAGAATACAATTCCGGCAATGAAGAATGCTTTGAAAATGAATGTCACAACCCTGGAGATGGATCTGGCCATTACAAAAGATAAAAAGGTAATTCTTTCCCATGATGCCTTTCTTTCCCCGGAATTGATCACTAAGCCCGATGGTACTTATATTCCGAAGGATTCCGGGTTTTATTACAAAATTTATGAAATGCCTTACGCAAAGATTAAGACATTTGACGTAGGTTTAAAGAAGCTGGAAGGATATCCTGATCAGAAGAAAATGAAGGCTCAGAAACCCCTTTTCTCAGACGTTATCGATGCATCTGAAAGCTATGCCCGTGAACTGAATAGACCTTTACCTTTTTATAATATAGAAACGAAAACCCGTCCCTTCTCTGACAATATATTTCATCCGGAACCAAAGGAGTTTGTAGATCTGATGATGAAGATCATTATTGAAAAAAAGATTCAGGACAGAGTAATTATTCAGTCTTTTGATCCCAGAACACTGGAAATTATTCATAAAGAATATCCTAAAATAATGACCGCTTTACTGGTAGAAAAGGTAGATGATAAAAAACTGGCCCAGCAACAGGCTTACTTTAAAAATATTCCACTGGAGAAATTCAAAATGTACCCGGATCATCTGAATGGAGTAGCAGGCGACATGAAGTTTTTAAGCTTTACTCCTAACATATACAGCCCCAATCATACATTGGTTACTCCGCAATTGGTACAGGAATGCCACAAATTAGGGATGAAAGTGATCCCATGGACTGTAAATACCAAAGAAAGGCTGCAGGAACTGAAAGAAATGGGAATTGATGGAGTGATCAGCGACGATCCCCGGATTTTTGAGTAAATTTTAAATATAAAAATAGCCTGAAGAAATTCCTCAGGCTATTTTGTATCATGCAGAAATCTGCACTTGTGGTTAAAAAATTGGTTTCTTTTTTAATTAGAACTTGTAGTTGACACCTAGTTGGAAAACTCTGTTGTTGTTTTCAGCAGCAGGTCTGCTCTTGTCGATCTTCGTCAAGCTGTTGGTGTATCTTGCACTGATTCCGATATTATTGGTAACATCATATCCAAGACCAAGGCCTAAACCAAAATTGAATTTGTTGATACTATCCTTATCTATATCATTCTTGTGAGATTGCGATGTAGTGGTAGTAACACCTCCTGTAGTGGTAGATACTGTAGCTTCACTGTTCGTTTTCCCATTGATAAAGTAGCTGAATTCAGGACCTGCTTCAACATAGAATTTATCCGTAGGTCTCATCTGAAGCATTAAAGGAACTGAAATATAGTTCATCGTTACTTTGCTTTCTCCTTTCGTTTTTACAGTAGTTGCTCCTGAAGTAACTTCAGTAGAATAAGCTACATCTCTTGCTCCCATTTGGTTGTACAATACTTCCGGTTGAAAACTGAATTGTTTAGAGATCGGAATATTAACGAATGCTCCTGCATGGAAACCAAGTTTTTGGGTGTTCATTCCAAATTTCTGCTCGCTGAAATAAGCTGAGTTTCCTCCTGCCTTGATCCCGAATCTAACCGGTTGAACATTGTTTTTAAGAGCTGATTCATTAACTGTTTTTACTGGTTTAGTTTCTTGTGCCTCCTGTGCGAATGCTAACGTACCAGCAGTGAATGCTAATCCTAAAAATAACTTCTTCATAATTTTATTTTTTAATTTTACTATTTGCGTACTGGATGATTTCTCAATCAGACTTGAATTATTTTGCAAATTGCTTGCCAAAGTTGAAAAAGTCTTATTTGAAGGGCTTTTACAAGGGTTTTTATAATGGTTTTCTTTTAGGCTTTTATCCCTTTTTTATAAAAAAACATACCATTCAGTTCGTTTTTTTGTAAACATTTTAAAACTAAAAAAGCATTTTTGTTTATAATTTAAATACCCTTAATTTTAAAAAATAAAATTTTAAACGAAATAAAAGTTCGGGATTAAACTTTTTTATGCAAAATAAAATGTTGGCAGATTCAGATGTATTTGAAATAAAAAATACCGGACATGACAATGTCCGGTACCAAACTGAAAATAATAAATATCTTATTTGAATTTATAAGCTACACCCACCTGAAAAGCATTATTTCTAACCTTATCATCATTGTTGTATTTATAAATATCCGTAAGTCCTGCCGTAAATCTTGCCGTTACGCCGAATTTTGGAGTAAAATAATATCCTGCTCCAACCCCGATTCCAACGTTGAATTTATGGAAAAGATCCATTGCGATTTTTCCGGAATATTTTTCAGTACGGCTGATAGATGCTGAATTTCCTGTTGTTTCTATCGTCGTAAGATCTCCTTTTGATCTTCCGCCTAATAAAAATCCGAATTCAGGACCTGCCTCTACATAAAGCTGTGGGAGAATGTTATACTGAACCATCACAGGAAGTGCAAGATAATTCAGAGTCGTGGTATAATCATAATTCTGACGCATTGTATAATTCCCACTACTCATTCTGTAATTATATTCCGTTCTGGAACCCAGCTGATTAAAAATAAGCTCCGGCTGAACGCTGAATTTGCTGGCTACCGGTATATTAACAAATACGCCGGCATTAAAACCAGCCTTCATTTTGTCGTTATTATCATAGTCATAACCATCTGATCTGGTAAGAGTAGACGCATTGAATCCTGCTTTAACTCCGAAACTGATAGGAGAAGGAGAGGGCGATTTCGTTTTTTCCTGAGCATTGACCAAAAGGCAACCTGCAGCAACTGCCATTCCTAAAAAGAATTTCTTCATGATTAAAAGTTTTAAATTTAATTGCAATAGAAGCAGCAAAACTTCTACCACAAAGATAAAACCTGACAAAAGTCATGAAAAGGATTCCGCAGCTGACAGGTGATCAGTGTAAAAATGGATCAAGCGCAAAAGCTAGTAAAACAATTATTCTAAATTTTATAAACATAAAGGAATAATATTACATCGCCCACAACTTTTATGACGCTCCATAAAAACAAGAATACCAGATGTATGAAATTGAAGTATAAATGCGAAAAAGTCAGGCCTAAATGAATAAACCTGACTTTTTCTATTGAAATCAAAATGTATTTTACATGTTTACAGGAGAATTTCTCCGTGTTTTGTATCTATTCTCTGAGTACAGTTCTTATCAAATAGCCCTGCATTGATATAGTAATCCTGTTAGCCGGATCAGCATATCTTTCATAAAAAACAGAATCTGTAAGTTGGAAACATTTTGGAATAGGTACAATTGTTAGACAAAAGGCAAATTCCTTGCCAAAAATAAAATTATTGATAAGAAAATTCTATTGTTTTTTCATAAACTTCCTTATCTTAATCTGTTAGCTCCTGAAATTTAAAAAGATATAATATCTGACTATAAAAAAACCGGATTAAATAAATAATCCGGTAATAAGTTTTTTATTAAGCTAAGTCTTACGCTTAGAATTTATAAGCCAATCCTACCTGGAATGCTCCGTTTTTAGATTTGTCAGTAGAAAGGTCAGGTCTGTCTTTTACAACATCCGTTAAACCTGCAACATATCTTGCTGTAACTCCAATATTGTTGGTGAAGTAATATCCGGCACCAATTCCTAAACCAAAATCAAATCCTTTAAAGAAATCTTTTCCATCTACTGAATTTGATTTATACTTTAGTCTTGAATTAACCAAAAAGCTGAATTGAGGTCCTGCTTCAAGGTATAAATTAGGTAAAGCATTATACTGAAGCATTAATGGTACTGAAATATAATCTAAATTTATTTTTGTATCGCTATTTGCTTTAAGTTTTGCACCCATTCCACTATATAAAACCTCCGGTTGGAAAGAGAAATCCTGAGCTACAGGAATGTTGGCAAATACACCTCCGTAGAATCCTGCTTTAGAATTGAAATCACTGTCAGAAATACTTGAAACGTTAAGGCCAGCTTTTAAACCAAATCTAACAGGAGAAGAAGCTGCAGTCTTTGATGAAGTCTTCTGAGCGAAAGTGAATGTACCCGCTACAAGAGCAAGGCCAAAAAGAATCTTTTTCATAGATATTCTATTTAATAGTTATTTTAAGTTTTATTTAACATTTTGTTTATAATCAAATGGCGTGCCAAAAAAATAATTTTAAAGCAAGATGATTTTAAACTGTTTTTAAATCAGTATGTTACATGGTTTGTTGAATGGAAATAATTGTATTTTTGAAAATGTTTTAATTTTGAAACGTTGTGTTTTTTTAACAGAAATTATAATTTTTAATCCTTGGAAGATATTTTTTAAAGCATCAGCGGTCAAATAAATAGGGCTGCCCCGTTTTGAGAATTTTTAACAGGTAATACTAAAAACTTAATATGTAACAGGCCATAAAAAAGACCAAGCTAAAAAATTAACCTGATCTTTCTATTGAATATAAAAATTTGTTAGTGAATGTTGACTGCTTATTTGAATTTATAAGCTAATCCTACCTGGAATACGTTGTTTCTTATAGCGTCAGATCCACTAGGTCTGTCTTTAGCAATATCCGTTAAACCAGCAACATATCTTGCAGTAAGTCCTAAGTTAGGTGTGAAATAATATCCTGCACCAATACCGATACCAAAGTTGAATGTATTCAATCTATCTTTGTAGTTATCAGTAGTAGAAGAATCTCCGTTAGATTCGTTTTTAACTTTGTTTTTAGCGCTTACCATGAAACCGAATTCAGGTCCTGCTTCTAAATAAAGGTTAGGAAGTGCATTATACTGGAACATTACCGGTACTGCAATATAGTCTAGTTTAGTTGAGTTTGAAAATTTTGTGTTACCAAATCTATAATCAGACTTCTCACCATACTGAGTGTATATTACCTCCGGCTGGATGCTGAATGAAGATGCTACCGGGATGTTGGCAAATACACCTGCGTTGAACCCTATTTTAGATTTTTGGTCATCTAAACCTTCAGTTTTTGAAAGTGAAGATACGTTCATTCCTCCTTTTACCCCAAATGTTACCGGATTAGAAGAAGGCGTTTGTTGTGCGAACGCTAATGTTCCTGCAGTTACTGCTAATCCTAAAATTAACTTTTTCATAACTTTAAATTTTTAATTTTTTACTCTTTCTTAATTTTAAATTTTACTACTTGTCAACGTTTTCAGTTGAACGCAGAGTATCTTTCAAATTGCTTGCCAAAAATATTTTTCAGGAGTAAAATCAACAAAAAAACCACTTGATAGGCAAGTGGTTTTTAATTTATATCATTGATTTTTAGTTTATTAAAAATTTAATTAAACATTTGTTTAGAAATGATCTAAATTGACAATTTTGTTAAAAATCGGTTTGAAAAATAAAAAACATCACAGAAATTACATTAAGCGTCATTCAATTTTCTGTAAAAATGGATGGCTTCAAGGATGTTTTTCTGGCTGCACTGATGATCATAAGTACATGATCCAATCCCGGAAAGCAGAGAAAAATTGATTTTACTATCAATATTCTTTTTATCATTCAGCAATAATGCAGAAATATCTTCATCTTTAAAGTCGCTGATGTCAAGGTAAGGGTAGTATCTCTGGATATTTTCTATAATGATCTTTGCATCTTCCTCAGAAATAAGGTTTTCAAGATAAGCCAGGTGAGCTTCGGCAATCATTCCCATAGCCACCGCTTCTCCATGAAGGATAGGATTTCCTTGTTGCAAACATAAGCTTTCAACAGCATGACCGATTGTATGCCCGAAATTCAGGGTTTTTCTGATATTGCTTTCATGGAAGTCTTTTTCTACCACATCCTGTTTGATATTCATCGAGGTCTGGATATGCGGGATCACCGTTTCTACTTCCAGTTTACGGATCTGGATCAGCTGGTCCCAATGTTTATTATCAGCAATTAATCCATGTTTCAGCATTTCAGCGAATCCGCTTCTCAGTTCTTTAAAAGGTAAAGTTTCTAAAAATTTCGGATAAATAAAGATCTGCTCAGGAAAGGCGAAAGTTCCCACCATATTTTTATAATGCATCAGGTCAATCCCTGTTTTTCCTCCTATGGAAGCATCACACATCGATAAAAGGGTAGTAGGGATATTGATGAACTGTATTCCTCTTTTATAAGTAGAAGCGACAAAACCACCCATATCTGTAATCACACCGCCACCAAGATTGATGACCAACGCTTTTCTGTCTGCCTGCATCTCGGTAAGAATTTCCCAAAGCTGATTCGCTGTCTGGATATTTTTCATTTCTTCACCGGCCTCAATCTCCAGAATTTCAAACCCCAGATCCGTCTCCATATTTCCCAAAAGAACAGGAAGACAGTATTCATGAGTATTTTCATCCACCAAAATAAAAATTTTACTGAAAGTTTTTTCATGAAGGAACTCGTTCAATTGCGAGAAATTATCGTTTAATATTGTTATCATCTTCAATTATATGTAAGGTTAAAAAAGTAAACTATATTGCAAAGTTATGATTCTTAATTTTTAACTCGTAACTAAATTACTATCTTTGCAGAAATTTTTAGAATGAGCAGAGATAATAATAATTCAGACAGACCAAAGAGACCAAGATTTTCAACCAAGAAAAGTTCTGATGATTCTCGTGCTTCCAGATCTGGAAATTCTTCAGGATCAAAACCTTTTAAAAAGCCTTTCTCTAAAGACGGAGCAAGAAAAGGTCCCGAACATTCAGGATCCAACTCAAGATTTGAAAAGAAACCGTTCAAGAAAAATACCGGAAGTTTTAATAACGCTGGTGATGATTCTGAATCAAAATCTGAAAGTAGAGCTTACATTACGAACAAAAGTGAGAGCTATGAGAAAAAATCTTTCGGAAAACCTAAAAGAGGTGGAAGAAATTTCGATACTAGAGATAAGTACGAAAGAGGCAGCCTGAAATACGGAAGAAGACCTTCTAACGGTGAAGAAAGAGACGACAGAGCAAAATCTTTTGTACAGAAAAGAAGACTGAACAAAATTGAAAAAGACGTTCATAAAGACAGCATCCGTCTTAATAAGTATATTGCCAATTCAGGAATCTGCAGCAGAAGAGAGGCTGATGAGCTGATCACGCAGGGACTTGTAGAAGTAAACGGAAAGGTAGTTACAGAAATGGGTTACCAGGTACAGAAAACCGACAGAGTAGTATTTGACGGACAAAATATCACGCCGGAAAAACCTGTTTACGTACTTTTGAATAAGCCAAAAGGGTATATTTCTACTACAAAAGACGATAAAGCAAGAAAAACAGTAATGGATCTTGTAGCGAATGCTTCTCCTTACAGACTTTTCCCTGTAGGAAGATTAGACCGTTCTACAACAGGAGTTATTTTGCTTACCAATGACGGGCACATGACTAAAAAACTAACGCATCCATCTTTTGATGCCAAGAAAATTTATCATGTAACATTGGATAAGAAACTTACGGGTGAAGATCTACGTCTTATTGCAGAAGGAATTCGTCTTGACGAAGGAGTAGCAGTGGTAGATCAGATTTCGTACATTGAAGGTAAGCCTAAAAATGAGATCGGAATTGAAATCCACATCGGATGGAACCGTGTGATCAGAAGAATTTTCCAAAGACTAGGATATGAAGTAGAATCTTTAGATAGAGTAATGTTTGCCGGATTGACGAAGAAAAACATCAAAAGAGGACACTGGAGAATCCTTACAGAACTGGAAGTAAACAACCTTAAAATGCTTTAGACTAATGATAAGCTTTGAATTTTAGATTCAGGCTTTTGATTAAAATCATTATTACCAGGTAATAATTTTAAAGGTAAAAGAATAAAAAAGCGCAGAAACTAGTTTCTGCGCTTTTTTGTATTATTAATAGGATGAAAACCCGGTTTCGTTTTACCTAAAGTGACCTCTTCTATTTATTATTTAAAAATTAAATGTCTCATTATTGAGACATTTGTCGTAAATTTGAGTCAATAAAAAAGATATGAATACCCAGCAGAAAATTATTGATGCGGCAATATCCGTTTTGAACGAGAATTTTTCAGCAACATTTGAGGATATTGCGATAAGCTGCGGCATTAACAGAAGAACGATTCACCGATATTTTAAAAGCCGGAATGAACTGCTGGAAGCATGCAACAGGAATATGATGGAGGCATGGGAATCTGCCACTCTTAAAGTTTGTGACAGCTCAGAAGATCCTTTAATACAGCTTGAACATTTATTATATGCAGGAATTGACAGTGGAACAAAGTATGCTTTTCTCATTAAACTGAATGATCATGTTAAATTTTCTTCAACAATTGACGAAAACAGTCAAAGTGAGGCCTATTTAAAAAGAAGAAATCAATTATTTGATGCCATTCAGGAATTACAAAAACAGCAAGTGATTAATAATCAGCTACCGATAGCCTGGATAAGGATTCTTTTCACAAGTGTGATCACTGCAACGATTACGGCGTTCAGATCCGGAGATATTGCTCAGAATGAAGTGAAGAAACTGGCCTGGTATTCATTCAGCAGAAGTATTGGTATACAAGAGAATAAAAAATGATACATTCCTTTTTAATGATAGGTCAGTCTAATATGGCTGGTAGGGGCTATGCTAAAGAAGTTCCGCCTATCTATGATGAGCATATTAAAATGCAAAGAAACGGATTCTGGCAGATCATGTCTGAGCCTATTAATTTTGACCGTTCTAATGCCGGTGTGGGACTTGCCGCTTCATTTGCTGCATCCTGGAGACTAGACCATCAACAGGAGGAGATAGGATTGATTCCCTGTGCAGACGGAGGAACCAGCCTTGATGATTGGGCGGTAGGAGGTGCTTTATTTGAAAATGCTATATCACAGGCAAAATTGGCACAACGAACAAGCCGGATTGCAGGTATTCTCTGGCATCAGGGGGAAAATGACTGTTCTCCGGAAAAGGCCGAGAGATATGGCGAAAAATTTTCTGTCATAACGGAAACCTTACGCCAGGAGCTGAATATTCCGGAAGTTCCTCTTCTAATAGGTGGCTTAGGAGACTTTCTACTCAGTGGAATCTTCGGGAAATATTTTACTTCATACCCTCTGGTTAATGAGGCACTTGAAGAATTTGCAAAAGTCCATGCAAACTGTTATTTTGTTACTGCAAAAGGGCTTACAGCCAATGCTGACCGTATTCATTTCAATGCGCTGTCACAAAGGATATTGGGAATCAGGTATTATAGTGCTTTCCGGGAGGCAAAACATCTTCTTGTCCCTCGTCATGATGAAGAAAGCATTCTGGCGACAATCTATGATAGGCCTTACTCCAGAACAGAAAAAATAAAACTGTTGGAACATGAATTTGCAATGGCAAATATTGAACCTGAAGATTTTCTGTCAGAATTAGCGATACTGAGCCAGGAGTAAGCTATTATATCAAAAAAATAAACAGCATTACTAATGCTGTTTATTTTTGGGTATATCTTTATTGTATGCTGTTTTATCCAAGTACTGTTACTCCTTTTTCTATCATTTCATAGATCGCATCTCTGCCATTGTCAGGCTTCACATTCACGGCACGGGTTCCGTTAAAATGCAGGCAGGTAACATAGCCATTGGCAACAGCGTCCAGAGCGGTGAACTTCACGCAATAATCCATAGCAAGTCCTACAATCTCTACCAGCTGAATATCATGGTATTTTAAGAAATCGTCCAATCCGGTTTTCATAAAGTGGTTGTTATCCTGGAAACCGCTGTAGCTGTCAATTTCAACATTTTTCCCTTTTTGGATGATATGAGTTACTTTCTCCTGATTCAGGTCTTTGTGGAATTCTGCCCCAAAAGTTCCCTGAATACAGTGATCTGGCCACATAAACTGTGGAACACCGTTCAGAATAATACTTTCCCCTACATTTCTTCCATTATTGCTTGCGAAACTTTTGTGTCCGGCAGGGTGCCAGTCCTGTGTAAGAACTACCTGATCGTATGCATTTTCCTCCATCAGAACGTTGATGTAGGGAATAATTTCATTAGCTCCAGGTACTGCAAGTGCTCCGCCTTCACAAAAATCATTCTGTACATCGACTACTATTAACGCTTTTTTCATATTTTGATTTCTCGAATTTTTGATAAATTTACAAAACTAACCCACAAAAATTTGTCCAAACCCAAATTATCGGACAAATCGGCAAAAAAATTAAAAGCATAAAGCTAAAAAAGAAGTTGGAAGTCCCTTTTAGTGATACAATGACGTACTGTCTCTTTTAAAAGGAGCATCATTACTTCATTCTTCCATCACCAAGCTTCCAGCCTTTTAACGTATCTTTGCAGCAAATAAATAGTTTTTATGTCATTTGAGTCTTTAGGATTATCCCCCAATATTATTCGTTCTGTTAAGAAATTGGGATATTTAAAACCTTTTCCCATTCAGGAGCAAGCGGTTCCTGTCATTTTACAAGGGAAAGATCTGATGGGAATTGCGCAGACAGGTTCCGGAAAAACGGCCTGTTTTGTGATGCCGATCTTAGAAAAATTACAAAATTCTGAAGTTAAAAAAGGCAGAAATGTCCAGGTTTTAATATTGGTTCCTACCCGTGAACTGGCGATTCAGATTGATGAGGTTTGCAGAGCTTTTACAGACAATCTGAAGCGTGAAATCCGTACAATGGCCGTTTATGGTGGTGTTTCTATCAATCCTCAGATGAAAGGCATGTTTGGAGTGGAAGTTCTTATTGCCACTCCTGGACGTTTATTAGACCTGATTGATCATAATGCTCTGAGTATTTCAGGAATTCAGCATCTGGTGATTGATGAAGCGGATAAAATGTTCCAGCTAGGTTTTGGTGAAGAGATGAATAAGCTTTTTGCGATGATGCCTGTCGTAAAGCAAACCACTTTGTTTTCAGCGACTTTAAATGATAAGGTTTCTGAGATGAAAGAACGTTTGTCCATTGATCCTGTCATTGTTGAGATCAAAAAAGAAGAAGTTGAAATTGATAATATTGAGCAACTGGCCTATCATGTTTCTCCGGAGAAGAAAGGTCCTTTTTTACGATACCTGATCAAAGAAAAGAACATAGAAAAAGCTTTGATTTTCGTTTCCTCTACAAGATCTGCAGATAATCTTGTAGAAAAGCTTAAAAAGAATAAAATAAAAGCGGTAGCGATACACAGTCAGAAGTCGCAAGGGGCCCGCAGAAATAATCTGGAAGAATTTAAAGGAAAAGGAGCCCAGATTCTGGTCGCAACAGACCTGATTGGCCGTGGGATTCATATTGAGTCTTTACCTTATGTAATCAATTACGAATTGCCACGTTCTCCATTGGATTATATCCACAGGATCGGGCGAACAGGGCGTGCCAATGAAAAAGGAACGGCTATTACAATTCTGACGGATGATGAACTGCAGCATTTCAGAGTCATTCAAAAGAAAATGGGTAGAAAAGTGACGTTGCAGAGAACAGAAGATATTGATCTGCATGGGTATTAACAGATAAAGTAAAAAAATAAAGGCTTCATTTTCATAGAATTGGAGCCTTTGTTATTTTATATAGGCACAATTAATAGTTTCTTCATTTTAGATTCTCGAATTTTTGATAAATTTACAGAATCTGTCATTTGAAAAACGGTATCCGAAAATGAGGAGCCGGACAAATCGGCAATATTGAAAAAATTAAAAACCTGACCAATGAGCGATTTAGAGAAAAAAAAGTTTCCTATAGGACCGTTTGAAGCTCCGGAGAATATTTGTGACACCACATTGGATGTATACATCAAAGTGATCAAAGATTTTCCCGGAAGACTGAAAAATCTCATTGAACATTTTACGGATGATCAGCTGGATACTCCTTACAGAGAAGGTGGGTGGACGGTAAGACAGCTTGTCAATCATCTCTCAGACAGCCACATCAACAGTCTTATCCGTTTTAAACTGGCACTTACAGAAGATAATCCTACCATTAAACCTTATGATGAAGCAAAATGGGCAGAGCTTCAGGACAGCTTTCATATGCCTGTAAAACCTGCTATGAGGATGCTGAAAGGAACTCACCAAAGATGGGTAACTCTTCTTAAAAGCCTTACAAATAAACAGTTTGAAAGAACATTCCGCCATCCCGAGCATAACAGGAGCTATACGCTTAGAGAAAGTCTTGCATTATACGCCTGGCACTGCAATCATCATTTTGCTCATATTGAAAATCTGAAGAAAGAAAAAGGTTGGTAAAGAAAAGCCTTAATCATCCAATATACTATAAGGAAATCATAGAAAGGATTTCCAGACTGACTCAAAATTCTCCCGGAAAATGGGGGAAGATGAATGTATGTCAGATGCTTACCCATTGTGATCTGGTTCTTCAGGTTGCCCTAAAAAAAATTGAACTCCCTAAGATCAACATCTTTTTTGAGACAATAGGAATCGTTACAAAACTAGAAATGTATGTTTTCAATAACGGAATTCCCAGAAACATGCCTACTTTTCAAAAACTAATCGTTAATTTTGAGTGTGATTTCGATGAATCAAAAACCAATCTACTGAAAACGCTGGAGGAGTTTCGGGAAGCTTGTGATCGCCACAGACTTCCGGACCGCCACAGATTATTCGGGAACATGACTGAAAAAGACTGGGAATTTTTAGAATATAAGCATCTTGATCATCATTTAAAACAGTTTAGTGTATGAGTTTTTTTGATAAAATATTCGGTGGACAGAGTGAATCCCCTGAGCAAAAATCTTTCTGGAAAAAGATAGAATCCGAAGAAGATCTGGCGAAAGCCATTGAGCAGTCTCACCACCATAAAATTGCTGTATTTAAGCACTCTACAAGTTGCTTTATCAGCAGAACGGTATTGAAGAATTTTGAAAAAGAAGTTGAAAATTCGGATCAGCCGCCAGCATTGTATTACTTAGACCTTTTGGCCTACAGACCTATTTCGAATAAAATCGCTGAAGACTTCGGGATCAGACATGAAAGTCCACAGCTGATCGTTATAGAAAACGGAAAGCCTGTAAATAACGCTTCACACCAGGATATTTCTTTAAGCCAGATCGTATCATGAAGAACATCAATAATTATTTAGCCAAAGTTTTGAATGTTCCACTGCAGAACGTGAATACCTGCAGCCTGCATTACGAAGTGAAAAAGATTCCGAAAAATCAGTTTCTTCTGCAGTATGGGGAAATATGCAGACATATATTCTTTGTAGAAAAAGGACTTTTGAAAATGTATTCGATCGATAAGAACGGGAAAGAGCATATCATACAGTTTGCTCCGGAAAGCTGGCTTATTTCTGACCGAAGCAGTCTTTATTTTAATGAAAAATCAATCTACTATATAGAAGCGGTGGAAGATTCGGAAGTGTTGTTTTTGCACCCTGATTTTTTCAATAAACTGGTAGAACAGTTTCCAAACAGTATTGAAAGAAGTGATTTTCTTCTTCAGAAACATATCAGAAGTCTTCAGAACAGGATCAATTCTTTGTTGGGAGAAACAGCAGAGGAAAGGTACATGAAGTTTATCAAAATGTATCCGGATTTATTGCTGAGAGTTCCACAATGGATGATTGCTTCTTATCTGGGGATTACTCCTGAGAGTTTAAGCCGCGTAAGAAAAGAACTGGCAAGAAAAAATTTCGTGCCGGATAATAAATAAAAAAAGGCTGGAAGAGGGAAGCCGAAAGTTCTATTGAATATAAATAGCTTTGGTAAGTATTTATTAAACAATTAATAGATACCGGCTTAAAATATTCAGGACTGCTATAACTTCCGTCTTCCAGCCTCCATCTTCCTTACTTCAGATAAATCTTTTTGGCCAGCTGCCCAACCTGTCTGAGTTTTTCCTGCGTTTCTTCTGACCATGGAAGTCCTATGCAAAGGCGCATACAGTTTTCAAACTGGTTCTGAAAGGTAAACATTCTTCCGGGAGCGATACTTATATTCTGCTTAATGGCCAGGTCATAAAGTTCGGTGGTACGGATCTTTTTATCAAATTCTATCCATATAGAAAGTCCTCCTTGTGGGCGACTGGTCTTTGTCCCCGGTGGAAAAGACTCTGCAATGGTCTGTACATAGTTCTGGTAGTTGCTCTGAAGTGTTTTGCGAAGCTGCTGAAGGTGTTTTTCATACTTTCCTGATTTCAGAAAATTCGCCACGGCCTCATTCACGATCGAAATGGAAGAGGTAGAATGAAGAAGTTTCAGCTTCATGATCTTATCTTTATATTTTCCCGGAGCAATCCAGCCTACACGATACCCCGGAGCCAGTGTTTTGGAAATGGAGCTGCAATACAGTACATTACCATCTTTATCAAAAGATTTACAGCATTTCGGACGGGAAGAGCCAAAATAAAGATCTCCATAGACGTCATCCTCAATCAGCGGAATATTGTTTTCCGATAATATATTCACGATCTCTTTTTTGTTTTCATCCGGCATACAACTACCGAGAGGAGAGTTGAAATTGGGAATTAAAAGACATAGATCAATGTTAGGGATCAGCTTTTTTAAGGCTTCAATTTCTATTCCTGTAGTAGGATGGGTGGGAAGTTCCAGTACTTTTAAGCCCAAACCGTTGGCCAGCTGTAGAATTCCGGGATAACAAGGGCTTTCTATTGCTATGGTATCGCCCGGTTTTCCTAATGCCATAAGACAAAAGGATAGAGCATTCATTCCTCCATTGGTGGTTACCAGGTCCTGTTCTTTAAGATTACCGCCCCATTGAAGAGAACGTACAGCGATCATCCTTCTTAATTTAAGATTTCCCTGAAGTTCTTCATATTCTGTTCCGCCGTCTTTCAGTTCCCGGGTAGCATTTACAATCTCTTTTTTCAGCTTAGCCTGAGGAAGAAGATCTCCGGATGGAATTCCTATTGAGAAGAAGGTAAGGCCTTTCTTACCCATATTTTCGTATATTTTACTGATCAGTTCGTCAGGTTCGTCATTATTGGCGATCAGTGATGGGCGGCTTACTTCAGGGAGCGGAAGCTTTACGGACAGCAGCTGGCTAACAAAATAACCGGACTGAGGTTTAGATTCAACCAAAGACTGAGATTCCAGTTCCAGAAAAACACGCTTGGCGGTATTCATGCTTACCTGATGTTCCTGGCAAAGCATTCTTACTGACGGGAGCTTATCTCCAGCCTTTAAAACTCCGTTTCTGATCTGATTGGCAATACCGTCTGAAATTTCAGTATACAAAAATTCTTTACTCATAATATTGAACTGTGCTCATGCAAATATACAAAACTGATACTGTGTTTATTTATTTTTCCTTTCTAATTTTGAATCGTTCAATTAAAGCTTAAAAAAAATGATGACAGATACAATTTCAAAAGACCAGGCTGTAAGCGGCTGGATCAACGGATTCATAGGAGTATTGCTTTTTAGCGGTTCAATGCCCGCAACCAAACTGGCTGTGATGGAGATGGATCCTATATTTGTAACGATTGCCCGCGCAGTGATTGCGGGAATACTTGCTCTTTCTGTACTTCTCCTATATAAAGAGAAACGTCCTGCCAAAAACCAGTTATTTTCCCTGGTATTGGTGTCAATAGGCTGTGTGATAGGATTTCCGTTATTGTCTTCTCTTGCCCTGCAGTACCTGACGTCAGCTCATTCTATTGTATTTTTGGGAATGCTGCCTTTGGCTACAGCTATTTTTGGGGTATTTCGTGGAGGAGAGCGGCCGCATCCTATATTCTGGTTCTTTTCGGTGATCGGCAGTTTATTGGTCATTGGGTATGCTTTTTCTCAGGGAATTTCAGCGTCTCCTGTTGGAGATATCCTGATGCTTCTGGCAGTAATTCTGTGTGGAATGGGATATGCAGAAGGGGCAAAACTTTCAAAGACGTTGGGCGGATGGCAGGTCATTTCATGGGCACTGGTGATTTCTCTTCCTGTTATGCTTCCTTTACTCTTTATTTATTTCCCTTCCAATCTGGAAACAGTAAGTTTTAAAGGATGGTTCGGGTTAGGATATATTTCTCTATTCAGTATGTTTATTGGTTTTATATTCTGGTACAAAGGCTTGGCACAAGGAGGGATTACTACGGTAGGGCAGCTTCAGCTTTTACAGCCATTTTTTGGATTGGCACTGGCCGCTTATCTTTTACATGAGCCGGTAAGCATGGGAATGCTGGGGGTGACTGTTGGGGTTATCTTATGTGTAGCGGGAACAAAGAAATTTGCGAAATAACCAATAGGGCAGAAATTCTTCCGGAAAAAATTAGGATACAATAAAAAAAGAGCTGTTCAGAGAAAATAATTTCCCGGTTATCAGTTTAAAACCCCGTTCTGCAGGAGTAGAACGGGGTTTTATCATCTAAAAAACGGAGCTTTATTGTTTTAAATTTAATTTTATAGTAATTTTAATAATAAATATTAAATGATAAATTTAAATAAATTAAAACTCTTTAATATTTTTAACGTTGTTTAACAATTAAGATAATCGTTAAGGTTCAATTTTTGCATTCATATTAGATAGTTCCCAATGATATTTTTACTAAGACTAAGAAGAGGAAGAAGAAAACAACCCCCAAAACAATTATTATGGTTATTGACGAAAATATTTTACATTCAGCGGGAGCGGAAGTAAGAAATTATAAGCCTGCAGAAAATATTTTTTGCGAAGGAGAAACCCCACAGTATTATTATCAGATTGTCACAGGAGAAGTGAAACTCAATAATTATAATGAAGAGGGGAAAGAATTTATACAAAACATTCTATCAGAAGGACAAAGCTGTGGAGAGGCTATACTTTTTATAGATAAACCTTATCCTATGAATGCAGAAGCTCTTACTGAATGTAGCATTCTCCGGCTTCATAAATCCAGTTTTTTAAGTTTACTCAATCAGTTTCCAAAACTGTATATGGAAATCAATAATTTTCTTTCTCAACGTCTTTATTATAAATTCGTTATGATGCTGAATATTTCTTCACAGAATCCGTCTATAAGACTCAAAGGACTTATGGATTATCTTAAAAGTTTTCAGGATGATGTAACGCCTTATTCTTTCATGGTTCCCTTAACGAGACAGCAGATGGCCAGCCTTACAGGTCTTTGCGTAGAAACTGCTATAAGAACAATAAAGCATATGGAAAAAGACAAAATTCTCAAAATTGAAAATCGTAAAATTCTATATTAAAGAACAACTTTGCATAAAGAATTTACCAGACAACAGATTGCCAATCTTATGGGATTACGGGTAGAAACAGCGATCCGGACTCTAAAAAGAGGGAAAAGGATGGCTCTTTAACTTTAAGAGACGAAAAATTTTATATTAATATGAATCAACATGATTCAGATCATAAAAAATGAGCTTATTCAGTCGTACATTTGATATATAAGTTTGAATATAGCTTTTAGTAAAGAAATCCAAAAGCAATTCAAGATTTTTCGTCCTATCAAAAACATCACTTCACATCATGCCCGATAAAATTACAGAAACAGACAAGACTTCTGCTGCTCAAAAAATAACAGTAAGAAACACTACCGTGAAAGAGAATGAAACGAAAAACTTACCCTTTCATAAGTTTTTTATAAATGCTCTTAAAGATGTCTATTGTGCTGAAAATGCCACCCTGGAAGTTCTGCAGAAAAAACAGGATGCTGCTAGTTCTGAAGATCTTAAATAAACGTCCGAAGATGATCTCCTCAGGCTATAAAAATACAGACTCTGTTAAAAAAAATATCTGGTTGATGATACCAATTCACATCACTTGAAAAATATAATAATATGGAATTCCAACAGAATCTTCTCGAATATATAAGCAAGTCGCTGATGACTATAGATGAAACCATTTCAATTGCTGAAAGTGTTACATCGGGATGCTTACAACTCGCTTTCTCACAGATGCCTAATGCTTCTATGTTTTATAAAGGTGGGCTCACAGTCTATACATTGCCGGAAAAAATCAAGTTGCTGAAAATCAACAGAATGAAAGCTGAAGAATGCGACTGTGTCTCTGGAAATATCACAGAAATAATGGCTTTAAATGTGGCCAGACTTTTTGAATCTGACTGGTCTATTTCAACTGCAGGCTATTGTACACCCATCCGGAATTCCGGATATAAGATTTTTGCTTATTTCTCATTCTCTTATAAAGGTGAGATCATCCTTACCAAAAAACTGGAACTGCACCCCAAAACTCATTCCCTGAATGCCCAGCTATATTACACGGAGTTTATTTTGGGGTGTTTTAAAAGTGAACTCAACAGGCTTTTAATATTACAATAGATCCAACTAAATAATGAAGTGCTATAAAGTTTATTTTGTCTTCGGTTTTGTTTTCATTACGGCAAAATAGGATGATGTAAAGGCTGAAAGACTTTGATAACCTACTTTATAAGCTACTTCACTTAAAGTATATTTTTTAGTGTCGATCAGTTCGATACTTTTCAAAATTCTTGTCAGCTGGAGGTATTTCTGCAGAGTAATACCAGTTTCATTTTTAAAAATTCTCTGGAGACTTCTTACTGACATCTGAGCCTTATCAGCTAAAGAATCAATATCCAGATTATATTTAAAGTTGGCATTGATCTCATTACATACAGGAATCAGTCTCGCATCTGCCGGAACAGGAATTTCCAGTTTATTGCTCTCTTTACATAAATTGGGAAGGCTTTTTAAAATCGCCTTGAAAAATAGATCCTGCTCTTCATCTTCGGCTAAAGACTTATTCCATTTTGAAGCATATAGCAGCATTTCTTTAAGGACGGGAGGAACGGCAAATACATGAACATCCTGATAAAATTCCTCATCGAAGACAGTTTTAAACAGGAATACCATCAGATTGACCGTTTGAGCCTCTGAGGTGATCTTGTGGGCTTTTCCTGACGGTATCCAGATCACGTGATGCTGAGGGACAATATAGATCTTCTGATCAATATGAAAATACTGGTATCCTTCTTCTACATAAGTAAGCTGTGCCCGGTGATGGATATGTTCATAATCATCATGCTTCCAGTTGTTTTCACACCATACATAGGCTTCTTTTTCTATGGTGTCTACAAACTGGCTTTCCGTTTTTTCAATCAATCCACATTTCATACTGTCGTTTTATATGTATATTTTGGCAAATTTAATAAAAACGCCAATATTAATTTTGTATTATTAAAAGCTGGAGCTTTTTATGTTGTTTAAAGCTGGCGGAAGTATAATAGCAAGCCTGCATCAGAAACGAAATTAATAATATCTATATATCTTATTCAGAATGAAAAAACTATGTTCTTTTTTTGTTTTAATTTTACTCTTAAACACCATCAGCATTATGGCACAAAATAAAGCTAAAATATTGGTTCTTATCCATTCAGATAATGGAGGAACCTACGAACTGGCGAAAGAACTGGCCAAAGGAATTGAAAGCGAAAACAATGCGGTTTCCTCTATCAAATTAGTCAAAGCATCCCAAAACCCGAATCTGAAAAGCATTCCGGTAGCAACCGTAGAAGAATTGACTGCTTATGACGGAATAGCCTTTGGTTCTCCTGTATACTTCGGAAATATCAGCACAGGCATGAGTGAATTTTTATCTAAAACCGTCCAGCTTTGGACCAATCATGGGCTGGAAGGCGTTCCTGCAACGGTCTTCATGTCTGCAGGAAGTGGAGCAGGAAAGGAGCTTGCGCTTCAGGCATTCTGGAACAGTCTTGCGGTACACGGGATGGTATTGGTATCTAACGGAATCCGCGGAACAGAAGAGCTTAACAAAAGTATCCCACAAGGAAATACCGTTTTAGGAGTAACCAGTATGGCTTCTTTAAAAGATGTTGAAAGACCGACAAAAGGAGAAAGAAACATTGCAGAACTTCAAGGGAAAAACTTTGCGAAAGTAGCTCTGGCACTAAAAGATACCCGTCCTAAAAAAGAGACTGTTGTCGTTGAAAACCACCAGAATTTCAACGAGGTTTTAAAACAAAAAAATATTATGCTTCCACAAGTTCCTAAACCTGCTGGAAACTACCAACCATTTGTACGTTCTGGGAATCTGGTATTCATCAACCAGGTAGCTTTAAAAGACGGAAAAATATTCAATCCCGGAAAACTGGGTGTTGACGTCAGTGAACAGCAGGTAAAAGACGCTACCAAAGTAACAATGCTTAACGTACTTTCTGTACTGAAAGAAGCTGTAGGAGGTGATTTGGGGAGAGTAAAGCAATGTGTACAGCTTACGGGGATCTTCAATACAAAAGATGATTACACTAAACATGCTGATCTGATGAATATCGCTTCGGATCTGGCGGTTGAGGTTTTTGGAGAGAAAGGAAAACATGCGAGAGCAACATTTGGGGCTTCATCTGTTCCTGTGAATTCTTCAGTGGAGATCCAAGCCGTTTTTGAAGTGGAATAGATTTCAAAAAATCACGGAATTTTAGAAATACACGCGATCTGTTTTTGCCGCGAATACACGAATGTTTTTGTAGCTATAGCAAAATAGTCACATTGTGGTAAAGCAATCTTAGAATATAAGCTACTAATGATGTTGGAGTTCGCAAAGGCGCAAGAGGAGATTAAAACAGGCTATTTTTAAGGCGCAAAGATTTTATCTGCGATAAAATTGAAGGCTGTTCTTATAATTGCCACGGATGTATGAATAAAAAGAAAAAATTCATGCATTCGTGGCAATTATATTTTTTTCAAGGAGAGATCATGTGGCTTTTTACATAATAAGAGTCTATATTATTTGCCAAATAAGAAAGATAAGTGTAATCAATACAGCTTACAGCTATTTTGATAATTGAGTTATAATTTCAGAAATAACCGGAATACTTTGTTCCAATTGCTCTTCAGAAAGTGCCCCGTAACTTAATCTGAATCCATTGCTGATATTTCTGCTGTACTGCTTCGGATGAATGATCTTAATATTTTTGTCCAGCAGCAAAGCCGTTAGTTTATCCCAATCTAATTTTACTTTAGGAACGATCCAAAAGGCAAGACCACCTTCCGGTAAGGTAAAATCAGCAATCTCTTTCATGTATTTTTTCAAAAGTTCAAATACAAAGTCTCTTTTGTTTCTGTAATGAACAGTGGCTTTCCTGATGTGCTTCTTTACCGCACCTTCTCGGATGAGCTGAAGAACCGCCTGTTCCATAATGACATCTCCATGTACATCTATGATCTTTCTCAGACTTCCTATTTTTTGTAGCAGCGCCTGATCTTTAGTTGCCAGGTATCCAATTCTTAAAGCCGGGGCTACCACTTTACTCAAAGTCCCTATATACACATAATGATTGAGCTCCGGAAAGCTGGACACAGGGAGAATAGGCCGGTATCCGAAATGAAATTCGTTGTCATAATCATCTTCAATAATGGTGATATTATACTGATTGGAAAGCTCTATCAGTTTTAATCTTCTTGCCAAACTTAAAGTAACGGTCGTGGGATATTGTCTGTGAGGGGTAATATATAGAGCTTTTATCGTTTTATATTCTTTTAAAAGCTTTTCTACCGATTCGATACAAATACCTTCGTCATCTACATTTACAGGTAAAAGTGTAGCTCCGGCATATTCAAACGCCTGCCAGGCTGGTTGATAACCTGGATTTTCTATAATAATGTGGTCTCCCGATTTAAGTAAAGTCTGGGCAGTGAGAAACATTCCCATCTGGCTGCCTCGGGTAATGGATATTTCGTTTTCGTTGATCTGCATTCCCCGTTGGTGGTTCAGCATTTGGGAAATCACTTTCCGGAACTCTGTTTCTCCATGCTCGTTTCCGTATCCCATCATCTGCCACTT
Organism: Chryseobacterium sp. FR048; assembly: GCF_056844665.1. Lineage (NCBI taxonomy): Bacteria > Pseudomonadati > Bacteroidota > Flavobacteriia > Flavobacteriales > Weeksellaceae > Chryseobacterium > Chryseobacterium sp. FR048. Next base: position 357,263 of record NZ_JBXDSE010000002.1, on the reverse strand, counting down.
TGCTTTTATGCTGAAAATCTGTCGATATGCCCTGGCCAATTCCGTGACCGGAGCTATTTTACTGTCCGGATGACCATCATCAAACTGAATCATCATCGTATTGGATAGGATTGATGGGTCCGGAATATCCTGCATCCTGTCCATTCTTTTCTCATGCAGAGAAGGTAACTGGTCAGAGACAAAAATGCCTTTCCGTTCCTTTGAAATTACCCATTCTTCATTGATCAGAACCTGATAGGCTTCTACCACAGTGTTTCTGTTGATCTTCAATGCTGTTGCCAGGTTTCTGCTTCCGGGAAGGGCATCTCCGGTTTTAAGTCTGCCTGAACGAATATCGGCAATAATAGTATCTGCGATCTGCAAATACACGGCTTTGTCAAGATTTTTATCAATCTCAAACTCCAATTTCCAAGGTCGTAACATCTGGACTATCTATTTATGTAAAAACTGAATCATTTTAATGGTCCAAATATAAAATAATTTTGTCATGCAATAAAGCACAGAACAAATTAAATTTTTAAAATCATGGACAAGAAACAATTCAGTTCAAAAGACTTTCACGAGACATTTGCAAGACCAAAGTATGTAAAGCCAAGCCATTTAATTCATAAAAACGTTGAAAATGCAGGAGAGCACAACCAATTTTCTACGGAGAGAAAACATCCTGTATTTTTTGTGGACCTTCCCAGCAAGAATGTCAGCATGACTATTGGCGGATTACTTCCGGGCCAGCAGACCAACAGACACCGCCATACCTACGAAACCGTATTGTTTGTTATTGAAGGTAAAGGCTGGACAGAGGTAGAGGATGAACGTGTGCACTGGGAAGCGGGAGATGCCGTTTACATTCCCTCATGGGCATGGCATAAGCACCAGAATTTAAGTGATACAGAGCCTGCCAAATATATTGCTTGTGAGAATGCTCCTCAGCTGCAGAATTTAGGGGTGGCTTTAAGAGAAGAAGAAGGCAGAGACCTTTAGTATTGTAAATCATTAAGAAGGTTTAATAGAATACAATAGATTTTAGCATCGAAAAACGCTTTATCCTTAACCTCATTTATTCCAAAAGTATATTCAGCTTAATCTTTCTTAATGATTTCCATTTTTTCTAAAATTATTTTAAAATTGTAAACAGAACCAACATGAAAAATGTTCCATTCAAAGGGATCATAGCTTATCCCATCACTCCTTTTGATGAAAATGAAAAAATAGATATTTCCCTTTTCAAACATCTTGTAGAAAGGCTTATCGTATCTGGCAGCCACGGAATAGCCCCACTGGGAAGTACGGGCGTAATGCCCTATTTGTCTGATGAAGAGAAAGAAGCTATTACAGAAGCCACAATAGACCAGGTAAAGGGCAGAGTTCCTACACTGGTGGGAGTTTCAAATCTTACCACAGAAAAAACAATACATCATGCTCAATTTGCAGAAAAAGCAGGAGCAGATGCTGTAATGATCATCCCTATGAGCTATTGGAAGCTTACTGATGATGAAATTGTGGCCCATTATGATGCTGTAGCCCGTAAAATTTCCATTCCGATTATGGCCTACAATAATCCGGCAACCAGTGGAGTAGATATGTCTCCGGCTCTGTTGAAAAGACTTTTGGAAATCCCCAATATTACGATGATCAAGGAAAGTTCAGGAGATATTCAGAGAATGCATTATCTGAGAAGGGAACTGGGAGAAGAGGTCGCTTTCTATAATGGATCCAATCCTTTGGCATTGGGAGCTTTCTGTGCCGGAGCCAGAGGTTGGTGTACCGCAGCTCCCAACCTCATTCCTGATCTTAATATCGGATTATATGAGGCTATTGAAGAAGGTGATCTTGAAAAAGCAAAAGAACTTTTTTACCAACAGTTTGATCTTTTGAAATTCATTGTCAATAAAGGACTTCCAAGAGCTGTCAAAGCCGGGTTGAATATCCTTGGGGAAGAAGGTGGGAATCTCAGAAGTCCTCTGAAACCTCTCCATGAAAAAGAGACCGAAGAATTAAAAAATATTATTAAAAATCTTATGAAATAATCTTATGAAAAAATCCATTTTTTACCACGCTGGCTGCCCGGTGTGCATCAGCACGGAGCATGATATTGTCAGTCTCATAGGTGCAGAGCATGTAGAAATTATCCATCTGGGTAATGATCGAAGTAAAATTGAAGAGGCAGAACGGGCCGGAGTGAAGTCTGTCCCTGCTTTGGTTACTCCCAACGGGAATGTACTTCATATTAATTTCGTAGCATCTATGGAAGATGTGAAAAAATAGGGTATGATTAGTCTTATAAAGACGGCTCACGAAACTGAGTCGTCTTTTGTATGGGTTGGAAAGCTCAAAGACAGAAAACCTAATATTGAAATAGGTGCAGAATTTTATTTAAGATAATTTTCCGTTCTAAAATAAACTGACAGCTAATCGACTTATTTTAGGACGACCTATCAGTTTTATAATTGCCACGATTGCTCGAATTATATTGTTATGAGTAGAGACTCTACAGCAGATATTTTATTCGTGGATTCGTGGCAAAAAAAAATAAGTGTAACACTTGCTGAAGATCTTAGATCTTCTTGCGCCTTAAAATCCCCATAATGTATATAATCCTTTGCGCCTTTGCGATTTCCAACAAATCTACGTCATTTGCAAAATTTAATAGAGCTCAAAAAGCTTAGCAGCATAGAAATAAAAAAGCGCACCCAAAATGGAAGCGCAATATGAAATAGAAAAGGGAATTCTGGCGTACCGTTATTTTGTGCTGTTGAATTCTTTGGATTGACTTTTATTTTCAGCTGATGACATTGATTTTAATGAAAATAAAATTATGGGTTCGCAGATTTTGCAGATGACCAAGGTTCTGTGCTGAAAGTATGAAAGGTTGGAAATCGCAAAGGCGCAAGGATTTTATCTTCGATAAAATTGTATACCGCTGAATATTTCCACGGATGCGGTATGCTGTAAACTCGTCTATAGAATGTTCGCCGTGGTAAAAAGAGAGGAACCTTTTGTCAATTTAACAAGATATAATTTGCATATGCCTTAGAATGCACGAGTAATATTAAAAAATTCGTGCATTCGTGGCTAATAACAACGTGTTTTTATGGTTTTAAATTTTTCAGGGTTTTACCCTTATATTGTAGCATTTCCCTCTACACCATCAGAATTATCCGTTTTATTTCCTGTAATGGCTGAAGCTACAAATTTAAAAAGGCTGACCAATTTTCCTGCCTTTGTATCCCAATAATAAGAATCTTTGGGCTCTACGCGGATAATGGTAACATTGGGATCATCTTTTCCGTCAAACCAGGCTTTTGCCAGAGGAGACCATTTTTCTTCTATGGTCGCTTTATCTTTATAGACGGAAGCTTCTCCATATATGGAAAGATATTGGGCATCACTGTTATTCATAAAGAACAACTGTACTCTGCGGTCTTCTTTTACTTCAAAATTCTTATTGCTGGTTCCGCTGCTGATAAACCATAGGTTTCCGCTGTCATCAGTTTCCTGAAGGGTCATCGGACGTGAATTGACCGGAACTGTTTCCAGGTCTGTACAGAACATACATATTCTTGCACTTTCCGAAAGTTCCTGGATTTTTTTGATCGCTTCGAGATGGGTAAGATTTTTTGTTGACATACTATTTATTATATTTTGGTGATTGGTAACTGAATAATTTTTATTAAAACATTCAAATACCTGACCAAAAGGGAATGAAATGTGGTACCTGTCGCTGATTTTTATAGAAAAAATAAGTTAAAATGTAAAGTGTAGGAAGACGCAGAGACACAAAAAATACCTTCAATGAAAACTGTATGGTTATGGAAAAAATCGAAAAAAAATTGCTACGAATGCACGAATAATATTAAAAATTCGTGTATTCGTAGCAAAAAAAATCATCCTCAAAAAAATCATTATCCATAGTTTTTTTGTAATCTCATATTTGCGGATCATTTTCGGATCAGAAAAGAATTTTGCGTACATTTGAATATGCAGATTTCGCCGCCCAAACATTTGGCGCCTTTCATCAGACACTATCTATTTTTGGAGAATTCCGAAAAGGATTTGAAAAACGTACGCCTATTTACCGATGGCAGTACCGGGCTTATTCTATCTGGTGATATGGATCTGTACTCCTGCATTTCGGGGGACAGAATGCCTCTGGCATTTTTTTATGGGGCTCTGAATGGGTATAAAGACTTTTATTCAAGAGGCAGATTTTCTTTAATAGCTGTCGTATTTCAGCCTTATTTTTTGAATATTCTTTTAAAAGCCTCTGCAAAAGAGATTAAAAACCAGGTGATTTCTACTGAAGAAGTTCTTAAAAGCAGATTACAGCCTTTTCAGGAAAGTCTTTATAATAAAACAGATCCTGCGACGATCATCAACCGTCTTAATGTTTTTTTTACTGAATTTCTAAGCAGGGAAAGCAATTCCGATTATAGTTTTATAACGGCAGTTCAGCAGTACATTCTTCAAAATAAAGGCACTGTAACTTCGAAGGAGCTGGAAAAATTCACAGGATATACGGAAAGGCATCTTGAGCGGAAGTTTGAAAACTATATGGGAGTATCTCCCAAAAAATATAGTAATATCATTCGTCTCCATTATTTCTTAAGCCTTATGAATAAAGGGGCAGGTATTGAAAATATGACCACACTTTCTTATCATGCGGGATATGCAGACCAATCTCACCTGATCAGAGAATTCAAAAACAGTGTAGGGCTGACTCCAAAACAGTATTTAAAAACAGAAAATAAAATGGCTGTCAATTTCATTGAGCTGTAAATCAGAATGTCGGTTTTATACAATTTCCCGACGGTGATCTGATTTAGTTTTGCTGAAAAAAACAATGAATATTAAAATCTCAACAGCACAATTCGAAAATAAAAGCGGCGATAAAGAATATAATCTTTCCGTGATTGAAAAACTGGCAGGTCAGGCTGCTTCTCAAGGCGCTCATGTCATTGCATTTCACGAATGTTCTATCACAGGATATACTTTTGCCAGAAAACTTTCCAAAGAACAGCTGCTCGATATTGCTGAGCTAATTCCTGACGGGGAGAGTATCAAAAAGCTACAGCAGATCGCAGATCGGTATGATATAACAATATTGGCCGGACTTTTTGAAAAAGATGAAGATCAAAACCTATTCAAAGCCTATGTGTGTGTTGATAAAACCGGATTAAAAGCCAAATACAGAAAATTACATCCTTTCATCAATCCTCATCTTACCCCAGGAAATCAATATTGTGTATTTGATATTTTGGGATGGAAATGTGGCATCCTGATTTGCTATGACAACAATATCGTTGAAAATGTAAGGGCAACAAAGCTTCTGGGTGCAGATATTATCTTCATGCCTCATGTTACCATGTGTACGCCTTCTACCAGACCTGGAGCAGGTTTTGTAGATCCTGAACTCTGGAATAACAGGGTAGCAGACCCCACTTCTCTACGTTTGGAATTCAATGGAATGAAAGGCAGAGACTGGTTGATGAAATGGCTTCCTGCAAGAGCTTATGATAACGGAGCGTATATCGTTTTTTCGAATCCTATAGGGATGGATGATGATCAGCTGAAAAACGGATGTTCTATGATTATAGATCCTTTCGGAGATATTATTGCTGAATGTCATTCATTCGAAGATAGTTTTGAATCTGCAGTCATTAGTCCGGAAAAGCTTACTCAGGCTGGTGGATTTAGATATATCAAAGCCCGCAGACCGGATCTTTATAAGGATATTATAGGACAGGAGCATCATGCGGAACAACAGGTGGTATGGATGAATGAGAAGCCAAAATAAATGTATCAATAAAAATTAACTATTATTATTCTGATAATTTAATACAATTTAAATAATTTTTATAATACTATTTTTCATCGGAAATTTGCATTGTCAACATCAACAAAATTATAAGACAATGAATTTTCAGAAAGAAATACAAATCAATACTGCAGCAGGGACCGTTAAAAGCAAAGGGCTTCCTGCTGCATTGTGGGCACTTACCATAAGTGCTTTCGGAATTGGAACTACAGAATTTGTGATCGTAGGACTTCTGCCAACTGTAGCCTCTGATCTAGGGATTACCATTCCATCAGCCGGATTACTGGTAAGTCTTTATGCTATAGGAGTCGCCATAGGTGCTCCGATATTGACTGCATTAACAGGAAAGTTGCCCCGTAAGACGCTTTTGGTTTCCATTATGCTGCTATTTGTCATCGGTAATGGACTGGCATCTATTGCTCCAGGCTTTATTACCCTCGTTCTTGCAAGAATTCTGACAGGGTTTGCGCATGGTGTTTATTTTTCAATCGGATCAACCATTGCAGCATCATTGGTGCCCGAAGAGAAAAGGGCTACCGCTATTTCCATTATGTTTGCCGGACTTACACTGGCGATTGTAACAGGAGTGCCGTTAGGAACTTTTATAGGGCAGCATTTTGGCTGGAGAGCAACATTTATAGGCGTTTCTATCCTTGGAATGATCGGGCTGGTAGCCAGTTTGTTGCTGGTTCCCAATAATTTAAAGAACGGAAAAACAGCTTCATTAAAAAGTCAGTTTAAAGTGTTGGGAAACAAACGTCTGATCTTTGCTTTTCTAATGACTGCTATGGGATATGGCGGAACGTTTGTAGTTTTCACTTATCTGTCTCCAATTTTACAGAAGATTACAGGATTTCAGGAATCTACTGTCACTTTTATCCTGCTTATTTATGGAATTGCCATTGCTTTAGGAAATCTTATCGGTGGGAAAGTGGCCAATAAAAATCCTCTGAAAGCACTTCTGTGGATGTTCGCCGCACAGGGACTGGTTTTGCTTGCTTTTTATTTTACTGTAAGCAGTCCGGTTTTAAGTATCATTACCCTGTTTTTTTTGGGAGCTCTTTCTTTTGCCAGTGTTCCGGGGCTTCAGCTTCTGGTTGTACAAATTGCGGAAAAAGAACTTCCGGGAACTGAAGACGTCGCTTCAGGAATTAATATTGCAGCATTCAATATCGGTATTGCGATTGGGTCTTATGCCGGCGGGATGATTGTAACCTCATCATTAGGGTTGGGAAGTACTCCGTGGATTGGGGCTTTATTCCTGGTTGTTACGGTATTGATTACTGTTTATAGTATTCGTTTGAGTAAAAAAGCAGATTAGTAGCTAATATCACTATTGAAGGTACGATAAAAATTTGATGAGGTGGTTTATGGAGTGTATTAAATTCCATTTCTACCAAATATAGATAAAGCCGAAGTGTTAGATTGAAGTAAGTATATGAAGCAGGCTTTATAATAAGGGCAGATGATTGATCTGCTCTTATTTTTTTATTTGACGCAAAGTTTTATTATTATGCTATTCTATTTTGAGGGGGCAAAGAGGGGAATCAACAAGTTGATTCGACTAAGCGAGAGTATTATGTTGTGTGATTTTTTGAAGATAGAAGTCTTTTGTAATGTCTAATATCACTTCTATATATCAACAACGAAGCTAAGTTCTATGAAATGGTAATGGAGGTAAGTGGAAATGAACTCCAATTCAGACAGAAGGCAAGAATAGAGAAAGCCGGGATCAAGGAAGTGGATAAAATGCAAGAGGAGATCAAGAAAGAAAATCCGGCACCGCCCAAACCAGTAGTTCAGTAAAAAGATTGTAGGAGACATTTGATTGTGGTATTTTTGAAAAAAAATCATAATATGGCCAAGAAAAATTTACCACTTTCAGTATTAAAGGCATTAGAACCATTTGTGGGATTGCAAGGAAAATTGTTTACAATTGAGCATCCTGGCAATAGCCTACTTTTAGTAAAAGATAAAGATCCAAATTCAAAATTTTACTTTACTATTGAAAAATACCAGGTTCGGGATGAGAAAGTCATCTACTCGATAATTTACTCACCAAGAAATGACAAAGAAGTAGGAGCAATGTCTACAACGATAGGAGGGGATAGCCTTACAACTACTTTTAATTCATGGGTTCAATCTTTGGAAAATTACAGCAAAGTAAAATCATTCTTTGATGATCCAATACTTGAATCTTATGAAGAAGAATTCTATACAAACTTTGAATTAGTTGATGAAGATGCCGAAACACGACCTTTCAGGACTACTCAAATTTTACAATTAGATTATCTATTAGAACAAGTAAGTACGAGGCTAATAGAAATGACTGATGACAACAATAGAGAACAGGTCGAGTCTATTATTACAGATATTACTGAAGTAAGGGAAAGCCTGCCAACTAGGTCTCAAAAGTGGATTGCGGAACATGTTTCAAAAATATTTGCAAAGATTGCTAAACAAGGAATAAGTTTCATCAAAGAGTTTTGGGCTGAAGGTAAAAAGGAAATAATAAAAAATATTGTGAAAGGCTTAGTTGAAGCAGGAACAGAATTAATAAATTAAGCAGTAGCCTTCTCTTTGAGAGGGCTTTTTGTTATATTTACCGGAAAACTAATTGGTTTGGCATTTCTGCTATTGTCAGTATAAAATTCAAAAATAACTATGAAATTAATTTTAAAAACCTTTAAGTTTATTGGTCAACTTATTGTGGGAATTCTAGTATTAATATTGCTCTTGGGAATGGGGTACAAATTATTCAGCTCCAAACCTGTTCCACCTGGTAAATTAGTGAATGTTAACGGAACCAATATTCATGTAAGAGCAGAAGGAGAAAAGAAGTCTTTACCTACGGTTATTATTGAATCCGGTGCCCACAGTAATACAGATATGTTGCATTGGGTAGCAGAAGGTTTGAAAAATAATACGAGAGTGATACGCTATGATAGAGATGGAAAATGGTTTAGTGAATCAAGCAATCAAGAGAATAGATCTCCTGAATTTTACGCAAAACAGCTTCATGAATTATTAGAAAAAACTGGCGAAAAACCACCTTATATTCTGATTGGTCATTCTATGGGAGGTCCTTACAGCAGAATTTTCAGAGATCTTTATCCAAATGAAGTTGAAGGCATTGTTTTCATAGACTCAAGCCATCCTGAACAATGGAAGCGGCTAGCTCAAAAGGAATTGGTCCCTAATGGCCAGGCGAGGTTATTAAAAATAGGGTCTATACTTGCCGATTTAGGGATTTGGGGTGTTTATAATAAAATAATCAGTAAGCCCAATTATCAAGGCGATGGTTTACCTCAGGAAGTGTACAGCCGTTCACAATCACTGACCTTTACTTCCGGAGATGTTTTCCGTATGTTTTTAAGAGAGAATAAATTAACGAATGATGTACTGGCTCGGGCAGGTAAATCAAAGAGTTTAGATTCATTACCGCTCTTGGTATTTACTGCTACAGAACAGTATAAAGAATCCCAGAAAAACAGATACAGAAAAGAGGGAATTGATCCTGATAAAGAAGTTAAATTATGGTTTGATATGCAAAAAGAACTAAAAGAACTCTCTTCTAATGGAAAACAGATTGTTATGAATGCAAGCCATGGCAGCATTATTACGAACAAAGCAAATGCTGATGCAGTCAATAAAGAGATTCTTTTATTTGCTGAAAATATTGGAAAGAAAGATTAGACACATAAGTCTCTGAGATACCATTTAAGACCCCAATTAAGGGGCTTTTTTACTGTTTTGACATTTTTCAATTTGCCTGAACAAATATTTCTTATTACAATGCTGTCTAAAGAAACTCAAATCTCATAAATCTCAGCATCTGTAAACACAAAAAATTTACTTTTTTTAGGAAGATTCTTCGTATCCAATCCCGTAAACTTACTAAAAGCAGGAAGCAACAATTGGTTATCACTAAGTGCAAAGCAGGGAAGTCTTATGCTTTTTATGGCAGAATGTAAAACAATTCCCGGATGAATATGCCCTGTGATCTGAAATCCGGATTTGATGGGCTCAAAATCATGAATAAAAGTAAATCCATCAATCTCCAGCAGGTCAGATTTGAAATCCAGACAGAGCTTTTTTTCCAGAGATGCTGAGATCCGGTCGTGATTTCCTTCGACCAGGTAAAATTGCAGATCAGGATATTGGCTTTTCCATGTACAGAATTCATCAACATCCGAATTGTCTCCTGCGTGCAGAAGATCACCCACGACAATAAATTTGTCAGGCTGAAAATATTCGATCAGTGCAGACAATCTTTCCAGATCACTTTTCATGATGTGATTGGACAGTGCAATGCCGTTTTTGCGGAAATGAGCCGTCTTCCCGATATGAAGATCAGAAAGAATCAATGCTTTTCCTTGTTCCCGGAATGCTGCCCGCTGATTGGTCAGGATGAAAATTTCGTTTTGAATGGAGATCTTTTTTGTTGCAATAAACACTTTGAATAATTATGGATTTTGGATTCAGATAGAATGTATTTAATATCAATAATTTTTTATATCATACCTATACTCAGCTCTCTTTTTTGCTTACATGAAAATGTTCATCAAAAATATAGGTGAGGGGAACTCCGGTGGCAATTTCTCTTTCCAGAATTTCATCCGGAGACAGATGTTCCAAATACATGATCAGCGCCCGGAGGCTGTTTCCATGGGCTACAATCAGTACATTTTCGCCTTGTTTCAACAAAGGGAGAATCTGAGCTTCAAAATAAGGAATAACCCGGTTATAAGTATCTTTAAGGCTTTCACCACCCGGAGGAACCACATCATATGATCTGCGCCAGGTATGAACCTGCTCTTCGCCGTATTTCTGCGCTGTTTCAGCTTTATTGAGACCTTCCAGGTGTCCATAGGAGCGCTCATTCAATGCTTTGTCCATAACAACCGGAATATAGGGGTTTCCCGTTTCTTCCAGAATAATGCTAAGGGTATGCTGTGCCCGGATCAGTGCGGAAGTAAAAGCAATATCTATTCTCTCTTTTTTTAAAGCAACTCCTGCCTTTTTTGCTTCTTCAATTCCTGCTTCTGTAATATCAATATCCTGCCAACCTGTAAATCTGTTTTCCAGATTCCAAAGTGACTGTCCGTGACGGACTAAGAATAATTTTGCCATGATTTGAACGTTATTTAATCTTCAGAGAAGATACTCTAAGGTACGGCGATTATTAAACTTTTCAAAGGGTTTTAACATGAAAAAATACAAGTTTTTTATATCCTTTACCCTATGAAATTTCCATTAGTCCTCATTAATTCCTGAAAGCTTGAGCATGTTCCTGATTCTTGCATCCAGACCTTCACTGGAAAGGGTTTGTCTCAGGCTGTCTACTTTTATAGGGAAGCTGAGCGGAGTAAAAGATTTTGAGTACTTCAGAATAATTTCAGATTTTTCAATCCTTTTGAATGCTTCCACCAGTCTCTGTTCCTGAAGCTGCATATTAAAGACTTCGGTATAAGCCTGTTTGATAAGAAAATGATTGGGGTCGTAGTCTTCCAGTACTTTAAAAATAAGTCCTGCTGAGCTTTGTAAAGATTTATTAGACCGCTGTTTACCTGCATAATTCTGAATTACCATTCCTGAAATCACGGCAATATCCCGGAACTTCCGTCTTGCCATTTCTGCAGAGTTGATACTGGCAATCACATCCTGCATCAGCTGGTCACGGGTTAAGATCTTATGTAAGTTTTCTTCATTCAATGGAATTTCTTTATCGCTGAAGAGCTCGAATCCGTAATCATTCATGGCCATGGAAAAGGAAATAGGAGCCAGCTTTGAAATACGATAAGCGATCAAAGCAGCCATTACTTCATGCACGAGCCTTCCTTCAAAAGGATACATAAACAGATGGTAACCTTCGCGGTTTTTGATCATTTCGACCAGAAATTCGTTTTCTTTCGGGATATGGGAATTCGTTTCCTGATTGACTAACAGAGGATGCAGGAATTTCAGTTCTTTTTCGGAAGCTTTCGGGTTTAAGGCATGAGATAATTTTTCTCTTAAAAAGTGTCCAAGATCTGAACTTAAAGGTAACCTTCCTCCAAGATAACTCGGAACAAGTGCCTTGCCTTTTGCCGCTCTTACATACACCGTCATATCTTTGATCATCGCTACTTCAAGGGTGCGTCCGGCCAGAATGAATTTTTCTTCTTTTTTCAGTTTGGAGATAAAATATTCTTCAATCATTCCTATATAACCACCGGAAATAAATTTAACCTTCAGCATGGCATCACTCACAATGACTCCCATATTCATCCGGTGAAGCATGGCAATCTTCCGTGAAGTTACTTTATACAGCCCATCTTCCATAATGACGATCTTATGAAATTCCTCGTAATTCTTTAAAACACTGCCTCCAATGGTCAGAAATTCGAGGATACTTTTCCATTCTTCCACCATCATTTCCTGAAAGGCATATACTTTTTTTATTCTTTCATAGGTTTCATCAGGATAAAAGCCATCTCCAACAGCCAGAGTCATCAGAAACTGAACCAATACGTCAAAACACAAAACCTGAGGTTCTCTGGGTTCTACCACGTTCTGTTTTACCGCTTCCTTTAAAGCTGAGACTTCGATCAGTTCGAGAGAATGGGTAGGTACACAGTAAATTTTGGACGTTTCGAAAGGGGAGTGTCCACTACGGCCTGCACGCTGAAGAAAACGGGCCACTCCTTTTGCTGACCCAATCTGAATAACGGTATCTACTGGTTTAAAATCAATTCCCAGATCTAATGATGAGGTAGAAACCACTGCTTTTAATTTTCCGGAACTTAAATTTTCTTCGATCCATATTCTTAAATGGGCGTCAATAGAACTATGATGAATGGCAATCTGCCCTGCAAAATCCGGATAAGCACTCAATAGAAGCTGGTACCACATTTCACTCTGACTTCTGGTATTGGTAAAAACAATGGTTGATTTTGAATTGAGAATAATTGGCACTACTTTATCTGCCAGTTTATTACCGAGATGGCCTGCCCAGGGCAATATTTCAATTTCATCGGGGAACACTGGGAGTATATCTATTTTCTTATGTTCTTTGGCGGTAATCTTTGCTTTTTTGATGTCATAAGGAATAAGAACCTCCATGGCTTCATCCAGATTTCCGATGGTAGCGGTAATTCCCCAGATCTTTATTTTAGGCATGTACTTTCTAAGCTGCGAAATTCCCAGCTCAACCATAACGCCACGTTTGGATCCCAATAGCTCATGCCATTCATCCACCACTATACATTTCATATCCCGGAAAAAAGACTCATGATTTTTCTGAGCCAGAAGCAAGTGCAGACTTTCCGGCGTTACAACGAGTATTTCAGGCATTTTTCTTACCTGTTGCTGCCTTACTTTCGGATCGGTATCTCCGTTTCTTACCCCTACAGTCCAGTCTAATCCAATTTCATCGATGGCTTCCTGCATGGCTTTGGCAATATCTTTAGAAAGGGATCGGAGTGGGGTGATCCAGATCATTTTCAATCCTTTTTTGTATTGCTCAGGATGATTGAGGAAATCTGAAACCAAAGCCAGAAATACTGAAAATGTTTTCCCAAATCCTGTGGGAGCAATCACCATCCCGCTATATCCATTTTCGAATTTCCGCCATGTATCGATCTGAAACTTAAAAGGAGAGATGCCTTTATCGGTCATCCATTGCTGAATGATTGTAAATCCGTTGGTATGTTCAAAAGCTGCCAAATTACTGTATCAGTTTTTTTATTTCTTCCAGGTGGTCGATGTCATCTACCGTTTTATCTTTCCGCCATCTTACGATTCTCGGAAAACGTAGCGCCACTCCGCTTTTATGACGGTTACTGAGTCCTATTCCTTCAAAGGCGATCTCGAAGACCAGTTCTGCTTTTACTGTTCGCACAGGTCCGAATTTTTCAATTGCGTTTTTGGTAACAAATCTGCTTACTTCCATAATCTCCTTATCCGTAAGCCCTGAGTAGGCTTTTGCAATGGTCACCAGCTGATCTCCATTCTTTACCGCAAAGGTATAATCTGTATAATAGGCACTTCGTCTGCCACTTCCTTTCTGAGCATAGATCAAAACAGCATCAATGGTAAACGGATTGATTTTCCATTTCCACCAGTCACCTTTTTTACGCCCGGAATGGTAAGGCGAATTTTTCTGTTTCAACATCAGTCCTTCGCTGTTTACGGCTCTTGAATTTTCCCTGATGAGGTTCAGTTCGTTCCATTCTTCAAAATCTATACTTTCGGAAAGCTTAATATTCTCCGGAGATTCATTTAATAATAATTCTTCCAATAGAGCCCGCCTTCCTGAAATCGGTTTCTCTCTCAGATCATTATTTTCAAGTTCTAAAAGATCATAAGCAAAGACCTGGATAGGAATTTCGGAAAGCATTTTCTTTGTTAAATTTTTCCTGTTTAATCTTTTCTGTAATTCATTAAAATTTAAAACTTTATCTTCTTTTACCGCAAGTATTTCTCCATCTATGACAAAGTTGCCATTCATTGCTTTTACTGTTTCTGTGATTTCCGGAAACTGTTCCGTAATCAATTCTTCTCCTCTTGACCATATGAAGACTTCATCATTCCTGCGGATGATTTGCCCTCTGATTCCGTCCCATTTATATTCTGCCAGCCATTCACCGGGTTCTCCGAGCTCTTCAAGTTCTTTTTCCAAAGGATAGGCAAGACAGAAAGGATAGGGTTTTGAATTATCCGGGTTGACATTCTCTGCAGAGATCAATTCCTGGAAAGAAACCTCTCCGGGTACCCATTTTCCCATCAGGCTGTGCATCAGCGTGCTGGATTCCTGTCCTGAAAATTTGGTAAGGGCATTGATCAGGGTTTTATCAGAAACACCAATCCGGAAGCTTCCGCCAATTAATTTGTTGAAAATGAGTCTTTCTGTGTAATCCAGACCATCCCATGAATTCAGTACAAATTCTTTTTTTTCGGCTTCTGTTTTATCCTTTAAATCTACAATATCATTCATCCATTGTGATAGACTGCGGTCAATTTTTTGCCGGGGCGGAGGAAGTATCAACGAGAGTGTTTCCCCCAGATCTCCCACGGAAGAATAGCTTTCCTGAAACAACCACAACGGAAGTTTTGTAATTTCCAATGCCCATTCTTTCATATAATTGGTATTGACATTTCTTTTGGGACGTTTTCCCGTAAACAAAGCAATAAACCACAGTTTATCTTCATCAAGAGTTCTTTCAAGATAGTCGATGATAGCATCTATTTTGGCATTGGTCTTATTGGTGGTTTCCAAAGCGTTGATCAAATCTGCAAAATGTCTCATAACTCCGGATTTTGTATGGTTTCTTTTTCTGATGCTTCTTCATCATCTCCAAACAAGGTTTCTACAACATCTGCCCGAACTCCTATTTCATTCAGATATTTTGAAAATATTTCAGTCTGTCCGTGGGTAACATGTACGAGGTCTGCTTCCGTAGCTTTTACAGTCTGTAATAATCCTTTCCAGTCCGCATGATCACTCATTGCAAACCCGGCATCTGCACTTCGCCAACGTCTGGCTCCACGCACCTGCATCCATCCGGAGCAGATCGCTGTTGCAGCTGCTGGAATTTTTTTAATGACATTGCTGTCAAGCAGAGCGGGAGGCACAATCACAATTTTGTGTTCCATTTCTTTGGGATGTTCTCTGAAATCTGCAATCGTATAGTTAGGAAGGTCAATTCCTACGGCCTCGAAAGCTTCGTTCAGTTTTCCGATGGAATTGTGAACATATATTTTTCCTAATCCTTCCACAGCTTTCATGATACGCTGAGCTTTGCCCAGAGAATAGCCTATAAATACAGAAGTTTTATTATCTTCCCGGTTCTTTAATACCCAATTTTGAAGTTTTTTATTCAGATCATCAATTTCCAGCCAATTATAAACGGGTAATCCAAAAGTACTTTCCGTCACAAATTCGTTACATTTTACCAGTTCAAAAGGTGTGCTCAGTCCATCATTCTGTGTTTTATAGTCGCCGGAAATGACGGTTATGTAACCTTTATATTCCAGTTTTATCTGTGCAGAGCCTATAATATGTCCGGCAGGATGAAGCGAAACCTGTACACCATTGATATTGATCTTTTCTCCGTATTCTATACTCTGACATTCAATATCCACTCCGATTCTTTGATGTAAAATAGGTTTTGTAAAATGATGACAAAGGTATTTCTTCATTCCCCAGCGTGCATGGTCAGCGTGTCCGTGGGTAATGATCGCCATATCAACGGGTCTCCAGGGATCTATATAGAATTTTCCCTGCGGGCAGTAGATTCCTTTTTGGGTAAATGTGATTAATTTCAATGGTGTGAGTAATTTATCAGATAAGCTTCAAAAACTTAACCAATTTACGATAAACGGATGATTTTATTTCTATTCTCCTGGGTAATTTACAAATATGTGGTATGATTGATTTATATCGTATCTCTTTATATAAAATAATTAATAATGGTTCTGTAGCAGGTTTGGGCTAAAGCCCATTGATTTTTATGATATTTGTATAACGGGCTAAAGCCCGTTCCTATTGAATAGTAGCACTCCTGTGTGGTCGGTCTCAAAAAAAACTGAACTTTTCAGCAATATATATTTGAACTTTGTACCAATATTCCCGGGTCTTAAATCTTTGAACTTTGTATCATCATTTAAAAACAAAATACAATGAGCAAAACTATTTTAATTACAGGGGCAGCAAGTGGATTCGGAAAAATTGCAGCTTTCGATCTTGCTAAAAAAGGGTATAAAGTAATTGCAACTACCCAGGTATATCCCCAGATGAGTGATCTGATCCGTGAAGCAAAAGAATCAGGAATTGATCTTACCGTGGATAAACTGGATGTCACCAATCCTCGTGATCTGGAGTATATTCATCAAAAATATGATATTGATATTCTGGTAAGCAATGCCGGAATTATGGAAGGCGGTCCTATTGCTGAGCAGCCCATAGATCTGATCCGCTCTATGTTTGATGTCAACGTTTTTGGTGGACTGGCTCTGGCACAGGGCTTTATCAAAAAGTTTATTGATCAGAAGAAACCGGGTAAGATCGTATTTACGACTTCCATGGGAGAATTGTGGACGGTTCCTTATGTTGCAGCTTACTGTGCATCCAAACATGCTATGGGATCTATAGCTGAAGGCTTGAGAACAGAACTTGCTCCATTTAATATCAAAATTGCAACCTGCAATCCGGGAATATTTGGAACTGGTTTTAATGACCGTGGGGTAGATTCTATTTTCCGTTGGTACAATCCTGAAAAGAATTTCACTCCTCTTTCAGCCTTTGATGGCGCTGCAGAATCATTGGCCCATCAGTTGGATCCTCAATCTATGGCAGAATGTATTGTGGATGTGGTATTGGATGATCATTCCAATTTCAGAAATGTACACCCAAAAGAGACGGAAGATTTTGTAAAACAACTGCAGGCAGAAGCCTGGACCGCAAAAAGCTAATAAGATGGAACTAAGTTATGAACTTGCTGAAAAAGCATTACAGGCAGCAATTCAAAAAGCCGGATCGATGAATATTCCGGTAAGCATTGCCATAGTAGATCAGGGAGGCCATCTTATGGCTTTTGCAAGGCTTGACAGTGTATATGGAGTGATAGAATTTGCCATGAAAAAGGCTCAAACGGCTGTGATGTTCGGGATTGACAGCGATATAATGGGCAATATTATTTCCGGAGCAGATATTCACGGATACGGAATGCTGAATTCTAACGGAGGTCTTTTAACCATTGCTGGTGGAGTTGTTATTAAAAGTCCAGACGGAAAAGTAATAGGAGGGATTGCTTCTTCAGGCGGAAGTCCGGAACAGGATAAAGAAATTGCAACCGCAGGAGCTTCTGTTATTGGGTAATTTTCAGATATTTGCAGTATGGAGAAAACTTCTGAGATCATATTTGACAAACTGGTTTATTCATGTGCTTTTGAATCCTACAAAGGGCATGAAGAATTTATTCCTGACCATTTTCTGGGATTTCAGTTATCAGGGGAAACACATGCTTTTCATGAACAGGGAAAGACTGTCATCAGGGAGAATACGGTGGTTCTGGTGAGAAAAAATCAATTGATCAGAACGATGAAATATCCTTCAAAGAATGAAAAATATCAGTTTCTTTCCATTACATTAGATTATGAAACGCTTAGACAGTTTGCGGCCGAAAATAAGATCTCTGCTAATAGTCCTTTTCCGGATAGTAGCCGGCTGTTTTTTGAACCGGATGATTTTTTTACAAGTTATTTCACCTCGCTCATTCCATACGTTTATAAAACCAAAGAGATTTCTCCGCGGCTGGCTGCTATAAAGGTAAAAGAAGCGATAGAACTTCTCCTTCAAAGTCATCCTGACCTCAAGGATTTGTTGTTTGATTTTTCTGAACCTCATAAAATCGATCTGAAAGAATTTATGAATAAGAATTTCATGTTCAATGTATCCATAGAAGCTTTTGCAAGACTTACAGGACGCAGTCTTTCGGGGTTTAAACGGGATTTTAATAAAATATTCAATATGACGCCAAAGCAGTGGCTGAAGGAAAGAAGGTTGAAGGAAGCCTATTATTTAATTAAGAATAAAGGGAAAAAGCCATCGGATATTTATCTTGATCTGGGGTTTGAGAATCTGTCTCACTTCTATTTTTCCTTCAAAAATAAATTTGGGATGACTACATCGGAAGTATGATAAAAACAATAAAAAACACAACTATTAAATACTGATGAACACCTGGGTTCTGATGTTTATCGATTATTATACTCCTATGCTGTAGGAAAATCTGTCAAGGATACGAACGTATTTTTTATATGCCACGAATGCACGAATAGTATGAAAAAATTCGTGTATTCGTGGCCATAAAAACCTCTCTGGAGATTAGAAAGACTCTGTGGGGTTAGCTGTTTTGTAGAAAGTTTATAAGGATGGAATTATCTTTTCCGCTCTTAGCCTCTCAAAGACTTCAATAAACGAGTCTTCTGTACTTTTAAAGGCCGAGAATCCCTGTTTTCTGCTGGCAGACATATCACACATGACCTCCAGAGGACGTCCAAGATCCAAGTCTGTATGCCAGGCCGAGGATAAGCGATCAAGGTTTTTCTCGTTCAGATGGTATTTTACTGCAATTTCTTCCCAAAGCTGCTGATCATTTTTCAGTTCTTTTTCCAAAGGTCTTATTGTTCCGTTATAGCCTTCAGATTCAATACCAAACCAATCTGCAAGCCTCTTCCAAAGCCATTTCCAGCGGAATACATCACCATTGGTAATGTTGAATGCCTGGTTTTGAGCAGATTCGGTAACGGATGCCCAGACCAATTGTTTGGCTAGTATTCCGGCATCGGTCACATCAGAAATACCATTCCATTGTGCTTCAGAACCCGGCCAGATCATCTTCCTGCCTGTTTCTTTACAAATGCTGGCATAGACCGCTAAGGTGGTTCCTATATTCATCAGGTTGCCCACAGCATATCCAATAACGGTATGAGGTCTGTGAATACTCCACGTAAACCCATCTCTTTCTGATGCCGTATATACTTCATCTTCCTGAGCATAATAAAAATTAGGTAATGAAAGTCTTGGATGTTCTTCTCTGACAGGTGTTTCCGGAAGAATTCCTTCTTTAACATAAGCCTCAAAAGGCCCAAGATAGTGTTTTAAACCTGTAACCAAGGCTACATGTCTGACGGATTTTTTAGGAGACAGTATATTCAGCAGATTTCTGACCAGTGTACTGTTGACACGGATATTGTCTTCTTCCGTATCATGGCGCATCCAGGTTGTAAAATAAACATGAGTAGGAGAGATCCCGTCTAATGCTTCCATGAGGCTTTGCTCATCTAAGAGATCTGCTTTTACGGTACGGAGACCGGGAATATTGTTGTTGGGATTTCTGGACAGTCCATAAGTTGTCCAACCTTGTGCAATAAGTTCTTCAGCAAGATTACTGCCTGTAATTCCGGTAGCGCCTACTACCAATGCAATATTTTCCATAAGTATTGTAAATTTTTTTTACAAAATTATGGTCCGGACCAGGGTTTTACCCTTGACCTGAATCATGCATTTCGATTGATCTGGATCAAGTATTATTCAGGGAATTCTTTTTACGTATTCTGCTTACCGTCTCAGGAGCAAGCCCCAGATAGGAAGCGATAAGATTGTGAGGAACTCTTTTGATCATTTCCGGATTCTTCTGTGCAAGCTCCAGGTATTTTTCTTCAGCAGTATATCCATTGGAAACAATAAGTCTGTAATCTTTCGTTACCAAACTATTCTGATATAAAATTCTGAAATAACGATCCATCACAGGAATTTCCAGCAACATTTTTTCATAATCTGCCAGGGTAATCATCAATACCTCAGTCTCTTCTATGGCATCAATATTCAGAACGGCTTTTTCCTGATGGATAAAACTGTTGAAATCTGAGATCCACCAGCCTTCAAAAGCAAACATATTGATCCGCTCATTTCCTTTTTCATCGAGAAAATAAGATTTTAATAATCCTTTGCTTACAAAAGACAGGCATTTACAAATATCACCTTCCTGAAGCAGATATTGTTTTTTTCGGAGTTTCCTGGAGGTAAAGAAAGATTGAATCCGCTCTTTATCTTCATCGGTGACAGCAACCTTATTTTGAATATGGGAAAGCAGGACGTCGAGCATCAGACAAATATTTTATCAAAAATAAGACATTCGTTGTTATTGTTCAAAATCATAGAAGTTAATACCGGCTTCCTGGTCTTTTCTTTTGATGACTCTTGTATTTAACGGATACAAAATAAATTCTGCTGCTCCCTGAACCTTTGCTTCCAGAAGGTGTCCGGCTAAAGCGGTATAATCTTCTCTTCCCAAAGTAATATGCAGGTGGAGAGTCAGTTTTCCTTCAATTTCAGAAACGTTTCCTGAAATATTGGTAACTTCCATCTGTTCTTTAAAGGCTTTATCAACATAATTTTTTGTTGATGGATTAAAGAAACGCAGAGTAGCCTCACTTACAGCACCTATTCCTGTTACTTCGCCTGCCTGAATGTTCTGATCTTGAACAAAATCCGTTAATGTCTCTACAATATTGGAATGATTGCTAATGCTTACCATATAAATGTGATCTACTTTCCTTGCTGACCAGTTGTTGCCTTTAAGATTTTGTATTTCCATAATGATGCTATTTGTAATACATGTTTTGATGAAAAACTTTGAGCTTCCATGAATAAAATAATGCAATAATTATGCTTTACTAAAATGAATCCAAAAAAATAAGCCTTACCTTCTGAAATTTCTTTCGAAACAAGTCTGAAAAGCGATTAAAATTGCTGAAATTTGCAGCAAAATAAAAAATCAATGAAGATCGTAGACCTTGAACAATGGAACAGAAGGGAGCATTTTGAGTTTTTTTCTAATATGGCAAGTCCTTATTTTGGCTTTACAACAGAAGTAGACTGTACACAAGCTTATGATACGGCAAAAAATAACGGATATTCTTTCTTTGCCTATTATTATCACAAATCTATGGTTGCCATCAATACGGTGGACGAATTAAAACTTAGAATCGTTGATGGGCAGGTGGTACAGTTTGATACAGTGCATGCCGGAAGTACGATTGCAAGGCCGGACGGTACTTTTGGGTTTTCATTTACTCCTTTTTCGGAAGATTTTGAAATTTTCAATGCTGCTTTACAGGAAGAGATCAAAGGGGTGCATCATTCTACAGGGCTCAGACTGAGCAATGACAGGTTGGGGAAAGATCATGTGAGGCACACTACCATTCCGTGGAATTCTTTCAGTGCTATTCTCCATCCTACAAATTTTAATAATGACGAATCGGTACCAAAGGTGTCTTTCGGAAAATTTAATATCCGTGATGGTAAGAAATACCTTCCCGTTTCTATTGAAGCGCATCACGGCCTGGCAGACGGAATTCACATTGCAAAATATCTGGAAGAGTTTCAGAAGCAGTTGGATCTGTAGGGAGTATATAACTTTAATCATAAATTTTCTCTTTCTCCATTACCTTGATGGTGCGTATCACTGTTTGTACCCAGAATCCGGTAGGTGATTTGAGCTGCCGGCGGGTAACAAGAGCCTGAAAACATTGATCAGGATCATAAAAACTAAACCTGAGAACTTGTTACATTTATACCCAATCAAAAACAGGACTATAAATAATTGGAAACAGGCTGGTAAAAGCGGTTATGATATTTTGACTAAAAATGTGACGTGGTATGTATGTGGTACGCAGTTTTAATAGAATTTTAATCATTTTTTCTTTCTTTGCCCTGAATAAAAAATAAACAAAAATTCACCTGTCTGAATGGTTTGACATCGTTGTTGGCTCAATACAAATGGTCACCCTGAACTGTTAAATTATATTTTAAAAAGTGTGTGGATTTTTGAATAGGCGAAAATCGTTTCACACCCAATATTACGTTGTCAAAGTACTGATTGACAAGAAGAAAAAATGTACAGGTGCATAGAAATATGTAGCATCTGAAATTTAGTAGAGATGAGAAAATATTATGAAAAATAAAAAAACTGAATCCAACTTAGAGGATTTGAATCAAAAGATTCTTGTACAAGACGAAATCATGGCATTGGCCAAAGCAAATTCTCCTCGTTTGCTGAATAAATTCAGATTGGTCTACCCGGATTTTTTCAATAGGTTATCGGCTATACAGCCCGGCCTTAAAAACTCTGAAATGATCTTTTGTATCTACTTGAAACTCAATATGACCACGAAAGAAATTGCCACATGCATCTTTGTGACGCCAAAAGCAATACAGAACCGGAAAAACCGCATCCGAAAAAAGCTCAACATTCCTTCTGAATTTGATATTTATAAATGGTTTAATGAAATTTAAACCATTTTTCATTTAAAACTCTACGACGGCTTTCTCAAGATCATGATAAAGAAGTATTTTCCAATGGTTTTCCTGGGCTTCCTTTTCCCATCCAAGCCTTAGCTGCATTGCCTTTCTTCCGTCAAAATCACTTTTATAAGCCAGATGATACTTCAGATAAGAAGCCTGTGGAAGGTCATCAGCACCATAAAAGACGGTTTCACCATTTTCTCTGATCCAGAAGACCTGCATGAACGGAGTATGTCCCCCTACAACTTCGTATGAAATTTCATTAGTAATCTGTCCCTTATCATCATCCATCCAGACGATAGAAGGCAGCTGGATCAGTTTTTCTAAGATCTCAAAATCAAAAGACGGATTTCCTTTATTTTCCATTGCAAAATCCAGTTCACGTCTTTGGATATAGATTTCAGCATTCGGAAATGTTGCTTCAAAACCATCATCTGTAAGTCTTACAGCGCCTTCAATATGGTCTTTATGAAGGTGGGAGAGAAGCAGTTTGGTAATCTGTTCAGGGGTGATATGATGTTCCTTAAGAATCGTAGAAACAACGGATATTCCTGCTTCATTCTTCCAGCCAATCCCGGCATCCAAAAGGATATAATCATTGGAAGTAATGATAAGAAAAGGTTGTACAGACATTTTAATTCCCTTAGCGGTTTCCCGGTTTTCAGGGGTCAAAAGCGTAAAATCTTTGGTTTTACTTGCAGAGAAATTGCCTTCTTTGAGCGGAATGATTTTCATCCTGCAAATTTCCTCAATATTTCTAAAATTTCAAAGGTTTTTCATCGATCGGAGTGATCTACAAAAACGATCTTAGCCGATAAGATTTACCAATTGCTCAAACCATTTTCCAGGGCTTTCATATAATGTTCAGAATCAAAAGAATAAAGGTCAGGAGACTTGTGTGCTCCCCCCCGGCGTTGCTCTTCCAGTTTTTTTAATATTCCTAAGTTTTTAATTTTTTTGTAAAAATTTCCCCGGTTGAGCGTTTTACCTAGTAATATTTCATACAGTTTCTGCAATTCCGGAAGGGTAAATTTTTCAGGAAGCAGGTTATAGCCTATAGGTTTACAGGAGAGCTTTTCTCTTAAGGTAAGCAGAGCTTTTTCAATGATTTCTCGGTGATCCATCGCAAGTTCTATTTCCGGAAGCCGGCTCAGGTAAACCCATTCACAGGTCTCGCTCATTTCATCAGCAACAGGCTTAATCTCAGAGGATTTGTACAAAGCATAATAGCCTACAGAAATGAACCTTTGTTTCTGAAAAAGACTGTCTTCAAAGTCTTCAAAATACAATTCACTTCTGTTCTTCTTCCCAAAAACGCCAAATTCCTCAAGAAAAACATTTGTAATCCCGGTTCTGGATTCCAGAATTCTAAGCACTGCATCATTCAGATCTTCATCTTTTTTCACATAACCGCCGGGAAGCAGCCATTGTTTCCTGTAATTCATTTTAGCCAGTAAAACCTTCAGCTCTTTCTGATCAAACCCGAAGATCACCGGATCGGCAGAAATATGAGGAAGGTAAATTTCTTTTGCTTCTATAGATTTTTTTAGGATCTGTTCTTTACAATCCATATCATTCATAAGTTGGTGTATACACAAATGTAAGATAAAACCATCATAAAATTAGAAAAACACTTTATTAAACGTTGGTTGCAGAAAATCGTCTATGATAACGACAGATTTAATTAATGATTTGTTTTTATTAAAATACCTACCTTTGACGTCTCAAAAAGCAATCCTTTTTTGGTCAGAAACCTTTATGCAACGATAGGTTTTGATCATCAGGAAACGCTTTTTTCTATTCATTAAAACTTTATTTGTAAAATGCAGGAGAGTTCTTCTAAAGGTATTTCCAGAACAGTGATATGGCTGATGGCCATTATTTCCGGGTTAGTAGTAGCCAACAATTATTATAACCAGCCTTTACTGGCGCTTATTTCTGAAGACCTTCATGTCTCCGAAAGTGCAGCAAGCAGGATTTCTGTGCTTACTCAGATTGGCTATGCACTGGGTCTGTTGCTGATCGTTCCGCTTGGAGATAAATTTTTCCGTAAAAAACTGATCCTGATAGATCTTTTTCTTGTTTTTGGCTCACTGCTATGGATGACTTTTGCCACTCAATTGTGGATGTTGTATGCAGCCAGCCTGCTGATTGGGGCTACTTCCGTTATTCCGCAGCTGTTTGTTCCGATAGCCGCAGAGCTATCTTCCGATAATGAAAAATCTGCTAACATAGGGCTTGTGATGTCCGGCCTTTTACTGGGGATCCTTCTTTCCCGCTTTGTAGGAGGAATTGTAGGTGAAGTCTGGGGGTGGAGAGCAATGTTTGGAATTGCGGCCGGGCTGATGATCTTAGTCTGGCTGGCCGTATATAAAATGCTTCCTGAGCTGCATCCCAACTTCAAAGGAACCTATAAAGAGCTGATGCGTTCCGTAGCCCAGCTTGCCAGAACCCAGCCGATTCTTCAGCTTGCTTCATTCAGAGGGGCTATGGCTTTCGGGTCTATGTGTGCTTTGTTCACAACATTGGTTTTTCATATGGAGAAACCACCCTTTAATGCAGGATCTTCTGTAGTAGGTAGTTTTGGACTGGCTGGAGCAGTAGGTGCTTTGGCAGCAGCTAAAGTGGGAAAAATGCAAAAATACATGGACATCAACAGGATTATCCTGTATTCATTACTGATCGTCATAGGAAGCTGGGGATTTACGTATTTTGCAGGGGAAACATACTGGGGACTGATTGTGGGAGTCATTCTGGTAGACCTGGGAGTACAGTCCAGCCATATTATGAACCAGACCAATTATTTCCTGATCAAATCCAATGCAGTCAATAGATTGAATACCGTGTACATGGTTTCTTACTTCATTGGCGGATCATTGGGAACATGGCTTGCATCTCTTGCCTGGCAGAAAGCACAATGGACTGGAGTATGTTTTGTAGGGACTTTATTTGGTGTTTTGGCATTGATTGCTCATATTCTCTTTTGCAGAAAAGTAAACCAGGCTTCGTAACAGGTCTTATTCATTTTATATTTTTTCTTTGATTATATTTTAATCTAAGAATTCAGGATATTCTAATCACCTTTTGACCGATACTTTTTGTATCGGTCATTTTTTGTCAAAAATGATTCCCAATTTCAGTTTGTGCTTTTTACTTTTTCTTTATTTATACAAATAAAAAATGTGAATTTTGTACTGTTCAGGGATACCAAAATTGCTTTGAATGGAAGTCTTATCAGGCTTTATAAATGAAAGTTAATAAGTAATTTAACTTTATTTAACAGTTTACAAATGTGTTAGTTATGGCTGTTTTTAAATCTATAGTCGTAGAATTACTACAAAAATTAAAAATTCAATATAAATATTTTGCGGATACAATTGTTCTGTCTAACTTTGAACAACATCATCACCTATCAAGAAGTATTAATATTTAAAATTTACGAATCATGGAAGCAAATTCACAGGAAATTTAAACCCGACTTAACTGAGGTTAGAATGGAATTGTATCAATACCAATTGCTTTTTTAGCCTCAAAGTTTATCTCTTTTCCAGATAAAACATACCAGAACAGTGAACCTTTTCAAAATACATCGTTCTGTTACTGTATTTTATTGATGAGCAGATGCTCTGTACTTTATTTGTTTTAATTGTCTTTTTACACTCTCAAACAATTGCAGCAAAAGGAATTTTCATATCTGTAGACAATGAAAATTTAAACGGGATCTATGATCAGATTAAGAAATCTAATTCATCAGTAGTAAAAAAAGGTTATGTTTAAAGATAATAAACCTACAAAGCAGCAAACTCCCAAAAACTTAAATACAGAAAATATAAAGGAAGCCGCTGCAGCAAAAACGATAAATAAAGCCGATGAAAAAATAAATCAGGCTAAGAGCTATGCAGAAGCTGTTCAGAACGCTCCGGCCATGTTTATGAATCAGAGCATGCAGCACAATATTCCCATGACGACCGATCATAAACTATGGTCTAATCAGCCTACTTCAAAAATTCATAATGCCGCATCCATTCCTTCAAGTCAGATTTTAGGAATCAACAGGGTCGTAAAACTTGAAATTGTGATCGAAGGAAAGCTGATCCCTCATTTCAAACATTTCAGCCTCAATCAGAGTATAACAAAGCACCATAGTTTTAGTCTTACCCTTGCTCATGATGCATTGGGAGATGCAGAAAATCACAATCTGGAAGAGGCTCAGAATTTTTTGGGAAAAAGAATTACAGCCATCTTCAAATATAAAGATGTTGAAGACAGTCCCGAAAGAAATTTTGTGGGAGTCATTACAGAAGTAGGCTTCAGCCAGGAAAAAGGAAGCCTCGGGAATATTGTACTCACAGGATACAGTCCTACAGTTCTTCTGGATGCTGCCCCTCATATTCAGAGTTTTGGAGGCGCTCAGGAAATCAGTTTAAACAGTATTGCAGACCAGGTGATCAAAGAAGGTTTAAGCGGTCATAAATTTGATTTCAGGGTAGATTCCCAACACGGAAATGTTTCTTACAGTTCACAGTATGAAGAAACCCATTATAATTATCTGGCAAGAATAGCAGAAGCCTATGGTGAACAGTTCTATTATGATGGTGAAATTCTGCATTTCGGAAAACTTCCACCACAGGAAAAACCTGTTCAGCTGGTGTATGGAAGCAGTGTACAGGATATTAAAATCAATATGAGAGCTCAGCATGTAAATCCTACCTTTTACGGCTATAACAGCAGTAAAAACGAAAAGCTCACCACCGGAAATTCCAAAATAAACCATCAGTCTGATATTGCAAAACGGGCTTATGAAATATCCCAAAAGACCTTTACAACACCGTCTTTAAGAGTAGCTCCTATTAAAGCATCCACCTTTATGGATATTGATGCCTCACAAAAAGGAACTGCAGGCAGCAAAGCCGTGAATGTATTTATTACTTCAGGAAATACATCTATACCTTTCTTATATCCCGGATGTATTGCAGATCTTGAAATGCGGAAATCAGAAACCAATCAGACCTCCTATTTTACCAAACTGATGATTACAGCCGTCAGTCATGAAGTTGATTCCAGAGGCTATTATACCGGAAATTTTGAGGCGATTGCTGCAGACACAGGCTTTATTCCACGGCCGGAATTTGAAGTCCCAAAAGCAGAACCACAGTTTGCCAAAGTCATCTCCAATACCGATCCCTTGAACCAGGGCCGGGTGCAGGTACAATTTGACTGGCAGAATGGAAAAAACACAACTGAATTTATCCGGGTTATGTCTCCTGATGCAGGAAGCAGTGATAAAGTAAGCAAAAACCGTGGTTTTATGTCTATACCGGAAGTTGGGGATCAGATTGTCGTCAATTTTGTTCACCAACACCCTGACCGTCCTTTCGTAATGGGAGGATTGTTTCATGGCAGTATTGGAGCAGGCGGTGGAGCAGGAAATAACGTCATGAGTTTCAGCGGAAGAAGCGGAGCAGAATTAAAATATGACAACGGAGCCGGATCTATGAACCTGAAAGACCAGGGCGGAGCGAATATGCATTTTGACGGAGCCGGAAATGCGGCTACCAATGCGGCCGTTTCCAAAACGATCAACGTAGGAAAAGGCAGCGAAAGTCTTCTGAAAATGGATAATGCCGGAAATATTTCACTGACCTGCAATACCAATATTACGCTGACCACCGGAAAAAGTTCCCTGACCATGAAATCAGACGGAACCATTCTTATCAATGGGAAAGTAATCAACTTTGACGGCTCTGACGGAGTAGGCGTAAAAGGAGGAAAAGCGATAGAAATCAATTCTCCTAAGAACCATATAGGAGGAGAAACCAAACTGGACGGCGGCGATGTATTTGTAAATTAAGGATATGGGAGCTGAAATTATTACCGAAAAGGATTTCTGGATCTGCTCCGAGGGGGCAGTACCTTCTCCTTTTCAGGGGACCAGAAAAAGCAATAAAACCATTGATGGTAAAGTTTACATTACCGTAGAAGATACAAGTACCGTAAGCTGGATCGACTTTGGTTGCAAAAAATATATGCTGCTGTTGGCAATAGTAGCCGCTTTGGCTGTAGTTGTTGCCGTAGCAGTAGGAGTCCTTACGGTGGCTACAGGAGGAATGGGGCTTGTGCTATTGGGAGCAGTAGCCGGGCTGGTAGGTGGAGTTATCGGTGCCGTTGTGGGCGGATTATTGTGCGGGCACAAAATGGGACCTGCAAGAAAATGGATGGGAAGTAAATCCAATTTTATTTCTACAGGAACCAAAACCATTACAGGTGCCCATCAGATGGAATGTAAAGCAGGAGGAATTATTCAATTTGCTCCTAACATTAAAAGCTGGCTGGATGCTTTCGGATATGCCGCCGTGAGCTATAGTGCGAAACTTACAGAATGTTTCTTGACCGGAGCCCTTATCGGAACAGGGGGACAGCTATTAGGGGTAGGATCTATAACGGGTTCTGCAACTGCTACCACCAGCACTCTTGCTGGAAGGCTGGGATTAAGCAGAGGCCTTTCGGTTTTAGGGAGAGTAACTTCTTCCGGAGGAACGCTTGGAACCGGAATTAATTTTTCCAGAGCTGCTATGGCATTGGCCAGACCTACAGGAATGAGTATTTTGCGTAATTTAGGGGCATCTTTTGGAATAGGAGGCGGAAGCATCGGGGCTGTTTTGCTGGGAAGTAGAGTTACCCACGGCGGAGAATCGGCGTGGCATGATTACGCTTTAGGACAGGAAGATCCTGCAGCATTAGCTAACAGTGCGGCCAAAGGTGCTTTGCCTGAATATGAATTCGGGAGCCGTATTGCAGATCAGGGGATCAGCGGACTGCGTTTTTCGGATGCCATGTTTTTACTGTATGGACTGAATTTTAAAGCACTTCCCAAAGGAATGGCTATGAGTCCAAATGGGAAACCATATTATACCAGGGACAATCCATGGGGTATAAGACCTGGAACTCCGGTACCTAATGAAGCGAACCCCTTCTTTAGAGCTCCTTCCGGCAGGGCTTATGAGGATGGACGTCCAAGTTTCAGAAATGAAGCAAGACTCAATGAGCAGATTTACAATAACTCCAGAAGAGCTGATGGCAAAGTCTATGATCCTGTTTCCGGGGATGAAATTATCTGGAGACCCGGAGAGCCATTAAGAGGAAACTGGTACAAAGGTCATAAACCAGGATATGAATACAGGCATCTGATCAGAGCATTAAGAGAAGGAAGAATTACAGAACAGGAATTCCTTGATTATTATAATGATCCACAATATTACAGACCGGAGACTCCTGAGACGAGTAGTTCGCATTCTCATGAATCAGAGGTTTCATTGTATCCTTTTGATCAATAAATTTATAAAGTATGAATATTCACCAATTAGCTATAAAAGAAGATCCAACGGAATTGAAAAAAATGTTGGAAGAGCATCCGGAATCCGTCAATGAAAAAGAAAAAGGAATGCAGCAGACTCCGTTAATGTTAGCCACTGAAATGGAGCGTGTTCAATCCGTAAAGTTACTTTTAGAATATGGAGCAGATCCCAATTTGCAAAATGTAGATGGAAAAACCGCATTGCATCTGCTTCCTGTAAAGCAGCCTATCAAATGGTCCTCTTCTGAAGCTAAAATTGAAATGGCAGTATTGCTGATGAAGCATGGGGCAGATATTAATATCAAAGATAATTATAATAACCAACCTTTGTGGACGGCGGTATTTGAAGCAGCGGACGGTGATCTGGAAAAACTTCCACTCGTTGAGTTGTATGTGAAAAATAAAGCAGACATAAATAATAAAAACAAATCAGATAGAAGTCCCCTGGATTTTGCAAAAAAGGTTGGATGGCAGCCATTAATAGACATTTTAGAACAACAGAATTAATGGTGATCTATGAATATCTATAAAGCAGTCATCAGGAAAGATCCCACACAGCTGAAAGCAATACTGGCTGAAAACAAGGCTGTTATCAATGATCCCGAAAAAGGGATGCGGCATACGGCATTAATGCTGGCCGTTATGATGGAGCGTATAGAGTCTGTAGAACTTCTGCTGGATTTCGGTGCAGATCCGAATTTACAAAACGTTGAGGGAAGAACCGCTTTACATTTGTTACCAGAGCGCCAACCCATTGCCTGGACAAGCGTGAACCATAAAATAAAAATAGCAGAATTGCTGCTTCAGAAGGGAGCTGATCTTAGCATTACCGATCAATTCGGGGGACAGCCTTTATGGTATGCAGTATTTTATGTCAAAACCCCGGAAGACATCAGTTTAGTAAAAACCTATTTACAATACGGAGCAGACCCCAATTATAAAAACAACAAGCAAAGTGCCCTTGATTTTGCAAAAAAAATAGAATATCAACCTTTAATTGAAGTTTTGGAAGGAAAATAAAGGAGATCTCTACGATAAAAAACCAAATATTCTCACCCAATATGGAGCTAAGAAAAATAATACACAGTGAATCAAAAAGCCATAATGAACCCCCTCTTACTTTTGAGGAGGCGGTAGATTTATTCAAAAAGCTGGACTGGTCGGACGAAAATACCTTTTATAATCAGGAATTCGGAGACTCTTATTTGCAGCTGAAAGCCTTGAGATATGATGAAATTTTTGATCAGAAAGAAATAAAAGTAGAAATACTGCTGGACGAAAACATCATCAAATTTGCAGCCACTAAGGTCACTAAACAGGAAGCACTCGATCTGATCCGGTATTATTTCGAACATAATGAGATTGGAGATATATCTTCTTATAGTACAGAATTTATTTAAGACCATTATCTATGCCGAACAATACCATTCTCATTAGCGAGCCATTCAATGAACAGTATGAATTAGTGATTGAAACAAATTCTAAACTGATTGACAATCATATGACCTCAAGGACCATCATGAGATATGATTTTACCGTGATCAGATGTACCCCCAATGAGATTGAATGCCGACTTGTTTTGTTGGATCTTTTCCTGGATCAGTCTAATAACGATTTGGTAAAAGAAATTGCACAGGTTACGGCTGCTTTTAACAGAATGTTTAATGAGCTTCATCTAAAGCTGTCACAGAAAGGAGAGATCATAGAGGTCCTGAATATGGAGCTGGTTCTTTCAAAATGGCAACAGACTAAAGCTGAAATGACCGCCGTACTTTCTAATAACGATGAATTGAAAAAGCTTATCGCCGTCAATGATTCTTTATTTACCAACAAAGAAAAGCTGGCACAGACCATTCAGAACAGTGAATTTCTGCATATGTATTTCGGGCAGGTTTTCAATATTGATCTTCCCAAAACCAAAAGAATAACTGGAGCCAACATCCTGAATACAGCTAATCTGGAATGGGATATGAACATCAGTGAACAAACGGGAGGGAATCCGAATGATATACATATTGTTGTCAATACTTACCCGGTACGACCGCTTTCTGAAGGATACCTGAACGCTGCTTATGGCCAGTTCAAAGACAGAATAGATCTGGATCTGCTCAATTTTAACATGTTTCAGAAAGAAGAGAGGTCTATCGAAAGAAATACAGGAAAGCTGAAAGAATCTATCGTGGAAAAAGTAGAAGAAATAGGCCATGAAAAGCTTTATCAGAAATTCACGTACAGAATGCTTAGCGATATTGAAAAGAAAATGAGACAAAAAAGTCATACAATTTCCTGAAAGCACAAAGAACCACAGTCTAAGACTTAAAAAATTAGTACAATGAAACAGGTTATTTCTAAGGAAACCCGGAAAGAAAGATGGAGTAGGTCTTTTCGGATAGGAAGCAGATCATTTTTGCTGGGTGCTTCCAAAGAAGACACCGGTGTCTTACTCATTTTTGAATATAAAGTAGCAAGGGGAGAAAAAATCCATATCAAACGGTATCTTTTCCAGAAATTATTGATCGGTAACAGAATCAGGCTCATGCATCAGTCCCAGCATCAGGTTCTGAAAAAATTATAAATTCAGAGGTTTTTTTACCAAAATATTTCTTTTTCTGCCTCAGATTAAGAGCATACAGCTTTCTCAATCTGAGGTTTTTTATGAGTTTTCTTCGGCGGGTAATTCTTCCTGAATCAATTCCTTATGCCTGCCTCCCCATTCACTCAACAATTGCCAGATAGGAATCAGTTCCCGGGCAATATCGGTAAGCTCATAATCTACTCTTGGAGGAACCTGAGCATATACGGTTCTTTTTACCAATCCCTCTTTTTCAAGCTCTCTAAGCTGTAGCGTAAGCATTCTTTCCGTTATCCCTGAAATTGATTTTCTAAGCTCGCTGAACCGGAGTTTTTCAACCTTTAACTTATCCAAAATCAGGAGCTTCCATCTGCCACCAATCTTACAAACGGCATAGGTGAGATCACATTCATGGATATATTGTCGGTTGATATTATTCGTTGAGTTTTCTTTTATTCTGCCCATTACTTACAAATTTGTTAGTACCGTACAATCTGTTGTATACAGTGCAAATGTAAGGTTTGATATTTAATTTTGCCCTACAGAAGCAGAAAATATGCAGCAGTAAAGAACAATAGCGCTCACATTCACTGCAAAAAATAATATTAACTCAAATTAAAAATAAAAATGCAGTTCACTTCACCAATCGTTCAGATCTTAGATCACTTAGAAAAAATACAGCCATTCAACGCACAGAATCCTTTGGACGCAAGCCGCAAATATCTTGAAACTATGTCTCTTCAGCTCAGCGGGAAAAAAGAAGCCGTAGCGATGATTGAAGAATTAAATATTTCAGCAGAAAACCGCCGGATTCCCATCCGTATCTATCGTCCACAAGGAAGGGATACTCAAAAATCATCTGCTATTATTTACATTCATGGAGGCTGGTTCATTGCCGGAGGGTTTGAAACCCACGATGCTGTGGTCCGTAAATTAGCCAATAAAAGTAATTCTGTAGTTATTTTTGCGGATTACTGTCTCGCTCCTGAACATCCTTTTCCGGCAGGTCTGAATGACTGTGTTGATACTGTAAAATGGGTAATAGACAATGCTGCAAATCTCGGAATTGATTCGGATCAGATAGGAATTATAGGAGATAGTGCCGGAGGTGCACTGGCAACAGCGGTTTCTACACAAATCGGTGATCAGTTGAAATTCCAGATATTGATCTATCCGGCAGCAGACAACCGTCTCAATTCCAAATCATGGGAGACTTATGAAAACGGCCCGGTTCTCAACAGGGAAGGAGGGGTAGAAGCCTGGAAATCATATCTTCCTGCTGAAGAATCCGGCAACCCACTTGCTATTCCGGTTTTAATAAAAAATTTTAAAGAAACGCCGCCCACGCTGGTTATTTTAGCAGAACATGATCCGTTACTCGATGATGGGAAACAGCTTTCTGAAAATATGGAAAAAGCAGGCGTCTCTATCCGGACAAGCTTTTATAAAGATATGGTTCACGGTTTTATGCATATGGGGGAAGTATTGGATGAAGTGCAGACCGCCGTAGAAGAAATGGCTTCTTTTGCCCATCAAAACCTGAATCAGAAATAGCATCAAAATAATGAAGAAGTACGCATATATCGGCTGTCTCGGATTTATAGCGGTCATTACCACAGAATTTGGTGTCATTGGAATTCTGCCTCAGATTGCCGAACATTACCACATCAGTATTGACAAAGCTGGGTATCTTCTAAGTGCATTTGCTCTGGTCATTGCTCTTACAGGACCTTTTATGACCCTTTTTACATCGGGTATTGACCGTAAAAAAATAATGATGGCAGCAATTTTTATGTTCTTGGTGACTGGGATGGTGTCGTCATTTTCACCTCCTTTCTGGCTTTTGATGCTTGTAAGGGTTCTTCCGGCATTTTTACAGCCTGTGTATATTGCTACAGCGTTGTCTGTTGCCGTATCTGATGCAGACGATCGCAGTAAAAACAGTCTGATGAGTATTGTCTTTAATGGAGTGGCCATCGCAATGGTTACCACGGTTCCTTTTGCAACATGGCTTGCCGGTCTTGGCTCATGGAAATATTCATTTATGGTACAGACGGCAGTAAGTCTGATTGCCCTGATTTCAATTTATGTTCTTTTGCCTTCAATGCCTGTCAAACAGAAGAAATCGTATGGAAATCAGGTGAGAATATTGAAACAACCACCGTTTATTCTGAGCACATTAACCAATTTTTTCATGATTACGGCATGGTTTTCTACCTATAGCTATTTTGCCGATTATTTGAACAAAGCCAAGGGAATGAATACCTCAATGATCAGTTATATGCTATTTCTTTTCGGAATAATAGGAATACTAGCCAACTGGATCGCAGGCAGAATGCTCAATAAAAATGTTGCCGGTACGACTGCTTTTTTTCTTTCAGGAACCATTCTGATCCCCGTGCTTCTGTATTTTTCTGACGGAAATTTATGGGCTACCATCACGGTAATAGGGATCTGGGGATTTCTGTATTCGCCAAGCTTTCTGAATGCATCAACCTATATGATTTCTTCAGCTCCGGATTCATTGGAGTTCGCAAATAGTCTGGCTACCTCATTCGGAAATCTGGGAGTTACTTTGGGAACTACAATAGGAGGCTGGGTTATCATTACAAAAGGAGTAGTGTATACTCCGTGGGTAGGCCTTGTTTTCGGGCTTCTTGCCTTATTGATGATGATTCTGAAAACGATATTTGAAAAACGGGTTCAACGGCTGTCGGCTTGTTAAAATTAAAATGTAATAAATTTTGTTACATTAATAAAATGTAGTAAATTTGCAGTATCATTTTGATTTAAAATAGAATACAATGAAAATAGAAATCTGGTCGGATGTAATGTGTCCGTTTTGTTATATCGGGAAAAATAATTTTGAACAGGCGTTGGAAAAACTGCCATTCAAAGATGATGTAGAAGTGGAGTGGAAGAGCTTTCAGCTGGACCCAACTTTAGATCCTAAAAAAACTCAGGATACCATCCAGTATTTTAGAGAGAAAAAAGGAGTTCCTGAAGCTCAGGCAACCCAAATGCTTGGTCAGGTGACCCAAATGGGGAAAGGGGCCGGAATTGATTTCAACTTCGGAAAAACGCTGATCACCAATACATTCAGCGCACACAAATTGCTTCATTTGGCTAAAAAGCATAACCTGTCCAATGAAATGGAGGAAGCGTTATTCATCGCTCACTTTATTGATGGTAAAAACGTTGGTGACGTTGATGTTCTGGTTTCGCTTGCTGAAAACCTGGGTATTGATAAGGAGGAAGCAAGAGAAGCGGTGACTTCCGATCAATTGGATTATGAAGTTAACCAGGATATTCTGGAAGCCAGAAATAATGGTGTTTCCGGAGTTCCGTTCTTTGTTCTCAACGGAAAATATGCGGTTTCGGGAGCACAACCTGTAGAAGTATTTGAAAATGCTCTCCAGCAGACTTATAAAGAAACGGTGAGTCCTTTTAAAGATCTCTCAGGTAGTAATGGAGCTTCCTGTGATTCGGATGGATGCAGTATCTGATAAATTGTAAACCCCAAAACAAATTTAAATTGTTTTGGGGTTTTTAATTAAATTAGCAAATAATAATCATAAAACAACGTATTTTAAGCTCGATCACATTATTATCCATAATTTCCATGAACAAAAACTATTTAGCCTTGTTATCTTTCCTTCCTTTACTATTCTCTGCGCAGAATAAATATCAGAAAGAAGCTGATTATATCAGACAAAACTGTAATCAGGAATCATTTGATAAAGCCCAAAAAATTTATTCAGAATTACAGACTGTACAAATGGAGAATTCCTTTGACAGAACGTTAAAAAATTATTATGAGTTTTTACAATCAGTAAAGTGTGAAAAGCTTGATCCTCTATTAATTTCAGCATGGGAGCAGGACAAAATAATCAATGAAAAAGCATTTAAGACCTATTTTTATAACTCAACTGAAAATTATAATACCTTTATCAAAGGATATATTCTGAAAAAAGATTTCAGATTTGCTAATAGTAATAGTTTTGATCAGGGAATTGATGATAAACTACAGCCTAAAATGTTGAAATATGTAGCGTCTCGGTCTCAAGACGATTTCAATAAGATTGCTGTAGCCAATATTAAAACTTTAACCGGAGAAGAATTAATTCATTTTATCTCCACGCTAAAAAAAGATTTCAGCCTTACAGTATTTAAAAAACAACTTATTGATAAATCTTTTGAAACAGATGATGCTTTAAGTCTGCATTTTATGATCACCCAGTTACTGGATTTAGACGTTAACCAATCAACTCTCGAAGATATTTTGAATAAGAAAAAAGAATTTTGGGATAGAGGGAACTGGTCTGAAATATTCTGGAAGTTAATAAAACAAGAAGGCTTAAAAATTAACAAGGATAAATCTTATACGGTTGATTCCCAAAATAAAAAAATATTCAATATCAAAGAATACATAAGTACACAACAAGAGAAAGATCTAATTGGGAAACAGCCGATGCTACTCGTTAACTTTAATGTCCTTGAATATGATAAAGATCTTTTAATTCCTACTTTGGAAAAACTTAAGATTAAAGATATTGTGACCATACCCAAACAGAAAAGTGTAAACCTTTATGGAGCTAGTGGTGTAGATGGTGCGTTGATAATAAGTGTAGATTAAAATTTAATAAAACTCTCGTATCTTTGTCTTACATACAACAGCTGTATAAATCTGATATTTCAATGATAAAAATTAATAATGAACTTCAGTATCCGGTAGCAGATACACTTTTTGTATTTGCCTTGGATTCGGAAGCAGGAAAAGAATTTGAAGGTAAAAATAAATTAATAACAGGGATTGGAAAAGTAAATGCTGCCATAGAACTGACAAAGGAGATCCATCTTAGAAAACCTAAACTTATTGTCAACTTGGGTTCGGCAGGAAGTAAAGGGTTCCACAAAGGAGAAGTGGTTTGCTGTACTAAGTTTATTCAGAGAGATATGGATGTACGAGGGCTTGGCTTTAAGCTTTACGAGACCCCATTATCCGGAGTACCGCCTGTGTTGGAATATGGTCTTAAAATGGATGCTTTGAAAGAAGGGATCTGTGGAAGTGGTGATAGTTTTGAAATGAATCACTCAGAAACAGATTATAATATTGTAGATATGGAAGCTTATCCACTGGCACTGATCGCTCAGAAGGAAAATATTCCGTTTCTGTGCTTAAAATATATCTCTGATGATGCTGGCAGCGATGCCGCAGATGACTGGAGTGTACAGGTACATCTGGCAGCGGAAGCCTTTAAAAAAATATTATTTTCATAAAGCCCGGGAGATCGTTTTCTGCCACTAATTCACGAATAATTTTTGTATTAATGGCAGTGTGGCTCTCTCATAGGTTATGGATTTTACACAGGTTTTTCCTTTTATATTTCATAATATTTTATATCAATAAATGTTCGGCAAATGATCAATACCTCAGAATTCTTACAGCAGGTCAACCAGTATTATCCGCTATCCAATGAAACGGCTAATGCTTTATTGGCAATCTGTACGGAAAAAAAGTACCCTAAAAACGAGCTGCTTCTGGAAACAGGAAATATGGCAAGGTATTATTATTTCTTACAGTCCGGGTTGATAGGGTATTATACAACAGATGAAGCGGGAGATTCCATTTATAAAATTTTCTTTGAAGAAAACAGTTTTGTGGCTTCTACGGCAGCTATTATTAAAAACGAGCCGAGTGATTTCAGTATGATAGCTCTTGAGGATTGTTCGGTGATCCAGTATCCGGTAAAAGCTTACCGGGAACTTCTTGAAAAGCATCTCGATCTCGCTCTTTTTCATATTCATTATCTGGAAAAAAACTGGGTCGTCAAAAAAGAGCCGCTGGAAGTTTCCTTGAAATATGAAACGGCCAAACAACGCTATCTATTCCTTCTCGAAAACCAGTCATTATACCGCAGGCTCAAACAAAATCAGATCGCTTCTTACCTTGGTATTACCCCTACACAGCTCAGCAGGATAAGGAAAGAATTGAGCTAGATCAAGCACTGGTTAATCTTCTAATTACCTGATTTATTTCATGTTAATGTAGTGTTTGGTTAAAATAGATTATATTTGCATTATATCACTATACTGAGATATAATAATAAAAACCAAATCCACCATGAAACTACATCACACGTATTTCTATCATCCGGAATATCTGGAAACCAATGCTGCTGCCATTGAATATTTCGAAGAGCAGGAAATCTCAATGCAGAAAATTCAAAATGCTCTGGGAAGAGCCAACAGGTATATCATTCCCGAAAACTCTAAAGAAACCTCTCTTTCTATGGCTATAAAAGCCGCTAAAGGAGTGCTTGAAGAAAGCGGACTGTCTGTTCAGGACATTGATATTATAGTTTTTGTGACCAGTTCTCCAGAACATCAGATTCCTT
Organism: Chryseobacterium sp. FR048; assembly: GCF_056844665.1. Lineage (NCBI taxonomy): Bacteria > Pseudomonadati > Bacteroidota > Flavobacteriia > Flavobacteriales > Weeksellaceae > Chryseobacterium > Chryseobacterium sp. FR048. Next base: position 318,272 of record NZ_JBXDSE010000002.1, on the reverse strand, counting down.
GTGATTCGATCAGAATACATCATGCTTTGGGAGGAAAGCCCAATACCATGTGCTATGACATCAATGCCAACTGTATTGGAGCTTTTGTGGCACTGGATCAGGTTTCGAAATATTTAACGGCTTCCGGGACTGCGCAAAAAGCTTTAATTGTATGTGCAGAGAAACTTTCAGCTATTTTAGACCCGGAAAATCCTATTACAGCTTTTTGTTTTTCTGACTCTTCCTTTGCTTTTATTGTTGAAAAAGAAGAGGATTCTTTTTCAGGACTGATGGATGTTTTATACCATACAGATAGTAGCTTTTGCAACACGGTGGTTTACCCGCCCAACGGAGATTCGTGTCGCAGTCCTCAGGATCTTACTACATGGGATAAGAGTTTTGACGGAAGTGGAAGTGTACATTTTGCATTGGATTCCATCAGTTCTTTTTTGGAACGGAATCATCTGAAAATGGAACACATTGACTTGTTTTTGTTTTCGCAGTTTTCTGTAAAAAATATTAATATCATCCGGGATTACTATCAGTTACCGGAAGAAAAAATCCCTTTTTACTCGAAAGAATTAGGATATAGCGGTGCGTCAAGTCCTTTTTTAGCTTTAGACCAATACCAGAAGAATGTAAGATCTATCCAAAAAGGAGAATATATTCTCATATGGACCTTGGGAGCAGGATACCAGGCCGGATTGATGCTATGGAGGTTCTGATAGGTTTTATATGATCTGATAAAATAAATTGATAAAAGCTTCAACATATGTTGAGGCTTTTCTGTTTTTTGCACCGCATCTTTGCTTCATCATAAGATCATTACCTCTATTATAAAGTATGATGGCATTTCAATTGTAGTAAAATTTCATACTTTATAAGGATACTTTGATAGGATGTCATTATTAATTAAATCGTATTACAGCATGAAAAAGCTACTCAACATCGTCATTGTACTGACTGCTTTCGCTCAGTTTTCAGCACAAAAAATTATTCATCAGGAGATTTTCAGTCCAAAAATGAATAAAAAGATCAAAACGATCATCATTACCCCCAATCTTCAACCCAATACAAAGTATCCTTCTGTATACATTCTTCACGGCTTTAGCGGCAATCCGGACAGAATTCTCAAACAGGATATCCCTGATCTGGTTAAGAAAGCTCAGGAATATAAAACGATCTATGTTTTACCGGACGGAAATTACAGTTCGTGGTATGTGGATAGCCCAATTCTTAAAGATTCACAATATCAGACTTTTATAGGTAAGGAACTTGTAGAATTTATCGATAAAAATTATCCTGTGAAAACAGAGAAAAAATTCCGTGGTATTCTTGGGTGGAGTATGGGTGGTTATGGAGCAACCAATATTGGGGTAACCTATAATAAGACTTTCGGGATTGTTGGAAGCTCTTGTGGTGCGTTAGACTTCAATGAATTCGGGCAAGGTTATACCAAATATATGGTGGATAAAGTACTGGGACCGCTGTCATCTATCAACCCTGGCTTCTTAACGGATTCAAAAATCAAGCTTATGGCAGAAGCAGGTCAGCATTATATCTTCGACTGTGGTACAGAAGATGTTCAGATGATCGGTATGAACAGAAATTTTCACAAAAAGCTTACAGAAGCGAAAATTCAACATCTTTATATTGAATCTCTGGGAGTACATGATGATGTTTACTGGAGCAGGTCGCTCTCCGAACAGTTAACATTGTTTGACAAATTTTTTAAATAAACCTAAATAAGCTGCTAGAACGATAGCAGCTTATTTATATTTTGTATATCTCTGAAAATTAGCGAAGTTTTATTCTTTTGTAAAAGTATATTTTGCCATACTGCCTTGTCGGAAATCGATAGTATGTTTTTGAAGATCAAAAGTTAATTTGATGTCTGCACCGTCAAACTTAAAAATATGATTCTCATAAGCAGCCAGTTCAAATGGCATTTGGCCTTCTCCGGTAGCCTGCCCATAAAGACTCCCTTCTTTTGCAGTTATTTTCAGCTTCATAGGGAAATCGGGAGAGGAATAGATTCCGGTGTATGCCTGAAGCTGATCATTGGTTAAGGTTACTTTTTTCAGGTTTTCTGCCATTATTTTTTCATGATAAAGAACTTTTCGAATATCATCTACGGGAAGTTTGGTGGTAGGAGTCAGATTATTTTGTAAAAGGATAAATGTTTTATCATGATCCAAATGTCTTTCTATGAATGTAGCATATCCAGCCCAGCTTCCGGAATGGTTAACGATTTTTCCATAACTTGTCTTATTCTTAATAAACCATCCGAATCCGTAATTTGTATCTTTTCCATTGGCAGTCATCGCTCCATTAAATATTAATTTCTTATCATTTTCATTGATCAGTTTATCAGTATACAGTGCTCTGTCCCAGATAAGAAGATCTTTCAATGTAGAATTAACCATTCCATCGCCCACAATTCCGTCCAGATAATAGGTATAATACTCTTTTCCTTTACTGTCCGGAAGATACTTTTTGCCAGATTCATCGGCTTCATAGCCTAAGGCATAATTAGGTATCGTCATCGGCTGATAGCGGCTTCTATACACCAACGTATGATTCATTCCTAACGGTTTGAAAATATTGATATTCAAAAATTCTCCAAAAGGCTTTTTTGCAACACGTTCGATGATGCTTGCCAGTAAAGTATAGCCTGTATTGCTGTATTCAAACTGCTGGTTGGTTTCAAATTCAAGAGCAGGTTTATAGGCCGCAAATTCTTTTATAATATCCTCATTCGTGGCAAACTTACTTTTATCCCAATTTTTTTCAAAAAGTTCCATATAATCGGGAAGGCCACTCGTGTGATTCAATAAATTTCTAACGGTAATCTTGTCATAGAAAGACAATTCAGGGATATACTTTGATATTTTATCATCGTAATTTAATTTCCCGGCCTTCTGGAGCAGAACAATTCCCATTGCGGTAAACTGCTTAGACAAAGAAGCGAGTTCAAAAGTAGACTGAAGATCAAGTTTTCTTCCGGTTTTTTCATCTGCCAGTCCATAACTTTTTTCAAAGATAGGTTTTCCCTTTTCAGCAACCAGAACGTTCCCATTGAACTTTTTCTGAGCATATAAAGAAGTAAAAAGACTATCCAAAGTTTTTGCCTGATCCTGAGCATATGTTCCCACAGCGAACATAACAAGCGGAAAACAGATCATTTTTTTGGTAACAAGTAGTATATTTGATTTTTTCATGGTTATGGATATTTGATGTTTATTTTCCTATACTGTTCAAATATATTTGTCGTGGCATACTGAAATATGTTTCAATGAATGAAAATTAATTATTTAATTATGCCCAATTTTCATGATCCAGAATAAATAAAAACAGCCTGATATAAAATCTATATCAAGCTGTATCATAAAAATATAAATCTAAAAATTTCTAACTTCATTCACCTTCATCCTGTAATTTTTAAGTAAAAATAAAGTGACTATTCCTACAGTAAGTTCTATCAGTGCGCTTCCCCAATAAATACTTTTAATCCCAAAATAATGCGGAAGAATCAGCATAAGAGGAATATACAGAATAACCTGCCGGAAGAAAACCAGGAAACTCGCTTTCTTACTCTGGTTGACTGCCGGATAATAGGAGAGTGCCAGTACAGTAACCGGAAGCAGAGGCAATACCGAAAAGAAAAGCCTGAAATCAAGGATCTGATGATGTTCTGCCAGATAACCGGGAAGCATCAATCCGATCAGCTGTTCCGGAAAAACCAACGCCACAAGAAAAAAGGGCAGAAGGATGGCAACTCCGGCAAGAATATAGGTTCTCAGAAATTTTCCGGCCCTGCTGAATTGTCCCGCACCAAAATTAATTCCGACCACAGGCTGCAATCCCCGCATCAATCCGAATAAAGGAGTCAGCAGAAACAGAAAGAACCTGTTCAGAACGGTAAAGAAAGAAATATCCTTTTCAGTTCCATAAGCCGCAATCGCATTGAAAATAATAATACTCTGAATGACTCCCATTACAGAAAGAATCATCTCCGGAAGTCCGAGTTTTAAAATCCTTTTTCCAATACTGCGATCATAGGTAAAAGATTTCCAGTTGGTTGCAAATGAGCTTTTTCCTTTAGCATAATAATAAAAACCGGAAAGAGAATAGATCAGCATTCCGCAGTTGGTTGCCCATGCGGCTCCGGAAACACCCCAGCCGAATACGGAAATAAAAACAGGCTTCAGGATAATATCAATGATCAATCCTACCGTAATCATCACTGCCGCGGTCTTCATCTTTCCTTCAGCCCTTACCAGCATATTCAAAGCCAGTCCATAGATCCAGAAAACAGTTCCGATCAGGGTTACTCTGAAATAGTCTACAGCAATAGTCTGCAGATTTCCTTTTGCCCCCATCATCGCCATCAGCTCATGAGCATAGATATATGCCGGGACAGTACATAAGATCGAGAAAAAGGCACAGAGCACATTGAAACTTCCGAATAACCGGTATAATTTGTCTTTATTATTTTCTCCAATCCAAATGCTTACAGCGGCTCCGGCTCCGGTTCCTGCCAGTCTTCCAAATCCCAAAACGATCTGAGAAAGCGGATAAGCCATTCCTACTGCAGCCAAAGCCTGGGTATTGATCAGATAGCCTACGAAAATGGCGTCCAGAAAATTATTGATCCCATAAAGAACGATTGCCGCAACGGCAGGCCATGAGGTTTCCCACATGACCTTTTTCATATCACCTTCTAAGATGAATGTTTTGCGGTCCATATCTTCTGGGTATTAAACTCCTGAAAAGCAATTCTTTTTTCTACTTTATATACTTCTTTTCCGGCCACTGTATTAATGATCAGTGCATTACGATACGCTCCCATACCCAAATCCGGTGTTACAAAACCATGAGTATGCAGCTCAGCATTCTGAACAAAGATATTTTCAGCCTGATCTACGGTATAATAACGGCTTACCTCAAATAATCCGTCCTCATTTCTTTGAATAAGGTTTTCAATCCCTTTTAAAAATTTTGGTTCTTTGTATTTGTAGCCTGTTGCCAGAATGATATACTCTGAAATATGGGTAAAAGTGACATTATCCTGCACATGAGTAAAATTCAAAGCATACGAATTTCCTTCCGGAGAAATACTGTCCAGCTGGCAACTTGGCTTTAAAGCGACATGTAAAGGCTCATTACCAACACTCATTCCGTATAGGGTATCAAAAATATCATTGATCAGGTCAAAATTAATTCCTTTATAAAGTGGCGGCTGCTTTGCCAGGATAGCTTTACGCTGTGAAGGCGGCATATGATAAAAATGATCTACATATTCCGGTGAAGTCAGTTCAAGCGTCAGCTTAGAATATTCCATGGGGAAGAAGCGGTCCGGTCTTGTAAACCAGCTCATAAAGAAGTCTTCTTCAGTTTCCGGAAGAAGATCCTGAAAAATTTCAGCCGCGCTTTGTCCAGAGCCAATAATGGAAACAGAGTCCGCATTCAGAATCTGTTCTTTATGATCCAGATATTCTGATGTATGAATGACATTCGGGAAGTTTTTCCCTTCCATAAAGGCCGGAAGACTAGGCTGTGTTCCGGTTCCCAATACTATTTTTTTTGCAGTATACTGGATCACATCATTGTTCTTCAGGTCCAGAACATCGATAATAAATACCTGGTCTGCTTCTTTAAAAATAATATTTTCTACCTTTTTCCCGAATAGACAACTTTCCAGCTGATCTGCTGCCCATTGACAATACACATTGTATTCTTTTCTTAAAATAAAGAAATCTTCTCTGATATAGAATTTATACAGACGGTCTGTTTCTTTTAAAAAGTTGAGAAAGCTGTATTTACTCTTTGGGTCTGCCATAGTTACCAGGTCTGCCATGAAAGGGACCTGTAGTGTGGCATTATCCAGCATGAGTCCCGGATGCCAGTCAAAGCCATCAGCCTGATCAAGAAATAAGGCGGAAACATTTTCCACCGGCTCAATAAGCGCTGCCAAACCAAGGTTAAAAGGACCTATTCCGATCCCGATAATGTCATATATTTTATTATTTTCCAATGTATTTTGTATTATAAATTAATGTTTAAAAGTGTTTCAACTCCGTTTATTCAGCCTGTTTATATTATTTATCTGACTGAGTGAGGTTGAAGCTTTGATAGGTGTTGCTTTCAAATGAGAATTTGTTTTTTTAAAACGCAAAGTTTTTTTTATTCGACTGATGATTTTAAGTGGGCAAAGGAGGCGACTGCGTCGTTGATGAAGCTTTATGATTTGAGTTCGCTTCTTAAGAATCAATGAAATTGATTTCTCTATTTGCATCCTTTTAATAATCGGTTCGAAAATATTCTTTGCGTTTTAAAAAAATATTTTTCATACTTACTTTTAAGAACATTCGATCTCATTCTGCCTGATCACATATGCTGTTTGAAACCGAAGCTTTGAGTATTTAATTCTCACAGATAAAACAGATTCCGCAGTTTCAGTGATTCTTTTTTATCTGAACATCTGCCTGATCTGTTAAATCTGTGAGTGGAAAATCAAATATTCTTTATAATTAAGTTTTATTCTGGCTTTATTTAAGCATTATTCACTTCCAATTTACTTTCCGGGCATTTTTCCCAGTAATTTTCACGGGTGCAGAAAGTAAGATAAGCTGTTTTATGCGGCATGGTGATTACTCCCTCTCTTGTATAACCCAATTTTGTGATCAGCCTGTCTGTAGGAACAGCCTCTACGGAAGCTTCTCCAATACATTTTCCTACTTCCGGAAGGGAAAAGATATAATCCAAAGCCACCTGGAAAGACTGGAAAGAATACTTCTTATCCTTGCGGGTTTCTGCTACAAAGAAGTGAGTTCCATAATCCGTTGGCAAAGAATCATAATAAGCTCCTACAATATCTCTCATCGGCCAGTAAGGTTCAAAGCTGAACTGTGGAACACCATTGATTTCTCCAATAAAACTGTGCTGCTCATCGCTTGGAAGAATTGTTCTGAACCAAAGTTCGAGATCCCTTTTCGGGCCATCCATTTTCCAATAAGGTTTCGCATGTTCCATATTGAACCATTCATGAGCCATTTCAAAATCACGGTCCATATCAAAAGGTCGGATGCTGATCGTGATATTTTCATCTTCAAAATAGCGTGAATATACTGTTTCTGTTGTGGTAGGCTTTATCAGCTGCTGACTGTAAAAATATTTAGCAAGTGGGTTAGGGGTATCCAGGAAAACGGCAGGATATTCCAATGATTCATCTGCTTCGTTGATATTCTGCAGGCTCGTGATCAGATTTCCTTTGGTATACCAGTTTCTTTTATTAGTGATATAGCTTACCAGTCCGGTTTCATCTTCATTTTCCAGTTCTTTGAATGCTTTATATACCAGATCGATCAGTTTCTTTTCATCTGCCAATCTGTTGCATCCCAATGCATTTACCACTCCTAAAATATTGTTGGTAACGAGATAATAAGTATATTTTGGAGCTAAAGATTCTTCATCTATAATAGACTGGCTTTCATCTGCAATACCTGGAAGTGCGGTAGAAACGAGATCTTTTCTTCCTTCTCTGAAAAAGAATCCCTGATTGTCCCTGAAATAGATTTTTGCCGGGAAACCATTTTTATCAAGCTCTATCATTACATTCTGCTGATGGAACTCACATGCCAGTCCATAAGTATTCAGAATTCTGACAATAGGCCTCACACAAAGATGAAGATATTGTTTGAACCACTCCAAAGCAATTTTTTCTACGGACTGACCCAGCTTTTCAGCAGTATGGGTGATGATATTCTGAAGCCTTGAAGGTTTTCCAAGAATACCATCCTGACACAGAGCAGCCAAAAGGGTTACATTCTTATTTTTGTGCTCTCCCTGGAACGGGTTTCTTCTGATGCTGATATTGAACCCGTTAATTACTTTTCCATTGAAAGTAACGGCCATGAAAGCCGGATCTACCATAAAATCTATTTCCGGGAAATCTCTCTGCAGGTTTTGTCCCCAATCTGTTTTAAGAAGTCTGCTGATGTCATATCCACGGTGGAGTTCCGGGTAGAGATTAATTCGTTCAGAATTGGTAATTTTTACGTGTAGGGAAAATTTAAACATCCACTTATTATCTTCACTATATACCGTTCTTACCGATGAAGTGGGAGTGAAGTATTCTCCATAATGGCCTAATGCAAAAAGGATTCCCTGTTCTTCCATGATCTGTACATTCTCCTGGCTCAGCAGATAATCGGCCTCCCATGGATGCATTGGTAAAATATGGTATTCAGGATGCTGATCCCAAAGCTTTTTATGTTCCGGAGTAAGAATCGGATAGATCTTTTCCCCCAATTCTTTACTGACAAGTTCTCCGTCGGCATTTTTCTCAATGATATTCTCCGGATTGACCAGGAAATAAAACAACTGAAATCTTCCGGAAGTTTCAGGAGAGTATTTCAACAGATCTTCTCCATTGAATCCCTGTTTTGATTTTGGAACCGGATGAAGAATATGCCCCAGAATAAGGGATTGTTCAGCTTCAATAAATGACATTTCCAGGTCATTGATCGCTTTTTTGCTATGTGAAGAGTGGTAAAGATATTCTGTAAGGTTATCAATGCTGTTACTCAATCTGCCCAAAACTGTGGTAGAATCAATTCCCGGGTGAATTCCCTTTGCATATTCAGCAGTAAGCGTCATAAAACCGTAAACATCAAGTTCTGAAACTTCATCGGTATCCAGGACTCTCATCAGAACAGGAAAATCAAAAAGATGTCTTCCGCTTTCTGAAAAATAAGTAACAGGAACATACACGTCACATCCTATTGATGAGAAATCGATTCGGATATGAAGATTTGTAGGTGTTTTTTTCAGGTAGGCCGCAATTCCTTCATCATATTTTGGGATCCCAAGATAACGGCTCCAGTTGGTAAATTCTTTCAGGTAGCAGTTGATAAGCGATGTATAGTTTATCTTTTCTGCATATTCAGTAATATCAGTTGACTTCAATGTATTCATTTCCGTATTTTTTTATAATGTTAAGTATTGATGTTATGTCTTCGATTGTCGTTAAAGGATTAAGGATGGTAAACTTCAGATAGAACTGGCCGTTTACTTTTGTGCCTGCTGTGAGGGCATTTCCTTGTCTGTAAAGTTGTGATTTGATATAAGTATTGATCCTGTTCAGGTCAAATGTTTTGAAAGGGTCTGCGGTATAGCGGAAAACCAATGCTGAAATATCCGAAGAATTCAGGAGTTCAAAATGCGGGTCATTTTCCAGAGCTTCCACCGCTTCCCGGGCTGTCATGATAATTCTGTCGATATAATTTCCAAGGCCTTTTTTACCGATGATACGAAGGGTAAACCACAGTTTCAAAGCATCAAAACGTCTTGTCGTCTGTATAGATTTGTTGACCTGGTTGGGGATTTCATCTTCGTCATGGTCTTTAGGATTCAGATAATCTGCATAATGGGTGATCAGTCTGAAATAATTCTTATCCTTTACTAAAAATCCGCTGCTGCTTACCGGCTGAAAGAACGCTTTATGATAATCTATCGTTACAGAATCGGCTTCTTCAATTCCGTTGATCAGATGTCGGTATTTTTCGGTGAGAAGGAGCGCGCATCCATAAGCGGCATCTACATGGAACCAAAGATTGTATTTTTTGGCAATTCCGGAGATATTGATCAGGGGATCTACATTTCCAAAATCTGTAGTTCCGGCAGTAGCAACTACGGCAATAGGAATATTTCCGTTTTCAATTTCCTTTCTTACAGCATCTTCCAGCAATACGCTGTTCATTCTGAAAGAGCGGTCGGTTTTCACTTTCACCACAGCCTGTTCTCCAAGTCCCAGCATAGAAGCACTCTTCTGAATACTGAAATGGGCTGCTTCAGAGACAAAAATCCTGAAACGATGTGCTTCTTTGGGAAGTCCGTCTTTTTTTATGTCATGATTCAAAAATTTAACAGAGAAATGATCCCTTGCCAAAAGCATTCCCATCAGGTTACTTTGGGAACCTCCGCTGGTAAATATTCCGTCTGATGACTTATCAAATCCTACTTCATTACAGGTCCATTCAATAAGTTTCTGTTCCATCAAAGTTCCTCCCGCACTCTGATCCCAGGTATCCAGAGAAGAATTGATCGAGCTGATCATGGCTTCAGCGGCCACTGCCGGTATCACGACCGGACAATTGAGATGGGCAACGTATTTGGGGTGATGAAAAGCAATGGCATGCTGTGTATACAGATCGTTTACCTCGTCAAAAAGCTCTTCATAGCTTATAGGCGGAGCATTAAGGTCTATATATTCAAACTGTTTTCTCAGGTCTTTGGGTGAAATTCCACTGAAAGGCTGGTAGGTGTCCTCTAAAAATGCAATGACACTTTGTTGTGCCCTGTGCATCGCTTCCTGATATTCGTGAATGTTCATATCACAGAATAAATTTTCCAGATTTGGGAAAAGGGTTTCCTTCTCCGCGGCAATCTGCCCGGTAATAACTGTGTTCATAGAAATGGTGTGTTTGTTTTCTTTACGCTATAATGGTAAATTTTGGATTGATGATCTCAAACCACCTTTGATAAATCCTGACATTTAATCTTTGCAAAATAAAATTCATGAAATTTCAGAGGGTGGTTTGAAATGTTTTTCAGTAAGTTTTTTTTATTTAATAGTTAATCGTGTAGCCTACAGAAAACGTTGTTCCCCGGCCCTGATAAGCAAATGCTTTCTGAGGCGCTCCATAGAAAAATACGGAACGCTGCCCCCAGATCGAAGTATACTGCTTATTAAAGATATTCTGAACTCCGAAGTTGATGGTTCCTTTATTCAGTTTGACATCGCCTATAAAATCGAATAGGGTATAGCCTGTGATTTTCATATCTGCCAGATCGGTATAATTCATTGAATTCTGCATCTGCAGTCGTAATGAAAACCTTTTTGCATTCCAACCCGTGAAGACCATAAACTTGGATGGATTGGTTGTATAAACCGATTGGTTTTGCCACCCTTTATCCACCGTTTGAGTTTCAGACTGCATCAAAAGAACATTTCCTCCCAATTCAAGCCCTTGTGCAAAACGGTAGCCCAAAGCTCCTTCAAAACCGTAGTTTCTAAGTTTTTGATCAAGTAAAGACACGGTAAAAGCGGCATTGTCTATTTTCAGCGTCTTGCTGGATAATGCATAGAAAAATGAACCCTGTGCATACAATCCTGCTTCCGTACCTCTGTTATGTCTGAACCCAAGCTCGATCTGATCTGTTTTGATCCCGCTTAACGGCTGATCAGCAATATTCATACTGTTCAGAAGATTCCAGCGGTTATTATTCAGCTGATACTTTCCGAAACCATAAGATTTGGCAGCATCAGGAACGGCAAATCCCTGTGAAAAGCTGAACCATGTCTGCCACAAAGGATTAATTTTATACAATAAACTTCCATTCAGCAAGGTTACATCATAGTTGTTTTTGCCTCCTTTTACCACATCTGCAGAATTTCCATACCCGAAATGCATATAGACCTGCTCTTTAAATCCTACAAAATCATCCAGTTTTACATTGATAAACTGCTGTCTCACCCCTCCGGATAAGGTCAGCTGTTTTGTAATATTCCAGTCTGCCTGGATAAATCCTGCAAGGGTAAAGATCTTCGTATCCGGGTATCTTCCTACAAAAGCATCCGCTTTATTGATTAACCCTCCGGATTCACTGCTGATCTTGGGATTAAATAGAGCCTGATCACCGTGGAAGTTTTCAAAGTCAATGTCTGTACCATAGGTGAAACTGAACGCATTCCATTTTTTGGAAAGAACTGCTTTTGCTCCATATACATCGGTGTTTCCTCTGGCAGAAGCAAGGAATACAGGAAGAGTGACTCCTGCAGGAGGTTTGGGAACTTCCGCGAAAGAGGCTCCAAAGTCTGCTTCTTCGCGTCTTCCATAAGCCTGTACAAGCAAATTATGTCCGCCTAAAATATTACGGAGGTTATACTGCAGATTAGCCATAAAACGTTCCGTACGGGGAACTACATCAGAATCTGCACCGCCCAATACATTGATCAGATCAGGATTTTTGGTGGTGAATCCTGTAAATCCAGGTCCAAAAGAAAGCCATTTTTTGTTTCTTACCTTCGAATTATAATATTGTAGATCAAGGCTCAGATCCTGATCCGGGCTTAGCTTTACACTAAGTCCTCCCAAAAGATCTATTGATCTGTTGTATTGAAAATCTGCCTGTTTCACGTCGGTAATAATCTGGTTTCCGCTGGCATCAAAAGCTCCTTCATTCTGAGTGAAAGCCGCTCCCAATCTGAATTTTACTTTATCATTACCGCCTTCAACGGATTGCGCAATTCTTTTATCCAGATCATCTTTGTGAAAACCTGTTTTCAGTCCTACAGAAGTTTCAAAAGCCAGTTTATTGGAGGTTGGTTTTTTAGTAATGATATTGATAATTCCCCCTGTAGAATCGCCCCCGTAAATAGCGGAAGCTCCGGATAATACTTCAATTCTTTCGATGTTAAAAGGATCAATGGCATCAAACTGCCTGCTTGAAGCTCTTGTACTGTTCAGGGAAACCCCGTTCAGCATTACCAGAACATTTCTTCCTCTCATATTTTGAGCATAATTGGTACGCCCCTGATTTCCGAAATCAAAACCGGGAATCATATTTCCCAATACTTCTTTCAATCCGGCACCTCCTCTTATCTGGGTCTGAAGTTCTTTCTCACCAATGATCCAGACCGTTCCCGGAATATCACTTATTTGTTTCGGAGAACGTGAAGATACCAATACAACCTCGTTGATATCTTTTGTGGTGATACTGTCCTGCTTGCTCTGTGCAGAAGTAGATGCAGTAAAGGCAGCCAATAGAATGACTGAAAGTGCATATTGTCGTTTCATTTATTTAGAACAATTAAAAATAATGAGGTAAATATAGAATATTATTGAGCAAAAAATCAAAATGATATTTATCACATATTTCAAATGAATGTGAGTCCGTTGAGAATAACGTTCCGTATAAACCAGTATTTTTATTAAGATATAGGCTGTAGAGTGTATTTTTTATCAGTCCCAAAATGAGACAAAATACCCAGGAATGGGAAATAAAAATCTTTAGAATTAACCAAAATGTAATATGAAAAGAGGAGTAAAAGTTAAAATAGCGGCTAAAATATCCATCTGAAAAATCCCCAAAATTGTAAGTCAGCGGAACAATTTTGCATTTTCTGAAAAAATAGCGATACTTTTTTCCATTTCATCAGCATTAAGGTCTCCAAAGCCTAGCCGCATCGCCGTAAGGTCTTTATTCTGATAAAGTAATGTTTTGGGAATAAAGAGGTTTTCCCGGGCACAATTCCGGCTGAGCTGCATCAGATTTACAGGAATATTCCATTCCAGCCATATGGCCAGACCTCCGGAAGGTTTTTGAAAACGGATTAGATCCCCCAGATAATTCTTTAGCAGCATACTGAGATCATCCCGTCTTTCCTGATATATCTTCAGCGATTTTTTCAGATACCGATTGATTTCTCCTTCTGCAATCATTTCTCCAAGAGCTCTTTCCATCAGAATATCCCCCTGACGATCGATGATTCCGAGGTATTTCCTCATTTCCACCATCAGATTTTCCGGAGCTACAATAAACCCGGTTCTGAATCCCGGAGCCAGAGATTTCCCGAACGAACCGATATAAATAACCATCCCGTTGGTATCTGCGCTGGCTAAAGGAAGGATAGGACTTTTATCATAGTGGAATTCATAATCATAATCATCTTCCAGAATCACAAAACCATACTCATGCGCAAGCTCAAGAAGTTCAAATCGTCTTTGTGCACTCAGAGCCACCGTAGTAGGATAGTGGTGATGCGGGGTAAGGTAAAGCATCCTTATTTTCTGCTTTTTACATGCTTCCCGGACACTTTCTACAATGATACCATCTTCATCAATAGGAATGGAAACCATCTGAACGCCTGCTTTCATGAAGATCATATTGACAGAAAAATAGCTTAATGCCCCTACGAGTACCACGTCTCCGGGCGAAAGAAGAATCTCAGAAACGATATAGATACTCATTTCCGTACTTCTGGTAATCAGCAGGTTGTTCTTAGAAATGGGAAGTCCACGGGACAGATTGAGGTATCTGGACAAATGTTCTTTAAAAAATTCACTTCCGTCATGATTATAATGACCGGATATTTTCTGATTAGATTTACGTTTAAGAATAGAGCTGTAAAATCTTGAATGTTGTGCGATCTGAGTCAGTCTGATGTCCGGTACACCATCATTAAAGACATATTCACAGTTTGAGTGCTCAAACGGATTATCCAGAATATTTGATGTTTTGAAGCGAAAACCGGTAGTTTTAGGATAGTTTTGAAGACTTTTTTGTTCAAAATCATTCATTTTTACAGGTTTTTCCTGAACTTTCCCAATGATGAAAGTTCCTTTATTCGGCAGACTCTCCGTCCAGCCCTGGGCAGACAGTTCATCATATACCGCTACAGCCGTATTTCTGTGAATCTCGAGCATTTCACTGAAGGTTCTTGTTCCTGGAAGCTTGGTTCCGAAAGGCAAAAACCCTCTTTGAATAGCATTGATCAGTTGATTGGCAATCTGAAGATAGATCGAAGTCTCTGAGGCTCTATCGATTTTTATAAAACTTTCATAAGGAATTCTAACCGGACTATCCATAATATCAAAACTGGCACCATGTAACCATCCGGCAATATACTACTTTTGACATCAAAATAAAAATCTATGGAGTTTCATCATCTGCTACAAAGAATAGTACAGGAAGGAAATACTCATGCCAAATGGCTGAATACGCTTTCTTTTATGGAAAATGCCGGAGCAAGGAAAATATCAAAATGTGAACACCCAACTTTGGTAACCCAGATTCAGCTGAAACATGCTGCGGAAGAACACCGCCATGCCTATTATCTGAAAAAACAGATCGGAAAAATAGATCCGGAACTTTGCAGAACCTACGAAAGTACAGAACTTCTTGCTCCTGTAGCCACCCGACAGTATCTTCATTCTCTTGATGTCAAGGCCTGCAGATATTTGCAAAAGGCATTTCAGCTTAGCAAAGAAGACTTAAAATATGCTGCCTATCTTTTTGTAACCTATGCGATTGAAGTTCGTGCAGATGACTTATATCCCGTCTATCAGGATATTCTTACAAAAGAATCTTCGAAAATTATGGTAAAATCTATTATTCTTGAAGAGGAAGGCCATCTGGAGGAAATGATCAACCAGCTAAATGATTTTTCGGCTGACTGGAAAGCACATGCAGATCACATTCTTACCATTGAAAAAGAACTACACGAACAATGGATTCATGCCATTACGGAAGAAGTTACCCAACTGAACTATGCCTAGCAATATCTTTCATTTTCAACAATCACTTGACAAAAGAAAAGAAGAGGGAACGTTCAGGAATTTAAAGTCTAAGTCTGAAGGGATCGACTTCTATTCTAATGACTATCTGGGATTGGCAGGAAATAAAGATCTTCAGGATATTCTGCTGCAAAAAGTGATAGCAGATCCTCTGCTTCTTTCAGGAAGTACCGGATCAAGACTGATCAGTGGAAATAGTAATACAGTCTCTATGACGGAAAGATTTATCGCTGAGAAGCATCACTTTCCGGCTGCTTTGCTTTTTCCATCAGGATATAATGCTAATCTGGCTTTATTTTCTACACTTCCTGGCCGTCATGATACGATTATCGTGGATGAGCAAATTCACCGCTCTGTACATGATGCCTGCAGAATGTCAAATGCCAGAAAAGTAAAATTCAGGCATAATGATCCGGAACATCTGGAATATGTACTTCAAAGGCAAAACGGATCGTGTTACATCGCTATAGAAAGTCTGTATTCGATGGAAGGGGATTTTGCCCCCTTATTGGAAATTGTGGAGTTGGCCAATCGGTATAATGCAGGCTTATTAGTAGATGAAGCGCATTCTTTTGGAGTCTTTGGTTATGGATTGATTGAGAAATACCAATTGCAGGATCATGTGATGGCAGCGGTTATGACGTATGGAAAAGCATTGGGAGCGCACGGAGCGGCAATAGTCTGTAATGAGATTATTAAATCTTATCTCGTCAATTTTGCCTCCCCATTCATTTATACCACATCAGCTCAGGACTTTCAATGGATCAGCATCAAAACAGGATATGAATTTTTAGAAAAAAGCCCTGATCTGGCTGAAAAACTGCAGAAAAATATTGAAATTTTCCGAAAACAAGGATTACAATCTCCTTCATCAGAAATCAGTCCCATACAAGCTCTTCTGATTTCGGATAATCAAAGACTGAAAACTGTACAAGAAACATTATCAGAGGAAGGATTTTTAACCTATGCAGTGTACAGTCCAGCCGTGAAAGAAGGAAGCGAAAGGCTTAGGATCTGCCTCCACAGCTTCAATACAGAAGAAGAAATTATAAGGCTTACAGAGATTATCAGAGAATTTATTTAAAGCGAAAAAGCGAAAAAGTAAAAAGGCAAAACCGATTCACATTCATTGGTTTTTTCAACAGAAAAAAGAAAAAAATATTAATAATAAGGCTGAAAAGAAGTACACCAACCGCTATTTGCGATTTTACCCTTTAGCCTTTTCACCTTTTCACCACCCACATTATGAAATTATTTATATCAGGAATAGGAACCGAAATAGGAAAAACCGTTTGCTCGGCTGTTTTGGTGCAACATTTTAAAGCCGATTACTGGAAACCTGTACAATCTGGTGATCTGCATTATACAGACAGTCATAAAATTGCAGCATGGACAGATCATTCAATATGTCATCCGGAAACATACCGTTTACAATTGGCAGCATCGCCCCATCAATCTGCACGGGCAGAAGATATACAGATCGATCTTGACCATTTCCAACTGCCGGAAACAGATCAGCCTTTGATCGTCGAAGGAGCAGGAGGGTTAATGGTCCCTCTTTCAGACAACAGATTCATCATTGACCTGATCGATCTGCTGAATCTGCCGACAGCACTTGTGGTCAGGAATTATTTAGGATGTATCAATCACAGCTTACTGTCGATCATGGCATTACAGCAAAGGAATATAAGCTTAAAATATCTGATTCTTAACGGAGATTTTCCTGAAGATACAGAAAGAGTGATCTGCAGCTTCATCGAAAAAGAAACAGAAATCATCAGGATTCCGGAAATCGAAAATCCTGATAAAGAATCTATAAAAGCTGCCGCAAAGCAGTTAACAATAACAAAATTAAGATAATGGATAAGAAAACAACAATCAGAAACAACTGGACCAAAGAAGAGATCGAGGAAATTTATCATTTACCTCTGATGGAACTGATCTATAAAGCAGCCACTGTACACAGAGAATGGCATGATCCTTCGGAAGTCCAGATTTCAACATTATTATCAATCAAAACCGGGGGATGCCCAGAGGACTGTTCTTACTGCGGACAGGCTGCCCGTTATCACACCAATATCAAAGTACAGGCTTTATTGCCTACTGAAACAGTGATTGCCCATGCTCAAAAGGCAAAAGATAGTGGGTCATCCCGTTTCTGCATGGCCGCAGCGTGGCGTGAAGTTCGTAATAACCGTGATTTTGACAGGGTAATCGATATGGTAAAAGGAGTAAACGATTTGGGAATGGAAGTATGCTGCACACTGGGAATGCTTACGGAAGAGCAGGCTATAAGACTTCAGGAAGCGGGACTGTATGCCTACAACCACAATCTGGATACTTCTGAGCAGTATTATGAAGAAATTATTTCCACCAGAACTTTTGATAACAGGATCAATACGATCAACAATGTGAGAAAAGCAGGAATCACAGTATGCTCCGGAGGAATTATCGGCTTGGGAGAAACGCACAGAGATCGTATTTCAATGCTTCTGACCTTAGCGACAATGCCTAAACATCCGGAATCTGTTCCTATCAATGCATTAGCAAGAGTAGAAGGAACTCCACTGGAAAATAATGAAAAAGTAGATACCTGGGAAATGGTAAGAATGATTGCTACAGCAAGAATCGTAATGCCATCATCTATGGTAAGACTGAGTGCCGGACGTATTGAAATGTCTGAAACAGAGCAGGCATGGTGCTTTATGGCAGGAGCTAATTCTATTTTTACAGGAGAAAGAGAAACTTTATTGGTAACTCCAAATCCCGGAGTATCTGAAGATATGCAAATGTTGCAAACCTTAGGATTGAAACCAATGATGAAAAAAGAAACCTGTTGTTAGAAACAAAAATTAAAAAATTATAAAAGATAAGGGATGAATATCTGGATTCTGATCATGAGTATATTAAAATGTATTGCAACGCTGCTATCAGAGATTTTAAGTTCTTAAATCATAAAGTATTTAATGCAATGTCTGTAAAACCATAGAAATGCTTTTTATTTTACTATGGCATAGGTACTATCTATGTTTGATCAATTAAGCATTCTATCTTCTGTGATCCTGGCTAAGTGCAACACCTTTGCGAATGTATTTAATATTATAAAGAAGCCATAGACGACATTGCGTTAAAAATCATCCACTCAACACAATTTCATAATCACTGTCCATCCCTTATCATCAACACATTTTACAACAATACATGAATACATTAGTAGAAAACAGCCTTAAGGAAAGAGATAAAGCGGTCAACTGGCATCCCTACACCCAAATGAAAACGGCCGATAATATTATTCCTATTGCCAGTGGAAAAGGAATTTATCTCTATGATGAAGAAGGTAAGAAATATATGGATGTGGTTTCCTCATGGTGGGTTACCCTGCACGGACATGCCCATCCTCACATTGCTCAGCGTGTTTTTGAACAATTGAATACATTGGAACAGGTTATTTTTGCAGGTTTTACCCATACATCTGCTGTTCAGCTTTCAGAAAATTTATTACAGCTGTTACCGGACAGCCAGAAAAAGGCTTTTTATTCTGATAATGGTTCTACCGCTGTGGAAGTTGCATTGAAGATGTGTATTCAGTATGCCCATAATCAAGGGAAAAAGAAAACCAAGATTCTCGCCTTTAAAAATGCCTATCACGGAGATACTTTCGGAGCAATGTCTGTAAGTGGAAAAAGCTATTGGACTCAGCCTTTTGAAAGCATGTTGTTCGAAGTTGTATTCATCGATACTCCCAATCCGGAAAACCTGGAAAGTCTGCAGTCTCAGATTAAAGATCTTGCAGATGAAACAGCCTGCTTTATCTATGAACCCCTTGTTCAGGGGGCTGCCGGAATGCTTATGTATGATGCAGCCGATCTGGATCATCTGATGAAAATATGCAGAAAACATGAGATTCTTATGATTCAGGATGAAGTTTTTACCGGTTTTGGAAGAACAGGGAAACTTTTCGCAGCAAACCACCTTACCGAGCAGCCGGATATTATGTGTTTTTCGAAAGGATTAACAGGAGGTACTATGCCTATGGGAATCACTACATGTTCCAACGATATTTATGATGCTTTTCTGTCTGAAGATCATCATAAAACCTTATTTCATGGGCATTCCTTTACCGCAAATCCTCTGGCATGCGCAGCTGCTCTGGCCAGTATGGAATTATTACTTCAAAATGAAACCCAAATGAATATCAAACGTATTACTCACCAGCACTCAGAATTCATTAAGGTGCTTGCACAACATCCTCAGGTAGAGAAAGCACGTCACATCGGGACTATTATGGCTTTTGATTTTAAAACCGGGCAGGGAACCTCTTATTTTAACGAAATAGGAAAAAAACTATACAATGAGTTTTTACAGAGAGGAATCATCATGCGCCCTCTGGGAAATGTACTGTATCTGGTACCGCCTTTGTGTATTTCGGCTGAGGAACTTGATTTTGTCTATCAGAATATTCTGGAAGTACTGGATCAGTTCAGGGATTAAGATGGTCCGATGCTTTCCTGATAAACAGACTTTACAGGTTTCCAAGACCTGTAAAGTTTAAATTATGCCTGAATATCAGAATTAAAAAATGCCATCAGGCTTAAGGATTTCTGTCGGTATTTTTTTTAATTTTCATCAAATCTTACGGGTATATTATGACTTCAGTTCGTTTCCCCACAAATGCAATGAAGATAGAATTGGTCCCAGTTTTTGACCTCTTTCTGTCAGTTTATAATATACCTCAGGCGGAAAGTTGTAAACCTCAATCCGTTCAATAATCATATCATCTTCCAGTTGTTTCAGCTGTTCAGAAAGTACTTTTTTGGAAACTCTGGGCATTTTCCGCCATAACTCCACAAAGCGTACTGAATCTTCTTCAAAAAGATTGTGGAGGATTAATGGTTTCCATTTACCGGAAAGAATATCCAGACTTTTTCTCAGTCCACAGTTTTTAAACTCTTCAAAATTCATAGATCTCTTGAATATATTTGGGTAACCTTTTGGTAACCTTCGATTATTATAACCCGGTCTCAACTTAATTTTGCTGAACAAATGTAAACAAAATGAAACTACAGTTATGGCGTAATGCCACATTAGGATTGAATATTGACGGAATCTCGGTCTTGATTGATCCTATGCTTGGAGAAAAAGGGTCTTTAGGCAAATTTCCTATGACGGATAATGAGCTGCTGAACCCTTTGACAGATCTGCCTTTCAATGAAGAAGAACTGATCGCAAAACTGGCAAAAACAGATGCTGTTGCAGTGACCCATTTACATCCGGATCATTGGGATACAAGGGCTATACAGCTTATTGACAAAAGAAAACCAATCCTGTGTCCTGAGATTATAGCAAATCAGATCATTCAGCAGGGATTTGAAAATGTTATTCCAATCAATAATCATATACAATGGAAAGAAATTGATATTTTCCTTACTCAAGGCCAGCACGGAGTCGGTGAAATAGGAGAGAAAATGGGGACAGTCAATGGATTTATTTTTAGAAAAAACCATCAATCTGTATATATTGCAGGAGACAGTATCTGGTATTCAGGGATTGCAGAGGAAATCGATCAGTATCAGCCAAAGCACATTGTGGTAGCAGGAGGTGCAGCAACATTCTCAATGGGAGCACCCATTATCATGACCAGCGAAGATATTATAAAAGTCTGTGAATATGCTCCTGATGCTTCTGTATGGGTAACTCACCTGGAAACAGTCAGTCATTGCAGGGAAGACCGCAAGTTTATTCAGCAAAAAATTAATGAAAAAGGCTTGGAACGAAGAGTGATTATTTTAAATGATGGGGAAGAAGCCGATTTGCTTTTCTAAATGATACATTCACAAGAAAAATCAATTATAAAAAAACGATTGTTTCAAAGGTTAAATTTTGACTCCTTTGAAACAATCGTTTTTATTTTTAACCCATTATAGCGTTTTAATCTTCCACATATCTGTTTCTCGCTGCTCTCATTCCGAAAAAGAACATCAGCAATACCGCCGCACTCAGAAAATAAAATGAACTGTTCCAGGAAATGTCCCAGTCATGTAGCTTTCCGAATACTGGAGGTCCAAACGCTGCGATCAGGTAACCTACCGATTGTGCCATTCCGGAAATTTTCACCGCATTGATACTACTTTTCGTTCTTGTGGAAAAGAACAGAATAGACAAGCTAAAAGACAATCCGTTCGAAATCCCTATGATCACAGCATTTACGTAGATCCATTGAGATTTTAAGAAGACAAACATCATGGTACTTCCAAACATCAATGCGCAGATAAACAGGATCATGATTCGCTGATCTTTCATTTTACTGGCAATGATCGGGCAGCAGAATGTCACCGGAATCATGGTGATCTGAATGACAAAAAGTACCCATCCCGAGCTTTCGCCCTGCATATGATAATCCCCAAGGAATGAAGGCAGCCAGGCAACTATGCAATAGTAAAACAAAGACTGCAGACCCATGAAGATACTGATATTCCAGGCCTGTGAAGATTTGAACATATTAAAATCAGAAGTACTTAATGCCGTTTTAGGCTGATCTGTATTCTTTTTATTGAAAATAAGCTCCAGTATCAGAACCAATAATCCTAAGGCAGCAATCACCAGCCAGATTCCCAGAGAGCCACGCCATCCGAAACCTGTCCATTCTCCGATTTTCACACTGAAACCTGAAGCCAAGGCAGCGGTAAGATTCATTGATACGGCAAAAATACCCGTCATCAGGCCAATTTGTTTTGGAAAATTATTTTTAACATAGCCAGGGGTTACCACATTTCCAATACATATGCCCAATCCAATGAATAAAGATCCCAGAAATAACAGCCAGAGAGATCCTGAAATCCGAAGAAACAACCCGAAACTTAAAATAATCACGGAATACATCAGAAGCTTACTGATTCCAAAAGTATTGGAAAATCTGCTTACCAAAACAGAACAGGCAGCAAACATAAAAAGTGGAATAGAGGTAAGCAGGCTGACCTGAAAATTATCCAGATTCAAGGCTTCTCTCACCTCGCCAAGTACAGGAGCTACTGCAACAATTGGAGAGCGGAGATTGCTTGAGATCAGAATAACGACCAGAATATTGATGATCATTAAAACATAGGACGCATTCTTTTTTATTTCATTCTTCATCATGATAAAAACTTTTGTGCAAAATTAGCACAGTAATTTTGTTTAATTTTGCCAAAGTTTTAACCTGAAACGACATGAATGCCAACAACAGTATCGAAATAGATGAACTTCATAAACCCTATTTTGTGTGGTTCGAAGAAAACTGGATCCACGATGATGTTCTTCATCAGCACGATAAAGGGCAGCTGGTGTATGTAGAAAGCGGTTTTCAATACATCACTATTGAGGAAAGGATCTACCTGCTTCCGCAAAACCATGCTGTATGGATTCCTCCTCATGCCATTCATAAAACCAATTCACATTCTGAAAAGATCAAACTTATGATCATGTTCGCTGATGTTGATAAAAAGGATCCGTTCTACCGCGAAGTGAATGTATTTTCCGTTCCTCCGGTGCTGAAGGAGATGATCAGATATGCCGAAAAATGGTCCAAACTGCTTGTCCGGGATCAGGATGAAAATATATTTCTGAAAGCTCTTTTCAATGAGCTGCCTCATTTTGTAGAACACGCTCTGAAACTTCATATCTGCCTGCCCAAAGATAAGCGTCTTGCCAAAGTGATTGACCATCTTCATCATCACTACCGCGAAGACATTAAAATGGAAGACCTTGCTGATACTGCATTATTATCATTGCGTACCTTAGAACGTATTTTCAAAAAAGAAACGGGGCTTACATTGATCAAGTACCAGCAAATGCTCCGGATCATCAAGAGCCTTGAGCTTCTGAGTTCAGACCGTTTTACCATTTCAGAAACGGCCTATGAAGTAGGGTATAAGAGTGTACAGGCCTACACCCGGAGTTTTCAGTCTGTGATGCAGTTCAGGCCTACAGATTTTATAAAGAATATCCAATAATATTGAAAGATGATTAAGAAATTGAATTTAAAAAAGGGATTTATAAGAATATAAAAATCGCTAAAATCAGTTCTGTAAAAGATTTTGACTCATTTGAAAAATCTTATAATTCACACTATTTATATTTTCATATAAATAACACATTTTCCATTATGATATTCGTTAAAACAAAAAGGTCCCCAAGAATGGAGACCTTAAAAAAACACAAATGATGAAAAAAAATTATTTCGATCCCCAAATATAAGCAAAATTTATATTATGCAGCGCATCATATGTACATTTTCTTTAAATATTATTTATTTTAAGTAAAAATAAATATCCTTTAACGCTTTTTCAATTTTGTTTAATATTTAAAAATTCGACCCCACACATGGCTACGGACTGCATCAACAGTGCTTTTCTGTTTACTGTATTTTTTGAAAAAAAATAATTTTCCGACGTAAAAAAAATAATTTTTTATAAAAAATATTTCAACTTAAATTGAGTTAGTTATCTGAAATATGAAATTCCGGAAGCGGATTTCAGATCAAAAAATGATTTTAGATCAGTTTGCCAATTGTGATCATACTCATAAAAAAAATACGATGATTTTCATTTATTTGTTTTTTAAATCCATCCCATGAAACAAAGATCTATAGAAGGAGTCCCTCAACAAAGATTTGGTGGTTTTCATGATACAGAAAGTTGTAAATACTTTGAGAAGGCTCTTCTCCCGTTAAAATTTGAAATCCTGAAGAAAAGATTTTTTATGGTTCATCAATGGCAAAGCTATTGTGGAAAGGTTTTTGCTTCATTTGAGCTTTATAATTTCAATGGAAATCCCGTTGAACGTCGGCCCCAGAAAGGAGATTTTATCCGGATCAATATTCCCGGTCCCGGAGAAACTGAAGCCAAAGGCTATGATTGGGTAGAAATTACCAATATCTGCTACTTCCAGGATATTCATTCAGAAAACATTGCAATGACCTGCACCCCTTCCCGAGATCCAAAAAACGGAAAAAATAGCCATATTGCTCATTTTTACTCTTGCCGGGCTACTTCCACTTTTATTATTTCCAGAAACGAAACCCATTTGAAAGCAGCAGTATATGGGCGCAATGAAACTCCAAACTTCAATGCCAACGGACTTGATATTCTCAGAAATATAATGGTAGCCGCAGGGGGAATCATGGGAATTGCCAAGATCGAATGGAAACAGCTGACAGATGGTTTTCTGGATTTTGATTAGTCTGAGATAGGGCATGAAACGTAAGCTATTGTTTAACAAGTGATTATAATGCACTAAAATAATACTATAACATTCCTTAATACTTGCTTATTATATAAAAAAATCTTCTTTCCTTTTTGATCTACATCAAAGTTCCTGAAAAACCAGCTTTTTATTTTCGCAGCTTAATATAAAGCTATGGTAGAACTTGAAAAAATCATCTGGGTATCCATCATTCTGATCATCATTATTTCCGTAAAAGACAGGATCAAACTTGCACTTCCCATTCTTCTGGTGACAGCGGGACTGATACTAAGTCTTACCCAGCTTGTTCCTTCTATTGATATGAGCCCTGAAATGATCTTCTATGTGGTACTTCCGCCCATATTGTTTGATGCGGCCTGGAATACTTCAATTCCCGATTTCAAAAAAGAATTCCCGAAAATTTCAGTATTGGCTATAGGGTTGGTTTTCCTTACCACCACCATTATTGCTCTTATTGTTCATAGTATCATCCCGGGTTTCAGCTGGCCGGTTGCATTTGTCATAGGGGCCATTATTTCACCCCCTGATGCTGTAGCGGCAACAAGCATCACAAAAACTCTTCCGCTCCCACAAAAGCTGACAACGATTCTGGAAGGGGAGAGCCTGCTGAATGATGCCTCTGCACTGATTGCTTATAAATGTGCCGTCATAGCCATCACCAGTGGAGCTTTTTCTTTTTGGAATGCTGGATTTCAATTTATCAGTATCAGTTTTGGCGGAATTATCGTGGGGTTTGTAATTGGTTTTGTATTCCTGAAGCTTCACAGATATTTTAACACCAGCAGCAGTGCAGACACTTTTGCCGTTATCCTGTTGCCATTCGCTGCCTATAGCCTGGCTGAACATCTTGGCTGTTCCGGAGTACTGGCAGTCGTTATACTGGGAATGTATCTTTCATGGAATTCCATTTCATTATTCAAAACGGAGAGCAGGATGCAGATGAGCCATTTCTGGGACGTTGCTATTTTTGTTCTGAATGGTCTTGTATTCCTGATCCTTGGCATGCAGCTGCCAGGTGTTGTATCTCATATACCGGGACATGAACTGCCGGTTCTTATCCTCTATGGTCTTTTGATATTTGCCGTTCTGGTAGCGATAAGGCTAGCCGTACTTTCTTTATTTCCGCTTTTTAATAAAACTAAAGCTCACGAAAAAGGTTTTCTTACCCCATCAAAGAAAGAATATATCATTCTGTCATGGTCAGGAATGCGTGGGGTAGTTTCTCTGGCCGCAGCACTTGCATTGCCATTGCGGGATGACCAGGGTGAAGTGATCACTCAGAGAGATACTGTATTATTTATATCTTTTGTGGTTATTATTTTCACTTTACTCATTCAGGGACTTACCTTGCCCAGACTGATCAGTATGATCAAGCCTTCTGTCTCTGACAAAGAAGAAGAAAAAGATCTGAATTTGCTGCTGCTCAAAAAATCCCTTTCTTTCCTGAATAATTACCAGACCAATTATGGCAATGAAGAAAGTGCTGTAAAAACGATGACAAAAAAGCTTGAAAAGGAAGAATTACAAATTCATAATCACAGGACAGAAACAACTTTTTCACAGCAGACGGAATGGAAGAGGACTTATTTTGAACTGGAATTGAAACTTGCAGCCTACCAAAGACAAGCACTTGCCCAATTCTATCATAAAGGAGCGTTTACGCTTGAAACCATCCGTAAAAAAGAAATGGAACTGGATTTCTGGACTACCACTGTACAGCATGAACTCGCTGCGGCTGATGATTCTGAATGACTGTTGGTCCTTTTTTGATCTAAATCAAAGTTTGGTATTCCCCGTACAAAGACATTTGCACCCGAATAATTATTAAACCAAAATTTATGAGTGTAACATTACAAAAAGGGCAGACTATTAATTTTTATAAGGCCACAACGCCTATTATTATCTCCGTATTCGGGGTATACCTTACCATAGGAATTGCCTTGGGAGTACTCCCGAAGTTTGTCCAGAACAATTTAGGATTTGACAGCCTTATCATAGGACTTGTCATTGGGCTTCAGTCTCTTTCAACGCTTATGACCAGAGCATATTCCGGAAAGATAACGGATACCAAAGGAGCGAAAAAAAGTAAAATGACCGGTGTTATCTTAGCTATTATTGCCGGGGTAGCTTATATTTTAGCCGTAGTATTACAGACAGACCGCTTTTTGGCTCTATTTTTTTTAGTGTTGGCAAGAATCATTCACGGAATAGGAGAAAGTTTTCTGGTTACCGGAGCATTAACCTGGGGAATAGGTCTGGTAGGGCATTCCAACTCAGGAAAAGTAATGACCTGGAACGGAATAGCCATGTACGCCGGGATTGCCATCGGAGCCCCTCTGAGTATCTGGCTGAGCAGGGAATTCAGCGTTCTGCCTGCAATTGTTCTTATTGCATTGCTTCCGTTGGTAAGCTGGCTGTCTACCGCAAAACTGCCTTCTATTCCTGTGGATAAAGATCACGTAAGAACTCCTTTTTACAAAGTGATCGGGGCCATATCCGGACAAGGGCTCAGTCTGGCATTTTCATCAATGGCATTTGGGTGTATTGCATCTTTCATCGCTTTATTTTTTACAGAAAAAAACTGGGGGGATGCCTCTCTTGCTTTTATGGCTTTCGGAATCTGTTATGTGCTGACCAGAGTGCTTTTTGCTTCATGGCCAGATCGATATGGAGGTTTCAAAATTGCCTTTATTTCTTTGATCATTGAGGTAATAGGACAGGTACTGATCTGGACTTCAATTTCGAAGACCCTGGCGATTATCGGATGTGGACTGACTGGAATTGGATTTTCACTGGTTTTTCCTGCTTTAGGCGTTCTGGCGATTCAAAAGGTGAAACCTCAGATGCGGGGAACTGCTTTAGGAGCTTATGTAGCTTTTGTTGACCTTTCATTAGGACTTGCAGGGCCAATAGCCGGATTGATCGCAGGATGGCTTGATTATCAGTCGGTCTATTTATTCGGAGGCATCAGCTGCGTTCTCTCCATTATCATTTTATTATTTAACAAAAAATAAATACCTTTTTTATGATAACGAATTCAATGAAGACAAGAAAAATACGCTCAGTATTTATTGTTAAAAACAAAAAATTCATCACTCCGCATCTTATTCGTGTGGTATTTGAAATAGATGAATCTCAGGCTGAGTTATTGGCTTCTGTACATTCCGGTTCCAATAATAAAATCTTTATTCCTTCTTCCTCCGAAGACAGTAATGAGCCATTGGTAAGAACTTATACAAATCGAAAGATCGACCTGGAAAACCGGGAATTGACGGTAGATTTTGTATCTCATGGGGATCATGCTCCCGCTTCGGCATGGGCATTAAAAACAGTTCCCGGAGACTCGTTGGAAATAGGAATGAAAGAAAGTACAAGACCTCTGGTTCCTGATGCTGATTTTTACCTTCTTGTGGGAGATGCAACAGCTTTACCTGTAATCTGCTCTATTGTGGAGCAGCTGCCTTCCTATGTAATAGCAAAAGTAATACTGGAAGTACATGGGAAAGAGGATGAACTCGTTTTATGTTCCGCAGCAGATATTTCTGTGGAATGGCTTCATAATCCCCAACCGGAAAAAGGTAGCCGCCTTGCCGAATATACCCGGAAAGTGGTCTTTCCTCCGGGAGTTCTAAAAGAATATGTTTACATTGCCGCTGAATACACTACAGTCCATGAGCTCAGAGATTATTTTAAAGGCACTCTGCAGTGGGACTCACACGGCATATATGCATGTTCTTACTGGAAAGCCGGGCAATCTGAGGGCGAACATTCTGAAAAAGACTGAATATAAGTAAAAACAAAGGCAGATAAAGCATTTATCATTACATTTGCCTATGACTGATTTAGACTCTATGGAAGAATTACTGATTTCATATATTAAAAGTAAAATATCGGTAACAGAGGAAGAAATGGCTATCATTCTATCTTATTTTAAACCGATCAGACTAAAGAAGAAGGAGCTGCTTCTTACCAACGGTCAATCCAGCCAGAGAACTTTTTTTGTAACGTCAGGATGTCTGCGGATATTCTTTATCAATGAAGAAGGGCAGGATTCCACCAGATATTTTGCTTTTGAAAATCAGTTTGCTACTGCACTGGTGAGTTTTATTACTTCTGAGCCCTCTGAAGAATTTATTCAGGCTGTGGAAGATTCGGAAGTCTACTACATTACCCACAAAAATTTCTATCATTTGCTGGATATTATTCCGCAATGGGAAAAATTTTACAGAATTTATCTTGAAATCGCCTATGTGACCAATACGAAAAGACTGATGTCTTTTCTTGTTCAGGATGCCCTCGAAAAGTACCGTCAGCTTCTGGATGAGAATCCTATCATCGTCCGCAGGCTTTCCAACAAAATGGTGGCATCGTATCTCAATATTTCACAGGAAACACTGAGCAGGCTGAAGTCAAAACTTTGATCGCTCTTTTTGACTCAGGTCAATGTTTTAAAAGGTGTTGATTTCCAAATTTGTATTCTTAATTTTTTAAAACAATGGTAAATCTTCAGTCTCAGCCTCTGGATCTTTTCATGGGCATTATCCTGTTTAAACATAAAATAACTGCTCAGACTTTTCATATAAAAGTTCAGAGTCCTGCTTTTTCACAGATGCAGTACACAACAGGAATGATGATAGAATTTTATTGGTCGAATCCCTCTTATACGACTCAGAATAAGAGCAGGAAATATACTTTCTGGGAATATGAACCGATCCGCCATACCGCTGATTTTGCCGTTACCTTTTCTGATCATGAAGAAAAACATTGGCTGGAAAACCTTCAGGAAGGAGATCTTCTTTTTTTCAAAATTCCTTCTAATTCTTTTATTTTGGATCTTAGTGCGGATCATTATTTCCTCATTGGTGATGTGAAGGCATTACCCGGTTTATATGAGCTCAACAGAGCTTTGCCTGTAAGTAAAACCATCACCAGCCTGATATATGCAGAACAGGAAAGTGATCTTTTTCCGGATCTGGATCACAGCTTTCCTTTAAATAGTTATAGCATTCAGCCTATTGATCCTTTAAAGATTCTGGAATATATACAAAAACACTTTCCAAAAAATATTCCTGATGTCATCGCTTACATCCTTGGTGATTCAAGTACTTTTATCTATGAATATCTGAAAAATCATTCTACTTTTGACCTCCGGAATGTCTATATAAATTCATTGTGAAGAAGAACGTCATTGAAATAAAGCATGGATCAATCCTTCTGAAACTCGAAACTTTATTTTTTTAGAATGAATAAGATAATGAAGTAGAGTGTTCACACGAAATCATTTAATTTTACTGATCAAAGACGAAATTAAAATATCATTATCTGGCCAGGTTCAGTAAAAAGTTATGGTCATATAACTCTGTTGTTAGGCCTCTAAAACCCTTTATTTAAAGGAAAATTAATCTTCAATTGTTTTTTTTGAAAAAAATTAAGCCTTATATTTGCATTAATGTTAAAATGGATTTCCATATTATGCTCAATGATGTATGTGCTGGCTACCACCAATGCGGGGGAAGTACTTAAGGTACCTATGTTTGTGGAACATTATATGGAATATCACGGAAGTCTTTCAGAATTTGTCATGGAACATTATGACAATCATAAAAAAGATGCTGACTGGGATGCTGATCAGAAGTTACCTTTTATCAATCCTCCTATTGTACTCACTGTACATGCCCAGCTTCCGGAGCTCAGTTTCGAGATCAAAAAACCTAAAGAAATTGCTGTTCCTCAGAAAAACAACATCTATCAGGAAAAAGACTTTTCCAACCTTTACCTTTCCAGTATTTTCCAGCCTCCACGGCTTTCTTAATTGATTTCAGATTGAAAACCAATGCTTTAAACTCTTATTTAAGGCACTCAATTCTTGTTACATATCAATAATCCGTTGCCGTTTGTAGCCTTTTTAAGCCAAAAACAAAACTTTACTTAGATAAGGTTTTCACAAATTTAATTGTAATGATTATACGACCCAATTTGTGACTTAGCTAGCTAAAATGTTTAAGAACTTTTGTATTAAGCTGTTGAAATATTCTTATAAGCTGTTCCGGGTTATCAATTAATAATTTTTTCATGTTAAATAAAATTATTGAGTTTTCTGTAAAGAATAAACTCATCATTGCCTTGTTTACAGTGGGACTCGTCCTTTTTGGAATTTATGAGACCACCAGACTTCCCATTGATGCACAGCCTGATATTACCAATAATCAGGTTCAGATCATTACCACAGCTCCGTCTTATGGAGCGGCAGACATAGAACGGCTTGTTACGTTTCCTATCGAGCAGGCCACCAGTAATATCAGCGGTATCACCGAGCTCCGCAGTCTTTCACGCTTCGGGCTTTCTCTGGTGACTGTAGTTTTTGATGACAAAA
The DNA here is from genome assembly GCF_056844665.1 of Chryseobacterium sp. FR048. NCBI lineage: Bacteria > Pseudomonadati > Bacteroidota > Flavobacteriia > Flavobacteriales > Weeksellaceae > Chryseobacterium > Chryseobacterium sp. FR048. The sequence goes on along the minus strand of NZ_JBXDSE010000002.1, from coordinate 287,318 downwards.
CAGATGTATATTGGGCCCGGCAGCAGGTACAGGAACGTTTACAGCTGGTACAGGACAATATTCCTGCCGGCATTGGAAAACCTGAACTCGGGCCTATTTCCACAGGACTGGGAGAGATCTTCCAATATGTGGTACGTCCGAAAAAAGGATATGAAAATGTATATGACGAAACGGAACTCAGAACCATTCAGGACTGGGTCGTAAGACGTCAGTTGCTGGGGACAAAAGGAGTCGCAGACGTCAGCAGCTTCGGAGGAAAACTGAAGCAGTATGAAATAGCAATCAATCCCAATAAGCTTCAGGCATTCAACATCAATATCAATGATGTTTTCACGGCGCTGGAGAGCAACAATCAGAATACCGGAGGAGCTTATATCGAGAAAAAAGAAACGGTCCTTTTTATCAGAAGTGAAGGACTTCTGGGCAGTACGGAAGACATCGGAAACATTCAGGTAGCTGAAACTAAAGAGGGCATTCCTGTCCATATCAAAGACGTTGCGTCTGTAAAAATCGGGTATGCTACCAGATATGGAGCTATGACCTATAATGATACGGGCGAAGTTTCCGGAGCTATTGTCTTGATGCTAAAAGGAGAAAATGCCAACGAAGTAATCGCCAATATCAAACAAAGACTGGAAAAAATCCAGGAATCTTTACCTGAAGGAGTGGTTATTGAGCCTTTCCTGGACCGCGCCAAAATGGTAAACAATACGATCAGTACGGTAAAGACCAACCTGATGGAAGGGGCTTTGATCGTTGTTTTTATCCTTGTTCTGTTCTTAGGAAACTTCAGAGCCGGATTATTAGTTGCCTCGGTAATTCCCCTGGCTATGCTCTTTGCCATCATTATGATGAATATCTTTGGTGTAGGAGGGAATCTGATGAGCCTTGGGGCGCTGGATTTCGGTTTGATTGTGGATGGTGCCGTCATTATTGTGGAAGCCGTTCTGCATCAGCTGGCCCATAAAAAGCATTTCGGAAAAGACAATATGCTCAGCAAAAAGGAGATGGATGAACAGGTTTCAGGTTCAGCAACGAAGATGGTCAATAGCGCGGTTTTCGGGCAGATTATTATCCTGATCGTTTACCTTCCGATTTTCACGCTTCAGGGTATTGAAGGTAAAATGTTCAAACCTATGGCCCAGACCGTAGCATTCGCTCTTATTGGAGCATTTATCCTTTCTCTTACTTATATTCCGATGATGAGTTCATTGGTTTTGAGCAAAAAGAAAAAAGAAAAAGAAAATATTTCAGACAGAGTGATGTCTAAAGTAGAAACAGGTCATCAGAAGCTCCTGATGAAAGCCCTTAAATACAGAAAAACCATTATTCTTACCGTTTTGGTTCTTTTTGCAGGTGCTGTATTCACTTTGTCCAGAATGGGAGGCGAATTTATTCCATCGCTGGAAGAAGGGGATTTTGCTGTGGAAATGAGAATCCTTCAGGGAAGCAATATCAGTGAAACGAAGAAAGTAACGACACAGGCTTCCGGAATTCTTCTAAAACAGTTTCCGGAAATACAGAAGATCGTTGTAAAGATCGGAAGTGCTGAAATTCCTACAGAACCAATGCCTATGGATGCCGGAGATATGATTATTGTGCTAAAACCTAAAAAAGAATGGACTTCTGCAAGCTCATTCCCGGAGCTTTCCGAGAAAATGAGCAAAGCTTTAAGTGTGATCCCGGGATTGACGACCAGTTTTCAGTTTCCTGTACAGATGCGTTTCAACGAATTGATGACCGGAGCAAGACAGGATGTTGTCTGTAAAATCTATGGTGAAAACCTGGACAGTCTTACGATTTATGCCAAAAAACTGGGAAGCGTCATCAATACTGTAAAAGGCGCTCAGGATCTTTATATAGAACCTGTAGTAGGAGCTCCGCAGGTGGTTATTGATTACAACCGCTCAGAACTTTCACGTTATAACATTTCTGTAGCAGACATAAACAGAGTCATCAATATGGCATTTGCAGGACAGACGGCAGGTGCTCTGTATGAAGGAGAGAAAAAATTTGACATTGTGGTGCGAATGGATAATGAACATAAAAAGGATATTACAAGTATCCGGAATCTTCTGGTTCCTACAGCTTCCGGAGAGCAGGTTCCGTTATCCCAACTGGCAACAGTGGAACTTAAGGAAAGTCCGAATCAGATCCAGAGAGAAGATACCAAAAGAAGAATTATCGTTGGATTTAATGCAAGAGGGCGAGACGTACAGTCTATTGTGGAGGAACTACAGCAGAAAGCGGGCAAAAATCTTAAATTTTCTCCCGGATATACCATTGCTTATGGCGGTACTTTTGAGAATTTAAATGAAGCAAAAGCCAGACTGGGGATTGCTGTTCCTATTTCTTTAGTCATGATCTTCCTTTTGCTGTTCTTTGCTTTTGGTTCTGTAAAACACAGTTTGCTGATCTATACCGCAATTCCTTTATCCGCTATCGGAGGCGTTTATTTTCTGGCGTTGAGAGGAATGCCTTTCAGTATCAGTGCAGGGGTAGGGTTTATTGCCTTATTCGGGGTTGCCGTATTGAACGGAATTGTACTGATTTCAGAATTTAACCGATTGAAAAAAGATGGAGTAACCAACACCAGCAGAATTGTGCTGATGGGAACAAAGATCAGGCTTCGTCCGGTTTTGATGACCGCTTTTGTAGCTTCTTTAGGATTCCTTCCAATGGCATTAAGCAACGGGGCCGGAGCTGAAGTACAGAGACCTCTGGCAACAGTGGTTATCGGTGGTCTGATGCTCGCTACTCTTTTAACCTTATTTGTACTTCCTATTCTCTACGTCTTATTTGAACATATTAATAAAGATAAAATGAAATTCTCTAAAAAACTCAACTATAAAAAGCTGTCTGTTTTACTGGTATTGCTGTCCTTCGGAAGTATTCAGGCCCAGGAAAACATTACTTATGATCAGGCTTTGGAAAAAGCTTTTCAACAGAACGGAACGCTTAAAAATTCAAAATTAATTTCTGAATATCAGGAAAAACTGAAGGCAAGTTATCTGGATATTCCACAATTGGAAGTTACAGGCGGATTTGGGCAGATTCAGGGAGAAGAAACTGATAATTCGTTCGGAATTTCTCAAAGGTTCAGTTTTCCTACGGTGTATTCCAAAAGAAAGCAGATGCTGGATGCGGAATGGACGGCAAGTGTGATCAGTCAGAATCTGACCAAGGTACAGCTTACCAAAGAGGTTACGGATGTTTTTTACAGAATTTTAGTGCTTCAGGAAAAGAAAAAAGTATTGGAATACATCAGCCAGCTGTATACCAGTTTTGCTGAAAAAGCTTCTTTAAGACTAAAAAAAGGAGAAGCCAATGTCCTGGAAGAATCTACAGCAGAAATTCAGAAGGAACAGATCAAAGTACAGCTGAGCAATCTTGAAAATGATCTCAATATCTCAAAACTTCAGCTTCAGGTATTGCTGCAATCTGAAAAACCTTATCAGCCTGTTGCTGAAAAGCCTACGATGGATATTGGGCTTCAGATCTCAGAAGATAGGGTAAAACAACATCCGGAACTTCAGTACCTGCAGCAGCAGATCAAAGTGGGAGAGGCTGAAGTACAGCTTGAAAAAAGCAGACTGCTTCCCGAGCTTCTTGTAGGATATACCAACCAGAGTATGAAAAACATCAACAATAACCGTTTCAATTCGGTGCAGGTAGGTGTGGGACTTCCTTTATTTACGAAAGGGCAGCGGGCATTGGCAAAAGCAGCACAGGCAAAAATTGCAATTACTGAAAACCAGTATCAACGTAAAGAAATTGAACTCAGAAACAGATTGGGACAGCAGATCAGTAATTATATGAACCAACAAAGAATCATCGAAAATTATGAACAGAAACAGCTTCCAAAGTCTGAAACGATCTTAAAAACAGCACAAAAGCAAATGGAAGTGGGAGAAATTGATTATCTGAACTGGGTCATATTAGTCAATCAGGCCGTAAAAACAAAAGCAGATTATATTGACCAACTGGAAAGACTCAATCAGATCGGAGCGGAACTTAATTTCTTAATTTCAAAATAACAGCGTAATGCATTTCAAAAAAACATCAATATACAGCCTTGTACTGGCACTTGTTTTATCTTCATGCTCAGGAAAGAAAGAAGAGGAAAAGACTGTCTATGAAAATACCAAGTTTAGTAAAAGCGTCGAAAACACCGTGCATCTTACTGAAAAGCAGCTTCAGTCTGTAGGCGTAACGACCACTTCCATCCAAAACAGAAATATGGAAAAGCTGGTACGCCTGAACGGGAAAGCAGAAATTGCTCCTTCTCATATCAGTTCAGTGTCCAGCATTATGGGCGGGCATATCAAGTCCATCAATGTGATCAATGGCAGTCATTTCAGCAAAGGACAGGTACTTGCCGTAGTAGAAGATCCTCAGTTTATACAGCTTCAGCAGGATTATCTGGTAACCAAAGCCCAATTGGAGGCTGCGAGACTGAATTTTACCCGTCAGAAAGATCTGAACACAAGCAAAGCCAGCAGTGATAAGACGATGCAGGCAGCACAGGCAGACTATTCTACTTTAAATGCAACATTAAAAGGGCTTGAAGAGAAGCTTCGCATTATCGGGATCAACGCCAAAGGCCTGACTACCGGAAATATCCGAAGTAAAATCAATATTTATGCGCCATTTAGCGGTTTTGTAAGTAAAATACTGGTGAATAACGGGCAATATATCAACCCTGCCGATACTTTGTTTGAACTGATCAATCCAGCCGGATTACTGTTGGAATTAAAAGTTTTTGAAAACGATGTGAATGACGTGAAAGTAGGCCAGGAAATTCTGGTATACAACAATCAGAAACCTGATGTAAAATCCAATGCTAAAATTGTAAGCGTGGTACCCAGTATTGAAGCCGGAGGTGCTGCAACAGCTGTAGCCAAATTATCTTCCATGAATTCTGAATTTGTAAAAGGGATGTACATCAATGCGGAAGTGAATATCAGCAGCCGTTATACCCAGGGGCTGCCGAACGAAGCTGTCGTAGCTTTTGAGAATAAAAATTATGTTTTTGAAGACCTTGGAAAGTCCAATTACAAAATGATTCCTGTGGTTACCGGAATTTCGGATGATCAGTTTACAGAAATTATCAAAGCAGATTATTTAAAGGATAAGAAAATTGTACAGAAAGGAGCTTACAGTCTTCTGATGATGCTGAAAAACAAAGCAGAATAGCAACATCCTATTTTCTAATCTATGAAAGCAAAAAAGAACTATTTTACAGACGGGTCTTTTTTGCTTTCTTTTTTTTCATACAGGTTCAGTTTTATAAAAAAGGCTTCCAGATCTCTCCAATCCTGATAAGTAAATAAAAATTCTTCCTTATTGACAGGAATATTGGGAGTGAAATTATAATGATCACATCCAAAACACAGATCAATAGCTTCCCATTGATGAGCCTTATAGATGAAAATAGTATGGTGCGGTTCAAAACAATAGGCACCATCCCAATATTTATCTTTTTTCTGCCCTTTTATCATGTTGATAAACTCCTCACGTAATTCCGGAGATAATAAGACCTGTTTTTTTATTATTTCTTCGTTGGGTCTGCTATTTTTAAGTAATGTTCTCCTTTGTGTTATAGGTACTTTTCCGGGTTTCCAAATATCAATAAGGAGATCTTCGTGATGGGTCAGCAAAACGCTGTCTGCTTCTTTAAGGTATTCTACCAGCCTCTCATTGGCATGTTGAGAGAAAACGGATATTGAGCTTACCATTAAGCATAAAATAAATAATCTGCGCATTATGATTATAATTGAATTTTTCTTCGGCATCTGTCATAAATAAATCCTATCACCGGATACAGAATTCCCGTATTAGCCACTTTTTCAAAAATATAAAACCCAAACTGACCATCCAGTTTTACAACTCTCATTCTTTCAAACTGGAATAATAAATCACTTCCGAAAATAAATATGGAAACCATAAAAGCTAAGAGAACAGCAAAAGATAAACCTTCATTTTTAATTTTCCGGAGAGAAAACAGATACCCGATCCCGGTAATTCCCAGTAAAATAAGATCGGTAGTGATATGGCTTGTCATATCCGAACTGATCCCAAAGAGATCACCAATAGCACCAGATAGAGTCTGAGCAGCACTCATGGCCATCATTGCGCCGATCATCGTTATATACATCGCGATATATGACGAAAAAGCAATGAGCATGATTATTATCCCAACGATCAGTCCTTTATTTCTCTTCATGGTTATTGACTTAGCTGATAAAGATAATAAAAAAGGACAATGAGCCTGCTATCACTGTTTTTTTATTAATGATTTTTCAAAAATATTCACAAAAGCTGACATTTGACATATTTTCCAATATTACAGGTGTTATTTGATGCATAATTAATTTTAAAATGATATTTTTAACGGGAATAGTTTGAAAGGATTTTTTAGTCACATTATGAAAGAATTTTTTTGAAAATATGACAACAAAACCTTTACACAATTTCCATATTCCGGTAATGGGACTGGCTTATACAATAGACAGCCCGATTCGTGTTGCCCAATATGGAATATCTTCCGTAATCTCGATTATTGATGATGAAATCCTGGAAAGAATGAAAAACTTTTACAACAAAAAGTTTAATCTTGATTATCTGGGAATCTCAACAAAAACCGAAGATTACAGAGCCAAAAGAATCACCGCCTATCTGGATATGGTGGATGACATCGTGAATGAAAAATTTGAATCATTCAAACAGGAGCTCAGTAAAAACAAAGAGTCCTTAAAAGACTTTATAGCCATACTGCCCAATACCTCCGAACTGAAAAACAGCCTTCAAAACCTTATCAACCAAAAAGAAAACTGGGGTACTCATATCAGAAACTTTATTGAGTATAATCTGAAGCCGGGAAGTATTGATGTCAACATTATGACAAAAGTGGATAAGGATAATTACAGAAAAAACGAGCAGCTCCCCGTGATGTACAATGATGCCCATGCATCGCTCCGTGGGTTTGCCATGAGTAAACTATCTTCTTCTATGGTACTTTCTGCCGGGATGAATCCCCGTCTGTACAGTTATATGGAAGAATTTGAAGACTTTTTTCCGGACGAAAACGGAGTGATCAAAAAGAAGATCATCCTAAAAGTAAGTGACTTCCGTTCTGCTATGATCCAGGGAAATTTCCTGGCCAAAAAAGGACTTTGGGTCTCAGAATACAGAATTGAATCTGGGCTGAACTGCGGCGGACATGCATTTGCTACAGATGGAATGCTCCTCGGGCCTATCATGGAAGAATTTAAGCAAAAGAAAAATGATCTGATACAATCTGCTCACACCCTTATGGTTGCAGCTTTGGAGCAGAAAGGGAAACCTGTGGTAACAGAACCACTGGACATGAAAATTACAGTTCAGGGAGGGGTAGGGACTTCGGAAGAACATGATTTTTTGCTTCATAATTACCATGTGGACAGTGTAGGATGGGGATCTCCTTTTTTACTGGTCCCTGAAGCGACTTCTGTAGATACCGAAACCCGAAACCTGCTTGTACAATCCAAACAGCAGGATTTTTATTTAAGTAATATTTCTCCATTGGGAGTCCCTTTCAATACAGTACGGGGAACTTCGAATGAAATTTTGAAGTATCAAAAGGAAAGCAAAGGAAAATACGGAAGCTCATGCCCGAAAAAACTATTGGCGCTGAGCAAAGAATATTCTCAGGAAGGAACCTGCACGGCATCTAAAAAATACCAGGATATTAAACTGAAAGAGCTTGAAACGCTCCGGGAAACCTTAACAGAGGAAAATTATCACAGAAAGAAATCTGAAATTACAGATAAGGCCTGCCTGTGTGTAGGGCTTGTGAATGCAGCATACATGGAGCAGGATCTTGAAATAAAAGGAGAAAAACAGGGGGTTGTGATATGCCCCGGACCCAATATCGCCTTTTTTGATAAAGAAGTCTCACTCTCAGAAATGGTACAGCATATCTACGGCAACACCAACATCCTATCAGATAATCAGCGTCCGAATATGTTTATCAATGAACTGAAAATGTATGTTGATTATTTAAAAAAGGAAATTACAGATTCAGCCGCTCAGATTACACATTCCCAGACTAAAAAATGGAACAGTTTCAGGAAAAATGTTCTGGAGGGAATAGACTATTACCATAATCTGTTTACAACGTCATCATTTTTCAGAAACGGATTACAGACGATCAGCCTGCAACTGCAGCACTATAAACTGGAGCTTACAGCCATTGAAATACCACAGGCTGAAAAGTAACAGTATTTTTAATTGTATAGATGAGAAAAGCAGCTTTCACCCGGAGGCTGCTTTTTTGTATTGAATTTTTATAAACAGAAGATTGTGTTTTTTTTGCCACGAATGCACGAATTCTTTTTTATTTGTGTATTCTAAGACATCTGCAAATTATATATTATTAAATTTACAAAAGTTTCCTTTCTTTTTTTACCACAACCAATCCTTTATAGACAAATTTTCAACATACTGCATTAATAATAAAATTATCTTCTCTGCTATTTTATTCGTGCATTCGCGGCATAAAAAAATATTGCAGCCTAAAAAAATAAAGCTATCCGATACCTTTTGCATCATTGTATTTTTTTCAACAATAATCAATAATACATTATCCAAAATAATTGAGGAACCATCGGCTTTTTCATTTATAATAACTATGATTCGAATGTCTTTTTTGAATACTTTTCAGACCGATTATTCCTTACCTTAGAACTCACTTAGTAAAATTATTTTTATGGAAAAAAGAAAGATCAAAAACACCGATCTGAGCGTCGCTCCTATTAATTTTGGAGGCAATGTCTTTGGCTGGACACTGGACGAAAAACAATCTTTTGATATACTGGATCAGTTTACAGAAGCAGGTTTCAATTTTGTAGATACGGCAGATACCTACTCGTGGTGGGTGAACGGAAGAGGCGGACAGTCTGAAGAGATCATCGGAAAATGGATGAAAAACCGCGCCAACCGTAAAGATATTGTTCTTGCTACCAAAGTAGGTTCAGAAACAAAAGAACATGGTTTCGACATCAGTAAAAAGCACATTTTACAATCTGTTGACGAATCCTTACAAAGACTTCAGACTGATCATATCGATATTTATTATACCCATTTTGATGACCATACAACACCGGTAGAAGAAACACTTTCAGCGTATGACGAAATCATCAAAGCAGGGAAAGTACGTTATATTGCCGCTTCTAACCTTTCTCCTGAACGTTTGAAAGCTTCATTTGAGGCTTCAGAAAAGCATAATCTTCCTAAATATGTAGCATTACAGCCTCATTACAACCTGATGGAGAGAGAAGGATTTGAGAAAAATTATGCTCCTTTGGTAGAACAGTTTGATCTGAGTGTATTTCCATACTGGTCTCTGGCAGCAGGATTTTTGACAGGTAAATACCGTGATGAAGCAGATCTTACAAAGAGTGCAAGAGGAGAAGGAGCCAGAAAATATCTGAATCCTAAAGGCCTTGAAGTCCTGAAAGCTTTAGATCAGGTAGGAGAGAAGCATAATGTCCCTCAAAGTACCGTTGCCCTGGCATGGTTATTAGCCAATCCTTTGATTACGGCACCTATTGTAAGTGCTACCAGTGCCTCACAACTGGAAACCTTATTCAATGCTCCGAAACTTGTATTGGATAAAGAAGATCTTGATGTATTAAATAAAGCAAGCAACTGATTTTCAGATTTCATTATAGATTAAAATTAAATCCGTTCAGTCTGGTACTGAACGGATTTTTTATATTTTCCTAATGCTTAAAAGTTAATTAATTTGTAAGTTTTATTTAATCAGAATATTCTTTCAGAAGCTGTCTGTAACTCATTAAAATAGAAGATTTTGAAATAAACCCTATAAAATCATTCGTTTCACTTACTACAGGAAGATTCCATACTCCGGTATCATCAAAGGTCTGAAGGATTTCCAATGGTTTATCTTCGCGGTGAAGAATTGCCGGGGGAGCTTTCATCACCTGGATCAGCGTTTGTGCAGGATCGGTTTCTTTATTGAAAAGATAAGGTCTGATGTCATCAAGCGTAAGGATGCCTTTCAATTTTCTATTGTCATCTACTACAGCAAAAATGTTTTTATTTCCGTTTTTTACCAGTTCAAATAATTCTGAAATAGAAGCATTTTCATTAATCGTCTGTGAATATTTATCGATAAAATCGTCCGTTCTCAAAGCAAATAAAAGATTCTTATCATGTTTGTTGGTGAAGATCTTTCCTTCATCCGCCAAAGATTTCAGCTCCGGAGAAATAGGAGAGAACCATTTCGCAATAAGATAAGACATCACAGAAACAATCATCAGCGGGATAAACAAATCATAACCAAAACTTGATTCGGCAATCAGGAAGATCGCAGTAAGCGGCGCATACAATACACCACTCATTGCACCGGCCATTCCTACAAGAACAAGGTTGGTCACAGGAACATCAGTGAATCCTATATGCTGGCAAACCAACGCAAACAAATAGCCCAAAGTTCCTCCTGCAAAGAGTGAAGGGGCAAAATTTCCACCATTCCCCCCACTGAATATGGTAAAAGAAGTGGCAAATGCTTTTAAAAGCAAAACCAGCACTAAAAATATGATGATCGTCCAGTCTCCAATCTCAAAATATCTGAAAAAACTATTCTCAATAATCGAGTAGGTATTTCCATTGGTAAAAGCCTTTACCGTTTCATATCCTTCCCCGAATAAAGGCGGAAACAGCACACAAAGCAGGGAAAGCACAGCACCTCCAAACATCGCTTTACGCATTCTTGAAAGCTTAAGCCCTTTGATAAAATGTTCCACTTTCTGAGAGATGATCACAAAATAGCGTGCATACAACCCAGTGACCAATCCCAGGATAAGATAATATGGTACATTTTTATAATTGAAAGGATCTCTTGTATAAAATCTGAAAAGAACGTCTTCCTGCAGCAAAATTCTCGACAAAAGACTGCCGCAGACTGCCGCTACCACCAACGGAATAAAATCCGTAAAAACGACTCCCGTCAGCAAAATTTCAAAGGCAAACATTATTCCTGCAATAGGCGCGTTGAATGCAGAAGCAATCCCTGCTGTGGCACCCGCAGCCAAAAGTAAGGTACGCTCTTTATAACTGAGTCTGTATGTTTGGGCATAGTTTGATCCGATGGCTGCTCCTGTAACGGCTATCGGGCTCTCTAATCCTGCAGAACCTCCCAGTCCAACCGTAATGGCACTCTGAATAACCTGTGAATACATTTTAACGGAAGCTACAATACTGGAGTTCTGTGCAATCTCGTACAAAATAGCCCCAATTCCTTTTCGGTCCTGACCTTTGAAAAGAGAAAGAACAATCAAAGTAGTAAGAACAATCCCTAAAAAAGGGAAAACGATATAAAATAAAATCTGGTATTCAAAATGGACTTTATTGGTAATGAAATAATGGATATTGTGTACCAGGGTTTTCAGGATCACTCCTGCGAGACCCGCCGTACAGCCTACCAGGATTCCGGAAAGTACCAGAAACTGATTCCGGCTCAATCTGTTGTTCAGCCAATGCAGAATAAGCTCATAACTGCGTGCTTTTTCTAATCCGTATTTCTGGAAATCTCTTTTAAATTTAAGGAAGCTTAGGTACTTTTTTTTGTTGTGAATTTTCACCGGGGAAACGTTTTAAAACTGTCATCAAATTGATACAGCACTGTAAATTTATGAAATATCTTACAAAAACCCGTAAAACGATCTTTTTAAAAACTATAATCTTATTTTTTTAACACCAGGAATACGGAAAGGATTTTTATGAATTGTATGTCTGTTTTTGTTCGCAAGGGCATTTCATTTAGCAATGTACCCAATAAGGTGTCTCTTCTAAATGTCAGCGTTTCTGTGAGCGGAATTCTTCATTCTTATAATAAAGAACTTTGTGAAGGCTGCGTTGGAAAAAACTTCAATATTTTTTATCGCAAAGGAATAGTAATTCGGATGCTTTATTTTAAGGGAGCTTAGGGGAAGCTACTTCATCGATGATGAAGCGATATGATTATACACACGCTTCAACGAATCAACTTTGTTGATTCCAGCCTTTGCTCCCTAAAGTAAATACAAAGAAACTAAGACTTTGCGTCAAAAAATAAAAGGCTTCAATATTTTTATCACAAAGAAATAATGATTTAGAATACACTATTTTAAAAGTGTAAAAAGGAAAATACTTTGTTAGTTTGGGGTGCGCATTTTCATCATATGATCTATCCATCAATGATTTTTGTTGAATCCGAAATAAAGTAATTTTAATGTATTCATATTTGAAGTTCAAAATTTCTTCAAAATTTAATCATAGCTTTATCGCATGAAAATTTTAATCGTTGAGGACGAAGCAGAACTGGCCAAAAGTATTTCCGAATATCTTTCCGGAGAAAGCTATCTCTGTGAGTCTGCCGGTACATTTACTGAAGCTATGGAGAAAATAGAAGCATTCGACTATGACTGTATTTTATTAGACATAATGCTTCCGGATGGCAACGGACTTCAACTTCTGGAGGAAATAAAAAAGCTACAGAAAGAAGACGGTGTTATTATCATTTCTGCCAAAAATGCCCTGGATGACAAAATTGAGGGACTGAAACTGGGGGCAGATGATTATCTCACCAAACCTTTTCACCTTTCTGAGCTTATGGCAAGGGTATATTCCATCATTCGCAGGAAGCAGTTCAGCAGCTCCAATGTGGTGAAACAGAACGAACTCCAAATTGATCTTTTGGCTAAAACAGTAGCGGTAAATGATGAAATAATTTCATTAACGAAGAAAGAATTTGATCTTCTGATCTATTTTATCGGAAATAAAAATAAAGTGATTTCTAAAAGTACACTGGCAGAACATCTTTCCGGTGACTTTGCTGATATGTTGGACAATCATGATTTTGTATATGCCCATGTAAAAAACCTTAAGAAAAAACTGTATGATGCCGGATGTAGCCATTATCTTAAAACAGTATATGGAACAGGCTATAAATGGGAGATTTAATGGTAATGATATATTTTTACAGATCACATAATTAATAGTAAATTGCAAATAAAAACAGATTCTGCACCGCCAAAATTTAAACAACAAAATTCATTATTCATTTGAAACCTCTACTGACCAAAACCACAAAACCTTTTCTTATCTACGTACTGATTGTACTGATGATCAGTATTCCCGTGTATTATTTTGTGGTAGATACCATCTGGCAGGATGAACTGGACGAACATAACCAGATTATTGTAGAGAAAACAGCCTACGAATTTAATCAGCTGAAATTATCGGATGAAGCATTGGAGAAAAGTCTTGAATTATGGAACCACATTCAGCCCGAAACAGATATTGAAAAGATTTCTGCTGACCAGATCAAAAGAGATACTGTTTACACCTATGAAAAGCACCTTCCTTTCATCTCGGAACAAAAAAAAGAACGGTACAGATGTCTTAAAAAAGTGATCTACATTCAAGGCAAGCCTTACCTTTTTACCATTCAGACCAATATTGAAGAATCACATGAGACGATTGCTGTAATTGCCATGATTACAGTATTTTTCTTTGTGGTAATTGTAGTGGGACTTCTATATCTGAACAGGAAACTTTCTGCGTCGATCTGGAAGCCATTCAGAGGTACTTTGGATCAACTGAAAACATTTAATCTTAACAGTCAGAATAAGATAGTCTTCCCGGCTTCCGATACGTCTGAATTTGAAGAGCTCAATCAATCTCTTTATAAACTGATAGAGCGCAATGTGTCTGCCTATAAAACTCAGAAAGAATTTACGGAAAATGCTTCTCACGAGCTGCAGACCCCATTGGCTATCATCAAAAACAAACTGGATCTTTTGCTCCAGGATCAGAACCTTACCGAAAAACAATACCGTCTAGCAGAAGATATGAACAGGGCTCTTACCAGAAGTTCCCGAATCAATAAAAATCTTTTGCTATTGGCGAAAATTGACAATAACCAGTTTGATAACACGGAAACAATTTCATTTGATCATCTTTTGAATCAAAGTATTGCCATTCTTGAAGAACATTTTGAACAAAAGAATATTTCCGTACAGGAAAGTATTTCTAAAGATGTAAAAGTAAACGGGAACAGTATTCTGTGTGAAATTCTGATCAACAACCTTATTATCAACGCTATTCGCCACACATCTCCAGAAGGTGCTATAGCCATTAGTCTTACTCAGTCTGCTTTTGAAATTTCAAATTCAGGGACTGACAGGCTGAACCCGGATTTACTTTTCAAAAGATTCTCAAAGCTTTCAACAGATAACAGTGGCAGCGGATTGGGTTTATCGATTATTCAGGAAATCTGTAAGTTTCATCATTGGAAAATCAGCTATCGATTCGAAAACAATCAGCATATTTTCACTGTTAATTTATAGTTAAAAAATAGACAGACTCCGGCAATTCAAAATTTCTTCTAAATCAGGTTGCACCTTTGTATAGAAAACATACTGAGGTATAAATTTTATTTAGAAATGATTTTAAAAATTGTCTTATTATTCGCAGGAACCATACTTGCATTCTGGATCAGCGCTATTTGCGGTGGTGGTGCAAGCCTTATTCTGATTCCCATCCTGAATCTGTTGCTTCCTGCATCACTGGTGCCTTTCTCTTTGACGATTGGTACTTTTACAAGCTCTGCATCCCGAATCGCCGTATTCAAACAGCATATCAACTGGAAAATATTTTTATGGTTCGTTCCATTCTCCATTCCGGCGGTATTGCTTGGAGCTTTTCTGATCAAATATGTTAACCCGAACTATTTACAGCTGATCGTTGCTTTCTTTCTGATTGCCAACCTTCCGCAGCTTTTTGCTTCTAAAAATAAAACTGAAGACATCGGAAAAGAATATCCGAAATCAGCACTGGCTCTTATCGGGTTTTCTGCAGGGTTTATTTCAGGGATTACAGGTGCTGTTGGGCTTCTTTTCAATCGTTTTTATTTAAAATTCGGTCTTAAAAAAGAAGAAATTGTAGCCACACGGGCGGCCAATGAAGTATTCCTTCACCTTATTAAGCTTATCATTTACATTTCATTAGGATTGTATTCGAATACAGCATTATGGCTGGGAATAGCTATTGCGGTTGCTGCAATTGTTTCTTCATATACGGTGAAATACATTCTGCCGCATCTTAGTGAAAATCTGTTTAAGAAAATAGGATATGGAGCGATGGTGGTATCTGGGATCACCTTATTCACTGGAACTTCTGGAAAAATCATTCAACAGGATCAGATTGTAATCACGAATTCATCTACCCAACAGAAAAAGGTATATTCTATGTCGTGGAGAGATACCAAAATGGCCCTTGAATATAAAACGAGTAAAGGATTTGAATTTGAAAAGAGTATCCGCCCGGATGATTTATCTGAAAATCTTAAGGAAAAATACCATACCCTGATGGAGCATTATGATGAAGTTCATATTGAGAAAGTCTATGCTTTCGGGAAAGCGATTACTCATGAATTTTATTGTTATAAGAATAATGTGCTGACCAAGTTTAAAGTATGATAATTAGAAAACTCTTTTCAATTCTACTTTAAAAAGCAGATCTGCAAGAGAATAGATACAAAGTAATCATAAAAGACAAACAGGATGAGAACAGCGAATAAAGTAGCGGCCGTCACATTGCTTTTCTGGCTCATGAAAATTGTAGCGACCACATTAGGAGAAACACTTGGTGATTTTATTTCCATGACACTCAATTTAGGGTATGTTGTAGGTATTCTGGTCACCCTGGTATTTTTTACCATCATTTTACTGGTACAGCTGAATGTAAAAAAATATATCCCGGCGGTATACTGGCTGGTCATTATAGGAACCACAACTTTAGGAACGGAAATTTCGGATTTTATTGACAGAACCTTAAAAACAGGATATCTTGTAGGAAGCCTGATCCTGCTTTCCGGGCTTTTGGTCTCACTCTTTTTGTGGTATAAAAAATACGGAAACCTTGAAGTTTATCCGATTTCTGAACGAAATAAAGAGTTCTATTACTGGACAGCCATACTGTTTTCCAATAGCCTGGGAACAGCCTTTGGAGACTTCCTGAGTGATAATCTGGGATTGGGATATATGACAGGAGCTTTGGTGACGGGACTGATTATACTGATTGTAATTATGCTTCATTATTTCACGAAACTCAACCATGTTCTGCTGTTCTGGATCGCCTTTGTCTTTACCAGACCGTTTGGAGCTACGTTCGGAGATCTTTTAACGAAACCTTTGGCTAAAGGCGGGCTGGACCTTGGAACGCTTAATGCCTCTCTGATCTCCCTCTTTCTTATGGTAGTGATGATTTTTATTTCACAAAGAAAACAGAATAAGGAACTCCCTTTTCAAAATGAATAACTCAAGTTTCAATAATAACGAAGAAGATTAAAAAGATTAGATAGAATGGATAGAACAAAACTGTTATTTTTTCCGGCTTGCGTGGTCGTTTCGTCCCTGGCTTCTGCACAGACAACTTCTGTGACGGCATCAGGAAGGGTTACCAATAAAGATAAAACAGCATTGCCTTATGCGAATATTATTTTAAAAAAAGAAAAAGACAGCACTTTTGTTGCTGGAACCATTACCAATGAAGAGGGAAGATTTTCTCTCACCGGCATCAAACCGGATCATTATCTTCTGGAGACCTCCATTGCCGGATACACTACTCAGATCCAGCCCGTTTTTGTAGGAAGTCTTTCTGAATTTCTGGAAATTCCGATCATCGAACTGGGGCAAAAAGAAGATACGGAAACCAAAATAGAAGCCATTACGATTACCGCTTCCAAAAAGAATGAAATTGATAATAAACTCGATAAAAAAACATATTCTGTAGCAGATAATATAAGCCAAAGCGGCGGATCAGTATTGCAAAGCATGCAAAACCTTCCCGGAATTACGGTACAGGATGGAAAAGTACAGCTGAGAGGAAATGATAAAGTAACGGTACTTATTGACGGCAAGCAGACTGCTCTTACAGGTTTCGGAAGTCAGACGGGGCTGGATAATATTCCTGCTTCCGCCATTGATAAAATTGAGATCATCAACAATCCTTCCTCAAAATATGATGTCAACGGAAATGCGGGAATCATCAATATCATCATGAAAAAGAATAAGCAGAATGGCTGGAACGGTAAGGCAGGATTCACAACAGGCTTAGGATCACTTTGGGTAAGAAAGGAAAACCTTCCGGGCATCAGACCTCAGTATACGATGACTCCCAAAATAAACCCTTCACTATCGCTTAATTACAGAAAAAATAAAGTCAACCTGTTTTTACAGGCTGATAACCTGTACACAGAAACGCTGAATAAAAATGAATTTGTCACCCGGACCTATGATGACGGAACCGTGATCAATTCTCAGCTGAAAAGAAACAGAAATACCAATTTCTTTACCACCAAAGCAGGGATTGACTGGAATATTGATTCACAAAATACATTAACGGTTTCAGGAATGTATGGGAGTGAAAAGATCATTGACCGTGGAGACCAGCCTTTCTTCAACGGAGATCTTTCACAACGTCTGCGTCTTTGGCAGTTTTTGGAGGATGAACTGAAAACCACCGTAATGGGAACAGCTTCTTATCAGCATAAATTCAAAGAAGCAGGCCATGTATTGAATGTGGGCTTCAACTATACTTTTCACAGGGAAGATGAAAAATATTTTTATGACAATTATCTTCTGGCTTCCACAGGAACAGATGCTTTTAAATTATTATCTGATGAACAGGTCTATGATTTCAACGTAGATTATGTAAAACCTTTAAAATACGGAAGAATAGAAACCGGGATTAAACTAAGAAGCAGAAGTATCCCCACTAATATGAACTTCATTCCTGGAGCCAATTCAGTGCTGGATTTTTCTGCAGGAGGAAAAGCCGATTATAAGGAATTTATTCCCGCCGTCTATGGAAATTATGTCTTCGAAAATGAAAAATGGGAGGCTGAGCTGGGTCTCAGGCTGGAATATGTAAGGATTGAATATGACGTCAACCCTAATCATCCGACTTATAAAAGTGACGGATACAATTATACGCAGCCTTTCCCCAATTTCAGACTGGCATATAAGCTTGATGACCACAATAAGTTCTCTGTCTTTTACAACAGAAGGGTAGACCGTCCCAATGAAGTCGACATCCGGATCTTTCCAAAATATGATGATGCTGAGATTATTAAGGTAGGAAATCCTGCTTTGCGCCCTCAATTTACCAATTCCATCGAACTTGGATATAAACATACCTGGGACAATGGTTATCTGTATTCTGCATTGTATCACCGTTTTGCCAACGGAACGATCACCAGAATTTCCAGTACGGTGCCGGGAAGCACGCTCATTTATGCCATATTCCAGAATGCAGGAAGAAGCTACAATACAGGTCTGGAAGCCATCTGGAACCAGAAGATCTCCGGGGTATATTCATTCAATATCAACGGAAATCTTTACCGTAACCAGATCAATGCTTTTTCTGTACAAAACCTTTACCCGCAACCTAATGTCTTTTCTGCAGACCAGCAGTCCGCCATTTCAGGAAATATCAAAATGAATAATGTTTTCCATTTTGCAAAAGGATGGGATGCACAGTGTACCCTTGTCTATCTGGCACCGGATATTATTCCGCAGGGAAGAATCAAATCAAGATTTTCGATGGATGCAGGGGTGAAAAAAGCGATTCAGAAAGGAAAGGGCGAATTGTTCTTCAACGCTTCTGATCTGCTGAATACCATGGTGATCAAAAAATCGATTCAGGGGATGGGATTCGCTTATACCAGTAATGATTATTATGAAACTCAGGTCGTACGGCTGGGGTATAGTTATAAATTTTAAAAAAACTGAAATTATAAATGTGATTTAGGATGGAAAAGCATTTTCAAAAAGCATTGATTTATATCATGATTTTAAGTTCTGCTTTCAGTAGACTCAATGCTCAGAGCTCAAATGATACTGTTACTGTTCAGAAACAGGTACAGGATAGTGTAACAATGGCCGGTATTCAAAAAAATAAGCTGAATTATAAAAGGCTTATCGTTCCTGCCGCATTAATAGGATATGGAGTGGCCGGTCTGGCAATGGATAACCTGAAGCAGCTTAATAACTCAACAAGAACGGAAATCAATGAACATCAGCCTGCCCGCATGAACCTGGATAATTATACGCAATATGCACCTGCAGCAATGGTATACGGGTTCAATGCAATAGGAATAAAAGGAAAACATAATCTGAGGGACCGTACCATTATCTACGCTTCTTCACAATTGATTGTTGCAGCCTTTACCATGCCTTTAAAGTATCTTGTAAAAGAGGAAAGGCCTGACGGATCCAATACATTGTCTTTTCCATCCGGACATTCTGCCACGGCTTTTTCTTCCGCTCAGTTTATGTTCAGAGAATATAAAGACACCAATTTCTGGCTAAGTCTTTCCGGCTATCCGTTGGCTATTTTCACAGGAGTATACCGGATGCTGAATGATAAACACTGGCTGGGAGATGTAATTGCAGGTGCCGGTTTTGGAATTCTTTCCACAGAACTGGCGTACTGGCTGTTCCCAAAGGTTGATCTTCTGCTTCGGGGTAAGAATAAAAGTAAAAATGCACTTTCATCTACGATAGTCATGCCGTTTTATCAGAATAAGGCAGTAGGGATAGGCCTGGTGAAGACCTTTTAAACTCTACAAAATATAGAAATGTGCTTTGCAGTTTATCTTAAAATAAAATCGCCATTCAGCTCTGAATGGCGATTTTTTATTGTACAGATTTTCCTGATAGAAAGGGACCCATCGGTCTAATGCAATTTTTACCTGTTCTGGCTGATTATAAAAAGGATAGAAAAAATATTATTGAACCTTTCTTGAATAGATTAAGGTTCTGTTGGCCCCATTTTCAAAATAGATTCTGTTGGTAAGATTGTCGCGGTAAATGGTTTCCTGTGTCTTTCCAAAATAGAAAAATTTCTTGTTTTGAAAAACAGGTTTAGGCAAGTCTACTTTAGGTAAAAGTGGGGTATTAATCTTAGCAGTGTCTTTATAATACAGGCTTTTTATATCATAATCTTTTTTCATTTGTGCATTTATAAAATCGCAGAGAAAGAATATTGCAATGAGAAAGAAGCCTTTTTTCATGACGTCTGGTTTTTTATTAAATATAAGCTTTTTATTTGAATTATACTGATAATGAAATTATTAAAAAACAATCAATTAATAAATTATCTCAAACGGCTTGAATAAAGTTTACCAAAACTGGGGCAGACTGAATCCGTCATTTATACTACTTTTGCCTTGCGTACGACCTTTGCCAATAATCCGGGGAAAAACCTTTTCAGGTATACACCCAGTACTTCTTTACCCCCAATTGCTTTCTGGTTTTTCTGTTGTCTGATAGCATTGAGCATTTTTTTAGCAAAAACATCAGCAGACATCCCATTCATTGTGGCGTCATCCATTGTCCCCTGTGCAGAGCCGTCTCCGGTGACAGCATGAACGGAAATATCAGTTTGTATAAACCCGGGACAGATAATGGTAATATGAATATTCTGATCATACAATTCTGCCCGCAGTGCGTCGAAAAAACCGTGCAGCGCGTGTTTTGCACCGGCATATCCGCTCCGCATGGGAGCCCCGAATATACCCATAAGACTGGAAACTACGGCAATCTGTCCACGACCAGCTTTGATCATGTAGGGAAGAACCGCTTTGGTAAGTGCTACAGTTCCGATATAATCAACCTCGATTAAGCGTTTATCAACTTCTATATCCGTTTCTATAGCAAGAGAACGCTGAGACAGTCCGGCATTGTTGATAAGAAGATCAATTTTTCCAAATTTTTCTACTGCTTTTGCTGCCATATCAGGCATATCTTTATAATGGGCAAGATCCAGAGGAAGTACAGCAAATCGGTCCGGGCTAAGTCCTGCTTTTTCAGCAACCGTGAAGAGCTGTACTTCTTTCCTTGACGAAAGAATAATTTTAGAGGTCGTGTTCATGGCCAGTTCTTTCACAAGAGCTTCTCCGATTCCGGATGATGCACCGGTAATCCAAATGACTTTTCCATCAAAATAACTGTTCATAGGTGTGGGCTAAGATGTTCAACTCTTTTTATAGTCCGGCAATATATTTTCCGGCTTTCATTCCTGAGAAAATGCATCCGCCAAGAAAGGTTCCTTCCAGAGCACGGTAGCCATGCATTCCGCCGCCGCCAAAACCTGCTGCTTCTCCTGCGGCATAAAGCCCTTCAATGATCGTGTCATCTTCTTTCAGAACCTGCCCGTTAAGATTGGTTTTAATTCCTCCCAGGGTTTTACGGGTCAGGATATTAAGACGTACAGCAATCAGAGGTCCGTTTTTCGGGTCCAGGATCTTATGCGGAGCTGCAACTCTGCCCAGTTTATCCCCGAGATAATTGCGGGTACTTCTGATATAATTAATCTGGGTATCCTTAGAAAATTTATTGTCCAGTTCACGATCACGGGCTTCGATCTGGGATTTTATTTTTTCATAGTTTAAAAGATGGTCTCCTGAGAGGCTGTTCATCTTATCAACCAGATCTTTCAGATTATCAGACACTATAAAATCTTTTCCATGTTCTTTGAATGCTTCTACAGGGCCTGGCGCTTTTTTACCAAAAATTCTTTTCAGAAAAAGAGAGTAGTCTTTATTGGTAATGTCCGGATTCTGTTCCGAGCCTGAAAGTGCAAATTCTTTCTTAATAATTTTCTGAGTCAGGATAAACCAGGAATAAGAATAGCCTGTTTCCTGTATGTATTTCAGTGTCCCTAATGTATCAAATCCGGGTAGGAAAGGAGCCGGAAGACGTTTTCCTTTAGCATCAAACCATAGAGAAGAAGGTCCTGGCAGTATCCTTATTCCATGATGGGGCCAGATCGGATTCCAGTTCTGTAGTCCTTCTGTATAATGCCACATTCTGTCACGGTTGATAATATCAGCTCCAACATTTTCTGCGATTCCTATCATCTTTCCATCTACATAAGCAGGCACTCCACATACCATGTGCTCGGGAGCTTTCCCCAGTCTTTCAGGCCAGTTTTTTCTGACCAGTTCATGATTGGCACCAATACCTCCGGAAGCAATGATAATATGGGGAGCGTTATATTCAAACTCAGAGATCACATCTCTGTTGGTAGCAGCTCCTCTTTCCTGATGATCATTTTCCAGAATATCTCCTTTCAGTCCTTTTATTCTTCCATTTTCAATGATCAGTTCCGTTACTCTATTTCTGAATTTCATCTGAAGCAGACCTTTATCTCTGGCCTGATAGGCTTTTTCTACAAAAGGTTTTACAACACCGGTACCGGTTCCCCAGCTGACATGAAAACGGGGTACCGAATTTCCATGGCCTGCAGCAGATCCGTCACCACGCTCTGCCCAGCCTACCATAAACATCAGTTTTATCCCAAGCTTGGAAATGTATTCATATTTTTCACCTGCAGCAAACTTCAGATAAGCTTCCGCCCATTGCCGGGGCCAGTAATCTTCTTTGCGGTCAAATCCGGCTGTTCCTTTCCAATCCTGTAAAGCCAGCTCATAAGAATCTTTGATTCCCATTCTACGCTGTTGAGGGGAATTGATCAGAAAAAGTCCTCCAAAAGACCAGAACGCCTGTCCGCCGATATTTTCTTCTGTTTCCTGATCCAGTAAAAGGACTTTTTTCCCGGCATTGGTGATTTCCATAGCTGCAGTAAGCCCCGCAAGGCCGGTTCCTATAATGATTACATCAGGTTGGAATGTTTCTTCCGTTTTCATGAGGTGTTTCTATTAAATCATACTTGATATAAATGTATAAAATATTTGTTTTCCAATGAGATAAAAGCGGTTTAAAATACATCAGAATTGGACTCCGGGCTGAAATTATATTATTTGAAGGTTTTTATTCAATAATTTCAAATTCTACCTTTGCGCCCAGACTTTCTAATTGTTGATAATCCTGTTGTAACCATTTATAGTAGCCTTTTCTGAATAAAATTCTGCTACTTTTACTCAATTCCAGTGCTTCCGGCCCAGACAGATCATGTTCTTTTTTCAGCAAAGCAATGATTTTCATTTTATTGGGCCCTATATCGGTAATGTATAAACTGGCCTGCCTCCAGTCTGAATCTGTTATTTCCTGTTCATTGAGTTCTTCCGTCACTTCCTCCCAGCTTTCGACCGTTTCCAATACTTCCTTCCAAAAAGGATTTTCTGTGCCTTTATAACTATGGAAATAATATTTCAGAGCTGCTTTGTCGGATTTTCTGGAATAAACCTCTTTTATGATTTCCCTGAAGTGGGCTAAAGATTCAGCAATTTCCAAAGGTTTCCAATATCCCTGTCCATGATAGGCAAAATATACCGGAAACCCCAAAGATTCTTCATTTAAATCAATAAAAAAAGGATCTGAAAAATAATTCGTTGCCAGAACAATCCAATCAGGCTGAAAGTCACCCGGTATATTACTGGTCAGTATTTTATTTTCAACAGAATTGTAATGATAACCATCCTGAAAGTAATAAATATGTTCTGCTTTTGCATAATTCTCAGGAAGTAAAAGTCCTTCTAGAGTCAAAGGTTTTTCAAGAGACTCTAGAATATCCTGACAGGAAGAGATCCGTTGGAATAAAGCATCATTTTCCTGTGCTTTTTTCTGCATTTCTTCAACAGATAGAGTAATTTTATCTTGATCAAACGGAAATCTACGCTGCATCCAGTGAAGCAGATCGCGGTCTAAAACGGTCAACAGTTCTTCCTGCAAAACACCATATGAGCTCAGATACACCTTAGGATCATTTCCTTTTTGTGAAATCAAAGCAACTTGTCCGCCGGAATCATCTGCTACAGGAATATATCCCGGAAGAAACTCTTCAAACTGATACGTATCATATCGTTCCTGAATTTCTTCTGCGCTTCGAAATACACGCACTACATCATTAACGATTTCATCCTCAAATTTTCTTTTAAAAACTGTTATAAATTCAAACCAATGGCTGGGTAAACTGATTTCCATAAATATGATTAATTGACTTTGAAAACTCCGACTGAAAAAGCCTTTATTCTCCATCTTGAGTACTAAAGTACAAAAAGAGAATTCATTCTAAAACATTTCTCTGAAAAATTGTTATTCCTGAAAATGGCCACTATTTTTATCTTTGTGGTGATGAATGGAGTATTATAAATCATAACTGAGAACAACAAAAAATGGGAAAAGAGTATAAATACCGGATATTGATTTCTGAAAAAACTTCTTTACAGCGAATTTCCTTTGCTTGGGTACGGAAAGCTCAATAAAACATTTTTATCTTTGTGAAAAATCGAAGTATGAAGTATTTGTTTATCATTGCGTGTTTTGTCTGTTCTATGTTCAGCCAGGCACAGCAAACACAGGATCCATGGAAAGACAGCCAGCTGATGGATCCAGCACTGCTGGCATCCAGAATTGTAAAGAAGAAAACCAAGGATCTGGTGATCATTTCTGTAGGACCGGAAGCTATTATCAAAGGTTCTGTAGATATTGGACCTACCCGGGAACCTGAAAATCTGGAAAAACTAAAGAATTATCTGAAAGACATTCCAAAAGACAGGGAAGTTGTGATCTACTGCGGATGCTGCCCTTTCGTAAAGTGCCCTAATATTCGCCCGGCTTTTAATTTACTGATGGAAATGGGCTTTAAAAATGCCAAGCTTCTGAATCTCCCTAAGAATATTAAAACAGATTGGCTGGATAAAGATTACCCTACAAATGATTAATATGAAGATTCGTTTTACCGTATTATTTTTAATGATCTTCTCAGGGGCGGTCTGGGCACAAAATAAAATAGAAATAGGGAAGAAGGCTCCTGAAATTGTGATGACTAAGGCAGACGGGACATCTTTTGCCTTATCTTCATTGAAAGGAAAGCTTGTTTTAATAGACTTTTGGGCCACATGGTGCGCACCATGCGTTGAAGAGCAACCGGAACTGAAAACGCTGTACGAAACTTATAATGAGCAAGTGAAAAACAATACGTTTGAGATCCTGGGAGTTTCTTTAGATAAGAGTAAAGAAAGCTGGCTGAAAGCGATCGAGCGTTTCAAGATCAACTGGATTCAGGTCAGTGATCTGAAATTCTGGAAAAGTCCTGTAGCCAAGACTTATGAAGTAGACGAACTTCCATTTAATGTCATTATTGACGGGCAGGGAACTATTTTAGCTAAAAACCTTCACGGCCAAGAGCTTCAGGAGTTTTTAAAGAAAAATCTGAAATAGAAAAGAATATAAACAATACAAAGAGTGGTAGGTACATTACCACTCTTTTTTGTACCCGATTGCTCTTTGTGTAATTAGAATCATCGTCTTATCAAGTCGTTACCGTTATACAAAAAGGATCATAGAGGAGGGAAATAGGATCACTTTTTATAGAACTTTTCGTTACTCTTAAACTGTTATAAAAGTAATCATTTAATTTAAAATATCACCATGTGATGAAATAAATTATAGAAAAATTAATATTTAAACTGGATTCGGAATAAGAAAGATTTAAAAGCACCTGATTTTAAACTTCTTACACAATAGTATAAAATTTCATATACACTTAAGAGTCATTAATATACAGGAGAATATAATCCGTTTTCTTTATCAATACTTTTGGTTTTATGAAAAAGAATTTATACCTCCGTTTAGCGCTCTCAGTTGTTTTACTGATGCATAGCGTAGTTTCTATCTCTAGTGGTGATGTCAATAATTTCGGACTTCATTATCTTGATCGTATTGGGTTCAGTCCTTTTGGGCTGTATATTGCCTGGGCAGTGAAACTGACTCACCTTATTTCGGTTCCGGCAATTTGGTTTGACAGGCTCATCAAACCTGTTTCGCTCTGTAATATTCTGATTTTTGTCTTTGGAATTTACTTTGTTCACTGGCAAAATGGCTGGTTTGTAGTGGGAGGGGGAACGAACGGTGTAGAGTTCAATTTTTTACTGATCTTCTGCTTTCTGAATCTTATATTCCCTGAAATCCACCTGAAAATCTTTAACCGCAAGAGTACAAATATTTCCGATTAACGCGTCATCTGAAGATTCAGTACAGATAAAAACCTGCAGTTTATAGATGAATGATGGGTTTTCGTAGCTTTTATATTTTTATATTTGGCTGGGTGATATTACTTTGTATTTTTTTAAATCATGATAAGTTTGAAATCAAATAGAAAATCCAAGTTACAGATCCATTTGCTTTTTTGGGTACTGTATTATCTGCTGGAAGCTTATCTTGACTTTTACTGGTCCCGGTATCAGTTTCCGGATTTTAAATGGCAAATTCGACTTCAGAATACTCTGATTCTGGAGCTGGGGTATTTTCTTGTCAAAATCCCGCTTGCGTATTCATTACTCTATGTCTACGAAAAAGTATCGGTTAAAAATATTTTCAAATACGGTCTCTACATCCTGATTGTAGTAATAGCCGTTCTGGGGCATCGGTTTTTCACTCATTATATTATTTACCCTTACATTTATGAGGTGACAGAAACACTGGATGGAAAGCAGCCATCAGGCTTCATGAATGGTTATGTGGCTTTCAACTCTTTTATGGATCTTATTTTTATGGTAGGACTTATCTTTGGGGTTGAAATTACCCGACAGAAAAATGTCCTTAAAGACCAAATTTCCCAACTGAAATCCGAGAAGCTGGACCAGGAACTGACGATGTTAAAGGCTCAGATCAATCCTCATTTTCTGTTCAATACCCTCAATAACATTTACGGAATGGCTTTAAAAAAGGCTGATGAAACTCCTGATGTCATTCTGCAACTGTCAAAAATAATGCGCTATAATATCTACGAAGCGGCCGAAAAGAATATTTCTATCGAAAAAGATATTGATAATATTAAAGATTTCATTCAGATTCAAAAGATCAGACATCGGCAGCTTACGGTAGATCTTGTGGTGAATCTGGATAACCCTTCGCAGGATATTTCTCCTCTTATCTTGATTCAGTTTGTAGAAAATGCTTTTAAACATGGCGTTTCCGAAAGTCTCGGACAAGCTTATATTCATATCAGCATCCAACTGAAGAACGGTATTCTTAACTACTTCATTGAAAATTCTAAAGAGGAAAGATCTCATGAACATTCTACCAAAATAGGCCTGAAAAACATCCGAAGACAGCTTGAACTTCTTTATCCTAAACATACGCTTTCCGTTGAAAACAGAAGCGACCGCTATATTGTGAACTTAACTATAGACTTCCATGATACATTCCGCCTCTAAAAAATACAACTGCATTATTGTAGAAGATGAACCTATCGCTGCAGAAATTCTGGAAAGCTTTATTGCCAGAGATCCCCATCTTAATCTGGTAGGGAAATGTGGTGATGCGGTATATGCCAGCAATCTTTTGAGCATTCATGAGGTAGACCTGATGTTTCTGGATCTTCATCTTCCTGTATTGAAAGGCTTTGATTTCTTAAGGAAGTTAAAGAATCCACCGCTGGTAATTGTAACCACAGCCTATCACCAATACGCCATAGAAGGCTATGAACTGGATGTGGTTGACTATCTGATGAAACCGATTCCCTATGAACGCTTTCTTACTGCAATAGGAAAATTCAAACATTTAATGGAAGCGGAAGACGCATTACTCGAAATAGCAGACCGTGATTATATTTTTATCAACAGTGGGAAAAAACAGGTAAAGATCATTTTACAGGATGTGTTTTATATTGAAAGCCTGAGAGAATACATTAATATCCATACAAAAACGGAAACGCTCACTTTTAAGATGCCAATCAGCAGAATAGAAGAAAGTTTAAATCCCAAACTCTTCGCACGTATTCATAAATCTTATATCATTTCCAGATCCAAAATTGAGATGAAGTCCGCCAGCGTTATTCAGGTCAATGGGAAAAAGCTTCCTGTAGGGAGGACGTATAAGCCTTCTTTGGAACTTTAATGAATACTTATATGTAAATGATATACAATGTGTTAAATTACAATACTGCAAGTTGTAGATTAAGTGGTGGTATTTCTTGAAACCACCCCGTCAAATCGCAGATTTGACACCCCTCCGGAGGAGGGGAATGTTTTCTGCTTCGGTTGTGATATTGTGACTGGATAGAAGCAAAATTCTTTTTGTTGAACGAGAATGATATAAATTTTCTTTATTCATTATTGTTTCTGCTATCTGCTCCGTATTGCAGATTACTTATTACTCATTACTCATATTTTAGTAGACGCCATTCCGCCGTTGATATATACATTTCATTATAATCTTCACCAATTATTGAATTTTGGTTCAACAACAAAAATCAATAATTATGAAATACAAGTTGAAGCTTTTAAGTGTGGGGGTCGCTTTTTTCATAGGAAGCGAAACCTATTTCAGCCAGGGAAAGCAGGATACGCTTAAAACCCAGACTATAGAAGGAATTGTCGTTACCGCCCTTGGAATAAAAAGAGAGAAAAAATCACTGGGATATTCTACTCAGGAAGTAAAAGGTGAAGACATCAACAGAAACCCCACCACTAATTTTCTGAATAACCTGTCCGGAAAAGTCGCCGGACTGGAGATCAGGCAGTCTACTAATTTCGGAGGCTCTGTGGATGCTGTTTCCAGAGGTTTTAAATCTATTTTGGGAGATAATCAGGCTCTTTTCGTGGTAGACGGTGTTCCTATTATCAATCGGAATATCAACACCACTTCCCAACAGAACGGATTTGCAGGATATGATTACGGAAGCCCTGTTTCGGACATCAACCCGAATGATATTGAAACGATCAATGTATTAAAAGGAGCTGCCGCAACCGCTTTATACGGCTCAAGAGCTCAAAACGGAGCCATTATCATCACTACTAAAAAAGGAAAGAAAAACACCCAGGGTATCGGTTTGGAATATAGCGGAAGTTTTTCAGTTTCCAGCATTGATAAATCTACTTTTCCGGAATATCAGACTCAATATGGACAGGGGTATTTTGGAAATACATTTCAGGAGTATCAAAATGCGCCTTTTGCCCATACTTTTCAGGATGCTTCTTACGGAGCTCCTTATAACCCTGATCTTATGGTGTGGCAGTATGATGCATTCATTCCGGATTCTCAGAATTTTGGAAAAAAGACACCATGGGTAATGGCAAAGAACGGACCGATCACCTTTTTTGAAAAAGCCATTAACCGCACCAATAATATTGCATTAAGCGGTGGAAATGACCGTACAACGTTCAGATTAAGCTATTCCAACATCTATGCGACGGATATAATGCCCAATTCTTCTCTGGCCAAAAATAACTTCGGAGGAAATGCTTCTTATAAGATTACAGATAACCTTACCGCGACTATTTTTGCCAATTATATCGTACAGAGCACCAAAGGAAGAAATCTTACCGGATATGGTGATAATATCATGGGGAACTTCCGCCAGTGGTGGCCTACCAATGTCGATATTCAGTATCAGAAATATCTGTATGATACATTCAATAAAAATTATACCTGGAATATCAAATCTCCGGTGAATCTTTCTCCAAGCTATTGGGATAACCCTTATTTTACACGTTATCAGAATTATCAGAATGACAAAAGGGAGCGTTTTGCGGGAAATTTCAGCCTCAATTATGATCTTTCAAAGCATATTAATCTATTGGGAAGAGTAGGAATCGATGGCTACAATATGATTATAGAAGAAAGACGGGCAGTGGGCTCTATTCCGGCTCTGTTCAGTTTCAATCCTGTAGAACAGCCTTCTGGATATGCAGTGACGAATCTTCGCTTTACAGAAACCAATTATGATCTGATTGCTACCTACAAAACCAATATTACCGATGACCTTAATTTCCAGGCATTGTTGGGAGGTAACATCAATGTACAGTCTAATTATTCGAATGCTCAAACGACTTCCGGAGGGTTGTATATTCCGGGACTCTACACCATATCGAATTCGGCATCAAGCCCTGCAAGGCCTATTATTACAGATACTTCGAAATATATTTACGGGGCTTTTATTCAGGCTTCTTTGGGATATAAAAATACATATTATCTGGAAGGGACTTTCAGAAGGGATCAGTCTACCGCTTTGCCCAAAGGAAACAACGCTTATTATTATCCTTCCGTTTCAGCGAGTATGGTTTTCTCCAATTTACTGAAACAGCAGTGGCTGAGCTTCGGAAAATTACGGGCAGCTTATGCCGAAGTAGGTTCAGATACAGGAGCAGACCAACTGAGGAACAGGTTTGTGGTACAGACTTCTTTCGGAAACAATCCTGTTTATTCCTACAATACCACATTGAGGAATGCGGATCTTCTCCCGCAAAAACTGAAAAATTTTGAGATAGGAATCAATATGCAGTTCTTTAAAAACAGAGTAGGGATTGATCTTTCCTGGTTCCGAAATATTGCATTTGATCAGATCCTGCCTCTTCCGGTTTCCTTCTCAACAGGTTCTGTTGCTAAAATCCAGAATACGGGAGAACTTACGACTAAAGGCATTGAACTCTCACTGAATCTGGTTCCGTTAAAATTCAACAACTTCAGCTGGGAAATGATTCTCAACTGGTCTAATCCTAAAACTAAGGTAACCGCATTACGGGAAGGGATTGAAAATATTACGATCGGTGCTCTGCAAGAGGGTATCAGCATCAATGCTTCTCTCAATGAAGACTATGGAAGTATCTGGGGATCGGATTATGTATATGACTCTAACGGGAACAAAATTGTAGGCAGAAACGGGGCTTACCTTCATACAGATGATACCAATCATAATCTGGGAACTTTTCAGCCCGATTTTATTGCCGGATTGAACAATTCTTTTACCTATAAAAATTTCAACATCAGTTTTCAGATCGACTGGAAAAAAGGAGGCAAGGTATTTTCACTGGATCAGTATTATGGAACGGGAACCGGTCTTTATCCTGAAACCGTAGGCTTGAACGATCTTGGAAATCCTGTCAGAAATACTCTTGCCGAGGGTGGAG
The DNA here is from genome assembly GCF_056844665.1 of Chryseobacterium sp. FR048. Taxonomy (NCBI): domain Bacteria; kingdom Pseudomonadati; phylum Bacteroidota; class Flavobacteriia; order Flavobacteriales; family Weeksellaceae; genus Chryseobacterium; species Chryseobacterium sp. FR048. The sequence goes on along the minus strand of NZ_JBXDSE010000002.1, from coordinate 256,390 downwards.
GAGTCATTTTACCCGGAGTGATGCAGGATCCTAATAATCCCGGACATTATATTCCTAATACGATCCGCCTCGACCGTTCGATGTCCAGCCAGATTTTAGGAACGGATCCTCCTACAGCCGCTGCTGTCTATGATGCGAGCTTTATCAAGCTTCGTCAGGTATCGGTTTCTTATACTTTCAACAACAATTTCTTAAAGAGTTCAGGTATTCAGGGGCTTACCGTAGGGTTTACAGGCAGTAATCTGTGGATCATTCATAAAAACCTTCCTTATTCTGATCCGGAGGCTGGATTTTCTTCCGGAAGTATTCAGGGGTATCAATCCGGGGTCATGCCTTCTACAAGGAATTTCGCATTCAATCTGAAAGTTAATTTTTAAAAACTATTACAATGAAAAATACCATTATATTAGGTTCTTTTTTAACGTTGCTACTGGTAGGCTGTACTTCTGATGATGTCAATACCGACCCTCATGTAGCGTATTCCATGAGCCCGGAACCACTGATCACTTATGCTGAAAAAGAGCTGAGTGACTATATGAATACCCCAAGCGTGAACGAAAACAATTTTCGTCTTACCATGCAGTACTGGCAGGAAACAACTTATGTAAATGAAAGCAATTATAACTTTACGGCAAGAAACGTTTCCAATACGGTATGGGCTGATAATTATGTGAATGTCCTGAACAATCTCAATAAAGCCAAAGAACTGATAGAGCAGTACCAACCCGTCCCATCAGAAGTGAATACCTGGCCTGCAAAGAAAAATAACCAGCTCGCTATTATAGACATTCTGTCGGTATATACTTTTCAGACATTGGCTGACACCTTTGGGGATATTCCTTACAGCCAGGCCCTTAATCAGGCTCAGTTTCCGCTTCCTGTTTATGATGATGATGCCAAGATCTATGAAAGCCTGATCAGTCGTTTAAAAATTGATATTAATAATCTGGAGGTGGGAAAAGGTACTTTTGGGGCTGGTGACATTCTTTATGGAGGGGATATTGGAAAATGGAAAAAATTCGGAAGTTCTCTTTTGCTGAAACTGGGAATTGCAGTTTCTGATGTCAATCCTACACTCGCACAGTCCACCATCAATGCAGCTATTGTAAGTGGTGTTATCACAGATGAATCTCAGAATGGTCTTTTCAGGTATCTCCCTGCGGTATTCAACTTTAATCCGCTGTTTGAAAACCTCGTAGTCACAGGACGGGATGATTTTTTTGGCGGAAAACCTTTCATCGATTTTCTTAGTGCAACCTCAGATCCACGGGTAGCTCAATACTTTCAGGATGTAGATGGGGAATATATCGGGCAGGTCATTGGGGCTGGTGGAAATTTTTCCGATTTTTCAGCACCGGGAATTTTTGCTTATACTCCTACAACGCCGGGAAATCTTATCACGCATACTGAAGTCGCTTTTTATCTGGCTGAAGCGGCTGCACGATTTGGAATTGGCGGCAATCCGGAAACTTTATATCAAAATGCTGTTCAGATTTCTTTCAAAGAATGGGGGCTTACTAATCAGCAAGCACAGGATTATCTTATCATGAACCCCTACAATGCTGCTAATTGGAAGAAATCGATCGGTGAACAGGCCTGGGTCGCCATGTATAACCAGCCTGTAGTGTCCTGGAATTTTTACCGCCGATTAGATTATCCGGCTTTACAGGCTCCACCGACTGCAATTGCCAATGCTGATGGAAAAATTCCTGTAAGACTACAATATCCGGGGTTGGAGGCTACAACAAATGGAACCAATTATGCCAAAGCTTCCACTGCCATTGGCGGAGATAAGCTTACAACCAAAGTTTTCTGGGACATCCATTAAACCTGAGTTTAATATTTTCTTCATATCAATATTTTTTTTGACTTTTATGTAAGAAGATGCTGTATCGAAAGAATGGATTAACCGGACTGAGAAACAGCTCTTCTTTTTATTTTAATAAAGTGGATGATAAATTAGAATGGGCATTGATTTTAAACATAAAACGAGATCAGACAATTCATAGATTATAGTGCTTTATTGGTAGATGTTTTTTGCACTTCATCGTCCGTTTTCTCAAATTTGACGTATAAATAATCCAGCATTGAATCATGAAAGTATCCCGATTTTTAAAACTGAAAGGCTTATGCTTTTTACTATTTGTAACAGGAACAATGATTTCTGGTTGTAAAGATGACAAAGCCGGAGAACATCTTCCGTTGAAAAGCAATAATGATGAGACACAAAAAGAATTGATTGACATAACTAACCGGAATACAATTGAAATAAAAGCCGAATTGGTAGGCAATTATTAAAAGCAACAGGAATAATTAGAAATATAATGTGGTTGGTTGAATATTCTCATGGTGAATATGATTTGGCTTAATGGGCAACAGCTCTTAAGCCATTTTTATTTGTACTTTTTCTTATAATAAAAGATCAAACGTTGTATTTTTACAGTGAAACAAATTAATAATGCTTACAGATATAATAGACCATCATCTTGATGTCATCTTTTGCGGGATCAATCCTGGGCTAAAATCGGCGGACGATGGCCACCATTTCTCTGGAAAAAGTAACCGTTTTTGGGAGGTACTTCATCAATCCGGCTTTACCTCCTACGAGATTGAACCGGTGAATGATACCCATATTTTAAATTCAGGATATGGCCTGACGACTGCTGTAGCAAGAGCCACTTCCCGGGCCGACGAATTATCAAAAGAAGAATTTGACCAGGCACTGGACACTTTTAAAGCGAAAATAACAGAGTTTCAGCCTAAATATGTTGCATTTCTGGGTAAAGCAGCTTATAAAGCATTTTCCAAAAAGAAAGAAATCTCATGGGGACCCCAGTCTGAAGATTTTTGCGGCGCAAAAGTTTGGGTTTTACCCAATACCAGTGGACTAAACCGAGGGTTTTCATTAAGTGATCTGGTTTCCGCTTATCAGGAGTTTTATCTGGTGATTAAAAACTAATAAATATAATTTCCAGATTAAAGGTCACTCCTTTTGAAAACTTTTCAGATTTTATTAGGCTTACTTACATATTTATTATCCTTCACAAAAAAGCGCCATGGCAGGAGGGCATCTTCCTGGGCATACGCAACACCTATACGGGTACTTGCAATAATTTCATCAGGAGTATACCGAATTTCATGATCTTCAATCCAGATTTCATTTCCGGTGAGTTCTTTTTTATTAAAATCCCTGTCGATTCCAAGGGCTTTTGCTGCAGAACCGGGACCTGAAGAAATAGCGGCTCGGGAAACTGACATATTGCGTCTGGCCTCTATTATTTCCTTGCCGATCAGTGGTTCAACAGCTCTTACCAATACTGCATGAGGTTCATCCTTTAAAGAAGTCACCACATTAAAAAGATGATGAATTCCATAGCATAAATAGACATAAGAAATACCGCCGTGGCTGTATAAAGTATCGGTTCGATCCGTTCGTCTTCCTCCGTAGGCATGAGAAGCTTTATCTGTCACTCCGAAATATGCTTCCGTTTCAACAATAATACCTGCTGTGACGGCACCATTAATTTCTGTAAAAAGCACCTTTCCCAAAAGATCCTGAGCCAGAAAAAGAACGTCTTGATTAGAATAATAGGAGAGTGGTAGTTTCAAAAGGAATGTTTTTAGGAGTTCTTCACTTAAAAATAGTGATCATTAAATTATATTTTTTGAAGATAAAGAATGCTTTATTAAAAAAAGATACCACAAAAAGTCACATTTCATTCAATCGTGACTAATTTGGCACATCCATTGTTAATTTTAATTCAACATCACTTTACATCACTATATAAAATACAGGTTTTGACACTTTTATTCCCCGGATCAGTCCGGGGAATTTTTTATATTGGAAATAGGGTTCTGAAATAGGTTCTGAATTATGCTAAATGTTCTCTCCTGTAGTTTTCAATTTCTTCAGCCGTTTTGATCAGACCATTCCCCAACAGCCTGTAACCATCCTCTGTAATCAGGAAGTTATCTTCTATACGGACTCCCCCGAAATTTCGGTATTCATTCACTTTATCATAATTAATAAAGTCTGCATTTTTATTTTCTGCCTGCCATATATCGATCAGTTCCGGGATGATATAAATCCCCGGCTCAACGGTCAATACAAATCCGGATTCTAAAGCCTTCCCCAGACGTAAAGATTTAAGCCCGAATGTTTTCGTATCCTTTGGATCTTCTTCAGTATAGCCTATATATTGCTCCCCAAGATCTTCCATATCATGTACGTCAAGGCCCATCATATGCCCCAATCCGCACTGGAAAAATAAAGTATGGGCATGGTTCTTAACCGCTTCTTCAGGATCGCCTTTCATCAATCCCAGATCAGTAAGACCTTCTACCAGATGCTGAGCCGCTTTCAGATGAATATCTTTGAAACGTATACCCGGCTTCAGAAGGCGCTGAGCATTATTGAAAGTATTCAGAACAATCTCATACAGTTCTTTTTGTTTGGTTGTAAAAGTATCGCTGACAGGAAATGTTCTGGTCAGATCACCTGCATATCCCATTGACGTTTCCGCTCCGGAATCATTCAGGAAAAGATCTCCCTCTTTCAGGGTATTGAGACGGTAATGGTTATGAAGAATACCTCCGTTGATCGTAACAATAGGAGGATAAGACATCTGGCATTCTTTATTCGCTGCCAGATACTGAATGGCATTGGCTATTTCGTATTCTTTGATACCCGGTCTGGTCATACGCATGGCCAAAAGATGCATTTCATTGGATACATTCACGGCTTGCTCTATCTGCACAATTTCCTGAGCTTCTTTTACAGAACGTTGTTTTGCAATCGCTTTGATCATTTCAACAGAAGGCTGCAGTTCTCCTATTTTTATTCCTAAAAGATCAGACAATATGATTTTATTGGATGACTGATAGGGTGGAAGGTAATGCACCTTTCTGCCGGAAGACTGTGCTTTCAGAATATACTGTGCAAGTGCTGCATAAGGTAAAGTTTCCTGTACCCCGGATTTCAGACTTTTCTCTTTCAGGGTTTCCTGTCTGCCCATCCATACAATATCATCGATGCTCAGTTCATCTCCGAAAATAGTGGTTTTATTTTCATCAATATCAATGATTGCGGCAATCCGGGGTTCCTGAATTCCGAAATAATATAAATAGGTACTGTCCTGACGGAAATAATAAGGATTGTGCTCAAAATTCACCGGATTTTCTATATTTCCCAGAAATAATAAGATTCCATTGGCTACATTGCTTTGTAATACTGCTCTTCGGTTCTGATAAGTTTGTACTGAAAACATTTTATGAATAGTTTTTATTTTAAAGTTTAAAGTTACGGTTTTGCACTGTTTTATACCTTACAATAATCTCTGAATTATTTTCTCACACATAAGTTTATTTTTGAAACTGATTAATTGCAGGAACAACCGGCTTTTGTGAATTTATTTATGTACTTTTATTAGGTCATTATAACATTATGACGATTCTTGACTTTATGTACTATAAAAACGATACGATCATCATACGGGAATTTACCCCTCAGGAGCTCAATTTATTCTTAGACCTGTTTAAAAATGAAAACGTTACCCGCTATCTTCCTTACAAATCTCCTGAAGAACTGAAAGGAATGTTTGAGAAAGCATTATCAGATTATAAAGAAGGACCGCTCAGCAGATGGGGAATATTTTCTACTCAAAATGATGATTTTGCTGGAGTATGCCTGGCCAGGACATTCGCTGAAAATACCAGTCAGATAGAAATAGGATATATGCTTGTGGAAAACTATTGGGGAAAAGGGCTGGGAACTCAGATTTGTAAAGCACTTACCAGCTATTGTCTTACCGCTGATGCCAACAAGGATATTGCAGCTTTAACGGATCTTGATAATATCGGTTCACAAAAAGTACTTCTCAAAAGTGGGTTCAAAAGAGTAGACAATTTAGTGCGGGACAATAGAGAACTTGCTTATTTTATATTGCAGGAAAATAAACAGTCATAGAGAGATACGTTACAGACAAAGTTTATTAAAGTAAAAAACAGGGGCGATTAAACACTTTTGTGGTTTTCTCATTAAAAATTTCTGTAGACCGATAATTACCCTCTCCATGGGAAAACATTTCATTTATCAGATAATTTATCATAACTTGCAGGAATTATGATGTCGAAAAGGTGCAAATATGCGTTAAAAGCAATGGTCAGGCTAGCAAGAAATTACAATCAAGGCTACCTGCCCACGTCAGTTATTGCACAGGACGAGAACATTCCCAAAAAATTTCTTGAACAGATTCTTCTTGAGCTTAAAAGAGCCAAACTTGTCAACAGTAAGCAGGGTAAAGTAGGTGGATATTACTTACTAAAATCCCCTGATGATGTATCTTTGGCTGATATATACCGGATCTTCGACGGACCTATTGCTCTTACTCCCTGCGTTTCTCTGAATTTCTATGAAGCCTGCGACGATTGTGTAGATGAAGCAGAATGTTACCTTAGAAACGAATTAATGATCGTTCGTGAAAAAACCAGAAAAAGCATGATGGAGGCCACTCTGACTAAGTTTATCAACAGTAAATAATTTTTTTTCATTTAAATTCTACTATTTTGATAGGAGTTATAGAATTTTGTATATATTTGCAATACTTAATTTCAATGGGATATGGAAAAAGATCTGAAAAACGAATTTGATAAACTTCTGAAAGAGTCCTCAGAAAACTCCTTCCAAGATAATGCACTGCAGGTATTGGCCGACAGATTTCCCGGCAAGGTTATCTTTTCCACCAGTTTCAGTTATGAAGACCAAGTGATCACTCATCTGATCAAAGATCTGAATATTGATGTGTTTACCTTGGATACAGGCCGTCTTTTTGAACAGACTTATGAAACATGGACGAATACGAGAGCTTTTTTCAAAAAAGAAATCAAAGCTTACTATCCGGATACGGAAGAGCTAAAGAATTTCGTAACGGAAAACGGACCTGACTCATTTTATCAGTCAGTGGAGCAGAGGAAAGCATGCTGTACGATCCGCAAGGTACATCCGCTGAAAAAAGCATTAGAAGGATATGAAGTATGGATAACCGGTCTGAGAGCAGAACATTCGTCAAACAGACAGAATATGCCGCAGATAGAATGGGACCCGGAAAATAAAATCATCAAGTTTCATCCGCTTCTTCATTGGTCTTCGGAACAGGTAACAGATTATGTGAAAGCATATCACTTACCATACAACCATCTTCATAAAAAAGGCTTTGTAAGTATAGGATGCGCTCCCTGTACCAGAGCCATCAAGGAAGGGGAAGATTTCAGAGCCGGCCGCTGGTGGTGGGAAGATGCCAATAAAAAGGAGTGCGGTTTACATATTCATCAATAAAAAAAGAAAAAATGTCAATACATCAATTAAACTACTTAGATCAGTTAGAAGCTGAGTCCATTTATATACTAAGAGAAGTGGCGGGACAGTTTGAACGCCCTGCCTTATTGTTCAGCGGTGGGAAAGACAGTATCGTACTCGCTCACCTGGCAAGAAAAGCATTTCTTCATGGCAAGATTCCGTTTACGTTTGTACATGTAGATACAGGGCACAACTTTCCTGAAGTACTGGAATTTCGTGATCAGCTGGCAGATCAGCTTAATGTCAATTTAGTCGCAAGAAAAGTAGAAGACACGATAAAAAGTAAAAAGCTCACCGAAGCGAAAGGAAAATTCCCAAGCAGAAACTGGCTTCAGACCTATACTTTGCTTGATACCATAGAGGAATTTGAATTTGATGCCTGCATTGGTGGAGCCAGAAGAGACGAAGAAAAGGCACGTGCAAAAGAAAGAATATTCTCTGTCCGTGACGAATTCGGACAATGGGACCCAAAACTTCAGCGCCCTGAATTGTGGAATATTTTTAACGGGAAAATTCATAAAGGAGAAAACGTAAGGGTATTTCCGATCAGCAACTGGACAGAACTTGACATCTGGAATTATATCCGCAGAGAAAAAATTGCCCTGCCTTCCATTTATTTCTCGCACGAAAGGGAAGTGGTAGACTTCAACGGACAATGGCTTGCCAATTCTGAACATGTATTTCTGGAACCCAATGATATTGTGACCACCAAAAAGATACGTTACAGAACTGTTGGAGATATGACCTGTACCGCTGCTGTAGAGTCTTACGCAGAAACGATTGATGCCGTGATCGAAGAAATTGTAGCCACAAGAATCTCAGAACGGGGAGAAACCCGTATTGATGATAGGGTAACGGAAGCAGCAATGGAAGACAGAAAAAAAGGAGGTTACTTTTAAAACAGCAATGAGTGACCAAACAGGTTTTACTTCTTCAATAGCCAATATTACTCATTGCCCATTACTCACTATTTATAATTAAAAATCGGATGGATATATTAAGATTTATAACAGCAGGAAGTGTAGATGACGGTAAAAGTACCCTTATCGGACGACTGCTTTACGATAGCAAAAGTATTTTGCAGGATCAGCTGGAAGTCCTGGAAAAACATTCTAAAAACAAAAATGAAGACGGTGTAGATCTTGCCCTTTTAACAGACGGCTTGAGAGCTGAGAGAGAACAGGGAATCACCATTGATGTGGCTTACCGGTATTTCTCCACACCAAAAAGGAAATTTATTATCGCCGATGCTCCGGGCCATGTACAATACACCCGGAATATGATTACCGGAGCATCCAATTCTGATCTGATGGTCATTCTCATTGACGCCAGAAAAGGAGTGATTGAGCAGACCAGAAGACATTCTATCATTGCTTCCCTGCTGAAACTGAAAAAAGTAGCCGTAGCCATCAACAAAATGGATATGGTAGATTATTCGGAGGAAGTTTTTGAAACCATCAAATCGGATTATTCTAAAATTGCAGAAAATCTGAGCCTGAATGAGGTAAGTTATTTCCCGATTTCAGCATTGAAAGGAGATAATATCGTTACCCCTTCATCCAGAACAGAATGGTATCAGGGAAGTTCTCTTCTCGAGTATCTGGAGGAAGTAACCCTGCATGAAGAGAAAAATGATGGAAACCGCTTCCAGGTACAGTATGTAATTCGTCCTCAGACTGAAGAATTACATGATTATCGAGGATATGCAGGGCAGATATTGAGTGGAACATTCAAAAAAGGAGACCCGGTTCATATTCTTCCGGCAGGCCTAACAAGTGAAATTTCTAAAATTGAGATCCATGGAGTAGAAAAAGAAGAAGCATTTGAAGGGCAGCCTGCTGTGATTCATATTGCCCATGATCTGGACATCAGCAGAGGAGATATTTTCGCAACGGAAGAACAGCTTCCTGCAGTAGAAAAAGATCTGGAAGTTCTTTTGTGCTGGCTTGATCAGAAACCCCTGCAGCCGGGCAATAAATACCTGTTGCAACAAAACAGCAGACTGGTAAAAGCTGTTGTAAAAGAAGTAGAATACAAGATCAATGTCAATACGCTCAACCGTGAAGCCATAGAGAATGATATTAAGCTCAATGAAATTGTAAAAGTAACCCTGCGAACGGCACAGCCTTTGGTCTATGATAGTTTTACTCATAATAAAACAACAGGATCTGCGATTTTAGTGGATGAAACCTCCAATTCAACAGTTGCAGCCTGTATAATTCAATAGAAAAAATGGCAATTCCCAATCATTTAATTGAAAGAATTCATCACAGCAAGCAAGATCATATTCATGGATTCTTTGATAAAGTAAAGACTAAAAAATGGGTTAAGGATCTATATGAAGTTCTTTTCCTTCCTCTGCATGATTGCTCTCAGGATCAATTGAAGAGCCATTTTGAAGGACTGCAGAAAACACTTTCTGACCTTATCCATATTGTAACAGGAGATCAGGAAGCCACCGAAAGACATGTCGGCCAGTTCTTTGAAGCTTTACCTGAATTGTATGATCAATTGGTGCTGGATGCGCAGTCGATTCTGGAATTTGACCCTGCCGCAGACTCTTTGGAAGAAGTATATCTCGCATATCCCGGCTTTTTTGCCACTTATGTGTACCGTATTTCACACCAGTTGTGGAACCAGAAGGTGAAAATATTACCCCGCGTGATCTCAGAATATGCACACAGCAAAACAGGTATTGACATCCATCCGGGAGCCATGATTGGAAAGTCTTTCTTTATTGACCACGGAACCGGCATTGTGATCGGAGAAACAACAGTTATTGGAAACAATGTTAAAATTTATCAGGGGGTCACTCTCGGCGCTTTGAATGTTTCTAAAGAAAAAGCCAATCAGAAAAGGCATCCCAATATTGAAGATGATGTTATTATCTACTCGGGGGCAACCATCCTGGGAGGAAATACCACGATAGGAAGAGAAAGTGTTATAGGAGGAAATGTTTGGATCACCCAGGATGTTCCTGCCCATTCTCTCGTCTATCATAAAAGTGAAATAAAAATAAAGGACAATACTTCCTTACCGGAATCTTTAACCTTTGTTATTTAAAAACAGAAAAAAATAAAAATTATATTGATATGAAATTTCAGAACGCATTAGAAACGATCGGGAACACACCCGTCGTAAAGATCAATAAATTATTCAGTTCAGATCATGAGATCTGGATCAAACTGGAAAAAGCCAACCCAGGCGGAAGCATTAAAGACAGAATTGCACTGGCTATGATAGAAGATGCAGAAGCTAAAGGTTTACTCAATAAAGACAGCACTATCATAGAACCTACAAGTGGGAATACCGGAATAGGACTGGCATTGGTAGCTGCTGTGAAAGGATACAAACTTATTCTGGTCATGCCGGAAAGTATGAGTATTGAGCGCCGTAAAATCATGGAAGCCTACGGAGCCGAATTTGTACTTACCCCAAGAGAAAAAGGAATGAAAGGGGCTATTGAAAAAGCTAACGAATTGGCAGAAGAAACTCCCAATTCATGGATTCCAAGACAGTTTGATAATCCTGCTAACGTAAAAATCCATACGGAAACCACAGCTCAGGAAATTTTAAACGATTTCCCGGATGGTCTGGATTATATCATTACAGGAGTGGGAACCGGAGGCCATATCACCGGGATTGCCAAAACAGTGAAAGAAAAATACCCTAACGTAAAAGTCATTGCCGTAGAACCGGAACTGTCTCCCGTATTAAGCGGAGGAAGCCCGGCGCCACATCCACTGCAGGGATTGGGAGCAGGATTCGTTCCTTCCATTCTCGATGTTACCCTTCTGGATGGGGTCATCACAGTAGGCAAAGACGAAGCGTATGAATATGCGATCAATGCAGCAAAAGAAGAAGGTCTTTTTGTAGGCGTTTCTACCGGAGCAGCTTTGGCAGCCATTGCAAAACATCTACCGGAAATACCATCTAACGCTAAAATTCTCACCATCAACTATGATACCGGCGAAAGGTATCTGTCTGTAGAGGGACTCTTCTAACGCCTTAACCAAAGACTTTCAATGAAAACAAATATAAAATCACCAAAGGTTTACCTTATCGGTGCAGGGCCCGGCAACCCTGAACTGATCACTGTAAAAGCAGTAAAAGCAATCTCTGAAGCGGATGTCATTCTATGCGACCGTCTTGTAAGCCCTGAAATCCTGGAAACATACGTTAATCAAAACGCAGAAGTGATCTATGTAGGAAAAGAATGCAGCAAAAATGCGTCGACTCCCCAATCTCATATCAATACTTTAATGGTGGAATATGCCCGTGAGAACAAAACCATTGCAAGACTCAAAGGGGGAGATGTTTCCATCTTTTCAAATATTCTGGACGAATTGCAGGCTTTAAAGCAAAATCATATTCCTTACGAAATCATTCCGGGAATTACAGCCGCTTTAGGAGCAGCCGCTTTTGCAGGAATACCTTTAACAGCCAGAGGTTATTCAACTTCTGTACGGTTTCTGACGTATTATAAATCAGAAATACTTGATGAAGACTATTGGAAAGAGCTTGCCATAACCAATGATACCCTTGTTTTCTATATGTCGAAAGGAAACCTTACAGATCTTGTAGAAAAACTGAATCAGCTTAAGATTTCAGAAGATAAAAAAATTGCAGTCATCGAACAGGCTACAACGCCTTACCAGAAGGTGTACACCTCTTCTTTTAATGATTTTAACACCCATTTTGGAAACAAAGTTTTTGCATCTCCATCATTGGTGATCATTGGTAAGATCGTAAATCTCCATGAAGAATTTTCATGGCTTGAAAATGCAGAACAGGAAGGCCTTTACTTCAAATCAATAGAAAACGGAAGCCTGATCCCAACCCCTCAAAACTTCTTTGAATATGCTGTCTGAAACTAAACTCAACGTATTAAAACAAATATCCGGTGACCTTTCCAGAGACGAAGCAATCTGGGCAAGCGGATACCTCGCAGGTCTTGCCGGGGGAACTACCTTAACCGCAACATTGCCACCTCAGCAAACTGAAAATACCATTCAAAATGCTGTAAAAAAAATAACCTTAGCCTATGGTACAGAAACCGGAAACAGCAAAAAGCTGGCTACCGCTCTGGCAGGGATTATCAAGAAAAAAGGCATCCAGGTGAAGCTGGCAGATCTCTCTCAATACAAACCTAAAGATCTGAGTAAAGAAGAATTCTTTTTCGTCATCATCAGTACCCAGGGAGAAGGAGAACCACCACTTCTTGCCAAAAAGTTCTATGATCATATTCATGAGAATGAAATTAACCTAAGCAATCTGAAATTCGGAGTTCTTGCATTAGGAGACAGTAGTTATCCTCTATTCTGTAAGACTGGAGAAGATGTAGATTCCCGTTTTGAAATATTGGGAGCCCGCCGTATCATTCCATTAAAAAAATGTGACATTGATTACGAGCAGGATGCCTCTCATTGGATTGAGCACATATTTGAAACAGTCAATAAAACCTCCGGAAACAGTATTCAAAGCAATGCAACTCCCAAAAAGGCGACAGGCAGAAAAAAATATCTGGGAAAGATCTCATCCATCATCAACCTGAATGATATTACTTCTGAAAAAGAAACCTATCACATAGAAATAGAAACGGAAGAATCGCTTGCTTATCAACCCGGTGCAGCCTTAGGAATTATCCCGTTCAATTCAAAATCAACCGTCGATGAAATCATCAGCCTGACAGGTATTGATCCTAAGAAAACAATTGAAACAGCCAAAGTAACAGACCGCGTAGAAGAGCTATTGCACAGACATCTTAATATCAGCTATCTGCTTAAATCTGTAGTAGCACAATACGCCGGGATCACAGGGCATTCCATACCGGAAGTACGATTAAGCCTGCTTGATCTTCTCAGAATTTATCCTGTAAAAAATGCCGGAGAATTTGAAGAAGTCCTTCGGATATTAACGGCACAGGCTCCCCGTCTGTATTCCATATCTTCTTCTCTGGAAGCTCACGGTGATACCGAGATCCATATCACGGTAGCCAAGTCAGAGTTTTTCATAGATCATCAGAAGCACAATGGCTTATGCAGTGGTTTTCTGAGCAGATTCAGCGAAGGAGAGGAAGTTGAATTCTATATTCAGGATGCAGGACATTTCAAACTTCCTGAAGCTGATAAAGACATCATCATGATCGGTCCGGGAACAGGGATTGCTCCTTTCAGATCATTCCTTTGGGAACGTGATGCCATAGGAGCAGAAGGACGAAACTGGCTCTTTTTCGGAGACCGGAATTTTGTCTCAGACTTCCTTTACCAGGCCGAGCTCCAGGATTTTCTTAAAACCGGAAGTCTGACCCATTTAGATCTTGCTTTTTCAAGAGATACCGTCGAAAAAGTATATGTTCAGCATAGGTTGGAGCAAAATGCCCGGGAAATTTTTTACTGGCTTGAAGGCGGAGCTTCCATCTATGTATGTGGTGCCAAAGAACCTATGAGCCGGGATGTGGAACAGACGCTTCTTACCATCATTCAGAATGAAGGAAAACAGACTAAAGAAGAAGCCGCCCTTTATCTGGAAGAAATGGAGCTTAGTGGCAGATATGCTAAAGATGTTTATTAAATCAGGTCAGCACCGTAAAAATTAAAGAAAAACAATTATGAGCAATGATAAAGATAACCTTTCTCCGGTAGAAAGGATCAAAACCGGCAGTAACGGCCTCAGAGGAACTTTGAAAGAAAGCCTTTCCGATAACTTTACAGGAGCCATCCGGGAAGATGACCAAACCCTTATCAAGTTTCACGGGATGTACCAGCAGGACGACAGAGACCGAAGAGAAGAACGTGTTGCCAAAAAACTTGAATGGCTGTATTCTTATATGATCAGACTGAGACTTCCCGGTGGTTTTTTGACTCCGGAACAATGGATCGGGCTGAATGAGACGGCAGAAGATCATTCCACAGGAACCATAAAGATCACCACAAGACAAACGATTCAGCTGCATGGTATTTTAAAATCTCAATTAAAACCTACCATCCAGAGTTTCAATCTTCAGCACCTCGATTCTATTGCAGCATGTGGCGATGTGAACAGAAATGTAACCTGTACAGCCAATCCTTCAGAATCACCATTACATCAGGAAGCCTATGAGCTAGCCGGAAAAATAAGTGAAATGTGTCTTCCGAAGACCCAGTCTTATTATGATATATGGATTGATGATGAATTGATCGTGGACCGAAAGGCGGAAGAAGATCCTCTGTATCAGGACAGATACCTTCCAAGAAAATTAAAAATCGGGATTGCAGTTCCTCCCAATAATGATGTAGATGTTTTCATCAATGATATTGCATTGATTGCCATTATCGAAAACAACACAATCGTTGGGTATAATATCGCAGCAGGAGGAGGATTGGGGGCCACCCACGGAAATGAAGCGACCTATGCCCGCCTGGCTTCGGTGCTGGGGTTTGTAGATACGGAAGAAAAGGTCTTAAAAGCCGTCTATGAAATCATTACCGTTCAGAGAGACTTCGGAAACAGAAGCGACCGTAAGCTATCAAGATTAAAATACACGATTGATAAACTTGGTATCGATCAGTACAGAGCAGAAGTAGAGAAGAGAACAGGTTTCAGCTTCGAACCTGCCAGAGAATTTAAATTCGAACAGCGAAAAGATCGTTATGGCTGGATCCGAAATCATGAAGGAAAGTGGTTTTACACTCTGTTTGTAGAACACGGAAGAGTTCTCAATACCCAGGAATATCCTTTGAAAGCGGGATTATTAAAGATTGCCCAAACTGGTAAGGCTAATTTCCGTTTTACCTGTAATCAGAATCTTATCCTGGCAGATATTCATGAAGAAGATAAAGCTGAAATCGAGATATTGTTAAAAGAATCCGGAATTTCAGACTATACGGAAGAAGCTAGTGCCCTGCGTAAAAACTCAGTAGCCTGTGTGGCTCTGAATACCTGCTCACTGGCTTTGGCCGAAGCACAGCGTTATCTGCCTTCACTCGTAACGAAAATAGAGCCCATTCTTGGGAAACACGGTCTTTTACAGGAAGATATTACCATCCGTATGACAGGCTGTCCTAATGGCTGTGGAAGATCTCCCAATGCTGAAATCGGATTTGTAGGAACGGCTTATGGGAAATATAACCTTCATATCGGCGGAGATCGTTTAGGAATGCGTCTTAACACAAAATTTAAAGAAAACATCGGCGAGGAAGAAATCCTTACCACCTTGGATGAGCTTTTCGGAATCTACGTACAGCAAAGATTTACAGAAGAAACATTTGGAGACTTTTCATACCGTTATTTACAAACTTTATCTTGAATATATGGCTAATTTTCATCATTATCTGAACCCAAACAAAACTATTCAACCTCTTCTTTCAGGCGAACGAATGTGCATGTGTTGTTGATTCTCCAATAACAATACTTCAAGCTGTTTCAACTTTTCTATTCAACCACAAAAGCCGCAATACCTTTTAACACTTAAATTGTCTTAAGTGACAAGCTTGGTGCATATGAAGTACATTTTAGTTTTATGAAAATCAAAGGTTTTCATCTTAAGTGAACCTTCTATGCGATATTGCTTTAAACTTTCTCAAGTGAGTTAAAGTGTTTAAAATAATAAACTTTTGTGCCTTTTGTGGTTAAAAATTCAGATATAAAAGTTCAGACAGCTTCATTCTCACCCTAAAAATGAAGAAAAATGAAAAACAAAAAACAGAGGAACTTTCTACCTAAAACCGGCATTATTGCATTTACATTTCTATTTTTTAATCTGGCTGAAGCACAGCAGCAACTTATAGAATTAAGCGGAGTTATCAAAAATACAGGGACTCGAAAAGGTCTTGATTCAGTAAAGGTGCAGATCGAAAATACCGAAGACGCTTCCTTTACAGATCCACTCGGAAATTTTAAAATAAGAACCAGAGTCACCATTCCGTTTCGTCTGGTCATCAATAAAGAGGGCTTTACTCCTCAGACCGTTGAAATTCTCTCTCCTTCCAATAAAATAGCCATTGGGCTCAATCCCCAGAATACCATTATCGATGCCGTTGTGATCTCTGCATCCCGTATTCCGGAAAAAGCATTGCGCTCACCGATAGCTATTGAAAAAATCGACATCAAAACCATCAGAGAAAGCCCGGCTGCCTCGTTCTATGAAACCCTTGAAAATGTAAAGGGACTGCAGCTTCTGACATCCAGTCTTACCTTAAAGATCCCCAATTCAAGAGGATTCAATTCTCCTAATAATTTCAGATTTATGCAGCTTGTAGATGGAGTAGACGTGCAGTCTGCTACATTGGGAGTACCTCTTGGAAATGCGATTGGTCCTACCGAACTGGATATTCAGTCTATGGAAGTTACTCCGGGAGCGGCTTCTGCATTATACGGAATGAATGCCATCAACGGACTGGCCAGTCTCCAGACCAAAGATCCGTTTACTACTCAGGGATTAAGTGTTTACTTCCGCGGTGGAGTCAATCATGTAGATCATATCAATCATAGAATCAGTTCTTTGGGAGAAAGCGCCCTCCGGTTTGCAAAAGTGATCAATAATAACTGGGCAGTAAAGATCAATGCCTCTTATTTCAGTGGAACAGACTGGATCTCCAACAATCTGACGGATCAGAATCCTAATTCATTAGTTACGGCCAACCCCAATTTTTCACTGTCCAATAACCCTGCGGAAGATCTATGGAATAAATATGGAGATGAAAGAAATAACAGAGTTGCTGTAAAAGTTGATTACAACGGAAAACCTACTACATTCAATGTTTCCAGAACCGGATACCTGGAGAAGGATCTTGTAAGTCCGGATGTGAAGAACATCAAATTCGATGCAGGATTATACTATCGTTTTGGAGATCAATGGAAAGCATCCTATGTATATCGTTACGGATTGCTGGACGGAACCTTCCAAAGAGGGAATAAGATTCGTTTACAAAATGCTACCGTTCAGAACCATAAGGTGGAGCTTACCGGTAAAGAATTGACTTTCAGAGCCTATGTATCGATCGAAAATACCGGAGATTCCTATAATCTGAAACCGCTGGCAGATAATCTTGATCTTACCAATCTTTCCAATACCAATTGGAGAAATATATTTCAGACCGCATTACAAAATAACATCAATGCCGTGGTCAATCTTAATGATGCTTTTATCATCGCCCGCCGGGAAGCTGACAAAAATAGAGCAGTGCCGGGAACTGCTGCCTTTGAACAGTTAAAAAACACCATCATCGGAATCAATAACTGGGATTCCGCCAACGCAGGAATTGCAGGAGCTCCGGCAACAGGAGGCGCTAAACTTGAACAGAAATCCAGATTTTATCAGGGTGAACTGACTTATGATCTTACCCGGTTTGTAAAAATATTCAATCTCCTCGCAGGAATCGATTACCGCCTGTACAGCATCACTCCGGATGGAAACAACTTTGTGGATTTCAGCAGACCTGTTAATGAGAGAAATATTCCTTTAGCCAACGGAACATTTGGTACAGATGTGATCTACCAGAAATATGGTGCTTTTGCACAGATTACCAAGCTTTTATTTGATGACAAGCTCAAGCTGAATGCGGCTTTGCGTATCGACAGGAATCCTGAATTTGAAGCCAAGTTAAATCCAAGAATAAGCATTGTCTATTCACCGGTTAACCAGCATAACTTCAGAGCTTCGTTTCAGAACGGGTATCGTTTTCCATCGCTGTTTGAAGCGCTTTCTTTCGTCAACAACGGAAATGTGAGAAGAGTGGGCGGACTTTCGAAAGTGAATGACGGGCTGGGTTATCTTGAAAACTCCTACACCCTTGCCTCTATTGATCGGTTTACTTCCGCAGTCAATGCAGACATAGATGGAGGAAAAAGCCAGAGCCAGGCAGCTCAGGACAATAAACAGCTTTTAGTGGCAGCCAACCTGCAGAAATTACAGCCCGAAAAAATCAATTCATTTGAAGTAGGCTACAAATCTGTTTTCTTTAATAACAAACTGGTTCTGGACTGGGATTTTTATTACAACATCTATGAAGGATTTCTGGGGCAGGTAGAAGTAGCTGTTCCTAAAAACAGCCAGATAGGCAGTAATGCTGCAGTACTTGCCATGCTCGACAGGACCAAGCAAGACCGCTATAGGGTTTATACCAACAGTAATAATACTTATAAAAGCTATGGTTCTTCATTAGGCATCCGGTATAATGTAACCGGCAATTACAACATCAATACCAATGTCTCTTATAATGATCTTGCCTCCAACAACAATTCTGACCTGTTTATCACGGCTTTCAACACCCCAAAATGGATGGTTAATGTAAGTGTGGGAAACAGAGAGATCATCAAAAATATCGGCTTTACAGTAGTCGCAAGATGGCAAAGCGGGTTCATGTGGGAAAGTCCTTTAGCATCAGGACAGATTCCTTCTTATTATACCATTGATGCCCAGGCCACCTGGAAACTCCCTGAAATCAATGCCAATATAAAAATTGGAGCTACCAATCTGCTTAACCGCCGCTATTTTCAGTATGCTGCAGGCCCTGAAATCGGAGGTTTATATTATCTGGCCTTTACGTATGACCTAAAATTGTAATCAACATGAGTAATGCATTATATCCCATATTCCTGAAGCTTGAAAACCTCTCACTGCTGATCATCGGCGGTGGCAAGGTCGCACTCGAAAAGCTAGATTCGGTACTCGGCAATTCTCCTGAGACCTCCATCACTCTGGTCGCTAAGGAGATCATTCCTGAAGTAAGATCTTTGCAAAAAAGGTTTTCCAATATAACTTTATATGAAAGAGCTTATCACGATCATGACTTCAATGATGCCGATCTGGCGATTGTAGCAGTCAATGATATTGTGTTAGCCGGAGAGATCAGAGAGAAGGCCCATCAGAATAATGTTCTTGTAAACATTGCGGACAAACCTGAACTTTGTGACTTTTATTTAGGTTCAATCGTAAAAAAAGGAAGCCTGAAGATTGCCATTTCGACCAATGGAAAATCTCCTACTATTGCAAAAAGATTGAGGGAAACTTTCACAGAAACCATCCCTGACGAAATGGATCATGTTCTGGACAATATGCAAAATATTCGTCAGCAGCTAAAAGGGGATTTCAATTACAAGGTTCAGGAACTTAATAAAATAACCACTCAGTACCTTTCTGATGGAACGGCCTCTACTGCAAAACCGGATATGGAGATCGAAAAGCTTATTCATATTACTAAAATTGCCCAAAGAAGAGCGAACATCTATCTGGCAATCATAGGACTCATGCTTTTCTTCGGAATATTTGGCTTTGTGGTCTATCAGTTCAATCTTTCTGGTGACATTCAGTATTTTCTCAGTAAAGACGGTCATATTTTCTATTGGATGCTGTTTGCCGGCTTTATGGCAGAGATTGTTGCAGGATCAATGGGGATGGGATATGGCGTAATCTGTACAACCATATTGTTATTATTGAATGTGCCGCCGCCTGTTGTAAGCGCAAGCATACATTCCGCAGAATCATTTACTACTGCTGCAGGAGGCTTCAGCCATTACAAACTGGGAAATGTCAATAAAAAAATGGTATGGGTGCTGTTTCCGCTCGCGATAGCAGGTTCCATTATAGGAGCATTAACGCTGTCTCATTACGGTGAACACTATGCTCATATTGTGAAACCCATTATTGCCTGCTATACCTTGTATCTTGGATTGAATATCCTTAAAAATGCCTTTAAAGAGAAAAAAATAAATCAGCTTAAAACCAAGCGGAGAACGAATCTCAGGGTATTGGGATTTGTGGGAGGTTTTATCGATTCCTTTGCAGGAGGCGGATGGGGGCCATTAGTAACCGGAACATTGATCAAAGAGGGGAGAATTCCCCGTTATGTAGTAGGCAGCTCAACAGTTGCCAAATTCCTGCTGACCATCACCAGTGCCATCACCTTTATCTTCACTATCGGAATCCATCATTGGAATATTGTATTGGGGCTTCTGCTGGGAGGTGTTTTTACGGCTCCGTTGTCCGCGATGCTCACTTCAAAACTTCCTACTAAAAAGATGTTTGCAGTAGTGGGGGTAGTAGTGATCCTGATGAGCCTGGTTACGATTGTAAAGTCACTGTTTTTATAGGGCAGAAAAAATAAGAAAGCATAAAGGGTAAATTTGCAGATCAGGCAGATTTACCTTTTTTCATTTAAAACTTATTGAACTTTTTTAACTGAAAACTGATGCCATCATCATTTTCCGTACCTTTAATCCTATGAAAACAAGTGCCGGCATTCTATTATTTAAGAAAGAAAAAAATGATCTGTATTATTTTCTGGTGCATCCTGGTGGACCGTTCTGGAAAAATAAGGATGCAGGAGCATGGTCTATTCCCAAAGGAGAACTACTTCCTGATGAAGATCCATTAGAACGTGCATTGATCGAATTTAAAGAAGAGACCGGAGCCATTTTAGCAGAAGGAGTGCTTATAGCATTAGAACCCGTAAAACAGAAAGGAGGAAAAACAGTCTATGCCTGGGCACTGGAAGGCGACCTCGAAACATCAGACCTTTACAGTAATAAAGTATCCATTGAATGGCCTCCCAAATCAGGCAAAATACTTGAGATTCCCGAAGTAGACCAATGGAAATGGTTTATTTCAGAAGAAGCCAAAGAGAAGATGAATCCAGCTCAGACTGCATTGATTACAGAACTAGAGACAACATTAAACAAATAGACTAAAAACTATTTATTTTTAACTTAATCACAAAATTTACGTATAAATACTTAATAAAATATAACGAAATCTGTTTACATTTAAATATTATTTTTTATCAACTTATCCTACTTAAAAACTAAAACCATGAAAAAATTAAACAGAAAATCATTGAAAAAGATATCAGGAGAATTAGGTATTGAGCTGAACCTCCCTCTTCCAGTAGGGATCTGCCTTGGAAACCTCATTTCCTTATGCCCTCCGAATTCTCATTGCAGAGCAGATGAAAGATGCTATCCGGATATTGCTGGCCCTTGCATTAACGGTCAGTGTCCTGCGGGGTATTCCTGCCGCTCAGGAGAATGTGTGAGATAAAATTATTTACATTTAAAACCCCCTTTACCAAAACGGATAAAGGGGGTTTTGTTTTTATTAATGGTCGTCCGTTTAGGACTTTATTTTGATTCCAATTACTTTTAAAGCACCAGCCGTTAAATAAATATCATCAAAAACGGTAAGTGATTCTACATCGATATATCCTGAAGGAAGCAGGTCATTCTTATTAAAAGATAATTCTATAGAAGGATCATATGAAGCGGTGATTCTTACTTTAGAATACCCATTATAATCTACTTTAAAACCTTCAAACATACAATTCTGCTCAGCTTTCTGATATGCAGCATATTCTTCAAAACCTGAAACATCCGTTCTTTTTCCGTCATTATGTTCCAGTGACTTCCATGAAGCATAGTTTTTCGGTTCTTTCAATACATTTCCCTGTTCATCTACGGGAACAAACATTCCCAGGGTAAGGGATTGTTTCAGAAAATTCGCATAGTTCTTCATCAAACTTAATATTTGAAGATCGGCATATCCTTCGTTAGAATAATATTCTATCACGAAAGTAGTCATCGGAATAAGCTTGTGAGAAGCATCAGTCGGCATAATTAGTCTTTATCTTTTTTTGGGTGATAAAAATAATATTTTTATTTACTTTACCCAACGGAACAGATCGAATTGGACGGTATTTATACCCATTCTGAATAACAATAAGATGGTATCTCCTTATTTTTCGGTATTTTTGAAGAACAATAACATGACAATGATAGCGAATACCTTTCTAAAGGATATTGATGAAGTTTTTGACCTCTATAAAATGGCCTCCGATTTTAAGAAAACCGTCTCTGGTATACAATGGCCGGAATTTGACCGAAATATGATCGAGAGTGAAGTCAGTGAGAACAGGCACTGGAAAATCGTAACAGACGGACAGATCGCCTGTGTCTGGAGCATTACCTTTGATGATCTTCCGGTTTGGGGTGCACAAAATACCGATCCCGCCATCTATATCCACAGGATCGCTACCAACCCGAACTTCCGGGGACAAAAGTTTGTAGAACAGATCGTAGACTGGGCCAAACAGTTTGCGAAAGAGAATAATAAACTCTATGTAAGAATGGATACCACCGCCGGCAATCAAAGGCTTACCGATTATTATGTGAAATGTGGTTTTTCTTATCTGGGAGAGAAAAAGATTGGGGATGCAGATGGGCTTCCGGCTCATTACCATCAGGCTACCATGGGGCTTTTCCAACTTGAAGTTAAATAGTCTTTCTGACCTTAGTTTTCTGAGAATTTTATTTCCACATCCATTAATTACTGGTTGTGTGTATATTCACTAGGCTAAATTTCACCTGCATACAGGCCTGAAAATCCCATCCCTTTAGTTTTAGGTTTCCTATTAAAAACCTTAACATTGTAACTCAGAAGCATTTAATATAAAATAAGTATCTTTACATACACCAAAAAATTATTAATATGTCATTCATTACAGCAGAAGGGGCCAGAAAGGCTCAGCTAGACTCAGCGCAAAGGAAGCCCGTGGCCAACGCACTTCTTTCAGGGGCAGAAAATATTTCAAAATACAATAGCGGCGTGTGCCATGATGTAGTAGCCTATACTTTATATATGTATGGAGCCCGCATCAGTCCTGATGAGCTCGTACAGTCTGCAGGGCAGGGATGGTTGACCAAACTGAATTATCCTGCAGGAGATAAATGGGACGGATATTCTATCATTCCCAAAGGGAAAGCTATAGGATTCTACCGACTTATCGACAAAACTTTTTTCCATTCCGCCATTACGACCGGGCATATGAACGAAATCCGCTCTGTAAACGGGTTTTCTCTGGGATCTGCATGGTCAGTTCCTGTGGATATGAAATGGGTTTTAGGAAAAAGAAATTCGGATGGAACTTTTAACTATGACGGAACTAAAATAGAGGTGTACATCTCACCTTTATAGTATTTATTTCAAAAGAACAGAGCCTTCCTTAAACATCTTTTAAGGAGGGCTTTTTATTTAAAGAACGGTTATATTTTTCACAGAATACTGCATTTCGGACAAATTCCACTGATGATAAAATTGTATTCTTCCGCAATAAAACGCTCTGGTAAACTAATTTCAGGGATCGCATTCTCTATACACGTCACAGAATGGCATTGTTTACAGTTGAAATGAACATGATTGTGAAAATGCTCTTCATGCGTACATTTTCCACTGCATTTCGCAAAATTCACCACTCCGTCTACATTGACTATCTTATGAATAGCCCCTTCATTCTCAAGTCTTTCCAATACCCTGTAAATAGTAACTCTGTTGCACAGATCACCTAGTTTCTTCTGAATATCAGAGTGGGTAAGGGCTACATCTGAACCATTAATCAGGTTTAAGATTTCCGTTTTTGCGTGGGTATTTCTAACTTGTTTCATATTTTAATGCAACAAAGTTGCGTTATTTAATTTTTTATCTCTAATTTTGCAACAAAGTTACAATAAGAAAAATTAAATCCACTGTTTTTATGAAATCAAAAATTCTTGATGCTGTAGGAATTTCCGCTGCTGTTTTATGCCTGATTCATTGTATTGTTTTCCCTCTGTTGCTGATTATTCCTTTGGGAATATCGCACAATCCCTATATCGACCTGGCTTTTCTTATCATTGGCGGAGTTGTCGTATTCAACGTGACCCAAAAGACAACCAACCAATGGCTGAAGCTTTTATTCTGGCTGTCTCTTATCCTGATCTTTATTTCCGTCATGACCGATCTGATCTTTGAAATCCATCTACCATTGATCTATATAGGAGCTGCAGGACTCATTACAGGACATATCATCAATTTTAAAAATCATAAACATTAAATCTATGGCAAAGAAACTGCCTGTAACCGTACTCAGCGGCTTCCTGGGAGCGGGAAAAACAACTTTACTGAATCATATTCTGCACAATAAACAGGGTTTGAAAGTAGCCGTCATTGTGAATGATATGAGCGAAATCAATATTGATGCCCGTCTTATAGAAAACCAGAATACGCTTTCAAGAACGGAAGAAAAACTGGTAGAAATGAGTAATGGCTGCATCTGCTGTACCCTCAGGGAGGATCTGATGACGGAAGTAGAACGCCTAGCCCTTGAAAACCGCTTCGATTATCTGCTGATTGAAAGCACCGGGATCAGCGAACCTGTTCCTGTAGCCCAAACCTTCACTTATATTGATGAAGAAAGCGGAATTGATCTTTCCCGTTTCAGTTATATTGACACCATGGTCACTGTCGTGGACTGTTTCAATTTTATGAAAGATTTTGGCTCGAATGAGCTGCTTATAGACCGTGATCTCACCAATATGGAAGGGGATTACCGCACTATTGTTAATCTTCTGACTGACCAGATCGAATTTGCCAATGTCATTATTCTCAATAAAACAGATCTGATAGATACTGAAACCCTGGGCTTTTTAAAAGCTGCCATAAAAAAACTGAATCCTGATGCTTCTATTCTTCATTCAGAGTTTGGAAAGATTGATCCTCAACAGATTTTAAATACCAAACTTTTCGATTTTGATAAGGCGCAGTCTTCTGCCGGCTGGCAAAAAGAACTACAAGCCGGGCATCATACTCCTGAAACGGAAGAGTATGGAATAAGCTCAATGGTGTTCAGAGATCAGAGACCTTTTCACCCCAAGAGATTGTGGAATTTTCTTAATCATCAATATCCTGAAGGCACTATCAGGGCAAAAGGTCTGTTCTGGCTGGCTTCGAGACCTGATGATGCCTTGAATTTCTCCCAGGCCGGAGGTTCTTTTCGCCTGGAAAAAGCAGGGGTATGGTGGTGCAGTATGCCCATGAGCCACAGAATGCAGTACAGCTCATTTGCGGAAAACCAGGATTTTATAGAAAACCGATGGGATAAGAACTGGGGAGACAGGATCAATGAGCTCGTTTTCATCGGTCAGAATCTGGACAAAGACCAGATGTTATCTGATCTTAATGCTTGCCTGATCAATAATTTGGAAAAAGAATTATTTGAACAAAAGAGAACTTTTGAAGATCCCTTTCCTAAAAATATTTAATATGAGTTCCTTATAATACAACTAAAATATAATCTTTAAAATTATGCATAGATAAACACAGACATTTTTTCATACACAATTAACATTTTTAACAGATTTGAAGCAGGACGGATTTTATTCGTCCTGTTTTTTATTAGTTGATAAATATTTTGTTTTATAAAAAACGACCGCTGATCTGGTGAGAAATTTATATTCCTCCCATTACGTACATATTCTCCATGGTCGGAACTGCACTGCCGCCTTCTTTTTCAAGGGTAATCGCAAAGGCCTGCGCTTTCGGAATATTAGCCAAAGCAATTCTGCTGTCTTTATCTTCGGTATACATTCCGGCACTTACAGGTTTGCCATCTGCAATGGCCCATAGCTGATACTGCATTCCTGCCGGAGCTTTAGGAAGTTTTTCTGCATTCAGATAAACTTCTTTGGTTGTTTTATCCCAGAAAACGATAGCTTTAGCATCCTCGTGCTTTTCAACTCCTTTCAACATGACCATCTGCATATCGGGATTAGAGAACATGTCAAGCTTTTGGTTTATTTTCTGCATAGCCTGATCCTGGTGCTGCTTGTCTGCTGTCAGTAAAGCCATTTCTTTTTGTTGGTCAGATTGGATGTTCATCCAGTATAAGTTACCGGCAACGCTTACAAGAAACAGTGCAGATGCCGCTATTGCGTAGGTTTTCCAGGATGTATTTACCTGTAGGTTATCCTGTTGTCTATTTTCCCTGTATTCTTTTGCCTCAGGAATATCTGTTGAAAGAGTAGGCGTAGTTTCTTCAACAATCTGTTCCTGCTGAATCTTACTCCAGATTTTAGACTTCAAATCAGAAGGAGGAGTTACAGCCTGTGCAGTAGCAAGACTTTCCAAAGTTTTCTGTGCTTCTTCAAAAGCCTCTTTTACTTCAGCATTATTTTTCATCACACATTCCAAAATCCCAGCTTCCTCGGGAGAAGCATGGCCTAGAATATAAGATTCTATAATTCCGGATGATATGTATTCTTTAGTGTTCAATTTATTGGTAGTCTTTTAGCAAATCTTTTAATTTCATCAGTGCATTCCGCATCTTTGTTTTTACTGTCCCCAGCGGTATCTTCAGTTTTTCGGATATTTCATGCTGGGTATATCCCTGATAATAAGCAAGATCTATAAGTTCCTGCTTGTCAACTTCCAGCCCTTCAAGTACATTATTAAAGCCGATATAATCGGATGTACTGTTAACTGTTGAAAGCTCTGCAGTATTATATACGAAATCCGGAAGTGGTTGGTTTTTAAGTTCGTTCTGAAACCCTTTAGATTTTAAATAATCAATTGCCGTATTTCGTGCAATATTGATCATCCAGGTATAAAATCTCCCTTTAGAAGCATCATACTGATGAATAGAGTTCCATATTTTAACAAAAACATCCTGAATAACTTCTTCTGTATATTCTTTAGATTGAACGATTCGAAGAATGATTCCGTACAACGCACCGGAATAGTGGTCATACAGATAATGAAAACCGTTTTCGTTTTTTTCTTTTAGCAAAACGATCAGTTCGTCTTCAGAATAGGTTGTTTTAATAGCTTTTATTTTTCTTTCCAAATGTAATAAAATAAATCATATACACAGTAAAATCCAAAATATCTTTTATATCGTACATGATTTAAAGTAAATAATTTAAAAAAATTCAAAATGAAAAAGTACATTTCTAAAGCAATACTCATTTCTTGTATTGTCCTATCTATAGGCACATTCAATGCCCAGAACCTGCTTTTCAAAACTAAAAATCCCTATTACTCCCATACTGCTGAAAATCATCTGAAAATAAGCAATTCTGAATGGAAAAAGATTTTAAAACCTGAACTTTATCGGGTGGCGAGAGAAGGAGCAACAGAAACAGCTTTTACAGGTAAATACTATGAATTTGATGAAAAGGGAACTTACTACTGTGCGGTGTGTGGAAATCCTCTTTTTATTTCAACCTCAAAATTTGCTACTACCTGCGGCTGGCCTTCTTTTTATGAACCTATCCGTAAAAACAGTGTCAGATACAGAAAAGATTCCTCTTATGATATGGAGCGCACTGAAGTATTGTGCGGAAGATGTGATTCTCACCTGGGACATGTTTTCGATGATGGTCCCAAACCCACAGGAAAACGCTTCTGCATGAACTCTATTTGTCTTGAATTTGTTCCAAATAAAAAATAAAAGACTATAAATCAGCCAATTAAAATAAATTTTATTTTTTTTCAATCCAAAATAAAACCCACCTCGTAAATGACATTAAAAGCACAATTAACCATAATTAAAAAAATCAACACAATGAACACACAATCAAAAATCACAGTTTTAGCAATGGTCGCTCTATCATTTGCTTTTAGCGGGAAGGTAACTGCACAAACGATGAAAGAAAAAACAGTAATGGTAGGAGGAGCTCCGATGTATCCATCCAAAAATATCATTCAGAATGCCGTCAATTCCAAAGACCACAAAACACTTGTAGCAGCTGTAAAAGCTGCGGGATTGGTAGAAACACTGGAGGGAGCAGGACCTTTTACGGTATTGGCTCCTACAGATGCTGCCTTTGCGAAACTTCCGAAAGGAACGGTAGAAAATCTTGTAAAACCTGAAAACAAGGCGATGCTTACTTCTATCTTAACCTATCATGTTCTTCCCGGAAGATACAGTGCCAAGGAAATCTGGGCTGCGGTAAAAGCAGGAAACGGAAAAAGTATGATGAAAACGGTACAGGGTGAAGAACTTACTTTCTGGACAAAAGGTAAAGACCTTTATATAAAAGATGCTAAGGGAAACAGTGCCAAAGTAACCATTGCTGATGTAAACCAGTCTAATGGGGTAATTCATGTAATCGATACGGTTCTGATGCCATAACAATTTGTAAGATTTCAACAGCATATTCAGTATGCTGTTTTTCTTTCTCTCATTTATCCTAACACTAAAAAATACTATTATGAAAAGACCAATTCAGGTTTCTAATCAGGGAGCAACCCTTGATACCAGCAGAAGAAATTTTTTAAAACTAAGTGGAGTAGGATTGGCTGTCGCAGGTCTTACTTTAATAGGCTGCGACACCAATGATGATTTTCAGATTATAGAAGAGTCTAAGTATGATCTGGGAACAGGAGATGTAGGCGTATTAAATTATGCTTATGCCCTTGAACAGCTGGAAGCTGATTTCTACACAAAAGTAGTCAACAATTTCTATACGGGGATTTCCAGTATTGAAAAAGAAGTTTTTACAGATCTCTACCATCATGAGGTGATTCACAGAGATTTCTTCAAGGTAGCCATCAGTGGTGCTACAGACCATGTTCTTCCAAAACTAGAGTTTCAGTATCCTAATGTAAATTTCAATGACCGTAACTCGGTATTGGCAACTGCTAAAGCTCTGGAAGATACGGGCGTTGCTGCTTATAACGGAGCTGGAAAATACATTTCCAACCCGGCTTATCTTGTAATTGCAGGCAAAATAGTTTCAGTGGAAGCCAGACATGCTTCTGCGATCAGAAACCTGATCAATCCGGGATCTGCAGATTTTTCAGGAGATGATGTGATAGATGCTAACGGGCTCGATCTTGCAAAAGAACCAAAAGATATTGTAATGGCCGCCGGAGCATTCATTAAAACTCCTTTTACCTGGAAAGAAAGAGGCATCAACTAATCATTCACCTTAAAAACTTACATTATGAATATTCTTAGATTACTGGATAAGCTTTCTCACGATCAATTTTTCACCAAGGAAGCATCAAGACTGGAAACGATTACGGATATATCATTATTCGGAAAAAAAGCAGCTAAGGCAGCTGTACCCCTTGGGTTGGGAACATTAATGGCTACTTCTGCCAAAGCTGAACCTACAAAAAACACATTAACGGGTACTGCCTTAAAAAGCACTCTTACTGATGCTCTACAGCTGGCATTGGTACTGGAGTATCTTGAAAATGAATATTACAGCATAGGATTGTCTACTCCCGGACTTATTCCTAATGGTGACAGAACTGTTTTTATGCAAATATCAAAACATGAATCAGCTCACGTGGGCTTCCTGAAAAGCACCCTCACTTCTTTGGGAACCACTCCGGGAAATAAGCCTACTTTCGATTTTACATCCGGGGGAAAATTTATGCCATTTACGGATTATAATCAATTTCTGATTCTTGCCCAGGCCTTTGAAGATACCGGGGTAAGAGCTTATAAAGGACAAGCCGGAAATGTAATGTCTAATAAAGTAGTGCTTCAGGCAGCGCTTCAGATTCACTCTGTTGAAGCCAGACATGCCTCACAGGTAAGAAGAATGAGAGCTAATAAAGGATGGATTGAGCTTGCCGACGGAGGAAATATGCCATCAGCAACCAACCCGGTGTATGCTGGAGAAGACAATGTAAACCAGGCTGGTTATAATACAGCAACCTTATTTGGTGCACCGGCCGGTTCGGCAGCTTATGACGAAATTTTAAGTGGCAGCGATGCACAGACTATTGCTTCCCTGTTTATAGTTTAGTTGTGATTGAGATGATGGTAAGTGGTGCGTCCATTTCCGGATCTTTCCGGAAATGGACTTTAAAAAAATTAGTTGCAGACCTTAAAAAAACACATTATCCATTCCTTACCAGCCATCCTTTCATATTGATAAAGTACCATAACTGATGCTATGGTACTTTTCATATTTTAGGCAATATTATTCAGCAAAGACCTGATTATTACTGTGGATCAAAGAAGTTTCGGTAAAAACAGAAACTGATCAACAAATTACCAGCCTTTATATATAATAGATAGGGAATGATCAGGATTTTTTGCGGCGGCCTGAAACCTTACGATCCAGATCTCTGATGTCCTGTCTCAGCTCACGGAACATTTCTTTGAAATTGTAGCTTTCATAATCACCGGGTTCAAAATCTTCCGGGAAGATTCCTGAAGCATACTGCCAGATTTCCACTACTTCCTGGAACGGAATATCATAAGGTTCATAGAAAGAATTATCTGCACTTACACAGATCGCATTGTCTTTTTTCTCTTTAAAACGTTTATAGGTAATTCCATCATTTAAAGTGACAAAAACATAGGTTTTCCCAGGTTTCAGTTCATTGATTCCTTCTACATATTTTCCTACAATATAAGAACCGCTTCTGAATGGCGGCATAGAATCTCCATCTGCGGGAAAGGCTCTGTATTTGCCATTGGTAAGGAAAGGTAGGGCAATACGCTGAAGACCTTCAATATATTCTACATCACTGTAACCTTCCAGGTATCCCATGGAGGCTTTCTGAGGAATAATTTCTATGGTATCATTTCCATGGTTGTCTACGGCTACCGGAAGAACAATTCTGTTGTCCGGAAGTTTCAGCATTTCATCCATAGGATGCTTCTCAATATCTACAGACAGCAGAAGATCTATGCTTACATGAAAGTATTTGGCGATTTTTATCAGCAGCTCGATAGGGGGTTCGGATATTCCGTTTTCATATTTGGAATACCGTACACGGGAAATGCTAAGTTCATCGGCTACGTTTTGTTGAGAGAGTTTTCTCCCTGCTCTCAGGAAGCGTATATTATTTGAAAAAATTGACATTGATAAAAGTATGTGAGCAAAAATACAAAATTTGATTTTCGTGATCAATGATAAGGGCAGGTTTTAGCTTAAGAAATGATGAAATTGAGCTGATATTTTTATTTTTTTAGAATCTGACGACTTTTTTGATACCAACTTGCGTCTGATGAAACCCTTTTTACTCCCGTTATGACAGGTTTTTTAAGGCTTTGAAGATGAATCATATAAAAACAGCAATTTGTGCAAAATATTAACTCCACCTTTTACAAATTGAGTTATGTTTTTTAACATTTAGAAAATCAAACAGATATATACGATAATGATATTTTCATTAAAATACCATTATATTAATGGAATATTAAATTATAAAATTATTTAATTATTTTATTCGAAATAATATGTAGTTATTATAATTATTCATATATTCGTGATGTAATAATCATATAAAATTATAGTTATGAAAAACTTAAAAAAATTGGACAGAAACGAGCTAAAAACTATTTCAGGAGAAGGACTTCTTGACCCAATCGGAGGATTACTAGGAGGACTAGGTGGAGTAGTTGGAGGTGTAGTAGGTGGTGTAGGAACTATCGTAGGCGGTGTTGTTACCGGTGTAGGTTCTACAGTAGGTGGAGTAGTTGGAGGTGTTGGTACCGTTGTAGGAACTGCTCTATGTCAGACACAGTGTGTAATCAACGGTGTAATCCACATCAGATTATTAAACTGTGGTTCTACTTGCTAATCAGCACACATTAAAGAATTAAAATGCAGACCGCTCTTTTCAGAGCGGTTTTTTTGTGGAAATTAATTGGTTTATTTTTTATTGAAGCAAGAGGTCATTTTATAATCGCAAAGAAAGAGGGTTCAAATGTTTTATTTTAGGAAGCTAAGAAGTACGACTTTGTCGCTGAAGAAGCTCAGTGGATGTACATTTGCTTAGAAAGAATCAATTTAATTGATTCCATCCTTTGCTCCCTTGAAAATATGAGATCAAGAGCTAAAAACTTTGCGTTAAATTAAATTCCATAAATACAATATTATCCTCCTCAACTTTTGAGACTGATCCTTTTTATGACTTGATTTTGATCATTTCACATTCCATTACTTCATCAGAAAAATTGGATCCCAGTCTTAAGAAGACTTTTCCATTGACAACTTTCAGGATTTCAGCCTTTAATATATCTGTAGGAGAGCTTCCTTCCCAGGATTTTCCTTTTATGACAGTTCTGTTTCTCAATTCATAATGACAGTCATCGATCCAAACGATGTCATATCTAGCTTTATAGCCCATTTTTTCATTGGTTTCCGTTTGGGTTTTCTTATTTCTTTCAATAACGGTAATTCCGCTTTCACCACTATCTACCTGAAATTTACCGATGTGGGCAGCTTTACAATGGGAAGTCTGGGCATTGATAGCTAAAGAAAAAAGCAGAGAGGATAGATAAAATATCTTATTCATGGGTTTTGGTTATTTTTTAGTTTTTTGCTAATATAATGAATCTGTATAATAATCAAAAGTAATACCTAAACACATATATAACAATAAGTTGCATTTCTAATGAAGCTGTTTACAGTTTTATATGGATTATTTTTAACTACAGAAGGCGCAAAAGTTTTACACACTTAAGTTTTTTCAGAGTCAAATCTTATGCGTAATAAGTACACCTAAGTTTTGTGAAAATCTTTGATTTTCATCTTATGTGAACTTTTCTATACAAATCATTTTAAACTTACTTAGGTGAACTAAATTGTTTTAAAATGAAAACTTTTGTGGTTATATTAAGTTTAAACAACTTAAATAATTTAATAGATAAATACATCTATTTCAAGGTTTTTTCAGGGCATTTTCATCGTCAAAAAAAAGCAAAAAAAAGACTCATAAAGTTTTAATACGACATGTTCTGTCGCTATGCGTCTATATCTTTGTATTAGAGATAAGATACAGAACCCCGGGAAGTTACCATCTTATTAAACCCAATTTTAACCTGAAAAAACAATTTTAAATTATGTACAGAAAACAACTGGTCATCATTTTTCTTTTTTTATTTTCCATGTCTTATGCACAGAACGAATTTATTACTTTGTGGAAACCCAATATCACTGGGACCATCGATAATGCTATCTCTTTTGGAGGCACCGGAACCGACTACACCATTAGTTGGGAAGAAGTAGGATTTCCTCAACATCATGGAGTTCTGAGCTCCGTAACCTCTAGCAGCAGCAGCTTTACTGTTATTTCTTTTGGCACTTCTTTAAACCCTAATCCCATTCAGGCAGCTTATAAGGTGAAAGTATCCAATGGCAATGGCTTATTTTATGGATTTAAGGCCAATCTAAACTCTATTGGTGAAAACCCGGAACTCTTTGAAGTGAGTCAGTGGGGGAAAATCGTTTGGCTGGAGCAATTCTATCGCGGATTTTCAAAATGTCCGAACCTTAACGTCACTGCTACGGATGCACCCAATCTAACACAGATTAACAATTTATCGGAAATGTTCATTTATTGCCCATCCTTGGTTGGTAATAGCTCATTCGCTGATTGGGATACAAGCTCGATTACCGATATGAGTGGTATGTTTAGCAATGCAACATTGTTCAATCAAAATATTGGAACCTGGAATACTGTGAAGGTAACGAATTTCAGCAATATGTTTTCTTTAGCTTCTTCTTTTAATCAACCTCTTGATAATTGGAATACTGCGTCTGGAACCAATTTCTCTTCAATGTTTACCTATGCAGTGGCTTTCAACCAGCCATTGAATTCATGGAACACAAAAAATGCCACTAATTTTCGCTATGTATTCGCTAATGCGACATCCTTTAATCAACCTCTTGATAATTGGAATACAAGCAATGTAAAAGATTTTGAGCAAATGTTTACCAATGCGAAATCATTCAATCAACCCATTGGGAATTGGGATGTTAGCAGCGTTAATATTTCCATAGGCTTTAATATGTTGAATGGTGCGGTACATTTTAACCAAGATATTTCCACTTGGAATGTCCAGCTTCAAAACTTTATCTTTAGTTCAGTATACTTCGGATTGAAAAACACTGATTTATCGTGTGTGAATTATAATAATTTTCTGATTGCACTCAATAATAATCCTACATGGGCGAAAGCAACCTTAAAATCAGGAACCATAGATGCAACAGGATTAACCTATTCTACACCACAAGCCGTTATGGCAAGAGCTCAGCTGGTGAACAAAGGTTTCAATATTATTGGAGATACCTATAACGCAAACTGCAAAGCCAGTTTATCAACTGTTGAAACTTCAAAACAAATTAAAACTGCAGCATATCCTAATCCAACAACAGGAGTGATCAATATTGAAACTACGGCCAGCGAAAATGTTTATTTATACGATATAACGGGTAAACTCATTAAAAATATAACTTTAAATAAAGGAAACAATCGTATCGATCTTACAGAATATCCATCTGGGAATTATCTGTTAAAAGGCAATACCGTTTCCACTAAAATAATTAAGAAATAAGCTTCTTTTAAAAGAAATTAAGCCGATAATTTAGCCTCAGAGTCATAGCTCTGGGGCTTTTTCATCAGCTAATGTGCAGTAAAGTATCTGTTTATGGGGCAAAAAAACTTGTTATTTCTATATGTTTAACTATTTTTAACAAAAATTATAAAACCATACGTTAGCTTTAAATTAAAAAAATGAGTGATATTAATACCATTGTCAGCAAATTGGAGAATGCTCTCAATATCAAGTTAAAGAAGTGGGAGAGAAGAACTGAAATGAACGGAAATTCTTATTCCCCGGCTATGAATAAATTATGTCTTTCAAACCTGCATTTTGAAAATTTCTCAGCGCTTGAACCGGTTTCTGAAATGCTTAAATACCTTACATTAATAGAGTGTTCTATTGATGATATACAGGATTTACACAAGATAAAATTCGAATCTCTAACATTGAACAAATGTACAGTCCCGGGCGAAGGAACTTTTGATCCGGAAGTAACAAAGGTTAAGGAAACATACCATAATTTTCAATTCTTGACATTAGAAAATATGAGTGTTCCGCATCCTGGTTTTTTCTTACCTATTTCCAGCCGCCTTGAATATGTAAAGTTTATCAATTGTGAAATCAGTAATATAAGTGAATTAAACCTTCTGCCTGATTTATATTCTCTTACTATTGATAATACCAGCGTTATTGATCCGAAAAACGGGATTCAATATCAGGGAAAACCGGATAAAAGAAGTACGATTATACAATTTCAAAATTTGAAAGTTAATGATTTCGATTCTTTTTTACCTATTTCTACCGGCCTACATTCTATAAGTTTACTCAACTGCGAAGTGGAGAGTCTGAAAAATATTCATCACTTTTCTTCTGTAAAAAGACTTTATCTGCATCCTCCTTTACAGGTTAATGATCTCAATATATCGGATCCGGATCATGATGGAAAACAATTTAAATTTGAATTTATAATGATAGTACCGGAACGAATGGTGGATTATAATGCGAATAGAGATTGGGTAATACCAGACTTTGACACAGAGCTTCTGGCATCCCTCGCTCCATACGTACCAGCCATTATTGTAGATGGTTATCATCTTATCAACACCCATATTTTAAAGGATTTCCCGATATTGAACGGTTTAGATTTTAATAAATGTTCAATAGATCTGGAAGATTATGCTTTAGTAGCTCCAAAAATTCAGGAGGTTGACTTTAGCAGGGTAAAGGTTAAAAATCAGAAAATACTAAGTTATTTTACGAAACTGGAAAAAATAACAATCTCAGGAGATTACGATAGACCTCCCTATATAGCTCTCAGAAAACTTTTACCATTGAAAGGGCATTTAAAAAAAATAAATATTTATGAGACGAGTGCCGTCCGTAATGTTAATGAACTAAAGCACTTTACGAAGTTAGAACAGCTTTGTATTTCTGTCAAGTCTATTGAACTTGCGCAGGACATCCTGTCTATTGAGTCCCTTAAAGATCTTTACCTAAATATTTATCCACAAAGCCGGAAAACTGAAAGGCCTATAATGCTGGACTTACAGCACCTGAAAAATGTAGAAAAATTAAGTTTGGATTCAAATGACGATGTCTATTTCAAAGGAATGAGCCATCTGAAGTCTCTAAAAACGCTCGAGCTGGATCATGATGGTGATCTGGAAGGTTTAGCCGCCTTGCCTTCGCTGGAAAAGCTAGTCATAAAAGGAGAAATTATCAATAAATACCCTGTACTGAAGCAGGTGAAAATATTAGATTTACATGTTCCAAGAAATTATGAAGTATCTTCACTGGAAAAGTTTCCCAACCTGGAAAAACTGGAACTGAACCTCTGGTCTGACCAAAAAATAGCCATTAACGGATTAGAAAAATTAAAAATTATTGTATTTCAATATATTAATTTTGATGACATTGTTTCTTTTGAAAATCTGCCAGCTCTTGAGGAATTGGATCTTAGAGAATCAGGAGTTTCTGATCTATCTAAATTGAAAAGGCTTACCAGTTTAAAAAAACTCAACCTGGAAGATAATGACATTAAAAGTCTTGAAGGTATAGAAAACCTTAAGAATCTGGAGCAATTGGCTTTTTATCTCGGTGACATCACAGATCTCACTCCTTTGAATAAACTGCCCAAACTTCGTGAAGTATTTATTTGGGATAAGAAGAAAAAAGTAGATATTGATGGCCAGCTCAACAAACCAGAAATACTAATTAGGAATGCTGAGACTTTTCGAATAAGTATTGATTAGTTTACATCCAGAAAATAATGACCTAAACCCTCAAATGATCTCAAATTAAATGGCTATTCCAAAGAAAAAACGCAGAATCATTACCGTAAACCAAACTGAATATTATTGGAGAAAAGTGTCGGATAGGTGCTTATACATTGAAACAGGGCAAAACCCGAATGGTAGAATCAAAGCCTATTTTGAAAAAGGATATTTCGCAGTACCCCAGGTAGTACGGGCAGTAATTGATTATACGATTAATAATAAACATGATAACAACCCGTTGACTATTGTTGAAAACGGAGATGAGTTATTTAAAACAGAACTTGAAAAGCATCAGCAAAAGAGGAGAGAAGAAAATGAAGAGCAATTCATAAGATCTAATATAGAACGACATCAAAAGGGTTGGAACGATTATCATACCGGTAAAAAATATATCCTTGAGAAAAATTATTTTAAGGCCCTATATCCTCTTATGAACAGCATAAGAATTGATCCCTCAAAAAAAGAACGATGGTCTTTATTTGAAAGTTTTATTTCTGAAGATATTAAAAATGCAGAATTATTAAACGAAAGAGCGAATTATTACAGAACATTATCCAAAGATACTGAGACTCAATATCAATCATATTGTAGAAAAGCAGCATTCAAAGATATTGAAGAAGCATTGAATGTAAACCCTGACTGTGCCATAGCATACGGTACATTAGCAGAACTCCTTTATGATGAAAATGACCTGGATGGGTTTTATTACAATTGGGAAAAAGCATTAGAAAAAGGAATGACTCAGTCTATTGATGGTTTTATTAGATTTGACTTAAAGGATACAGACGAGTTTATCAGAATATCCCAAAAATATTTAAAATAGGATAGGAGAGTCCCCTAATACATTTTATATACAAGAATGCCGGAATTTTCATCCGGCATTTATTGAAGCTGTTTAAAGTTTTATATTGTTTATTTTTAACGACAAAAAGCGCAAAAGTTTTAAACACTTAAGTGATTATATTAAGTTTAAACAACTTAATTATATGTTTCTTAAAGGTAAGGTTTATAGTCTGAATACTGTAACCACATACGATTTGGCAATATTCCCGTTATTGGTAATCGTATACGTATCTGCAGCAGTTTTTACCAGAGTATAGTCAAACTGGGTTGCGTTTCCTCCATCTGCACAGCCGGTTACATTGGGGAATTTTACGCCCCAGCTTACCGACGCACCCGCTCCTCCGGAAGAACTGGTAACAATTCCCACTTTATCCCTTGCTACCGAACTTTGATAGCCCAATGACATATCAGAATAAATATAGGTGGAAATCATAGTCCTTCCGCACGCATTGCTTGCTCTGATGATAAACATTCCGGAAGGAATATTAATGGTAGAAGGTATCGTCACTGTACCGCTGGCCCCGGGAGCTATACTGGCACTGCTTACGGAATAGCTGTACTTTGCCGAAACAACATCTCCGGTTATTTCATCTCTTACAAGGATATTATGATCCGCAGGTACCTGATGCAGTAAATTCTGAATGTTGAGTGGCTGGTTATCAGCTTCTATATCTAATTTTCTTTGAGGGTTGGTTTTCCCAATCCCAACATTTCCTGCTGATGTCGTAACAAAGTCGTTGAGCTGTTGTGTCGCTGAAGGATTCCCTGAAGCAGGATTATCTTTTCCTCCATCTACCTGAAATACTCCCTGCACCCTTGTTGTATTAATTCCTAACTGAGCATGGCCGGCAGTAAAGAAAACCCCATACAATATTATAAATAATTTCTTCATAATTTAATTTTTTAATCGGTCATTATAACAATGATTCTTTTACAAATCAGGGAATTACAGACGGAAAATAGTTAACGTATAAGTACGATCCACATTACCATTATTGACAATCAGATAGCTGCTTGCAGTGGGTTTGGATACTGTATAATCAAACTGAGTACCACCTCCTGCACCACAGGTAGCTACCCCTGTAAATTTAACGGACCATACTCCGGAACCACCGCCACCACCTGGGATTGGTGCAATGGTAGAGGAACCAACGACGCTTCCTGCAATAGCGGTTGCATAGCCCAGCGAAATATCCGAGTAGATAAAATTCGTAATCATATTCACACCACATGTGTTATTGGATTTGATCACCAGCATACCATTAGGAATACTCGCACTGGAAGGGATGGTAACAGTACCGTTGGTACCAGCCTGTATGGTGATACTGGTTGTATAGACATACCTCGCAGCGACCACATCACCATTCACGTTATTAATGGTAAGAAAATCCTGATCATTAGAAATCTGTTCAGGGAGGTTGGTAATTCTCAGACTTGCATTATTGGCATTAATATCAAGTTTCTTTTGGGGAGTTGTAGTCCCAATCCCAACATTACCAGCTGAAGTGACAACAAAATCATTAAGCTGCTGTGCGGCAGTAGGGGCACCCGTTGCCGCATTGTCTTTAGCTCCGTCTACATGAAGTACAGTTTGGGGATTAGTAGTATTGATTCCTACCTGAGCAAAACTCATCACAGAGATAAAGAGACCAAGAGTCGAAATTCTTTTTTTCATAATTTTTTTATTTAAAGGAAGTTTTTTAATTTGTGTTTAAATAGAACCTGTATTGGGAGCAGGTTACAATATGTTCTTTACCTTGTTAATATATTTACTAATGACAAGATATAAAGGGTTCTTCAATACTTTATGGAAATGGATTTAGTCAGATGCATCCCAAGGATGGGATAGTGATAATATTTTTTTCATTGTGTAAGTTTAATACAAATCTATAGATTAATTGAAATTTAACCAAATTATTGGTGAAAAAATTTATTAAATATTATATATATTTTAAATATATTGAATTTATTTTAATGCATAATGTTTATAAAATTCAGAATTAAAAGCAATAATGATATATGTAAAAATCATTGTCATTATTGAAAAACAGAAGGATTGAGTACAAACTAAAATACCTTAATAATAGTGAATTATAAGAGGAAAATTTCTTGAGTGAAAAAGTAAATAATATTTATAATTTAACCAATCAGTGTGTAATTGTGTTGATTCATTTAATCCGAACAATTTGGACGAATTGGAGGTAGAATTATCAGAATTTATTGAATCGATAAAAACTTCACAATATCCTTAATTTTTATAACTGAATACAACAAGAGTTTTGCAACAGTAGGACAAATGTATTAAAAAATTCATCCAGGTTCACAGATCTAATATAAATAACATAATATTTACAATTTAACATAATATAAATTATAGGAAAAAATATATCCTAAAAGAATAGAGTGTCTAATCACCTCTGAATCCCTTATTTGCCATATTTCTCACCCAAATATCCTACAACGACTTCTCGGAAGTCTTCCTTTGTCATAAACTGCTCCAGAAAATCTTCCAGCTTTCCTTTGTTTTCAATTTCCTCGAAATAAACTTCGTGATCTGTACTATACACTGTCGGATTAGACTGATCAGGATCTGTTGTACAGACAAAATAATGATCCGGATACCCATAAGAATAAAATAAACATATAAATTCCATTTCAGAGCCTTCTACGGTATCACGGATTTCAGATTCTTCCACAAGCCCGTCAAGCTCTTCATAGTCATCTGTATTTTCTTTAAATGGCGTAAAAATCCATTTCCTGAAAAAATATTGCCCATATGCATTCTCATGCTCGGAAAAATAATGTTGCAGAAGATTTTCAAAGAATTTCCCGCTATCATCATGATACAGATCTTTATGAGACTCATAAAACCGATCAATACCATAGACATCCCAGTCCTTATCATACAGATAATGATCAAAACTGATATTCTGCCAGTTTTCAGCAAAATTATTGTCAACACTTACAGCATCTGTATTTCCTCCTAAAATATTTAATTTACTGATAATCTGTTTATTCATTCTTATGATTCTTTTCTTTTTAGTGAATTATTTCTGTTCCACAGTTGATCTGTGATTTCCTCCTGGCTGTATTCAAAATAGTTCCCGTTTTTATCTTTATGGCTCTGAAACAGCTTAAAATCGTATGCAAAGCCATTCATTTTCAGCAATTTAGGATAAAAATCACTTCCAAAACATAAATAACTGTAAAACAATGCTTTAAATGTCTTATCCTCCTCCGGATCAGGAATTTCAAAAGTTTTCAGGCGACTTACAATTTCAGCCACTTCCTCTTTTGTGAGATTGTTGACCACCTTAGGCTCAGGCAGACTTATACTGAATGCCAGATTTTCAGCGCCATCCCCTTCCCACCATTCCCAGAGATCAAACTCAGACATCTCTTTTCCGGTCATAGCATGAAGTTTCTCTTCCAGCTTTTTGTACTCAACAGAATCCTCGTCTCCATATTCATCACACCAGTCTGTATAGTCTAAAATAAGCTTTAAAATTTCCGGATAACGCTTTTCTGCAGTTTCAAAATCAGGTTCTATCTCATTTCTCAATTTCATATTCTTATTTCGCTCCAATTATATTATGTTAAATTGAAAGACTGAAAAATAGAAACTACTCCCAGCCTGTTTACTGTCATAAAAATAGCTATTTTATCTTGAAAAAAGAGATAAAATTCACCTTTAAGACTTCAATACCTTCTATCTTGCAATTCCTTCTACATGTCCCAACCTACACAGTTTTGAAATATGAAATCAATTAACATATTCGTTTATAAGTATGATTTAATCACTTAATAAGAATTTTATTATATAAATTTTTCAATAACCATGGAATTAATTAATATTTTATATTATCTTTAGAATCAAATAAATACGTGGAGTCTGAAAACCACTTAAAAATAACAGGGCGTATCCGAAAAGCCTTACGAGTAGGAAACTAATAACTAATTAAATCATGGCAACTCAAAATTTACAATTGGCTTTCGTCGCCAATAATGGAAAGACGTATCCTCCAGATTCAGAAATTGGCAGGCAAATGGGTTATGTTACCTGGACTCCTTCCAAACTTAGAATTACATTATCAGAAAATAAAGGCGGAGAGCTTATATTAACTCAAAATCCTACTGAAAACCAAGGAAATTTAGACCTTCCCCAGGAATTCACCTCTCTGATTACTACTCCAAAAGTCCTTTTTTACGAAAATTTAGGAGCAAAGGGAGAAGAGCAATTAAAGATTACAATCAGCGAAGAGCAAAATGAAATTGAGGTTTATGTAGGAGGACTATTCCAGCCGGGCACGTTGTATAATGGTGCCAGTCCCCAACAAAAAGATATTACGATAAAAGCAAACATTAATGAATTTTCGGGCACGGTTGATACCATGATCCGTATTCGTAGAAATGCCAACCAGCTGACAGCAAAAGCAAAAAAAGACTATATAC
This sequence comes from Chryseobacterium sp. FR048, assembly GCF_056844665.1. Classification (NCBI taxonomy): domain Bacteria; kingdom Pseudomonadati; phylum Bacteroidota; class Flavobacteriia; order Flavobacteriales; family Weeksellaceae; genus Chryseobacterium; species Chryseobacterium sp. FR048. Next base: position 214,382 of record NZ_JBXDSE010000002.1, on the reverse strand, counting down.
AGGCCTTATCCAATATCAATGAAAGGGATAAAGAAGGGATTGCCATCGGAATGTATTCCACTGACTTTTTCCAAATGCACGTCAAGGGTTCCAAGTCTATCGCCCATGGCAGCAGTGTATTTTTGCCTTGGCACCGCTTGTATTTATTAGATTTAGAACGTCAGCTGCAAAAGCATAATCCGGAAGTTTCTCTACACTATTGGAAGTTTGACGAGCCTGCTCCCCATATCTTTAAGGCAGATTTTCTTGGGGAAAGTGTTGTAAAAAGAGACCTGACGCCATTTATGACCGAAGGATTCAGTGAAAATTTTGCAAAATTCAATGAAGATAATCCTTTAAAGAACTGGGCTGTTGGCCGGGAAAAACTGATCCGCAGATTTACCTGGTTCAATAATCAGGAAGAACAATCCGGCTATAATAAAGGAGATGAAGATTTCTACTTAAAAAAAGAATATTTTGTTTACAACAGGAATGATGAGACCAAACGCACAAGGCTTGTCGTTGAGAAAGAATATGCTCCCGGATATTTTGGGCTGCCGGGTGTAGATGTCAATAATTTGGAATCATTTTCCTGGTTGGAGATCAATCCGCACGGAGAAGCTCATACAAGTATTAACGGCTTTTTAAATTATGTACCAACCGCTCCAAAAGATCCGCTGTTCTTTTTCCTGCATTCCAATGTTGAAAGATTTTGGGCAAAATGGCAAGTCATAGAAGATCGTTTTGAAGCACAAAATCCGGACGCCTATCCCAAATTCGATACAACAGACTGGAAGAATGTTGAAAAAGAATTATGGCCATGGGAAAAAACGAGTACGCCGAACCAATACCGAATGTTACCTCCGGGAAGCAGAGTGGAAAATTTCACAAAATCTATCACAGCAAGAATATTTGATCATAATATTCCTAAAATTGAAGATGCTATCGATGGATTTGGCAAAATAGAGATTCAGAATTACCTAGGTTTCGGATATGATGATTCAGCGCCATACTGCAACCAGTATATAGAAGCTCAGAATGAAAATACTTTTGGAAGGTTAACAGAATCTTTCCAGGCTATGCAGCCCAATACCGTGCACCAAAGAAACAAACAGGTTTTAGCAAAAATTGTTTCTGATAATCTTGATCTGGTGACCTCTTTTACCAGCGAAAACACTGCTTTAAGAGCATTTGGAAAAAGTGCTGTACGCTCGCAACTGCCAAGTGAATTTATTAATCTGGATGACATGACCCAGTATTATACAGACCTGAAATATCTGGAAGCGGTACACAATTATGATATAAGCCTTTTGGGAGAAGTAGAGCATCAGTTTGACATCATCAGGCTTAAGGTGACAGAAACAACCAGTATTTCAAAAGGTTTAATTGTATACATCCTTGCAGTCATCAACAATGAAAAGGTTCAGGATGATAACATTAAAAAATTCTTTGACCAATCAACCAATATTTTTGCCTTGATTAAAGATGAAGAATATTTGGATCTATTGATTACCCTGTTCACTTTCGCATCTAATACTGTCATCAGAAGTATCTGCAAAGAAAAAGCATCAAAAGAAACTTTTGACTTGATCCGGGATCAATCAAACAATGCTGGAGATGTAAGTATTGCCAATAAATACTGGGCTTTACAAAACCTCATCAATAATGCACTAGATACACAATCCTAACACAATCCTTATGTCTACTCTCGACCAACAGATAAAATCGCTTAGAAGTGAAACGTCTACAGACGATTTCGTTCGTTTGATTGATTTATTAAAAGTAACAGATCAAAAGTTTAATGGGCTGTTACTGGTAAATCTTTTATCAGAAAGACATATTATTTATAAAGACAGAAGCTCGCTTTCCTCTCAACGGATGCGGGCTTACCTCATTGAGGCATTCCATCATATCGGATTGCCTCAGCGGGGACTGCCGTATATTCTGGAAGAACTCGAAACCTCTTTCTATCCCTACACCGTTGCAGCAGCGGCCCGCGCTATCAGAGGGATGAAAGAACCACATTCCGGTGTAGCCGGTTTCTTATGCAAGAGTATTTACAATATATGGCAAGGCGATATAACGGTAAATTATTCTGCTTATGCAGCGCCATTTAATGAAGAAGAAAACACTTCTGCTCTGAAAGAGATTTTCGAGACATTGAAATGGCAACAGGGAACCGCCCAATATGTATTACCGGAATTATATCATATAGAAAGCAATTTATCAGATTATATCAATGCTAAAAACAAAGCGCTTTTAGCAGACTGTATTGTTGCTATAGAAGCTTCTGCTCAGCCAGATGATGACTGTTGCAGTATTCCTCTGGAAATTTATAATCAACGTGATAGTTCTCAGAATGCAAATACAGATATTGATCTGAGCGATATAGATTTAGAAGATCAAAATGGTACCGTTTTTAAATGGAATGAATATTTTTCAGGGAAATACACCATACTTTCTTTCTTTTATACCCAATGTCATAATCCACGGAAATGTATTCAAACGATATACAATCTGGTTGATATTCAGAAAGAAATAGCCCAAAATAAAGATTATTCCCATATTCAGACGGCTGCCATTACTTATGACCCTCTATATGATACGAGCAGTATACTTAAATCTTATGGGGAAAACCGCAAATTCAATTTTGATGATCACAATAAAATGTTCCGGGTAACTTCGGGCATGGAAGAAATGATAGAACAGTTAAATATTGGCGTCAATTATAAAGGGAACGCGGTGAATGTTCACAGAATTGAAGTGTATATCATTAATCCGGAAGGGAAAATTGAATGCTCCTTTTTGCGCTTTCAGGCGGATTCGAAATTGATTTTAGCTGAACTTGATAAAGTAATACATCCCGAAAAAAAGGAAGAAACTGTAGTAGAAAAACCTTCAGTTCTCAATAGAACCTCAACAGTTGTTCTCCCAATACTGATTGCGTTTTTCCCGAAATGTCCAATGTGCTGGGCGGCCTATTTAAATTTAATAGGATTGAGCAGTATTGTTTCCATTAAACACCAACCCTGGCTGATCTATGTATTTATAGGATTCGCAGTATTCAATTTAATTAATCTGTATCGGCTTTCAAAGCGAAGAAACGGGTTGCTTCCTTTTCATTTGGCTTTAATCGGAACATCGATATTAGGACTGAATTATTGGCTGGGCCTACATTCATCATTGTTGATACTGGGTATATCCTTAACCCTTTTGGCAACTTTATTGAATAGTTTAAGCTTCAAATTATACCACAAATTATTCTATTATCTGCGTGAACAGATAGTCCGCCACAGATATTCTTAATGCTAATTTTCTGGGTGTTTCCAAAATCAGGTTTCATTTTACATTTTTACTATATTATGTTAAATCATCCTGCAATAAACCTCTTTGGAAAGCCGTTTTCATGTTCAACAGTAAAAAATTCGTCGAATTCTCCTGATTGCTCTTCATAATAAAGGTTTAATTGGTTGAGAAAATGAGTAAGACTGAAAGCCATCACATTCCGGTCATTATCCCTGTTCCAAAATTCCAGGATCTGCCCTTTATTTCCTGTAAAAATACCTTTCAAATCATAACAGATATAACTTCCGCCACCATTATGAAAAACCGGAATCCAGTTTTCATTCCACCAGTTTTCCATCTCAAAATCAGTCTCAATCATCCCGGTCAGTTCCTGAGCAATCTCAAGAGCTTCTTCCAGAGGTATAAACATTGAATTATTCACAAAGGCTTCATAACAGACACTCTCCTGCCCGTTTTTCCACAGATACAAGATCTTCAGGTCTTCCGGAATCTGAATATTGTATTTCCTCTCAAGGCTTTGAATATCATAATCGTCTAAAGGAGGATTCAGATTGCTGTAAAATTCAGGCCTGAGTTTTTGTATATGTGAATTCAGTGTCTCGATTATTCTTTCCATCTCATTCTTTCTGTTCATTAAAAATATACAAAATCTTGTCACATGGCAACCTTTATCTTTTTAAAAGGAACTAATTTTACCTTAACCAAAAAATAATATAATATGAAACCTAAAATGATCTGGGCTAATCTGGCTGTTACCAATCTGGAACGTACCCAAAAATTTTATGAAGCTATAGGATGTACTCCCAACAATCCGCATACTTCTAATGAGCTGGTGAGCTTTTTTTTCGGAGAAAATAATTTTGTGATCCATTTTTTCCTGAAAAATATACTGGAAACCAATGTAAAAGGTGTAGCATTCGGTGATTCTCAAATCTCTAACGAAATCATATTTACACTTTCTGCCGAAAACGATGAACAGGTAAACCAATGGGCTGAAGAAGTTGAGAATGCCGGCGGAACCATTATTTCTAAACCTGAACGCTTTGGAAACCATTATTACGGTTTTGTCTTTGCAGATCCTGATGGACATAAATTTAATGTCTTCAAAATGTAAAGATCCTGAAATATTACCTTAAATTTCATTTTCGCCCATAAATCGGGTGTATTTTCAGTCAGATAGCATAGGTACTGAATGGAAATACACTGGTTTTATGGGCTTTTTATGAGTTTTCTGTTTTTAGGCTAAAAAGGTCTTGTTTTTCATAAAATATTTACCCTTGATGATTTTATTTCATAGTTTTATAACATCAGAATTGTAAGAACCCTATGGATTATCAAACATTTCAGCCTCATGCTGAGCTGGCCCCCCTGATAAAATGCTACTGGACATTGGAGAGCCCAAAGGAAGACATCCCTCAGTCACAGACCATTGTCCCGGATGGCTGCATGGAAATGATCTTTCATTATGGAGATCTCTACAGGCAATATATTGATGGAGAAGCTATTGTACAACCACGAAATTGTGTTTTCGGGCAGCTTACCGAACCTTTGAAGATTGAGCCCACAGGGATTACCGGAATATTTTCAGTCCGCTTCCATCATGAAGGTTTTCTTCCATTCACAACCATTCCTATAAAAGAAATGGACGATCAGGCTGTTCCATTAGAAAAACTATTCGGAGCAGCCGGAACCGAGTTGGGGGAAAAGGTATTCCACTCCAAAACAATCCGGGAAAAAATGCTTTTGTTGTTGGTTTGAGAAATAAACTATCAGAAAGATATTCAGAATTTACTGATAGCGAAATTCTAGCAACCCAAACAAAAGCTGCAATATAAAGTGATTAATTATCTATGTATTAATAGTAAAAGATAAAACAAATTCTATACTAACCTTTTGCTTAAAATTGCAAAAGGTCTTTTTATTAAAAATCAATAATTTTCTCAAAAAAACTTGCGTAGCTAAATAACTACACATATATTTGTAGTCAAATAACTACATAATGAATTTAAGAAGAGATGTATTCCAGGCGATTGCAGACCCTACCAGAAGATCTATACTGATGCTGGTGGCTGCACAATCTATGACTGCAGGAGCCATTGCTTCCAATTTCGATACCGCAAGACCTACCGTTTCCAAGCATCTTCAGATCCTTACAGAATGTGAACTGCTGAGATCGGAACAAAACGGCCGTGAAATTATTTACCACCTCAATCCCAATAAAATGAAAGAAATAGCCGATTTTATAGAGCCATTCCGTCAAATGTGGGATGAGAAATTCAATAAGCTGGAAAGTGTGATGAAGGCGTATCAGGAGAAAAATACGTGATGCGGGATACGAGGTACGAGTTATGAGGTGCGTGTTGTTGAGTTTCGGGATTCGGGGTTTTAGCAATATAAGTTTACAAATAAAAAACCAAATAAAAGCCCTTTACTCGTATCCTCAACCTCAATAACTCGAATTCGCACCACGAAAAACAATAACACGTACCTCGGATCACGAAACTCAACAACCCGCATCCCGTACCACGAATCTCGCACCGCCAAAACCCAAAACCCTCAAAATATGGAACTTAAAACAAAAATCCACGCAGAAGACAGCAAACAGGAAATCTTTATTATCAGAGAATTTGATCTTCCTGTAGAACTGCTTTTCAAAGCGTATACAGAAGCTGAACTTTTCGAACAATGGATGGGAACCAAAGTGACCAAGTTTGAAAACCACCCCCACGGAAGTTACCGTTTCGAAACTTCAAATCCTCAAGGAGAAGTGATGTTTAGCGCCAATGGAACCATTCATGATATTGTTCAGAATGAAAAAATTATAAGGACTTTTCAAATGGAAAACACCCCCTTTCCACCACAGATTGAGTTTTTAGAATTTGAAAAACTAACGGATACCACTAGCAAAATCACCATTCAAACCATTTATAAATCTGTAGACTTCAGAGATCAGCATCTGAAAATGCCTTTTGCGCAGGGAATTAATATGGCGCATAATCGTTTGCAGGAAATGTTTAATGGGGTACGGGTTTCGGGTTTCGAGGAGTAAATCTTAAAATTATTATCGTTTAGCCATCTCGGACCTCGTATCCCGCCCCCCTAAACCCAACACCCATGAATACAAAAGTTGATTTTTTCTTCGATAAAGCCACCCAATGGAAAGAAGAATTTGAAAAATTAAGAACCATTGCTCTAAGTACCGAATTGGTAGAAGATTTAAAATGGGGCTGCCCTTGCTATACTTATGAAGGGAAAAATATTTTCTTAATTCACGGATTTAAAGAATATTGTGCCCTACTCTTTTTTAAAGGAGCTTTGATGAAAGACCCTGATCAGATTTTGATTCAGCAATCTGAAAATGTACAGGCAGCAAGGCAAATCCGTTTTACAGACCTTCAACAGATTAATGATCTTGAAAGAGAACTTCGGGCCTATATGTTTGAAGCTGTTGAGATTGAAGAATCCGGAGCTAAGGTTGAAATGAAGAAAACCAAAGATTTTGAAATGGTTGAAGAGTTTCAAAATAAACTGGATCAGGATGCCCCATTAAAGGAAGCTTTCGAATCTTTAACACCAGGCCGTCAAAGGGCTTACCTACTCCACTTTTCCTCTGCCAAGCAATCTAAAACCCGGGAATCAAGAATAGAAAAATGTATTCCCCAGATCCTCGAAGGAAAAGGCCTTAACGACTAATCACAAAACATAATCAATATGGAAACATCAAATCAATCTGAAAAAAGAAAAAGAATCATCTATTGGGTTTTTACCCTTTGGATGTCACTAGGGATGGTCTCTACAGCTATTGTTCAGCTTATGAAGAATAAAGATGAGCTTGCCAATTTCACCAATCTTGGCTATCCGGCTTACCTTATGACCATCATTGGAGTATGGAAGCTTCTCGGGGTCATTGCCATACTTATTCCGAAACGTTTATTATTAAAAGAATGGGCTTATGCCGGATTTTTCTTCGTAATGTCTGGCGCTGTAATCTCACATCTTATTGTGGGAGATATTGCCGGAAGAACATTTCCTGCTGTCTTGCTGCTTGTTCTGGTTATTATTTCATGGTATTCTCGACCAGCTAACAGAAAAATTACTATTATTGAAAAATAATTTTGAATAGTAAAGTCGTTTAAAAGTAATTTTATCGGAGATAAAATCTTTGCGCCTTAAAAATATTCTCAGCCTTTAAGACCTCTTGCGCCTTTGCGATTTAAACAACAGGAACCCACTCTTCAAAAGAACAAACAGTAAAACAAAATTTAATATGAAAAAGAAATCCTTAACTCCCGAACAAAGCAAAGCTCTTCTGGAAATCCTGAAAAACCGTTTTGAAAAAAATATGTTCCGCCACAAAGGACTAAAATGGGAAAAGATTCAATCTAAACTGGAATCCAATCCTGAAAAACTATGGTCTTTAAACGAAATGGAAGAAACCGAAGGCGAACCGGACGTTGTAGATTACAACCAAAAAACAGATGAATACCTCTTCTTCGACTGTTCCCCGGAAAGCCCAAAGCGCAGAAGCCTCTGCTATGATTACCCTGCCTGGGAATCAAGAAAGGCCAACAAACCGGAAAGCAACGCTATTGATAAAGCTTCAGAAATGGGCATTGAAATCTTAACTGAAGAACAATACCGCCACCTTCAGGAACTTGGAAAATTTGACCAGAAAACTTCCAGCTGGGTACAGACACCTTCTTCTATCCGGGAGCTTGGAGGAGCCGTTTTCTGCGACAGACGATACAATACGGTATTCTACTATCATAACGGGGCAGATTCTTATTATGCTGCGAGAGGGTTTAGGGGGAGTTTGAGGGTTTGAGAGTATTAGTGGGAAATAAAAATCAGAGATTTTTCAAAGCTTATGTGTACTTCTTATACGTAAAGCATATCACTTAAAAAAAATAAAGGGTTTAAAGACTTTTGTGACTTTTATGGTTTAAACTAAACCACAGATTTACACAGATAAACAACCCTATAAGTTTAATTATTTTACTTAAAACCCAATATTTAAAAATTTATTTTTGAAATAAAACCTTTTTAAGTTTATATCCTCTTTTTAATGCTTTATGCTATAAAGACTGCATCATAGGCACGCATTGATTTTCCAAGTTAATCAATGATAATGTTAAACTACTAAAAGCTCTGTATAATTTACCAGTATTCTCACTTTAATATTCTAAGAAATTTTAAATGTATACTCATCATAAACAGTATTAATAAGTTGTTCTGAATTGATGTTCCTTGAAAAAATAGGATAATGGAAGCGATCCAGCTTATTAAGGATACGGATCAGTTCCATCTTTTCTGCGTGGGTAAGATTTCCTGCAACAATATTGGTCGCCTGGCGGATCTTTTCCATTTGGTTTTCCAGGATCTGCAGTCCTCTTTCAGTAATACGGATCAGTTTACTTCTTTTATCCAGATCAGAATCTGTCTGCTCAATAAGTCCCTGACGAAGAAGTCTGGTAATGATGAGCATCCCTACAGGTTTATCATGAATGTTTTTTTTGATAAGCGCCATCTTCGTCATCTCACCGAACGCTTTCAGATTGATGAGATAGATAAAATCTTCCTGGGTGGAAAATTCAGAATCCAGGATGGCAGACTTTGAATAGGTCTTAGCATACCGGTTCAGATGAACAAGCAATGTACTTATTGCACTTTCCGGCGTTCTTCCATTTTCCTTACCCTCCCAGTAGGGTTCTTCGGAATGATTTCTCTGTTCTGTATTCTCCTTATCAGAAATCCATGCTTTAAAGCCTTGAACTGTCCCCGGATATAAATCAGGAGAAGCCTGGACTTCGTTTTCGAATTCCTGCAACAAGTCTATAAAATCTTTAATAAGTGTATAATTCATATCCGCTAAATAGTTTACAAAAATACCTAATTTCCAAAAGAATTGCGCAATAATATACTCAAAACTAGACGAAATAAAATTGATCGAGCTGTTCTTCACACAAGGTCCGGATCACTTCAATCCACCGATCCTCGTCATTCAGGCAAGGAATATAGGTGAAGTTTTCGCCCCCAGCTTCCAGAAACTGCTCTTTTCCTTCAACCGAAATTTCTTCCAGGGTTTCCAGGCAGTCTGAAACAAAAGCAGGACAAACTACTGCAAGGTTTTTAATTCCTCTTCCCGGAATGGTTTCTAATGTATGATCGGTATACGGTTCTATCCATTTATCTTTTCCTAATCTGGACTGAAAAGAAACAATGACTTTATCTTTCGGCAATTCAAGTTTCCTGATGACAGATTCGGTCGTATTAAAGCATTGGTGACGATAGCAAAACGAATGGCTGGGATGGTTATCTTTATAACAGCAATCATTCATATTGCAGGTTTTTGTAGGATCTGTTTTGTAAATATGCCGTTCGGGAACACCATGATAGGAAAACAACAGCGCATCAAAGTTTTGAGGAAGTTTTTCCCTGATGCTTTCCGCGAGGCAATCGGTATACAGATCCCGGTTATAAAAAGGCTGCACATAATTGATTCTTACACCGGGGAATTTCTTTTTTCTGATTTCTTCTGCTTTTTCAATCACGGTTTCGGTGGTACTCATTGCATATTGCGGATAAAGGGGAAACAGTACAATTTCTGTGATTCCTTTTTCAACAAGATTCCTGATGCCGGTTTCAATGCTTGGTTCTGCATATCTCATGCCTATTTCCACAGGTACATCCACCAGATTCTGCAGCTTCTTCTGGATCTTTTTTGTGATCACAATAAGTGGAGATCCTTCGTCTGTCCATACGGTTTTATAAGCTTCTGCTGATTTTGCTGGTCTGGTCTTTAAAATGATTCCCTGAACGAGAAGTGCCCGGAAGATCCAGCGATAATCAATTACTTTTTCATCCATCAGGAATTCATCCAGATATTCCTTTACATCTTCTACAGCAGTGGATCTCGGAGAGCCAAGATTGATTAATAAAATTCCTTTTTTTGCCAATGTTATTTATTTTATTCGTGAATAGTATATGACGTGTTATTCCGCCAGGGCTTCTTTATAAGTAGTTAATGCTCTTTCTCTCGCTTTTGTGTGTTCTACAATGGAGTTTTCCCTGTAATCTTCAGGGAGCCACTTTCTGATGTACTGAGCGTCTTTATCAAATTTCTTTGTCTGTTCGTAGGGATTGAATATTCTGAAATAGGGAGCCGCATCACAGCCACAGCCTGCAGCCCACTGCCAGTTTCCGTTATTGGCTGCCAGATCATAGTCTAACAGTTTTTCAGCAAAGTAAGCTTCGCCCCATCTCCAGTCAATCAGAAGATGCTTGGTAAGGAAGCTTGCCGTAATCATTCTTACGCGGTTGTGCATAAATCCGGTTTCATTCAGCTGCCTCATTCCTGCATCTACAATAGGATAGCCTGTTCTCCCTTCGCACCATGCTTTAAATTCTTCTTCGTTGTTTCTCCATGCAATATTTTCATATTTTGTTTTAAAACACTGGTGGACAACCATTGGAAAATGATACAGAATCTGCATAAAAAACTCTCTCCAGATAAGTTCATTAAGCCATACTTCATTATGTTTAGCAGCATACTGTACACATTTCCTTACCGAAATGGTTCCAAAACGAAGTGCTATACCCAGGTGCGTGGTATGATCCATTGCAGGAAAGTCCCTGTATTTTCCGTAAGAATCTATTACCTGACTGTTCAGTTCAGGTTTTATGTAATGAAGATCCGTTTTTTCAAATCCGATTTCGTTCAGTGAAATGATCTCTGGAGATCCGTTATAGCTGACAAAATGGCTTTCGCTGAGCGTAAAAGTTTCTATATTTTTCAGATTTTCTTTCCATTTTTTTGAGTATGGGGTAAAAACTGTATAGGGAGAAAGGTCATTTTTTAGAATATCATTTTTTTCAAATATGACCTGATCTTTGAAATCTATCAGCTGAACATGATGCCCCTGCAGGAAATCAGCGATCTGCCGATCCCGTTTTATTGCCTGCGGCTCATAATCCCTGTTACAAAAAACCCGATCTACCTTAAAATCCTGGATTATTTTTTTAAAGGCTTCGATTGGAGTGCCATGATAAACATACAGTCCGCTGTTATGGCTTTTCAGTTCTTTGTGAATCTGCTGTAATGCCTGATGGATATAGTCTACCCTTCTGTCCCTTTTATCCTGAAGCTGATCCAGTATTTCGGTATCAAATATAAAGACAGGAATAACCTTTGTTCCTGCATTCAGGGCATGATGTAGCCCCGTATTGTCTTCCAGCCTGAGATCCCTCCTGAACCAAAAAATATTCACTTTATCCATGATCTGTCTTAAAAAAGATATAGTCTTTGTTATTTTAATTTAAATACAAATATACTACTAAATAGCAAAAAAGTACATTTATAAACCAAATATTTTAAGACGGCATAAAACTTGTTTAAAATAAATAAGGCATAAAATAATAGTTATGGACCCTATAAAAACCGAACAGCTACATTTAACCAGAGATAAAAAATATATTGATGATTACTTCAGTTTGGTTATAAAAAAGGATTTGAATATGGATGTTGATGTCTGCAATGAGTACGTTGTTGTGCATAATATTGTTTCAAAGAAACTTATTCTTGTGAAAACATTTTCGGAGATTACGCTGGAAAACCCCGATCTTTACTTTTTATTATCTTCTTTGATTCAGCATGTTAACACCTGTTCACTTACAAAAACCCAGATTATATCCGCATTGGAGAACCAATAAAAAAAACTCTCAAAATCTGAGAGTTTTATGATGATGTATAAGCCCGGCATTTCCTACACCTTTGCTTCTATATGTTTAGCAACCATTAGTTCCAGATCATCCAGGTTAAAAGGCTTTGAAACATAGTCATCTGCCTGTGCTTCTGATGCCAAAGCTACAATATCATTATTAGCTGTAACATAAATGACCGGAATATGCTTAAATTCTTCAGTACTTTTAAGCAGTTTCGTAGCTTCCACCCCACCAATTTTAGGGATCCAGTTATCCATTAAGATAACATCCGGCTGATAGTCTGCCACTTTCTCAAGGATATCGTGTGACGTCTCTGAGATTCTGACATCGTATCCGTTTTCTTCAAATATAATGGTGATCACTTCTAAAATAGTTGTATCATCATCAAAAATTAAAATCTTCTTTTTACTCATATTATTTAGATTATTCTATTCTGAAATATTACAATTGTTTTATATAGTTCGCTAAAGTATGGGGAGTGATTATTAAATCATAATCAATTTCCTCTATAGCATGTCTTGGCATATACTCTACTTCTGCAGTTTCCGGATCCTGGATCCAGGCTTTTCCCTTATATTTTTTTATATAACCAAGCCCTTCTACTCCGTCGGCATTAGCTCCTGATAAAAGGACACCAATCACGTTTTCGCCGTAAATCTCTGCTGCAGACCTGAATGTCACATCTATGGAAGGACGGGAATAATTCATTTTCTCAGAACTGTCTAATGACATATTTTTATGATCCTCAAACAACAGATGATAATCTGCTGGAACAAGATATATGGTATTCTCCTCAAGTTCTGTCTTATCTTCAATTTCTACAACGGCTATTTGGGTAAACTGTTGCAGTAAAGTCCGTAGAACATCCCCGGATTGTGCTTTGCGATGGATCACAAGTACAATGGGAACAGGAGTCATATGATCCAGATTTTTGATCATTTCTATAATGACCTGTAAGCTTCCCGCTGATCCTCCTATAACAATTAATTCTGTATTGGTTTGTGATTTCATAACCGCAATTATTAATGGTGGTCAATTTTTTTCCAGATCTTCTGATCTTCAACCTGATGATAATTTTTTTCAATAGTAGAAAATCGGAGTGTTTCTTTTGCGCCCAATGCGAGAAAACCTAAATTCTCCAGACTGTTATCGAAAAGCCTGAATACCCTTTCCTGCAGCTCCCTGTCAAAATAAATCAATACATTTCTGCACAAAATCAACTGAAAGCTATTAAAAGAACTGTCTGATACAAGATTGTGTGTTGACAAAATTAACTTTTCCTGCAGGCTTTTATCAAATCTTACGCTGTCATAATTGGCCGTATAGTAATCAGAAAAATCTTTGATTCCTCCGGAAAGTATATAGTTTTCTGAATACAGTTTCATCTGCTGTAGTGGAAAGATCCCTGCTCTGGCCGTTTCTAGAACGGCAGGATTCAAATCGGTACCATAAATCAGAGATTTACTGTAAAGGCCTGCTTCTTTCAGGAGAATGGCTACAGAATACGCTTCTTCTCCGGTGGAGCATCCTGCAATCCATATCCGGATCAGCGGATAGGTACCCAACTGTGGCAGAATCTTGTCGCGCAATGTTTTGTAAAATGAGGGATCCCTGAACATCTCCGTAACATTTACTGTAACTTCTTCTACAAAACGTTTTAGATATTCTGTATCATTCATAATAGTGTATCTGAGCTCTGCAAAACTCGTAAAGCGATCTAAAAGACATATGCGGTTTACTCTTCTTTTGAATGAAGCTCTGCTATAACCGGAAAAGTCATAGCCATACATATCATACACATCTCTGATAAGATATTCTATTTCTTCATCTTTTACGATACTTGGTTCCAGCATTATGAAAGTTTTTCTATTGCTTTTATTAACAGATCTACATCAATGGGTTTTGATACGTAATCATCAGCTCCTGCCTCTAAGCATTTCTGACGATCTTCAGCCATTGCCTGTGCCGTGACGGCAATTACAGGAACGTGTTTGATTTCGGGAGTATTCCTTATCATTCTGACAGCTTCATAGCCATCTATCCCGGGCATCATCATGTCCATCAGAACAATATAAGACGTGCCGGCTTTCAGTATTTCTAAAGCTTCCTGAGCCATGGTAGAGGATTCAACTGCATATCCACGGGCTTTAAGGGTCAGTTTCAATGCAAATATATTGCGTGGGTCATCATCCACGATTAAGATTTTCTTTTTCATCAGAATTTTATCTGTTTAACTTTCATATAACCAAACACGAAGAAGTGATAATAACTGATCTATATCTACAGGTTTTGAAATATAGTCAGAAGCTCCTGCAGTGATACATTTTTCACGTTCTCCAATCATTGATTTGGCTGTGATCGCAATGATAGGCAGTCTTTTAAATGCCGGCATTTTTCTTATTTCCTTAATGGTTTCATAGCCATCCATTTCCGGCATCATCATATCCATCAGGATCACATCTACATCAGAATGATGGTGAATTTGTTCAAGAGCATGTTTTCCGTCCATGGCTACAATTACTTCTGCTTTATATTTTTCCAACGCTTTGGTTAAAGAAAAAATATTGCGTACATCATCATCTGTAATGAGTATTTTTTTTCCACTCAGCACTTCTTTTAACGAGCCCAGCATTCTGCCTCTGTTATTTTCAGCGGATTCATTTTTTTCTTCTACGAGATGTAAGAATAAACCCACTTCGTCTAAAACCCTCTGATAGGAATGTGCTGTTTTCACAACAATAGAGTCTGCATATTGCTTTATTTTGAGTTCTTCTTCTTTTGATAAATGGTGTTCGGTAAAAATAATAATCGGAAGGTTCTCAAGTCCTTCATAGCTTTTGATTGACTCTATCACATGGTAATCATTTCCTTTTTCACCTCCCACATCCAGGATAACACAATCAACAAGATCGGAAGTCAGCGCTTTAACACTATCTTCAACATTATGTTCTACTGATAAGGAAATATTAAAATTGCTCAGAAAATAAGACAAAGCATCAGCATGTTTGGCATTTTCTTCAACAATCAGAACTTTTTGAGTTCCTTTTTGTAATGCTTCTTCAATTTTCCTGAATACATCAGTCATTTTATCCAAAGCCACAGGCTTGCTGATGAAGTCTACCGCCCCTTTCATAAGACTTTCTTTTTTCACATGCAGGGCAGACATCATATGTACCGGAATGTGTTTAACGAGTGTATCAGACTTAAGTTCGTCCATAACCATCCACCCATCTTTTACGGGCAGCTGAACATCCAGTAAAATAGCATGTGGATGATACTGCTGAGCTGCTGAGAGAGCATGATCACCTCTTACCACTACAATCCCTTTATAGTTTTGTAAATGGGCATATTTCAATAAAGCTTTTGCAAAATTGGTATCATCTTCTACAATCAGAATAATCTTGTCTCCGTTCTGAATATTATCGCGGTCATCTGCAACCTCTTCGGGAATTTCCAAAGTGTTTGTAGGAATGCTTTCCTTTTCATCAAGAATATTCTGAATTTCTTCTACATCTTCGCGGATGATTTCTACCAGATCCTGATCGGTTTCAGACGGAATAACATCATTTACAGGATGTACAGGAATCATGAAACTGAATTCACTGCCCTTATTCACCTCGCTTTTCAAAGTCAATTCACCCCCTAAAAGTTTTGCAATTTCACGGCTTATTGAAAGGCCAAGCCCGGTACCTCCAAATTTTCTTTTTGTAGATCCGTCAGCCTGCTGGAATGCTTCAAAAATAATTTTCTGCTTATCTTCTGCAATTCCTATCCCTGTATCTTTTACTGAAAATAGCAGAAAATCTGGTTTTTCTGAATGTTTTCTGATATGTAAGTCAATACTTCCTTTTGTGGTAAATTTCAAAGCATTAGACAACAGGTTTCTTAATACCTGATCAATTCTGAGACGGTCACTTTCAATAACTTTCTGTACGTCTGAATCTATAAGAATATTGAATGGAAGTTCTTTTTCCTGAAATACAGGGTTGAAAAGACTTTTCAGATCTTTTATGATGTCTTCAATAATAACTTCCTGATATTCCAGGGTCATTTTACCGGATTCTATTTTTGCCAGATCAAGAATTTCATCGATTAAGGTTAACAGACTGGTTCCTGAGCTTTGAATAACTCTGGCAGACTCTACCTGATCTTCATTAAGGTTTTCATCCGGATTTTCAGCCATTAGCCTTGATAAAAGAAGGATTGAATTAAGCGGTGTACGCAATTCATGGGACATATTGGCTAAAAATTCAGACTTATATTTGGTGCTGAGCGCCAGTTCTTCTACCTTTTTCTGGATCTCATTGTTGCGTTCTGCAATTAAATGATTTTTTTCTTCCAGCAACCTTGAGCGTTCTTCCAGTTCTGCATTAGCCTGCATCAGCTCTTCCTGCTGTACTTTGAGTTCTTCTTCTGAAGCCTGAAGTTTCTGGGTCTGAGCTTCCAGTTCAGTATTGAGATTTTCAAGCTCAGAGTGCTGCACTTGTAATTCTTCAGACTGCGCCTGTGTTTCTTCTAAGAGTTGCTGTTCTTTTTCTCTTCCTTTTGCTGCATTCAGGGCTATACCTATATTAATACTACATTCTTCAAAATAGCTGATTCTGTCGTCATCAAAATTAGAGGTAGATCCCAGCTCCAGCACTCCTATCACATGTCCATCTGCAAAAACCGGTATAAGAATAATCCCGTAGATTTTGATGGTACTGCTGGCAAAAGTTACTACAAAATCATCTTCATGAAGATTATTGTACACTTGTGTTGTAGCGTTCAGGAAAGCCTGGCCCACCATTCCTTCACCCGGTTCAAAAGTTCTTTTCATATTGGCTTCCAGCCCGAATGCTTTATTGAGTTTCAGAATACCTTCGTCAAAAAGATATAATGATCCGTTGATGCAGTTTCCATACTCAATCAACTGATGTAAAGCTTTATTGGAAACTTCCTGTACCGATTTATTCCCTACCAGGGATTCATTCAGCAAAGCAAGTCCTTTCTGGCGCCAGTCACTTTTATTAATTTTATCAAAAGATATTTTTAATGATTCTGTCATATGATTCAGGGATTCTACAAGATCACCCAGATCATCCTCTGCATTATCTACAGCTTTCTCACTGTAATCTCCATTGGCGACTCTGTTCGCAATTTTCTGAATAGCACTTACACGGCGGGTCATTTCCTGGTCTTTGTCTCTCAGCATTTTCTCCAGCTCATCTCTTCTGATAAGGTCTGCACGCATTTTAAAATAGAAAAATGCTGTCACCACAATTGCAGCTAATGCAGAAAAAACAATAAAGATCACCGTTGTTTCTGATGAGCGCGTAAGATCTTTATTTTTAATTTCAACCTGGCTCTCCTCATATTGTACAAAGTCTCTTACAATTTTACGGCATTCATCCATATAGGCTTTGCCAGTAACAATCTGCTGCTGAGTCATTATAATTCCTCTTCTCCTGTTTTCCACCAGGTTTTTCAGATTATTCATTACCTGACTGACTGCTATTTTTAATACGGCAAGCCTTTCCTGCTGGTTTTTATCCTGCACGCCCAATGATTCTGCCAGCACTAAAGCTTTAGAATATTCTCTAACGCCCCGTTTGTAAGGTTCCAGAAAATCTTCTCTACCGGTCAGCTGATAGCCTCTGTTTCCTGTTTCTGCATCCAGCAGGGCCACCAGAATATCTTTAACAGCGGTTACAGAACGTCTGCTTTGGGAAAGGCTTTCACGGTGATTCATCTGATTTTGAATACTCCAGTATGAAGCCACTGAACTTGCGATTAAAATCAAAAGCGAAAAGCCTATTCCGATCTGAAGATTTCGTATAATTTTTTTCGGCATGAAAATTAATTTAAAGGTAGGGTAAAATAAAATGTAGAGCCTTCGTCTACGATACTGGAAACACCCACGCTTCCATGATGCTGCTTGATGATTTCAGCACATATGAACAATCCGATTCCCATTCCCTGAAACTGTAATGAGGATTCTTCCACACGATAGAATTTTTTAAATACTGCATCCTGTTTAAAATCCGGTATCCCGATTCCAAAATCAGTCACATTTACTCTTACTTCCTGGGCTTCATGATCTACAAAGGTGGTCACAATCACCTGATTATTATTGGGTGAATATTTGATGGCGTTGGTCAGAAAATTAATCAGTACCTGCTCAATACGGATCTCATCCAAAGGAATTAAAATATCAGGTTTTGTTCCGTGGCGCTCAATTTTTACCTGTTGCTCATCATGGGTCTGTAGGATGGTTTCAATGGCGTTACTGATCACACTTTCCAGATTAACCGGCTTTTTATTGATTTTCAGTTTTCCATTTTCAATTTTTGATACATCGAGAAGGTCTGTGATGAGGGTATTCAGCTTTTCAATCTGCCCCTGAACTTTTGTAACAAATCCTGCTTCGGGACTGTCTTTGTTTAGTTTCAGTTTTCTTTCTAATAACTGAACATATGCTTTAATACTGGTAAGAGGTGTTTTTAATTCATGGCTTGCAATGCTTAAGAATTCATCTTTTTCCTTTTCTACTTTTTTCTGATCGTCAATATCTGTAAATGTTCCTACCCAGTTTTTGATACGGTCTTCATCATATACAGGTGTTATTCTCAGTAAATGATAACGGTAATTGCCTGAAACCCTATTTTTAATTCTGATCTCTAATTCGAGTGCTTTTCCTTTTCTCATGCATCTATCCAGTTCTTCTCTGATATTGTGATCATCAGGATGGGTTTCGGGAAAGCTCTGTTCTTCTTCAGAATACTGATACCATTTGCCATTCACAAAATCAACGATACCGTCCTCATTCAGGGTAAATGCAATCTGAGGAAGGGATTCCAGCATGAGATGAAAATGATCAATCTGAGACTTCATCGTTACCTGAGATTCTCTTCTTCCTTTCACTTCCAGTTCCAGATTCTGCTGTGTTTTTTTCATTGCCATATTCTGTTCCTGAAGATGATAGAACGTTTTGACCTTAAGCAGAAGAATTTCAGGATCTACAGGCTTGGTTACGTAATCTTTGCCACCGGAAGCATACCCTTGGGTGATGAATCTTTTATCTGTATTAACAGCGGATAAAAATATAATAGGTACATCTTTGGTCTTGCTGTAATCGGCAAGTGTTTCTGCAACTTCAAAGCCGCCCATGTCAGGCATCTGAACATCTAGGATAATTAAGGCATAGTCATTTTTCAGTGCTTTCCCCAGAGCCTCCTCCCCGGAGCCGGCCGTTTCAACCTGAAAATCTTTAGATTCGAGTAATTTTTGCAGTGAATAAAGATTACTTTGGTTGTCATCAACAATTAAAATCATAGAAGTTAAAATCAATAATTAGTTACAGATACTTTAACTTCAAAAATACTCACAATATTTGAAAAAACAGCAATTTTTACATGATTATATCTGAGGATTTGATACCACATTTTATGAAAAAAAATATGAATGGCATAAGGATTGAAATCGTTTATCAGATGTAAGAAAACACAGTCTAATTTTCAGAAAAAAATAAAGCTATGAAAAAGACAATAAGCTGTATGAATATCGATGTAAAAACTCTTTACTTGTTTGGGGGTGAAACTATTATCTATAAACCCAAAGAATTCATTTTTAAAGAGGGTGAACATTCACAATATTATTTTCAGATTATCAGCGGCAAAGTAAAGCTGAACACGTTTACTGAAAACGGGAAAGAATTTATTCATAACATCCTTGGCAAAAATCAAAGTTTTGGAGATCCACTTCTCTTTATCGAAAAGCTTTATCCTACCAATGCTGTAAGTTTACAGACTACAGAATTAATCAGAATGCCTAAAAGTAATTTCATAGAAATGCTTAAAAATCATCCTGATCTTTCTATGGAAATGAATTTGTGCTTATCACAAAGGTTATATTATAATAGTTTAATGATCCGTAATATGGCATCAGCAGATCCTATCCAGCGCCTTAAAGGATTATTGGATTATCTGAAAAGTTATCATGACGGAGACTGCCAGCAGTGTTTTCCTATAGAACTTACCCGCCAGCAAATTGCTGATCTTACAGGATTGAGGGTAGAAACGGTGATCAGAACCGTAAAAAAGATGGTGAACAATGAAATAATAAAACTGGAAGGCCGCAGAATTCTATATTAAAATTTCCAGCCACTTTTCCTGTTATTGTATTGAAAATATTAAGTATCAAATCAAGAAATTAGAATATAAATACACTACCAACAACAATAAAGACCGGAACTTCTCAGTTCCGGTCTTTATCGATTAAACTACCATTAATTGGTTTTCTTTCTCCATTCTGCTTTTACATCTTCAGCGGCATCTTTAGTCTTTTCCCATGCCTCATCTGCTTTGTCCTTAATATCTTCCCAGGCATCAGACACATTTGACTTTACTCTGTCTAACCAGTCTTCCTGCGTAGCTTCCTGATCATTATCTCTTTTTTCATTGATATAATCTTTCGCTTTATCCGCCAGTTCACTGATCTTCCATTTTGCATTATCAGCTGCATTTTTTAAAGAGTTTTCTGTTTCATTAACTGCATTTTCCGCTTTGTTGTAATCTGAATTGTTCATAATATAATATTTTAGTAATTGGTATATAAATAAACAACTTCTATACCTAAAATATTATTGTAAATGTTAAAATTTCATAAATTATCAAATCACCATTTACGATAATTAAATCATATCCAGCATTGGTTAAATTTTGTAACAAATTAGGCTGCTGTCCCATAATAAGTTGCACATCATTTCCTCCGTTTAGGTCATTCCAGAAAACATCTGATTCCTGTTGCTTCCTTCAAACCAATCGCTCTCCATAATCGTTGTATTGGGATCAAAATTCCAATGGACATTTGACAAGGTTTAAAATTTTCCCCTGTAAACTTTCATTCTAGAAATTATACACTTAATATAAGTGGTTCAATCCAGGCACATACAATCTCCACCACTTCCGAATTCTAAAGTTATTTTTTGATATTACTTCCTGTCGCAGCAGTAATACTTCTATAGGCTCGTTCTCTCCTTAGTTAGCATCATCCATTTAATTCTGGGGTCATCTGGCAGCTTTTCAATCTCACTTCCTAGCATAAAAATTGATAAAGTCAAGATAGGAGATTCAATTAAATACCACACGAAAATATAGCACCCATTTCATAATACATTATTTCAAAATTAGGTATTACTACTGAATTATTTTTAAAAAAATTACATTAATATTGTTTTTATGACAAACTTAAAAAGTTATGTTTTATAAAATGGAAATTTTAAAATAGTGTAATATTTTTTTTTAGAATCACCCTGGTTATAATTAAAGAATGTTATTGCAATTTTAAAAAGATAATCAACTAATAACTCAAAAAACTAATAACATGAAATTAAAATTCAAAAAACTAATGCTTTTGAGCATAACGACAGGTACTATTTTCAGCCTTATTTGTTGTAAAAAATCTATAGAGTCTATAGAAATGAATAAAAATGATAAGGAGTCTATAGACCATTTTGAGAAAAAGTATTTTTCAAATTATAACAAATCATTCATCCCCGATACAGATGATAATAATCTATGGAAAAATGATACTTTAGTTATAACCAAAGAAGATTCTGCGAGAGCATTTCACACTTGGTCCTGGCAAAAATATTTGCATTTAACACAGACCATTAAAGATTCAAAAAATGAAAAAACTCAAAATGGTTTGCCATTGTTCCTGGATGATTCAAAGAATATTTTTCAAATTACGGAATACGGAGAACCTGTATATCATGAGAATAAATCAGCTTTAAAATTATTTGCATTTCATCAGGCAGGCAGTGACCATCCTGTATTAAAATCAAACACAGACTTTGCTGGGATTTCTGAAGATTATACTGTTTTTTATTCGATACATATGAATAAAATTATGTATGATCAGATGGTTAAAGCGACATCTTCTGCTATAGAGAAAGTAAAAAAAGGGATTACAAATATAAGCGATTCAACAGAGGCCTATAATAATTATTCATTAGAACTAAAGGCTGCCTGGGTAGATCTTAATGCAATTCCTAAAGATAAACAGAAAAATTATCTGATTGTAAATAATGTACCACAAATAAAAAAAGCTTATTTAAACAAATTAGATTCTCTCACCAGAAAAAATGATTATACTAATATAAATCTAATCATTAATAATCCTCTAAACTATCAAAATATACCCGCTGTCGCTCTTGTTGGTTTACATATCGTTGGCAAAGTAGAAGGGTTTCCAGAAATGCTTTGGGCAACTTTTGAAGGTCAGGATTTAGCTCCAGATAATCTAAATAACTTAACTGATTTGAATTCGAAACAAAGACACAGATTCAAACCAAATACAAATAACAGTCAGCCAATTGCTAAAACAGAAACCGATTTTTTATTATTTAAAAAAGGCGAACTTAGTGCAACAGATTCTCTGAATGCTATTAAGTTTGATACCTCAACTAAAAAAGGTAAAATAGCTGATAAAGCATATCGTAAATATCCATTAGGTATATCCCAAAAAAAATATGATCATCCAAATAATTCTGAATATAGAAGACATGCTGATCTTGCTAATGAATTAAATAAAAAAGCACTTAATAAAAGTGAAATTAAGCAATACTATAACGGTAATATATGGCTAGCAATGCTTAATAGCAAGGAGTCTAGAAATGTAGATGTTTATCAGCAATTTAACACAGGAAATTTAAAATTGGCTGGAAGTCCAAATGCGACAAATATTACGATGGAAACGTATCATCAAAATACCACCTGTTTCTCTTGTCACGGAATATCAAATTTTTCATTAGATCCTAAAAAAGATATTCAATACAGAACCTTACTAAATGTGAGTCATATATATGCAGCTTATTTTGCCGATGCATATAGAAAGAAAGATCAATCAAAAAACAAGATATTGCTAAATATCAATGATATAACATCTTTAAATGAATTGATCAAAACTCAAAACGAACAAAAGTTAGAAGCAACTTTTAAATAAAAAATAAATCTCCTGTTGTTTCAAATAACAACAGGAGATTTTTTCAAACCAGAAATCATGAATAGCATTTTTTGATTTTAAGTTAATATCATTTATTTGTCGAACGGACTTTTTTTATCCTGTTTTACCCAGATAAGTTTTGATGTATCATAACCGATCTCCCGAGCCCTGGTGATAAAATTCTGTTTTACATTTTCAGGAATAGTCTTTTCACGGGACAGAATCCAGAGATAGTCTAAGTTTTTCCCGGCAATCAATGCGTATTTATAATCTTCCAGCGCAACTACATTATATCCGGCATAAAAAGGCTTGAAAAAGCTTACTTTAAGTGCTGCAATATCCTTATCTCCTCTGAATTTCGCGGTACCATTAGCAGATACCCACCTGTTCTTTTTAAAATTATATCCGCTGTTGACCACATTCACGCTTCCATCTGCATTAAGGCTGTACTGAGCGATTGCATTATCAAGATCTTTTTCAAAATGATAATCGAATCTTGCTATTTCATACCATGTACCTAAATATCGGTTGACATCAAACTGACTGACAGGCTGAGCTTTTTCAGGCATAGAGGAACAGGAGGTCATACTATTCATCAATACGAAGCTTAGCAATAGGGTAAAAATTATTCTATTTTTCATTTTCAGTTATTTTTTTAAAGAAATAAATATTGAGTAAAAACTGACTGTAACCGTAAACAGCATCTTCAACAGGGATAGTCCCCATTCTAATTCCTAAAAAGTCATCAGGGTTATAATTAACAACAGGTGAAGGAATTAAAGAACCTGTAAGGATTCCATTCACTGCAAAAAATCCGGGCATCAAAATCAGGTAAACAAAACTGGCTTTTCCCAACCATTCTTTTTGAGCAATAAAATGCAGATAGCAAAGTGTAGCTATCGTTACGATCACTGTAAGCAAAGTATATATTCTTTCATAATAAAGCAGCCCTACAACAGCAAGAACGATAACAGATGCAAATACAATGAGATTATTAAAAGCATCAGTCCAGCCAAGGGTAAAATACTTTTCCAGACAATAGTAAGTAAAAACACATGCGAAGGGAATACAGTAAAAGAACAGCCATTCTTCTACGGGAAGTCCTGCTATTTTAAATCCCAAGGTATAATTGAGATCAAACCACCATACTCCTTTTGCCGTGAACCATATATCCCAGGCAATAAAAGGAATTGCTACAATGGTAGACGACAGCAGGAATTTCCCGAAAAGTTTATTAAACTGTATCCGTCCGTCAAAAGAAGCCAGAAAGCAGATAATGACCGTGAAAAAATTAATCAGTATGTAAGTATAAGGCATCATTTTTTATTGAAATACAGTTTAAAATATTTAACAGGAACCCACAGAAAGCCGAAACATTCCCCTTCTTCTTTTCCCAGATGTTTGTGATGCTGCTTATGAGCACGTCTTATGGCAAGGAAGTACGGATTCTTTGTTTTGGTAAAAATCTTCGCTCTCTGATGAATAAAAATATCATGCACAAAGAAATAGGCCATCCCGTAAAGACTGATTCCCAGACCGATAAAAAACCAATAACTGAAATCCTGCTGTACTCCCAGATATAATAAGGCAATAGCCGGGCTTGCAAAAATGAAAAAGAACCAATCATTTCTTTCAAGTTTGCCATCTTGGCTATGATCATGATGATCCCGGTGCAGAATCCATAGAAAACCATGCATAATATACCGATGGATCAGCCAGGTAGCGCCTTCCATGGCAATAAATACCCCCAAAACGATCAGAACATTCATTTTAATTATGTTTTTTTGTTAAAAAGATCATTCAAAACCCTGTACCTGTAATCGAAAATACTATTGAGTTTTTCTTTTACAAATAACTGATGGGCTATTTTACCTAAAATCCCCATCGGGAGTTCGTAGTCTACCGTATCTTTCATAAGTACGCCATGCTCATTAGGAATAAATTCATGAAAATGATTCCAATGCTTGTACGGACCTTTTTTCTGAAAGTCTGTAAAGCTTTTATAGTCTTCAACCTGGCTGATAATGGTTTTCCATTTCATCGGAATTCCCAATAAGGGAGAAACGGTGTAGTCTATTTCCATTCCTTTAAAAATAGGCTCATCCTTCACGTCGGAAAGCACTACAAAGTTCATGCTCTCCGGGGTTATTTCCGATAAATTATGAGGGGATGAAAAAAATTCCCATGCCGTTTCAATATTACAACTCAGTTGTTGTTCTCTGTATAACCTGTACATTATTTATTTTTATTGATCGTTAAACGTTCCGAAAAATCATTTTCAGCCGGAATTCTACTGTCAGAAATAAGCTGATTTGTAACGAATATAGCTTTTGAATGCAACGAGCAGTTTTTTTGAGTTCGCGATTCTGATTCTTTGCTGCAGCATATTCTGAGAACTTGTTTTCTTTATCTTTTCAAACAGGGAAAGGTAATATCTGTAAGCAAGGTATACTCCGAAAATGGATGAACCCGGCAGTTTTTTGATTCCCAGTAATGCTTCTTTGAATTCCTCTTCAATTTCCTTTTCAATTTGGGCTTTTACTGTATTATCAAAGACTGACATATTCAGGGACGGGAAATAAGTCCTTCCTAAAATCTGATAATCATCCTTCAGATCCCGTAAAAAATTAACTTTCTGAAAAGCAGACCCTAGTTTCATTGCATAGGGTTTAAGCTTCTCATATTGCTGTTTATCACCTTCTGTAAATATCTGCAGGCACATGAGCCCTACAACTTCCGCAGATCCATAGATATATTCTTTATACTGTTCGGAATTATATTCAATTTTATGAAGGTCCATTTCCATGCTGTGTAAAAACTGATCAATCAGCTGCCTGTCTATATCATAATGACGAACGGTTTCCTGAAATGAATGCAAAATAGGATTGAGCGATATGCCATCTTCGAGTGCCTCATAGGTTTCAACCTTTAATCTATTCAGAAGCTTCTCTTTATCATAACCATGAAAGCTATCCACAATTTCATCTGCCAGGCGCACATACCCGTAAACAGCATAAACAGCAGGTCTGATGGAAGGCTTCAACGCCAGTATTCCTAATGAAAAACTGGTACTGTATTTTTGTGTAGTGTACTTACTGACTTCGTAAGACAATTCATCAAACAATTTTTTCATATTATTTTATTTTTAGTTTACTGACTTCAGTCGCTACTATTTTTCCGGAAATTACTGATGGCGGAACTCCGGGACCGGGAACGGTTAACTGTCCTGTATAAAAAAGATTTCTGATCTTTCTGTTTCTTATTTTGGGTTTTAAGACAGCTGTCTGCGATAAAGTATTGGATAGTCCGTAGGCATTACCCTGATAGGCATTATAGTCGGAAATAAAATCGCTTACACAATAACTTCTTTTATATTCTATTCTGGAAACAAGATCAGCATCACCGGTATGCTTTTCAATTCTTTCAAGCATCTCCATCAGATATTTTTCTCTGGTGGATTCTTCATCATGTATACCAGGGGCAAGGGGTAACAGCAAAAAGAGATTCTCACAACCTTCAGGCGCTACCTCCGGATCTGTTTTGGAAGGGCAACAGGCATAAAAAAGTGGTTTGGCAGGCCATTTCTTATTTATATATATACAGTCTATATGATTGTCCAGTTTATTTTCAAAGAACAGGGTATGATGTTTTAAGTGAGGAATTTCACCTCTGATCCCCAGATAGTATATAAGACAGGAAGGAGCAAAGGTTCTGGTTTTCCAATAAGCCTCATTATAATTTCTCTGTGACTTTGGAATCAATGTTTCTGTATGATGGTAATCTGACGAAGCAATGACAGCATCAAATTCGTACGATTCACCATTTACTGTTATGGAGGTTACCTTTCCGTCTTCCGTATTGATTTTCTGTACTTCGTGATTAAAATGAAAGCTCACCCCTTGTCTTTCCGCCACTTCCTTCATCGCAAGAACAAGCTGATAAAAACCACCCATAGGATATTTTGTTCCCAAAACATAGCCCCCGTAATTCATCAGACTGTAAAGAGCCGGGATACGTTGTGGGGAAGCTCCGAGAAATATAACCGGAAATTCCATCAGGGACCTTAGCTTCGGGTCAGTAAAATACCCCGAAACATATTTTCTGAAATTACTTAAAAGATCAAGACTCAGCGCACTGCCCGCAATTTTTAAAGAAGCAAATTCAAGCCAGTTATAACAAGGTTTTGTTACAAAGTCTTTCATACCCACCTCATATTTAAATTGGGCAGACTTCATAAACTGATCGTATTGTCTGGCCGCTCCGGGTTCTATTTTTTCAAATAGCTCACGGATGTCTTCGTTTTTCCTGGGAACTGAAATTTTTTCTTTTGAAAAAACCATCTCAAACTGAGGATCTAAAGAAACGAGATTAAAAAAATCAGATGCTTTACAGTCAAAATCAGTGAAAAAGCCTTCAATAATATCAGGCATCCAGTACCAGCTGGGGCCCATATCGAAAACGTAACCTTTATCTGTTTTAAATTGCCTTGCACGTCCACCAGGCTGGTGATGTTTTTCAAACACATGCACTTCATTTCCGGATTTCGCAGCATATGCAGCAGCAGACAGTCCGGAAAATCCTGAACCTATCACGGCAATTCTCTTTCTTAAGTTTCCAGTATTCATTATTGTTTATTTAATAGTTTTTAGCAGGTACTTTTTTAATAGGGCATTAGTTCAGTCTTTTGCTGACAATATCCAGCAGATCCATGGCTTCGATATTCATCCGGTAAAAGGAGTCGTGAAATTCGTCCAGCTTAGAAAGTATGGCGATCAGCAACATTTGTTCAGAATGGTTCAGATTTCCAACTACCACTCTTGAGGCCTTACGGATCTCATCCATATGGGCGTCCAGTACAGAAAGTCCTTTTTCTGTTATCTGAATATGCTTGGTTCTTTTATCTTTCTGAGAAACGGTCTGTTCAGCCCATCCATTACGGATTAAGCGGTTAATAATAAGCATCCCCGAAGATTTTTCACTCACATTATGCCTTATCAGTTCCATTTTCGTCATAGCTCCAAAAGTTTTCAGGCTTATCAGATAAATAAAATCATCCTGGCTTGAAAAAACAGAATTACCGATTGACCGGGAATAGGTTTTTGCATACCTTCCCATTCTTATCAATAATGTATTGATGATACTGTCAGAACTTCTACCTGATTCCTTACCTGTCCAATCCGGATCTTTCGACTCAGAATCAGATTTAGAGGAAGCGTTCATCCATTCTGTAAACCCCTGAAGGTCGTTACTGTACAATGTTTTACCTTCATTCTGTTCCATGAATTGCTGAACAAGTTCCACAACTGCTTTTATAAGATCAAAATTCATATCCAAACAATTAGTATACAAATATACTTATTAAAGTATATAAATACACTTTAATTTTTATTTTATTTTACTCTATGAATTAAGAACAAGTGAGAGGACTGACTGTTTATATTTTAATAAAAACAAACAAAATAGAATTAAAACCCTATTAAACAAAGCTTTAACTCTTGATAAAAAAGAAAACCCATTTCTAAAAGACAGGTTTAGAAAGAATAATCAAAACATTAAAAATAGTATATTAATCAACCTAAATATTTTGTTCTAAAAAGGTTTACGAGGTTTTGCAAAAATCAAGGCAATCATTTAGTAATGATGCAAAAATCAATTCTTTTTATTTATGACAGTAATTATTTCATTATAACTATCTATTATCTGATATTTTATAAAATAATAATCTTAAAAAAATACGTTTTAATGAATAATCTCTGGTTTGAGAGATAAAAGTTCAATATATTTGTGATACAAGAGGTAGCTCATTAATAATAAACTTCGATGAAAAGATATCCGACCTTTTTATTAGCATTACTTTTCCCAATTACCCTATACAGCCAACAGAATTTTACTGCTGATGAATTATTTGTTAAAGCCCGTACCACTGCTTTTGAACAGAAAGACTATGCTGCATCTATTGCCCTGGCAAAAGAGGCATTAGAAAAAGCGCCCAATTATACTGATATTTCTGTCTTTTTGGGAAGATTGTACACATGGAACAAAGATTTGGCTGCGGCAAGAGCTGTGTTTGAAGATCTCGGAAAAAGAGAGGTTCAGGATGAAGATTATTTTCTGGCATATGCTTCATTGGAATACTGGAATGATCAGGATACAAAGGCTATCGAAATTATAGATAAAGGACTTTCTTATCATTCTAAATCCGAAGCATTGCTGCTACTGAAGGCTAAAGTATATTTTGGAATGGATAATTATGAGGAAGCTGATAAAGCGGTAACGACTCTTTTATCTATTAATCCAAAAAATACAGAGGCAAGGGCTCTTGCAGTAAGAATCAAGGACCTGTCTTCTAAAAATGCTATTGGAATTATTTACAATTATTCCCATTTTGACAAACAGTTTGATAATGACTGGCATATCGTAGGGGTAAGCTACAAAAGAATTACACCTATTGGTTCTGTGATCCTTCGTGGTAACTATGCGAATAAGTTTGCACAAGGCGGTACACAGATTGAATTGGAAGCGTATCCAAGACTTTCCAAAATGTTCTATCTTTATGTAGGTGGAGGATATTCTGATGATGTAGGTCTGTTTCCGAAATACCGAACCGGAGTTTCCCTGAATGCCAATCTTCCTCACAGTTTTGAGGCAGAATTGGGTTATCGTCAGCTTCATTTCAGCAACAACATCTGGATGTATACTGCTGCTGTAGGAAAATATTATAAAAATTTCTGGTTCAACCTGCGTACTTATATCACTCCGGACAGCAAAAATATTTCACATTCTTATACAGGAACGGTACGTTATTATACAAAAGGAGCTCAGGACTATTTTGCTTTTCAGATCGGAACAGGGATAAGCCCGGAAGAATACCGAAATAACCTTCTGGAAAACGAGACCTTTAAGCTTAAAACCTTTAAAGTAGGTGCTGAGTATAATTTTTCTTATCACTCCGTCAATCTTTTTTCTATAGGAACAATGTATTATAACCAGGAATTCCGTCCGGGTGAGAAAGGAAATCAGTTTGATATTACTTTAGGCTATACCCGAAAGTTTTAAAACTTTGACTTTGTTTTTTTCTTAAAGTTGACCATTACTGAATCCGGCATCAGTTTTTTCGTGGAATAAAACTGAGCATTCATGCTTTTATACTGATTGAACCTGCCGTTGATTTTACCCATGGCTGCTGCATCATTGGAGGCATCCTCTTTCATGTCTTTAAGGGTGAAAAGCTGGCCATCATGGATATAATATTTTTCAGAGACAAAATCAATAAGTTGGTTTTTACTCTGCATCATAGGAATTCCGGCCTTGTTGATTTCAGAATCTGCGGAGAACCCTCTTCCAACCCATGTTACTGTAGAAGGTGTATTGATTTTATAATTGTTTCTGTAGTAGGCTAAAATAGAAGGTGCAATATCAAAATGACTTACTGTTTTGTGAAAACGTTTTGATTCTTTTAATAAGGGCGAATAGATTAATAAGGGCACATGGAATCTGTCAATTTTAGATTCTAAGGTAATTTCAGGCATACTGTGATCTCCTGTAATGACAAAAATGGTGTTTTTGAAATCCGGACGTTTGCTGTAATTTTCAAAGAACCCTTTCATCGCATCATCAGCATTCAATACGGAGATAAGCTGATTTTTGTGAGCGGCTGCCCATTTTTTCTGTTCTTTGGTTAAAATCCCTGAATTGAGTCTTTGGTTGTACAACTTTTCATAATAATCCTTATTGTTAATTAAGAAAGGATTATGGGTTGAAAGTGTAAGTATCATATTGAAATACGGCTGATTCTGTGGTTTCTGCTGCTGTTGCATTTTATTTAAAACAGCCTGATCTTCATATCCCCAGCTCTCTCCGTTGTTGGCAGGAAGTTTACGGTAAGGACTATTGAAAGAGGTTTCGTCTACGATATGATCTACCCCACTGTACTCCAGGAATTCACGGTATCGGTCAAATGATACATGACCTCCGTAATAAAATCCTGTTTCAAATCCGTTTGCTTTAAGGATGTTATAAAGATTGAAATTCTCCGGTGTTTTTTCTATTTCAAGGAAGCCGTTTTTTCCGAAAGGAAGCGATCCTGTCAATGATGGTAGCGCTCCAAATGTTCTTCCTGCTGAACTTAAACTGTTTTCCCAATACAACCCTTTATTGGATAAAGAATCAAGATAAGGAGTGAAGTTACCGATATATCCTTTTGGGGACGTATAGGCATGTCCGAAACCTTCCATCACAAGAAAAACAAGATTAGGAACCTTCTCAGATCTGTTGAAGTAAGATCCCAGAAAGTCTGGTGTGTTTTCTTTTCTCCAGAACGGAAAGTTTTTATCGATCATTTCTGCATTGGCCGTAAAATCATCATTTTCGCTCAACAATTCATTCAGTTCCGGATGGTCACTGATGAAATTGTCTTCGTTGGATTTAAAGAAATAAGCCCATTTACTTTTTGCTGCATTTTGATTAAATTCACTTTCAGAATTCAAAACCTTTGCTCCTATTAAATTGGAAGGAATAAAGAATGCTGCTAACCCGAAAATCAATAGTATCATTCCCGGATAGATTGATTTTAAAGCTGTTTTACCAGCAATCCATAAAGGAACAAGAGAAACTGTTATCAAAATTCCCAGTAATGCAAAGTTTTTGAAGTTGAGCATTCCGCTTGCCTGCAAAATCTGCTTCATCTCTTCTTTACTGTAGTATAAAAGATCTGCCCCCAGTACGTTACGGCTTTCAGAGAAATATAGGAATAAGATATACTGTGTAACTGCTACAACAACCAGGGTTAGCATTCCCAGGATTCTTGCCCAGCCTTCTTTGATAAAATTAATCATCAGATATATAATTCCGACACAGAATGTAAGTTGCAGAGCAAATAAAATGTTTTCAAAGAAAAGATGACCAATAATGGCTGATGTTTCAAATTTTGGAAAGGTATATTGATACCATAGAGATTCTGCGGTTACCCCCGTTAAAAATAAAGCAAAGAAAACCAACGCCAGCATTCCCCATTTTTTGAGTCCTACCTGAAGAATAGCGTATATTCTTTCTTTCAGAGGTAAATGCTGTGTGCTTTGATTAAAACCTTGTCTTGTCATTTCGCCCCAGCCATGAGATTTTTTGAAATAATCTATAAATCCGTTAACGCCTGCTTTTACTACAATCGGATGAAAATAAAACGGTTCGGAAAAAGCCGTGAAAATTAATCTAAGAAAATCTTTTCTTTTGGTATAAACCTGATGACTTACCAGATCCACCAATATTGCATAGATGGAATATAAGAATCCCATTGAGATCACGAGGGCGAACAGCACGATAAAGAACGGCCAGTTGATAATTCCGAGCAATAAAAAGATGATAAAGATAATGTATCCTGAAAATTCGATGAGCGGACCCAGAAATTCAAAGAAGAACCAATACGGAAGGCTGATCATTCCCAGTTTTTTATACTTCGGATTGAACATCATTTTTCTGTGTTTCCACAGAGTTTCCATGGTGCCGCGCATCCATCTGTTTCTTTGTTTTCTTAGAATATCTTTGGATTCAGGAACTTCTGTCCAGCATAGAGGATCCGGAATAGTAAGTACTTCGTAAGGCTCATTTTTTTCCTCCATGTACTTTCTCATTCTTACCACCAGCTCCATGTCCTCTCCCACTGTGTTTTTATCATAACCACCGCATGCCAGTACAATTTTTCTGTCAAAGACTCCGAAAGCACCGGAGATCAAAATTAACCCTGATGCTCTGGACCATGCCATACGCCCAAGTACAAAAGCTCGAATGTATTCCAATGCCTGTGTTCTTCCCAGTAGGGTTTTCGGCATATTGACACTTACTACTTTTCCGTTTTCAATAACGCAATTGTTGGCCAGACGAATCACTCCACCGCAGGCAATGAACTTTTTATCAGTCTGTTCAAGCATTGGTTTTGCGAGCTTTAAAATCGAATCCTGTTCGAGAATACAGTCAACATCAATGCAGACCAGATATTCACCGGAGGAAATATTGACGCCAACATTTAAAGCATCCGCTTTTCCTCCGTTTTCTTTATCAACAACAATCAGTTTTTTAAAGGCCGGATTTTTACTTTTATAAACTCCCCTTACTGCATTGGTTTCTATTTTCCCCTGAATAAAATAAGCTACAGATTCAAGTTCGTAAGCTTCGATCAGCTTTTGAATGGAATCATCCTTACTTCCGTCATTTACAATAATGATTTCAAGATTATGATAATAAAGGGACAACAGAGAACGTACATTTTCCACAATGGTCATTCCTTCATTATAGGCCGGAGCAATAACACTGAATACCGGAGCATTGGGATTGGCCGCAATGATGCTGTAGTCTGTAAATGTATTTTCTTTTTTATAACGCAAGACAGCACCCAACGCATAAATTCCTATCCAGCCATAGATAAGGGTTACCGCTGTTCCGTAAATCAAAAACAGCCAGATAACGACTTCATAGATGATGTGTGAGAATTCTAACATACTTTTTCCTGTAATGCGTATTTAATAATTTGAATGAGTTCTTCAGAAGACGTTTCTTTTTGAGATATTTCTGTCAGGTATTCCTGTTTCCCCAAGGCGCATAAAGCTTCTGCAGCATACACCCTGATTCCTGAATCGGTATTGTTCAATAATTGATTTTTCAGAAAATCTGTACTGCATTGGTCTTTTGACTTTTTCATGACTTTCAGGATCTCTTTCTGTACTTCAACCGGTTGGTGTGGATACGTTTCCATAAGATGAGCAATGGTGGAAGAATTTTCCAGTGATAATAAAGTTTGTACCGTCTGTATTCGTACGTCAACAGAAGGATGATCCAGAAGATCAATTACTGTAGAATAGAGTGATAATATCTGGAATTTCCTTAAGAGTTTAAGGGTGAAAATGACTACGGCATCATTAGAACTTTCCATCCAGTTTTTAATACTATCCCCTGAATTTTCTGGAATTTGGGTGATTGAAATAAGCAAACGAAGCTGCTGCCATTCTGATATTTTTGAGGAAGTGCTGTTCAGGAAATGAAGACCTTCGAATCCTTTAAAATTTACCATCGCATACTGTGCCTCCTGATACACCTGAGCTGAAGGATGAGCTAAAAATGCAGAAATTTTTGGCAATGCTTCTTCCACTTGCATCGCTGTAAGCTCCTGTATTCCTCCTGCAATGATATGTTCTTTCTTTTGATTGAGTTTTTTTAATGCTTCCTGTTGAAGGCCATATTCCTGAAATAAATCTTTAAGCCTATTCTGTGCTGCCCCGGAAAATTTCTTCTCGGATTCTGCAAGCTTCTGAAGAAACAGATTTCTGAATGAAGGACTGTCTGAAGCAGCTGAAAAGTTAGCATCTGCAGACATTTTCTCTTCACCATATACAATCACTTCTGAGATTTTTTTATTGATCACTTCAGACCATCTGAAATCCTGAACAGATTCTCTGTACTGGTAAAAGCTGTAAATGAGTACAACGATGATCAGTACGAGTACTAAGGATAGCATTCCCAGAAAAACAAGAAAAAGAAAATGCACAGAAGTGGTGAGAAACATGGTTGCAGTTTATTTTGAAGAAAATCTTTTTATTCTTAATATCAATTCATTGGGACTGAATGGTTTCACAATAAAATCGGCCGCTCCGAGGTCAAAAGCATTCAGTACTACTTCTTCCTGTCCCATACTGGAAAGCATGATCACTGGTACTTGCTTGCCCATGGTTTTAATGGCTGAAAGTATTTCAATTCCTGAGGCAAATGGCATCATAATATCTGTGATGGCCAGATCTACATCTCTGGTTTTAAGGGTTTCGATAGCGTCTTTCCCGTTTCGGGTCAGGATCACTTCATGCCCTTCTTTTAATAATTTGTGTTCAATCGTTTTTAGAATCAGTTCGTCGTCTTCGGCGATTAGAATCAGCATAATATTAGTTTTTTATTGTATTAGATTTTTAATTAATTGTAATCCTGTTGTTATTTCGTGGATAATTTCTTCTTCCATAGAAACAAAATCCATATTAGGATCTATCTTATTTTCCCAGCTGGCAGTACGTTCTGTAAGTTTTACCAATCCGGCTGTTCCGGCTGTTCCTTTAAGTTTGTGAAGAATCAGTTTCAGAGTGGTACTGTCTTTTTCAGCCGTGCTTTTTTTAATGTTTTCTTCAGCCTGAGTAAGTTGCTCTATCACCAGATTTAAGAATATTTTTCTAAAATCCTCATCATCGTCACCTATCTGTTCGTTCAGGAGATTTATATCAAGATAGTTTTCCTTATCGGAAGAATTTTCAGGTGGGATATTATTTTCATTTCCTATGTGTTTCTTCAAAATTTCCAGCAGATCGGCCTGTCTTAAAGGTTTAGGCAGGAAATCATTCATTCCGGAATCCAGGCACTTTTCTTTCTCGCCCAGAACATTACCTGCCGTTACCCCAATAATCGGAACATTGGAATATTCCGGGAGTAAGCGGATTTGTTTGGTAGCTTCAAGACCATCCATTACCGGCATCTGAACATCCATTAAAATGATATTGAATGTTTTTTCTTTACACTGCAAAACGGCCTGAAGTCCATCCGTAGCTTCTGTAAGCTGTGCATCCGGAACCAGTGAACGCATCATTTTATGGTTAAGAACCATATTCACCGGATTGTCATCTACAAGTAAAACCTGTGGTGCCTGCATCAGTATGGAGATTTCTGTTTCAGGTTGTGGGATGATGGTTATCTCTTTCTCTGTATTTTTTACAGCTCGTCTCAATGTTTTATAGAGTTCTTCAGACTTGATAGGCTTCAGCAGGAAGTATGAATTGTTTTCCTGACGGAAAGAATTAATCACATCGTGTTCTTCAGAAGACGTATGAAGAATAATCAGGGGGGAAGATTCATTTTGTTTGCTGAATAGTTCCCTGATTTTTTCTATCGTTTCCAGCCCGGAAATAACAGGCATATGGTAATCCATCAAAATGACATCAAAACGCTCTCCTGCAAGTAATATCTGTAGAGCTTCCATTCCATTGGCCGCAAGCTTTGAGTCTATATTTTTATAGGCAAGCATGTGCTGAATAATAATCCTGTTGGCTTCATTATCATCTACAATAAGTACCTTGTTTATTTTCAGGTCTTCATATTCATGTTTCTCAGAAGTTTCATAAGGAACCTCTATGTCAAAATAGAAAACAGATCCTTTCTGTAGTTCGCTCGTCAATGACAGGCTGCTTCCCATATATTTCAGGATATTATTGGAAATGGTCAATCCGAGACCTGTTCCACCATATCGTTTGCTGATAGAGCTGTTTTCCTGGGTAAATGCATTGAAAATATGCTGTTGTTTTTCTTTTGGAATACCAATTCCCGTATCTCTTACGGAAAACCTCAATTTGATATTCTTACTGTCCAGATTCAGTTTTTCTACTTTAAGTTCTATCTCTCCTTGTTCTGTAAATTTCACTGCATTTCCAAGGAGGTTGATTAAAATCTGTTTCAACCTTGATTCATCCAGCCAGATCGTTTCAGGAAGTCCCTGTTCAATATTCAACAGTAACTCAATATTTTTTTTCTGCGACTGGTAAAGGATGACATTGATCACCTGGCTTACCATGTCATAAATATTAGATTTCTCAATGATAAGATCCATTTTTCCGGATTCTACTTTAGAAAAATCAAGTATATCGTTGATGATATTCAATAAATTTTCTCCTGATTCATTGATATAATTAAGGTATTGAGTCTGTATATCATTCAATGGAGTTTTTAAAAGGAGGTCAGAGAAACCAATAACACCATTCAGGGGAGTTCGGATTTCATGGCTCATATTGGCTAAGAATTCAGATTTTGCTTTGCTCGCAATATCTGCCATTTTCTTGGCATTTTTCAGTTCTTTATTGATTTTTACAGAGGCTGTAATATTCTGTGCAGAAACAATAATCCCGCCTATGATATTACTGGAAAGATACCATGGCGTCACCTCTACGCTGTAATGCTGAATGATTCCTTTACCCGGAACTTCGATGGCCATGTCTTCATTTTTGTAGGCCTTTCCTGCCAGTGCCTCCTGATATATTTTTATTCTTTCATCCGGCACATTAGGCGAAATCTTAAATATATTTTCACCAATAAGCCTGATGTCATTCATCTGGAACTCATCTTTCCAGCTTCTGCTTACAGAAAGATAATTAAGATCTTTATCAAACATGGCTACTGTAGAAGGTACGTATTTTACAAAAGACTGCAGCATAGCCTCTTTTTTGGCCAGTTCAAGGTAAACATTTTTGAAGGTATCAATATTCTGAATGATTCCATAGACTCTGGTACATACGCCGTCTTCAAATTCCGGAATACCTTTTACCCTTACCCAGATCATCACCCCGTCATTTTGTATAAGCTGCAATTCCTCATCGTAAGGAACGCCTTCTTTTATGGCTTTTTCGAATAAGAATTCCAGCTTTTCCCGGCTTTTTTCACTGTAGAAACCTAGTGCATTTTCAAAATCAGGCTGGAAATTTTTATCTATTTTATGGATTTCTCTGGTAGATTGTGACCACAGAACAGTATTGTTTTTAAGGTTCACTTCCCATCCTCCAACCTGGGCAACAGCGCTTGTTTGCTCCAGCATTTTTTTGGTATGAACAAGATCTTTTTCCAAACTTACTCTTTCAGTAACATTCAGTGCGGTACTTACCACATAAGGTTTCCCTTCCTTGTTGATTTCCACAAGATTATGGTACATCCAGATCATGTCTTCACCTCCTTTTGTTTTCAGGATCATGGTTCCGAAATCTTCCTCATTTTTGTTGATTCTTTCGAGATATTGTTCAAGAAGAGGCCAGTTTTTTTGAGGAACAAGGTCTTTTAAATTCAACCTTTCTACCTCTTCGGCAGAATATTGCAGGGTTTCTCTGCCCTTTTCGTTGACGGCAATGATATTTCCTTCCATATCATGCATGCTCATCAAGCCTATAGCATTTTCGAAGAAACTTCTGAAGCGGCGTTCAGAACTTTCCAGTTTAAGTTTTTCATCAATACGTTGGGTGATATTAATTCCAAAACAAAAAATCTCTGAGTAATTTTGATTGAGTTTTAAATACCATTCAATAATGATGGTTTGGGTATCATCTATCTTTGTTGAAGTAGTAAATGTTACTTCCTCTTCCGTACCGGGAAGGTTTTTGGAAAGCAATTGGAGTTGAGAATTATGATTTCCTATCAGATCGATAAAATTTTGATTGAGAATCTGACCTTTATCCATTTGAAATGCCTTTTCAAAAGCCGGATTAATCTCTTTCAGTAGGAAGTCTTTATCCAGAACACAGATCAGGTTATTGGAAATATTAAAAGTTTGTTGAAAATACTCAGCCT
This sequence comes from Chryseobacterium sp. FR048, assembly GCF_056844665.1. Lineage (NCBI taxonomy): Bacteria > Pseudomonadati > Bacteroidota > Flavobacteriia > Flavobacteriales > Weeksellaceae > Chryseobacterium > Chryseobacterium sp. FR048. The sequence continues at coordinate 176,045 of NZ_JBXDSE010000002.1, read as the reverse complement.
GAATATTTTTCCTTTTCCCCATCAGGACTTTTGTTATCGCCTCTCCTATTTTTTTTAAGGTTGAAATCTGATCGTTTGTGATTGTTTTAGGTTTATAATCGATAACACAGATGGTTCCTAATACAAATCCTTCATCATCAATCAGAGGTACTCCTGCATAAAACCGGATTCCACCAGCCAGAATAAGTGGATTATCAGAAGATCTTTCGTCTGATAAAGTATCATTAATGACTACAACCTCTCCGCTTGCAATAGAATACTGGCATAAAGTACTTTTCCTGTCCACAAAATCCAGAGCAAGTCCCACACAACTTTGGATGGTCTGGGTTTCGCTTTCCATCATGGCAATGAGCGCTGCAGGACAGTCTGTCACCAGGCAAGCTGTTTCTGCAAAAATGTCTAGCTGGGAATCTTTTTCAAGATTTAAAAGATCAAAATACTCCAGTTTCTTCATTCTCTCTTCTTCATTCGCAGGAATTGGATACTTCTTCATATGTTATATCAACAATTAGAGACTTTTATTTTTTGATTATTAAAAAATGATAATCAAGGCATTAAAATTTATATTTTTAATATTTTTAAGCACTTTGAATTATTATTTTAATAAGTAAACCAAAATACGAAATTATTTGTATTTCATTACAGTAAATTTTACAATAAACATATATATATGATTATTTAAAATGAATTGAAACAAATTATGGGATTTGAAAGAAATAATTTGTATTATGAAAATAAAAAATATCATATGATACGGTACTTAGGGTCTAAATTCTTTGTTGCAACTTATTAACCTTTGGAGATAATAACATCAACATTTTCCATCCAAAATAGGGATCCGCCAGTTATTTGCTAAATATTTTAAAATATCAGGGTCGATGAAGGATATGATGATCTTTTGACCAACTCATCTATTGCTTTTTTACTTTGAATGATAAATAAAAATGGATTACATTTGCTTTGGAAGATAAGTTCTAATGCAACTTCCTGTAATATCCTACTCTTCTTTATGAGGTGACTTTAAGTTGAGAATTCAAAATAGCATATGAAAAAAAAACTACTACTAAATACATTGTTTATTCCATTAATAGGATCTGCTCAATTGCAAACAGTTTTTAAGAATAAAATTGATTCAATTTATAATAACAATAAGGATGCTGTTGGAATTATTGTCCATGTGGAGGCTCCAAAACAAAATATTTCATGGAGCTATGCGAAAGGAATCGCCAATACCAAAACTAATGAACTATTAAATGCCCAACAACCTGTTCTGATTGCGAGCAATAGCAAACCTTATGTAGCCGCTGCAATATTGAGATTGGTCGAAAAAGGTAAAATATCTCTGGAACAACCGATTAAAAAATTACTATCGGGGAAAACCTGTCAATTATTCGAAAAAGATGGTTATAATTTGGACGCAATTACGATAAAGCATCTTTTGTCTCATACGTCTGGTATTCAAGATTATGTGAACGAAGATTATTTTGAATTCGTAAATCAACATCCAAAATATACATGGAAAAAAGAGGAACAAATCAAGAGATCGATTGAAATTGGAAGTCCTCAGCCTGTAGGTGAAAAGTTTAGTTACGGAGATATAAATTACTTACTCCTAGCCGAAATTATTGAACAAAAAACACATAAACCATTCTATACAGCTATCCGGGATTTATTGAAATACAAAGAACTGAATCTGACAAAAACCTGGTTTATTAATTTAGAAAATTATCCTCCAAACACCCTAGCACTCGCTCATCAGTATGCAAGCAAGTACAAATGGGATTCGTACGACATTGACCCTTCCTGGGATTTGTATGGTGGTGGAGGAATGGCCGCAACGGCCAAAGAATCGGCCCTGTTTTTCCAATATCTATTTGATGGAAAGATCATTCAGGACAAACAGATCCTGGAAGCCATGCATACCTACGTTTTGCCTTCAGATCAATCCAAATACTGTTTGGGACTTTATCACTTTGAAATGGGATTTAATGCTTACTATCACGGAGGCTGGTGGGGGACTGATGTTATTTACTCTCCGGAATCTGATGCAACAATTACTGTTTTTACATTACAAAAGGGTTTCCAACATATCATTAATCCATTTATTGGAAAGGAATTTCAAAAGCTTTTAATTAATAAAACAGAGATAAAATAAGTGATTGTTACTGAGAATACGGAATTCCAACTTTTCCGTTTTTATCATTAAGTATATACCTAAAGTATATTTTGGCAGTTCTTTTTTCGTTACACATATAATAATCAAAATCCTGTACAAAAGCACAGCTGATTTCCTATAAGGGTATATCATCTTTGGCAAGTATCCACAGTAGATCAAAATATGAAAGGCTCTATTTTATGGATTCTATAATTAATGATTTTAATTCTTATATTAATTTTAACCCATAAATCATTATCTCTTTATATCCTATTTTTTATATACAAATACTATTGTTATTTTAGCCCCATAAAAATTGGGTTATAATAATTAAGGATATGAAAAAATTAATCTTATTAGGTGCTGTTTCAGCTTTTTTAATCAATTGTAATAAAAAGACTGAAGCTCCTGCTCCTAAAACCAATACTGATACCATTGCAGTAGAAGAACCTGTAGTAGACACTTTAGGGCCCAAATCCTTCTGCTATATAGGTGTTGTAGGAAAAGACAGCGTTTTCGCTTCTATTGACGATAATCTGGGAACAATTACCGGGAAACTATCCTATAAAAACAGTGAAAAAGACAGTTCAAAAGGTGATGTAACAGGTTTCAAATCAGGAGATACCCTGAAGCTGACTTACGAATTTACTGCTGAAGGCAAAAAAAGCAAAAGAGATATTTTCTTCCTGCAGAAAGACAATGCTTTAACGGAAGGAATTGGGGACCATAAAGAAGAAGACGGACAATCTAAATATGCCGACGAAAAAAAGATCGTCTACAAAGACGGCCCAAAACTGAACACTGCTGACTGTAAAACTGTCAACAAAGCCGTAAAATAAACATTCTATTGAAATCAAATAAAAATGCTGTTCTCCTATTTGGGAACAGCATTTTGCTTTTTATTAAATTTCAGGATCGAGCCTAGTTTGGATTGAAAATGAATTGTGTGATTAGAATTTCTCCCTCAAAAAATATCCTTCACATGCCTTACGCTTCTTTCTCCCAATAATTGTTTACAATATTTTTCATAATACCCACATATGATTTCACATGTGGAATCTGACTGAAAACCTTAAACTGATCATGGGTGGTATGAAAGTTCATATAAAACAGCCAAAATCCAATAGAAAGATAAGGTATAGAGGCAAGTTCCTGCGAGCTCACTGAACGGTATTCACGATACCCATCCAGAAAAATCTGATAAGCTCTCTGAAATTCTTCATTGGTCATTCTTCCGGCAGATACATCCAATACAAAATGGATCCAAAAAGTCATTATATCATTGACGAGCCAGCCATATCCCATAAAATCAAAATCGAATAAAGTAACCGTATCATGATCAAAGTGAAAATTCTTAGGCAGAAAATCAAAATGACAATACCCTTTTGAAAACGTTGAAGTATCCAATTTTGTCAGCTTACGCTCTATTTCAACAGCAATATTTTGCAGCCATTCGTAATCTTCCGGGTTTTCTTTAAAGACAGGTTTTAATCTTTCCAAAGGTTTAAAAACAGTGGTTTGAAGATCAAAATTCCATCGTTCGTATTCTACTTTAAAATGTGCGGAAACATTATGAAAGCGCGCCATTTCATTTCCTAAGGCACGAAACTGATTATCATTCATTAATCTAGCCACACGACCTTTAGCAAAGGAAAATAAAACAGCATGCCTTACGCCTTCAATGGCTTCCAATTTTAGAATATTATCTCCGGAAAGATCCGTGATGGGATAAGAAACAGATACATAAGCATCTTTCAATGCCTGTAATAGTCTTACTTCCTCTTTAATATGATCTAAACTTCGATGAGAAGAACGGTAGATACGAAGTATAAAACAGTCCTCTTCCGACTCTACCCGATAAGTATCTCCCACTCCTCTTACCAGAAGTTTAGATTGAACATTTTTTAAGCCATATTTTTCGGCAATAAGTTCTGATAATGCAATTGGACAAAGTGTTGAGTAAGTTGCGGGAAAAATAGTTTTCATGGTATTTAATTACGTTGTATGTATTCAGATTCATATCTGATAAAAAATGAACTTAAAATGTATTTTCAGGCTTCAAAAACTCCCATCTTCCCTCTTCCAGCCTCCTTTCCTACAGTTCTTCCTTAATAATTTCAATAAAACGGTTTACAGCATCATCACTGGTACTCCAGGAAGTAATGAGACGAATGGCAGAAAACTCATCATCCACTTTTTTCCATACAAAGAAATCAAAGCTTTCTGATAATGTTTGAATAAGATTATTGCTTAGAATCGGGAAAATCTGATTGGTATAGGTATCAGAAAGAAATTTCACCTCTTTTTCCTGTAATGCATATTTTATTTTCATAGCCTGCTGATTGGCATGTTTAGCGAGATCAAAATACAGATCATTCTTCATAAGTTCCATGAATTGAATCCCTAACAATCTGCCTTTTGCCAGTAACGCTCCTTTTTGCTTAATGTTAAATGCAAAATCCTCCTGGAGAGCCGGATTATTAATAACAATCGCCTCACCTATCAATGCTCCGTTTTTCGTACCGCCCAGATAGAAAATATCCGTAAGTTCTGCTACTTTTTCTAACGTAAGATCACTGATCTCGGAAGTAAGCCCATGTCCCAGTCTTGCCCCATCCATAAACAGATAGAGTCGGTTTTGCTTACAGAATTCCGAAAGTTCTTCCAGTTCTTTGGCCAGATAAATGGTTCCCAGTTCTGTAGAATTGGAGATATACACCATTTTCGGCATTACCTGATGGGGTACATTTCTATGGTTTTCCAGTATCGGAATAATATCTGAAGGTCTTAGTTTTCCATCTTCCGTTTCAATGCTCAAAACTTTATGGCCGGTCGCTTCAATCGCTCCGGTTTCATTATTCAGAATATGTCCGGTAGAAGCTGAAATAGCACATTGATAAGGTTTTAAAACAGAAGAAATCACAATTAAGTTGGCCTGGGTACCTCCAGAGACAAAATAAATATCAGAATCTTTTTTGTTGATTTTGGTCTTAATTAATTCTTTGGCATTCAAAGAATATTCATCTTCTCCATATCCCGCCTGTTGTTCTAGATTATATTGTAAAAGAGCCTGCAAAATGTTCGGGTGACATCCCTCAGAATAATCGTTTTTGAATGAAAATTTCATAGAGTAAAATTAAAAAAAGTTAAAATAACAAGAGTGATCTTTTAATATTATTTTGTTAGATTTGTATTGAAAATCATCTAACATTTTGAAAACAACCCTAACAGAAGAAAATTACCTGAAAGCTTTGTTTCATTTAGTTGACAATGAAGGAAAGGTGACGATTAACGAACTCAGCAAATTTTTGAATGTAAAAATGCCGAGCGTTAACAATATGATGAAAAAATTCGCAGAAAAGAAATGGGTCATCTATGAGACTTACAAACCTCTGATCGTTACCGAAAACGGTAGACGTGAAGCGGCTTTGGTAGTCCGTAAACACAGACTGACTGAAATGTTTCTGGTTAAGAAAATGAATTTCGGCTGGGAAAACGTGCACGAAATTGCAGAACAGCTGGAACATGTACACTCTCAGATCTTTTTCGATAAAATGGACGAAATTCTGGATTACCCTAAATTCGACCCTCATGGGGAGCCTATTCCCGATAAGGATGGAAACATTATTGCCCAGGATCTTCAGAAGTTAAGCGGCTGTGAAGAGGGTGAAACTGTTGTTTTCGCGTCCGTTACTCTTTCCGATGACGCTTTTTTAACGTATTTAAATGACAGAAAGCTTCTCCTGAATACCAAAGTAAAAGTGACCAAAATTGAAAGCTTCGATAAGTCGATGACGATAGAGATTGATGGGAAGAAAGAAATCCTTAGTAAAAAGGCTACAGAGAAAATATTGGTAAAAAAATAAAAAACAGTGAAAATCACTGTTTTTTTTATTCTTTCTCTATCACATTCAATGATCTTCTATCAGCTTAACTTTCTTCGGTTTGATGCTCAGTAAAAAAACAGTTGATATAATAAAAAAACTTCCAATCCAATCTACCGTAGAATAAGAAACATTTAGCCATAATACAGCTAAAACTGTTGCTGAGAGAGGTTCCATTGAAGCAAGAAGACTCGTTTTCTGTCCTCCTATAATCTTCACCGCCGACAAATAAGCATAAAAAGCAATTAAAGTTCCGAATATGACAATAAAAGTTGTATATCCAAAAGCCTGGAAATCCAAAGCCCCTTCTATTTCCCATGGCGCTTTTACAAAACTAAATACAATACCACCACAGAGCATTCCCCAGCCAATCACCACAGATGATTTATATTTTGAGAGAAGCTTTACAGGCTGTAATGTATAAATCGCTAAAGATACCGCAGATGCCAATCCAAAAAACAAAGCCGCTCCGGAAATTGAGAGACTCGAAATATCCCCATGAGTAACAAGTAATACTGTTCCTAATACCGCCAAAATAATGGCTATCATTTCCAGAAAAGCAGGAACTTTTTTATTTTTAAAAGCAAGATATATGGCAATCATTACAGGTCCTGCATACTGTAAAACCGTAGCAGTTGCAGCATTGGAATGCTTTATCGCAGCAAAATAAGTATACTGTACAGCCAGCATCCCTACTATACTAAAGATCATTAGCTGTACTGCATCCTTTTTATCTCTCCAGATCTCAAAAAGATCTGATTTTTCTCCCAATTTTGCAAAAATAAGAAGGAAAAAACCTGAGATAAGCAGCCTCATTGTAATCATCCATTCAATATTAATTCCTCTCTGTTGAAATAGAAACTGAGCAAATGTCCCTGAGACGCCCCAAAATAGTGCAGCCAAAGCTGCTAAACAAAATCCTTTTACAATATTCATCGGTTCAAATAATTTTCACAATGCAAAATTGCATCAAATACAGCTTGGTTTTTAATGAAATTCAAGCAATTATTTGCAATTTTGTTTCATCAAATTATTAATTTTCAAGAAAATGAATGAACTGGATCATTTTGATATTTCAATTCTCAAGATACTACAGAAAAATAATCTTACTCCACAACGTGATATTGGAGACTCTATCGGGCTGTCTGCTGCGGCTGTACAAAGACGTATCAAAAAAATGCGTGAAACGAAAGTCATTAAAGCTGATGTATCCGTTATTGATACAGAAAAACTCAGCTATTCAGTCACCCTTATTGTGGAAGTCTTTCTGGAAAGAGATAAAATTCATCTGATTGATGAAGCTCAGACATTATTTACTTCTGCTCCCGAAGTACAACAATGTTATTATGTAACGGGTGAATCAGATTTCGTTTTGATCATTGTGGTTCCTTCCATGAAAGAGTACGAAATTCTTACCCGCAGAATATTTTACAGCAATGAGAACATTAAACATTTCAGGACCTTAGTGACGATGAATACAATAAAATCAGGGCTTGATATTCCACTGGATCTTTTATTATAAATGACTATGTTAGATTCGTTAAAAAACGGTTAAATTCTTTGCTAAAAAGAATCTGCTTCATTAAAATGACTAGGTTTGCAAAATCTTCTATGGAAATTCCATATTTCCAACAAGTCCTAAACTTTAATTATTACCTTAAAAATTATGAAAAAAAGCATTCAGTTTTTTATTGTTTCCATGTTGTTGAGCCCTTTTGCCAATGCGCAGGTAAAAGATTTTGTAATTGAGCCACCTATTAAATCCAATCTATATATTTACAAGACTTTTGGAGTATTCGGAGGTAAAGAATATTCAGCCAATGCAGCTTATCTTAAGACGAAAAAAGGAGTAATCCTGTTCGATGTACCTTGGGAAAAAGTACAGTATCAAAGCCTGATGGATACCATAAAAAAGCGCCATAACCTGCCTGTTATTGCGGTTTTTGCCACCCATTCGCACGACGACAGAGCCGGAGATCTGAGCTTTTATAATAAGAAAGGAATTAAAACCTATGCAACGGCCAAAACCAATGAGCTTTTGAAAAAAGAAGGAAAAGCAACTTCAAGCGAAATCATCAAAACCGGTAAGCCTTACCGTATAGGCGGAGAAGAGTTTATCGTAGATTTTCTTGGTGAAGGACACACTGTAGATAATGTAGTGGTATGGTTTCCAAAATATAAAGTATTAGATGGTGGATGTCTGGTAAAAAGCAAAACAGCAACCGATCTTGGATATATCAAAGAAGCCAACGTAGAACAATGGCCGAAAACGATGGAAAAACTGAAAGCCAAATATTCGCAGGCAACGTTAATCATTCCTGGTCATGATGAATGGAAAGGCGGAGGCCATGTAGAACATACTCTTGATCTTCTTAAAAATAAATAAAAAGGATTCAGCCCCGGCGAAGCCGGGGCTGAATCCTTAAACCATACTATGATTTCAGAAGACGAGATACCTCTTCAATTTCTTCAATTGTATTAAAATAATGAGGAGACAGGCGAATGGCATGATCTACATTTTTATGCGTAAAATCGATCAGTGCATTGCTTCTATCATTTACCTTAAAGTATACATTATGATCCGTCAGTATTTTGCTGCTCTTTTCAACCTTTCCGTCTTTCTCACAAAAGGTAACGATGCTCCCTAGCCTATTTCCTTTATCCAAAATTCTGAAACCATTATTCTGAAGATTCGTTCTTAATGTTTCTGCCAGTTTACGGTTATAATTTTCGATGGTAAGCATTCCTATATCGTTGGCATATCGTAAAGCTTCTTTCAAGCCTAGGAGATCAGCATTAGATCTTTCAAAAAGTTCAAATCTTTTTGCGGTTTTCTTGAGCTGGTAATCATCGAACTCTGTCCAATGAGCTCCATTGCTGTCTAAAAATAAAGGAGCCATCTCATTGTTTAAAACCTTATCTGAAACATATAAAAATCCTGTTCCTCTTGGTCCTCTCATAAATTTTCTTCCTGTTACCGTCAAAAAATCACAGTTAATTTTCTCGACGTCTACTACAATCTGACCAACAGACTGGCAGGCATCTACAAGATAAAGAATATCATATTGCCGGCATAGTTGCCCCACCGCTTCCACATTCTGAATCAAACCGGAGTTGGTCGGAATATGGGTAACTGCAACTAATTTGGGCTGATGCTTTTTGATCAGTTTTTCAAAATCCTCCAGATCCAGTTCATGATCAGATAAATTAGAACTTCTGATAATTTCAATCTGATACCTTTTTTGTAAAGAAATAAAAGCAATCTGGTTGGATATATAATCATCATTGGTTGTCATGATACAGTCTCCTTTTTTAAAGGGAATGCTGGACAACGCTTTTGCATAACCATCTGTAGAACTATTCACGAAAGCAATATTAGAAGGATTGGTATTGATCAGCTTTGCCGCTTCTATATAAAACTGGCTGATTGATTCAGAATTTCTGCCAGCTACCCTATAACCGCCTATCTGTTGTTCCTCATATAAACAATCCGTGATCGCTTCTACCACAATTTTTGGCATTAGTGATGAACCTGCGCTATTTAAAAATATTTTATCAGAACATCCGATGGTGTCTTGTCTTATTTTATTTAAATCCATAGTATGAAATCCGTGGAACAAATCTAATGTTAATTTTCTCTGCTATTACTCATAAAAAATCCCGAATTTTCATCCGGGACCTATATTTAACAAATTCACTGTATTAATCCAATACACTCCAACCTCTCTTAGGATTGGTATTGGTAGAAACTTCCTGTTCGTTAACAATGATATTTTCTTTTCTCTGACCAATGTAATCAAGCTCACTCAGTTTAGCGAAAATCGTTTCCAGGCTTCTCAACATCTGCTGGATATAAAGCAATGGCTCACCACAATTGTGATGGTCATAGTTGGTTTCCGCTACAATAGAAAGCTGGTTCAGTAAGGTGTGTGGAGCAATTTCACTCCATTCCAGGCTATAATTCAGCATTTCCTCCAATTCGGCTGGCACCAGAAGCTGTGTGGAATTGTATAAATGAAGTGCCAGTCTCGCAAAAGATTCGATCAGAAACACAGGCGGCTGCCAAGGCGTAATATTTCTGAACTGGAAATACATATCTCCAAAAGTATTCACCATTGTACTGCACAGAAACTTAACGTTTTGAGCCAATGCCGTATTCTGGTTTTTATGAGATGCTTTCTGAATGATCTTAAATGCATATTGCTGCAGATTTCCAATAGACTTTGCAAAGCTGCTGTAATAGTCTACCAGAGCCGGATGACTCTGAATGGAAGTACATGGCGGAATAAAATTCGAATCTACCTGAGCGATATTCGCTTTTAGATCAACTTTTCCGATGATCAGGTAATTTCCTCCGGAATAGCTGCTGTTCAATGAAGTAACAGGAAGCAATTCGATATGGTGATTCGGTTGTGCACTAGGGTGACGCGGTGGAATTTCTTCCGGATCAATATCTCCGAAAGGAACTTTATCAAACGGATTTACAGAAATTAAAATATAATATTCTCCATCTGCCTGCTCCTCATTCATTGACTTGGCCAAAGACTTTACGCTGATTCTTCTGTCTGTAAGTTCAATACGGTATCCTGCCATCGTTACAGCACTGCAACGCTTGATCACAAGTTGTACATCATTGGTGGCTGTATTATGAACGTCAAAAATAGTTCTGTCTGTAAACTCTGTTGAGATAGGTAAAAGTCCGTAATTATATGTAGTAATTCCAAGTGAATTGGAATCTCTGATCGTATCGATTAAAAAATTATCCTGATCATTAAGGTGTCTTTGGGAAACTTTCATCCCATCCACCCAATTGATTGCAAAATGTTTAATAGGCTGTATCATGTTAAAATACTTTTTTTAAATTTTTGTGATTATGCTTTTCTTACTACTCCTTCTTCTTCATGCTGAATGACTCTCTTACAAATAACCACTTCATTTTCAGAAATGCTGTTTGTAGTAATGTCCTGATCGAAATCGATATATTTTCTGAAACTGAAAAACGATTTTTTAGTATAAAAAATCCAGTAGTAGGGATCATTTCCTTCATCCGAAAGATGAATAATAGATCCCGGGTTCTTATGATTATAGTCATCCACTACCCTGTAGAACCAATCTCCGAAAGTGACTCCTGTCGGAAGTGTTTTTGCCTTGATTCTGAATCGGTTGGAATCTTCCAGATTTTTGCTTAACTCAACATTAAGAACCATCAATCGGTCGAAGTCTGCTCCTTCAAAATCAGGCAGCTTCTGCTCCGGAGAATATTTCCATGTTTTATAGATGTCAAATGGAATACTGATAAACTGGATATAGCAATAGTAAAATACCATCGGAACCACAAAGATCAGCATACTTGTCGCAGCCATTACCGCATATCCTAGTCCTCCGCTCATCCAGTTGAAAAGCAATGTAAACAGATACCCACCCAACGCGATACACGTCAATGAAAGGATGGATTCAAACAAAATGCTCATTGCCAGAGACTCGATATGTTTCTTGAAATATCTGTGTAATAGATTAACGTGAATGATCCCAAAAATAAGATAAATAACCTGGGCTATAAGATACCAGTATGGATTAAAAAGATTTCGGGTAAAACCGAAAACTCCCGGCAACGCCAGACATAAACTGCATAGAAGAACGTATACAATAATTACTTTAATTTTGATCGCAGGCTTATTCCGTCTGATTACACCCAGTATAACCATCATAATGATTGCGATTAAAGGCATTAAAATATACCTTAAAAAAATACCTTTTACTGAAGAAATTTCCATTTGTTTCTTTTCGAATTTATATTTTGTTGGTAGTTGTAAATATAATAAAATAATTTAGAGGAATGTAGAGTATCCAAGGCGGCTTGCATTTCTTTCGTCATCCTCCAGACTGAAAGAGTATTCATGTTTTTCTGTCACAAAGTTCTCCTCTACATCTACAGTTACCGGGAGAAAATAGTCATATAAAGCCTGCAGTACGTTTCTGAACGGGCTTCCCGGAATATATTTCTTCATATCTTCATAAGGAATAGGGCCTATATTGACCACCCAGTTTCTCTGTCCGTCCATATGCCTTCCGCTCGGAATATAGGTAACGCCTAATCTTGAATTCCCTAATAGCATAGAATCGTCGTTTTTCTCAATTTCATCGATTACATTGGGGGAAAACGTTACCTCTACAGGTACCTGCAGGAAAGCGGTCATACATCTTTCAAACCATCTTTTATCACCTCTGATTTGGTGGAAGAATGGTAAAATGTGCATAAAGATATACGCATTCTGTTTGTCCAGCATTCTGACCAGCGGCCATAGCTCACTCACCGTATCCAAAAGGGAGTCTGTATTGCTGGTAATGTCAAATTCTGATTCTTTCAGTAAAGCACTGATTTCGGTAAAAAATACCTCAAGTTCAAAGGGACGGAAAAATTTGCGGGCATCATCTTCTACCCTTTTCTGCTTCCGGATTTCCCGTACCACAGTATCTACATTTTTTCTGGAAGCTCCAAGAGAAGGCGGATGGAAAAGCCCTTCCGGAAGATAGTCATAAATACCCTCCCTATAACTTTCTATGGTAAATACTTCCTCATCAAATCCTAAATAGCTGCTTGAAATACTCTTAATATCTTTCAGGTAAGCACGGTCGTTCACGCCGACACGCTCAATGAATATATTGCTTACCGCCCGGTGGTATTTCAAAAGATTAACCGCCACAGCTTCAGCCTTAAAGTCTGTCTGCAGCTTATTGTAATGCATATCTACAATATTATTCTCATACATAGTGTTTCCTCTGATTATGACTTGTAAAGATAATATATCTCGCAAGTTTGAAAAAATATTTTACTAATAATTTTATTCTAAAATACTAATTAATTAGCATTAAAAGGAATAATTTTCAGCAAATTCCGTAAAAATACGGTGATAAACGAATTTACCCAAGGATTAAAATTTGAATTTAAAAACTCATTATCAACAACTTATAAATTTAAGCCTAAAGTTTTAAACCTGGCATGCAATATAAGATTATTTTTAAACAGATCTCTATTGACTTACTGTTACGGATATTACTTCCTTTTTTAAACCTGGATGTTTTTATTCCATCCTTATTATATATGATCTTACTCACCTATCTTTTCTATAATTCACAAAAAAAATCCTCCAAACCTATTATAATTACTCTTTTTATTAAGATTAAATTTTATTAACATCATCTTTATAGAATAAATCCGGGATAATGTATGCTCATTCGGAAAGCGGGCCGTATCTTTGCAGACTGAAAATTGTTATTTAAAATGAAAAGTATTTATTCTAAAATTCTGATTTTAGCATTCATTTCCTCTTCACTATACTCGTATGCGTGGGGACTGACGGGACACAGAGTCATTGCAGACATTGCAGAGAACCACCTTTCCAGAAAGGCCAGAAGAGAAATAAAAAAGATAATGGGTAAGGAACGCCTTGCGTATTGGGCCAACTGGCCGGATTTCATCAAATCTGACACTACGGGTGCATGGAAGCAGGCTTCATCATGGCATTATGTAAATATTGACCCACAGACTGACTTCAAAGCATTCGACCAAAATTTAAAAATGCAGGCAGGACCAAGTCTTTATACTCAGGTAAACACATTATCCAGCCAGATCAAGGATGAGAAAACTTCTGCAAAAGACAGAAAAATTGCGTTGATTTTCCTGATCCACATTATGGGAGACCTTGCTCAGCCACTACATGTAGGAAGAGCTGAAGATTTGGGCGGAAACAAAATCAATGTGACCTATTTCGGAGATAAAACCAATTTGCACTCAGTTTGGGATGGAAAATTAGTAGATTCTCAGAAATACAGCTACACGGAATATTCTAAGCTTTTGGACATCAAATCTAAAGAAGAAGTAGCACAAATTCAGTCTGGAACATTGGAAGACTGGTTGTATGATTCTCACAAAATCGCCAATAAGATCTATGCCCAGACTCCGGATGGTTCAAAATTATCTTATGACTACCAGTATAAGTTCAATGATACTCTGGAAAGACAGTTGCTATACGGAGGGTTGAGACTGGCAAAAGTATTGAATGAGCTATTCTAATTGAAAGTTAAAAAATATTTTAACCATAATATGATAAAAACGGGACTTCGGTTCCGTTTTTTTGTTTAAAGTTTCTTGATTAATGGTATTCAGAAATAGTTTTTTCCCTTTCTACCATCCGAACAATACATTTTTAAATCATGTTCCAGGCCCTTCTATCCTACTTCAATCAAAATATTTAATAAAAAAGTAAAACTTGTGTAACCTTTTTGTATTCCCATACGTATATTATATAGTAACTCTTTTTTGAGGATAAAAATAAATGAGACAATTAAAAATCACTAAGCAGGTTACCAACAGGGAAACTGCTTCATTAGACAAGTATTTGCAGGAAATTGGTAAAGTGGAACTGATCACTGCGGACGAGGAAGTAGAATTGGCACAAAGAATACGTGCTGGCGACAGAGCCGCATTAGAGAAATTAATCAAAGCCAACCTTCGTTTCGTAGTTTCTGTATCCAAGCAATACCAAAATCAAGGTCTTTCTTTACCCGATTTGATCAATGAAGGTAACTTAGGACTGATGAAAGCGGCAAAAAGGTACGATGAAACTAGAGGTTTCAAATTTATCTCTTATGCAGTATGGTGGATCCGTCAATCAATTTTACAGGCGTTGGCTGAGCAATCAAGAATTGTAAGGCTTCCGTTGAACAAAATTGGTTCCATCAATAAAATTAATAAAGCATACGCTCACCTTGAGCAGGAAAATGAAAGACCACCTTCTCCGGAAGAATTGGCTGAAGTTCTTGACATGAGCGAGGAGGATATTAAAGAATCGATGAAAAACTCCGGAAGACACCTGTCTATGGATGCACCTTTAGTAGAAGGTGAAGATTCTAATCTTTATGATGTATTACGTTCAGGAGAATCACCAAGTCCTGATAAAGACTTAATGCTTGAATCGCTTCAAATCGAAATTGAAAGAGCATTGAATACTTTAACGCCAAGAGAGGCTGATCTGGTAAGATTATACTTCGGACTGAACGGAAAACACCCAATGACTTTAGAGGAAATTGGTGAGACTTTCGATCTTACAAGAGAGAGAGTTCGTCAGATCAAAGAAAAAGCAATTAAGAGACTAAAACACAATACCAGAAGTAAGATCCTTAAATCTTATTTAGGTAAATAATTTTTAGCGCAAAAAATCTTATAGGCGGGGTCTGTTTTCAGGCTCCGTTTTTTTATGGATTGTTTTAATCATCTATGATATTTCCCAGACAGAAAGAGAGATCATTCGGATATTTTATTTTCAGGAAACAGCAGCTACTCTATTTTCAGTTTGTATTCTTTCCTTACCTTTGAATAATCCGATTGTAAATCAATTGTAACAATTTTTAAAACATTTTCAACTAATACCATTTTAAAACTCCATTTGAAAAATAAACATGACAACACTACCTACAGAAAATAAAATTTCAAAAGATAAAAACGTTCTTCTAGTTTTGCAAAGCAATGCAGCCCCGAATACCGACCTTCAATATCTGACGGATCATTTTTGCGGCTCAGTCATCAACAGCCTGGCTGATCTGGATGCCACTTCCAACAAAAAGGTTTATGTATGTGGAGACTTGAATACCCTTACAGCAAGTCCTCAACAGCTGCATATTATAAAAGAATTGTCGCTCAATGATGATAACCGTCCGAAAAATTCAAGGATTGTAAATCTGGGAGAAGTTCCGGTGATCATCAGTAATGCAGGTGTCTACTACAGAAAACTGTTTTCTGACGATAACAGCTTCGAAAAGATTAAATCTGAGCATGATTTTCAGGAACTTACAGAATCCAACAAAGAATCTAAAGCATTCAGAAAAGGAATATACCTGAGCAAGATTACCAAAGACTTTACAGAAACCGGTCAGGAAGCTTTTCATTACAATCTTTTGAGGTGTTCAAGTAATCTTACAGGACCTACCGACAACTTTCGGGATATTGATCATCAAATCATTAACACACTCAACACATGTGTAGAGGAAACATTTGAGCATCAAACAGATATGAATCATGCGCTGGTACAGATCTATGAAAACAAAAAGAAAACAGACGATTCTCCAAAGGAGGTAAAAGCAAAGATCAAAGCTCATTCTGATAAGACCAAGGATATGCCTAAAGAAGGGCTTATTGCATTTTGCACGTTCTATGACGATACCAATACAGAACTGCTGAAACCGTCAGATACCGACAGATTCGACTGGTGCTATAAACAGACGAGTGCTCTGACAAGACTTCATTTCAGGCTTAAGAAAACCGTTGAGGATGATACCCTGGAAAAAGAATTCAGTGTTACGTTGTACCCTGATTCTGCATTTCTGATTCCACTTTCTACCAACAGACTGTATACGCATGAAATCAGACCGTCTGTGTTGGGAGTTGATCAGATTCCTATCAGAATGGGCTATGTCGTTAGGTGCTCTAATCTGGAAGCAATGCATACGGAGGGGCAGACTTACATCAAAGAAAACGGACAGTATATTAAACTTGAAGAAATGACTCCTGAGCTTCGTGAAGAGCTGAGAAGTTCTTATTATGAAGAAAACAGTACTGAAAACAGGGTGGAATATGGAAAAGTTCATTTCAGCATGAATTCAGGAGATTATGAAAAGCCAATTTTTTAAATACACTGAGAAAGCAACATGAATAGCACAGCATTTCACAAAATAAATCTTCCTTTAGAAAGAAACTTATTCAATGATCTGTTCCATTCCGCCGAATTTGAATCTACAGGAAAAGGCAGATTGGGAAATCATCTCGTGAAACCAGATGGCCCGCATATTCCGATTGTAAGAACCACTACCCGATATACGATTCCTGCCACTGCTTTTTCAGAGATTCATCAAAGTCTTGTTGATCATATCAACGAGACTCTTGCCGTTGAAAATATAGGTATTCCTTCTCAGAATTTCAATAACGCATTGATTGAAGTGTATGATGCTGTGTATTCTAAAATGGGTTTTCATTCTGATCAGGCACTCGATCTGGAAAATAATTCTTTTATAGCACTATTTACCTGCTATGAACGACCGGATGAACTGGCAGATTTTCAGCTGAGAAAGCTTGTCATTAAAGACAAAACAACTGATGAAGAATCTGAAATAATATTGCACCATCATTCTGTGGTTCTGTTTTCGTTGGAAACCAACACCAAATTTCAGCACAAAATAGTCCTGAATGCTCTACCGGATCCCAAAATGAAAGTGAATGACAATAAATGGCTGGGTATCACCTTCAGAACATCGAAAACATCTGTTCACTTCAGCCATGGGCAACCACAGTTTTCTGCAGGAGAATCATTTACCCTCGCTGATCAGGAGCAGGAATCAGAATTCTTTCAGCTCAGAGGAAAGGAAAACAGAGCATTGGATTTTACTTACCCGGATTTGAAGTACACAATCAGTAAAGGAGACCTCATCATGCCGAAATACCCAAAGTAATCAAACCCCAAACACCTTTGAAAAATTTAAAATAACACTACATCTCATGGAATATACTACAAAATGGCTCACCGATAAAGCCCGTATCAAAGAACTGGTAGACTTTTTCATCACTCATAAAACGGATTCTTATATTTCCCACGGAGAGATGATGTCTGGCAGAGCCCTTGATTCTCACCACTGGAATCCTGATCTGGAAGTAATCTTAACAGAACAGCTGCTTACCGATTTTAATTCTGACGGAAGTTCTAAACTGAATATCCTGATCGCAGAAAATGAACTTGAAGATATTGTAGGAATGGCAGTTTTCAACGTAATCAACAGCCCTTTTAAAAAATACGCAATTTTAGAAGATATGCTTCTGGATCAATCGGTAAGAGGACAGTCTCTTGGAAGCAAACTTTTGGAAAAGGCTATCCACGAATCTAAAAGCTGGAATATCAGTTTTATCCTGCTTGAAAGTGGTGTGAATAATCATGGAGCTCATAATTTTTTCAGTAAATATGGTTTCAAAAAAGTATCGGAAAGCTATATCTTAACGCTATAATTTTTTTAATTATACTTTGTTGATGATTGCAAAGACACAAGAAAATAAAAGATCCTCAGCAAGTATTGTCTCTAGTTTTTTTGCCACGGATGCACGAATAATTTTCTTTATGGATATAATTAAGTGCATATGATTTATTCGTGAATTCGTGGCAAAATAAAAATGTACTGGATATTTCCCAAAATCTGTGATTTTCTTGCGCCCAACAGAAAGTATCTCAATGGGAACACGGAAATTCATTGCGGAATTTTATGATGAATTTAATTCCTGAAAGTGTCAATCAGAAGATGATCAGGTAAATCATTGAGCTGGAGGTGTAAACCTAATCATCACAATTTCAACCAAAAGGATCATTTTTTTTGTTTTTTTGTGGAAAGAAATAACTAAATTAACCCATATCAAAATCAAAAAATATGAAAAAATTCTTTTATGCATTGCTCCTGATCCTGGGAGTGAATACAGCACAGGCACAGGAAGTCCCGTTACTGGACAGAGGATTGTTTTTTGGAAATCCGGAAATTTCAGGAGGTCAGCTGAGCCCGGATGGAAAGTGGATCTCGTTTACGAAAGAATACGGAGGAATTATGAACATCTGGGTGAAAAAGATTGATGAACCTTTTGATAAAGCCCGCCCGTTAACTGACAGTAAGCGGCCTTTGAATGGTTATTTCTGGTCAGAAGATGGGAAGTACATCCTCTATGTAAAAGACAATAACGGGGATGAAAATATGAATATTTTTGCCGTAGATCCTATCGCAAAAGCCGCAACCGGAGTTCCCGCATCAAGGAATATCACTCCTCTCAAAGAAATAGCTGCTCAGATCTATATGGTAAGCCGAAAAGATCCCGACTTGTTGATGGTAGGTTTAAACAACCGTGACAAAGCATGGCATGATCTGTATTCTCTGAAGATTTCTACAGGAGAGATGAAAAAGATCTATGAAAATACAGACCGCGTGACAGGCTATGATTTCGACTGGGACGAAAAACTCAGGGTCTTATCCAAAACAGATGATAAGGGAACCACACAATTTCTTTACAAAGACGGAGATAAGTTGACCCCCATCTATGAAACGCTGGTTACAGAAAACGCTTATATTGCAAGCTGGAGCGAAGATAATGCTAAATTTTATCTGGTAACTAATAAAGGAGATCTGGATAAGACCGCATTGTTCATGATGGATCCAAAAACAAAGCAAATCACAAAAGTTGAAGCTGATCCTAAAGGAAAAGTAGATTTCGGCGGGTTGTCTATGGACAGAAATACGAGAAAGATCATTTCTACGTCATATACCGGTGACAAAACAGACTATTACTGGAAAGATAAAACATGGGAAGATAATTATAAATTTCTTCAAAGTAAATTTCCGGGAAGAGAGGTTAATTTCGGAAGCTCAACGAAGGATTATTCTAAATTTTTAATCTCAGTTTGGGGTGACAAATATGCTTCTGAATCTTATTTCTTTGATGCTAAAACCAGGCAGCTGATCTTCCAATATACTCCAAGAGCAGAACTGAAAAAAGTTGAACAGTATCTGGCTTCCATGACCCCGATCTCCTATAAAAGCAGCGACGGACTTGAAATTCCGGCTTATCTGACTTTACCCGTAGGATCGAGCGGAAAAAATGTTGCTGTAGTCGTTTTGGTTCACGGAGGACCAAAAGGCCCGAGAGATTATTGGGGCTACAATCCAATCGTACAGTTTTTAGCCAACAGAGGATATGCCGTACTTCAGCCTAACTTCCGAGCAAGTGGAGGCTATGGTAAAAAATTTCAGAACGGAGGCGATCTGCAATGGGGAAAGCTGATGCAGGATGATATTACGTGGGGAGTAAAATACCTGATCAATCAGGGAATTGCAGATAAAAATAAAGTTGCCATCATGGGCGGAAGCTATGGCGGATATGCAACACTGGCGGGATTGGCATTCACACCGGAGGTCTATGCTGCAGGAGTTGATATTGTAGGGCCAAGTAATCTTTTCACTCTGCTGGATTCTGTGCCTGCTTATTGGGAATCAGGCCGTGCTTTCCTCTATGGTATGGTGGGTGATCCACGAACTGAAGAGGGTAAGAAAAGAATGCAGGAAGCAAGCCCGCTATTCAGTGTAGACAAAATCGTCAAACCTTTACTGATTGTTCAGGGGGCTAACGACCCAAGAGTAAAGCAGGCTGAAGCAGATCAGATTGTCATCGCCCTGCGTGATAAAGGGAAAAAAGTAAATTATATTCTTGCTGATGATGAAGGCCACGGATTCAGAAAACCGGTTAACAGTATGGCAATGTATGCCGAAACGGAAAAATTCCTTTCTGAAGTAATCGGGGGCAGATACCAGAAAGATATGCCTGAAAATGTGGCAAAACGCCTGAAAGAAATGACCGTTGATATTAAAAATGTAACTTATAAACCTGCTGAAAAAACAAAAACAGCGGAAGCGGCTAAATAAAATAGCCTAATAAACAAAACCATCTCATTGCTGAGATGGTTTTTATTTTTTACTCATAGATTTTCTGCCTTTATTCTTCTATTTGTCTTCTGTATCGATTGACTCTATCCAGTCAACAACCTCTTTTATCTTCTCATCAGACAGTTTTGCATCATGGTGAAGATAGAGATAAGAAGAAAGTGGCATTTTTCCTTGCTTTATCTGATTTTTAACAGCTTCTAGTTTATTCGTTCGTTTCCTATGGCTGTAAAGTCCCCATTCATTAAAATTCAACTCTTTTTTTCCTTCTTTAATATGTTTTTCAAGAAAAAAACTTAATGGTTGAATGTATGCATAAACAGGATAATCCGTTGAATTACTATGACAATCATAGCACGAGGTTCTCAAAATAGATTGTACATTTCCGGGAACCTGATACACTTTTGAAATGTCAGATGAAGGTACCTGCCCATGATCAATATTACGGACAGGCTGAATCACCTGAATGATTAAAAAAATAATGATAAAGCCGAAAAATATATTTTTAATAGAGCGGCTCATGGGGTCTACAATACTTTTTTTACAGATCCGCAGTTAAGCATTTTTGAGCCTTCATAAGGATTTACAATTTCCTTTGTCTCACTAATCCAGGTTCCTCCTTTTCCATTATTGTACATAGGGCAGAAATCCTGATATAATTTTAAACCACCGGTTCCTACTTCTCCGATCAAATCGGTAATATCATTACTCAGAGAAAGTAAATGTTCCCTTTGATGTACTATATCATCCGCGTTTTCTCCAATATGCTCTGCATTTTCTGATACACTTTCCAAAATATCACGCAACTCAGAATTGCTCTTTACATTGGTTTTACTGGCAGCTATTTTTTTTACTATAGAAAACAGATTTTTAGCGGCATCGGAAGCTTTTTTAGAATCATCCTGAGCTAAAGCATTTTTTAAAGGAATATATCCTTGCATCACTTGCTGTATTGGAAAATCTGAAAGCTCACCGGCTTCTTTTTTATTTTCTTCTGAACTTTCTTTTACTTCCTTGCTTTGAGTTGAAGCAACCACAGAATCAGCCTTGGGTGTGGTTTTGATTTCCGGTCCTGCTGCTTTATTTTCAGATCCTTTATTTTCGGGTTTAGCACATGAATATAATGTAGCTCCCACTAATAATACGGTTATTATATTTTTCATTGTTTCTGAATGATTTTATAGAGTAATAGGGTTAAAAATGAATGAGAACTATATACAACTCTACACTATCTTCGAGTATTCGATTTCTGACGCAGGAAATTAGTGTAAAATTGCATATAATTATCAAAATTAATACGTTAAGGTAAGACCGGCTCCCCAGCCCATCTCATTGTCATAATTTCCGGAAACGGATAACCATTTTTGCAGGATATATCTTATTCCCGTAGAAAATTCACCGTCTGAATTGACACTAAAGTTTCCTCTCAGCTTTCTGGAAAGCGGAATATCTTCCCTACTCAGCTCCAACAGAACTTTTCCATTCTGGTCAACACTTGCATCTGCAGTGATCAGCATCGGTAATACATACTGCATCCCGACCATGAAAGCCAATTTATTTTTCGAAGCTTTCTGCTGTCCGAACCAGGTCTTTTTACCATGAAAATCCATGCCCATATCTTCTGCCATCTGTCTTTCCATGATCTCATGGTTCTTTTGAACCCTTACTCCTGCATAAGGCAATGCCCACTGAAATTTTCCTAAGAATCTTCCCACTTTTGCACTTCCTTCAAAATGATCGAAGTTCCAGTTGCTGTGAAACTCATTCAGATTCGCCCATCTTGGTCCGAACATCGTCATTGTTTCTGCATGTATCTTATTGCTTGCCACATCCAGCATCGCCATAGAACTTACCATTTTATTATCCTGCAGGAAGTTTTTCCATGCCAGCTTTCTGTTCGGAAGCTGTGGATTGGGCTTTGAATTTTCATAACTGAAGATCCTTCCCATTCCCGCCATCATATGGTATAAAATATGACAGTGGAAGAACCAATCGCCATCCTGATTAGCAGCAAATTCAATCGTAACGGTTTCCATCGGCATGATGTCTACCACATTTTTCAGTGGAGAATATTCGCCTTTTGAATTGATCAGTCTGAAATCATGACCGTGAAGGTGCATCGGGTGGCGCATCATAGAATTATTATACAGTTTGATTCTAAGGATCTCCCCTTTTTTCACCAGGATTTTATCTGTTTCAGTAACGGTTTTATTATCCAGAGTCCACAGGTAATGGTTCATATTTCCTTCCAAGGTAAACTTCATTTCACGAATGCTATCGGTAGGAAGAATTGTTTTTTCAGGAGATTTTAAAATATTATAAGACAATCTTTTGATCGTTTTTTCTTCTTTCATGTTCATCTCTGAATGCTGAGAGTGATCCTCTTCTTTTTTATCCTCCTTAGTTTTTACCCCCATCATTTCATTGATGTGTTTTGCAGTCGTTTTTCTTTGACTTTCTGGAATTTCCGGGTACATTACTTCATTCATATCCATCATCTGATTTCCCATCGTCATGGTCATCGGCTTCATATTTCCGCTCATTTCCATCATTCCGTTCATCATTTTCATTCCTTCAAAAAGCATCAGCCTTGGTAAATTGGGAGCCTCCACTTTTTCACCGGAACCCAGCCAGAGTGATGCATGTCCTATCCTATCTTCTGAAGTAGCTCTGAATTCGAAACTTTTGTTTTCCGGAATTGTGACTTCAATATCATACGTTTCTGAGACCCCTACGATCAAGCGGTCAACTTCTACAGGGACTACATCGTTTCCGTCATTTCCTACCACTTTTATCTTCCCGCCACCGTAATTCAGCCAGAAATAAGTGGAAGAACCTCCATTCGCCACTCTCAATCTTACTTTATCTCCTGCTTTTAGGTTTGAGTAATCTGAGCTTGGAACACCATTGATCAGGAATTTATCGTAATACACATCGCTGACGTCCATTGCTTCCATTCTTTTCCATTCATTCAGTGCTTTTGTTCCGAAATTTCCGGATTTGATGGCTTCCCAGTAACTCTGGACAGCGTTTTTCTTAACGGCATACCAATCGGTGTTGGCCATATGAAGTCTTCGGGCGATCTGCATAGGATCATCATCACTCCAATCTCCCAGCAGGACAGGAATTTCTGCATTATATTCCGTTTTGGGCTCGCCCTCTCTTTTTTTGAAAACCAAGATTCCGTTCATCCCTATCTGCTCCTGAAGTGCTTCATGAGAATGGTACCAATAGGTTCCGTTCTGTGAAATTCTGAATTTATACAGGTGGGTTTCTCCCGGTTTCACAGGTTTTGTGGTAAGATAAGGAACTCCGTCATGTTCATTGGGAAGAATAACTCCATGCCAATGCAGTCCTGTATTCTCTTTCAGCATATTATGAAGATAGATCTCAGCTGTATCTCCTTCTGTAAAATATAAAGTGGGAGCCTGAAGCTTTCCATTGATCGCAATGGCTCTTCTGTTTTTTCCTGTAAAATTGACGATGGTATCTTTTACATACAGATCATATCGAACTGTTTTCCCTCCGAAAGTAATTTTTCCGTTCTCAGAATTTCTCTTTAAAACAGATTTTTCATCCTTTGGGGTTTCAATGGCGGGCTTCTGTGTTTCTTTTTCTACCAGTTCCATTCCGCATTTCGGGCATTTCCCCGGTTTATCTGAAATCACTTCAGGATGCATCGGACAGGTATAGGTAGTTTGAGATTGAAACTGAGACTTCGACTGAGATTTAATTTCTGCTTTAGACTCTCCAGCCACCATCAATTGCTCCTTCTTAATTCTGCTCTCTACATTGGGCTTCTCAACTTCCTTTCCTCTATTGGCTTTCTTAGCCTCCTCAGCTTTGTTCGCCTTATTATCAACTTGAGCTCTATTTATTTTGGTTTCTACAGGTTTTGCTTTTATTTCTGTTTTAGGAATAGGTTTCACCATAACGGTTTTCTTTACCAGGGTCATTTTGCATTTCGGGCAGTCACCAGGTTTTGATGATACTACTTCCGGGTGCATAGGACAGGTATAATACGTCTTTGTTGTTTGTGCGAAAGTAAAAACAGAGAATAGAAGTACCAGAAACATGATTAGTTTTTTCATACTTTTCTGAACTTTTTAGAAGCTGCATAGCTTTAAGTAAATTATACATTAAACTATGCAACTTATTACATTAAAGACTAATACAATACTTATTTAATTTCTGACTTTACGCTTCCGCATGAAAGCATAGATTTCCCGTAGTAAGGATTCATGATCTGTTTTTCATCGCTTAACCAGCTTCCGTCTGCCATTGGGCAGTACTGTACATAAACGGGTTTGTCTGAAAGTTTAAATTCTTTCGTAAGCGCGATCATATTATCTGAAAGATTCAGAAAAGTTTCTCTTTGAGAGGCAACGGTTCTCGCTTCTGAGATAACGGAAGCATCTTTTCTAAGGATGTTAAGATTTCCTTCAGAGACTAATTTGTAGTCGATCGTTGAAGCTGTTTTGATAAATTCTGTTGCTGCCTTTGAAGTTTTGTCTGCATCATCTGAAGCTAATGCTGATTTGATCGCAATATAGTTCTGATACAGTTTTGAAACCTGAGCATCTTTTTTAGACTGTGCTGAAAGTGAAATAACTGAGAATAAAGATAAGGCTGCTGTAATGATATACTTTTTCATTGTTTTAAATTTTAGAATTAATTTTTTTAATAAAGAATAAGGGTAACGCAAAGGAAAATGCGTCAGGACATGTCGCCCGTAACGGTATGATTACATTACCTGAAACGACTGACAGATTCTAAATTCTAAAATTACAATGATTGATGTAGATAGGTACCGGCCTGTACTCAGGCGGTGCATTGATCTGAATTTGGGTAAATTTGGTCGCCGAAAAAGATTTGTCAATAATGGCAAACTGATGTTTCACCGGAATTTCTGAAACCAAACTTAAAAAATCGATTTTAAGGAAATCAGATTTCTGGGAGTCATCTACTTTTACGATTTTGATCTCTGTCTTGCAGCATCCTTTCTTGTCTTTAACGCCGCATTTGCCACAAATATCAACTGTTTTCTGACTTACAGAAACAAATTCCTGCATACAGTAATGAACGCTAAAAGCTGCCCCGGAAGAAAATCCGAAGTAGAAAATAGAGAATAATATGGCAAGAATCTTTTTCATTGATACAGCAAAGTTAAAAATATCTTTGAAACGGTAGTTATAAAATTCAGTATTCTTGTTATAAAATTCGGGTAAATAAAAAAGCTCCCGAAAATAATTCCGGAAGCTTTTCTATATTTTATCTCGCTATTGCAGCGGATTGAGCCGATTTTAAATGATAAAATCTAAGTCTTATTTCTATAATTTAAACTCAAGTTTCACATTGAAGAAACGTCCTGTAAGACGTACCGGAACCGGATATATATTCGTATTGGCTGAATTATAATCCGTGATCCACTGGTTAGCAACCGTGTTATTGATATTAAACGCATTGAACACCTGAACTCCTAATGAAAGCTCCTGGAAGTTCCCCCAGAAACCGGATCTGTTCTTTTTATCCTTCGGATCAATAAATACTTTCGTTAATCCTATATCTACCCTTTTATACGACGGTAGTGTTTTCTGGAATTTGTAGGCAGAATTGAAATCAGGCTGACCGTTGCTGTCAAACATAACAGGCGCCCCAGTTGGTAATCCCATCGCATATACCAAAGTAAGGTTTACTCTCATCGACGGAAACTGCGGCATATAATCCTGATAGAACATCGCAAATCTTAACCTTTGATCTGTAGGTCTCGGAATATCTCCTTTACCGTTTATATTCTCATATACTCTTGCATAACTCGCAGAAAGCCAAGAATCTACTCCCGGAACAAATTCACCAAACAATCTCGTATCAATACCATACGCATAACCTTTAGCATTATTCTCTCCGGAATAACGGATCCTTACATTGTCCATATAATACGGAATCAGGTTATCCATTTTCTTGTAGTAAAGCTCCGTAGTCAGTTTAAACGGTCTGTCATACATCTGGAATTCATAATCATTGGCAAGAATCACCTGCATAGAACGCTGTGACTTGATATTGGAGTTGAAATTCCCGTCAAGGTCTTTAATCTCTTTATAGAAAGGAGACTGATAATAGATCCCTGCCGAAAGTTTGAACAACATATCGGTATCCCATTCCGGTTTTATGGCGAACTGAACTCTCGGAGAGAATATGGTTTCTTTATTGAAACTCCAGTTGGCAACACGTACACCGGCATTCAAGAATACTTTACTGGATCCCCAGTAGAATTTCTGTGAATACTGAGCATAAGCCGACAGCCTTGAAGGCTCAATATTGTTTTGCCCGGCAATATAATAAGCCAGTTTAAGGTCTCCTGTAGCCCCGGTTCTCGGATCGATAACCTCAGGTCTTGGGATGCTGTATCCTGCAGAGTCTACCAGTTTCCATTCGTTGGTATTATCCTTTAGGGTTTCTTTCTCGTATTTGAACCCTACTTCAATATCCGTATTGACATTGGGTGAAAATTTTGCTCTGAACTGAGTTCCATACGTTCTTACAAACAAATCATTTCTTGCATGCTCGATCTGTCCGCCCATATCGTATGAAGCAACAGGTTCCTGTGTTTTAGGATCGAAAGTCTGCAATTCATAAGCTGACTGTATGGTATAATATTCTTTTTCCCTGTTCTGATAGGCAAAAGCATCCAATGTAAGTTTCCATTGGTCTGCCGGCTTATAATTCATGGAAAAAGTCCCCATCATGTTTTTGTACTGATCATTCTCTTTCCCTCCATATCCTATATTTACAGTAATAGGCTGCTGAAGGCTTCCGAATGTTACACTTTTCTGTCTGGGAATCATCTCATAATCATTCTTGGAATAATATCCGATGAATGACATAGAGAACTTGTCATTAACATGATAATTAAGGTAAGACTGGAAATCCCAATAAGTAGGGTTAAAATCTGTATCTTCCTTTAAGGTATTAAGAACAAGGTTCGTATTCCTGTATCTACCTGAGAATAAAGCGGTTAATTTTTTGTTTTTTGAAGCCAGCCCTGTTGTAAGCCTGCCTCCGATTAAACTTGCTTCTCCTGAAACTTCAAATTTTTCAGGCTCACGGTAATAGATATTTAAAGCAGAAGACATTTTATCACCATACTTGGCTTCAAAACCTCCTGCTGAGAAATTCACGGAAGACACCATATCCGGATTGATGATACTCATCCCTTCCTGTTGAGAGTTTCTGATCAGGAAAGGTCTGTAGATCTCAATATCATTGATGTAGATAAGGTTTTCATCATAGTTTCCACCACGAACCATATATTGGGAAGACAGCTCAGTATTGGAGTTTACGGAAGGAAGTGTTTTAAGCAATCCTTCAATTCCTCCACTTATAGTAGCGACTCCTTTCGCATCCTTTGCTGAGATTTTGACATTGGTGATGTCATTTGTTTTTCCTGTTGCTTTTTTCTGGAAGACTACTTCCTCTATATCGGTTACTTTAGTGGTCGCTGTATCCTTTTTTCTATGTTGGGAGAAAATCAGTACAGGGACCATAAGGCTTAGCGGTAAAACTAGTTTTTTCAAAAGAAATATTTTAGAATTTCTAAAATTAATGTTTTTTTAACAATTACAAAATCGATTCTCTAATTCTTGTTAATTTTTGTAATAAATCTTCTAATAAATCCAGTCTTAACATATTCGCTCCATCAGATAATGCAGTTTCAGGGGTAGGATGCGTTTCTATGAAAATACCATCTGCTCCTACAGCAATTCCTGCTTTGGCAACGGTTTCAATAAGATCCGGTCTTCCGCCTGTCACTCCTGAACTTTGGTTCGGCTGCTGTAAAGAGTGGGTAACATCCAAAATAACCGGTGCATATTCTCTCATCGTAGGAATTCCTCTGTAATCCACGATAAGATCTGTATATCCGAAAGAATTTCCTCTCTCAATGATTGCTACTTTCTGGTTATCAGAATCTGTTACCTTCTGAACAGCAAACTTCATCGCTTCCGGAGAAAGGAACTGTCCTTTTTTCAAAGTCACACATTTTCCTGTTTTAGCAGCTGCCACTAAAAGGTCAGTCTGACGTACCAAAAACGCAGGAATCTGCAATACATCAACATATTGTGCCGCCAATGCTGCATGCTCATTCTCATGAATATCCGTAGTAGTAGGAATATTGAACGTCTCGCCTACTTTTTTAAGAATTTCCAGTGATTTCTCTTCTCCAATGGTTGTAAAAGAGTCAACACGGCTTCTGTTCGCCTTTTTGAAACTTCCTTTGAAAATATAAGGGATATTATACTTGTCTGTAATATTGATCACCTTCTCAGCAATTCTCAGCGCCATATCTTCCCCTTCAATAATACAAGGTCCGGCAATAAGGAAAAAGTTCTTTGAGTCTTTGTGCTGAATGTTATCTAAATATTGAATCATTTTTGTTGTAATTAAAAAGTTCAGTAAAAATACTGAGAAAGTTTCAGAAATGGAAATTATTTGAGGAGAGACTAAGGTTTAAGAGAAGATAACCTTCCTATTTAGTTCAGGTACATTTTATTGATTAATTTTTGGTTGAAATTCATTGAGTATTCAGTAATACAATTTTCCGGTATTTTTCAATACCCATTCTGTCATTTTGAAAGAATCAGCACATTGTATGTTAAAATATAGGATTAGATTTTGAATTGGAATGATAAAGATGACGCATACATTAGATTTTGGCTAAAGCCAATGGAATTTTCGTGAAAGAAGAACGAGCTAAAGCCCGTTCCTATTGAATGATATACCCAGTTTACCATTCTGAAAAAGATCTAACATTCCATGTTAAAATATTAGATTAGATTCTTAACCGGAATGATAAGGATGACACACATATTAGATTTCGGCTAAAGCCAATGGAATTGTGATAAAAAAAGACGGGCTAAAGCCCGTCCCTATTAAATGATATACCCACATAGTAGTAGTAGTAGTAGTAGTAGTAGTATATCATATTTTTATTGATGTATTATAATAAAATCTACCCCATCTTATTCAAAACCTTCTCGAATGTATTGATGTTCCTGCTGGTCATCTGATCCTTCAGGCTCTTCTTTCCTAAAACTTTTCCAAAGGTAGAATCTAAAGTATTTCCCTTGGGAACCTGCCAATAAAAGAGATCATTCACAATTTCTGCTTTTTCATTTTCTGCCTGGGTTGCTTTTTGAAACTCCTCCATCAGAACTTTTTCTACTCCCGGCATTCCTACAAAACCATAAATATGGAAATCGTTATTCTTTTCAAAAGGAATACTGTTCCAGAAGAGTTCTGTTTCTTCCTGAGACCTGATAAACAAAAAAGCTTCATAGAAAAAATGTTCTGACATCGCTTTTTCCAGCAGGGTCTTTAGGTCTTCAGCATTTTTGTCTGAAGAAAAAACAATATTTCCGGAAGCCAGAATAGAACTCACCTCCATCATTCCGGCATCTTTAAAGACCTGACAGACTTCGGCCATTTTCATATTGGTTCCTTTTACATTAACGCCGCGGAGAAAAGCACAGTATTTCATAGTTAGGTTGTAGTTTTTAGATAATAGGTTGCAGGGGTTGGGTTTGAAGGTTTGAGACTATTAGAGTGAAAGCGTTGTTAGCGCCTTGTTTCCCTATTTTTTTAAACTTTGTATTTTTTAATCTTTTAATCAACTCTAATGTACAGATTATAATCTGTTCCTGAAGGCTTCAGATGATAGATTTTTTCAAGAATCTTGTTGTTACTGTTCAGGTGATCTTTTACCCTGAATTCCTTCAGCAGTTTATAATGGGTTTTATAGTACTCTGCATTTTTCCCTTCATCTAAATTCTGATACGAAAGCAGGTATTTGGGCTTTCTTGTTTTCACCGTATTGATCCAGTAGTTCACTTTATCTTTTTTGATTTCTGTCTGAATCTGTTTATCTACCAAACCTACCTCATCTATTGTTTTTAATCCTGAAAAATAAGGGATATATCCGGCAGGCTCCAGTAAGATCCATTGATTTTTGTCTTTTTCGTATTGATTTAAAAAGGTTCCGATGGTTCTTCGGTAATTCCATTCTCCGTTACCTGTAGCAATGGAATGAACAGTCTGGAATGCCAGCATCGGAAGAATATATATTCCCACAAGCAGGGATAGCCATAAGGTTCTTTTCTCTTTCTGCTCCAGTACAAAAATAAGAACCGGAACGAAAAGCAAAAGCTGTGGCACCCAGTAATACCAGTCGAATAAACTTTTCTGAGAAAGAAAAATAAGCTGTTTGGTCCATCCGAAAATGAAAATGATCCATAAAAAATAGTTTCTGCTCCCTCTCTGTCTGATCAGATAAATAAAACAAAGAAGTTCAAAAATCAGGACAACGATCGTAAACGGATTGAAATCTCCCGGAAGTTTCAGCATTCCCCAGAAGTTCCCGAAACTCTTAAAGAAGTAATGAATATGCTGTTGGAAAGTAAAGTTTTCTTCATAAAGCAATTTTTTGGCAGTAATGGTATTATTGACCACTTCTCCAAAATAGAACCAGTTGAAAGCCAATGTTGATAATATTCCCAATACTCCACCCAATACATAATTCCATCTGATTTTTTTGTTCCAGAATGTATCTACAAGAAATGTGATGCCTAAGAATATGACGGTATCAACTCTTGTAAACATGATCAAAACCGGAAGAAGAGTCAATACCCATTTCTTTCCTTTATGAAATCCGTAATACAGCAATGCCATTTCCAGAAAGAACAGAAGTCCGTATTCCATTCCAAGTATTGAAATCTTAATGGATGGCGGCAGGATACCGATCAAAAATATAAAAAGAGCCTTATGCCACGGATTTTTAAGAACCAGATGGGAAAGAAATAATGTTCCTATGGTAAACAGAATAGAATTAAAAATCAAAAGAGGTTCTATAAAGTTGTCTTTACCAAAAATCAGGTTGAAAATATAAGACACAAAAACGTACAGATGAGTGGTAGATGCTGAAATTTTAGTATCTCCGTTGAAGCCGATCACTCCATAGTCCAATAGATTCTGAGCAACTCTCCAGGTAATAAATGCATCTTCCTGGATATAGTGCGTCAATAAAAAAAGAAGTTTGAAAAGAACCGTAATGATGACGGCATAGATTGGGAATTTGCTATTTTGTGCTTCAGCCATTATGTATTTTTAGTTTCACAAATATAATCTTAATATTCAGGATTCCCAATAATAAAAAAACGGAACCGAAGTCCCGTTTTTAAATGTATTTTATTGTGTTGCTTTGATGATTGCTGAAGTGATCTGATTTTCTTTTTCTTTAGAGTAAGTAGAATCAAAAGGCTCCATCACATCAAATAAGTACTGATAGAATGGCGTGATCTTTTGAACTTCTTCAGATTCTTTCATCGCTTTCTCTTTGCCCATCTGCTGAAGATCTTTTACAAATGCATTGAACTTCTTATCGATCGGCTCAATGGATTTTACCAGATAAGCATACGCTTTTTCTTTCTGGCCAATCTTTGTATAAGCATCCGTAACAGCCGCTACAACAAGAGAATATTCCATTGGTTTTGTTCTCATCTGTCTTCTCAAGTAGCTTTGGTCTGCTTTAGAAAGGCTTTGATAATAATCATATTCTTCAAAGATTCCTTTTTTAAGCACTTCTGCCAGCTGAAGACCTTTCTGCTCCTGCCCTGCAATAATGTATCCTGATACAATAGAGCTTAATGAACGGGGATCATTGTATTTCTCTGCCGGAATTTCCTTAGCTGCAAGATCCAATATTTCTAATGCTTTCGCTTTCTGTCCGCTCAATGCCAGAGCTGCTGCTGCTCTGCTTGCTGACATTCTATAGCTGATGATATTAGAAGTAGCGGTTTCATCAAAGTGAGCATTCAGATCTTTAAAATTACCCCATCTGAAGTTTTTCACTACATTATAAAGGTGGTTGGCATCTACTCTTCCCATATCTCCGTCTGCTGATGGCAGGGTCTGGATTGGAATCAATCTGTAGCTGAAGCCGTCAAACTGAAGATAATCGTTAAGGTAGAAAATATTTTCACTGTCGTAAATACCTCCTGAGGAGAAGTTAATTGGACGTTTCCAGTCGAAATTTGCCAATAAATCCATCAGGATCAGGTTGTTTTTATACAATGTATTTCCTTTGTAAGTAATCATGATCTGATTAGCAACATTTGGAAGGTCAGCCTGATTGATGATTCCTGCTTTTAAAGCATTTTCCTTATTTACCGGAAGAATGAATTTGTTTACCGGAAGAATGTTGTATTTCTCATATTTCTCTTCTCCGAAGTACATTTTCAACAACTGATCTTTTTCAGGAGATTTGAATTTGATGAAATTGATTGCCTCTTTCAAAGTCAATGAATCCTGAGTAAGATACTTTCTGAACGCCTGGAATTCCGTATCAGGAACACCCTGCTCTTTCAGCATAGAGAATACTCCTTCCCAGTCTTCTTTCTTCATCATATAGATCTGGTCGTTTACTCCGTCTCTATAATCTTCATGCGTCAACTGACTAGGAATTCCCATTGCATTATACGTTCTTCTTTTTACCTGATCAAGGTTCCAAGGAGTTGATGCAAGAGTAAAGTTAACCACTTTCACATCGTCTCTGAATCTTTCAGTCTCCTGGATCGCCCAAACCGGATAAGTATCATTATCTCCGTAAACGAATAAAATTCCGTCCTTCGGTAGTGATTTCAGCACTGAATAAGCATAGTCGTATGCTGTATATCTGTTGCTTCTGTCGTGAACATTATAGTTCTGGAAGCCCATCATAAAAGGTACTCCCAACAATACAACTCCTAAAGCGATATTCGCACCGTTGGATTTGATTTTAGACTGTAAGAACCACAGAATAGCTCCTGCACCTAATCCGATCCAGATGGAAAAAGCATAGAAAGAGCCTACCATTGCATAATCTCTTTCTCTTGGTTCGAAAGGTTTTACTCCTGTATAGAAAATAATTCCTACACTGGTTATGATAAATAAAGATAATAAAGCATAGAATCTTCCGAAATCTCTGTTCAGTTGGAAAAAGAAACCGATCAATCCTAAAATTAATGGAAGGAAGAAGAATTTAACCGTACTTTCATTTTTAAATTTAGCAGGCATTTTATCCTGATTTCCTACAATAACATTATCGATAAAAGGAATTCCGGAAATCCAGTTTCCTTTTGTGCTTTCCATGTTTCCTTCAAGATCGTTCTGTCTTCCTACAAAGTTCCACATCAAATATCTTACAAAATAATATCCGTTCTGGAAAGAAATGAAGTAATCCATATTCTGAAGTAAAGAAGGCTTCTGAACATTGATCAGGTTATAAGGTTTTACTTTCAGATAATCTGAAGCGGTAATCGACTTATCTTCATATTTTGCTCTCAATTCGTCAAAGATCTGCTTAGCCTGTGGGTTGTCTGCCACATCTTCATTTCCATAGTTGAATGTAAAATCAGGAGCACCATACATTGAAATATAGTTAGCCATTACGTCTTTGTCCTCATTGAACATTCTCGGCATTAAGCTTATCTGAGACTTGTTGAAAACATAGTTGAAACGGTCTCCCGTTTTTCTGTAAGTTCCGGTTTTTTCATCTTTTTCGTAGATTTCTCCGGTCTTTTTTGTTTTAAAGCTTCCGTCCTCATTCTTTTCAATTCCATTCGCATCAAGGAATGCAGTGTAGTTCTGTCCGTAGATTGTTGGCCAGTCCCCGTACTGCTCTCTGTTGTAATAATCCAACATTCCAATCGCCGTATCAGGGTCGTTAAGGTTCATTGGTGGATTAGCATTCGCTCTGATCGGAATGACCATCCAGCAAGAGAAACCGATGATCATATACACTACAGATAGTGCTATGGTCTGGTACAGATTTCTTTTTGTTTTTCTGGCATATCTGATGATGAAGTAGCAGATTGCAGCCATCAGAATAAATGCAGCAATCGTTCCTGAGTGGAAAGGAAGTCCAAGACCATTTACAAAGAAAATTTCCAGTCTTCCGAACATCGTCATGATCAACGGGAAAATAATTTTGAATACAACGATCAGAATTCCCAGCGTAATAAGGTTAGCCCAGATAAAGTTTTTCCAGGTAAACTTATAGTTTCTTGCGTAGTATACCAGACATACTGCAGGTGTTGCCAGCATACACATCATGTGTACTCCCACAGAAAGTCCCAAAACGAAGAAAATAAGGATAATCCATCTTTCACTGTCGGCCGCTTTGTACTCATTTTCCCATTTTGTGATCAACCAGACCAAAAGAGCGATAAACATGGAAGCCATTGAATAAACCTCTCCTTCTACGGCAGAAAACCAGAATGTATCTGAGAAGGTGAAGCAAAGTGCTCCTATTGCTCCTGCAAACAAAATAGAGATTTCCTGGTGTTTGGTGATTTCTTCAAAATCTTTGTTTAAGAGTCGTCTTACAAAGTGCGTGATCGTCCAAAACAAAAATAAAATCGTCAGCGCACTGAACAATGCAGACATCGCATTAATTACGATGGAGTAATTTTCGCCTTTCCCTAATGCAAAAATGGCTGCCACGGCACCCACTATCTGGAATAAAGCCGCTCCGGGAGCGTGCGTTACTTCAAGTTTTACTGCAGAAGAAATGTACTCGCCACAATCCCAAAAACTGAAATTGGGTTCTATGGTGGACAAGTACGTGAAAAACGCAATGACGAAAATCACCCATCCTAAAACGGTGTTCCATTGCCTAAAAGTCCAATTTTTCATAGTATTAAATCAATTATGCGAAAATAAGGCTTTTATATTATTTTATGCGGGTTTTAACAAAATTTAAAAATTTTGGAATGGTATTTGCGACTATAGTCGTGTTAAAACTGTAAATGCCAAAATAGATTTTTACTGAAACACGCCTAGAAATCAAACAAAAGTTTAGTAATTATTTATTTTTTTGTATTTTTGCAGTCAGATTTTTATTGAAAATAACAAATAATGAGTAATGTTTACGATAATATTCTTGGCCTAATAGGACACACTCCTATGGTGAAGCTAAATACTGTTACAAAAGATATTCCAGCAACCGTTTATGCCAAGTTAGAATCATATAATCCTGGACATTCCACCAAAGACCGAATCGCACTTCATATTATAGAGAACGCAGAGAAAAAAGGCTTATTGAAAGAAGATTCCGTAGTTGTAGAAACTACTTCCGGAAACACAGGGTTTTCTATTGCAATGGTATGTATCATTAAGGGATATAAATGTATTCTTGCAGTAAGTGACAAGACAAAGCCTGAGAAAATTGCTTATCTTAAAGCATTGGGAGCTACTGTTTATATATGTCCTGCCAATGTACCGGCGGATGATCCAAGATCCTATTATGAAGTGGCGAAAAGAATCGCTTTGGAAACTCCTAATTCTATTTACATCAATCAGTACTTTAATGAACTGAATATTGATGCCCATTATCAGACTACAGGTCCTGAAATCTGGGAACAGACAGAAGGTAAGATCACTCACCTTTTTGCATGTACAGGAACAGGAGGTACCCTATCAGGTTCAGCGAAGTTTTTAAAGGAAAAGAATCCGGATATTAAAATTATCGGGGTGGATGCAGACGGATCAATATTAAAAAGCTATCACGAGACAGGAGAAATCCACAAAGAAGATGTACATCCTTACCAAATTGAAGGAATGGGTAAAAACCTTATCCCTGCTGCTCTCCTTTTCGACAAAGTAGATGAGTTTGTAAGGGTAAATGATGAAATGTCAGCCTACAGAACCCGTGAGATTGCATTGAAAGAAGCGATCATGGGTGGGTATACTACTGGAGCAGTTACCCAGGGATTGATGCAATATGCACAGTCTCACAATCTGACTCAGGACGACGTCATTGTTTTGATCTATCCGGACCACGGTTCAAGATACATCACCAAAGTCTACAGTGATAAATGGATGGCTGAACAGGGATTTGTCAACAACTGTGTTCACAACTACGACGAAGTTTTCAAAACAGAGTTTATCAAATAAGAACAATTAAAATCACGATATAATAAAGCCTTTTGCGTGTTCTACAAGAAAGGCTTTTTTACTTAAAAATTACGATACAATGTTGGATATTTTTGAAAGAATAAAAGAAAATCCAGGACCTCTTGGACAATTTGCAGATTACGGTGAAGGCTATTTTATTTTCCCAAGACTAGAGGGACCTATCGGCCCGAGAATGCAGTTCCAGGGTAGAGAAGTAATTTTCTGGAGTGCCAATGACTATTTAGGATTGTGTAATCATCCTGAAGTAAAGCAAGCGGATGCGCAAGCGGCTGCAGAATATGGAATGTTCTATCCAATGGGAGCAAGAGCAATGTCTGGAGAGACAGATCAGCACCTTCAGTTAGAAAGAGAATTGGCAGACTTCGTACAAAAAGAATCAGCATATTTATTGAATTTCGGTTATCAGGGAATGGTATCTACCATTGATGCGCTGGTAAGCAGAAACGACGTTATTGTTTATGATATGGATTCTCATGCCTGCATCGTGGATGGGGTAAGACTTCATTCAGGTAAAAGATTTACCTACAAGCACAACGATATGGCCAGTCTTGAGAAAAACCTTCAGAGAGCGACTAAAGTAGCTGAAGAAACAGGAGGAGGTATCCTTGTGATTACGGAAGGGGTTTTCGGGATGAGAGGACAACAGGGAAAACTGAAAGAGATCTGCGATCTTAAATCAAAATATAATTTCAGACTTTTGGTAGATGATGCCCATGGTTTCGGGACACTTGGTAAAACAGGTGCCGGAGCTGGTGAAGAGCAAGGCTGCCAGGATCAGATTGATGTATACTTCTCTACTTTCGCCAAATCAATGGCTGGTTTCGGAGCATTCCTTGCGGGTGACAAAGAAATCATCAGATACCTGAAATTCAACCTTAGATCACAGATCTTCGCAAAATCTCTTACGATGCCAATGGTAATCGGAGGATTGAAGAGACTTGAGCTGTTGAGAACAAGACCGGAGATCAAAGCTAAACTTTGGGAAAACGTTTATAAACTACAAAACGGATTAAGAGACAGAGGATTCAATATTGGTGATACCAATACCTGTGTAACTCCGGTAATGATGCAGGGAACTCCTGTAGAAGCTACTCTATTGGTAAAAGACCTGAGAGAGAATTACGGAATCTTTACTTCGGTGGTAGTATATCCTGTCATCCCGAAAGGAATGATCCTTCTAAGGTTAATTCCTACCGCTTCTCATACAGATGCTGAGATCAACGAAACTCTCGCAGCGTTTGAAGCCATTCATGATAAATTAGTAGGTGGTTACTATAAAGAGCAGGAACAACTGATCCTGCAGGAACAGGGATTAAGTTTTAAACCGATTTAATCTTCAAGATAAGAAAAACCACTGATTGATTCAGTGGTTTTTTATTTTAAAAACTATAATACTATAAAAGCAAATGAAACTCAGAGGGTATATATTAGGCATTTTGTCGGCTGTTTCATATGGGTTGATTCCGATTTTTATTCTGCCGATCAAGCAGGCTCATTTTTCAATGGACATCACTCTGTTTTACAGATTCTTCTTTTCAGCCATCATGGTGGGTGGGTATTTGATCTATTCCCGGCAAAACTTCAGAATCAATAAAAAAGAAGCGCTGATACTGGCTATTCTGGGAATATGCTATGCCCTTTCTTCAGAATTTCTTTTTTTGGGGTATGATTTTCTGACCCCGGGAATTGCCTCTACCGTTTTATTTATCTATCCGGTGATCGTGGCGCTGATCATGTTTTTCTTTTATAAGGAAAGACTAACCCGGTTATCTGTATTTTCATTACTTCTTGCTTTTGCAGGAGTCATTGTTTTATGCTTAAAAGGAAACGGACTGGAGATTAATTTTGCAGGATTGGGAATTGTGATGCTCAGTTCTCTATTTTATGCCCTTTATATGGTGATCGTCAACAAATCGAATCTTAAGGTATCAGGATTTAAGCTTACTTTTTTCTCTATGCTTTTTACGTCTATGTTTTTTATGACAAAAGCCGTTATAGGACATGAATCATTTGCTATTCCCTCGATGTCTATCTTTTTAAACTTCCTTGTTTTTGCTTTTCTTACCACAGTTATTTCCAGTCTGTGTCTGGTGTATGCTATCAAAAATATCGGTTCTACACCGGTTGCTATTTTAGGAGCGCTGGAGCCGGTAGTCGCTGTAATGGTAAGTGTATTAATGTTTAATGAGAAGTTTACCACCAATCTTTTAATAGGAATCACGCTGATTCTTTTAGGGGTTATTCTGAATGTTATTGGCGACCGAAAGAAAAAAATAAGCCATATTTAAAAATATATAACAAAGCCGGACTTATTGATGAGTCCGGCTTTGTTATGATAGGTAATAATCATCTCAGCTATTTACAATTTTGACTTAGCTTCCGAAAGGGTTACCGTTTTTCCCAATGCTCCAAATTCATTCAAATCTCCAAAAACTTCAATACGAATGGACTGATCGATCCCTCCTACTCTTAAAGGATCAAACCCTGCATTTCTCACAACCTCTTCAATATCATTATTGATGTCGGCATCATCAGAAGCATAAAACAGGACTGCTTTATCAGGACTTCCGTTAGAAGCTCCGGAAAGGCTTTCCGCACCCAGAGTTCCAAATGCTTTTACCAATTTTGCTCCTTTTGGAAAAACTGCTCTGTTAAGCTCTCCGGCAGATTCCCTTTCTCCGATAATTTTTTTAAATCCACCACTGCCATCCGGAGCAATAGGATTGGATACATCAACAATAATCTTATCTTGTAAAAGATCCCCATGATCATTAAAGAAATCTTTAAAGGCCCCAAACCAAATTGCCGGAATAATAATATCAGCCGCCATGATCGCCTGATCGATGTTCATACTCTGTGCCAGCCCTCCGGATTGTTGAGTAAACTCTTGTGATTCTTCATTGTTTCTGGTAGCAACAATTACTTCATGATGATTATGAATTAAATTTCCCGCAATTGCTTTTCCGATATTTCCAAGGCCAATGACAGCCACTTTTTTAGATGTTTCCATTTCTTTTAATTTTAATTATTTATTTAAGTCAAAATTAGCAGGAAAACACACCAGCTAACGATAAACAAGTTTAAGAAATCACCTTACCATTTGGTAAGATCAAATATGAAACTAGTTTAATGCTGGCAAGAACAGGAATCAGTTTTTTATTCTTTTTTGCCTGATTTTACTGAGGAATTGTGGGGTAATTCCCAGGTAGGAAGCAATCTGGGTATTAGGAAGCCTGTTGGCAAGCTGAGGATATTGCTTGATAAAAAATTCATATTTCTCCTCTCCGGTAGCGCTTATATTTTGCAGAACTCTGTTTTGAAGCTCAATAAATTTATTCTCAATGATTACCCTGAAATTTCTGTCAAACTTGGGATAATAAGTATACAGAAACCAAAGGTCATTTTTTTCGATCTGCAGTACAACAGAATTTTCCAAAGCTACAATATGTAATTTGCTGGGCTTTTTATTATGAAAACTATCGATGTCTACCACCCAGTCATTCTCTGCTGCAAACTGGAGATTATGCTCTTCCCCGTTCTGATCCGTATTATACATTTTCAAACACCCGGAAACAACGAAAGTATAATACAGACATACTTCACCCTCCTGTAAAATAAACTGCTTTCGTTTTATCCTCCTTTCAACAAATCTTTCATTCAATACATCAATCTCTTTCGCTGAAAGAGGGATATAGCTTTTAAAATACTCAATAAGTGGTATTGTTTCTTTTGGCATTGCAGGTGGATATATGAATACTGTTTTTCCAAACATGTAATTAATGAATAAATCGTTATGAAAAGATATTAAAAAAAAGCTCCTATTCACAAAAATTTAAAATTAAATAATTCACTATAAATCAAACTAATAAGACAGTTGTTGATTTGAAATAATCTTTACTAATTTAAAAAAGATACAAAAAGGATCAAAATACAACAATTTAAAGAACTTATTTATACCCATTAAATAATTGAAAACATATTTGGGTTCTTGGCTTAACAAAATTTATATGCTTATATTGCGTGTATATCCATCATTACATCCTTATTTATTAAAAGGAAAAAGTACAACACAAAGTTTATGAAAGAACTACATCAGCTTACAAAAGATCAGTTATACAGTTTACTTATACATCAATCAGAACATTTTTATTCTATCGTTTCAGCAGCATTGGAGTTTAATTTATTTGGAAATCAATCTTTGGATGAAGAAGACCTTTCTGAATTTCTGGAAATGTTAGACCCGGAAACTGCGGAAAAAATAAAAGAAGCTTCTTTACAAACAGACGATGATGAAATTCCTAAAATTGTCCTCGCAGAAAGCAAAAGTTCAACATCTCTTGATATTGTAACAGCTAGCGGAGAAGGATATAAAGTAGTTGTATTTGATCAGGGTATTGAACTTTCAGGAAATCTTTTTGTCGAAGACTATATTGTTCTTATTGTTATTGGAAGTATAAAAGCAAAAAATATAATTGTCAATGGCTCGCTATACTGCTCCGGAAACGTTTCCTGCGATATATTATTTGGAGCATCCGGCAACGATAATGAAACCCATTCCGAAGGGAATATCACCTCTACCCTGATTGCTGAAAACGGACAT
Source organism: Chryseobacterium sp. FR048 (assembly GCF_056844665.1). Lineage (NCBI taxonomy): Bacteria > Pseudomonadati > Bacteroidota > Flavobacteriia > Flavobacteriales > Weeksellaceae > Chryseobacterium > Chryseobacterium sp. FR048. The sequence goes on along the minus strand of NZ_JBXDSE010000002.1, from coordinate 134,887 downwards.
TACACCGTGGCTGAAGGAAGCATAAATTCCCAATATTTAATAAGTCTTCATAATGAAATAACAGGAAATTCAGGAAGAAATATTGAAAAAATCATTTTAGATGGTTCCAACGAAGCAGAATTCTTATGTCCTGAAATTTTAGATCAACACGGCTATTTTGATGAAGTATCTTTTCTCAATTTCATCAGTAATAATCCGCCCGAGGCTGTATTCAAATGATTTTTCTAATTCAATAGAAATGGAAAATATGATTTAATGCTAAATCATAATGATTCAGATTTTTCTGTAAACGCAAAGTTTTTATTTTGATACTGCTATATTTCGAGGAAGCAAAGAGGGAATCAATTTCATTGATTCTTATTAAGCGTATGCATAGCCACTTCGCTCCATCAGATCGATTAAAAATCGATCCTCTCTTAGCACCCTTAAAAAGATAAAATAGGCAAGATAAAACTTTGCGTCAAAAAACAATCTATCCAAATTATACAACACTTTAACATAAGCTATTTATTTTCACTTTATCTGCAAACTCCCTGGGATCTGCAAGAAAAATTATTCTCTAATACAGATAGCCGAATTTTGTCCTGTTTATAATCAGGGTAAAAAATTTTTTTCTGAAAAAACTTTAGAATAACTTTGCAAAAAATTTCTGTTGAAAGACCTGCTTCTTATTACCCCGCCTTTTACCCAGCTTAACACTCCTTATCCTGCTACCGCTTATATTAAAGGATTTTTAAATACCAAAAATATTTCCGGTTATCAGCTTGATTTGGGAATTGATGTTATTCTGGAATTGTTTTCAAAGGAAGGAATGCAGAAGGTTTTCAGCAAAAAAACTGATCTTCAGAATGCCTCTGAAAATTCCCAGCGAATATTTGCTTTACGGGAAGAATATCTTAAAACAATCGATCAGGTTATTCCTTTTTTGCAAGGGAAAAGCCCTACGCTGGCAAGGCAGATCTGCAGTATGAATTTTCTTCCGGAAGCCTCCCGTTTCAACCAACTGGATGATATGGAGTTTGCTTTTGGAAATATGGGACTGCAAGATAAAGCAAAGCACTTGGCAACGCTTTATTTAGAAGATATTTCGGATTATATTGTTGAGAATATTGATGCCGACTTCGGTTTCAGCAGATATGCAGAACGTCTTGGAAAAAGTGCCAATTCTTTTGATGAATTATATGCTAAACTATCCGGAGCAGAAACTTTTATCGATGAATTTACTTTAAAAATTCTCCATGAAAAAATAGAAACTGTTCAGCCTAAATTGGTTTGTTTTTCAATACCTTTTCCAGGAAACCTGTACTCTGGTTTTAAATGTGCACAGTTTATCAAAAAGCATTATCCACACATTAAAATTGCAATGGGTGGTGGTTTTCCAAACACAGAACTTAGAGAAATCAAAGATCAGAGAGTATTTGAATTTTTTGATTTTATAACATTAGATGACGGTGAAGTTCCTCTCGAACTTCTATGTGAAAATATTCTTCATCCTGAGCAGAATGAAGAACCTCAGTACAAAAGAACTTTTTTACTTGAAAATCAGGAGGTCGTTTATAAAAATAATTCCAAAAGACACGATTATAAACAATCAGATATTGGAACTCCGGATTATACGGATTTAAAACTGGATCAATACATTTCCGTGATTGAAATCGCTAACCCTATGCACAGTTTATGGAGTGATGGCAGATGGAACAAGCTGACCATGGCCCACGGATGCTATTGGGGAAAATGTACTTTTTGCGACATTTCTTTAGACTACATCAAAATCTACGAACCTATTTCTGCTAAAATTCTGGTGGATCGGATTGAAGAACTGATCAGAACAACAGGTGAAACAGGATTCCATTTTGTAGATGAAGCTGCCCCTCCTGCATTGATGCGGGAAGTGGCTCTGGAAATCCTCCGAAGAAATCTGGTGGTAACCTGGTGGACGAATATCCGTTTTGAAAAAAGTTTCACCCGCGACTTATGCTACCTTCTTAAACTTTCAGGATGCGTCGCAGTTTCCGGTGGTCTTGAAGTAGCCAGCGACCGATTATTGAAATTGATTGATAAAGGGGTTTCCGTAGAACAGGTTGCCAATGTAACAAGAAATTTTACAGAAGCAGGAATTATGGTTCATGCCTATCTGATGTATGGCTACCCTACCCAAACCATTCAGGAAACCGTAGACTCGTTAGAAATGGTTCGTCAACTTTTTGAGATGGGAGTTCTCCAAAGCGGATTCTGGCATCAGTTTGCCATGACTGCCCATTCGCCTGTTGGAATGAGTCCGGAAGATTTCGGGGTTGTTCCGGTAAAGCAGGAAATACAGTTTGCCAACAATGATATTGACTTCAAAGATAAAACCGGAATTGATCATAACAAATTCAGCTTCGGACTGAAAAAATCTCTTTTCAATTATATGCACGGAATTAATTTTGAACTCCCTCTTCAGGAATGGTTCGATTTTAAAATTCCGAGAACAACTATTCACCCGGACTATATTCACGACTGTCTTCTGGAAGATGATCAGTTTAATCTTAAGCTCAACTCAAAAGTGATTTTTTTAACCAAAAATGTAATCGCTGAGAATCGCATAAAAAATAAAAAGAAATATTCTGGTACGTATACGCTTCTTACATTCCACTTAAAAACCAATATTGTGAAGGTAGAACTGGAAGAAGACAAAGCTCAATGGCTGATAAAAGCTCTGAATGAAAATGCTATTGAAAATCAGAAAAAGCCTACTATTCAGCAACTTAAAAATCAATTTGAAGAAAATTTTGAGGATTTTGAGCTATTCTGGTACTCAAAACCAATGCAACAATTGAGAGAAAATGGCGTGATTTTAAGTTTATAAAAATTTTAGCGTTTTTCCCAGGGATTTTTTAAATAATAGGGTTTTCTGTGAATTGTGGTGTTTTTTGATAGATAAATTCTCTTTTACAAGATTTTAGTCTCTCACGGATTGCGCGGATATTGGTTTTAAAGAAAATTTTTCATTTTGTAAGAATTGATATAAAATATTTCAAAAATTATAAGCTGGATTTCTTGGGAATGAAAAAGATGATCAATAAAAATTGATGATAGAATAGAGTTTCGGAATTTTATTTATATTATTTTAAGTTTTGGCTAAAGCCAGTGGAATTGGTTCTATATTTTAAATGGGCTAAAGCCCGTTTCTATTGAAAAGAATAGTGAGCTTAAATGCTTATTATCTACCACCTACCTATACTGATTCTTCAAACCTAGTTGCATACTTTTTCATTCTGTAAGAATCTATACAAAGTATTTCAAAAAATTACAACCTGAATTCTTTCGGTGTAAAAATGCCGTTAATAAAAGTTGATAATAAAATAAGGTTTCGAAATTTATTTATATTATTTTAGGTTTTGGCTAAAGCCAATAAAATGATTGTTTATTTTAAACGGGCTAAAGCCCGTTTCTATTGAAAAAATAGTGAGGAATTGATGACAAAATAAAGTCTCGGAATTTTATTTATATTATTCTTAGGTTTTGGCTAAAGCCAATGGAATTGGTTCTATATTTTAAAAGGGCTAAAGCCCGCTTCTATTGAAAAAATGCAGAAATTAACTATACGGATTATTATATAAACCTGAATGTATACCTTTCATTCTGTAGGAATAATAACTCGTTGCGCTGGTTTTAATTAGGCGTCTCTTTTGTTACCGTACCTACTGATACCTTCTCCTGAATTTTTATAAAATTTGGATCCATGATAGCCATACGTTCTACAAGAGCTTTATAAGTAGGAAACTTTAGAATAGAGGCTCTTCCGGACATTTCTTTGTAGATCGTAAAAGACTTTCCTCCTGCAGTTTTCAATTGTTTGGTCGTTGTAATATACCTTCCGATAAGCTTGCTTTTAGCATCATAGATCTCAATATCTATAGGCGTTTTATCCATAATGGTATCTTCCGAGCCAAAGCTTACCGGCAGATTCGTAAAATACCCTACGGGAACTCCATTGCTTAGAATTTCACCCACTTTATTAACTTCGATATTCAGCTTATCGATCTTCTTTCTGATGGTATAAGCTTCTTTGGTCTTCGTATCCAGCTTTCTTTTCGGAACATTGGAAAAAAGTTCGTCAAGGTTTTTTACATTGATTCCTTTATTGTCAATAATTTTAAGGTCTTTCACCGAGGTAAAAACTGCTGATTTTTCTTCTCCGGAAAATGCAGAGGGAGAACTGTAATCCACTTCAATGATTTTATCTCTGTTGTACACTCTGTTGATGCTGATATAGCTGTCTCTTACAGAATCTACAATACTTTTATCAATAAATTTTATAGTGTACAGTGGAGTCTCTTTCAGATCCATAAACGTATATTCGCTGGATTTATAGGAAAGCTTGGCCACCGGAATTCCATCCAGGTTGATAACTCCTCTTTTGGTTTTGATGTTCTGGGCATTAAGGAAAACTCCCAGTAGTGTAAAGAAAATGATTGTACCGATCTTCATAGAATCATGACTTATACATAAATAAAAAAAGTGTAACACAAAGTTACACTTTCTTGAAAATATATTTAGCTTTTCATTTAATTATTCGCAAAGGATAATTCCTTTGTTATGATTAAATTCTACAACACCGCTCTTGATAGAATATGAAAAAACTGAGTCTTTATCATTTTCTTTGGTTAGGTTTTTAGCATAAGCTTCGTCTACAGAGTTTGTAAAAAGCTTTACTTTCCCACCAATTAAAGAAGAAACGATTCCTGCGTGGTTTTTCATGATGTGGAATTCACCATTTTTTCCAGGCAATAATACAGAGTTTACTTCTCCTTCAAAAACTACATATTCCGGTGTTAATATTTTTATATTCATTTTAATTTAGATTTGAAGATTTCAGATTTCAGATTTCAGACAACGTAAAGTCTCATGTCTGGTATCTGGCATCTTGTGTCTAATTTATTAAGCGTTTTCAGCTAACATTTTTTGTCCTGCTTCGATAGCTTCCTCGATGGTTCCTTTCAAGTTGAAAGCAGCTTCTGGTAAGTGATCTAATTCACCATCCATAATCATGTTGAATCCTTTGATCGTATCTTTGATATCTACTAATGATCCTGGAATACCTGTAAACTGTTCTGCTACGTGGAAAGGCTGAGATAAGAATCTCTGAACTTTTCTTGCACGGTAAACAACTGATTTATCTTCTTCAGAAAGTTCTTCCATACCAAGAATCGCGATAATATCTTGAAGTGACTTATATCTTTGAAGAATTTCTTTTACTCTTTGAGCACAGTTGTAGTGATCGTGACCAATAACTTCCGGAGAAAGGATTCTTGAAGTAGATGCCAATGGATCTACCGCTGGGTAAATACCTAATGAAGCAATCTTTCTGTCCAATACCGTAGTTGCATCCAAGTGAGCAAACGTTGTTGCAGGAGCCGGGTCAGTTAAGTCATCCGCAGGTACGTATACCGCCTGTACTGAAGTAATTGAACCGTTTTTAGTTGAAGTAATTCTTTCCTGCATCGCACCCATTTCAGAAGCAAGAGTTGGTTGGTAACCTACCGCTGATGGCATACGACCAAGAAGTGCAGATACCTCAGAACCAGCCTGTGTAAAACGGAAGATGTTGTCTACGAAGAAAAGTACGTCTCTACCTTGTCCGCTTTCTCCACCGTCTCTGTAGTACTCAGCTAATGTAAGACCAGAAAGGGCTACTCTCGCTCTTGCACCTGGCGGCTCGTTCATCTGTCCGAATACGAATGCTGCTTTAGAATCTTTCATAGCCTCTAGGTCTACTTTAGAAAGATCCCAACCTCCATTTTCCATAGAGTGCATGAAATCATCACCATATTTGATAATTCCTGATTCTAACATCTCTCTCAAAAGGTCATTTCCTTCTCTCGTTCTTTCACCTACTCCAGCGAAAACAGAAAGACCTCCGTGTCCTTTTGCAATATTGTTAATCAACTCCTGAATCAATACAGTTTTACCTACACCAGCACCACCGAACAATCCAATTTTACCTCCTTTTGCGTAAGGCTCAACTAAGTCGATTACTTTAATACCTGTAAATAAAACTTCTGCTGAAGTTGATAATTGATCAAATTTTGGAGCTGGTCTGTGAATTGGAAGACCACCTTCCTTAGAAATATCTTGAAGTCCGTCGATAGCATCACCAACAACGTTGAATAGTCTTCCGTTTACAGCCTCTCCGATTGGCATAGTAATAGGATTTCCGTATCCGATTACATCTTGACCTCTCTTAAGACCGTCAGTAGCGTCCATTGCAATACATCTTACTGTATCTTCGCCAATATGTTGTTCTACCTCTAAAACTACTTTTTCACCGTTTTCTTTTGTAATTTCTAACGCGTCATAGATTGCAGGAACTGCTTCCACATCTGTGAAGACAACGTCGATTACCGGACCAATAATTTGAGAAATTTTACCTTTAATTTGGTTTGCCATTGCTAAATTTTTTCTTGGTGCAAATATAGTGATTCTTCATAAACCCGCAATTGGTAAAAAAAAGATTTTTATCATACTTTTTGGAAAGCGATCAGGTATTAGGATTTAGAGGCTGGAAGGGCTATTCAAATATTATTTTTATAGCTTTTATAGACTTTAAATAGATATATTCTTATACCTTAGGATATTATTTTCAAATTTTCTCATTTTCAAATTTTCAAATTCCCTCTCCTACATTCAAAATAAAGGCTTTATATTTGCAATCAAAATTTTTCCGTTTTGAAAGTTTTCAAGAATTTTACAGATTATTCCTCTCAAAAGCCTTTAGCACTGTCTTTGGGTATGTTTGACGGAGTACATCTCGGGCATAAGAGTATTATTGATGAATTGATCAATGTGGGCACAGAAAATAATCTGGAAACTGCAATTCTTACTTTCTGGCCTCATCCAAGGTTTGTTTTTAATCCCAATGAAGATTTAAAGCTTCTGAACACGATTGAGGAAAAGAAGGAGCTGATTCAAAAATATAATATTGACAATCTTTTTCTGAAGGAGTTTGATGAGGAATTCAGAAACCTGACCGGAGAAGAGTTTGTACGTCAGATTTTGGTTGATAAGCTTAATGTAAAGTACCTTATTATAGGATACGATCATTCTTTCGGAAAAAATAAAAGCGGAAATTTTGAGCTTCTTCAAAAACTGTCTAAAGAACTTGATTTTGAAGTAGAACAAATGGAAGCGATCAATATCCATGAAAATAATATCAGCTCAACAAAGGTTCGTAATGCTCTTTTAACCGGGAATATTAAAGATGCCAATGAAATGCTGGGGTATCCCTACTCCGTATCAGGCACAGTGGTTCACGGAAAGAAGATCGGAAGAACGATTGGCTACCCTACCGCCAATATTGATACGGAATCGATTAAGCTTTTACCTAAAAAAGGAGCCTATATCGTGGAAGTACTAGTAAAAGGAAATCAATACAAAGGAATGCTGAGTATTGGAACCAACCCTACGGTAAATGGAGAAAAATTAACGGTTGAAGTGTATATTCTGGATTTTGATGACGATATTTACGATGAAAAAATAACCGTCAGGTTCAGAGATTTCCTTCATGATGAAATTAAATTTGAAGGTTTGGAAAAACTGATTGAAAGGCTGGACGAAGATAAACGATTAACAGAAGAATTCAATTTTTAAAAGATAAAAATAAGGCTATTCATTACCGAATAGCCTTTTTCATTTTTATTTCAAAGTCTTTACGTAGATCTTCTGGGTCTCGTTATTCAATTTTACATTAGGGAATGCTTTATCGTGATCAATAAATATATCTCCTTTTTCATTAGCTTTACCATTACCATCAGAATCCCATTCGGTCGCAATATAATATTTCACTCCATGAGTTGGTTTTGGGTTGATTTTGCTTTCTGCATCCGCAGGTACCGGAAAATCAATAGTAAAAGGAATTGATTTCTGCTCGTATTCATGTTCGGCAATTAAAGTAGCAGGAGCATCTGCTAAATTTTCATCAACTCCGTACAGACTTACCTTCAGTTTGGCATTTTTAATAGTAAAATTGTCTGTTCCTGAAAATTCTAATTTAAGATTGCCAGGCACTGTTTCTGAAGTTGTATTTTCTGTTGCAGTTGTAGAAGTGCTGGATTTAGGTTCCGGCTGGTTTTTCTTTTCTGGTTTGGTACAGCTTGATAGCATCAGCGTACCGGCTGCCATGAATAATAAAAGGTGATTTCGCATTGGTATTATATTTAGGGTTAGATATTTCACTGATAACAGATAACAAATTCCGTACCTTAATCTACCTTATTTACTGAGAATCATTCACTGCATTCTGAGCTTTTTTGGTCAGAGATTTAAAAACCAGGTCATAGGATTGATCAATAAGTTTAAAGATCAGCTCTCTTTTTAAGCCGTCTACCATTACTGAATTCCAATGGGTTTTATTCATATGGTAGGCCCCTGTGATCTGAGGATGCTGCTCACGAAGCTCCGCACTCCATTCCGGATCTGTCTTTACATTGATGGATAGTGGCTGTTTCTCCAGTGCCATCAATAAAAACATTTTGGTATCTACTTTCAGTACAAGCGTTTCATTATCAAAAGGAAAACTTTCTGTAACTCCTTTTTTTGCAAGACAATAATCTAATATTTCGTTAGCATCCATAGTTTTTTAGTAATGTGATAAAAGGTAATTGATGTTTAAAGTATTCTTTTATCTTTTATCTTTTATCTTTTATCTTTTATCTTTTAATCAAATTTAGTAAATTTAAGAAAGAAATCATCATCCCCTCAAACCCCATTATTATGAAAGCTTTGGTAATCGGTGCTACAGGCGCTACAGGAAAGGATTTAGTCAATCAATTACTCAATGATAAAGATTTTGAAGAAGTCGATATTTTTGTGAGAAAACCTGTTGATATTCAAAATGACAGGCTTAAAGTTCATGTGGTGAATTTTGAAAAGCCTGAAGAGTGGAAAGGAATGGTAAAGGGAGATGTTGCATTTTCGTGTCTGGGAACCACTTTAAAGGATGCCGGAAGTAAGGAAGCCCAGCGAAAAGTAGACTTTGACTACCAATATGAATTTGCCAAAGCGGCTAAGGAAAATGAAGTGGAGGATTATATTCTGGTATCTGCTTATGGGGCCAGCCCGGACTCCAGGATTTTTTATTCTAAAATGAAAGGTGAACTGGAAGAAGCTGTAAAGCAGTTACATTTCAATAAAATAACCATTTTCAAACCGGGTATGCTGGAGAGAAAAGATTCTGAAAGAACCGGTGAAGTTCTGGGCAGCCGGATCATCAAATTTGCCAATAAACTTGGATTGCTGGAAAGCCAGAAGCCTTTACCGACCAATATCCTGGCAAAAGCAATGATTAATTCTTCTAAAATAAAAAGTAACGGCTACTCGAGTATCAAGCTTGGAAATATTTTCTGTTTTGCAGAAAAAGTTATTGGAGACTAGCATCTAAAAGACACAGATTTCAGATTCATGATAACTACTCTAAACGCTTCGACTCCGCTCAGCGTGACATTTCTAATACCTGATGGATCATGAAACAGTCATGTTGAGCGGAGTCGAAAGGTAATAAGTCTATGCTTATTTTTTATTTTTATTTCAAATGCTTTGTAATCGCTTCGCTTGTTGGCTTGGTCGTACTTACATAGGTATCGATCAGTTTTCCGTTTTCATCGATCAGAAATTTGGTAAAGTTCCAAAGGATCGTTGTATTTTTTACCCCGTTCAGTTCCTGTTCTGTAAGGTATTTGAAAATAGGTGCCATATCATCTCCTTTCACGGAAACTTTCGCTGCCATTGGGAAGGTTACCCCATAGTTTTTCTGGCAAAATGCGCCAATTTCAGTATTGGTTCCCGGCTCCTGTCCGCCGAAGTTATTGGCAGGAAATCCTACCACTACCAATTTATCTTTATACTCTTCGTATACTTTTTCAAGGTCAGCATACTGTGGAGTAAACCCACATTCTGAAGCTGTATTGACGATCAGGATCTTCTTTCCTTTAAAATCAGCAAAATTGATTTCCTTACCATCCAGGCTTTCTACGGTAAAGTCATATATTGTTTTTCCCATAAGTTCTTTGGTTTTAGCTTTAGAGATTTCACTTTTTTGGTTTGTGCAGCTTTGTAAAAACGTTATAAAGGAAAGCAGCAGTAAAAAAACATTTTTCATTTTTTATCAATTTTATGCAGCATATGCTACCGTTGAATTAAAATTTAAAAATATTGGCAGGAAAGACCTTGTTAACATCCACTTTATTAAGGATCATAACATAGTCTCCATCTTTCTTAGGGCTCGAAGATTCAATTCTGAAAGGCATTACCACATTTCCTACTTTTTTGTAGTCGGAATATACCAGTGTTTCATCTTTTTTGACCTCCTTTAAAAGCATATAAGTCTTTGTATCAAAATAGTACATGTTCTTATTGACATTCTTGGTAAGCTCCACTTTATGACAGTAGATCTCTCCCACTTTTTCTTTTCCCAGATATTTGGCCTCAAAACCTTTGTTTTCCCAATCAATAAAGTCGTTATCAAAACTTTCCGGTACATATTCAGCATATTCCTGAAGTTTATTGGTTGCATAATTCATTGCATACCCTTTGGTTCCGTCAAATCCTTCAATGGCGGTTTCTTTTCCACCGGTTGTAATCAGAGTTTTGGTAAGATTCGGACGCTGCTGATAAATTTTTATCGGATATTCATCTTTGATTCCCAGCACCACTTTTCCCTGAAGGAATACTGAATTTAAAAGTTTCCAACTGGTTAACCCTCCGGATAATTCAATATTTTTATCTATAATTTCTTTTGCGGTCTGTGCAAATGTCAAATGTGAAAATATCAGTCCGAATACTAATAGTAACTTCTTCATTAATTTTATTTATAAATTCAAATATAGGGGGATTTATGCAGAATTGCAAAAAGGTGAAAAAGCTGATTGGCCAATTTGCTCTGCTGTCTTTGGTTATTTTAAATTAATTTTCTGGCTTTTTCAAGGTCTTCCGGTGTATCAATCCCTACTCCGATGAAATTGGTTTCTATCATTTTAATCTTCATTCCATACTCCAGATAACGGATGCATTCTATCTTTTCTGATATTTCCAATGGCTTCATCTCTAAAGTTGAAAACTGCAGCAGGGCCTCTTTTCTGAAAGCATAGACTCCGATATGCTTGAAATAGCTTATATCATAAGAAATCTCTCTGTGAAAAGGAATAACGGAACGGCTGAAGTATAGGGCAAAACCGTTGTTGTCGGTAATGACTTTTACATTGTTGGGATTTTCAATTTCTTCTTTTTCATGCAGTTGTATTTTTAAAGAAGCAAGGGAAATTTCCTGTTGAGCATCATGTTTGAAAACTTCGATCAACTGCTGCAAAGGTTCGAGCTTCAGGAAAGGTTCGTCTCCCTGAACGTTGATCACGATGTCACAATCGATATTCTGTACTGCTTCTGCAATACGGTCGCTTCCTGTTTCGTGTTGTCCCGTCATGACAGCTTTCCCACCATTATTCACAATTTCATCAAAAATGATCTCAGAATCTGTAGCCACAAAAACTTCATCAAAAAGTCCTGTTTCCACAACATTCTGATAGGTAGTGGTAATAACGGTTTTTTCTCCTAAGATCTGCATCAGTTTTCCCGGAAAGCGGCTTGCTTCATAGCGTGCGGGGATGACAGCGATTATTTTCATTCAGTATAGATATTAAGTAAATCTTTTTACACTTCGTCTTCTTCCAAAAGATGAATGATGAAGCTTATTCTGACCAAAAATAGTGAAAACTATTGTAGTTTATTCTATAAAATGCAGTATTCTGCTTAAGTTCGGCATCAAAATCCATGATTACCAGTCTTAGAAAAGAAAAATCCCCCCATCTTCAATGAAAATGAGGGAATCGGGTATAGATTTTTAAATGAGTCGATACATTAAAATGATAGTTTTACCCCTACCATATTATATTCCCATTGACGGGATGCCATAAGATCAAATTTATATTTTGTCTTTCCTATGGTGCCTTCTGAGGAAGTATATCTGCTTTTTGAAATTGTTTTTCCAATAAAATATCCCATCAACAAAGCCAATGGATAATCTGAGGCCCAGTGAACCTTACTTTGCATCATTTGAAAACAAAGGGCTCCTGCCAGCGTGTACCCTACCGGTTTGATCCATCTTGCATCCGGGTAATTATCTGCAATCACAGTAATACCAGCCATAAACGTCGTTAAGTGTCCCGAAGGCATTGCATCATAATTTGATGTATTTTTTCCGAATTCTGAAAAACTTGGAAAAGGATTCCAGGCTCCTCCTTTATTACCGTTTATCTCTGCAATAAAGGGACTTTCTCTTCCGGTAATTCTTTTAATAGTCTGGGTAAAAACTCCGGAAAGAATCAAACTCTCCATCAAACCACTAGCCGTAGCCTGTGCTCTGTAATCATTTTTAATCAGTCCGTAGGTTCCGAAACCAATTCCCAGCAAGACTAATGTAGAACCGTTTCCTATCAGGTAAAGGGTAGATCCTATATCTTTTGGAATTTTAAATACACCTCCAACTTTGTGATAGTTGTTATCCTTATCCATTCCCCATCTTTCTCCCAGCTCTCTGGAATTGTCTATCAGTTTCTGGTCAACCGGCAATAAGATCAATGTGGCGGCAACTGCTCCTCCCAAATAGTAAGCATGGTCTTTGGCTACAAAATCTTTATTCGTATTGATAAAGTTTCGGGGTAATTTGGTGACAAAATCCAATAGTTTTGGTTTTGGGTAGGTTCTTACTGAACCGTCTTTTAAGGTGTACGTCTGCACTTTCGGCAAATCTGCTTCTTTTGGTAAGTCACTTACCTTCAAACTATCCACCTCTTGAGAGCATACCAGTATTGAAACTGGAAATAGCAGAAATCTCAGTTTTTTCATCGTTTTTATTTTCGATCCTATTATATTTAAGCTGTGTAAAAGTGTCAAAGGTAATTCCAAGTTGACTTTAGTACAAAATGTTTATTTAATTTTTAAGGATTATTTAATTTTTTTATAAAAAAACGATCTATTCTCAGTTTATATATTTAATCAAAAAAATAATTCCATAGATCCAGAAGATATACAATGAGGAATATAAAAGTCCGAAGCCAAGACTTTTTAGTACATTTCCTTTGCATCTCCCCGAGTTTTTGAAAACCAGCCGAAGAGCCCGAAAAAAGACCCAATATAAAATTGCGCCTAAAAATAACACCGCTGACCAAAAGAAAAGTCCCAGAAAATAGGAAAGAAATATCAGTAAAACGGAAAATACAATCCATAAAACAATAGAAAGGATAATCCCTCCTATTCCATCCCCAGCATCTGGTGGATCAAACTCAAAACCATCGATTTTCGGAGTTTTATCAGAATATCTTTTTAATCTCTCTCTGTTTAAAATATTTCCTACATTATCTTTTAGCTTCAAACCATAATACAAGCCAAGACTGATAAAGAGAAAAAATCCCCCAGCTAATATAGATGTGGATAAAATAGAATTTTGAAATAAAGACCGATGGGCTCCTTTCCCGGAAAGCCAAACGCTTAAAATCACTATTGTGATTATCGCTAATGTTGAGAAAAATACATATTTTGTCTCAAGGAAAGATTTCCTGGGAAGTTTCATGGTTTATAGGGGTATAAAACGCTTCGACTCCGCTCAGCGTGACACTGTTGATACTATTTGTATGTTGAACAATGTCTTGCTGAACGGAGTCTGAGCATATATTGTATTTAAAAAATTACTTTAAAAGATTCAAAGCATTTTCCAGTTTCGGAAGCATTACTTTGATCTCATCAACAGCTAATCCACCTACAGAAGCACGGAACCAAGGTTCTGATTTATCTTCTCCGAATGCTGAGAATGGTACCAAAGCAACACCTGCTTCATTAATTAAGTAAAATACAAGGTCTGAGGAGTTTTCAATAACAGCTCCATCAGGTTTTGTTTTTCCGATATAATCTAATTTGATGGTAAGATAAAGTGCTCCCATTGGCTCAATACTGTCTACGGCAAGGCCTTTTCCTTTCAAATCCTGAATTCCTCCGTGAAGTACTTTTAAGCTTTCTTCCAGTTTACCTTTGAAATCTTCTACGAAAACATTTACATTTTCAGGGTTTTCATAAAATTTTGCAGTAGCTTCCTGCTCTGGTTTTGGTGCCCAGGCTCCAACGTGAGTAAGAAGTGCTTTCATTTTGTCAATGATATGAGCTGGCCCGAATCCCCATCCTACACGTACTCCTGTTGCCGCAAGACATTTTGAAATACCATCGATATACACTGTATATTCTTTCATTTCAGGGAAAAGAGAAACCGGATCTACGTGTTCTGCACCAAAAGTAAGGTTAGAATAGATCTGATCATACATCAGGTATAACGGTTTTTCGTCTGCTCCTCTTTTTTTGTTTTCAGCGATCACCAATTCACAGATTTCTGAAAGCTGCTCTCTTGTGAACATTGTTCCTGTAGGGTTCAATGGTGAACAAAGCGCTAATAAAACTGCGCCATCCAGGTGAGGTCTCAAGTCATCTGCTGTTGGAAGGAAGTTTGTTTCCGGCTTGGTTTTTACTTCTACAGCATTTGCGGAAGTAAGGTAAGCATAGTGGTTGTTGTTCCATGATGGTGTAGGATATACTACTTTATCCCCTTCATCCACGATTGTTTTGTATACGGCATAGATCAAAGGTCTTGATCCTGCTGTGATCAGAATATCATTCGGGGAATACTCAAGATTCCATCTGTTTTTCAAATCTTTGGAAACTTCTTTTCTTAAAGATAAAAGTCCGTTGGCAGGAGGGTAATTTGTCAGATTATTCTGATAGGCTTTCTGAATTTCTTCCTTCAGCAATGCCGGAATAGGATAGATATTAGAATTCAGGTCACCAATAGTAAGATTGGCAATTTCTGCTCCCTTTGCTTTTAGATCATTTACTTCGTTACCAATTTTTACAATTTCAGAACCGATCAGGTTCGCTGCTAATTTTGAAACTTTCACTTTATTCTTATTTAAAATTTACTACTATTATCTTCTCAGATTAATTTTGTCTTCTATTTGCTCCATGGGTATATGGGCATCATAAGCGGCTATTAGTTCTTTAGTTTTTTTTGCGGTAGTAGAGTTTGGATATTTTTTGATGAGAGTATTGTAAGCTTCTCTTTTATCATCGTAAATTTTTCCTTCCTCACCGTCATAAATTCGATCACTGTCCATTCCCAGAAGATAATCCAGCAAATAATTGTGATAATTATCTTTTGCTGCTTTGATGAGTGGGCTTTTGGGATATTTACTGATAAAATTTTCCCATACAATCAATCGGTCTCCCAATTCTTCCCAGGTAATCAAAAGTCCGCCATTCACCGCATAATTTTCCTTATTATCTTTTGCCATCTGTGAAATATAGGCTGCATAATCAGGAGTTACACTATTCTTAAACACAGACTCATAATATCCAGGCAAAGAATGGATTTCTGTAAGTCCTTCTCCCATTTCACGGAATTCAAGACCTACTTTATTCAGTTCGGCAGCCATTCTCTTTATGTTATCCGGCAGATTATAGGTATCCGGCCCTGTGTGATAATCAATATATTTGTCAAGTATCTCAGTTTGAGAAGTATTAAAACAATCAGTGTATTTATCTCTGATTTTCACATAGTTTTCATACACTTTATTGTTTTGCTCCGGACTGTTTCCTGCAATCTCTTTGTCTATTTTAGTACGATACCATTGCAAAGCTTTAATGTAATCTTCTGTTTTATTTTCTGAAGAGCACGCTGTGTCAATGGGTTTGTACTGATCCTCTTTGGTTTCGTTTTTAGCTATTGAGTCGTTTGCAGACTTTGCCTCAGAAACTGCAGTTTCCTTTTTACAGGAAACTACAGCTGCAGACAGTAGGCAAACTGCTATAATATTTTTTATCATGTGCTGTTTTTCAGAAATTAATCCAGTTTTAAATCTGTCTTAACCGCTTCAATTTTAGCTTCCAATGATTTTAATTTATCTCTAAAGTCTGCTTCTGAAGAAATAGAATCTTTTACAGAAACATAAAACTTGATCTTCGGTTCTGTACCTGAAGGTCTTACACAAACCTTCGTACCGTCTTCTGTATAATAGATCAATACATTAGACTTCGGAATGTCATTCATTACCTTTTTCTCGTTCGTAGAGGTATTAAGACTGGTTTGTTCTTTAAAATCCTTGATCGCTAAAACTTCTGAACCTGCTAATTCTTTTGGCGGATTTTCACGGAAATCTTTCATCATATTCTGGATCTCTTCAGCTCCTTCTTTTCCTTTTCTTACAATATTGATCAATCCCTCATAATACATTCCAAGATCTTTATATATATCGATCATGTACTGGTACATTGTTTTACCGTTTGCTTTACACCATGCTGCAATTTCGCAAGCTAAAAGGATACTTCCGCAAGAATCTTTATCACGAACGAAATCTCCGGTCATAAAACCGAAACTTTCTTCTCCACCACAAACAAATTTCTGAGTTCCTTCAGCTTCACGGATCATTTTTCCGATCCATTTGAATCCTGTAAGACCTACTTTACACTCAACCCCGAATTTCTGAGCAATTTCATAGAAAATATCAGAGGTTACAATCGTAGATCCGATAAATTCTTTTCCTGTAATTCTTCCCTGCTTTCTCCATTCGTTCAGGATGTAGTAAGTAAGAATCGTATTGGTTTGGTTACCATTCAGTAACTGCATTTCTCCATCAAGGTTTCTTACTGCAATTCCCAGTCTGTCGCCGTCAGGGTCTGTTCCGATCACGATGTCTGCATTGGTAATTCTTGCCAGATCCATAGCCATTTCCAGTGCTGCAGGTTCTTCCGGGTTTGGAGAATCTACGGTTGGGAAATTTCCACTTGGGATCATTTGTTCTTTAACAAGGTCTACTTTTTTGAAACCTGCTTTTGCTAAAGCTTTAGGAATTGTTGTATACGTTGTTCCGTGAATGGATGTGAAAACAATATTTAAATTTTCTTTTCCTTCGTTCTGGTACGTAGAGTTTTCAATACATGCATCAATGTAAACATCGTCCTGCTCCTCTCCGATCCATTCGATAAGATCATCGTTTCCGTTGAATTTGATTTCGTCAAATTTTACAGAATATACTTCATTGATGATCGCTTCATCATTTGGCGGAACAATCTGTGCTCCGTCATTCCAATATACTTTGTAACCGTTATATTCAGGTGGATTGTGAGAAGCCGTCAATACGATTCCTCCGTTACATTTTTTATCACGAACGGTGAAAGAAAGTTCAGGAGTTGGTCTGTGATCTTTGAAAAGCAATACTTTGATTCCGTTTGCTGTCAAAACATCTGCTACCAGTTTTCCGAATTCTTTTGAATTATGACGAACGTCATAGGCAATGGCCACTTTAATTTCCTCTCCTTTAAACTGCTCAAGCATATAATTAGCCAATCCCTGAGTTGCTTGTCCTAATGTATATTTATTCAAGCGGTTGGTTCCTACTCCCATTATTCCACGCATCCCTCCTGTTCCGAATTCAAGTTCTCTGTAGAAAGAATCTTCAAGATCCGGGGAATTGCTGTCGATTAATGCCTGTACTGCATTTCTCGTTTCTTCATCGAAGGTATCACTTAACCAAAGTTTCGCTTTTTCTAATGTGTTCATATTTAGTTTAGTTTGGAAGCTGGAGGCTGGAAGAGGGAGGTTTATTTTTGTCCCAGTTCAAGCTTTCAGCTTTTTGATTTATTATTTGTTTAGTTATTAGGCTGGAAGAAGGAAGTTGGGAGATGGAAGATATTGCATTCCTTAATTCAGACTTCTGCCTTTTATTCAATATTTTTATTTAATTAAAAAAGTGAAAATGAAGTTCGGTAAACTAAAATAACCTCCAGCTTCCATCTTCCCATCCTCTACCCTCCTAATCATTCTTTTATCTGATTTCTAAAAGCAATAATTTGGTTCATTAAATTATAACTTTCAGTATAAAGATTGTCAAACTCTATTTCTGTAATATACTTTCTATTTTTTGCTTTATATAAACAGGTTACTGTTTCAGCCAAAGAGCGAATCGAATATCCTAAAAATTTTTTAAACTCCAATTTTGATTGCAGAATACTCCCTTCTGAAATATTAAGAGCAATAGAATCTGTTGCCCTTCTTATTTGTGAAGTGAGATTAAAAGCTTCATCTTTTGGAAAACCTTGAGACAATTTAAAAACTTGTTCACCAAAATCCATAGACTTCTGCCAAATTAACAATTTTTCAAATTTGAAACTCATTTGTCTATTTTTTAGGCTGGAAGAAGGAAGTTGGGAGATGGAAGATATTGCATTCCTTAATTCAGACTTCTGCCTTTTTATTATTTTCTATATTTTTATTTGATTAAAAAAGTGAAAATGAAGTTCGGTAAACTAAAATAACCTCCAGCTTCCTGCTTCCATCTTCCCACCCTCTAATCTAATTTCTTATTTTCAACTTTCGTTGTTTTTTCTACTTTAAACGCTCTGATCGGATCGTTGTAATAGATAAATTTTGCTGTATTCTGAATATTTCCTTTCAGAGAGTCTTTCACATTTACTTCTGCATAATTTCCATTTTTGGAATCAATATTCAGATTGGTGATCTTCCAGTAAGGAGCAATCAGACTCGCTGTATCTGAAATTTTGATCACGGCATCTTTTGTCAATCCTAAGAAGTTGGCGCGGCTTCTGTTATGCATTTCAACTTCTGCTCTTCTGGTGTTGACAGATCCCATAAAGGTAGCATGATTTTTCAGACTAAGCCTGAAATTATCGGTTTTGATTTCACTTGAAATATTCATTTCTACAGAATCTGAAACGGCTACTTTTTCAAGGTTATATTTTGAATAGATGGTTACATTGTAGAAATCTACTCCTTTTGTTCCTCTTTTTTCTTTAATGAAAAGTGTTTTATCTTTTACATCCACATCAAGGTTACCGGCAACATTCGGATAGGTTTCTATTTCCACAAAGTTTTTTGGCCCTCTGGCATAAAATACACGGAATTTACCATTCAGATCCAGGTTTACAAACTCCGGAACATCCACATCTTTCTTTTCAATATTTCCTTTCGGAGAAACTTTCCCACAGGAAACTACTGCAACCAGCATCAATGTGTACAATACTTTTTTCATATTTAATTTTAAATATTCTATTTCAATCATAACGAATCAATACTGAAATTTCCGGGATCGCTTTTTATTCTCACCATAGAAATTTTCAATACTATTGTTTAACAAAAATAGGATTAAAATTTGTAAAAAACTTTGTCATTTGACAATAAAATACCTGATAATTTTCAATTTTTTACTTTTCGGAAAACCTATTTCTTATTCGTATTTTCTTTTACTTTTTTATAAAACCACGTTTTAGGGCTACCTGCCATTGAAAATAAAAGCAGATAATTTTTACTTACTCTGGAAATTTTCATTGGAGTCATATTTTCATCATCATTATATTTCATTTTCAACAGGTTGTTTTCTATCTGATAAGTTCCGCTGTTCCCCATTGAACTGAAAGTTTTATCCTGATAAAAAGTCAGAATTCCTGTTCCGTATCTGGAATTGTTTGTTTGGGTTTTCAAAGTGTCGGTGTTACGAATTTCTCCTTCATAAATATCAATAAACTCCCAGGAACCGGAAAGTTTGTTGGATGAACAGGAAGTTATCATGAATAAAAGAAAATAAAAAAAGATTGATTTGAGTTTGAACATTGAGGATAAAAGTTTTTATAAAATTACAAAAAGCACCCTGTTGACAGAGTGCTTTATTGATTAAGATGAAGTTCTTATAATTAATTGTGGTGTATATTTAGTTTAAAAACCACTAATTACACTAATTTCAGACACGAATATCACAATAAATAGTGCTATTTGTGAAGCATTTATGACACTAGTGTTTAAAAATTATATCACTTCATCAATATTATAGTTCTTATGTTCACGGTTGGTTCTGATGATCATTTCGCCTAAGAATCCTGCCACAAACAGCAGCGTTCCTAAAATCATCATCGTCAGTGCAATGAAAAACCATGGGTTGTTGGTGATTAAATGTCCGTAGATTCCTCTGGCTACATCAATCAGTTTTGAAATTCCCAGCCAAAGTGCTGAAAGGAAACCGAAGATAAACATTACTGTTCCTACTGCTCCGAAGAAATGCATAGGTCTTCCGCCAAAACGACTTACAAACCAAAGGGTTACCAGATCTAAAAATCCTCTTACAAATCTCTCTGTCCCGAATTTTGAAGTTCCATAAGGTCTTGCCTGATGCTGCACTTCTTTCTCGGTAATTCTTCTGAAACCTGCATTGGCAGCCAATACCGGAATATAACGGTGCATGTCTCCGTATACATCTACAGATTTTACTACCTGTTTTTTATACGCTTTCAATCCGCAATTGAAATCATGAAGATAAACACCGGATACTTTTCTCGCCGCCGCATTGAACAGTTTTGAAGGAATATTTTTCGTCATAACATTGTCAAAACGTTTTTTCTTCCAACCGGAAACAATGTCATAATTGTCATGGATCACCATATTGTACAATTCCGGAATTTCTTCAGGGAAATCCTGTAAATCTGCATCCATGGTGATAACTACATCCCCATTTGTTCTTGAAAAGGCCGCATGAAGTGCCTGTGATTTTCCATAATTTCTGGAAAATTTGATGGCGTGGATCTGAGGATGCTGTACTTTCATATTCTCAATAATGCTCCACGACAAATCCGTACTTCCATCGTCTACAAACCAGATCTCATAAGATAAATCACTGGTTTTACAGACTTTATCAATTCTTGAGAAAAGCTCTTCCAGAGAGTCTTCTTCGTTCAGTAACGGAATAACTATAGATAAATTCATTTAATTTTAATAAAAATTAGGCTTGATTGGTTTCTTCGGGTTGATGAATTGTTCTTGTTCTGAAAAACGCTCCGAAAAACACCGACAAAACTACGTAAAATATAAGAATTGCTGCAAAATATCCTGAAAAATGACTTGCGGTAAGCATATCTTTTCCTTTTACAGCCTCTGGAGTAAAGCTTTGCAGCCTTTCTTTATACTTCTGATCCAGTTCATCAATATCTTTCTGATGCTTCAGGATCTTCCTTGCAGTGGTATACTCTGTATCCAATTCTGATTTTTGTCTTTGAACATATTGGTAGTTCAAGAGTTTTTTGGCATCTGTATCTGCAAAGTTTAAAAAGGCATAAATACTGAAGATGGAAAGAATCCCTCCAATGAACATTGGAACGAATGCTCTTTTGAAAGCTTCTTTAAATTTTACCACTCTATGGTTGTTCCAATATGATTTTACGGACCAAAAAGCTGCACCTGCATACAAAAGAGGCAGAACAAAAGCATTGGCTTTCAGTGATATATCAAAATAATTGATTCCTGAAAAAAAAGTGTATACTACAAAGAAAACGATCATTGTAGCAATAAAAAGTATAATTCCTAGTGTTGATGGACTTTTCGTCATATTTAATTTTTTAGAAAAAAGTTGAAAAATTATTTCCCTAAATGTCAGCCGATTAGCTCTACCACTGCATTTTTTCTACTAATTTTCTTTAATAAAGTTTTGAAGTTAACAAATATTTCCTACCTTTGCAACGGCAAGTCCTAAACAACCAGCTCCTGAGAATCCTCCAGGGTGGGAACGCAGCAAAGGTAATCGGTCGTAGCGGTGTGATTTAGGTAGCTTGCCATTTTTTTTTGTTTTAAAGTAAGAAGAGAGGTAATTTGATAATTATCTTTTTTTGTTTTTAATACCTTACGCATCATTTTCATTTTTCTAATTTTCAGATTACCTCTATACAGTTTTGATTAAAATTCGAACGTCTCGCCTAATTTTGGTAAAACAAGTTCTACATTTTTCTCAGCGAAATGCTTTAATGCACTTTCATGATTGATCTCAATTGCCGGGAACGTATCAAAGTGACATCCGATTACTTTTGGAGTTTTTAATAGTTCTGCTGCTGCAAAAGATGCTTTTCTAGGGCACATTGTATAGTGGCTTCCGATTGGAAGGATAGAAAGGTCGATATTCCCGTATAATCTTGGAAACAGCTCCATATCTGCCATTACTCCTGTATCTCCAGCCAAATAAACATTCTTCCCTTCAGGAAGTCTGAAAATATATCCCACAGGAACACCACCGTAGCTTCCATCAGGGAAAGAACTTGTATGGTGAGCCGGAACCATGGAAATTTTAAGATCGTCGATTTTTGCAGACCCTCCGAGGTTCACATCGTCTGTATTTTTAGCCTGTGTAAAGTAACCGCATACTTCCGGCACCCCGATTACAGTAGCTTCCGGATAATGCTGTAATACTTCTGCCACATCTGCGATATGATCTCCATGCGCGTGGGTCAACAGAATGTAGTCGATCTTCTGAGCGGTAATATCAAATCCTGATTCCGCTTTTTTGTAATTGTAGAAAGGGTCGCTCAAAATTGTCTTGTCCTTGTACGTAAACAGGAAGCAATTTTGCCCTAAGAATTGTATTTTCATTGTCAATTTAATTTCAATTATTATTAAACACAAATGACTCAAATAATTTCACAAATCACACAATGAGGTGAGTGATACTCGTGAAAGCATTCGTGCCATCCGTGTTTTCTTTAAAACGCAAAGCGTTGTTTATTTACTTTATCTATTTCGACGGGAATTTATCTTCGATAAGCCTCAGATTGATCCCATGTTCCAGATAAGCTTTACAACCATCTAAAACCGTCGTAAAACCGCCTGTATTGTCATTAATTACCTTCAGCAGATCTTCACCGGTCTGGCTGAATCCATAGCTTTTAATGACAACAAGAGTACCGTTCTCCATCGTTTTGAATTCATAGTCTACGTTGACTGAAGGATCGCCCCATTCTGTTCTGATAAGTTGGTTCGGAATGATCTGGTGAACTTTCACTACGTTTTTTACACCGTACATTTCCCATTCCCAGGTAATTGTCTTACCCTCTTCTAGTCTTCCGGTAGATTTTGTAAACCAGAAATTAGTCGTCACTTCAGGGTTGATGAATGCTTCAAAAACATCTTCAACCGGCTTTCTGATAAGCATTTGAGCTTCAACATACACATTAGAATCCATGATATACTATTTTAGATTTAGTTAAATAAATTAAGTCCGGCTGCCGTAAGAATTGCCATTACAAACGTCATGATCCCCACCTGTTTTAAATACTGATCTAATTCCTTTGGCTCTTTTACCGACATGATGCTTCTTCTCAGTTTTGCCAATGGGAATAACAGGATCATTACGATGAACACATAGTAATTCTGCTGCTGTATAAATCCGTTTACTCCTAAAAAGATAAGGATCAGTACTAATGGAAGCTGTAATAGGATCATTTCATAGATCATTGCATTTTTGAATCCGATTCTTAATGCAAAGCTGTTCTTTCCTGACAGTTTATCACTTTCAATATCTCTCATATTGTTCAGGTTCAATACCGCCATACTCATCATCCCTATTGCAGTTCCCGGCAACAGCATATCCCAGCTGAAGGTCTTCGTAAACAGAAAATAACTTCCGCATACTGAAACCAAACCGAAGAAGATAAATACAAAAATATCTCCTAATCCCATATACCCATAAGGTTTCTTCCCTACTGTATATCCAATTGCAGCTAAAATACATGCCACTCCCAAACCTATGAAAATATAGAACTCATTCATATACTCCGGAATGAAAGCAACATACAATAATGCAATTGTTGCAATGAAAGACAACGCTGAAAAAAGAATCACCGCATTTTTCATCTGTTTTGCTGTAATTTTCCCTGATGCGACTGCTCTTGCTTCTGCTTCATTGCTTCGCTTTGCATCGGTTCCTTTTACCCCATCACCATAATCGTTGGCATAGTTTGATAAAATCTGATACAAAAGTGTTACCAGAAGTGCCAGTGCAAAAATCTTCCAGTCCCAGGTTCCGCCTTCTCTGTACAGCCTCCATTTTGCAATGAAAGCTCCCATAATAATTCCGCTTAACGAAAGCGGTAAAGTTCTGAGCCTTGCGGCTTTTATCCAATCAATCATATTATTTAGATATTAGACATTAGAAGTTAGAAGTTAGTAAGACCATTCTGTCTAATATCTAGCTTCTAACCTCTAACTTCTTTTTTATGAGATCCACTTATCGTCTCCGAAATTCGGCTTTCTTTTTTCAAGGAATGCATTTCTGCCTTCCTGAGCTTCTTCTGTCATATAAGCCAGACGGGTAGCTTCTCCGGCAAATACCTGCTGCCCTACCATTCCGTCGTCTGTAAGGTTCATTGCAAACTTCAGCATTCTGATAGACATCGGAGATTTTCCTAAGATTTCCTGAGCCCATTCGTAAGCGGTATCTTCTAATTCTGCATGGGGAACAACTTTGTTTACCATTCCCATTTCAAAAGCCTCCTGAGCGGAATAGTTTCTTCCTAAAAAGAAGATTTCACGAGCTTTCTTCTGTCCTACCATTTTTGCCAGGTAAGCAGATCCGTAACCACCGTCAAAACTTGTTACATCAGCATCGGTTTGCTTGAAAATAGCATGTTCTTCACTTGCTAAAGTAAGGTCACATACTACGTGAAGTGAATGCCCACCACCAACAGCCCATCCAGGAACTACGGCGATCACCACTTTCGGCATGAAACGGATCAGACGCTGAACTTCAAGAATATTCAGACGATGTCTTCCATCTTCTCCTACATATCCTTGATGACCTCTTGCTTTTTGGTCTCCGCCACTGCAGAAAGCCCATCCCCCATCTTTAGGGCTCGGTCCTTCTCCTGAAAGCAAAACAACACCTATTGAAGGATCTTCAGAGGCGTCATAAAAAGCATCGTATAATTCTGAGGTTGTTTTAGGTCTGAAGGCGTTACGCACTTCCGGTCTGTTGAAAGCAATTCTTGCTACACCGTTACATTTTTTATAGGTAATATCTTCGTATTCCTTGGCGGTTTTCCACTCGATCATCTTATAAAAATTTTTCTCAAAGATACGGAATTGCAAAGAATTTCTGAGGGTGAATTTAATGATCATCTCTACTAAAAGGGAGAAATTTTGAAGGATGATTTTTAAGGTCAGGATTTTGAGGAAAAACAATATATTTTGCTCTTGATAACTCAACCTAACAGGTTTTAAAAACCTGTTAGGTTTGTCAAATTAATCCAACATCCTAATGGGCTTACAAACTCACATTTTTTGTAAACCATACAAATTCATAAGCTTATCTGAATGTATCCGTAGAACTACAACAATTATTTATCGTGAGCCCAGAATAACAGTCCTTTTCTGTTTAAAAATAAAAAACCGGAACATTTCTGCTCCGGTCTTCATATCTGTTGTTATCAAAAATGATTATTTCGCTCCAGCTGCTGTAAGTTCAGCTTCTTTAGCCTTCATTTCTTTAACTTTATCCATGTTTTTCGTTACTACGTAGATTTCTTTCAACGCAGTCACTGCATCAAGGCTTTTTGGAGCTGCTTTGTACCATCCTTCAGCGTATGGTAATGCTTTAGCAAATCTCTCTCTTCTTGCATCGATCAATTTAGAAGCTTCGTCCGGCTTGTCTTTTCTCAACGCATTGATCTGTCCTACTACTGTAGCATCATCTCCGATAGTAGTATATACCAGGTTCTGGTGTGCATCAGCAAAGTCCGGTTTCAACTCGATTGCTTTTTTGAATGATTCTAAAGCATCATTTACCGTTGCCGGAGTTTTAGCCTGCATTACCCCAAGGTTGTACCAGTTGGTAGCATCGTTCGGGTTTTTCGCTAACTGCTCTTTCAAACCTGAAACGAATTTATCTGTATTTCCGGACTGAAGATAGGCAGTAGTCTGAGCTTCTTTAAGTTTAGCATTATTTGGATATTTAGCTAATCCTTTCTCGATAATCGCAAGAGCTTCATTTGATTTCTTAGCATTAAGAAGTAATGAAGATAATGTTTCATATAATTCAGGCTCTACACTTTTCGTCTGTTCTGTTTTGAAATCGGTATAATCCGGGTTCTTTTTCATAAGATCCCAAGTTGCCTTATCAAGGTTTATTACCTGACCGCTTTTCTTTTCTTTTGCAGTATAAGTAGTTTCTACTCCTGTAAATCCAGAATTAATCAGGTCTGTATATATTTTGATTGATGCATCACTGTTGTTAGCCAATGCATGGCTAAGTCCTGCATAATACATATATATTTTGTTGTCCTGACCGCTAGATTTCAATAGGTCATAAACTTCAATAAACTTAGGTGCTGCTGCTGCATAATTCTTTGCATTGTAAGCATCCATAGCTGTTTTGTTTGCTTCCTGAAGCTGAGCATTCAAAGCATTTGCATCTTTTTTATCTTTCTGCCCGAAAGCAAGAGAAGACGCAACGATAGCCATTCCTAAAATCAGTTTCTTCATAATAACTATTTTATATTAATTGTACAATTTATTCTTCAGAATCGGAATTCTCAGTTCCCTCTGCCTGATCTTCAGCCTGAGGTGTTGTATTGTCGTCTTCTAGGTTATCAAATAGTGTTCCTGTTCCTTCCAGAATTACTCCTTCAGTTTCTCCGGTTTCTTCAAATTCTTCAGAATCTTCCTCTACATCTTTATCCATTTCTACTTTTGCAATCGCTGCAATTTCGTCATTTTTCTTAAGGTTGATCAGTTTTACTCCCTGAGTATTTCTACCCATTACTCTCATTTCATCCATTCCCATTCTGATAGCAACCCCAGACTTATTGATGATCATCAATCCGTCTTCGTCTGTTACATTCTGAATAGCAATCAGATTTCCTGTTTTTTCGGTAATGTTCAGGGTGATTACTCCTTTTCCTCCTCTGTTGGTAATTCTGTAGTCTTCTACCGCAGTTCTCTTTCCATATCCTTTTTCAGATACTACAAGTACTGTTTCGTTCTCCACATCATTCACAACAATCATACCAATAGCTTCATCACCATCTTCAAGTAAAATTCCTCTTACTCCAATAGATCCTCTACCTACTTCTCTTACTTTTTCTTCAGGGAAACGGATACATTTACCGTTTTTGGTAGCGATCATGATCTGAGAAGTTCCGTTGGTAAGGTAAGCTCCTAATAACTGGTCATTATCTCTGATCTCAATAGCGTTCACCCCATTTACCCTTGGTCTTGAGTAAGCTTCCAATGATGTTTTCTTAATGGTACCATTTTTAGTTACCATCACTACACTCATTTGGTTTACATATTCTGAATCTTTAAGGTTATTGGTTCTGATATATGCTTTGATCTTATCATCCGGTTCGATATTGATAAGGTTTTGTACCGCTCTTCCTTTCGCTGTTTTTGAACCTTCAGGAATTTCGAATACTCTCAGCCAGTAACATCTTCCTTTTTCTGTAAAGAATAACATGTACTGGTGGTTGGTTGCAGATACAATATATTCAAGGAAATCGGAATCTCTTGTTGTAGCTGCTTTATTTCCTACACCTCCTCTACTTTGAATTTTGTATTCTGAAAGTGAAGTTCTCTTGATGTATCCTGCGTGAGAAATCGTAAGAACTACAGATTCGTTAGGGATAATATCTTCAATAGACATTTCTCCTCCTGAGTAATCGATTTCTGTTCTTCTTTCGTCTCCGTATTTTTCTTTGATCTCAACCAATTCGTCTTTGATGATCTGGAATCTTCTCTCTTCATTAGCTAAAATATCTTCCAAATTAGCAATCTCTTTCATGATTGCATCATACTCATCACGGATCTTGTCAAGCTCCATTCCTGTAAGACGAGCCAATCTAAGATCAAGAATTGCCTGAGCCTGGATTTCTGAAAGTTCAAATGCCTCGATCAAGCCTTCTTTTGCAGCCTGAGGGTTGGCACTGTGACGGATAATTGAAATGGCTCTGTCTAAAGCATCCTGAGAACCGATCACCTTCATGAATCCTTCTAGGATATGAGCTCTCTCTTTTGCTTTTTTAAGCTCAAACTGAGTTCTTCTTACGATTACCTCGTGTCTGTGCTCTACAAAGTGATGAATAATATCTTTAAGGTTCAGCTGCTCCGGTCTTCCATGTACCAATGCAATATTGTTTACACTGAAAGAAGTCTGAAGTGCCGTATATTTATAAAGTAAGTTTAAGACTACATTCGGGATGGCATCATTTTTCAATTCATACACCACACGAAGTCCTTTTCTATCCGATTCGTCTCTGATCTCATGGATACCAGGAATCTTTTCGTCTTTAACAAGTTCTGCAGTTCTGGCAATCATTTCAGCCTTGTTAACCTGATAAGGAACTTCTGTCACGATAATCGCGTTTCTGTTACCAATTTCTTCAAAGTTAACTTTAGCTCTCAGAACAACTCTACCTCTACCTGTATGGAAAGCATCTCTTACTCCGTCGTATCCATAAATGATACCTCCTGTAGGGAAATCCGGAGCAATGATAAACTGCATCAGTTCATCGATGGTAATATCCTTGTTATCAATATAAGCACAGATGGCATCTACAGATTCGGAAAGGTTGTGAGGCGCCATGTTGGTAGCCATCCCTACTGCAATACCTGAAGCTCCGTTCACCAAAAGGTTAGGAACTTTAGTAGGCATTACCGTTGGCTCCTGCAAACTATCGTCGAAGTTATTTTGGAAATCAACAGTCTCTTTGTCAAGGTCAGAAAGAACCTCATCAGAGATCTTTTTCAATCTTGCTTCGGTGTAACGCATTGCTGCCGGCGGGTCACCATCCATAGAACCGAAGTTACCCTGCCCGTCTACCTGAGGATAGCGCAAGCTCCATTCCTGGGCCATTCTCACCATCGCATCATATACAGAAAAATCTCCGTGCGGGTGATATTTACCCAACACATCCCCAACAATTCTCGCAGATTTTAAATATTTCCTATTAGAAAAAACCCCTAATCCGTACATACCATAAAGTACTCTTCTATGAACGGGTTTCAGGCCGTCTCTTACGTCCGGTAACGCTCTTGAAACGATAACCGACATCGAATAATCGATATAAGACGATTTCATTTCATCAACAATGTTGATAGGAATCAGTCTTTCTCCTTCTTTTTGCATAAACAAATTTTATTATAATGATAGTCAGACCCTTAGCTGAAAGCCTGAAAATTATTTATTTCGAATTTTTATTAACGGGCTAATTTACGAAAAAAATGCCGATTTTTGTGTTAGAATTTATCCACAAAATCTTAAAAATTCTTAAAATATGAGCGTATTAAGTATAACTTTCCACTGCACGAAAAATAATCTGGAAGAATGGGAAAATTATATTGATGAAACCCTGGTTTTAATGACCGAAAATCTGATGGATGTCAGCAAATATATGCTTTCTGAAGTTCACAGTGATTATATTGATGAAGGTAAGAATTATAACCTTCTGCTTATCTTTGACAATGATGGTCTCAGAAATGATTTTATTGAAAGTGAGCTGAAAAATATAGCTGAGCGTATTGAAAATAAATTCGGCCAGGAAGTAATGATCTTCAACACCTTCCTGAATCCCAAAAAATCAAGACTATAATATAAAGGAAAAGCACTGAATTTTCAGTGCTTTTTTTATTTTAATACGATCTGTGGAATCCTCCATGGTGACCTCCCCCGAAATGATGAAATCCTCCGTGATGTCCACCATAAACATATATCCTTTCTGTATATCTGGGACCATAACCGTAGTATCTTGGTCCATAATATCCATATCCCGGTGATCTTACTCCATAATATGCATCTGCTGTACAAGATGACAGCATGAATATTATTGCCATGACTCCTAAAGCCTTAAGCATTGTTTTCATTGTATTGTCACATTTTGTTACACCTTACAATAATCAATGTTGATGCCAAATCAATCAAAAAAATATTCATTTTAAATAAAAAAATGCCCATTTTAAAAGGGCATTTGGTATTATTTTTCTTAGTAACCGTTTCTTTTTTTAACCTGTCCCGGAGCATAATCCTTTGCGCTTCCTCCGTATATCTTTTTAGCCTGTCCCGGCGGAATTTTCTTAGTCTGATAATATCCCCCGTTATCATAAGCCACACAAGACGTAAACATTGATATGACCACCAGAACACCAGTAATTTTCAATATATTTTTCATTATTTTCTACTTTTTCCAATTTAATAGATAGAATATAACAAGGTTTAGGCCAAATGGATTAAAGTTCAATAGCTAAACTGATGATCTATGGTGAAATTAGTCCTTACATTATAGAATTTCACTTCTCTTCTCCATCAGAACCAGGTCTTTCCATTCGCCGTTCAGTTTTCCCATTTTTTTACGAACCCCTACCATTCTGAACCCGTTTTTCTGATGAGATTTGATGGCGATTTCATTTTCAGAGAAGATATGGGTCTGTAAGGTCCAGAATCCGTGGTCCTCGCTGTCCAGAATAATCTTTTTAAGCAGTACTGAACCCAATCCTCTCCCCTGATATTCATTATCGAAATAAATGCTTACTTCTGCCACTCCTTTGAAACATTCTCTCTTGCTTACCGGTTTTAAGGCACACCATCCTATTACTTCATTATTTTCATTTTCCAACACCCAGCGGCAGTCGTTGAAATATTCCATACTCCAGGCCTCGGCAGTAGGGACTTCTGTTTCCAGGGTGGCAATACCGCCATCTACTCCCTGTCTGAAAATTTCCAGGACTCTGCCTTCATCAGTGGGAAGCATTTCTCTTAATTCGTAATTCATAGGATTAATGATATTTTCTTTTGTACTTTCTTTTGATTCTTGAATAATGGGTCTGTTTGCTTTTCTCGTCCTGAGAAACGACACTGATGTTTCCATCTACTTCTAAAACAGACAATTTTACATCTTTGATATTTTCGATGCCATGTTCTCTTATAGCTTCTTCCAGCTCATTTTCGGTAATTTTTACCCGATTAAGGGCTGCCTGATCTGCAATTCCGTCCCTGATTAAAATAACGGGTTCATCCTGCATAAAGGATTCAAAGGAGCGGTTAGAGAACATTAACCTCTTCAAAATGAAGTTGGCCACAAATAAAACCAAAGCTGCTACAATACCGCCTTCCAGAGAAGTATCCGGTCCTACCATTGCATTCTGAACGGCATTAGAAATCAGCAGCAATAACACTACATCTCCTGCGTTAAGCTGTGAAAGCTGGTTTTTACCAAATAACCGGATAGCGATCACCATAAAAAGGTAAACGCATAGGGAACGAACTGCAACATTAAGAATGGAATCCACTATTTTTTTTATCTATTCAAATGTATTGATTTTTTGTTATTGTACGAATGATATATTGATAGTTTTTGACGGACTATTCATGGTTTACAGAAGGCGAAATTATTGGTATAAGATTTGACTTCTCTCCATGAATTATTATTTAAGAATGAAAAAATTATTATTTCTCTCTTTAGGAGTCCTGCTTCTTTTTGTATCCTGTAAAAAGGATGTACCTCAGCCTACTTCCTCTTCAGATGCAACCATCCATGAAAAAGTAAATGAGCTTTACACCCATTACGGTAAATCTAATGAGGTAATTTACAATGAACCTGTTTCGGGAGATTTATTTTCCAAGGATTTAAAGGAAGCATTGGAGGTTGCAATAAATACCTCAAAAGCAGATATAGAAAAGGTAAAGAAAAGCGATCATCCTGACGAAAAGCCTCTGATCTTTGAAGGAGCCATTTTCTCCAGCCTGTATGAGGGATTTACCAATTATAAGATCAAATCTGTTACAATTCATGGAAAAACAGCGGAAGTACCGGTAGAATTGGAATATAATATGGCTGTACCAACAGTAAAATGGATCGATACTATACATCTTACAGACACAGAGAAAGGATGGAAAATAGACAATATTATTTTTGATAAAACAGGAAATTCCAAAGATCTCAAAGCAAGATTAAAAGAATTTACACAAAGTGTTTCACAATAGAAAAGCCGCTCCTTGAAGCGGCTTTATTTTTTACGGGCACTGAACGATTGGAACATCACTGCAAATTACTTTATTTGCCCACTCGCAAAATGTACAGTATTTTACAGGTTCTCCTCCGTTTACTGACTTTAAATCTGACTTTGTCAGTTTCTTTAAATTTTTCATATTGTTTTAATTTTATGGTTTGGCAAAATTAAAACGTATCTGATTATTATTGTTATAATTTAATCTTATAAGTTTTCATTATTCACACATCATTGAATAATAAACCCTTCTTATTACCTATTGTGAATCTCGACTGTCACAGGCATTACATAAGTGTAAGCCACCATGTTATCGGTCAGTTTTTTGCGGTCTACTCTATAATCCAGATCACTTAATACCGTTTCAATTTCTTTGCTTACGGTTTTGCAGTCTCCGGTAGAATGAACGTTGACAATTTT
Source organism: Chryseobacterium sp. FR048 (assembly GCF_056844665.1). Lineage (NCBI taxonomy): Bacteria > Pseudomonadati > Bacteroidota > Flavobacteriia > Flavobacteriales > Weeksellaceae > Chryseobacterium > Chryseobacterium sp. FR048. The sequence goes on along the minus strand of NZ_JBXDSE010000002.1, from coordinate 102,579 downwards.
TCCGTTTTTGGCAATATCAAATTTCACCACAGAATTGACAGTTCCTTGTTTATAATCAGGGTTTGTAAGGTCAAAATTGGCTTCCAGTCTGTTCCTTATATCATTAAAGGTTTCACTTCTATTCAACTGAATCTCCTGAATGGTATTATGATCTGTAGCTTGAGCTTTAGCAGTGTTAACAACAGCAGCAAACCCGCAAACGAAAAATGAAGCGATCAATATTTGGATTTTATTTTTCATAACTAACTGGTTTTAAATATTATACTCAACTTATTTTGTATCTCTTAACCAAAGTTATTAAAAATATTTCATATTAAATTCACATTGAGTTAACATTCAGTTAACATTGAAATTTAAATTATTGATTATCAGTGTTATAAAATTTTAAAATAATTGAAAAATTAATATTGGAAGTTCATTTATGTAGCAAATTCATAAATCTTCAACTCTCTTTTGACCATTTTATAAAAAATAAACCACTTAAATAGGAGGTTTACTTTTATCTCTAAAATGTACAACTACAGGCATGGCAGGCCGAGAAGATCCATTTCTGAACTCCAAAGCAGTTTAACCTGCCCTTTTTCATCTGTTTCAAAAACAGCTCTTTCCGGAAACTGACAATCGGAATCCGCGTTTTTATTGTGCCATCTGAAATCATCATAATAAGTAAAATACAGATTTTTGTAATTGCCATAAACAATGGGATTGTAGCTGCCTTGTCCATAAATGTTTTCTGTACTTTCTTTAGAAGCTGATTTTTTGATGGACTTATTGATCTCTGCGTAATTATTCCCATATTTCAGTGGAATTTCTTTTTCTGAAGCAATAAGAGCGTTTCCAATCAGTTTTTTATCTACATCAAGAATGTAGGCAATATAATCATTACCACACTCCGTCGACTGAAAAATTACTTTTTTTATCTTACATCTTTGAAAGGCTTTGGTACCATACACAAAATAGATGTCCTTCATTTCTTTCTTAAAAGTATCTTCAAATCTTTTATTATAAATCAGCTGTCCCCGAGATAGCGTATCATAATATTGATAATCTTTCATATCCTTGTGATAGATCCATGGAAGTGAGTCTTTATCCAAAAAATCTTCGTATTTGCCCGATAAATGATTATCCTTATCATCAAACTGTACCGGAACACAGATGGCTATATCTTTATCCGTAAGCTGATACACCCCAAAAATAGAATTTTTATCCAGCTTATACTCCACTTCAGTTGTCGTATGTCTGTTTTTGGAACTATAGTTTCAGAATGATTTGTTTTCTCTTTTTTGCAAGATGTCAATAACGTTAAAGAGAGTAACGTCAGGATCATGTTGTTTTTCATTCCCTTAGGTTTAGTTTCCATAAAAATAAAAAAAGAATCTGCTTTCGCAAATTCTTTTGTGTGAGATCGTAGAAATTAAATTATACCTAGTTGCTCAGCAATATCTTGTTTATATTTTTCAAATGGAGCATTTGTAGATTCAAAAATTTCTGCGCCAAAAATATCTTTTTTAACTCTTTTAATATCCATTTCCTCTAATATATCAGCAATTTCTTTTATTTGAGAATCAGAATATCTTTTTCTTTTATTAATAATATCAAATGAAATATTCTTATGAAATTCGTATCTGTATTTTAGTTTAAACATTTCTAAAAATCTATCCACTTCTTCTAATGATGACAAGTTTTTTAAACGAACAAGAATATCTTCAGAAGAATTTATATTAATAATTTTATTATGGAAATCTTTTTCTTTATAATTAAAATTTAATTTAAACTTTAACATTTTATCTAAAATAAAATCCTCTGAAACCGGTATTACTTTTGACAAATGTTTATTTTTAATATCAAATTCTTTCTCTTTTTTAAACAACGAGTTACAAGGATAACAACTTGGTACAAAATTGAATATGGATAATGAAAGAAATGGAAAAGCATTCTTAGGAAATACATGATCTAAAGTAAAGTGCTTTCTATACAAAGCTATTCTTATATTTACATTTTTAGATAGTTCATTGATTACAATTTTTCCAATTTTTGGGAACAAGTATTCTATATCTTTAACTTTAAGTCTTCCTCCTTTCCTTTTTTCCAAAATTTTGTTAGCAGTATTTTCAGAAACCCCTTCAAAAGTTTTTAAAACTTCCTTAGGTGCGTTATTTAATATTTCATCAACAGAAATATAATTATACTCTTCAGTAGTAAAACTATTTATAAAATCTATATTACAGTAATAACAAGTTTTTATTTCTAATTCCTGTTTGATAAGAAAATTTGCAATTTTAGGTTGATAAGTTTCATATTTATAAGTTTCATTTTCGTAAAAAATTTTATTTAAGTCTTTCCAGTTATTATCGTCTAAATCCTGTTTTTCTATCAACTCTTTCATTTCTGAAAAACTGCTAGACAAAATCAATTCTACACTAAGGTTAGTATCTATCTTTTTTACAGCAGTGTCTATTTGTCTTTTTAATTTTTTTGAGAATAATTTTAAATATTCATTAATGAAGTTTTTCTTTTTTATTTCTACAAATTCTGAAGTAGTATTGTTTAAATATGGATAATTAATCTTTCTCATTATTTTGTTTTAAAATATTAATTTCATTTAATCTTTTTTTCAATCTAACTTCTTCTATATCTAAAAGAGTTGTTTCTAAAAAAAATAAAGCTAGCTCGTCTAAGTGATCTTCTAAAATATTTTTAAGATACTTTTCTCCTATCAAAGAAATTAACTTAATATAATTATCTTTCTTTATTTTATATATATATTGAGCTTTTAAATATTCCTCAGAATTTTTTTCTAACCCAATCCATACTTTAAAATCTTGTAAAAATTCATGAACTTTTGAAACAGCAAATTCTCCCTTAGTACTTGTAATGAAAAAGCCATCAGTTAGCATTTCGTGAATATTCTCGGCAAACGTATTATCATTTTGATATTTTTTAGGCCATCCATTATCTAAAAATAAAACATTTTGTTTAGGTATATCTGATAAAATAAAAGGAGAATGTGTTATAAAAATGATATTTAAATTATGTGTACTAGAAACTTTATAAACAGCCTTTAATGATTCTAAAAAATATTTTACAAACTCTCTCTGATATTCAGGATGTGCATATAATTCTATCTCATCAAAAACAATATTTATATTTTTATAAGTAATTAATTCATGTTCACCTTCCAAACTTTTAAATTTTTGAAAATGGTAGGATTGTACAGATTTTAAATTTCGTAAATGATAAATAACTGAATGAATGCTAAATATTTTTTGCTTCTCACCAGAGCTAAAATTGCTAAAGTTATTATTGCTGATTTTATTTTCAAAGAAATACTCAACATTAAAAAAAGAGGGTAAGGATTCTTTGATTGAAAAATTATTACTTAAATACTTTCTTAATTTTGTTTCAGATACTTCATCTAAAAAAATAGAATAGCTTTCCTCTATCTTTTTAGATAAAAAATCAATTGTAATAGTTTTTGATTTATTATTTCTTTGAATATCTTTTTTATCTATATATGTATATCTCAAAAAAAATAAAGCTTGCCTAAGTTTATCTGTATTATGACTGGAATCATTCGATAAACTTTCAATATATTCTTTCAGTAAAAAAAAATTTGCAACCTTATATGAACTAATTAATTCTCCGTCAATATTTAAAGGCTTATCTTCATAAAAACACTCTTCATACTCATTATATATTGGATAATGAGTAATTTTTCTTAATTTATTAAGTACATAATCTAAAGCGAAATGATAAAAAAAATTGTTTTTATTAACATGTACTTTATACTTCAATCCATAAAATTCTTCAAATAATATTTGTAAAATTTTTTCTTTTTCATTTTCAGAAATATTAATTCTTTCATCTTTTTTCAATTTATCATCCCATAAAAGCTTTTCATAATCTAAACTTATAGTGATATGTGTAATTATTTTGTTTTCAGATAAAACTCTTAATTCTTTTTTCTGAAGAATATTAACAAGAAACCTGGAGCGTGCTAACTCCTTTTCAACATTTATATCAATATTTCCTTTATTTCTATATGGATTAATAACTATAGGTAATTGATAACCATCATTTTTGTGAAAGACTCCTTTTAACCATTCTCCCATTTCTTCTGTATTGTATCCATAATGAGAATAATTAATAATCATATTATAAAACAAGTCTTTGAAAAAATTAATTTCTACAGGATATAATTCTAAATCTTTAAAGCTATAATCTTTTCCAATATCATGAATCTTCAAAACATTCTTAGGCTCACCACTTCTATTGTAACTTTGTCCACTATTAAAATAATCTGAGAAAAATATTTCTTCATTAATAATTGTTATTTTTCTAATATTACTTCTTGTAATATCCTTATTAAGTTCTAAAAAAGGGCTTTCATGATAATAGTACAATTCAATATTTAGCTTACTTAAATCTTTAGAAAGACTATTTTTCATTTTTTTTATATTCTTTCTATATAAAATTTTGCTTTCCTTATTTTTTCCTTTTTCATATAGATATTCAGGAACAATAAAGTTTTTATCAATTTGCAAAGCAATTCTTACAATTGATGCAGTCATTAATTCTATAATTGCGCTCTTACCACTTCCGTTTTTTCCAACAATTGCAGAAATATTAATCTTAAGTGGAGTATCTTCTCCTTGATAATACAGGTTTTCTGGTATTGTTGTTTCATGTTTAATTCTTGTAACGTCTTTAATATTTTCGACATCAATATTATAATCAAAAGTATCAATCCTTTCTTCCTCATTAAAAAACTTATAATCATTATAAAATTTATAAATTCGTCCCTCTTGTAAATTTTTCAAAAATTTTGGATTGCACCCAGGCAAAGGTCTAATCGCTAAAAGTTTAAAGCTCATGTATTATCGTTTTTCCCAAAAGTAAATAAAAAAACCACAATTTTCATTGTGGTTTTCCGTAATATATTTATATAATTTTTATTCTAATTCTCTCTTCAAAAACTTCCCGGTCAAGCTCTTCTTAGATTTCACAATTTCCTCAGGAGTTCCTTGTGCTACAATTTGTCCGCCATGTTTTCCTCCTTCCGGTCCAACGTCAATAATGTGGTCTGCCAATTTGATGACGTCCATATTATGTTCGATGATGATGAATGAGTTTCCTAATTCCACCAATTGGTTGATGGCATCCATCAGGATCTTTACATCTTCGAAGTGAAGTCCTGTAGTAGGTTCATCAAGAATGTAAAGGGTATTTCCAGTTTGTCTTTTTGCCAGTTCGGTTGCTAACTTGATACGCTGCGCTTCTCCTCCTGAAAGGGTTGTTGACTGCTGTCCCAGGGTAATATAGCCTAAACCTACATCCTGTAATGTTTTTACTTTCGCAAAAATCTTAGGAATCGGCTGGAAAAAGTCTACAGCTTCATCAATCGTCATATCCAGAACATCGGAAATTGATTTTCCTTTGTAACGAACTTCAAGGGTTTCTCTGTTGAAACGCTTTCCGTTGCAGGTTTCGCAATGTACATATACGTCCGGAAGGAAGTTCATTTCGATAACTTTCAATCCGCCCCCCTGACAGGTTTCGCATCTTCCGCCTTTTACATTGAAAGAGAATCTTCCCGGTTTGTACCCACGGATCTTACTTTCCGGCAGTTCTGCGAAAAGATTTCTGATGTCGGTAAACATTCCTGTATAGGTCGCAGGATTGGAACGTGGCGTTCTCCCGATTGGAGTCTGGTCTACGTCTACAATTTTGTCGATATTTTCAAGTCCTTCTATCTTTTTGTAAGGTAAAGGTTCCTGAACAGCTCTGTAGAAATGCTTGTTAAGGATCGGATATAAAGTTCCGTTGACCAATGAAGATTTTCCACTTCCGGAAATTCCGGTCACCACTACCAGTTTTCCTAAAGGAATATCCAGGGTTACATTTTTAAGGTTGTTTCCTGTGGCTCCTTTCAGTACAATATTTTTACCACTGCCTGCTCTTCTTTCGGCAGGTATTTCAATTTTTCTTTTTCCGTTAATATATTGAGCCGTGATCGTATCTGCCTTCAGTAAGTCTTTCGGTTTACCCTGCCAAAGGATTTCACCTCCGAATTTTCCAGCTTTTGGACCAATATCCAGAACCTCATCAGCTTCCAGAATCATGTCTTTATCATGCTCCACCACCAATACGGAATTTCCGATGTCTCTAAGGTTTTTCAGGGAATGGATCAACCTCTCGTTGTCTCTCTGGTGAAGTCCGATACTTGGTTCATCAAGGATATACAGTACATTAACTAACTGGGAACCGATCTGTGTTGCCAGACGAATCCTTTGAGATTCTCCTCCTGAAAGAGTTTTGGAACTTCTGCTCAGACTCAGGTAATCTAAACCGACATCCAGTAAGAACTGTAGTCTTGTTTCGATCTCTTTTAAAATCTCATGAGCAATGATCTTATTTTTCTCTGAAAATTTATCTTTAACATCTGCCAGCCAGTCTTTCAAATCTGAAAGGCTCAATCCGTTCACCTCAGCAATATTCTTTCCATCAATTTTAAAGCTTAAACTTGAAGGCTGAAGACGGGTTCCATTACATTCCGGACAGGTTTCTTCTGTAGTGAAGTGTCTTTCCAGCAAAATAGCTTCGTACGATTCTCTTTCATCGATAATCTCTTCCATGAAAGTGATCAACCCATCAAAACTGATCTTTATTTTCTTGGTAATCCCTGCATATTTCAGGTCTTTATTGAATTCTTTATGACATCCGTTATAGATATAATCAAGAGCCTCTTCAGGAATATCCTTCAATGGCGTTGTTAATCCTAATCCGAAGATCTCAAGGATGTTTTTGATCTGTGAAAGAATCCATTTATTGGATTTAATATCTTCTAAAGGAAGTAATCCACCCTGGTTGATCGATAGCTTGGGATTGTCTATAAAATAATCGGTATTGATCTTTTTGATCGTTCCCAGTCCTTTACAGTTGGGGCAGCTTCCTTTTGGAGAGTTGAATGAGAAAGTGTTAGGTTCAGGTAATGCCAGAGAGTGTCCTGTCTCAGCATCCATCAGGTTTTTAGAGAAATATTCTATATCTGTACTTCCCAATTTCTGAATTCCGATAATTCCCTCACCCATTTCCATCGCTGTACGCAATGATTTTTCCATTCTTCCTTCTGATGCGCTTTCTCCGATGATCCAACGGTCGATAACGATGTCAATATCGTGGGTTTTGTATCGGTCAAGTTTCAGATCATATTCAATATCCTGAAGTTCGCCATCAATTCTTGCCTGTCCGTACCCTTTTTTCGCCATCTGTACAAAAAGCTCATGGTAATGTCCTTTTCTGGAACGTACCACAGGCGCCAGCAGCATGATCTTTTCTTTTTTATAGTTTTCTTTGATGGTTTCCAGAATCTGATCTTCGGTATAACTTACCAGCTTTTGTCCTGTAGACAAAGAGTATGCATCCGAAACTCTTGCGTATAAAAGACGCAGGAAGTCATACAGTTCTGTAACGGTTCCCACAGTAGATCTTGGGTTTTTATTGGTGGTCTTCTGCTCAATGGCAATCACCGGAGAAAGTCCTTCAATCTTATCTACATCCGGACGCTCCAATCCACCCAGGAACTGACGTGCATATGCCGAAAATGTTTCGATATAACGGCGCTGTCCTTCGGCAAAAATCGTATCAAAAGCGAGTGACGATTTCCCACTTCCGGAAAGCCCGGTAATCACAACAAGTTCGTTGCGGGGAATTTTAACATTAATATTCTTTAGATTGTGTTCACGAGCTCCGTAAACTTCTATATATTCTGTTGATTTGCTCATAATCTGGAGTGATTTTGTCTGAAAATCACGACGTGCAAAATTACGGATTTTTATGGAATTTTTTCGAATTTCAAAGGGTTAAAATTTTTATAATAAAGCTTTGTTTCTTCTGATTGCTATGGTTTTATTTACAAGAATACCGATTATAGGTTTTGGCTAAAGCCAATGGATCTTTTATTATTGAAAAAACGGGCTAAAGCCCGTTTCTATTGAATTTTCAAACCAGAGTTTGTGCTGATTTTCAAAGATGTTTATTAATAATCCTGAATATTGTAAGTTTAACAGAAGAGTGAAACTTACCATCAATCAGGGTTTACTTACATAATATTCCCAGACTGCGCGGCTGATGTCTGCAATGATCTTTTCTGTATCCTTCATTTCTTCGTTGATGTTTTTCAGATATACTGATAAAATATAATGTTTCCCATTGGGAAGTGTTACAATACCAACATCGTTCATTGCAGCTCTCATATTATCATCATTTCTATTTGATATTCCGGTGCGGTGAGCCAATTCGGTACCTTCCGGCAGGCCTGCCTTCATCCAGGTTAATCCTCTGGAAGTCTCCACCATGATTCTGTACAGGTATTTTGTGGTATCTTTCTTCAGTACTTTTCCCTTATAGAATTTTTCTAAAAGGGCTGTTGTGGCAAGCGGAGTTGTGGTATTCAGATAGAATTTTTCAAAAGACGACATTTGCTGTTCGTTCACTTTGATGGTAAAATCTTTAATCCCCTGCTGGTTGATGAATTTCTGAACTGTTTGGGTGCCTCCTAAAATATTCAGAAGTATATCGCATCCATTGTTGTCACTATGTGAAACGGTATATCTCAGTAACTGATCTAAGGTAAGGTTCATGTTTCCCTGCGGATATTCGTCTCTGATAGGGCTCCAGGTATCAGGAAGCAGCTCTTCTTTTTTAATGAAAAACTTTTGATCCAGCTTCAGTTTTCCTTTATCCACCCGGTTTAAAACCGCCAAAGCAATATGAAATTTGAAAACACTCATCAAAGGGGTATTTTTGTTTCCATTGATGCTTAATGTATCCTGATCTTCTATTCCTTTCAGAGAGATTCCTACAGTCGCATTTTTGATTGAAATAATTCCATGGATCTTATTTCTCAGGTCATTAATGGTCTGACTCTTAATTTGAATACAGGAAATGAAAAGAATGATTAAAAATGAGATTTTCTTCATTGAAATAAAGTTTTATTTATCACCTAGGTCAGGCAATAGGATGTTAAAAATGCCGTATTTTCTACGGCATTTTATATTTTAACGGATGATATACTTTTAAAGGAATTTTACATATCCTGAAACTCAATATCTTCATTACTTATTTTCACAAGATATTCAATACCGTCTATTGCTTTGGCAATGATCTGATTTCTCAGGATATTTGCCATATTTTCCCAATAAGCTCTTCCATAAAAAGAATAGTTTTGTGGTATAATTTCTACCTCAACGGTTCTTACAAAACCTTCTTTAGGTTTATTGCTGATCATAGTTCCTCTTCTTACCCTTACTTCTCTCAATTCATCTTTCAGGATCATACGACAATAGTTTTTGACATCTTCAAGGGAAATAATTTTATCTCTTGTTGTCAGGGCATATTTATAAGCCTGAATGCTATCTGTTCCTTTTTGCTCTTCAGCCCCACCCAATGTTTCTGTAAGCAGAACGACCGTCTGAGATTTCAGCTGATTAGAGAGTTCTGTTCCGGGACGCATATGATTCGCCAATGTAGAATTGGTTACCCAGAAAGAAGCATAGGTATGGTCTGTTTTTTCCACCGGCTCCATGATAACATAGTTCAGCTCCTGTCTGATATTTCTCTTGGCATTGTTTACTTTCTGCACCATAGACTTCATTTTATCAGACATCTCACTCAGAACTCCTTTTACATTGTCTCTGTTCAAAAGGGAAAATGCTGCAATTTCATCTCTTGTAAGCTCCAGAACATTAGCGATCATATCTACTGCATTTCTACTGGTGAAACGCTCCATTCCTCCTTTTCTTACGGTGTACAATCCTTTCTTCAGATCTCCGGCAGGCGTAAAAGGGATTTCCGTATATTTTCTTCCATCGCCATCCTGAACCTCATCTACATACAGGAAGTGCTCTCCTTCATCTGTTACCAAAGGAATATTGTTTCCCATAATATCAAGGCTGTACTCTGTTTTCTTCCAGCCCCGGTTATAAATCGGGAAAGCATTCAGTACAAATGAGAAGTTATCCAGGATCTCAGCAGAAAACTGTGGCGGAAACTCAAACGTAAGCCAAAGGTATCTTTTACCATCTATATACTTTACAATTTCTTCTTTTGCAGTAAGGAAATCAAGATTTTGCGGCAATTGGCCCGGCTCTGAAAACAGACTGCTTGATATTCCGGTGATCTCAATAAATTTATGGCGGTAAATGCTCTTTATATCTTCAATCACTTTATTTCTGATAGACTGTTCTTTGAACATCTGCTCATAGCCATCTGTATGACTTTCCGTCAGGTAGCTCAGTCCTTCTCTTACAAATAAAGGATTCCCATTACTGGAAACGGTTATATAAGGCAATAATTTATAAACAAAGTCAAGATGCTCAAAGGCTGGATTGGAACAGAATACGCTCAAATATTTAGGAAAGTTTTCACTCACATATTTAGTAACATCCACTCCTATTGTAATTTTTCTGTAATCTTCCGGTTTACCGGCAAATCTCGCAATAGGAATTTTATTGAACCGGTCATCAATACTATAGCAGGTATTTCCTACAAACATAATTGATGTATGTACTTTATTGATTCTTACATTCCCTACTGGTGTAAAAGGAATATTCAACTGTTTATCAGATTCTGATTTTACCGTAGAAGTCATTTGTTTACGAAAGAAAAACTCCGTATGTTCCAGTAAAACTTCTGAAGACTCATAAGGCTGTGTAAAAGCAACCGCATGAGACGGAATGGGATGGGTATAAATAGACGGGGTAAGCAGTTTGGCCAGTTTTTCCAAAATACGGGCATTTACCGTCTGTATTTCATTATTCGCTTTAAAAACTTCTGTACTGAATGCATCAATCAATAGTTTGACGAAAGGGTCTAAAGATTGTGGGCTCTTCAGTCCCCATACTTTAGTGGCATTCTGAAGCATCCTTGCTTTTACAGATTCTTTGGAATAAATATTCTGATCTAAATTCATAATTTTTTTTTCACTGTTAAAAATATTAATCAATAGACATAGGGCTCAGAAACAGCTCAGTAGAAAAACTGAAACGTTCTCCTGTTTCTTCCATTTTTGCATTGATGGCAATTCTTACTTTCTTTTTGATTTCGGTGTGTTCTTTGGTATCGTAGCTGTGTTCTACAAATTGTATGTGAGCATCGATCTGCGGGTTTACAATTCTTGGTTCATATTCAAGAATCTGTCTTCTAAGGCTTTTGACAAAAACATTTTCCCAGATGGCGCTGGTAACTCCATTATCGAATTCCAGGTTCCAAACGTCGTTTCCATAGTTTTCATCATATCTGTTCTCCCCTTTTTTGGTGGTGATCAGCAGCATTATATTGTGGGCAATACTTTCGCCCATATCGCAGGTATCGATACTTCCGCCTTCGGTCATTAAAGTAGACGGAACGAAAGGCATTCTGTAATTTGGTGTATCCATAACTTCTTATTTTTTACTTCATGGTCCTGTCTTAAAAACGAAATACCAAAATACACATTTTCACCAAATAATTGCTACAATCCATCAAAATATTATTCAAAAATAAGGGCCCTCAAACTGAATTGAAAGCCCTGAAATTCTTATATGCCAGTATATCTCTTACGATTACTTTAGTTGTCTGCATTTTTCCTGTTGATAAAATAATAGACCGGAAGTCCCAATAAGACCATTACAAATCCCGGCCATGTATATTGCTGTTTATAAATCAACAACAGAATACAGAAACAGGTTCCTATAAGCAGATAAATAATAGGTGTTACAGGGTAAAGCCACGTTTTATAAGGTCTTTCCAATGCAGGCTGTTTAATTCTCAGATAAATAACCCCGAAAACCGTTATCATATAAAATAATACGATCACAAAAGAAATCATATCCAAAAGATTTCCGTACTGCCCGCTCAGACAAAGGATGGAAGCCCAGACTCCCTGCATCCACAAAGCATTTTCCGGAACTTCATTTTTATTGTTTTTGATGGCTGATTTAAAGAACATTCCATCTTTAGCCATGGTTTGAAATACTCTCGCTCCCGCAAGGATCAGCCCGTTATCACATCCGAATGTAGAGATCATCACTAATAATGCAATAATAATGGTTCCCGCACTCCCGAAAATATTCTGCGATGCAGCTACAGCAACCCTGTCATTGGTGGCAAAGGCAATTCCGTCTCTGTCTAATGCATTAAGGTATACAAAATTCACAGCTATATAAAGGATCATGACAGCTGAAGTACCATAGATCATTGATTTTACTACATTCCGTTTCGGATTATCTATTTCCCCTGAAACAAAAGTAACACTTTCCCATGCTACAGAACTGAAAACTGAGCCCACCATTGCTGCTGCAATTCCTCCCAATAAAGTCATCCCCCCAATAGGTTCCCAACCTTCTTTAAGAAAGTTGCCCGTCAGATCTTTTTTAAGATTATTGAATGAATCTGCTCCCAAGCTAAAATTTTCAGACAAATGAGAGAAGTCAACCAGAATAAAACCTAATGCAATCAACCCTAGTAATGCAATAATTTTGGATCCTGTAAATACATTCTGAAGGATTTTTCCACTTTGTACTCCTCTGGTATTAATATAAGTAAGCAGGAGGATCACGGCAATAGCCAGAATCTGAATCCATGTAATTTTAAATTCACCACTTTGGAAAATAGGTGCAGCATCATTAAGAGAAGGTACCAGATAGGCTGTAAATTTACCAAAAGCCATCGCTACCGCAGCAATCGTTCCGGTTTGTATCACCGTAAACAAGCCCCAGCCGTAAAGAAATCCCATTCTTTTCCCAAAAATTTCTTTAAGATAAGTGTATTGTCCCCCGGCTTTAGGAAAAAGAGCAGAAAGTTCGCCATAGCTTATAGCCGCTGCTACTGTCATTATCCCTGTAATGATCCATACTACAATCAGCCAGAATCCTGATCCCAGGTTCCGCATCATATCAGCACTTACAATAAAGATCCCACTTCCGATCATAGATCCCATCACCAACATGATGGCATCCCATAGTTTCAGTTTTTTCTGCATAGTCAAGTATAGGCCTCAAATATAAACAAATCTCTCTTTGATTTTGAAATTTATTGATATTTTGCGCAATTGCCTGTTTTTTATCACCCCTTACTCCTTTATGATTCAATTTTAATTAGTATTTTTGAGGAAATATTAAAAAATGAAATTTAAAACGATATTATTTGCTGCAGCGGTAACTGCTTCCAGCCTGGCTTTTGCACAACAAAGTGGTCCGCCACCCGGAAATGCTTCAGTTGGTGACACTTATGGAGGTGCGGTATCTTCCTCTGTTGAATCTAAAGCTATCACGGTAGATAAACTGAATAAACAACTCAAAAAAGACAATAAAAAGATTGAAAATATAGCCGTTAAAGGAAAAGTAACCGATGTCTGTGATAAAAAAGGATGCTGGCTTACTGTTCAAACAGAAGACAACTCAAAGTTTTTTGTGAAAATGAAAGACTATGCCTTCTTCGTACCTACTGCTCTAAAAGGTAAAAATGTAGTATTGGAAGGTAATGCAGAGAGAAAAGTAATTTCTGTAAACGAGCAGAAACATTATGCTGAAGATGCTAAAAAACCGCAGTCTGAAATTGATGCCATTACACAGCCGAAAGAAGAGATCAGGTTTGTAGCGAATGGAATCAAAGTGGTTAATTAAATTTTAATTATATAGGTCCTTTTATAAGGATAAAAAAATAATAAAAAGCTCTGGAATTTATTTTCAGAGTTTTTTTAGGTTTTGGCTAAAGCCGGATTGTATTGGATTTTTATTAAACGGGCTAAAGCCCGTTTCTATTGAATGAATAGAGTTTGTAGATTAATAAGGTCTTTTATAGGAATGAGCATTACCTTTTCTATAGAATAAGTTTCGGCGATCCTTTGGATCGCCGAAACTCTTAATCTTCTATTTTAAAATCTACCACTGCATCCAGCTTAGGATATTTAGTCGCAGAAATAAATTTCTTTCCGGTACAGTCTATTTCCAGCCAGCCTTTTTTTCTTCTTACATCTCCGGCTTCCATCACAAAAGGAATAAAAGAGATTTCCTCCTTTCCTTCTTCTTTGGTTTCCCGATACTGAACAGCAATGTCTAAGATACACTCGTGTTCTGTATTCAGTTTTACATTTCTGTAGACAATATCATAATGAGTTTCTTTATTCTCCGGAATTTCAAGGTAAGTTTCCCAACCTGTAATATCTGAATTCAGCTCACTGATTGCCTTGAGTGCATAGTATAACGCAACCGTATAGTATTTTCGGGTTCCCTTTCTTGTATAGTCGTCTACAAAATGTCCGCCTTCAAATAATATGGTAGGCATTCCGGCTTTGATGAAGTTATCTCCGGTGGAAGTTGGATAAAATTCATCAGAATATCTTCCGATCTGGTTGGGGATCATTTCTTTCAGGTGGTTGTAAACATTTCCGATTACTGCCATACATTTCTTACGGTTTTCGGTTACGGTACGTTCCACATTTTCTGAAGGAGCCAGAAAGGAAAGTGTAGCAGGATGAATACCATCTGTTGTGAAAATGGTTCGCTGCTCATGGAGGTTTAATGCATAATCATATTTCTTTGAAGAAGCTGCTTTTTTCAGAAACCTGATCTCTTTACTGGCTTCATTATGAAAATCTCTGTTCAGGTCAATATCTGAAGCATTAAGTCTTGTCCATCTTTCAGAACCATCGGGATTCAGCATAAATATAAAATCCAGTCTGATCTTACTAAGAAGATCTTCTTTCATTTCAGGAGCTTTATCAAGACTAATCAAAAGGTCTAGCATAGCATGGGTGGCGTTGGATTCGTTACCATGCATTTGTGACCAGGCCAGTATCTGAATGTTTCCGGTTCCGATGCTTAACTGATAAATCGGTTTATTTAAATAGGAAGTACCGATCTCCTGAATATAATCGCTGAGATTCGTCTGTAGGTAAGAAAATAATTTTTCTGGGGAAATATAGCGATTTGGAAAATCGGGGGTTTGAGTATAGATCTGTTCAAAATTCATTGTTGGAATAATTTACAAGAATCAAATTTAACCATTTTAAGGCATAAAAACTAAATTAACATATGTAAACAAGTGTAAAATCGGGCAATTTTTAGAATTTACATTAAAATTTAAGCTGTTTACAGAAGTTAATCCGTGATGTTTTTAATGAAATTTACAGATTAACACCTGTAACATTATTAAACAATCTGCCTTGACAAAATGTCTGTGGATAAAATTGTGGATTGCGAATAATTCAATTCAATATATTTAAATAGCATATTTTCAGCTAGTTATGAAATCTATCTAAATACTATTTGTAAATATACTTGAAGTCAAAAAAGAGATGTTTTATGACAAATATGCCGTATTTTATTAAACATATAAAATGAGTATAACAAGGTAATTTAATCCTATAAACAATTGTAAATCGAACAAAATTCTAAAATCAGCAGGAAAACTGATCCTGATTTCTATTTTTTGGAGCTTTAAAAACATCAAAAAAACGAGCCATTTAAAAAATAGAGGTTTAGCTACTAATTACTTCTTAGAATAGCCATAAAACAAGCTATTTACATCAGTAATTTACGCTTGTATATCATATAATATCCTTTATTATTAGTACTTTAGTCAATATTTCCTTCTATTCTACCTATTTTGATCATAATCCAGTAATTTAACAATGTAAATAAGCGAAATAAGAGCTTTAAGGGAGCGAAATCTTCTTTAAAAAGCAATAATTTACATTTATAACCTGATTTTAGCCGTAATTATTATAGAATATTACCTGGGATACCAGCCATATAGAATCTGAAGTTTAGTATTATATATAATAGAACACATTTGTAATTAATTTATATTTTATTGTTTTATAGTATATTATAACTAGTTTACATTTGTATATGAAACAAATTTTCATTTATTTACAATTGTAGTTTGTATTTGTAAATTTTATGTTTTACATTTGTAATATAATTAAAGACTTATTTTTATGAGTTTAAACGAAAGAATTTCAAAAGTTATAGAGTATTCCCAGCTTACCTCTTCCGAGTTTGCAGATGAAATTGATGTACAGCGTTCTTCCATTTCGCATATTACTTCGGGAAGAAACAAACCGTCTCTGGAGTTTATCATAAAAATAAAATCCCGATTTCCGGAACTTCTTTGGGACTGGTTGGTTACTGGTGAAGGCGAAATGTTGAAACCAAAGACAGCCGATCCTGAACTTACAGAAAAACCTATAGAGGAAGAAAAGGTACATACTACTCCTCTGCCCGATCTCTTTACCATGATCAATGAAGATGATGAGTTCGGAACTGATGAAACCGAAATGGAGCTTCCTCAGACACCTTCTGGAGAATCGTTTATACCGTCCCAAGGTAAAGCTTCTGAGCAAATATCCGATTCTCAGCGATTAGATAATTCTGCGGAACAAATACTGAGTCAAGTTATTGGAAATCAAACCAATAAAATAAAACGTATCGTTTTGTTCTATGAAAATGGAAAATTCGAAAGTTTTGAACCTTAAAAAGTCAAAATTAATAGCTCATCCTAAATAAAAAAACCTGGCTAAAGAATAGCCAGGTAAAAAATATTTGAAGAAGAAAACTAAAGCTATTGCTTTATTAATTTTGTAATTTTGGCAGGTCCGCAATCATTATATATTTTAAGAATATAACTTCCTTTCGGCAGATCTGAAACACTGTACTCTTCTGAACCTTTCAGCGTTCTTACCATCTTACCGGAAGCATCAATAATGTCTACTGCACTTATTTTCATTCTTTCCGGATTATTGATCTTAAAATGATCTTTCACCGGATTCGGATATACCTGTACCCTATTGTCATACTGCATGGTTTCTTTTGTGCCCAATGAAGACGTAGTGTATGTGATTATAAAAGGCATATCTACAGGAACGTCAGGAGCTGTTGTTGGGAGCCCGTCATCTAAAATACTTACCCATGTTCCTCCAACGGCATTGAATTGTTTAGCATTAAAAGAGGCTAATCCTCGTGAATCAACAATCGTTACAGAAGGTAAAAAGCCTCCACTGGCTGGTGTCACATTCTGTAGCTGATATTTTATCCAGTAGGTTCCCGGATTTAATGTAACAGGAGTATTTGCCGTTATTTTCCATATTTTACGGTTGGTAGCAGGGGTTGTAACCGTGGAAGGAACACTTGTATTTCCAATTCTGTACATTCCCGCATCTACTCCGGCACTGAATCTATTGGTGGTATCATCTCCATATACACTTACAGCACCTGCTACTGAAGGATCTGAACTATAGATATTAACTCTTACGGTATTAAAAGGAGCAGTAGTTCCTGTATAGCCGGTCTGGTAGGCAAAGAAATCAATTTTACTGATCTGCCACTGTCCCCCTGCAGGAATTATAAAATCATCTGCTAAGAAAAAGCTTGCAGTAGCTGAATTGTATGTTCCTGATATTCCAAACGAAGAATTTGTCTCTGTAGTATTTCCTGCATCATTCTGCAGTTCTGACCATGTGTACCCTGCGGGTGCGGCTGCACCACTTTTAGAATTTGCCCCAGTACTTAAACCTCCGCTAGAGAAAGTTTGTGAGAGGCAGAAATTAGCTACCACTAAGGCAGCGAGAAGTAAAGTTTTTTTCATGTTTTAGTTTTTATCGTTTTATCAAATGTAAAAAATATAAATGAAATTAACAATAAAAATTAATTTATTTTATCAAATACACATATAATAAAACAATTAATAACATTATATTCAATAATCATTAAATGCAAAAAACTCATTTTTCATAGTAAACATCGCTATTCTCTCTCATTAACTCGAATAAAAAAAGCCCACAAATTATGTAGGCTTTTGGTATTTTATAATCGTATCTGTTATTTTCTTCTTCTTTCAAGTTCTTTCTTGATAAGACCGAGCTCTCTTCCGGTCTGTCCGGCTACAGAGGTGTTTTCTCGGGCTCTTCTTGTAAGATAGGGTACAACATCCTTTACAGGTCCATATGGAAGATATTTAGCCGCTTTATAGCCTTTATCTGACAAGTAGAAGGTAATATTATCACTCATCCCGTAAAGCTGTCCGAAATAAACGTGTGGATTATCATTTTCGAGAGACTTGGCTTTCATTTTATCCATGATCAGTTCTGAAGAGATCTCATTATGGGTTCCAAAGAAAGCAGATACCTTATCCAAATGGTTCATCACAAAGTCAATTCCTGCATTATAGTTTTTGTCAGAAGCTTCTTTGGTTGGCTGTATCGGATCTTCATATCCTTTTTCAGCAGCTCTGGCTCTTTCTTTCTCCATATAAGCACCACGAACGATCTTATATCCGATGAAATAATTCTTCTCTCTTGCTCTCTGAAGGTTGGCCTCCATATACTCCAGCCTTTTGGTTCTGTACATCTGGATGGTATTCCAAACGATAGGCTTCTGCTGGTTATATTTCTCCATCATCTCTTCGCAAAGGTGATCTGCCGCATCCTGCATCCATGTTTCTTCCGCATCTACCATTACTTTTTTATCATGTTCGTGGCAAAGACTGCATACCTCATCAAATCTTCTTACTACTCTTTCCCATTCTTCTTTCTGACTTGTGGTAAGTTCTGCTCCTTTCCCAACAGCTTCGTACAGATCTATTCTTCCAAAAGCAGTAGGCTTGAATACAATAAAAGGAATTGCCGGGTTTCCTACTGAGAATCTTACGATGTCTTTGATCTCTTTACATACCGCATCAAAAGTTGCTTCGTCTTCCTTTCCCTCAATCGAGTAATCGAAAATACTGCCGACTCCCCTTTTGAAAAGCTGTTTTACAACCTTCATACTTTCTTCACGGGTTTCACCTCCGCAAAATTGCTCAAATAAAGTGTTTTTTACAATTCCTGTAACGAAAGGAAAGTTGTTGTGTACGGTGAAGTTAAGAACAGATGTTCCAAGACTTGTAAGAGCGGGCTGTTCAATCATTTTAAACATCCAGTACGCCTTTCTCAATTGTGCATCAGACTTGTCTGCAAATGCAACTTTAGTATCATTAAAAATGGGCATTCCTATTTATTAAATTTAGTTACGCAAAGGTAATAATAACCTCAGTTTATTTAAAGAATTTTTTTATAATTTATGTTCTATTCCATTTAAAAGCATCGCAATGATTCCTACAAAAACCCAGAATCGTAATAGATTCAGTGTAAAGAAGTTGCTTCTTCGGGTCGGATTTAAAAAGAGATAAATACAAAGAATCATAACGAAAAGTCCGCCGGCAAAATAATAAGCCATAAATCCTGACACCCCTGTTTTGGTAATAATCTTCATAGAAACAGCCATGGTAACCAGCAATAGCGTGATCAGGATGATCTTTGTATTTCTGCTTTTGAAATAATTGGGAATGGTGATATACCCAAATGTTTTATCAACACTTTTGGTAAGGGTATCTTTGACAATATCAATGCATAAAAGGATCAGGAAAAGGAAAACAGCCATCAGAAATACCTTCTTGGAAAAGGTTTCATAATACACCATCATTCCGAAAAAAGGATACAGGGTAAGGCTGACAAAAGTAAGATTGTTCAGAATCAGTATCCGGCTCAGTTTATGGCTGTAAAACCACATAAAAAACTGATACACCACAAAGAAAACAAAAACATTATGGGAAATTGCCCAGGCTACCCCCAAAGAGATTGCACTCAGCCCCAGATAAGCATATAAAAAATATTTCTGCTTAATGAAACTCTGAACTCTGGTTCGGAAAGGTTTTACAATATGGTCTTTCTCCAGATCATAGAACTGATTGATAATTCCACCTGCGAGAATGGTAAGAACCGTACAGAAAATAATGCCATGAACTTTAAAGTCGAATACAAAATTTCTGAAAGATTCATCCTGGTTGAACAGGAAAAAAGTGGAAACATACAGGGCAAACGTCAGTAAAGCAGCTACAAAAAAACGTGCTCCGAGCAGAAAGCCCACGAATTGTGAAAATCTGTAAAATAGAGATTTTGAAATAAAATTTTTAGATTGGAAAGTTTCTTTTTCAGAATTCATTCCAATCTGTTTAAAATCTGTAAATCACCTCTTTTTGGAAACCGTCAAGCATTTTTTCTGCTTTTTCGTAATCTTTGGTGAATCCCAAAATATAGCCACCGCCTCCGCTTCCGCAAAGTTTCAGATAGTATGCATTGGAATCAAGACCTTTTTTCCAGATATTAAAGATACTTTCAGGGATCATCGGGCGGAAATGTTCATATGCCCAGTGAGAAAGTTTTTTTAAGTTTCTGAAGAACGGATTCATGTCTTTTTTCAGGAAAGCATCGATACAGGCGTTGTTGTAACGGATAAACTCTTCTTTCAGCGTTTTACGGAAACCTTCGGTTTTCATTTTCTCAAAGAAGATCTGGATCATAGGCCCTGTTTCTCCGGTAATGCCGGAATCGATCAGGAAGATTGCTCCTTTTCCTTCTTCTCCATCCGGAATAGAAACTCTGTCTAAATTTTCTTTATTTTCAATAAGGATCGGAAGGTTCATGTAGCAGATCAAAGGATCCATTCCTGAACTTTTGCCATGGAAATAGCTTTCCATTTCTCCGAAAACAGCTTTTAATTTCTTAAGATTATCTTTTGAGATATTCTCAGGATTCAGCTTGCTGATCGAATATTTTTCAAAGATCGCAGCCACCAGAGCTCCTGAACTTCCTACTCCATATCCCTGAGGAATGTTGGAATCGAAGAAAAGTCCGTTTGAAATATCGTTTTTGAAACGATCAATATCCAATCTGAAATCATCAGACAGATCAAGCGTCGTAAGAAAATCTGAATATTTCTGCAGATGTCTGTTGGAATTAAGCTCAAATTCAGAACCTAGATCTGAAAATTTCAAAGCTCCTTTATAGAAACTGTAGGGTACTACAAGTCCCTGGGAATCTTCGATCATTCCATATTCTCCAAACAGAATTATTTTTGCATAAAATAAAGGGTTGGTCATTTTGACAATAAATCTTTTTGCAAAGTTAAAAATTATTCCGCTGAATATAAGCAAAACTCAGGCCGAAATATCTATAATTTTAGGTTTATATCCTCGTTTTATGTTCTAAAAATAATAAAAAGCCTGGATATTCAGGCTTTTTATTTTCATTTAATGACAATTATTGTTTAATCAGTTTCTTATTTACGGTTTGTTTTTCTGTTTCAATGGTGATGATATAAGCCCCTGTCTGAATTGTAGAAAGTTTCACTTTCTCTTTATTTCCTTTTAAAGAGGATTATGACAGCATCAGCCTTCCGGCTTCATCATAGATTTTATAAACCTTCAGACCTTCTTTGGAAGAAATGATCATCATTTTTTTGGTAAGATTCGGATAACAACAATTAAAACAAAAAAGACGCTAAAAATAACGTCTTTCAATTTTATAAAGTTTCTCTGTCTTTTCTCATTTTTACTTTCAGGAATCTGATCAATATCAATCCGGCCCCAAAGAACAGGGTCATTGATAATGCAGCGATCCTCATATTATTAAAATGTTCGATCAATGTTGCAAAGATGAATGTTCCGATAATGATGGCAATCTTCTCCAATACATCATAGAAACTGAAGTAGGTAGTATTTTCCATAGAGTTTTCCGGAAGTAGTTTTGAATAGGTAGATCTGGACATTGCCTGAAGACCTCCCATTACTAATCCCACCACGGCTGCTACTCCATAGAACTGGTATTCTACCGTTGGATTTTCTTTGTTCAGGAAGTAAGCCCATACGCAAGCAACAATCCATAAGGCAATGGCAATTGAAATCACATTTCTGTTCCCTATCTTTTTGGAAAGTCTTGAGAAGATCACCGCTCCGATAATTGCTTCAATCTGGATCACCAAAAGGGTTCCGATCAGCTTATCCTGGGCAAGATTGATCTCACTTTTCCCAAATAAGGTAGCCATAAGGAATATCGTCTGCATCCCTACACTGTAGAAGAAGAAACTTGACAGGAAGAATTTCAGATTTCTGTCTTTGAAAAGTTCTCCACCTACTTTAAATAATTCATGGAAGCTTTCTTTTGCAATATCTTTATAGAAGCTCATATTGTCTTTCAACACTTCAAAGAAACCTCCCTGCTCTTCATGTTTTTTGAAGATATTCTTGTAATTCAGCAGGACAAGGTCTTTAGGAAGTTTATCTTTCACATCCCCAAATTGAGGAAGATGCTTGAAAGTGTATTGTGAGAATCCGAACCACCAAGCCCCCGTCAACAGGAAGCTGATTCTTGTGAATAAAAGCTGCTGTGCTGCTCCTTTGGCAAAAACCTGGATCAGAACCAGACAAATTACTACCAATACTACAGAACCGATATATCCGTAAACATATCCTCTTGCAGAAAGGGCATCCTGTCGATCCGGTGTCGCAATATCCGGCAGGAATGAGTTATAGAACACCAAACTTCCCCAGAACCCTACACTCGCTGTAATACTGAAGAGAAGTCCCAGAAACACGTTATGCATTCCTGTAAACATTGCCAGCCCCATGCATGAGGTTGCTCCCAGATAGCAGAAGAACTGCAGGAAAGATTTTTTGTTCCCAATGGTATCGGCCAGTGAAGATAAAAACGGTGACAGCAATACAACAATAAAGAATGATATGGTCAGCGAATACCCATAAACGGCATCCGGCTGGTATTCTTCTCCAAAAATTTTGATCATATGCCTCACCGGAACATCAATCCATTTTTTTGTTTCCGCTACATATTCTTTCTTTTCATACGCAGTGGTAAGAATAGAGTAATAGATAGGGAAAATGGTGGAAGTAATGACCAGGGAATACACGGAGTTTGCCCAGTCATATACAGCCCAGGCTTTCATAATCTTCGGATTATTCTTTATGTTTTTAGGCTGTCGATTCTCAGTTTCAGACATTTCAAATATATATTAGTAGCACAAAAATAAAAAAACCATTAAGAAATGGATGATTTTTTAAAAAAATTATCGATTCCTTAATGGCAATATATTCTGAAACAGAATATTAGATATTTTCAATCACAATCGCAGAAGCACCTCCACCACCGTTACAGATCGCAGCAGCACCATATTTTGCGTTGTTTTGTTTTAATACGTTGATCAGGGTAACAATGATTCTTGAACCTGAACTTCCCAGTGGGTGTCCTAATGCTACCGCACCACCGTTTACATTTACTTTAGCAGCATCTAATTCTAAGATTTTGTTGTTCGCTAATCCTACTACAGAGAAAGCTTCGTTGAATTCGAAGAAATCGATGTCTGATATTTCTAAACCTGCTTTCTTAAGAGCGATTGGTAATGCTTTAGCCGGAGCAGTTGTGAAGTTTTCAGGCTCCTGAGCTGCATCAGCATAAGAAACGATCTTTGCTAAAGGTTTAAGGCCCAATTCTTCCATTTTTTCTTTGGAAACAAGGATCAATGCAGAAGCTCCGTCATTCAATGTAGAAGCATTGGCAGCAGTTACTGTTCCATCTTCTTTTTTGAACACGGTAGGAAGGGTTGAAATTCTTTCGAAGTTTACTGCTTTGTATTCTTCATCTTCAGCAAAGATTACAGGCTCTCCTTTTCTCTGAGGAATAGAAACCGGAACGATTTCTTCATTGAATTTTCCTTCGCTCCATGCTTTTGCGGATCTTTTGTAAGATTCTACAGCGAAGTTATCCTGATCTTCTCTTGTGATGTTATAGTCTGTAGCACATTTTTCTGCACAAACTCCCATATGTACTTTGTTGTATACGTCTGTAAGACCGTCAAGTACCATTCCGTCCTGCATTTTGATGTCGCCTAATTTTGTAGCCACTCTTGCATTATAATAGTGAGGAACCAAAGACATATTTTCCATACCTCCAGCAACAATTACCTCTGCATCTCCGGCTTTGATAGCCTGAGCAGCCATCGTCACAGCCTTCATTCCTGAAGCACACACTTTATTAACGGTAGTGGAAGGGGTATTGATTGAAAGACCTGCTCCTAAAGCTACCTGACGAGCCGGCGCCTGGCCTTCTCCAGCCTGCAGAACATTTCCCATATAGATTTCCTGAACATTCTCAGGGGCAAGACCTATTTTGTCTAATGCTCCTTTTACAGCAGTTGCTCCCAGTTTTGTAGCCGGAACTGTTGATAAACTTCCCATAAAACTCCCCATTGGTGTTCTTACTGCGGAAACGATGAATACTTCTTTCATGTATATAATTTTTATTTTAGCTCAAATGAAACGATGGTTTCATTTTTATAGTTTAAATTTATTTTACTTTAATGTATACCATATCAAACTGATCACCTTCAATCTTAGTATTGACTTTCAAGAGATTATCCTGAGTAGCCACTACTGTATTGTTGAAAACATCGCCAATCTGTGCGGGATCATTTTTATCAGATTTTTCTATAACAATCGATTTATAGTGGCAATCATCAACGAAAACTAATGTTGATTTTATATAATCTTTTCCATTGTTGAAATATTCGGTCTGAACATTATCTTTAATGGTCATATGCCATATGGCTTCCGGATAGTTTGCTCTCAGAAATTTTCCATCTTTAATGTTGGTACATTTTACAGGATTATCCGGTTTTTTCTCTTCTTTTTTCTGGGCCTGAGCCCCTGTAGCAATCATCAACAGTATTCCTGCTGAGAATATCTTTAAAAATTTACCATTCATATCTGTGTTCTGTTGTTTACTTTTTTGTTGCTTCCGGCAAAAACCATCAGAAAAACGCCTAAGAACTCTACTACCCAGCCCCATCTTAATTTCACAACGCCAGCAAAAGCTTCTCTCCAGGATTTGAATGGCAAAAAGCTGAAATACTGCAGAGATTGCATCTTCACCGCCACCAGGGTAAATCCAAATAAAAGAATAAGCAGAATTCCGAAAAATCTTACAATTTTTGTGTTGTTATTGACAATTCCAAAAACGGCACATGCAGCCAGAATCCAACAGGCAATAGCAAGATAATGATCAAGTTTCCAATAATTCCAGTTCCCAATAATAGGGACATGAACCAAAGGTAAAAAACTACCTATGACTACCAGCAGTAATCCTAATAACTGAATATTTTTCATATTTACTAAAGTGCCAAAATACAAAAAAAAACACACTTTTAAATAGTGTGTTTTAAAAATAGGTGTTCGACACCCAAACGACTGTTAGTTATAATAAAAATTAAAATATATTATTTAAAAATCAAAAATATTCAACATTCATTATCAAATTAAAAATTAACACTTGCAATCTCTATTCCAATCTGAAGTCCATATTTTTTCTTCAGCAATGCACTGTCGTTGAAGGCAGGCGTAAAGTCCTTTTGAATAAACAGATTAAAGCCATGATAACTGATTCCCAATTTCGCACCCGCTATAAAATCATTCACCCCATGCATCACTTTCTCTCTCTCAACAATCCTCCCGGAATATTCATTGGAATATTTGGAATAATTGACACTTCCTACCCTTAGTCCACCATAAATCCCCAGAATAAGACACAGCTGATCTTTTCTGTTATCCAGATATTTAACTCCTTCATATTCTTTATATTTTGGATTCAAAACCCACTTCAGATCGGCCGGAATCATCACATACGTATTGTAAAGAAGGCTTTTTTTAAGGGTTCCGCGATCAAAATCTGCGATGAATAAATGATGATCATCCTGTTTGAATGACAACCCATATTTTGGGGTATACTGATCTGATCTTGCTCCAAGTCCGAACCGGTAGAAAAGAGGACTGGTATATCCTCCGATCTGGTTTCCGTACCATAAGGTAAGCTGCCACGAATCTATGATGTTGTTCCTCATATCAGACCCTTTGTTGTAAAAATTAAATGGCTGATTTTTTGAGGTAAGCCCTGCTCCTACCATACCAACTGAGAGTTCAAAAGTTTGCAGATAATTTTTGGGATTATTATTTTTTCTTCTTTCATTAAATTTCATATTCAGCCCATTAAATCCCAGCCAAAATTGGTCTCTGCCTGATTTTATAGTATCAGGTCTTAGGACAGCGTCTTTCACAAGTTCCTTCGTAGCCATTTCAAGATCCTGTTTCTGCAGGTCTACTTTTTCATTAATGATCTGTTCATATTTCGAAGCTACCATAGCCCGCTGATTCTGTTTTTCCTCGGAGGTAATTTTCTTTTCTTTAAATTTTTTGTCAATCAGGTCCAGCTCTGCATTCATTTTGCTTTTTTCAGTCTGCACAATGCTATCAATCTTTTTTGAGTAGGCGGTCAATCCGTTTTCCGGAGATTCCTGAGCCATTGCATAGCCAAAAGCCATTATAGCTGCGATTAATGTTAATTTCGTTTTCATAGTATTGATTATTTTTAGACAATATTTCACCTCTGCCCCTATTGTGAGACAGTTTCTTTATGGTAGAAAAATCATTGTTATTTACTTTCCAGAGAATCGGAATAAACGGTTATTCCCAATATTTTAAGTGAATTAGGATTTTTGAGCCGAATTTTCGACATATTCAAAGCTCCGAATTTTTTAAGATCGGTCTTATTCTCTTCTCTTTTTTTGTCAAATTCCCGCCCCAAAAGCAATTCGTCTGCTTTGATATAATCTGTTTTTTTAGCTGTAATATTTTTTTCAGGGAAGTCATTTATATTCTTCTCCAGCGTCGGAGCGTAGATTTCATTATGCTGAAAAGCTACTGTTTCTTTTTCAGCGAGCGTCAGTTCTTTATTTTTCCAGACGAACTCCTGTTGATAAAGTTCGGGGGTATCGGTTACTTCCTTAGTATTCTTATGATTGATATTATCCTGTGTTATTTTGATTTCAGTTGTCTGTATTTCCGAAGTCTGTGGAAGACTGATATTCGGGGCAGCATTATTTTCTTTTGGCTTTACCTGAACATGAGCAGTGGTACCAGAAGGATTTGCCGGATGATCTCCATTCAAATAAAGCAATGTACCCACCGAAATCAAAACGATCAACACAGCAGCATACCTCAACCACTGAAAGCGTTTTTGAGGACGTAAAACAATGGATTCCGGGCTTCCCTGCTCTATTCTGTCCCAAAGATCTGCAGAAGGCCTGATCTCGAGCTCTTCATAGTCAGATTTTAATTGTTTCAGCATTTCTTTTCTCATTTTCTTTTGCTTTTAAAAATTCGGCAAGCCATTTTTTCGCTTTGTTCAGTTGACTTTTACTTGTTCCTTCAGAAATATTGAGAATTTCCGCAATTTCGCTATGTTTTTTCTCTTCGAAAACATACAGGTTAAAGACCAGTCTATATCCCACAGGCATCCGGGAAAATATTTCTTCAAGGTTGATTTCCCCAGGGTATCCTTCATCGCTTTCATCGCTATAGTCTTCTGCAATCTCCACATCAGCATAAAGTATATTTTTATGCTTCCGGATGGAGGTAATGGAATCATTCACAATGATTTTTCTGAGCCAAAACGGAAAACTGTTCCAGTCTCTGCATTCGTTCAGCCTGGTAAAAGCTTTCATAAATGCATTGAGAAGAATATCTTCTGCATCATGAATATTATTGACATAAGAATTTGCAATGGCCAGCATTTTTGCCGAAAACATTTCGTAAAGAGCTTTCTGTCCTCTCCGGTCCTGTTTTTTTGCCAATAAAAAATTCTCTTCAAGTTTTTTCATGTATCGGTTTCTATTGATAAGACGACATCTTTTGCAAAAGGTTGCCTGGAAAATAAAAAAAAATGCACTTTTTTTCAAAAGTGCAATTTAATATTTTAATAACCGTTAGTTCAGACTAATGTTTCACTGATGAAACATCTTCCGGGTTATGTTTGTGTCTGAATAATACCGCAAAGAATATGGCCAGTACTAAAGCGTAAATCGCAAATGAAAGCCATATCTGATGCCAGTCTTTTACCATCACCACTGAAGAAAGCGTTCCGTCTGCATTGACTGCAGCATTAAAACTATTTTTCAGAATTCCCAGAAATGTAGGATTATCTGCCGTGGTATCGAGGTACGTTGAAAGCTCTGAAGCCGTTGTAAACTTGTGAGTAAAGAATTTATCAATCGCCCAACCTGCAATATAGCTACCAAAAACAGCTCCAAAACCATTTGTCATCATCATGAACAGTCCTTGTGCAGATGAACGGATTTTCTTGTCTGTTGTAGTCTCTACGAAAAGAGATCCGGAGATATTAAAGAAATCGAAAGCCATTCCGTACACAATGCATGAAAGGATGATCAGGGATAATCCGAAACCATCCGGTACCCCATAAGCAAAGAATCCAAATCTTAGAACCCATGCCAGCATAGACATCAGCATTACTTTTTTGATCCCGAATTTTTTCAGGAAAAAAGGAATAGCCAAAATAAATAAGGTCTCTGAAACCTGTGAAATAGACATGATAATAGTAGATCTCTGTACTACAAATGAATCTGCATATTTTGGAAAATGAGCAAACTCACTTAAGAATACATCTCCATAAGCATTTGTCAGCTGAAGTGCTGCTCCTAAAAGCATAGAGAACAAGAAGAACAAAGCCATTTTATAGTTTCCAAAAAGTTTGAATGCATTCAATCCTAACTGTTCAGATAATGGTGAATTTTTGTCGATCAGCTTTTGTGGCGGACATTTTGGTAGCGTAAGCGCGTAGATTCCTAAGAATATTGCTACAGCACCTCCGATATAAAACTGTCCTTCAGTCGCTTTGTTTCCACTAAGGTTGGTAATCCACATCGCAACAATGAAACCGATAGTTCCCCATACACGGATAGGTGGAAAATCTTTCACTACATCCAGATTATTATTTTTCAGGATCGTATAGGAAATTGAATTGGCTAAGGCAATGGTAGGCATATAGAAACACATTGCAACAAGCATTACCGTAAAGAAAGAATTCGGATCTGCAGAGTGAGGCAATATGAAAAGTATAATACCATAAAGAATGTGTAGTACTGAAAAGATGCGCTCAGCGTTAATCCAACGGTCAGCAATAATTCCAGTAATGGTTGGCATAAAAATAGAAGCAATTCCCATGGTTCCAAACACAGCTCCAAACTGTGTTCCTTCCCAATGTTTTGTGCCAAACCAGAAGTTCGCCATCGTAATCAGCCATGCTCCCCAAACAAAAAACTGGAGGAAACTGAGGATGGTCAGTCGTAATTTTAAATTCATAGTTTATATAAAAAGTATCTCTTTAGTCAATTTTCTTTTTCCTCCTCTTGATTTCTTCCTGGATTTCAAGGGCGGTATCATAATCTTCTTCTTTAACGGCGTCATCCAGCAGTTTCTGAAGCTCTTCCATAGAAAGAGATTTTAAATTGTCTTCCGTCTGAACGGTTTCTGAAAAAGATTGCTCTTCTTTTGAAACATCTTCCAGTTCCAATAGGATTCCGGCCTCATTCAGGACCTGCTGGGTGGTAAAGATAGGAGCATCAAATCTTACAGCCATTGCCACAGCATCTGAGGTTCTGGCATCAAGAATCAATTCTTCTTCTGTTACTTTATTTTTAAAGTTGATATTTGAAAAGAATACCCCGTCTACAATCTGATAAATGATCACAGAAACCAACTCATAATTGGCAGAGACTATAAATTTTGTAAATAAATCATGGGTAAGGGGACGCGGTGGATGAATATCTTTCTCAAGTCCGAGAGAGATTGACTGGGCTTCGAAATTTCCTATAACAACAGGTAATTTTATGTGTGTTTCTTCATGTTCCAGTAACAATGCGTACGCCCCCGATTGGGTCTGACTGTACGATATTCCGCGAATAATTAGCTGCTTATAATCCATAGCTACAAATATAGATTAATTTTTTATTGTGATTTCACTTTTTTACGCAAAAATAAAAGCCCGGAAAGCCGAGCTTTTATTTGTATTGTTGATGATTGTCAAAAGTCAATAGTAAATTTTGCTTCGCCAGTGAATTATTTAATTAACAATTGACGAGTAAAGCGAATTGACTATTCACCATTCACTTTCTTATCCTTTTATTGCTTTAATTTTCTCTGTTAAGGCAGGAATAATCTGGAAAGCATCTCCTACTACTCCATAATCAGCAGACTTGAAGAATGGTGCTTCAGGATCGCTATTGATTACTACAATCGTTTTTGAAGAGTTTACTCCGGCAAGGTGCTGAATTGCTCCAGAAATCCCTACAGCGATGTAAAGGTTAGGTGAAATTGCTTTACCTGTCTGTCCTACGTGCTCTGTGTGAGGTCTCCATCCGATGTCAGAAACCGGCTTAGAACAAGCTGTAGCAGCTCCTAAAACATTCGCTAAATCTTCGATCATTCCCCAGTTTTCAGGACCTTTCATCCCTCTACCAGCAGAAACAACAACTTCAGCTTCTTTAAGGTCTAATTTCCCTGAACTTTGCTCGTGAGAGATCACTTTAGTATCTTCATTGGCTACTGATAGATTTTTAACTTCTTCTGAACCTGATACTGCATTTTCTTTAACACCGAAAGCGTTTTGAGAAACCGTAACGATTACTCCGTTTCCTTCTGCTTTTGCGTGCATGAAACCTTTTCCTGAGAATGCTCTTCTCTTCACCTGGAAAGGAGAAAGGCTTTCAGGAGCTTCCAAAGCGTTAGTGATCAGAGAATAATTCTTCATGATCGCCAACATAGGAGCTACAGAAGAAGCGTCAGTAGTATGAGGGAAAACGATGATGTTTCCGTCTACCACTTCACTTACAGCCTGTGCGAATGCTTTTGCTGAGAAATTTTTAAGACCTTCGTCTTTGATATTGATTACGTTGGATGCTCCATATTTGTATAATAAATCTGAAGAATCTGTAGGGTTTACAGAGATCGCTGTAACGGTATCTCCTGCCTGATCTGCAATAGCTTTAGCATAAGAAACCGCCTCAAAAGCCGCTTTTTTGTAAACTCCGTTTATATTTTCTGCGTATACGAATACTGCCATTTTTTTAAATTTAAAAATTAAAAGATTGAAAAATTTAAAGAATCAATGATTAGATTACTTTTGCTTCTTCGTGAAGTAATCTTACCAATTCATCCAGATTGTCAGGAGAAACCATTTTCACAGCAGCTCTTGGTGGAACGCTGTCATAAGATACTCCCTGAACTTTCACTTCAGAAGAAGTAGGTTCTACAACCTGCAAAGGTTTTGTTCTTGCAGACATAATTCCTCTCATGTTCGGGATGATAAGGTCTTTTTCATCTACCAATCCTTTCTGTCCTGCAATGATTGCCGGTAATTTTACAGAAATAGTTTCTTTTCCTCCTTCAATTTCTCTTACTGCAGTAGCTTCGCTTCCGTTTACGTCTAATCCTACTGATGCATTTACGAAAGGTTGGTTCAATAGCTGAGCCACCATTCCCGGAACAGAACCTCCGTTATAATCAATAGATTCTTTACCGCAAAGGATAAGATCATATCCTCCGTTTTGTGCTACAGCAGCGATTTCTTTTGCTGTAGAGAAGCTATCTTTTGGATCAAGATTTACTCTTACTGCATCATTAGCACCAATTGCTAAAGCTTTTCTGATTACAGGTTCTGTAGCAGCATCTCCTACGTTGATTACTGTTACTGTTGCTCCCTGAGATTCCTGAAGTTTAACCGCTTTTGTCAACGCAAATTCGTCTAGAGGGTTGATTACCCACTGAATTCCGTTCTTGTCGAAAGCAGATTTGTCTGCTGTAAAGTTAATTTTGGAAGTAGTATCCGGAACACTACTAATACAAACTAATATTTTCATGTGTACTATTTTATTTTTTCTCTTTCAGGCATAAAATCATGACAGTTTATGCAGAGATTTTGTGTGAATTAATTTTTGCTAATATAAATAAAAAATATATTATGCATGCATAATACTTATTAAATTATTATTCAATACATTAAATGTACTTATCTGGCTGGCTGCGTTGCCCTAAACTCTATTTTACTTGGTAGAACTCTTGGATTCATCTTTAAAATATCCAATACCAGATTCCCCATATCCTCGGGCTGAATCTTCCAACTGTCTTTTTCTGAAGGAACATTTCCATTAAAGTGAGTCGCTACAGATCCGGGCATGATCACCGTAGATTTAATGTTATATTTTCTCAGATCAATCATGGCAGCCTGTGTGAAACCTACCACTCCGAATTTTGAAGCGTTATAGCCTGTACCGTTTTCAAAGAAATTGGCGCCTGCCAGGCTTGAAATGGTGACATAATATCCTTCTGTCTTTTTCAACTCTTCTACAGATGCTTTCAGCGTGTAAAAAACTCCGGTAAGATTGGTTTCGATCATGTCATTCCATTCTTCTGTGCTAAGCTCATCTACGGGCTTAAAGATTCCCAATCCGGCATTTGCTATCACATAATCCAGTCTTCCAAATTTCTCCACAATATATTTGACAGCTTCCTGCTCGCTTTCCAGGCTTCTTACATCTGAAACAATTCCCAATACATTTTCAGAGTATTGCTGAAGTTCTTTCTCTGCCTTCATGACATCTTCTCTTTTTCTTCCTGAAAACGCTACCGAAATCCCATTTTCAAGTAAAATTTTAGCAATCCCGAAACCGATTCCTTTGGTTCCTCCTGTTATATAAGCTGTTTTATTCTCTGACATAGGCATCAAAATTTTAATTCTCTAAAATAACAAAAACGCTCCAATTGGAGCGTTTTACTGATACTAAGATTTATCAGGTTATTTCTTGATGAATTTCTCGGTAGTTCTACCTTCTTTCGTCTCAATATTAATGATATAATTTCCAGAATTTAGATTTTTAACATTTACCTTATCATCATTTAGATCGGCATTCACTTTTCTTCCTCCCATATCATAAATAGAAACATTCTGAATTTTTTCTTTAGAGTCAATGGTTAGCAAATCTGTTGCCGGGTTAGGGTAAAGCTTAATTGCGTCTTTGGTTTTAGTAAGCTTACCTTCCGCTGTAGATAAGGATGCTTCGTTATTAATCGCAATATTATCAATAAATGCGCTTCCCAGATAGTTATCATGAACAAATCTCATTTCGTTGAAATCCGTTGTAGTAAAATAATTTCCAGAGTAAATCTGTGTATTATTTACAAAGTAAGCAATAGAAGTACCTGTTCCCACAATCTTAACTCTAAACCAAGTATTTGCTGTCCACGTTCCTGTAGTTGTAGCAAAAGTAGAACTTGTTCCGGTAGTCTGTGCTGCCAAAATACCACCCGTCGGAGTGAATCTTAGCCTAATATGATATGATCCTCCTGTAGCAGTAGGTCCCACCGTCTGAAACTCAAAAATAGATGCTGTAGCAGATAAGTCTGTGAGTTTCATATCAAAAGAAATAGTAAAGCTATTGTATGGGTTGGTAGCACCTAAAGCTTTAAAGGCTCCAACAATTGGATTCGTCTGCCCTGCAAAAGCCGTTTCTTTCGTTATTTTTAATGAGTTTGCTCCTGATCCGGTATGATCTGTATTGGTGATTACCTGATTGGTGATATTAGGGTTACCTGGACCAGTTCCTGTTGTAGTCCAGCCTGACTGTCCATCAATATTTCCCACTGTATATCCCTCAGAAGGTTCAAATGAAATAAGCTGCTGGGAATACCCCAGAGTCGTGATAAAAAGCAGTCCTGAAAGTAAAATTTTCTTCATGATAAATAATTTTTATTTTTTTGTAAAAATAGAACATATATTCTATATAAAAAAATAAAACCCCAATTAAAACAAATAAAATTCAACAAAATCAACGATTTACCATTCAATTTAACATAATAACAAAACACCATCAAAAAGTAAAATATAAATACAATATATAAATATTATGAATTTTATTAACAAATTCTATCGCAAATTATAATCTTCTACTTTGTTATTATTTTTTTATAAACTTTTCAGTGCTGCTTTTCTCTCCCGACTTTACTTTCACATAATAAGTTCCTGGTATAAAATGCTTTACATTTATTACATCTCTATTCCATTCAAAATGCATTTTATTTCCCGTAACATCATAAATTTCAATTTGTTCTACTCTATGCGGTGAATTTATGGTGATAAAATCTGATGCCGGATTGGGATGTAATCTTATAATACTGTTGTCTGTCTTAAAATCATTAACAGCCATCACCAATCCGGTGTCGATGACAATATTATCAATATAAGCTGTTCCCAAAGCATTATTATGGACAAAACGAAGCTGATCAATCTTAAATTGAGACACAGCTTCCCCTGTATAAATCAACACTCCATTAAGATAGTATTTAATATCCATCGCCGTTCCTACCACTTTGAAGCGATACCAGGTATTGGAAGACCAGCTTCCGGAAGTGGAAACCAGGTTTTGCGCCCCTGAAACAGTGTTCAGAATTTTAATGATCCCTGTTTTTTCAAAGTCTACTCTGGCAGCATACTGCTCAGTAAGAGAATTAACTCCCTGAAAGCCAAAGTCTGATCCATTAAGCTGTGACATACGAATATCAAATGAAACTGAAAAATTGGAAGAAGCCAGCTGATTGGTAAGATTATAGAAACCTCCGATAATGGGTTCCGACTGAGTCCCATAAACAGGTTCTTTAACAATTTTCAGAGAAGCATTCCCATGAGTAGCTGTCTCTGCACTGATGCTCTGGAGCTCTACATTTTCTGGAATTCCTCCTGTAGGAGTACTGATCCAGGCTCCCTGCCCGTTGATGTTACCAACAGTGAAGCCTTCATTAGATTCAAAAGATATGGTCTGTTGTGCAAAAAACAGCACTGAAAATAGCGAAAACGCAATTGTGTAGAATTTTTTCATGGTTAAGTCAAGTTTTGTATTAAAAATATAAACTTTCCATGAATAGTGAAATAACTTTTAACAAATTATAAACAATACGCTTATTTTCAATGAATTTAATTTCAAAAACTTCATACATCCGCTATTCCAACATTCAACACGCCCGGTTTCGGGCATAAAAACAGTTCTCTTTAGTGCCTGCAACCTGCCTTTACATGATAAAATTTTTAAGACCAAAGCAAACGGAGTTTTTTAAATTGATCAAAAAAAACAGGATGCATCATAAAGAAACACCCTGTTTTATAAAAATATATTGTAGAATATCTATTGTTATTTCGAATAGTTTTCAAAAAACAATGGAATACTTTCAATCCCTTTGTAAAAATTAAATAATCCATAGTGCTCATTTGGAGAGTGGATCGCATCGGAATCTAATCCGAAGCCCATCAATACGGATTTTGCTCCTAAAACTTTCTCAAACATTGCTGTAATTGGAATACTTCCTCCACTTCTGTAAGGCAGTACTTCTTTACCAAATGCTGTTTCCATTGCTTTTTTAGCTGCTAAAAACTCTTTTGTATCGCTTTGTAATACATAAGGCATTCCTCCGTGGTGAGGAGTTACTTTTACTTTTACAGTATCCGGAGCAATTTTTTCGAAATACTTCGTGAATTTCTCTGTGATTTCTTCAGGAGTCTGATAAGGAA
The DNA here is from genome assembly GCF_056844665.1 of Chryseobacterium sp. FR048. Taxonomy (NCBI): domain Bacteria; kingdom Pseudomonadati; phylum Bacteroidota; class Flavobacteriia; order Flavobacteriales; family Weeksellaceae; genus Chryseobacterium; species Chryseobacterium sp. FR048. Next base: position 67,250 of record NZ_JBXDSE010000002.1, on the reverse strand, counting down.
CCAGACGCATAGAAATTTTAGCGAAAGCCTTGGAAGGAATTACTGTTTTAGCACCTTCTCCTGTGTACCCGCCCCAAATTCCGTTACAGTCTAAAGTAGGACGAATTGAAGCTCTTTCAAGGGTTGTATATCCTTTTTCTCCTTCAATATTGCTCAGTCCGATTGATTTTTTGTATTCTTCAGGATTATCCTTCAGCTTGTTCATTTCAGCTCTGTCTGCGTCTGAAACCACTTCAACGTTATCATAGAACCCATCAATGGTAATATGACCGTCTTCGTCGATCAGGTTGGCAATCATTCTTGAAAGTACGTGAATCGGGTTTGGAACCGCTCCGCCGTAAAGTCCAGAGTGTAAATCTCTGTTTGGTCCCTCCACTTCTACTTCTACATAGCTCAATCCTCTTAATCCTGTAGTCACCGTTGGCTGCTCATTGCTATAGATGTGGGTATCAGAGATCAGAATACAGTCACAAGCCAGTTTTTCTTTATTTTCGTTAACGAAATCACCAAGACTTACAGATCCTACTTCTTCTTCTCCTTCCAGGATAAATTTCACGTTGCAAGGAAGCGCATTGGTTCTCATCATCGCTTCGAAAGCCTTTAAATGCATAAAGAACTGCCCTTTATCGTCAGCTGATCCTCTTGCGAAGATAGCTCCTTCAGGATGAAGCTCAGTTTTCTCGATATAAGGCTCAAAAGGAGGTTTTCTCCAAAGCTCCAATGGATCTGCCGGCTGAACGTCATAATGTCCGTAAACCAATACCGTTGGAAGGTTTGTATCTATAATTTTTTCTCCAAAAACAATAGGATACCCTTTCGTTTCGCATACTTCAACATTATCAGCTCCTGCATTTCTAAGGTGTTCTGCACATACATCCGCACACTTCAATACATCATCTTTATAGGCCGGATCTGCAGAAATAGAAGGGATTCTCAATAACTCAAATAATTCATCCACGAAACGCTGCTTGTTTTCGTTAATGTAATTTAATGTCTCTTGCATTGTAAAATTTTATTTTGTTAAAATTAAAAAAAAAGCGCCGCTGGGCCAAGCAAAAACACAGGATTTTCTAAAGAAAAAGATTATTTCCCGAAGATTGCTCCAGCAGTGATTTCTTTAAACAAAAAATGCCCTGTTTTGTACAGAGCATTTTTATATTGTATACTAATTAATTAGTGTCCAGCTTTTGGAGCCTCTTCTTTTGTTTCAGCAGGCTTTGCAGCAGCAGTACTGTCTTTTTTAGGAGCTGCAGCTTCTGGTTTTGCAGCCTCTTCCTTGTGTTCAGCAGCAGCTTCATGTGTAGCATGAGCTTCTCCACCCTGATGGTCATCAGAATATCTTTCTACTCCTTCTTCCAGTTTCAAAGCACCTCTGTTTCCTCCTTGTGGAACTTTTTTACAGCTTACCGCAACTGTTGCAATCGCTAAACATATAACTAATTTTTTCATATGTAAAATTTATTTTTTTAAAGATCATATAAAACCGCAGTATTTTTACTATTCTAAATTACCTGAACAGTGAGCGATTTCACACTTAAATTTTTAATTGCCCAAAAGTAAGAAATCCTGCTTTTTTCGGCAACATTTTTAGACTGATTTTACTATTATTTTTCCTTTTTTGGATTGTGTAAAAATAAGGTAGCGGTCTCCCCCGTCTTTCAGTCCGTATTTCTTTTTAATTTCTTCAGGTTTTAAAGGATAATTTTTTGAAATAATATTGAATTGCTCCTTCTTTTTAATGCTTTTAGAATCAATTACATCCATTTCAAAAATCCTTCCCGGAAAGTTTTCTTTCTTTTCAGAGGAGGTATAAAGATGGGTATTCGGGTGAAGTTTTTTCAATCCTGATTTTTCTGAAATCAAATTGAAGATTCCGGCTTTCAAAATGGCATTATTAGGGATATAAATGTATTTTTCCGGCTCGGAATAGTCTGCCACTGCATTTTCTTCTTCCCCAAAACTAAAGGTGAAGACGGCCTCACCACTCTCAAGGTTCACACAGTTACAGGTAATCCCGCTTTTATTTTCATCGGATAAGAAGGCTACGACTTCCTTCACATCATTTTTAAGGGCAATAATGTCTATTCTGAAAATATTCGGCAGTACTGAAACGAGGTATTTCAAATCGATCAGCGGGGAAAGTTTGATAACTACCTGACTGGAGATTGAGCGTAATTTTTCCTGAATTTCAAGAATATTCGGGGAAAGATCCTCCAAGAGAAAGACTTTATTTTTATTCTGATCTCTTCTGGCCGGATCCAGATAAACAACATCAAATTTTTCCTGGTTCTCCTCTAAGAAATCCTCCAGCTTACGGTTTATAAATCTTGCTTTCCTTCCCAAAGCATTCCAGTTATGCTCTACAATCTCTAAAAGCGCTGTATTCTGCTCTACCAAAGTGATGTTCTCAAAATTCTGAGACAGATAATAAGCGTCTATCCCAAATCCGCTGGTGAGATCAATGAATTTCTTCCCTTTTAAAATTTCCGACTTATAAACTGCGGTTTTTTCAGATGAAGACTGCTCCATATTGAGCTGAGGCGGAAAAATAATTCCTTCATTCAACAGAAAAGGGAACTTTTTTTCTGCTACCTGTTTTCCTTTGATCTGCTGTACGATTTCCTGCATAGAAACCTCCGGAAATGGTGTTTTTTTTAAGAGTAATGAGTGCAGATCTGCTTTTAGATTTGCATTGATATAGTTTTGGACTTCTTGTTTTAATATTGTATTTTCCACAGATTTTTATACTTTAATTTTCGACCCAATCATCGGTAAAGAATCATATAATCTTTCGCAGAATAATTGTTCAAAATTAATTAACCACAGATTTTCGCAGATTTACACAGATAACGCTGTTTTAATTTTTTAATCTAGATTTCCATTTATCTTTCTAAAGATACTTTTATCAATATAATCGGTATTAAAATTGACTAAAATTCCTAATTTCAAATTTGTTAATTTTAAGTAGGTTAACAATTGTTGATGATGGATATTTGATATTTCAGTAACGGCTTTTACTTCTATAATCACTTTATCTTCAACAATCATATCTGCTATAAAACTTGAATCAATAAACACATCTTTAAATTTAACTTTCATTGGAATCTGAGTCTGCACTTTCAGACCATTATTTTCCAGTTCATAAGCTAAAACTTTTTCGTAGACTTTTTCCAATAGGCCAGGTCCAAGTTCGTTGTAAACAGAAAATATAGATTTTCTGATATAAAAACTGATCTCATTTTCTTTCATTTCATTGTATTTTTATCAAAAATACAACATTATGGGATAGCTCTGTCAATTTAACAGAATCCTCCTGTTTCAACTTTATTTGAATCTAATTCTACAGAAGTGTTTCATAATTTATGATGTATACAATAAAAAAAATTCACAGAATCATATACATAATCATCTGTGAAAATCCGTGTAATCCGTGGTTAAAAATAATTTATTCAAACATTTCTGCCCAACGAACCGCTTTTATTTCTTTTTCGTCGTATAAATCTGCAATCGACTTTTTAACGTCTAATTTAGGGTATAAATTAACTCCTATCAGCTTGATCTTCCCTTCTTCTATCCATTGTTGCTCTTCAACAGCATGATCATAAATCTTTTTCTGTACAATTCCCTGTTTCAACAGCTCTAGATAACCTCCTGCTTCTTCCATTTCAATGAATAAAGCCCAGGATTTATTTGCAATCTGTTGGGTAATATCTTCAATATAGTAGCTTCCGTTGGCAGCATCTTCAAATACGTTGATGATACTCTCGTAAGCCAGAACAATCTGCTGTTTGAAAGAGATCTCCTCAGAATTGTCCGTGCTTCTGTCTACAAGATAATTGTTGGTGAAAACGGCATCTGCCCCACCGATCATTGCTGAAGCCAGCTCCAAGGTGGAACGGATCAGGTTGTTTTCGTTATCGGAAACAGCCTTATTTCTAAGGGAAGTCTCTGCAAAGATGTAAGGAACTTCATCCAGACCATACTCCTTGGAAAGTTGATTAAAAACAATCTTGAAAGCCCTTAATTTGGCCATTTCGAAGAAGTAATTCCCTCCTACTGCAATTTTGAAAATCAGTTTACCGAAAATTTCAGGACCGTATACTTCTATCAGTTCTTTTGTTTTGGCTAAAGCGATCCCTAACTGTTGATAAATAGCCGCTCCCGCATTCTGATGCAGTGAAATATCAACACAGATACTTCTTTTGAATCCTTTTGCCAGTAATTCTTTTGCCAACTGATCATCAATAGCTGCCTCTTTTTCATTGAATACATCGATCAAAGAAAAGTATTGGTCTTCTTCCTGTGGTGTAATGTGGCCCGCAAGATCTTTATTATTAACAAAAAGAGTCTTTTCGCTCAGATTTTCTACATTCTGCTCAAGCATAAATGCAAATACTTCTTCTTCCAGGCTTTCGTGATACCTGGCTACCAGATGGGTACTTTCTTCTACTCTTGGCAAGTTAGCCAAAGGTTTTTTAACATCTGTATAAAAAGGCTTTACTTCTATTCCTTCCAGGTTTTCCTTTTCCAGAATAGGATAAATATCTTCTGTTTTAAGCTGTTTTTTTACTAAGTTTTCCCAGTTTGGAAGTGTAGTTGTATCTGACATTAGTTTTATTTAAATGGTGAATTGTCAATGGTGAATTTTGCTCCGCAAGTGAATAAAAAAACTGACAGACAAAATTCACTATTGATGTATTCTATTCAGTTGTATTATTTCTTAGCGACTTTTGTACTGTCGACCACCAAAATGAAAATTTCTTCATTAGGCTTCTTCATAAAATAATTTTCTCTTGCGTATTTTTCTTTTTCTGACTTGTTGTTCATCAGTTTTTTATAAAAAGCATCATTTTTTTCGTATTCTTTTTTGTAATACTCCAGCTGCTCTTCATATTTGTGAATCTCGCCATTCAGTTCGTTGATTACAAGAAATGAAGTTTTGTCGAAGAAAATCATCCATACCAAAAACAGACAGATCGTAATGGTATACTTATTCAACACATATTTCTGGATAAGTTTGAATATTTCAGATTTCGGCTGAATGTCTTTGATAAGTTTGTTTTCTTCCATTTTTTAATGTTTTTTCAACGAGTTCTTAATAACAGTAGTTAAAAAATCTATCGCTACGGAATTCTGTTTCATATTCGGGATGATAAGATCTGCATCATTTTTAGATGGCTCGATGAATTCCTGGTGCATTGGCTTCAAAGTAGTCTGATAGCGGTGTAATACTTCGCTCAGATCTCTTCCTCTTTCCTGGGTATCTCTTCTGATCCTTCGGATAAGTCTTTCATCAGAATCTGCATGAACGAATACCTTCAGGTCAAATTCTTTTAATAATTCTTTATTGGTAAGTACCAAAATTCCTTCTACCACCAATACGTTCTTAGGCTCTACAGTAACATGATCTCCTGTTCTGGAATGGGTTACAAAGCTATAAATCGGCTGTTCGATCGATTCATTGTTTTTTAAAGCTTTCACATGTTTTATCAGTAAATCAAAATCTATCGACTTCGGATGGTCATAATTTAAAGCCTCTCTTTCTGTCAGCGTAAGACCCTGGTTGTCGTGATAATAGTTATCCTGAGAAAGGATGTTCATTCCTTCGATGTCAAGCTGCTGAAGTATCTTATCAACAACTGTAGTTTTGCCGGATCCTGTCCCACCGGCAATTCCTATTACAAGCATTGTTTTTTGTTTCTTTATAGTTGGTACAAATATACTATTTTAGATAAAATGTGGCAATGCGGAGAGCGAAATTGAACAATTAAGAAATTCTTACTTCCTGAGGTTAAAACAATTAGTCTCAAAAATTGTGGAGATCCTAAAAACGAGGTCAATTTAATTAGAAAAAATGGGCTTTTTTATCTTTTAAAACTATAATTTTCTTTTTTTAGCGCAAGGAATACGCGAAGCGTTTTTTAATTGTAAGGATTTTTTTTCGTTCGCAACGGCATTTCATTCAGCAATGGATCCCGTTAAGTAGTCTCTGCTAAGTGTTAACGCCTTTGCGAACGGAATTTTCTATCTTTTTAATAAATTACTTTGCGAATTTTGCGATAAAGTAATCTACATAACAGATTAGGGTTCTAAGAACTTCGGGCCAAATTTAAGATATTTGAATAATCAGTTCTCTTCTTCGTTGGAATGATCAAGATTTATTGTGGAAGCTTTTTAAAAAATTTTCACAAAAAAAACCGCCCTCTATTGGACGGTTTTTATTTTATACGATTTCGCTTGTTAATTCCCGCGAAAGTAATTTTTCGTGCATAGGCTTCAAAATGTCTAATGAGCCTGTTTTTACGGTGCATTTGCCCTTATAATGGACAAGCATGGTACATTGCTCTGCCTGTTCCAGTGTATGCTTGCATATTTCGATCAGGCAATCGATCACATAATCGAATGTGTGTACATCATCATTATGAAGCACCAGCTTATAGACTTCATCGGTATCATCCAGTACAAGAACTTCTTCTTCATACTGACGTTTCGGGTTTTCGTAATCTTTTATCGTATTGTAAAAATTCATCTTAAACTGTTATTTTAAACTTCGCCAATTTTATCGGCTAAATTATCAATAGCATTCGGTTCCTGATAGATCAGCTCTACCAGCTCTACACTTTTATTATTCATTTTCAGAATTTTGAAGTGGTAATTGTCAAGATCAAACTCCTGATTTTCCTCCGGAATTTCTTCCAGCTCATACAAGATAAATCCTGCTAATGAATTGTACTCACTTTCTTCGGAAAGCGGCAGTTTTTTAGGCAGAAACTCATTAATTTCATCAAGAGGCTGTGTAGCCTGTACCCAATAGGTGTTTTCAGCGATTTTATCTACTATTTTTTCCTCGTCGTCTTCTTCATCCTGAATTTCTCCTACCAATTCTTCCAGAATATCTTCAAGGGTAATGATCCCTTCTGTTCCTCCAAATTCATCGATAACGATAGCGATATGCTGTTTTTTCAACTGGAAAGTTTTCAACAGATCTGAAACTTTTTTGCTTTCCACTACGAAAAAGGCATCACGCATCAGATCCTTAAGATCTTCATGATCCAGATCTCCTTTTCTTTTGACAAATTCTCTGATAATTTCCTTGGTATAGAAAATCCCGATCACATTGTCAATAGAATCGATATAAACAGGAATACGGGAATATCCGCTGTCCATAATCTTATTGATAATATCGTTGACATCTTCTTCAAAGTCGATAGAGGTAATATTCTGTCTTGGTACCATGATCTGCTTGGCAGAGTGATCTGTAAAATCAAAAGCATTTTTGATGATCTCATAGTTTTCTTCTTCAATCTCCCCACTGTCTGCACTCTGCTTTACCAAAAGCTGCAGTTCTTCTGTGGAGTGAATTTCCTGCTCTGAAGCCGGATGAATTTTGATCAGTCTTAAAAAACCATTAGACATGGAGTTCATCAACCAGATAAACGGTTTGAAAATCGTGTAAAATACTCTCAACGGAACGGCTGTTGCCATTGTTGTAGATTCTGACTTTCTAATCGCTATTGACTTTGGAATAAGCTCACCAAATACAATGTGCATAATAGTAATCAATACAAAACTGGTCACTACTGAAACTGTAGTAATTGTAGTTTGGGTTAAATCTACATTTAAAGAGTGAAAAATGTTTTCAACAATATGATGTAAGGCGCTTTCTCCTACCCAACCCAGGGCAAGGGATGCTAATGTAATACCTAATTGTGTAGCGGAAAGATATTCATCAAGATGTTTGATGATGTGCTCTGCCTGCTTAGCCATAGAATCGCCTTCTGCGGCTTTGATTTGAATTTGAGAGTAACGAACTTTAACAATTGAAAATTCTGCGGCTACGAAGAAGCCATTTAGTAAAACAAGAAATAAGGCCAGCAAAAGCCTGACTATGTCCGAGTCCATTTAGAAGTTGTATAAATTTTATTAGGTACAAAGATATGTAAAATAAAAATAACCTGACTGCGGGATAAGTTATTTCAATGAAGGATTTTTTTTGAGCAAAATATGACTCTTATAAACACAGCTATTTTCCAACAAAAAGAATAATTGGATCATCTATTCATTTTCAGAGAGAAACAGGTTTTTTAAGCCTTAAAAATTTGTTTTTAACTTTTTTCAAATAAAAAAAGCACCGATGGTATCGATGCTTTTGATTGTATGTTAAAATAATTCTTTACGAATTTTTTAAAGCTTCTGCTCCGGAAACAATTTCCAAAATTTCGTTGGTAATTGCAGCCTGTCTAGCTTTGTTGTAGAAGATCTTAAGTTCATTTCTTAAGGCTTCTGCGTTATCTGTAGCTTTATGCATTGCAGTCATTCTCGCTCCGTGTTCAGATGCAACTGAATCTAAGATGGCTTTGAAAACCTGAGTTTTGATAGACTTAGGGATCAAGTTATCCAAGATCTCAGCTCTGTTAGGTTCAAAGATATAATCTGTTTCAACCTGCGGCTCTGTAGTCTCAGGCATTGAGATTGGAAGAAGTTGTTCTGTAGTTACTTCCTGAGTGGCAGCATTAACGAATTTGTTATAAATAACATAAACTTCGTCAAATTTACCTTCTTTGAAGCTTGTCATTACCCCTTCAGTAATATGAGCAACTGCATCAAAGTTCAGGTTCTCGTAAACAGAACTTCCATTAGCATATACTGAACGATTTCTTCTTACAGCATCATATACTTTTTTACCTACAGGAAGAACTTCAATCTCATACTGAGAGTTGTTCTGGAACTGCTGGTTAAGCTCTTTTACGATTGAAGAGTTAAAAGCTCCCGCAAGACCTCTGTTTGAAGTAACAGCGATGAAAAGTATTCTTTTAACCTCTCTTTTCTGAGCATATACAGAAACCTGGTCAGGATCAGAGCTAGAATTTACATTCTGGATAAGCTCCTGTAATTTTTCAGAATAAGGTCTCAACATTACGATTGCGTCCTGTGCTTTTTTAAGTTTCGCAGCGGAAACCATCTTCATAGCACGTGTAATCTGCATCGTAGATGAAATTGACGTAATTCTGCCTCGTATTTCTTTTAAGTTTGCCATTAATTTGGGTTCAAAGTTTAAGGTCTAAAGTTTAAGGCTTAAAACACTATATTTTAAACCTTAAACATTGAATTTTATTAGTTGTATTTAGAAGCTAAATCGTTAGCTGCCTGCTTAAGAACACCTGTAATATCGTTATCGATTTTTCCAGCTTTGATAGCAGCCATTGTATCTGGGTGCTTAGATCTTAGGAACTCGATATATTCGTGTTGGAATTCTTTAATCTTGTTCAATGGAACGTTTCTCATTAAGTTTTCTGTTCCAGCGTATACGATCGCTACCTGACTTTCTACAGGAAGTGGTGCATTTACCGGCTGCTTAAGGATCTCTACGTTTCTTTCTCCTTTAGAGATTACTGCTAAAGTAGAAGCATCAAGGTCAGAACCGAATTTAGCAAACGCTTCTAGTTCTTTATATTGAGCCTGGTCTAGTTTAAGAGTACCAGAAACTTTTTTCATTGATTTGATCTGAGCGTTACCTCCTACTCTGGATACAGAGATACCTACGTTGATCGCAGGACGAACCCCTGAGTTGAATAGATCAGACTCCAAGAAGATCTGTCCGTCTGTAATAGAGATTACGTTTGTAGGGATATATGCAGAAACGTCACCCGCCTGAGTTTCGATGATTGGAAGAGCAGTTAATGAACCACCACCTTTCACGATTGGTCTAAGAGACTCTGGCAAATCGTTCATTTGCTTAGCAATTTCGTCATCAGCGATTACTTTTGCAGCTCTTTCCAATAGTCTTGAGTGAAGATAGAAAACGTCTCCAGGGTAAGCTTCACGGCCCGGTGGTCTTCTCAATAGTAGAGAAAGCTCACGGTAAGCAACAGCTTGTTTAGATAAATCATCATAAACGATAAGCGCTGGTCTACCAGTGTCTCTGAAGAACTCACCGATAGAAGCTCCTGCCATTGCAGAATATACCTGCATTGGAACCGGATCTGATGCGTTAGCTGCAACGATTACCGTGTAAGCTAAAGCTCCTTTATCAGAAAGCGTTTTAACGATTTGTGCTACAGTAGAAGCTTTCTGACCGATAGCAACATATATACAATATACTGGTTTACCAGCATCATAGAATTCTTTTTGGTTGATGATCGTATCGATCGCAACAGTAGTTTTACCTGTTTGTCTGTCACCGATGATAAGCTCTCTCTGACCTCTTCCTACAGGAATCATCGCATCAATTGCAACGATACCAGACTGTAAAGGCTCAGTTACCGGTTGTCTGAAGATAACTCCAGGAGCTTTTCTTTCTAATGGCATTTCGTATAAATCTCCTGTGATAGGACCTTTACCATCGATAGGGTTACCAAGAGTATCTACTACTCTACCTAACATACCTTCTCCTACTTTGATAGAAGAGATTCTGTTTGTTCTTCTTACTGTATCCCCTTCTTTTACTAATTTACTTTCTCCAAGTAGAGCAACACCTACGTTGTCTTCTTCAAGGTTAAGTACAATACCTTCTACATCACTAGAAAATTTCACCAACTCTCCGTATTGTACGTTTTCTAACCCGTATACACGAGCAATACCATCACCGATGGTTAAAACTGTACCTACTTCCTCAACGTTTGATTGAGTATCGAAGTTGGCCAATTGCTGTTTTAAGATCGCAGATACTTCTGCCGGATTTATTTCTGCCATTGTATGGTTGTTTTTCTTAATTTAATTGGAAATCTTTTTTAACTTGGTTCAATTTGGTCTTCACAGACGCGTCTACCTGCTGGTCTCCTACTCTTAGGATGTATCCACCTAAAATATCCTGGTTGATGATCAGTTTCAAATCGAAGTTTGAATTGGCATTCACCAAGTTGGTAGATCTTAGGATCTGATCAATATTCTCTTTGGAAAGCTGAGTTGCTGTCGTCAGCGTTACTCTTTGTACTCCGTTGATGTCTTCAACTTTGTTGATGAATTCCTGAGCGATATTTTTCAATTGGTTCTCACGACCGTGCTTAATAACCAATCTGATCAAATTCTGGGAAGATGCTGATAAACCTTTGAAAATTTCGTTTGCTACCTCTATTTTCTTTTTTGCATCAATGTAAGGGGTAAGGAAGAATTTGTTCAAATCCTTAGATTCAATCATAATCTTCACTACATCTTTCATTTCAGAAAATACAGTAGCCGTTTGACCTGCTTCATTTGTGAAGTCAAGCAAACCTTGTGCGTATCTCTTAGCTACTTTAGATGTAAGCATTCTTAGTTAAGGTTAGATTTGTTGATATAATTTTGTACTAATTCGTTTTGAGCCTCCGTGTTATCTAACTTTTGTTTCAAGATAGATTCTGCAATGTTTACAGATAAAGCACCGATTTGAGTTTTGATGTCTGCCATTGCAGCATTTTTCTCAGCGTTGATTGTTTGCTTAGCAGCTTCGATAAGTTTGTCTCCTTCCGCTTTAGCAACATCTTTAGCTTCACCTACGATTCTGTCTTTAATTTCTCTAGCTTCTTTAAGGATAGCATCTCTTTCAATTTTAGCTTCACGAATGATTCTTTCGTTGTCAGCTTTAAGATCTTCCATCTCTTTTTTAGCCAATTTAGCTTGGTTCAATGCATCAACGATAGAAGTTTCTCTTTCGTTCACAGCATTTACGATTGGTTTCCAAGCGAATTTAGCGAGAAGAAACAATAGGATAACAAAAGTAAGGGTCATCCAAAACAAAAGTCCAATTCCAGGTTCAATAATTCCCATATCTGTAAATTCTTTTTTTAAATGTTATTTTATGGATCGTTTTTTTAAAAAACTCTTAGCAGCAGCCAACCGCTTTACTGCTAAGAATGTTTTTTGAGGATAGATTACTTGATGAAAGCACCAAAGATGATCGCGATAAGACCAGCACCTTCGATAAGACCAGCAGCGATAAGCATTGCTCCTTGAATCTTACCAGCTTGCTCTGGCTGTCTAGCGATAGCGTCCATTGCATGACCACCGATTTTACCGATACCTAGACCTACACCTAGTACTGCTAAACCGATACCTACGTAAACTAAACCTGTTCCTGTTGATAAATCCATAATAAATTATATTAGTTAAAAAATTATTTTTAAATTCTTTCTATTAATTAGTGAGCGTGCTCTTCGTGACCGTGCTCATGTTCGTGTTCTGCAACTGCGATACCAATAAATAAGGCAGATAATACAGTAAAGATGTAAGCCTGTAGCGCTGCAACCAATAGTTCCAATACTGAAACGAATAATGCTAATGGTACAGATGCAAATCCTAACAATGGAGACTTGAAGATGAAGATCAATGAGATGATCGCCAGGATCATAATGTGTCCCGCAGTGATGTTAGCAAAAAGTCGCATCATTAAAGCGAAAGGCTTTGTAAAGATTCCGATGATCTCAATTGGAACCATAATTGGGTACAATAAGATTGGAACCGGCGGCATAAAGATGTGTTTCCAGTAATCTTTATTCGCACTGAATAATGTAATTAATAAAGTAATGATAGCCAAAACTGCTGTAATTGCAATATTACCTGTAAGGTTCGCCCCGAAAGGAAAGAAAGGAATCAATCCAAAAAGGTTGTTAACCCAGATAAAGAAAAATGCTGTTAATAAATAAGGCATATATCTTTTATACTTTACAGATCCGATATTCGGGATAGCCACTTCGTCTCTGATAAATACAATTACCGGCTCCAACACTTTCCCAAGTCCTTTTGGAAGTTGTGATGTTTTATAGTTTCTTGCCATTCCTATGAACACTACTGCCATAAAAATTACTGACAAGAACATTGAAGCTGCGTTTTTTGTAATTGAAAGATCAAAAAACACTTCGTTTGATTTTTGTTTTCCACTGATGATTGAGAACAATGTAGCTTTTTCAACACCTTTAGTAGAAACTACCTGCCCCTCTTCCAAAGTATATCCATCGTGTTCATGTCCGTGAGCAATACTGCTTGAAAGGAAAGTGTGCCACCCTTGGTTATCCTTAATAATAACAGGCAAAGGGATAGAAACGTGATGCTCTTCACCACTGTCATCTTTTGAAGTCCATAAATGCCATTCATTAGAATCACCGATGTGCTCCATGATCACTTTAGTCGCATTGAAGCCTTTTTCTGCTTCTTTATGCTCTACTTTTTCAGCTACTTTTTCCCCTTCAGTTTCGTGCTGTGCAGCAGCTAAACTGCTAATAAACACAAACAAAAACGCGAAAAATAACGAAGAAATTTTTCTGTTCATATCTCTTTTTTAATCGTGTGCAAATATATCGATTTTATTAAACTTTACCAATATTAAAAATTGATTTTTATCATCAAAAAAATCAAGATTTATTAATGAGTTTTATTATGAGTAAATAGATAAGGAATGACGCTATCACAAAGCATGCGAGCAAAAACAGAAAATTTTCTTTTGTTTTTTCAATAATCAATAATGAAATCAACATCCAGATAATGTCTTTGGGGATATTCACCGTGAGAAACTTAAGAGCCGCATCCTCTCTTTTATACAAAAACTTTTTAAATATTATATAAACTGCCGTATTGAGAACCACGGCCAGCATTATAATAATAAAAACATCAAAAAAATTCATGCTGCAAAAATAGGATTATAATTTTTGAAACAAAAGAATTCTTGTATATGTATATTATATAAGGAAGGAAGTGGGAAGCTGGGGGATGGAAGTTACTATTCTATAAAACCACAATTCAACTTATTTTATTTAAATGGACTGAAATTTTTTAGATTAAAAATAATGTGATTGAAGGAAGTTGGGAGCTTGAGGATGGAAGTTGCTATTCTATGAAACCGCAATTCAACTCATTTTATTTAAATGGATCGAAATTTTTTAGGTTAAAAATAATGTGATTGAAGGAAGTTGGGAGCTTGAGGATGGAGGTTGCTATTCTATGAAACCGCAATTCAACTCATTTTATTTAAATGGACTGAAATTTCTTAGATAAAAAAAATGTTATTCAAGAATCTCATTTTTGTTTTATTGACTCCAAAAACATCCTTCCCCCCTCTTCCTGCTTCCCGCTTTAGCCAAATATCAACCTAATCCTTATAATATTAATACGATAATTCCCATGTTTCTCAAAAATTCCTTATTTTTGCAAACCTATAATTTACAATAAATATGTTTAATAGTTTACAGGATAAATTAGACAAGGCATTACATAATATTTCCGGACGTGGAAAAATTACCGAAATCAATGTAGCGGAAACCATAAAGGAAATCCGTAGAGCATTGGTGGATGCCGACGTTAACTATAAAGTTGCAAAAGATCTTACCAAAAGAGTTCAGGATAAAGCATTAGGCGAAAACGTTCTTACCTCCCTTACTCCAGGGCAGTTGATGACGAAAATCGTTCATGATGAATTGGTGGATCTGATGGGAGGTTCTCAGGAGGGAATCAATCTTTCAGGAAAGCCTTCTGTAATTCTTATCGCTGGTCTTCAGGGTTCGGGTAAAACCACTTTCTCAGGAAAGCTTGCTAATTATTTACAGACAAAAAGAAATAAAAAACCTTTATTGGTAGCATGTGACGTTTATCGTCCGGCTGCAATCGACCAGCTGAAAGTATTGGGAGGACAGATCAAAGTTCCTGTTTATACTGAAGAAGGTTCTACCAACCCATCTACCATTGCTGAAAATGCTATCAATTTTGCAAAAGCGAACGGTCATGATGTTGTCATCGTGGATACCGCAGGTCGTTTGGCGATTGACGAACAGATGATGAACGAGATCAAATCCGTACATTATTTCATCAAGCCGCAGGAAACTCTTTTCGTTGTAGACTCCATGACAGGTCAGGATGCCGTGAATACTGCTAAAGCATTCAACGACGCGCTGAACTTTGACGGGGTTGTTTTAACGAAATTAGACGGTGATACGAGAGGGGGTGCTGCATTAACGATTCGTTCTGTAGTTGAAAAACCAATCAAATTCATCTCTACAGGAGAGAAAATGGAAGCTTTGGATCTTTTCTACCCGGAAAGGATGGCCGACAGAATCCTGGGAATGGGAGACGTTGTTTCCTTAGTAGAAAGAGCTCAGGAGCAGTTTGACGAAGAGGAAGCTAAAAAACTTCACAAGAAAATTGCTAAAAATGAGTTTGGTTTTGATGATTTCCTGAAGCAGATCAACCAGATCAAAAAGATGGGTAATATGAAAGACCTTATGGGAATGATCCCTGGGGTTGGTAAAGCCATCAAAGACGTAGAGATCAGTGATGACGCTTTCAAACACATCGAAGCGATTATCTACTCTATGACCCCGGAAGAAAGAAGAAAACCTTCTATCATCAATACTCAGAGAAAGAACAGAATTGCCAGAGGGGCAGGAAGAAAGATTGAAGATGTGAACCAATTGATGAAGCAATTCGATCAGATGGGTAAAATGATGAAGATGATGCAGGGACCTCAAGGAAAGCAAATGATGCAGATGATGAGCAAAATGCCAAACATGCCAGGAATGGGCGGAATGTTTGGAAAATAATTCTGATACAATCTAATCAAAATATAAAATCCGATTCAGTTTTGAATCGGATTTTTTGTTCATTCAGCTTTAAATCAACTGATTATTTATCAGATTTCTGAGATTTACATTTAATAAAGTAAGAGAAACCTACATTAACTCCGAAAGTTTTAACATTCGTTTTAACCTCAGTATTCATAATAGTTTCTTTGTTTGAAAACTGATCATAAGAAATCCCCAAATTGATCCCTAAAGACTGAGTGGCCATATAAGTTACCCCTCCTTTTACTTTCCATGCCAAACCATCTGTAGTATTCTCTGTATCCTGCATTAATAAAGGATCAACCCCTTCAGTATTGATGTTACTATTATAAAAAGAATATTTTGTTTTATTGGATGCATATCCAATCCCCGCCCCTAAAAATGGCACAAGCTTGCTGGAATTAGTAAAATAATACGTAGCTGTAGGCATTACAGAAAACGTAGAACTTGTGTTTTTAGTACCTTGAAATTTAGTGGTAGTATTAACGTATCCTAAGTCGATACCAACTGCCAGTTTATCAATAACAAAGTAACCTACAGAAGGTACAATTGAGAAAGAGTTTTCCTTAGGTCCGTCAACAGAGTTCCCTCCTACTTTTACAGTAGCTGTAGTGTTGTTAAAACCCATTCCGGTATTTCCACTGATCACCCAGTCCCCTTTAGTCATTTGGGCATTAGAAAGCCCACAAAGTGCCACAGCACCTATTAATAGTAATTTTTTCATGGTTATTATTTTAAAAAATGTTTCCAAAAATACGAAAAAGCCCCGAGAAAATCTCAGGGCTCTATTATTTGTTGTATGTTTTGTTTATTATTTTGCGAATACATATTTAACTCCGAAAGTTACAGAAGATAAATTGACCCCAAATTTATAATTATTCAGCCTCTTCGCTCCATCAAGATCTCTTTTGGAAGTATTGTATCCTAACTCCCCTATCGTAGCTTCTATCGACCAGTTTTTATTCAGAAAATAATCTAATCCCGGCTTAATATTAACTCCAATTTTTGTATAGTTATTTTTTGTAGAAAAAGAAGGTGTCATTATAGGATCTCCTCCCACAGCATCATTATTCCAATCCAATTTTTCCTGTCCAAATTCCAAAGGGACCTGCAATTGACCAAAGAAGTATAGTTTTTCAGACAGCGTCCAGTATTTTCTCACGAATGGAGCCACAACAAATGCATTATCAGTCTCCTTCATATCCAACAGATTGCTGAAACCAGGATTCTCTACTTTATATTTGTTAACAGTACTTTTATATCCCAATCCCAGTCCTATTGCAAGGTTGGTATCAACAAAATAACCAGCTGCAGGAATCACTTTTACAACATCTTCTTTGATGTTGTTATTCAATTTATTAAATGTACCATTTACTTCGTTTTTCTCCGTATGGCTATAGTCTATCTGCCCTGAAACATACATCGTTCCTTTAGCAATCTGCGCCTGTGATAGGCCAAAAAGTGCAATTGCACCTGTCAATAAGAGTTTTTTCATGATTTTATATAGTTCTATTTTAGGCAAAAAAAGCCCTGAGAAATTCTCAAGGCTTCGTTGCTATATGCTTTGTTTATTATTTTGCAAATACATATTTAACTCCGAAAGTTACAGAAGATAACTTTAATCCGAAGTTATAGTTGTTTGTAGCATCACCATCTTTTGGCTTGTAGTTGCTGTAACCAAACTCACCGATAGTAGCTTCGATAGTCCAGTTTTTGTTTAAGAAATAATCTAAACCTGGCTTCACAGTTACACCGATTTGAGTGTATTTAGCTTCAGTAGAAGTAGAGTTTGTAACTACTGAGTTACCTGTTGTAGCTACAGAGCTAACTTCAGTTTCAGTTTTACCAAATCTCATTGGAACTGCTAATTGTCCGAAGAAATATAATTTGTCAGATAGAGTCCAGTATTTTCTTACGAAAGGCTCAACAACGAATGCAGGAGTTTTAGTTACATTCTCGTTTACAATTGTTGTGTTACCTAAAGTTGCAGTAGTTGTAGAAGTCTTTTTTCCAGTCTCGTATCCGATACCTAAACCAACTGCTAAGTTAGTGTTAACAAAATATCCAACTGTAGGTAATACGTTGAAGTTTTCTGTTTTAAGATTACCATTGTTAGTTTCTTCTTGAGAATAACCAACAGATCCTGATAAATATGTAGTTCCTTTAGCAATCTGAGCGTTTGATAAACCGAAAAGTGCAACAGCACCCGCTAATAATATTTTTTTCATTTTAAAAAATTTTAATACTTTCTGGAGGCAAATTTACAGTCGTCCCCACTAATATTAAAATTTGTTAATGTGATTAATATCATTGTTAAAATTGTAGGCTTTACAAGAATAATTCATATTAAAGAGAAGTCTTTGAGTTTTTCACAATATTATGAATAAAAAAATTACAAATCAGTAACCAGAGCGCGATATACTTAAGTTTTTAAATTTTTAATTTTTTGCTAAAATCATTCAAATCCGACAACTTTCCTAAAATTGATTAACTTAAAATGTTAATTTTTAAGTTATTAAGTCTTAAAATTTAAACAACCGTTTATAATTCAAGCCTTATTTTATATCGTTTAAAGCCTGTAACTGAAGTAAAACAGGCTTTCTCGCAGTAAAAGATCAATGAAGTATAAGGATTGAAAAGAACATCATAAAACATAGAATCACCTTTTGCTAGTGAAAAAACCGGCCTGTTTTATTCAATAAAAGAGAGTTCAGATTTGAGATTGATCTCAATTTATTACGTTTGATACTAAAAACAGAAGCATCCTTACTTAATATATGGTTAACATATACTCAACAAAAAACTCCGGCCTTCGGCCGGAGTTTAGCATATTTGATAAATTTCTTATTTCAGGAAGAAATTATAACCAATGTTAACAGCTCCTACAGTCCAGTCATGTTTGTACCAACCATAGTCACGTCTGTTGCTGATAGACTGGTATCCTAAATACAACTCTCCTTTAGCCATCTGGTATCCGAATTTAGGCTGTGCATAGAAACCTCCATCAACACCATCTTTAGTAGAAATACCATATCCAAGGTCTAATCCTACGAAGATAGGCGCTCCTTTAAACTTATATTTACCGGAAACTGCTACAGGAATAAATCCGAAATCATCAAAGTGATCTTTTCCGAAGAAGTGAGAATATCCAGTTGTTACCCCAAGGTCAAGACCTTTAGCAATATTCCACATATAAGCAGCATCCACTCCTAATGTAAATGAAGATACATCACTTGCATCAGATACCGGAACCCCGATATGTCCACCAATTTTAAAACCTTCCTGCGCCTGAGCAACACCTCCTAAAAGTGCAAAAGCACCTAGCAATAATAGTTTTTTCATTTTTTTAGTAGCTTTAAATTAAGCGGCAAAGGTACTAATTATTTTTCATCACAAAAGCAAGTATATAGGAGCCTGGTTCTAAACAAAGAAAAACCAGAACAAATAAGTTCTGGTTTTTAAGTATTTACGATAAAATTTTTCAGAATTAGTTTCCTCCGAATTTGAAACCTACTCCAACTTGAGCAAAGCTGTTTTTCACAGTTCCACCACTGTTATCGTTAGACAGGTTTGATACCCCTAAGCTGTATCTTGCATCAAAGAAAAGTCCGTTTTCCAGAGCGTATTCAACACCTAAGAAAGGGGCAAGGTTCAAAGTCTTTATATCTTTTTTAATATCCCCATCTTTGGTATCTTCTCCTTCAACTTCCATTTCAAAAAGATCAGATCCCATCACAGTTTTCTGTTTAGCGGTAAGAATGATTCCTACATTCACACCTCCTGCAACAGAAAGTCCTTCTGTAATAAAATATTTTGCAGAAACCGGAACCAAAAGAGTTCCAAAAGTAATCTTAGTCTGCTCTCCTACAAATAATCCACCGGCGTTGATTCCATCGATTTTTTCCTTTGCTCCAAGTGGTGAATACAAAACCTCTCCCTGAAGAGCAAATTTATCACTCAATTTGTATTCTGCCATACCTCCGATATAGAAAGTATATTTAGGATCCATCTTTCTTGCTCCAAGATCGTCTTGCTTCTCGTCTAATTTAATTGTTGACATCGCGAAACCTACTTTAGGTCCGAATCTAAATTCTTGAGCGTTTGCAGAAATTCCCAACACAGCGACCGCTGCAGTAAGTAAAAGTTTTTTCATTGTTATTAGTTCTAAGTTTAAGGACTGCAAAACTAATTATTTTTTTTAAAACACCAAATTTTGTCTTAAAAATTCAAGGTTAACAAAAGGTTAACGGAAACTTTTACTTGTTATAGCTTAATCATTTCTAAGTCTTTTCTCTTCATCGTTATAAGCAAGGATAATCTTTCTTACCACCGGGTGTCTTACTACATCTTCTTCTGTAAGATGCACAAATCCAATCTCTTTCACGCCACTTAAAATTCTCATTGCTTCTTTCAGCCCCGACTGTTGGTTTTTCGGAAGGTCAATCTGGCTTGGGTCTCCTGTAATAATAAACTTGGCATTCATCCCCATTCTCGTCAGGAACATTTTCATCTGAGCATGGGTGGTATTCTGCGCTTCATCAAGAATTACGAAAGCATCATCCAGGGTACGCCCTCTCATAAAAGCCAAAGGAGCTACCTCAATCACCTTCTTTTCCATGAAGCCTTCCAGCTTTTCATGAGGGATCATATCTCTAAGTGCGTCATATAAAGGCTGCAAATAAGGATCCAGCTTTTCTTTAAGGTCTCCCGGCAAAAATCCAAGACTCTCCCCTGCTTCCACAGCAGGTCTCGTCAGAACGATTCTTTTCACCTCTTTATCTCTTAAAGCTCTTGCCGCCAATGCTACACTCGTATAGGTTTTTCCGGTTCCAGCAGGACCTATGGCAAAAACCATGTCCTTTTTTTCCGTTTCTTTTACCAGTTTTTTAAGATTGGTAGTTTTCGCCTTAATGACTTTTCCGTTTACTCCTTTTACGATAATATCCTGGTCAAAGATCAGTTGTTTCTCGTTTTCATCTTTAATATTCAATATATTTTCAACATCTTTCAGCCCTATTGAATTGTTTTTGGAGATGAATTTTAGAATATCATCCAGTTTTTGCTTCAGTATATCCAGGGCTTCCTGATTTCCCATCGCAAAGATGAAATGATCTCTTCCTGTAATTTTAAGGGTTGGAAAGGTTGATTTTATTAAGTTGAAATATTGGTTATTAACTCCATAGAAGATTTTTGCGTCAATATCTTCCAAATCATATGTTAATTCAAACATGCAGTATTTTTATTTTTAGATTTTAAAATTAAAGCTTTTTTTCAAATTTATATCAAATTCTTTTCAACAATCTTTCGGGCTTTCTTTTTATTTTAAATAACTTTGCAATACTACACTATTCGATACATTGCTCATGTCAATTATTACCCTTACTTCGGATTTCGGAAATTTAGATTACAGAGTTGCCGCTGTGAAAGGCAATATTCTGTCTCTAAATCCTGAGGTTAATATTATTGATATAACCCACGATATCCAGGCATTCAACCTTATACAGACATCGTATATTGTAAGAAATGCTTATAAATATTTCCCGAAAGGGACCATTCACATTCTGTCTGTAGACAGTTTTTATCACAAATCAAGAAAAAATATTCTCTATAAAGCGGACGGATCTTATTTTCTGGCAGCAGATAATGGCCTTTTAAGTCTTATCTTTTTTGATATTAAGCCGGAAGCCATCTATGAGCTTACCCTCAACAACCGTTTTGATGACGTCATTGATTTTACTTCTACTGATATTTTTGTGCCCGCTGCGGTACATTTGGCCAATGGCGGACTTCCTGAAGTAATCGGACGGAAGATAGATACCGCTAAGCAGCTTATGTTCCCAAGAGCGGTTTATAATGAGTCTGAAGGAATGATCATTGGAGAAGTTACCTATATTGATAATTTCGGAAATATAATCTCAAATATCAACAAAGATTTTTTCGAAAATATCAGCAAAGGATACAATGGTTTTACGATAAAATTCAGAAACCTGAGTCTTTCAAGAGTATTTTCGAGCCATACGGAAGTCGTTTCGGACTGGGAAAGGGAGACCGAATTCCATGGTCAGTCTGCAGCCATCTTCAATGACAGTCAGCTATTGGAGCTTACCATCTACAAAGGGAGCAAGAAAAACGGTGCTAAAAGCCTGTTTGGCTTGAATGTAGGCGAGAATATCTATATTGAGTTCAGCTAAAATTATATATTTCATAAAAAAACCGATTTTTTTTATATATTTGTCAAAATCTAAAAATCAAAAATGGCAGAATACAAACTATTGCTTCCTTCCATGGGAGAAGGTGTTATGGAAGCGACTATTATCACTTGGTTATTCAATGAAGGTGATAACGTAAAAGAGGATGACTCCGTAGTAGAAATTGCAACAGATAAAGTAGATTCAGATGTACCGACACCAGTTTCGGGGAAGATCGTAAAAATTTTAAAGCAAAAAGATGAAGTTGCAAAAGTAGGCGAAGCCATTGCGATTTTAGAAATTGAAGGCGAAGGTAGCGCTTCTGAGGAGGTACAGGCTGAAACACCGGCTGCCGCTCCGGATGCTGAAACATTGAAAGCTATTGAGCAGCCTTTACAAACTGTTGCTGCTTCAAACGTAGAATTTTCAGGAGACCTTTATTTATCTCCACTTGTAAAATCGATCGCACAACAGGAAAATATTTCTGAAGCTGAACTGAAATCTATCAAAGGAAGCGGTTTAGAAGGAAGAATCACCAAAGAAGATATACTAGGATATGTGGCTAACAGAGGAAATCAGCCAGCTCAGCAGGCTGCTCCTGTACAGGTAGCTTCTACTCCAAAACCTGCAGTATCTGCTCCGGCAGCTACCGTTCCGGTAAGTGCGGGTGATGAGATCATTCCAATGGACAGAATGAGAAAGATCATCGCTGAAAACATGGTGAAAGCAAAACAAATTGCGCCACACGTAACTTCATTTATTGAAACAGACGTTACCAACGTTGTAAAATGGAGAGCCAAAAATAAAGCAGCCTTCGAAAAACGTGAAGGTGAAAAACTTACTTTCATGCCAATCTTCGTGAAAGCGGTTGTAAAAGCGATCCAGGATTTCCCAATGATCAACGTTTCTGTAAGTGGTGAAAACATCATCAAAAAGAAAAACATCAATATCGGTATGGCTACTGCCCTTCCGGATGGAAACCTTATCGTTCCGGTTATCAAAAATGCGGATCAGCTATCCCTTTCAGGTCTTGCAAAAGCGATCAACGATTTAGCATACAGAGCAAGAAACAAGAAACTGAGACCGGAAGACACTCAGGGAGCAACCTATACGATCTCTAATGTAGGAAGCTTTGGAAACCTTATGGGAACTCCAATCATTCCTCAGCCTCAGGTGGCGATTCTTGCCATCGGAGCCATCGTTAAAAAGCCTGCAGTTCTTGAAACAGCAGACGGAGATGTAATTGCTATCAGAAACTTAATGTTCATGTCTCACTCTTATGATCACAGAGTAGTAGACGGTTCTTTAGGAGGAATGATGCTGAAGCACGTTCATGATTATCTTGAAAACTGGAATCTGAATACCGAAATATAACTGGAAAATCCCTTTAAAAGCAGAAATCCACCATCTTAAACAAACAGAAATATGAAAGGCGCAACATTATTGGCAATAATATCACTAAGTGTTATCATTCTTCTTGATCTTATCCAGTTTATTCTCGGCTTTACTGAAATGTATTCTATCGAGCTGTATCGTGCCTTTGGTATTATCCATCTTCTTTGTTTTGCCGGTATTCTGCAGTTTTTTGTTAAATTGTACAATAAACAAAAGGAATGAGTCCTGAGCTTAGAGAACTTTTTGAGATCAAACAGGATGACAAGAAAAGCAATCGCCCTGTAAACCAGAATGTATTGCTTCATGTCTTCATCCGTCTTGGTATTGTAATTTTGGGAACCATTGGTTTCGCCATTGCAATGAGCCAGGCAAGCGGTTGGGGCGCATATGGTTATTTATTCTACATGTTGATCTTTCATGGTCTGTGGCTTCTTTTCCTCATTATTGAGACGATAGTTCTTCAAAATAACGAAAAGCATAAGCTCAGAAATGTGAATTTTATTCTCATTGGAATTCTTCTCTTAATTTATGGAATAGGATTCTCGCTTATATAGGATACTCACCAGATAAATGATAAAGCTTCCCTTTTGGGAGGCTTTTTTTGTTATCTCATACATTATTTAGCCTCTCATAACGGGTGAGATTTTTATTTTACGGTATAAGGCAATAGATTGAGTCAAAATTTATTTATTTTGGATTTTTCCCTGAATAATTTTATCTTTAAAACAAACTATTGTAAACAAATGGAATTAGATTTCAGAAAATTACTCGTCACCAAATTATTTGGTTTTTCCAAAGAAGATGAAAAATTGATCTTCGAGGTGTATGATCATTTATTTGAGCTTTACAATATTTCGGTAATAGATATTCAGGACTCCCCTTATAAGGAATTCAGTTCTGGCTCTGATCAGGTCAATCTTTTAAAAACACCAAAAATCTGTTACTACATTACCAACAAGGACAAAACCAATACATTCTATCTTTTTATCATAAATATCATCGGAACCTCAATCAGAGGCGCCCGTATGACGGATAAGGAAGACACATTAGAAATCTGGGGATTAAAAAAACTGGATAACGATTATGGGTACATTTCGATCAATAAGAAAAATCTGGCCGATAAAATTGCAGGTATCTTCAGCAGTTTCAACATTAACTATAAAGAAAATAAGGATTTTAAAGACTTTTATGTGCTTGGAAGTGATCCTTACAAAACGATGACATTTTTAAATCCTCATAGAAAAGAGGTCGTCAAAACGATTCCTGATGCAGATTTTAAAATTGAAGTAAAAAATGATCTGTTAAGTTTCGGTTTACCGAAAAAACTAAGCGTAGACAATGCATTGATCATTGCCAATTTTCTGGAGAACATATAAGTCCGGAAATTTTGCCGTAAATTCATCCCACAAAACCTACAAATGCTGAAAATCTTTACTTTCATACGCGAAGCCGTAAAAAAATCTTTTGACAACATCCGAAATGAGCAATTGAAGTACAATCTTCTTCAGGCGATTCCCTTTTGGATCGGATCTGTCATCACAGGATTCTTTGCCGTCATGTATGCCCAGATCTTCGCATGGGGTGAAAATCTTATGAATTTTATTTTTGACTGGCATGCCTGGATGATCTTCATTATTGCTCCTATAGGCTTTGTCCTTTCCTGGTGGCTGGTAAAAGAATTTGCACCCAACGCCAAAGGAAGTGGTATTCCACAGGTCATGGCAGCAGTAGAACTGGCCAATCCGAAAGAACATAAAAAGATCAGAAGTCTTTTAAGCCTTAAAATTATTTTTTTTAAGATTCTTTCTTCGGTAATTTTAGTGATTGGTGGAGGCGCTGTGGGCCGTGAAGGACCTACCATTCAGATCGCAGGTTCTGTATTCAGAAAAGTCAACGAATATCTTCCGGAATGGTGGCCGAAAATCTCCAAGAAGAATATGATCATGACGGGAGCAGCGGCCGGACTTGCTGCAGCTTTCAATACTCCGCTCGGAGGAATTGTGTTTGCTGTAGAAGAACTTTCAAAAACCCATATCAATTACTTTAAAACAGCATTATTTACCGCCGTTATCATTGCAGGACTTACTGCCCAGACCCTGGCGGGCTCTTATTTGTATTTAGGGTATCCCAAAACGAATGATGTTTCCTTGATGGTTATGTTTCCTATTATTCTGGTGGCTGCTACTGCAGGAATTCTCGCAAGCCAGCTTTCCGTGATCATGCTTAAAATCAATGGCTGGAAAAAGAAAACCCTGAAAACAGACAGAGCCAATGTGGTATTTCTGGTTATTTGTGCTCTGATTATTGCCTCAATAGCCTATTTTATCAACAGAGAAATTCTGGGATCCGGAAAAGAAATCATGGAGCGGGTTCTTTTTACTAAAAATAAACATGAAGACTGGTACGTTCCCGTCTTAAGAATGCTCAGCCCTGCCCTTTCTTTTACTTCCGGAGGAGCGGGAGGTATTTTCGCCCCTGCATTGACTGCCGGAGCCAGTATTGGCTCTGTAATATCAGGAGCCATTCATCTTACGGCCAATGAAACCAATGTGGTTATTCTTGCCGGAATGGTCGCTTTTCTGACAGGGATTACCAGAGCTCCATTTACTTCAGCCATTATTGTTCTGGAAATGACAGACAGGCATTCTCTGATTTTCCATCTGATGCTCGCCGGAATGGTATCCTCTATTGCTTCTATTCTTGTAAGCAGGCATTCTTTGTATGATGTTTTGAAAGTAAATTTTTTAACAGAAATCAGAAAAGATTAAAAAAATATAAACAACAAATACTCAATTTTGTTAAATTTAATTCAATAACAGTTTGGTTTTCAGCATAATTTTAATTATATTTGGAATACAACCAAATAAAATATTACTGTTATGCGAAAAATTTTACTACTGGCAACATTAGTTGCCCTTCCCGTATTGGGCTACAGTCAGATATTCCAGGAAGATTTTGATGGCAACGGACCCGGTATTGCAGCCTGGACAGTTATTGATGCCGACGGATTTACTCCGGCTTCCGGCGTTGATTTTATTACCAACGGATGGAACCGTATCGACCGAGAAGGTGCTGATGGAAGCTTTGGTGGCCCGGCAGGCAATTATGCCGCCATGAGTACTTCATGGTATGATCCGGAAGGAACTTCCAACGACTGGCTGATTTCCCCACAAATAGCAGTCTCAGGTGCTTCTCCTACCTTATACTGGGATGTAAAAGCTCAGGACCCGGATTATCCGGATGGCTACAAAATAATGCTCTCTCCTACCGGCGGAAATACTATTGCAGATTTTACCGTGGAGCTTTATAACACAGCAGGTGAAAATTTCTGGTGGACAAGCCGCGCTCTAAGCCTGACTCCTTATATCGGCCAGAATGTAAGAATTGCTTTTGTAAACAACAGCAATAATATGTTCATGCTGATCGTTGACAATATCAAAGTAGATTATACTTATACACAACCTCCTATCAGCCATTGCGGACCTCTGAGTTTTGTCGGCTTCTTCGGAGATCCTGCCGATGAACCAATTACTTTGGTCAACTTTGCAGGAATCAACAACGTAACCAGTAATGAAGTAGGTATAGGGGTATCTCATGAATATTTCCTCAATCAAATCGCTACTGTTACTCAGGGGCAATCCTACGACATTACACTGAAAGGCAATACAGGCGGAGACTGGGAAGACAGTTTTGTTGTATTTATAGACTGGAACCAGAATGGTACTTTGAATGATCCTGGTGAAGTATATGAAGTGGCACAAACCATACAGAATTCTGATGGTATGGATGCTATTCAGGCAGTACAGTCCATAGCGGTTCCTGCAGATGCGCTCCCTGGAAATGCAAGAATGAGGGTAAAAAAATTATATGGAACAGTTGATGACGATCCTAGTCTGATACAGCCTTGTATAGGAGGCGCTTTTGGCCAGGCTGAAGACTATACTGTCAATGTCATTGCTTCTTCTATGAGTACAAGTGAAGTCGCTAGGAAAAATACTTCTTTCAAAGTATATCCGAATCCTGTAACGAATACTCTTAGTATTGACTCACAATCAAAAGTAAAATCAGTAAGTGTATTTGATGGTACCGGCAGAAATGTATTAACTTCTGAAATTAATCAAGCTAAATTCAATCTGGATTTGTCTAAATTGAGCTCAGGAACCTATATTGTAACCGCACAGACAGAAAATGGACCACAGTCTACAAAAGTGATTAAGAAATAATAGTCAAAAAAATAGCCATTAAAAAAGACCTGTTTGTTTACAGGTCTTTTTTTAGCATAATCTTCAGATCTTTCATTGCTTCCAGTACATTGGCAGCTGCTTCGTAATCTGTCATTTTAATAACAAGTTTGCTTAGTTCTCTTTTGGAACTTGTTATTTTATAGGTTACAATATTCAGATATGCGATATTATCTTTTCGTTTTGAAATATTGTGAAATGTCACTATTTTACTCATATCCCATGAATCACCTTCATGAACAACACGTCCTTTTTTATTCAATGAATTGATCTTGATGTTGTCACCTTCAAATTCAGCATGCAGAGACAAATCATTTCTGTCACGGTCAATTCCGTACTCATTAATATTGGAAGTGATAAAATGCATAGCTTCTTCCAGTGTCTTATATTTCCCTAATACTTCAGTTTTTCCGTTATTGTAAGTAATCTGATATACTTCGGATTTATCTAAAGAATGCATAGGACCTTCAAGATTGTCCAGTTCTTTATACGTAATATTGGAAGGACCTATTTCTATAAGTTTAACTTCCAGATCCGTTCCGTTTTTCCTGGAAATTTTATCCTGTGCATAAGTAAGTGTTCCCATTACTAATAATGGTACCATGTAGATTCGCGCTTTCATGAGTTAAAATTATGTTCTGTGAAAATTTCATTACGAAAATACAAAAATCAACCAATATTGAACAAGTGAACCTTCACAAACTTCAAATATTTCGTATCATACTCTTGCAGAATACAAATATATTTTCTACTTTTGCACCTCGAAATAATTAACAAATTTATTTAACATTATGAACAATTACGAAACTGTTTTCATTTTAACTCCCGTTCTATCTGAGTCACAGGTAGAGGAAGCAGTGAACAAGTATGTAGATCTTATCAAAGAAAAGAACTGCGAAATCGTTGCTAAAGAAAACTGGGGATTGAAAAAATTAGCTTACCCTATCCAATTGAAAAAGAACGGGTTCTATACTCTAATCGAATTCAAAGGAGAAGGGAGTGTAGTAGCTGATTTAGAATTAGCATTTAAGCGTGACGAGAGAGTAATCCGTTACCTTACTACAAAACTTGACAAGCACGCTGTTGAGTATGCTGTAACTAGAAGAGCTAAAGTAAAAGCAGCTAAAGCTTAATTAATTAACCCTATTTTTTAAAAAAGACAAGACATGGCAATAGATGAAATGGCTAAACAAGCCTCAGCTGGAGGAGAATCAGAAGTAAAATTCCTTACTCCGCTTGATATCAATACAAAATCTGAAAAGAAATATTGTAGATTCAAAAAATACGGAATTAAGCACGTTGATTACAAAGACGCTGATTTCTTATTACAATTCGTTAACGAACAAGGTAAAATCTTACCAAGAAGATACACTGGAACTTCTTTAAAATACCAAAGAAAAGTTTCTGCTGCTATCAAAAGAGCAAGACACCTTGCATTACTACCATACGTAGCTGACTTATTAAAGTAAGATATAAAGAAACAAGAAGAAAGAGAAAAGACTTCGGTCATTTTCTCTTTTTTTAAGTTGCTGAATAAATAATTAATTCTAACGATTTTTAGATTAAAGAAAAGAAATAATTTCTAAGACATCAGTCTTTTTTCTTTTTTCTTTGTTCTTTTCTCTAAAACTAAAAAACGGACAACAACAATGGAAATTATCCTAAAAAAAGACGTAGAAAACTTAGGACTTGAGTTTGATACAGTAAACGTAAAGCCAGGTTATGCTAGAAACTTCTTAATTCCTCAAGGAATTGCTCTTTTAGCTACTCCTAAAAACAAAGCTGCTTTAGAAGCTACATTAGAAGCTAGAAAAGAAGAAGAAGCTAAATTAATCGCTGCTGCTAACGCTGTAGTTGAGCAATTGAAGAAAACTTCTATCACTATTCCTGCAAAAGTAGGTGCTGGTGATAAATTATTCGGATCTATCAACAATGCTGATCTATCTGCTGCTTTAGAAAAAGCTGGTGTTTCTGTAGAGAAAAAATATATCAAAATTCCTGGTAACACAATCAAGAGAACTGGTAAATTTACTGCTCTTATCAGACTTCACAGAAATGTTGAGTACAACTACGAATTCGACATCGTTTCTGACGCTCCAGTTGTAGCGGCTCCTGCTGCTAAGAAGGAAGAGGCTAAATCTGAAGAAGCTTAATAAGCGACTGAGAATTTCTCACCATACAAGACCACTTCATTTATTTGAGGTGGTTTTTTTGTGTAGTAAGATTGGGAGAATAAAGAATAAAGAACAAAGAACAAAGAGCCAAGAATCAAGATATATTTGGTTCAACCTAATCAGTTCGGTTCAAAAATTGGGGAAACAGTACAAAACAACACTATTTTGTTGAATGAAACAATGCATTTTAAAAAACGCAAAGAAAGTTCATTTGAAGCTTTTATTTTAGGGAGCAAAGAAGAGCGACTTTGTCGCTGAAGAAGCTTCATGGATATACATTCGCTTAGAAAGAATCAATTTCATTGATTCCATTCTTTGCCTCCTTAAGAATGTGGAATAAGATGCTAAAAATCTTTGCGTCAATTAAATACCATAAACACAAACAATATTATTCCCAGCTTTTACGCTTGATCCCTCATTCTCTCACTCTAAAACCCTCAAACACTCCCACTCACTACCTATCCCCTCTCAGTTTCTGCTGATATTCCGTAGGAGCTACTCCGATGACTTTTTTGAAAATATTGCTGAAAGAAGACAGGCTATTGTACCCCACCATCATAGCAATTTCGTACATATTGTATTTTCCTTCCAGCATCAGCTCAAGAGAACGGGTAATCCTCAAGGCACGCAGGAAGCGGACGTAATTCATGCCCAGAATCTCTTTAAATTTCCTGGAAAGGGTTCTTGTACTCATTCCAAACTCTTTAGCCGTAGATTCAATCGTAAGAGGCTTCTCCAGGTTGGCGTGAATATACCTTGCAATCTTCAGCAGGGTTTCATCCTTTGGAAAAGGATGCTGAACGGGAAACGCCAGTTTTTTGTCTCTTTTCTCCGGTAAAATCCCTTTTAAAGCTTTGAGGAAATCATATTTTGGACCATCCTTTTTTGTGATTTTCCCATCCCAGTCTTTAGTATATAAAATCATTTCCCTGAGCAGCTCATTGACTGAATAAATATTAATTTCATCAAAAAAGCCACTTTCATTTTCTTCTTTTTTAAAATAAAAATTGTACAGATCCACTTTGGGACTGGTGGAAAAAAGATAATGAGGCGTTCCTGCCGGAATCCACATAAAACATCTTGCAGGAAGATACCAGTGTTTGAGATCTGTAAAAACATGTACTATACCGCCTTCTGCATACACCAATTGTGCAGAACTGTGGTAATGAATATCGGTTGTAATATTTCCTGTGAGAACATGATATACATAAAATTCTGCATCTTCATCTTCTACTGCTGTAAAATGGCTGTCATTCATCCTATAAAGGTAAGAAGATTTTTTAAAATGGCGTAAATGAGCAAATCTTTTTCTCTTTTCACAAATAGAGTCCCATAGTCCCCGTCGTAACTTTGCTGCATCAAAATCATTTTAGCAAAAATCCTTTAATTAATTTATGAATATGACATCTAACGCATGCAGTTATCTGTGCATTGCGTTGTGCTTATTATTGAGCAGTTTTTTACATTCACAGATGATAGATTACCAACATCTCGGCTTACAACAGGCTGTAGAGATTGGTTTAAAAAACAACAAAAATATACAGATAAGTCATCTGAAACATACAATGTCCGTGACCAAAGAGAAAGATCTCAAAATGGAAAAACTCCCGGATATTGAATTTCATACCAGCTACAATCAGGTTACCAACCTGTTTCAGCATCAGAACGGTGTATTCAATAAAGCCACGAAATATGATGTGATCAATGGAATGTATGATTTTACATTATCAGCTTCCATTCCGGTTTATATGGGTGGAAAAATCAAAAATACCGAGAAAAAAGCGGCCATTGACACTGAAATTTCAACTTTGAGAACACATTTGGACGAGAGACAGCTTAAAATGGAGATCATTACAGCATTCCTGCAAATCCATCATTTAAAAGAACAGCAGAATCTTATCCATGATAAAATGAAGGAAGATTCTGTGAATATCAAACAGGTAAAAACCCTTAAAGCGAATGGTGTAGTCACGGTGAATGAAGTACTGAGAACTTCTTTACAGCTTTCTAATCATACCATGAGCTGGACGGAACTGGATAATGATATTCAGATCGCAGAGCATCAGCTGAAAACCATCCTTTCTCTTCCTGAAAACCAGGAAATGCACGTGGATACGGAAAATCTGATCTCTGACAGCACTTCAGTTCCTTATATTGATCAGCTTATGGAAACTGCTTTAAATAAGAATGAATCTGTAGAAATGACCCATAAGAATCTTTCTTTAAAAGAACTGGATCAGAAGATCACAAAAGCGAATTATTTACCTAAAATTACCGCCGGTGGGGAATATTTTTTAAAGTATCCGAATATGATGTTCTTTCCGCCGGAGCCTTATGCTTACCGTTTAGGAATGATTGGTGTAAACCTTACCTATCCCATCGAAAATCTGTACAAAAACAAATACAGAATGCAGGAAGCCAGAGAAAATATTGATCTTGCCAAACTGCAGATTGAGGAAAACGAGGAAAAGATCAGGCATAGTGTGTATGAAGCTTATAAAAAGTTCGAAGAAACCGATCAGAAAGTAAAAATTGCTGAGGAAGCCATTCACCAGGCACAGGAAAACTATCGTATTGTAAAAACAAAATACGCGAATAAATTAAGCCTGATCACAGAACTTATCGATGCAGACAATACTTATCTGGAAGCTGAGTCTAATCTTATTTCCGTAAAAATTAACCGACAACTTAAATATTATCAACTCCAATATACGATTGGAAACTTATAAAAACTATGGCACAGAAACAACTGACACGAAAGGAAAAAAGAATCAACAGGAGCATTACCGTACTGGCCTGGATCCTGATCATCAGCGGTATTACGGGGATGGTAAGTTTTTATCTTTTTTCCAGAAGAAATGTCACCACTAATGACGCGCAGATTGAGCAATATATTACCCCGGTATCCAGTAAGGTTTCAGGGTTTATCAAGGTCATAAAGTTTAATGAAAATCAACTGGTACATAAAGGAGATACTCTGATCATCATAGACAACAGAGAATTTGTCAATCAGGTACAAATGGCTGAAGCCAATCTTCATACGAATACAGCTACAGTTGCCACCATTGAAAGCGGTGTGAATACCAAAGAAAGTGATACAAAGATCATCGATGCCAAAATCGCATCTGCCCGTATCGACATCTGGCGTACTGAGCAGGATTTTAAAAGATATAAAAACCTTCTGGCAGAGGATGCCGCCACAGAACAGGAATTTGAAAATATAAAAGCTTCTTACGAACAGTCAAAAGCCAACCTTCTGGCTCTGGAGCAACAGAAAAATGCTGTGAGAGCCGGAGCCAGCGAACAACAAACAAAAGTAGCCCCCGTCAAAAGCCAGATCCAGCAAAGTTCCGCCAACCTCAATAATGCCAAGCTTTTCCTTTCTTATACCATCATTACGGCACCTTATGATGGCTGGGTTGGGAAAAAGACCATCCAGGAAGGACAACTGATCAAGGAAGGTCAGGCCTTGGTACAAATCGTAAGCAAAGAAAAATGGATCATCGCCAATTATAAGGAAACACAGCTAGGACAGATCGATCAGAAGCAGGAAGTAACAATCACCGCTGATGCATATCCGGGTATTGAATTTAAAGGAAAAATCCTTTCTGTTTCTCCTGCCTCAGGTTCTCAGTTTTCGTTGGTAAAACCGGACAATGCCACTGGAAATTTTGTCAAGATCGAACAGCGTTTTCCTGTAAAGATCATTCTTGACAATAATAAAGATAATGAAAAACTGCTTTCCGGGATGAATGTTTTGGTGAGCGCGAAGAAGGTTTGAGGGGTTGGAGTATTAGAGTATTAGAGTACAAAATTATTCGGGTTTAATATTATTTTCAAATTCACTCATTATCAAATTTTCAAATTAAAATTATTTTCTGCGAAAAGGCAAAACCGCAAAACAGCGAATCTGCAAATTTTTTCTTTAGCATATTTGTCATGTTACCTTTTTACTCTTTTTTTACATTTTTTGCCCTTTTGTCTTTTCGCAATTTTTAAAATATGCTAAATAGCTAAATCGAGGAATAGCAAAATTGCCAACACCCTTTCAATTTGGCGATTCCTCGATTTTGCCTTTTCGCCTTTTTACCTTAAAAAAAATTATGCAACACAATACAGTTTATCATCAATGGGTACCACAATGGCTGAAACTGCCGCTTCTTATTCTGGCACTGTTTCCCCACCTGATGCTGTTGTCGCTTTTACATTCGAATAGCGCCTTCACCTCTTCTTTTATGGATGTTGATTCAGATGACATCCAGTATTTAATGATTTTGATGTATGGGACATTTGTGGTTACCCTTTTAGTTTTACAAAGGTTTATGGCGTATTTCAGTGTGAAATATTATGTTTTGCTGATGTCTTCTGTTTCCGTCATTATTCTTTATGTTTTATCTGTGACGAATGACTATCATGTCATCCTGGTTATCCGGTTTCTGGAAGGGATTTTCGGATTACTGGAAGGGGCTATTTTTCTGCCTCTGATCATTGCCGAACTGAAAACAAGACATGCCAAAGTACTCGCTTACCTCTTTATGTATGCCATCATGCTTACAGGAGGAACAGTAACCACTTCCTTATTGAAATCAAGTATTGAAGATTATGACTTTCAGCATATGGTTTTGATGATGGTTTACTTCCACGTATTTGTTCTTATTATTGGAATTGCCATTTTTAACAGAAACAGATTTTTCCCTAAAAAACCACTATATCAGCTAGATATTTCAAGCTGGTTTTTGCTTTGGGTATGTCTTCAGGCTGGTGGTTATGCTATCATTTATGGTAAAAGACTGATGTGGTTTGAATCCGATACCATTATCATATGTCTGTTTATATTCCTGCTTTCCGGAGGTTTATTTATGCTTAAACAGAGAAACTCCAAAAGACCTTTGTTCCATTTTGAAGTATTCAGCTCAAAAAATGTCATTGCAGGGATGATTCTTTTCTTTATTTTCTATCTGATCAGATCCGGGCTGAATAATGTGTACAGCATCATGGCAACGGTATGGAAATGGCCGTGGGATTACATCGTCAATATTCAATACTGGAATGTTGCTGGGACACTTCTCGGAGTTTTCTTATCAGGAATCTGTCTGGTAAAAGGGGTTTCTTCAAGAATTGTTTTCTTCACAGGGTTTCTGCTGCTTGCGGTAGATTGTGCATGGTTTACCTATACTTTTTATCCTGACACTACCCTTTCTACCATATGCCCACCCTTATTTCTGCAGGGAGTGGCACAGGGATTATTGTTTACTCCACTTGTTTTCTTTTTAATTTCAGGAATGCCGGAGGAATATGTCTCCAATGCTACTGCTTTAGGAACCACTACCCGTTTCTGGACCACTGCGATCGGCTATGCCTTAATGCAGAATCTGATGTTGTTTTTAACTTTAAAACATTCGGATACACTCAGTTCTAACTTTACAGATACCAATCCGGTTTTCTACAGTCAATGGAGCCAGCTTTTTGGAGCTAATCTTTCAAAACTACCGGTGAATGAATCATTGTCAATGACTGCCGGAGCTTTTAAAGCTAAAATAGCATCACAGTCGATCCTGCTTTCCAATATGGAGATTTTCACAGGACTATTCTGGCTTGCTTTTATAACGGCGCTTCTGTTGTTACTTTATCATCCGGTAAAAATAGCTGTGAGGAATATTATGTAAAGATTATTTACTCCAAAACGTCCAGACTGATCCGTTAAAAATGGCAAGCTGTTTTTTATCGGTATCATAAACAATCATTCCCGCTGCCGGAGAGATGATGTTAAGGTGCGGAGAAGCTACCTTGGGAAGAATCATGGCCTTGTTATTATCTTCCAGAACCAGTATTCCTGTAACGGACGATGGGGTTCCTATAGAAACTTTTGCATTGGGATTATCGCTCAGAGCATCCTGAAGACTGGTATCTGCAGTTCCATTTAGGTCAACGGACAGGTCTTTCCACGCATTGTTTTGGTATATTTTCACTTTTTTATCTGAAGTATCAAAGATCAAAGTTCCGTTCACCACATTCTGAACAGCTGCTGTATCTGTAACCCAGGGAAGTACTAGACCTCTGTTCTCACTTCCGAACTCAAGGGATGATGACGCTGACTCCAAAGTAGTTTTTCCCAGACTAACCTGAGCAAAATGACTTACGGAAATGATATTTGCGATTATTAAAAATACCTTTTTCATATCTTATTTATAAATTAATCCGGACAGGTTTGGGTGTTAAAACATTTCCAGCCAGTTACCGTACCGTCAATATTAACCTGAAGACAATGCTGAGTTGTATTATAGACCATCATTCCTTCTTTAAGATCTGCAGCAGGTATTGCTGCCACCTGAGCATCAGTAAGCCTGTTGAGAACAAAACCCTTATTCTTCGATTCCAGAACACTCCAGGCTCCCTTCCTTACTCCCGGCCAAATGTTTGTTCCTGTATCAGCTCTTCCTAATGAAGTAATCCCAAAATTTGAGGAAAGTGCTGTTCCGGAAGTTACAGCAGGTTTATAGCAAGGAACTGATCCCTGGACAATAACTGTAACCGTAGCAGTGTCACAATTAGAAGGAGAAGCAGTCTGACAGATCTGATACACTAATGTATACGTTCCCGGCAATGTTCCCGGAGCAACCTGTAAATGACCATCTGAGGCATTCAGTGTAATATTGGGGTTTGAAGTAGAAACCTGAGATAAAATAACATTGGTAAGGGTTGCCTGTGGGCCGCCAAAAGTTTCAAAGTCATTATCCAAAACAATTCCTACGGAAGATCCTCCGGCCGTTATTGTATAAGTATCATCAACAGCCATAGGAGGTAAATCACCGTTAATTGCAGGGCAGAATCCCGGATTGATAATTAATGGGGCACTGCAACTGTTTGTCTCCGCACAGTCATAAGTGACATTTACCAGGAAACTTGGATTGCTATTTACGAAAACCGTTCCAGGATCCGATACTCCTGTAGTCTTTTTAAAATCAAGATTGGGTCCGATAGTTACGTTGCCTACCTGAATTGGGTTCTGCAATACTACATATCCTTTCTTTGTAGCCACAGCAGGTCCCTGAATTGCAGCATTCCCTCCCTGAAACTGATTAATAGACAATTGTCCTTCATTATAAATAACCGCATCAGCCGGTGCGTTATTCATATTTCCTGTAGAGGTAAAAAGTCCGTAATTGTAGATTTCACTACTGTTTCCGGAAAGGTTAATATCTCCACCTGCTGTAAAGAAGCCTGTATTAATAATTTTACCTCCATTGATGTTAAATCCACTCCCTGATATGATTGTACCACAGTTTATATATACACTCTGCTCGCTATTGGTATAATTTCCGGTAATGGAAATAAGCCCTCCACCTTCATTTTTAAATAAGGTAACTGCGGAATTGCTCATATTCACGTTTCCGTTAATATTTAGATTTCCATAGTTGTCAATCGTATTATTTGTGTTATCTCCTAACTGCAAAACGCCCACTTCGATCAAACCTTCATTAAGAATTTTGTTCACCTGCCCATCAATGGTCATATTACCCGTTCCTCCTCCTACCGTGATATTTCCCGTGCTGTAAACGTGAACATCGAGATCAGCGATACTTGTGGTACTCTGATTAAAACTAAGCGTTCCGTGAACCTCAAAGAAAACAGGAGCATTCGTAATACCTCCTATATTATTCTGAAATTGCAGAGTCGCTCCCTGTGCAACACAGATTCTGCTGTTAGCACCGAAAGTCGGATTGTTTAATACTGTATCTACGGAAAAACAAACGGTGGTGTTATCAGGGAAATGATAATTGGGATCTGTGGGATTAGTGACGCTGCACCCCGTACATTGGGCATTATTGAAATAATAAAAGAATAAGGGAAATAGATAAAGAATTTTTTTCATCCTCAAATTTTATATTATTAAAATTACAATATTTTTTATCACCATACAATGAATTTTATATTATTTTTTATGTGATCAATGATATTTTAAGAATAGATTGAAAGAAGTGAATAAATTGCACAATTATTGTTAATAAAATTTCAGTCCCTCGCATTTCAGAATTTTAATATCAAATACAAAATCTATTTATGGAAGTTGAGAAAATTATACAGAACCAGAGAGATTTTTTTAAAACCCAGCAGACCAAAAGTCTTGCATTCCGGAAGATGTATCTCGAAAAACTCCGAAGTCTGATCATTTCCAACGAAAGCATGTTGTATGAAGCCATCAGTAAAGATTTTGGAAAGTCAAAATTCGACACCTTCACTACTGAGCTTTCTTTTGTTTTGAAGGATATTGATTATTATTTAAAAAACCTAAAATCTCTTGCAAAGCCTAAAAAAGTAAGTACCAACCTTGCCAATCAGCTGGGAAGCAGTAAAATCTATGCTGATCCATTGGGCTGTATTCTGGTGATTGGAGCATGGAATTATCCCTATCAATTATCCCTATCTCCTATCGTTGCTGCGATGGCTGCCGGAAACTGCTGTATTCTGAAACCCAGTGAAATTGCAGAACATACGATGAAAGCAATGTCTGCAATCATCAATGAAAATTTTCCCTCCGACTATCTGTACGTTTATGAAGGAGGTATTGAGGAAACAACAGCGCTTTTACAATTCAAATTTGATAAAATCTTCTTTACCGGAAGTACAAAGGTTGGAAAGATCGTCTATAAAGCAGCTGCAGAACACCTCACTCCTGTCGTTCTGGAGCTTGGCGGTAAATCTCCGGCCATCGTAACCAAAGATGCCCATATCGATACTGCAGCCAAAAGAATTGTATGGGGAAAATTTCTCAATGCTGGACAAACTTGTGTTGCTCCCGATTATCTATTGGTGGAGGAAAGCATTCAGGAACAGTTTCTGGAAGCGGTGAGAAAGTATATCAAAGCATTTAAATATGATCCGGATTCGGAACAATACACCAGAATTATCAATCTTAGAAATTTTCAGCGGCTTATAAAGCTTATCGACACTGAAAAAATTTATTATGGGGGAAATTACAACGAAGAAAAGCTTTACATAGAACCTACAATCCTGCATCCTATTGATTGGAAAGATGACATTATGCAGGAGGAAATTTTCGGTCCTCTTCTACCTGTCATCAGTTTTAAAAATTACAATATAGCTTTAAACACCATTTCAGAGCAGGAAAAACCACTCGCCGCTTATCTGTTCACCAATAATTCGGAAGAAAAAGAAGCATTTACGCGAAAGCTTTCATTTGGCGGTGGATGCATCAATGATACGGTGATGCATCTCAGTAATGATCATTTGCCGTTCGGAGGAGTTGGAAATTCGGGGATAGGAAATTACCATGGGAAATTTGGTTTTGAAGCATTTTCGCATCAGAAAGCTGTTCTGCAAAGAGCAACATGGGGTGAGCCTGATATTAAATATCCACCCTATTCTGAGAAAAAATTAACCTGGATCAAAAAACTATTATAATTTATCCCCAATAAGTGATTTTATTGAAAAATAATAATATATTTATGACTTAAAATAAAATTTGATAACCTATGAAAAATTTAAAAAAATTATCCAGAGCAAAATTAAGTAATTTAAAAGGAGGGCTATCGTGTGCTTCATCCTGTTCAGACGGAAGCATGGTCTATATAAGCTCTTGTTCATCATGCATTCAATATTCAGGGGGTGCCGCTTGTTATGATGCCAATGGAAGAGGTGCCATACGTGTAGAAAACTGTGCCAGCTAAATACCATAAAAAAACCTTTCTAAAAACTAGAAAGGTTTTTCTTTTAAAGAACTTTCCCTTTTTCTAAAAATTCTTTCACTTTTGTTTTGCTATACCCTTTTCCTTCTTCTAAAACCTCACTTTGCTGAACATGTATTTTTTTACCATTCTTATCCAAAATGATGAAGAAAGGATAAAACTGCTGTTCTTTCACATTGATGTACTGGGAAAAAACCTTTTCATTCTTATTATCCGGAGAATAGTTCAGGTGATAGTAAAGATATTTTTTATCAACAATTTCTTTAAGCTCAGGAGTACCCTGCACAAAATTATTGAAACGCAGACACCAGATACACCAGTTTCCACCAGCCTGGATCATAATATTCTTGCCTTCTTTCTTCGCTTTGGCAATAAGTTTATTAATATCAGCCTGTGCATCTGCCTTTGGATCATAAGGTTTTGGAAGTTTTGCCTTTTCTTCCGCAGCCTTCTTCTTAGCATCCAGTTCTGCATGATCAGTTTTTACCAGAAGCGTATTATCCCGCATTTTTTCTTCTTGCGGTATATTGGTAGTCTGTGAGAATCCAAATATACCTAATCCAAGAAAAGCTATAGTTGCTAATTTTTTCATAACATAAAAGTAAAAAAATATTATTTATCCCCCTGCAAAAATAGAACCATAATTTTATTATCACTAAATTTGCGTGTTTTATGAATTTTCTAATCAAAATATTATATCTGATCTCCAAGCTTCCGCTGAAAATATTATACATTTTTTCGGACGTTATCTTTTTCTTAAACTATTATCTGGTAGGATACAGAAAAGAGGTCATCACTCAAAACCTGAGAAATTCTTTCCCTGATAAATCTGAGGAAGACATTAAAAAGATCCGCAAAAAATTCTACCTCAATTTTTCCGATTATCTGGTAGAAACGATCAAATCTTTCAGTATTTCCGAAACGGAATCCAGAGTGAGAATGCAGCACATCAATCAGCATCTCTTCCACGAAGCGAAAGAGGAAGGGAAAAATATAATATTACTGGCCGGACATGTTTTCAACTGGGAATGGATCAATGCCTTGGCAAGGATCATTCCACAGGCTCACTGTCATCCTGTTTATAGAAAAGTGAATAATGACTTCTGGGAAAATCAGATGAAAAAAGTCCGTAATAAATTCGGAAATGAAGCTCTGGAGGCTAACGAAGTTATTCTGAATATTTTCCGTTCTAAGAACAATGGCGATTCTGCTTATATGTTTGTCGCCGATCAAACGCCTCACCATGCCCATGTTACCTATGGATTAGAGTTCCTGAACCAAAGAACTCCGGCTTTCATAGGATATGATAAACTGGCAACACGAATGGACCTTGTTTTTATTTATTGTGAAATGAAGAAGGTAAAGCGAGGTTATTATCAGGTCAATTATCACAGAATATACCCGGATGGTGAAAAGTTTGTAGAAAATGAAGTAGTAAGAAAGTTCCATAAACTATTAGAGAACACCTTGCACAAGCACCCTGACAATTATCTTTGGTCACACAGAAAATGGAAATACCAGGATTCGATCAAAAATTTTGATTCCGAAAAAAAATAGACTTACATGCAGAAAAAACTGGCCATTGCCATCTTAAACTGGAACGGAAGAAACTGGCTTGAAAAATTTTTACCGGGTGTCGTTCAATTTTCTCAGAATGCAGACATCTATGTTATCGACAACCTTTCTACTGATGATTCAATAGCATTTCTGACTACTCATTTCCCTACCGTAAACGTGATTAAGAATAAGAAAAATCATGGGTTTGCAGGAGGTTATAATGAAGGGTTGAAAGAAATTACCCATGAATATTACTGCCTTCTCAATTCTGATGTGGAAGTGACGGAAAACTGGATTCAACCTGTATTGGAACTGTTTGAAAAAGATCCTGCTATTGCTGCGATTCAGCCCAAAATATTATCTTATAACAATAAAGGTTATTTTGAGTTTGCCGGAGCAGCCGGAGGTCTGATTGACAATCTGGGCTACCCGTATTGCAGAGGAAGAATCTTTGATGACCTGGAAGAAGATAAAGGGCAGTATGATGATGAAACCGAAATATTCTGGGCATCGGGATGTAGTTTCTTTATCCGTTCAAAAGATTTCTGGGAGCAGAAAGGTTTTGAT
This sequence comes from Chryseobacterium sp. FR048, assembly GCF_056844665.1. Taxonomy (NCBI): domain Bacteria; kingdom Pseudomonadati; phylum Bacteroidota; class Flavobacteriia; order Flavobacteriales; family Weeksellaceae; genus Chryseobacterium; species Chryseobacterium sp. FR048. The sequence continues at coordinate 25,897 of NZ_JBXDSE010000002.1, read as the reverse complement.
GAAAGATTTTTTGCCCATCAGGAAGAAATTGACCTATGCTGGAGGCTGATCAATACAGGGAAAAAGATTTTTTACACCGGAAAGTCGAAGGTATACCATGTTGGTGGTGGAACTTTGAACAAACAAAGTGCACAAAAAACATTTTTAAATATCAGAAATAACCTTTCGATGATGCTTAAAAACTTACCTTTTCCACAATTGATCTGGCTTATTTTTTTCAGATTATGTCTGGATGGGGTGGCCGGAATATATTTTGGATTAAAGCATGGTTTCCCTCACCTCTGGGCTGTCGTAAGAGCTCACTTCGGTTTCTACGGGCAGCTTCCCGGAACATGGAAACTGAGACAAAGTCATCAGAAAAAGGAATTCTATCAATCGAAATGGTTGATTTTTAAGCACTTTTTGGGAGGAAAATAGGAATTAGAGAAAACTATTACTTATTCATTTACAACATAAACAGTAAACTAAGCAACCAGAAACCAGTAACAAGTAACCAGAGGACAAGCAACAATTTATAATTTAAAACAATGGATTTCTGCGCAATAGATTTTGAAACGGCTACTCACGAGAAAAGTTCAGCTTGTGAAATGGGGATTTGTGTAGTACAGGACTCTAAAATTGTAGAGACTAAAACCTGGCTGATCAAACCTCCAAGTTTTCCCTATTTCAGCAAATTCAATGTGGCAGTACACGGAATTCATCCGGAAGATGTAAAGGATGCCCCTACTTTTGATGAAATATGGCATGAAGCCCAGGATATGATGTATGGAAGCTTAATGATTGCTCACAATGCAGGTTTTGATGCCTCCGTTTTAAGAGGCTGCCTTGAATATTACGGGATGTTTACCCCTAATATCAACTATCTGTGCAGTATTCAGCTGGCCAAAAAGTCATGGAATTACCTTCCCAAATATGGACTGAAACCTCTGGCCGAATACCATCAAATAGATTTCACCCATCACAGGGCCGGTGCAGACGCTGAAGTATGTGCTAAAATTTCTTTGCTGGCTTTTGAGAAACTCTTCCTCACCAGTAATGATGAAGTAAATGAATATATGAAAGCAAAAATCAAAAAGCTTTAATCATACAGTTCAAAGAGCCCGGGCTCATATAAATCTGTATTTTTTATTTTGTCCTGAATTTTCGTTCACCACAAAATACATCATTCATACTTTGTGTTTTTTGCACTGTACAAGGCGTCAATTACTCAAAACTTCAGACAGCAGGTTGAATTTTGGAATATCAATTTCAAAAGTTTCCTGGGTATCCATGTTTTTAACCAGGTATTTTCCACTCATATTTCCTACTCCGGAACGAAGCATTACATTGGAAAAGTAAGCGAAATTTTCGCCTGTTCCTATCTCAGGGGTTAGGCCTATTACGCCGTCACCGATGATCTCTGTGTATCCGAATCCGACGTCAAAGATCAACCATTTTCTTTTTAATACTTTGATAGGAAAGCTTCCGTCATTTTCTATCGTGATATTGTATTTGAAAACATAACGGTTTTCGGAGGGATAACTGTTTTTACTATCATATTCAGGTATTACTGAAACTTTGATATTGGAAGTCATTTTTGAAAACATCATTGTAGTATTTTCTTAATAGATACAAAAATCTCGCCTTTTTTAGGCGAGATTGTATATTATATTATAATTTTAATAAAATTATAATCCTAGGCCTTTTCTTTCGTCACCTCCCATTAAAATTCCAACAGGATTGTCGATAGCTTCTTTTACCGCAACAAGGAATCCTACAGATTCTTTACCGTCGATAATTCTGTGGTCATAAGACATTGCTACGTACATCATTGGTCTGATTACTACCTGCCCGTCAACCGCAACCGGTCTCTGGATGATGTTGTGCATTCCTAAGATTGCAGATTGTGGCGGGTTGATGATTGGGGTAGACATCATAGATCCGAAAGTACCACCGTTGGTAATTGTGAAAGTACCACCAGTCATTTCGTCAACTGTAATTTTACCGTCTCTTACTTTTGTAGCAAGATCTTTGATGTTAGCTTCTACAGCGCTGAAAGACATGTTTTCTGCATTTCTCAATACAGGAACCATTAATCCTTTAGGACCTGAAACCGCAATTGAAATATCGCAGAAGTCATAGTTTACTTTGAAGTCTCCGTCAATAGATGCATTTACATCCGGATACATTTGTAATGCTCTTGTAACCGCTTTTGTAAAGAAAGACATGAAACCAAGTCCTACTCCGTGTTTTTGAGCAAATTCTTCTTTATATTGCTTTCTTAATCTGAAGATTTCAGACATGTCAACTTCGTTGAACGTTGTTAACATCGCTGTTTCGTTCTTCACAGAAACTAATCTCTGAGCGATTTTTCTTCTTAAAACTGAAAGTTTAGTTGTTGTAGTAGATCTTGAACCTGTAGCGGTAAGAGGGCTTCCTCCTAATGCAGGAACAGCAGCTAATTCAGCATCAGTCTTAGTGATTCTACCGTCTCTTCCTGTTCCTGAAACCTGTGCAGCATCCATTCCTTTTTCGTCAAGAATTTTCTTAGCAGCCGGAGATGGAGCTCCTGTAGCGTAAGTTTGTGGAGCAGCAACCGGAGCAGCTGGCTTTGGAGCCTCTTGTTTAGCAGGTTCTGCAGCTTTTGGAGCTTCTTCCTGTTTTGGAGCTTCAGCAGCAGGTGCACCACCTTCTGGTCTTGCAGCATCCATATCAATTAAACAAACTACCTGACCTACTTGTACCACATCACCTTCTTCTGCTTTTAAAGTGATTACACCACTTTGTTCTGCAGGCAATTCCAATGTTGCTTTGTCTGAATCTACTTCAGCGATAGGTTGATCTTTTTCTACATAATCACCATCTTTTACAAGCCAAGTTGCAATTTCAACTTCTGTAATTGATTCGCCCGGTGAAGGAACTTTCATTTCTAAAACTGACATATCGAGTATTTTTTATTTTTTAATTGATTATTATTTTAAATTAAGCTGTAACGGGTCTTTTTGCAGGAGCATCATCTCTGTCGAACACTCTGTTGATCACTGCATTTTGGTTTTTCTCAAACATTTTGTGGCTACCTGGAGCCGGAGCACCACTTGGTACCGGAGCTACTACCTGGATTCCTGTATCTCTGAAGTTTCTCAGGATATAAGACCAAGCGCCCATGTTTTCAGGTTCTTCCTGAGCCCACACCAATTGTTTTCTGTTTTCGTATTTGTTGAAGATCTCCTCAATAGCATCTGTCTGAAGCGGATATAACTGCTCGAATCTTACTAATGCAATGTTTTCACAGTTTAATTCTTCTTTCTTAGCTAATAGTTCGAAGTATAGTTTACCTGAACAAAGAACTAATTTTTCTACTTTTTTAGAATCAGCAGTTGGATCGTCTAAGATTGGCTGGAATCCTTTGTTTGAGAAGTCTTCAAGTGGAGAAACTACTTTAGGATGTCTCAGTAGAGATTTAGGGCTCATTACGATCAATGGCTTTCTGAACGACCATTTCAACTGTCTTCTCAATAAGTGGAAGTAGTTGGCTGGGGAAGTAATATTGGCTACTACCATGTTCTCATTAGCACAAAGTGTAAGGAATCTCTCCAATCTTGCTGAAGAGTGTTCTGCACCCTGACCTTCTGAACCGTGGGGCAATAACATCACCAATCCGTCCTGAATTTTCCATTTTTCTTCTGCAGCTGCCAAGTACTGGTCCACGATGATCTGAGCACCGTTTACGAAGTCTCCGAACTGAGCTTCCCAGATCGTTAATGTATTAGGTGAAGCCATTGCATATCCGTAGTCGAAACCTAGCACCCCATATTCTGAAAGGTGAGAGTTGAATACATCAAATCTGCTTTCTGAAACATGTCTTAACGGGATATATTCTTCTTCTGTATCTTCTGTTTTTACAACAGCGTGTCTGTGAGAGAATGTTCCTCTTTCCACATCTTCTCCTGAAATTCTTACATTGTGACCTTCTACAAGAAGTGTAGCATAGGCTAACCACTCTCCTAACGCCCAATCTAATGAATTGGCTTCAATAGCTTTGATACGGTTATCGAAAAGTCTTGTAATTTTATTGATGAACTTTTTATCAGCCGGAAGTGTTGACATTTTAAGCGCCAATTCCTTCAATTTAGCCAGGTCATATTTTGTATCAACAGGTAACTGAACTGCTCCTCTTTTTCCGATTGGATAGTTCGTCCAATCTTCAGCCATGAACACGTCCATTACGTTTTTCTCAATCTCTTTTGAAGCATCAAAATCTTTATCTAAAAGAGCTTTGAATTCCGTTTCCATTTTAGCAATTACATCATTGGAAGTAACGCTGTCTTTAAGCAATTTATCTTTATAAATTTCTCTTGGATTCGGGTGTTTTGAAATGGTTTTATAAAGGTTAGGCTGAGTAAATCTTGGCTCATCCCCTTCGTTGTGACCATATTTTCTATATCCTAAAAGGTCGATATAAACGTCTTTTCCGAATTTTGCTCTGAAATCAGCAGCAAAGTGGATTGCATGAACAACTGCTTCAGCATCGTCAGCATTTACGTGCATTACAGGAGATTCTGTAACTTTTGCAATGTCTGTACAGTATGTTGAAGATCTCGCATCCATATAGTTGGTTGTAAACGAAACCTGGTTGTTGACAACGATATGAACAGTACCTCCGGTTCTGTATCCTTCAAGAGTCATCATCTGAGCCACTTCGTAAGCAATCCCCTGTCCTGCAATAGCACCGTCACCGTGGATGATGATAGGCAACACTTTAGAATAGTCTTTGTATTTATCGTCTACTTTTGCACGGCAGATTCCTTCTACCAAAGCAGCCACCGTCTCAAGGTGAGATGGGTTTGGAGTAAGGTTGATGCAAACTTCTTCTCCTGAAGCTGTTTTGATTTTTTTGGATGACCCTAAGTGATATTTAACGTCACCAGAGAATACATCTTCTTCAAATTCTTTTCCTTCAAATTCCGAGAAAATCTGCTTATAAGATTTTCCGAAAATATTGGTTAAAACATTTAATCTTCCTCTGTGAGCCATTCCCAGAACAACTTCATCTACTCCTAATTGAGAAGATCTTGAAATCAACTGATCTAAAGCCGGGATTAATGTCTCCCCTCCTTCTAATGAGAATCTTTTCTGCCCTACAAATTTGGTATGAAGATAATTTTCAAAAGCAACTGCCTGGTTTAATTTTAATAAGATTTCTGTTTTCTCATTCGCAGAAAGGCTTGGGTGGTTTTCGTTTACCTGAAGCCATCTTTTGATGAAATCTTTTTCTTCAACGTTATTGATGTGCATATACTCTACCCCGATAGAATCACAGTAGATATTTTCAAGGTGTTTGATAAGGTCTGCCAAAGTAGCAGGCTCCTTCATTCCTGTTTCAACTGCACAGTTGAATTTTGTATTTAAATCCTCTTTAGAAAGACCGAAGTTTTCGATGTCTAAAGTAGGGGTATAATGTCTTCTTTCTCTAACCGGGTTTGTTTTGGTAAACAGGTGCCCTCTCGTTCTGTAAGCCTCAATAAGGTTTACTACCTTAAATTCTTTCTTGATGTGCTCAGGAACCTCTCCGCTTGATACTGCCTGAGAAATCTGCTGTACTGCCGGAGCAGCGCTGGCCGAAGCCTGAATAAATTGAATGTTATCGTCATCTCCATAGTTCTCTAAAGCAAAATCGAAGCCTTGAAAGAAAGCTTTCCATGATGGTTCTAGGGAATCTGGGAATTTTAAGTACTGTTGGTATAAATCCTCAATTAACTGAGAATGAGCTGCGTTTAGGAATGAAAATCTGTCCATTATTACAGTTTATCTATTTATTAAAATTTATTTGTAGAATTAATCTTCAAATTTAATAAAAAAAACCGAGTTAGAACAGTCTGAAACCGTTAAAAAAAATTAAGAAAAATTTTATTAAAAAAAAATTACTTATACACTGATAATGAGAGCTTCATGTTCACAGACTCTCCTTCCATTGGACGTTCAATGAAGGTCTGGCGAATATCTCCGAAGCGCATCTCGTCTTTTTTGGCTTTCTGAATCAGTTGCTGAATCGCCTTAATTCGTCCTTCGTAGCTTCCTTTGTAGTACATCACGTAATTTTGAGACGGATTTACGGACCTAAAATTGAAATTATTGTCGGACACTCCAATTTTCTTGGAAAGCGGAATTCCGAGGAAGTAAGAAACCTCCTTGTCTTTGTAATTATCCGCATCGGTCATCAGGATCGGATACCCGAATTCATCATCTCTTTTTCCAAGATCCATGGTCACGAAATTATAGACTTTGTTATAATTCATCACAATGTTTTTGTAAAGAGCGTCTTTCTTGTTGGAGGTACTTACATTGATCCCCAACAACAACTTGTCTTCTTCATTTTCCACCATCAGACTGTCGTACTTGATAGAGGCCATCTGATGGTCTTTTTCAACCTTATTTCCTAAAGAATTTTTAAGATTGACCATACTTTTGTTGATATTTTCAGCAAAACGGTCTTCTGTCCAGAAATTCTCAACCCTTCTCCAAACCGAAAGTTTAGGAGTATGTACGTACCAGGTTATTTTTGTTTTTTCTGCAGAAATAGGTTTAAATTTAACATCAACCAACGTTGGATTTTCATTTTCGTCCTCAAAAAGCTGATATTTCAAAGTCTTGTTAGGGTTCTCATACCTGATAAACATTTCCCCGTCGGTATCGTTTTTAGGATCAACATAGCTGATGGAGCTTCCCTGCCCTTCATACGGCGTATAATAATCTATATCGATAGACTGTGAACTGGTAAAAAAGTTATTCCATCTTGTAAAATTCTGAAGGTTATTAAACTGGGCAAACACCTTATCCACCGGATAATCGATCTCTTTTTCAATGGTAAAATTTTTGCTTTCGTCTACAAAATAATACATGGAAGCAGCATATGCTCCCCCCAGAAGAATAATAATTACCGTTAATATTTTAAAAATACGCATCGCACAAAAGTAATACAAATAAAAAAAGTGACCAATATGCTGATCACTCTAGTTGTATGTTTAACAATAATTAACCTTGTTAATGGATGGAAGATGGATGCAGGAAGATGGAAGTTACTATTAGTCCGATGATTACTGATCATTTTTTGATTGAATCATTATATACATCAAGTCATCCTTCAATGAAGGAGGAGCAAAATGATTCTCCCAACCTCAATAACTTCCAGCCTCCAGCCTCTAGCTTCCCGCTCTTAGTCCGTTTTTTTGATTGAATCATTATATAAACCAAGTCATTTTTCAATGAAGGAAGAGCAAAATTATTCTCCCAACCTCAATAACTTCCAGCATCCAGCCTCCAGCTTCCTTACTTATTACCCTATATGTGTTCCCGGTGCCAGTACAGCTCCCTTCTTCACAACTACAATTCCATCCTGTACAGAATAGGTTCCGTAGTCACCATCCGGAATATGTTTCCCTCCGATGATTTTTACATTATCTCCAATGTAACAGTTTTTATCAAGAATTGCTTTTTCGATATAGCAGTATTTCCCGATCCCCATATTAGGACGGCCTGCTCTGTCATTTATAACAATTTCTGTCGTATTCTGATAGAAATCCGCCCCCATTACGTAGGAATTGACAATGGTACTTCCTTTATCGATTCTCGTCCTGTTTCCGATCACGGAATTTTCGATTTTATCGGCCATGATGATACATCCGTCTCCGAAAACAGCCTTGCTTACGTAAGAACCGTTGATCTTAGACGGCGGAAGCATCCTTGCTCTTGTATAGATAGGTGACGAAGAAAACAGATTGAATTGCGGAAGATCCAGACAAAGGTCGAGATTCGCTTCGTAGAAAGATTCTATCGTTCCAATATCTGTCCAGTAGCCTTCATACTGATAGCTCAATGTCTTGTATTTTCCAATCGAATTAGGAATAATGTCTTTTCCGAAATCATCACCAGCTCCTTCGTCGAACATCTTCTTAAGAATCGTCTTGGTGAAGATATAGATCCCCATAGAAGCCAGATATTCTTTTCCTTTATGCTTATTTTCATCCGAAACTTCAGACTGTAAGCCTTCCAACAGGTCATAATCCGGTTTTTCATAGAAAGAAGTAATATTTCCTTCATCGTCAGACTTCAAAATTCCAAAACCTGTTGCATCTTTAGCATTAACAGGAATGGTTGCAATGGTAAGATCGCCCCCATTTTCAATGTGAAAATCGAGCATTTCTCTGAAATCCATCTGATAAAGCTGATCTCCTGAAAGAATTAAGATATAGTCATAATCATATTTTTCAAGATGCTTCATCGATTGGCGTACGGCATCTGCTGTCCCCTGATACCAGCTGTCATTCTCCACATTCTGCTCAGCAGCCAGAATATCTACAAATCCTTTGCTGAAAATATCAAAGTGATAAGAATTCTTGATATGTGAATTCAGGGATGCGGAGTTAAACTGAGTCAAAACCAAAATTTTATTCAATCCTGAATTCAGACAATTGGAAATAGGAATATCCACCAGCCTGTATTTCCCTGCGATAGGTACAGCCGGTTTTGATCTTGAATACGTTAACGGGAATAATCTTGTTCCTCTGCCACCTCCCAGTACAATAGAGATTACATTTCTGTTCATAAATATCTTGCGTTTTTTATTAAGTTTACTGTTTTATTCTTTAGTGTTCGCTATTAGTCTGAAACATTTTTACGTTAAAAAGGGATCCACAGTTTTCATCTGGATCAGCTGTTATATAAAGCTATGTATTTTTCTGCAGATTTCTCCCATGCAAAATCAAAATTCATGTTCGCATGGATAAGATCTTCCATCACTCCTTTCTGATTATAGATTTCCAATGCTCTGCTCATTGCATGAACAATATCATCTACTCCCGCATAAGTAAAGTTCAGTCCAGCTCCGCCGGTTGAAATATCTTCTACCGTATCTCTGAGGCCTCCCGTATATCTCACTACCGGAACGGTCCCATATCTCATAGAGTACATTTGATTCAGCCCGCACGGCTCTACTCTGGATGGCATCAGAAGAAAATCTGCCGAAGCATAAATCTTATGCGAAAGATGTTCTTTATATCCCAGATCCAGTGCAAAATTGGTATAGGTATAATCGTACTCTTTCAGTTTATTTTCAATATAGGTATTTCCGGAGCCTAAAATCATCACATTCAGCCCTCCATAGCTCTGTTTGATACTTCGCCACACCACATCCGGAAGCAGATCTGCTCCTTTTTCTGTTGCGAATCTACCGATAAAGGCAAATAATGGTAATTCAGGTTTTAGTCCATATTCTTTACACAGCTTTTCTTTGTTCTTTTTCTTTTTGGCAACGGCATTTTTGATGGTAAAGTTAAAATCCAGCATCGGATCGGTTTCCGGATTCCATACTTCGGTATCAATCCCGTTGATGATTCCGTATGCTTTCCCGAATTCCTGACGTACCAAGCTCTCCAGTCCGCGGAAGCTTACAAAAAGCTCCTCAAGGTAGCCTTCGGAAACGGTGGTAAAGGCATGAGAACATTTAATCATACTGGCCAAAGGATTCATGAAGCCGTTCCAATCCATCAGCCCCCATTTATATGCATCAAAGGAAGGCATATAGTTTGCCATATTCCAGCCCATCATTCCCTGGTATTCCCCGTTGTGAATAGTTCCTATGGTCTTTACTCCCTGCAAAAATTTGAATTCCGGGCAATGCTGTACCATAAAAGGAACTAGTCCGGTGTGGTAATCATGACAATGCAGGACATCCGGGCGAATTTCCATGGCGCACATCCAATGCAGAATCCCCTGCTGAAAAGCAAGAAACTGGAAACTTTCATCCTGATACCCGTAAGGATTATCTCTATCCAGTAATCCGGGAATCTTTACCATATACAATTCGAAGCCCAGAACATCTGATTTTTCTTTTATGACCTGAACCTGAAGCATATTCGGGCCCTGATGGATAAAACCGTCAAAAACCAGGTCAAATTCGTGGTCATAAACAAAGGGTTTATTGTACCATGGCATCACTACCTTAGCCTCTATTCCTTTTATTTTGTTCTGATATTTGGGCAATGCCCCGACCACATCTGCCAGACCCCCAACTTTTGCAATAGGGTAACACTCTGTACTTAAATGATATATCGTCATAATTTTTCTTCTGAGTTCATTAATTTCCGTTCAAAGCATCTAGTTTCTTAATCTCTGTATGCTATGATTTAAATTTTATTCTGTGTAATTTGTACTTTTTATCTTTTTTCTGTCTCAAAATAAGGCCTGCCAGAGGCGGAAGCTTCACGGTCATCGATTTATGATGCCCTCTCCATTCTTCATATTTTTCTTCCAGTATTTCAGAAAGCACCCCGCTACCACCGTATTGCTCATCATCTGAATTAAAAACAACCTCCCAATGGGTTCCCGCAGGAATTCCAATCTTATATTCCAATACTTTTGGAGCCAGATTCAGGGCAACCATCAGAATGTCATCTCTTTTTTTTCCTTTTCTAAGATAGACATAAACTGAATTCTCCAGATCATCTGCTTCTACCCATTCGAAACCGCTTTTGTCAAACTGATTTTCATAAAAGGCAGATTCTGATGTATAAAAGTGGTTTAATTCTTTGACAAGTTCCTGCAAGCCTTTATGAACCGGGTATTTTAGCAGATGCCAATCCAGACTTTGAGTAAAATTCCACTCACTGGTCTGCCCGAATTCATCCCCCATAAAAAGCAGTTTTGCTCCCGGATGGGTATACATATATACATATAAGGTACGAAGGTTGGCAAACTTCTGCCATTCGTCCCCTTTCATTTTATAGATCAGACTTGCCTTTCCGTGTACTACTTCATCATGTGACAAAGGCATCATATAATTCTCATTATACATATACATGGAAGCAAATGTAAGTTTATGATGATGAAATTTCCTGTTCGGAAAATCTTCTTTAAAATAATCTAGGGTATCATGCATCCAGCCCATCATCCATTTCATTCCAAAGCCTACTCCGCCATCATGAACAGGCTTGGTAAGCATAGGAAAATCTGAACTTTCTTCTGCAATGGTCATAATGTGATCGCCATACTCTTTATAGACAGCAGTATTGAATTCCTGCAGAAAAGCTTTAGCTTCAAGGTTTACATTTCCGCCATATATATTAGGCTCCCATTCGCCTTCATTCCTTGAATAATCCAGATGAAGCATTGAAGTTACTGCATCTACACGAAGCCCGTCAGCATGGTAACGATCCAGCCAGAACATCGCATTGGAAATCAGGAAAGACTTTACTTCATTTCTTCCGTAATTGAAAATATATGACTTCCAGTCAGGATGGAACCCTTTTCGTAGGTCTTCGTGTTCATAGAGATAAGATCCGTCAAAACGATGAAGCCCGTTGGCATCTCCCGGAAAGTGAGAGGGTACCCAATCCAGGATCACTCCTATTCCATTTTTATGAAGTTCATCAATCAGGTACATCAGATCCTGCGGTGAGCCAAAGCGTGAGGTGGCAGCATAAAATCCGGTAATCTGATACCCCCAGCTGGGATCGTACGGATATTCCATCACAGGCATGAATTCTACATGGGTAAAGCCCATTTCTTTGATATAAAGAACCAGTTTTTTGGCAATATCACGATAGTTTAAAAAACGGTCTGGATCACTACCTTCCCTTACCCAGGAGCCGAGATGCAATTCATAAACAGATATGGGAGCGTCAAGGCTGTTGTTCTTCCAGCGGTTTTCCATCCATTCCCTGTCATTCCACTCATACCAGGTTGTAGATACCAATGAGGCGGCCTGTTTATTCTGTTCCCAGCTTAATGCATAGGGATCACTTTTTTCAAGAATCTCACCTCTCGGTGTTTCAATCGCATATTTATATAAAGTCCCCCAGGTAAGCCCTTCAATGAATCCTTCCCAGATCCCGGACTCATCCCATCTTGGAAACAGAATATGATCTTTATGATTCCAGTTGTTAAAGTTTCCTATCACAGAAACCTTTTTGGCATTGGGTGCCCAGACTGAAAAATAAATTCCTTTCACCCCATCTTTCTCCGCAGAATGTGCCCCAAATTTCCCATACAGCTTATAATGTCTGCCTTCTTTGAAAAGGTACACATCATGATCGGTAAAAAGCGTATAGGTTTTAACAGAATTCATCAAGATCAGTTTGTATTTATATTTTTCCTGAAACTACGAAAAATACTGACAACAGTGATTAATTATTCATCAAATAATTATCAAGTTAGTTTTCTTCTTTCGTCTCCTATCAAATATATCATTTTTTAGATCATATTTTTATGATTTCAAAACAATCTTTTTTATAAATTTAGCAAAGTAATATTTATGAAACACTATGATGAGGTTTGAACTTTATACGGAAGAAAAAGACGACCGTCCGGTATTTGTCACCGGAAATTTTAACAACTGGAATCCTAAAGACTACCATTACCAACTTCAGCAAGAGGATGCCTGCAACTATTTTATAGAGATTGAGGATCAGATTCTCCCTGAGAATATTGAATACAAATTCACGAAAGGGGGCTGGGAAAATGTAGAGCTGGACCAATACGGAAATATGACTCCCAACCGGAAAATAAAAAAATCCAAGGGAACGACTTCTGATCTTGTAAAAAAATGGAGATTAAACTGGGGGCCCTTCAAGGAAGAGTATTTTCCTGTAGCAGAAGTCATTTCTGAAAAATTTTATATTCCGCAGCTCGATCGCTACCGAAAGGTCTGGGCACTGCTTCCCCACGATTATCACACTACAGACAAAAGCTACCCTGTTCTGTATCTTCAGGATGCTCAGAATCTTTTCAATGAAGGCAGTGGTTTCGGGAATTGGGAAATTGACAAGAAACTATCTATTCTTGCAGAATATGGACGTGGCGACGTCATCATCATTGCTATAGAACACGGAAGTGAAGACAGAATCAAAGAATATATTTTTGATAATGATAATGTAGCCAATGGTTCTGAAGGGAAAAAGTACATCCGTTTTATCACAGATACCCTGAAGCCTTTTGTGGATGAAAACTACCGAACCAAAAAAGACCGTGACAATACAGGAATCGGAGGAAGTTCACTGGGAGCTCTTATTAGTATCTACAGCGGATTTCTTTATCCCGAAGTCTATTCTAAGCTATTGATTTTCTCCCCTTCTCTATGGGTAGAGCCTAACAATAATTTCCCGATGATGAGCTTCAGAGTTCCTTTCAAAACAAAGATCTACCTGTATGGCGGCGGTCAGGAAGGTTCTAAAATGGTCAAAAGAATTCATGTTTTCGAAGAATATCTGAAAAGATGGGAAAAGAAAAACCTTTTTGATTTTGAATTCAGGACAAGCATCAACCCCGAAGGGACCCACAATGAATTTTACTGGTCACAGGAATTCCCGAGAGCAATTGAATGGCTATTCTATGACAATACCGAAAACCCTCTTGAAGTAAAACCCCAACAACAAAGTATTAAGAACTAAACTGTATGAAATTAATCAACAAAAAAAATAAGAACTATACACAAGTCTTCCATTTATTCACAGAAGAGGAATGGATCAAAACAGGTAAGAATTTCAATAAGAATATCGCCACTTTTTTCACAGGAAAAAAACATGAGGTTTTCGTAAACGCCCATGAGGAAGGGATTACTTATTTTATCGGACTGGGGAAATCTACTTTACAGAATTTTGAAATCCAGCAGGTGGCTGTAAAGTTCTCACAGACCCAAAAAGACAAATTACAGGCGGTACCCACTTTAGCACTGGCAGACTTCATGAATGAAAAGCAATTTGAAGAATTTGTCAAAGGTTTGCTTATCGGAACTTACAACTACCCATTTGAAAAAAAACACGCTTTCTGGAACACAAAATTTGAACTTCATTTTGAAAATTTAAGCCAGAAAAAACTGGATCATATCAGCCAGAAAGCTGAAGCATTAAGCAATGGACAAATTGCCTGTCAGGATTGGCTGAATAAACCTGCCAATCTTAAAAGACCGGACACTTTCAGCCTGTACCTTAAAAATTTAGCAAAAAAATACGAATTAAAATACACAGCATTTAACAGAAAGAAATGCGAAGAACTTGGTTTAGGTGCCTACCTTGCCGTTAACCAAGGCAGTGCTTACGATGCTGCTTTTACTATTTTAGAATATAAAACGACCGTTAAAAATGCAAAAACGTATGGTCTGGTGGGAAAATGTGTACTATTTGATACCGGAGGAATCTCATTAAAGAATTCTGCCAATCTGCATTATATGAAATCTGATATGGGTGGTGCTACAGCAGTCTTTGGTACTCTGATCTACGCTGCAGAAATGAAACTTCCGGTGAATATCGTTGCCGTTCTTCCGATTACAGACAATGCTATTTCCGAAAAGGCCCTGCTTCCCAGCGACGTCATTACCGCCTACAATGGAAAAACCATTGAAGTCCTTGATACGGATGCTGAAGGCAGGCTGATTCTTGCTGACGGACTTTCTTATCTTACCAAAAATTATAAAACAGATTTCCTTATTGACCTGGCTACGTTAACGGGAAGTTCGGTTCGTATGTTCGGAGATACCTGTGGGGCAATGTTTTCCAATAATGATGATCTGAAAAACATCCTGATAAAGACCGGAGATCAGACCAACCAAAGACTTTGGAATCTTCCGCTATGGGACATCTGGAAAGATGACATCCAATCGGATGTAGCCGATATGAAAAATATTTCCATGAAGCCTATCGGAGACTGTATCATCGCCGCCAAATTCCTGGAACAATTCATTGAAAACCACCCTAAATGGGCCCATCTCGATATTGCCGGAGTAGCCTTCGGAAACGTTGGATACGCCAAAGAAAAAGCAGCAACCGGATATGGAGTTCAATTGCTCGCCGATTTAATTGAAAATTATCACTAAAAATTAGTTTTTTACAAAAAATCTCTGTATACTTGATTAGTGGATTTTCAAAAACGCATGATATTCCGTTTTTTACCATTAATAAAACAACAAAAAATTGCTTTTATTTTTGAAAATCCACTAAAATACAAAAAACATTATATGGAGAAGAAAACGATCGTATGTATTTCCTGTTACTACAAGGGGTATGATTTTATGGACGAAATGAAGAAACTCGGCAATAATATCATCCTGGTAACATCAGAAAATCTTAAAGAAAAAAACTGGCCCTGGCATGCCATCGATGAGGTATTTTATATGCCTGAACTCAAACCGTCCGTATGGAATCTGGAACACCTGATTCAGGGATTTTCGCATCTGATGAAAAGCAGAAAAGTAGATGCGGTAGTAGCCCTTGATGATTATGATGTGGAAAAAGCAGCATTAATCAGGGAAACGTTTCGTATTCCGGGAATGGGACAAACCACTCACCGTTATTTCAGAGACAAACTGGCCATGCGCCAGAAAGCAAAAGACTCAGGAATCAATGTTCCGGAATTCACTGCTGTTTTCAATGATGACGAAGTGAACAGTTTTGCAGACAGGGTGCCTGCACCATGGGTAT
The DNA here is from genome assembly GCF_056844665.1 of Chryseobacterium sp. FR048. NCBI lineage: Bacteria > Pseudomonadati > Bacteroidota > Flavobacteriia > Flavobacteriales > Weeksellaceae > Chryseobacterium > Chryseobacterium sp. FR048. The sequence goes on along the minus strand of NZ_JBXDSE010000002.1, from coordinate 10,451 downwards.
TAAAACCAAGATCAGAAGCCTCTGCATCAGGAATTAAGAAAATTACTTCCAAGGACCAACTTCATGAAGCTTTGGAGACTCTTGGGGAAGAACGTCATCTGTTTTTACTGGAAAGCTTTAAACCCGGAGATGTATATCATGTGGACAGTCTTACTTTCAACAAAGAAATTGTATTCACTTCCGCATCCAAATATCTGGCCCCGCCTATGCAGGTTTCTCATGAAGGAGGCGTGTTCCGGTCTAAGACCCTGGGAAGATATTCTGATGAATTCAAAGCACTGGAAGACATCAATGCAAAGGTTCTTTCAAGCTTCGGATTACTCAACGGCGCAACCCATACCGAATTTATCCGTGGAAAAGAAGACGGGAAATGGTATTTCCTTGAGACATCCTCACGGGTTGGCGGAGCCCATATTCCTGATCTGGTGGAAGCCTCCAGCGGGATCAATATCTGGCGGGAATGGGCGAAGATTGAAGATGCTCTTCTGAGAGGTAATGATTACAGCGTTTCACCTCCTACAGGCTATTATTCAGGACTTATTGTTGCCCTTATCAAGGATAAAGAGCCTGATTACAGCAGTTTCGAATGTGAAGAAGTAGTCAAATTTCTCCCGATAGATTATCATGTAGGCATTGTTTACAAATCCAGTGATGCTGTCATTGTACAGGAAAAGCTGGATAGCGCCGCTGAAAAGATACAGATGGAAATGCTGAATATTTTACCACCTAAAAGCAGTAAATTAAGCAGTTAAAAAAAATAAACACAACATTAAAAGTAAAAGAAATTTAAATGCCTCACATCGAACATACCGATTATTATTCGAATATATTGGGAACCAGCCTTAAAGTGGAAGTGACCGGACATTACGGGCATCCTATCATCATGTTTCCAACCTCTCAGGGACAGTATACCCAGAATCATGATTTTCACCTTAATGGAAGCATCAACTGGTTTATAGAACAGGGAAAAGTAAAGCTTTATAATATTCAGACCATTGACGCCTGGAGTTTTTATGATGAAAAGATCTCTCCACAGCAGAGGATCAGAAATTATGAACGCTATGTACAGTTTCTGATTCAGGAATTTGTGCCTTATATCCAGAAACTTCATAAAACCCATCGTGTTGCGGTGGCCGGAGCCAGCTTCGGAGGGTATCATGCCGCTAATTTCGCCTTCAGGTTTCCGGATGTGGTTTCCCATCTGATCTGCCTTTCGGGAGCATTCAGCATCAGGAATTTTATGAACGGATACTCTGATGAACTGGTGTACTTCAACTGCCCTAGAGAGTTTGTAAGAAACGATGATGCCTGGAAATACAAGCATATGCATATTGTACTGAGCACTTCTGATCAGGATATTTGTAAAGATAAAAACATTGAAATGGCAGAAATTTTAAGGATAAAAGGCATCGATTTCTGGTATGATGAGAGAAAATGGATCGGGCACGACTGGCCTTTGTGGAGAATGGTGTTCCCAACGTTTATAGGAGCTTATTTCTCCTGAACCGGATAAAATTTAAACATAAAAAACACATTTTTTTAACACTTAAGTTTTTTAAGGTACTACTAACTGTATGAGAAGTACACTTAAGTTTTTTTTGAAAATCAAAGATTTTCAGTTTTCCCAAATATCACAATTGAATATGTGATATTTTCCTCCTCCGGAGGGATGTCAAATCAAAGGTTTGACGGGGTGGTCAAAGAAAGAATATAAGCTAAAAAAGACTAAAATTCTTTGAACAGACCCATAAAAAAGATAAAATAGAAAAAAAATACACATCAATTTAAAAAACAGAAATTATGGCAAAAAAAGTAGGAATTCTATTCGGTATGGAAGATACATTTCCCTGGGCATTCATAGACAAAGTGAATGAACTGGGTGGTGGAGATATTGTAGCAGAGCCTGTAACCATTGACAAACTGGAACAGGGCGCAGACTATGGATATGCAGTAATCATCGACAGAATTTCCCAGGACGTTCCCTTTTACAGAGCTTATCTGAAAAATGCAGCACTTAACGGTACTTATGTAATCAACAATCCTTTCTGGTGGAGTGCTGATGAAAAATTCTTCAACAATGCGCTCATGTCAAAATTGGGAATACCACTTCCTAAGACCGTTTTGCTTCCGTCTCATGAAAGGCCTGACAACACTTCGGAAACTTCATTCAGAAATCTTAAATTTCCTCATGACTGGGAATATATTTTCAACTATGTCGGTTTCCCTGCTTATATGAAGCCTCATGACGGCGGTGGATGGAAAAGCGTTTACAGAGTGGAAAATCCGGATGATCTTTGGAATAAGCTGAGTGAAACAGAGCAGCTCGTGATGATGGTACAGGAAGAGATCGTCTTTGATGACTATTACAGGGTATACTGTCTGGGCAGAAAATATGTTCATATTATGCCTTATGAGCCAAGAAACCCGCATCATTTAAGATATGCAACGACCCATCAGACTCAGGGTGCAGAACTGGAAAAATTATTGAAGACCATTCATGATTATACGATCAAAATGAACGAGGCATTGGGATATGATTTCAATACGGTGGAATTTGCCGTAAGAGACGGTATTCCTTACGCTATCGATTTCTGTAATCCGGCTCCGGACGCGGACAGAAATTCTGTAGGAGAAGAAAATTTCGCATGGATCATAGAGCATGCTGCAAAGCTGGCTATTGAAAAAGCTAAAGAATATGTTCCGGGGAAACCTAATATTACCTGGGGAACCTTTGTGAAAGATTCAATACAATAAATCATAGATAAAATAAAAAACACAAGAAAAATGCATCAGTTTACTATTGGAATAGAAGAAGAGTACCAGATCATCGATGTTGAAAGCCGGGATCTTGTCTCTCACGTTTCTAAAATCATTGAAGGCGGCAAAGCGGTTTTAAGTGAAAACTTAAAGCACGAAATGCATGAATCTATGATTGAAATGGAAACAGGAATCTGCCAGAATATTCAGGAAGCCAGGGCAGAATTGACGAATTTAAGAAGACACCTGATCAATACTGCTCATGAGCAGGGACTTCGTGTTTCCGGAGGAGGCACTCACCCATTCTCACATTGGTCAGAAAACAATATCACGCAGGGAGAAAGATACATCAAAATTGTAGATGACATGGGTGATGTGGCCCGTGAGAATCTTATTTTCGGACTCCATGTGCATATCGGGATTCCTAATCGGGAAGAGGGAGTGAGAATTCAGAATGTGATGCGCTATTTCCTGCCTCACGTATATGCTCTTTCTACCAACTCACCATTCTGGATCGGAAGGTATACCGGATTCAAGTCTTACCGACAGGAGATTTTTGTAAAATTCCCAAGAACCGGTATCCCAAGTTATTTTACCTCTCTGGCAGAATTTGACAGCTATGTTGATCTTCTTGTAAAAACCGGAACGATTGACAATGCCAAGAAAATCTGGTGGGATCTGCGTGTTCACCCGTTCTACCCTACCATTGAGTTCAGAATCTGTGACATGCCGTTAAGGATTGACGAAACCGTTTGTCTTGCAGCCATTATGCAGAGCTTAGTGGCAAAAATCTATAAGCTTCATCAGCAAAACCTTAGTTTCAGAAGCTACAGAAGGTTACTTCTGAACGAAAATAAATGGCGTGCTTCGAAAAGTGGTATTGAGGCGCATCTTATCGACTTCGGTAAAGAAGAATCTGTTCCATATCCTCATTTATTAAAAGAACTCTTAGAGTTTATTGATGATGTTGTAGATGATTTAGGATGCCGCCACGAGGTTGAATATGCATGGAAAATTCTGGAAAACGGAACCGGCGCAGACCGACAGCTTCAGATCTTTAAGGAAACGGGTGACCTTACCAAAGTGGTTGATTATATGATCTCGGAAACAGAGTATGGCATAACACATGGAGAACATGCTTCATAATATTTTTGGTAACTTTACAAAAAATATGATGTAATGAAAGATATTCGAATTGCTCTGCTGGACATGAACAACAACCATGTCAATCAAGGCTTTAGAAACATTAAAGAGATTTCCGAGGCATTTCAGCAGAACTCTGAAGAAAATGTAATTATTGAGACCTTTGATGTGAGGTTTAAGGACGAAATGCCGGAGATCGGAGACTTTGATATTTTTATTTCTTCAGGCGGACCGGGCAATCCACACAGAGAAGGTTTTGCATGGGAAGACAGGTTTGCCAACTTTTTAGATTCGGTTTTTGAACACAACAAATACAATGAGGATAAAAAATACCTTTTCCTGATCTGCCATTCATTCCAATTGGCAAGTATTCACTGGAAACTGGGAAACATCTGTAAAAGAAAATCTTATTCTTTCGGAGTAATGCCTGTTCACAAGACGAAAGAAGGCAGAGAAGAGTTTTTATTCAAAAATCTTCAGGATCCTTTCTATGCGGTAGACTCAAGAGCTTTTCAGTTTATTGAGCCTGATCACGAACGTTTTGAAGAATTGGGTATGACGGTAATGGCTATTGAAAAATTCCGTCCTCATATCAATCTGGAAAGAGCGATAATGGCGGTCCGTTTCTCTGATGAAATATTCGGGACTCAGTTTCACCCTGAAGCCAGCCCTGAATCTTTGATCGAAAACCTGAAGGATGAAAAGAACAGAGAAGCCATGATCGAAAACTTCGGTATGGAAAAGTATCTTGAAACGATGGACAGAATTGATGATGAAGATAAAATCATCCTGACCAGAAATCAGATCCTTCCGAGATTCCTTCAGTTTGCAAAAAAAAACATTTTGAAAGAAATTGAATCTTTGGCTTAATAAGTCAGGAAGCTGGAAGAGGGAGGCCCGAAGTTATCAGTAGTCATTAAACTTCTGGTGAACTTTTGATTTTGACCAGGTATAAAAACACCTTAATTTAAAATATAGACTTCATATACTCCCCTCTTCCAACATCCAACATCATTCTATAAAATATCGGGCATTATTGCTCGATTTTTTTAACCTCACAAAAGAAAAAAATATGATCCCAAAATACAGAAAACAGTTCAATCAGGAATTTTCACAGGATAAATATCAGCAGCTAAAAGATACTTTAAAGCAAAAAGGAGGGATAGAACCTACTTTCAGGATTTCTGAGAGCCCACTTTTTCTTACCAAAGAATTTGAAGGCAAGCTTCTGGATGCCAGTGAAAGTATTATCAGCCAGATCAAAGCACTTCCGGATGAACTCCTTCAAAAAGCTATTCCTGACAATTGCAGGGTTCCTAACGATACAAACCAGCCTCATTTTTTTACCATAGATTTTGGGATCTGCAAAAGTGAAAACGGAGAAATCGAACCCCAACTGATAGAATTACAGGCTTTCCCTTCACTATACGCTTTTCAGAAAACCTTTGAAGAAACATTTTGCGAGGTATATCCTTTTCTTAATGACATTAAAAACACCATGCCTCATGAAACGTTTAAAAACTATCTGAAAGAACTGATCGTAGGTGATGAACATCCTGAAAATGTAATCCTTCTTGAAATTTTCCCGGAAAAACAGAAAACGGCCATTGATTTTGCTTTAACAGAGCAATTATTAGGGATAAAAACAGTCTGCCTGACAAAAGTAAAAAAGGAAGGTAAAAAACTGTATTATCAAAATGAAGGCAAACGGGTTCAGATCAAAAGAATCTACAACCGGGTGATTTTTGATGAACTGGATAGAATTCCGGATCTTAAAACTGAATTTGATTTCCGTGAAGAAGCAGAGGTAAAATGGATCACACATCCTAACTGGTTTTTTAAAATTTCAAAATTCCTTTTACCATTATTACAACATCAGTTCGTTCCGAAAAGTTATTTTTTACATGAATTTCCGGAAAATGAAAGTCTTGAGAATTTTGTATTGAAACCTTTGTTCTCTTTTGCAGGAAGCGGAGTGAATCTGAACCCAACCAAAGAAATCACAGATGCTATTGAAGATAAAGAAAACTACATCCTGCAGAGAAAAGTAACCTATGAACCGATCTTCGAAGATATTAACGGAGAATTTTCAAAAGCAGAAATCCGTCTGCTATATATTTGGCGGGAAAATGATGAACGTCCTATTCTATTGGAAAATCTGGGAAGAATGACCAAAGCAGCTATGGTAAATGTAGATTTCAACAAGAAAGATGCGATCTGGATCGGAAGCTCAAATGCTTTTTTTGCAGAAGGGTAATTTTTCGAGCAATTAAAATAAGAAAAAAGAATTATTATTACTAAAATAAGAATCGGCTGAACCTTTGGTTCAGCCGATTCTTTAAATATTATAGAATATTACAGGTTGATTTTATAGATTCTTATCATCTTCCAGCAATTCCCTTGCCTGATATTCCTGTACCAGATCAATCGCATTTGAAATCACATCGCTCAAAGCTGTAATGAAAGTCCCTTCTTCTGCCATTCCTATAGCGTGTTTCAGGGCTTCAATTTCTTTTGGAATAATTTCATAGCTCACATCTCTTCCGGCTTCATTGATTCCATCGATAATCAGTCCGTTAATTTCTTCTTCTGTTCTTCCACGAAGGTGCTTTTCATTCCGGATGATAATATAATCGAACATTCTACCGGCAATTTTACCGCATTCTTTAATATCATGATCCCGTCTGTCTCCCACCCCGGAAATAATCCCGATCTTCTTCGTAGATTCCACATTTTTCAGGTAATCTTCAATGGCTTCATACCCTGAAGGGTTGTGGGCAAAGTCGATCAGTACTTTAAAATTCTTAAACTTAAACACATTCAATCTTCCTGGAGTCAGCTGAGCACTAGGAATAAAGGTTCGTAAAGAATTCGAAATATCTTCAATTCCAAATCCATAAAGGTAGCTCGCCAGACTGGCTGCCAATACATTTTCGATCATGAATCTGGCTTTTCCTTCCATGGTGATCGGGAAGTCTTTGGCTTTTCCGATTCTGATCTTCCAGTCACCTTTTTTAATGGTTACAAAACCTTCTTCATATACACAGGTAATCTTTCCTTCTTTTGCAAATTTTACAATATGAGGATTGTTTTCATCCATACTGAAAATCGCCACATTAGAGTCCAGATCATTGACAATTTTCATCGAATACTCATTGTCCGCATTCAGGACACTCCAGCCACTTTTCTTTACACTGTCGAGTACTACTCTTTTCACTTTGGTAAGATCTTTCAAACTGTGAATATCATTCATTCCCAGGTGATCTTCTTCAATATTGGTCAAAACACCAATATCGCACTGTGAAAATCCAAGTCCGGAACGTAAAATCCCCCCTCTTGCCGTCTCCAGAACAGCAAATTCTACGGTAGGGTCTTTCAGGATAAATTCTGCAGACAGCGGTCCTGTGGTATCTCCTTTTGAAAGCATGGTATTCTGGATGTAAATTCCGTCTGACGTAGTGAACCCTACTCTATAGCCATTACTCTTTACAATATGTGAAATAAGCCTTGTAGTGGTGGTTTTTCCGTTAGTTCCTGTTACAGCAATAATAGGAATAGTAAAAGGTTTCCCTTGAGGATAAAGCATATCAACGACCGGTGCCGCAACGTTTCTGGGCAGCCCTTCGCTTGGAGCGAGGTGCATTCTGAAACCAGGTGCGGCGTTCACTTCTATGATAGCTCCGCCACTTTCCTTTAATGGTTGGGTTAAATTTTCAGCCATAACATCAATCCCGCAAACATCCAGACCGATAATCTTAGAAATTCTTTCCGCCATCGTAATATTTTCCGGATGTACCATGTCTGTAACATCAATTGAAGTTCCCCCGGTTGAAAGATTGGCTGTTGATTTCAGATACACCACTTCGCCTCTCTGAGGAATAGTCTCCAGAGTGTACTGAAGCTTTTCAAGCAACTCCAGGGTATCTTTATCCACTTCTATTTCGGTCAGTACATTTTCGTGTCCGTAGCCTCTTCTCGGATCTTTATTTTCTTTATCAATAAGCTGTTGAAGATTAAGTTCCCCATCTCCTACAACATGAGCAGGAACTCTTCTCGCCGCTGCAACCATCTTATTGTTGATCACCAGGATACGGAAGTCATACCCGGTAATGTATTTTTCAACAATTACTTTCCTTGAATATTTCTGTGCATGGTCCAGGCCTATCTTTGCAGACTCCCAATCGTTAACATTAATGGAAGAACCTTTCCCGTGATTCCCGTCCAAAGGTTTTAAAACAATTGGATACCCGATCTTTCTGATCACATTATTTAAGTCTTCTTCATCCACTACCAGATCTCCGATCGGAACCGGAATAGCAGCATCATGAAGCATTCTTTTGGTTAATTCTTTGTTACAGGCAATATCTACAGCAATAGAGCTCGTCTTTCCGGTAATTGTAGCCTGAAACCGCTGTTGATTGACCCCATAACCCAGCTGCACCAGAGAATTGGTTCCTAACCTGATCCAGGGAATTCTTCGAGAAGCGGCTTCTTCTACAATACTTCCTGTAGAAGGACCAAGGCGCACACGCTCTCTGATTTCTTTTAATTTATGAATACATGCATTCAGATTATAATCTGTCCCTTCAATCAATGCTTCTGCAATCTTTACTGCCTCTTCTGCCGCATAGATTCCAGCATTTTCTTCAAGATAATTGAATACGACATTATAGACTCCCGGTGTTTTGGTTTCACGGGTTCTCCCAAACCCCACATCCATCCCCGCCAGGGTCTGAATTTCTAAAGCGATATGCTCAATGACATGCCCCATCCAGGTCCCGGTTTCCACTCTGTGGAAAAAGCCGCCCTCTACTCCTTCTGAGCATCGGTGGGTAACGAGCGAAGGCATTAATTTTTCAATCCTCTCCCTGAATCCGTCGATTTTATTGGTAGGATAATTCTCCATTTCTTCAAGGTCCAATCTCATCTGTATCAGCTTCTTTCTTCTGATGCTCCAGATGTTAGGACCACGTAGTGCCTGAATCTTTTCGATTTTCATATCTATTGGCATTTTAACCGTTAATAATAACTCCTTTTATAACCAAAGATAATGTAAAACCCTAAACAAAACCATACCTTGTTTAAAGATTTATTAAAAAAATATTAATTTTTATTAACATTCTTAAATCACTAAAAATCAACTAAAGATGGCACGAATTTCGCCAAATAATGTTAATTATTTTTTAATTTTGTAGTATGACAAAACCTGTTGGAAAATTAATAGTTATCGGTGGCGCTGTAAACAAAGGTAGTTTTTCAGAAACCGACTATGATCAGAATATAGAAAAGAATCTTAACTTTTTTGAACGTGGAATTTTACGAAAGATCATCAACGAATCTAAGCATAAGGAAGACTCAGTCATTGAGATTGTAACTACCGCTTCCCAGATTCCTCAGATTGTAGGATCCGAATATAAAAAAGCATTTGAATTTTTAGGTGCTAAAAATGTAAACGTTCTTGATATTCACAACCGTGAGGAAGCGAATTCTGACGCTATGGTAGCCAGAGCTAATGCAGCAGATGTGATGATGTTTACCGGCGGTGACCAGCTAAGACTTACCTCAATTCTTGGCGGAACCCGATTTCATGATACCATTCTTTTAAAATACCAGGAACAGGATTTTATTTATTCCGGAACATCGGCAGGGGCAGCAGCAGCTTCTGAGAATATGATCTATCAGGGCAGCAGCTCTGAAGCTCTTTTAAAAGGTGAAATCAAAACCACACAAGGACTAGGACTGATCGATAATGTGATCATCGATACCCATTTTGTACAGCGAGGCAGAATCGGGCGTCTTTTCCAGGCGGTGGTCAATAATCCGAGAACTTTAGGAATCGGCCTTGGAGAAGATACCGGACTTTTTATTCATAATGATGTAATGACTGCCGTAGGTTCGGGACTTGTGATCCTTGTGGACGGAAGATTCATCAAAGATACCAACCTTACAAATATCAATCTTGGAGAACCTATTTCTATTGATAATCTGACGGTACATGTAATGTCTATGAATGATCATTATGATCTTACCACAAAAACGCTGACGATTGAGAATTCTCAGTTTAATCCTATTCCTCAGGATAAATAATCAATAAAATATATTAAAAACGAGATTTTGGTCTCGTTTTTTTATTGGATGAAAATCAATAAGTTTTTTTATTAAGTTTTGGCTAAAGCCAATTATTCTTTTTGGTCTCACAGATTTTTTATTTTATCAAAAAAGGTAAAACATGGTCTTTAATATTCCTGTTTCTATGATAAAAGTTCGATGGAGAATGATGGGGATAAAAATTATGGGATATTACAAAGTTTATTTTTGTAGGTTTCGGCTAAAGCCGATTGGAAATTATTTTTATTGCGAACGGGCTAAAGCCCGTTCCTATTGAATAATGATTGTTCCTGTTCTAAAGATGGTGTTTAACGAGAAAATCTTTAATCTTTAATCTTTAATCTTTAATCTTTAATCTTTAATCTTTAATCTTTAATCTTTAATCTTTAATCTTTAATCTTTAATCTTTAATCTTTAATCTTTAATCTTTAATCTTTAATCTT